>CAVSCN010000028.1:0-335012 GCA_963726425.1 uncultured Actinomycetota bacterium | reverse complement strand
ATCCGGGACGGGTACCAGGCGACCTATCGGGGCGTGGTCTACGAGGCGAGCCCGGACGGCGACGCCGTACGGCTCTACAGCGCGGTGCCGGTCCCCGGCTTCACCCGGGTGCACTACGGCGGCACCGGCTGGTGGTCCCGGTCGGCGACGTCGAGGACTTCATGTACGTGCGCACCACCTGCCGGGTGGCGCAACGAGCCGTTCCTGGTGCTCGGCGAGCACGAGGGCTGGCTGCGGGTGTGGAGTACACCGGCGGCAAGGCGCCGGTCGCGGCCGCGCTCGGCCTCGAGGAGTTCGACTTCGGCGTGTACCAGGGTTGGGCGCCCGCCTCGGACGTGAGCGAACGCGAGTACCGCGTCTAGTCAGGCCTTCAGCCACTCCAGCAGCACGGCGCCGGTGAACAGCTCCGGCACCTCGACGTGCGGGAAGTCCCTGACGCTGTTCAGCAGTGCGACCGGTACCGGGCGGTGACGCTGCCGTAGTCGGCGGCGCGCGGCAGCACGGCCGGGTCGAGGGCGCCGTGCAGTTGCAGGCGCTGTGACCGGCTGCTGGAGCAGCTTGACGAAGCGGTACCCGTGCAGCCGCAGCACCGAGCGGAACGCCCAGCGGTAGGACTCCAGCGCGCAGAAGGCCGCCTGCGGGATCTGCATCGCGGCGCGGCACTTGCGCTTCGTAGTCGGCGAAGTCGGGGCCGGCGACCCAGCGCGGCCCGGCCCATTCCCGCAGGTACCGACCGACCAGGGTGGCGTCGTCGCGGGTCACCACGTGTTCGTACCGGGCAGCTGGAACTTGAGCACCGGTGTGGCCGAGGGCGGACCGCCCGCGCGGGTCGGTGACGAGCGCGGAGCGCAGCCGCAACGGGTGCGCCGCGCCGGAGACGACCAGGTGGGCGCAACGCGACTGCGGGTGAACGCGGTGGTCCTCGATGGATCATGCCGCCGCTGCCGCCGACCAGGGCCACCGGCTTGCCTGCTGAGCGCCCGGATCAGCCCGGTGACGTCGGCGGCGAGGGTGTACCCGTCGTACCCGCGCGGCGCCTGTCGCGTGCTCAGCCGCGCATGTCGACGGCGACCGCGGTGAAGCCGGCGTCGGCTACCTCGCGAGCTGCCGGTGCCACGCCCGCCACAACTCCGGCAAGCCGTGCAGGAACAGCACCAGCGGCCCGGCAACCGGCCTCCACCACGTGGAACCGGCTGCCGTTGGCGCGCTGACGAAGTGGTGTGTCCAGGCGCCGTCGATCAGCACGACGGCGTTGTCGATCGCCCCGGCCCGAGCTTCCATGCGCGTAGGCGGTGACGCCGAGGCGGAGGTTACCGGGCGTGGAGCGCAGGCCCGGCGGCGCAGCAGCAGCGCGGCCAGGACCGAGGCGATCAGCGTACGCCGATACGGCGCACTCGACGCGGGCGGCCTCCGCGGGTGCCTCGAAGGCCAGCTCGGCGATGAGCAGGCTGACGGTGAACCGGCACCCGGCGCCACAGGCCACCAGGCGTACGAATTGCTGCAGGAGAGCCCGGCGGGGAGCCGGGCGAGCCGGGTGCGCAGCGCGACGGCGCAGCAGCCGCCCAGCACCCGGCGGGCTTGGCGACCACCAGGCCGGCGACGACGGCCAGGGCGACCCGTCGTGGCCAAGGCCCACAGCGCCGCCCCGGGACAGCGACACCGGCCGCCATGAAGGCGAACGCCGGGTACGCACACCCCGGCGGAGAGCGGTTGCAGGTGCGCTTGAGCTGCTCGGCCGGTGCCTCACGCTCGCCGGGGTCCGGCCGTACCCGGAACCCAGGCGCATCGCCACCCCGGCGAGCGTCGGGTGCACGCCGCTGGCGTGCAGCAGCGTCCAGGCGGCCAGGGACAGCGGCAGGTAGAGCCACCAGCCGCGGGTGATCGACCCGGCCCCGGGCTGCCGGTTCCGGTTCCGCTGCCCGCTGGCCATCGACATCTGCCACACCGAAACCCCGCGGCTGCTGCCGCTCGTCCCTGGTCACGATGCCGCCTGCCACGTCGCGCAGTCCGGCGCGGAAGTAAAGGCGTTCTAAATGAAACTCGCTGTCATCGGCGGCGGCTCCACCTACACCCCCGAGCTGATCGACGGCATCGCCCGGCTGACCGGCGACATCAAGATCACCGAGCTGGTGCTGGTCGATCCCGATGCGGCCGGCTGTCGGTGGTGGGCCCGTTCTCGGCCCGGATCATGGCCAGGTACGGCCACCCGGCGAAGGTCAGCTGGACCGCCGACCTCGACGCCGCCGTCGAGGGCGCCGGCGCGGTCCTGATCCAGCTGCGGGTCGGCGGGCCAGGCGACCCGGCACCGGGACGAGACCTGGCCGCTCGAGTTCTGCTGCATCGGCCAGGAGACGACCGGCGCGGGCGGCTTCGCCAAGGCGCTGCGGACCGTGCCGGTCGTGCTCGACGTCGCCGAGCGGGTGCGGCAGCTGGCCGCGCCGAACGCGTGGATCATCGACTTCACCAACCCGGTCGGCATCGTCACCAGGGCGCTGCTGGACGCCGGTCACCGCGCCATCGGCCTCTGCAACGTCGCCATCGGCTACCAGCGGATGGCCGCGGCCATGCTCGGCGTCGCGCCGGAGGCGGTCGACCTCGATCACGTCGGGCTCAACCACCTCACCTGGGAGCGGGCCGGTGCTGGTCGACGGCGACGACAAGCTGCCCGGCCTGATCGCGCACCACGGCGAACAGATCGCCGCGCACACCGGGCTGCCGCTGGCAGTGACCACGACCTACGGCGCCGTGCCGTCGTACTACCTGCGGTACTACTGGGCGCACGACGACGTTGTCGAGGAGGAGCGCGGCCGCGAGACCCGGGCGCAGGCGGTCGCCGAGATCGAGCGGCAGCTGCTGGAGATGTACGCCGATCCGGCTCTCGACACCAAGCCCGAACTGCTCACCCACCGCGGCGGCGCGTTCTACTCCGAGGCGGCCGTCGCGCTGCTGGCGTCGCTGCTGACCGACGCCCGCGACCGCCAGGTGGTGAACGTCCGTAACAACGGGACGCTGCCGTTCCTCAGCTGACCGGGCGGTGATCGAGGTCTCGGCCATCGTGGGCGCCGACGGCGCCGTGCCGGTGGACGTGGCCCCGCTGGACCCGCTGATGACCGGGCTGATCGCGCACGCGTCGGCGTACGAGGAACTGGCCGTCGGCGGCCGCTGTGCACGGCGGCCGCGACCGGGTGGCCAAGGCGCTGCTCGCGAACCCGATCGTCGGGCCAGTACGACCTCGCCCAGAAACTTACCGATCGCCTGCTGGCGGAGAACGCGGCGTTCCTTCCCTGGGCGAATCGGTGACGGAGCCCGCCGCGGTTCTGGCGATCGACGGCGGCAACAGCAAGACCGATGTGGCGCTCGTCGCCACCGACGGCAGCGTGCTTTCCTCGGTCCGCGGCGGCGGGTCCAATCATCAGGGCATCGGCCGGGACGGGATGGTCACGGTGCTGACCGATCTGGTCCGGGCCGCGGCCGCGCGGGCGGGCGTGCCGCCGGACGGGCCGATCGCCGCGCACACGTCGGCCTGCCTGGCGGGCGCCGACCTGCCCGACGAGGAAGCCGAGCTGCGCGAGCTGATCGCGAGTCAGCGCTGGTCGGACGACCGTGTCGGTGGTCAACGACACGTTCGCGGTGCTGCGGGCCGGCCTGGACGACTCCGGGGCGCACTGGGGCGTCGGCGTCGTCTGCGGGGCCGGGATCAACTGCGTCGGCGTGGCGCCCGGCGGCGAGACGACCCGGTTTCTCGCCCTCGGCGAGATGAGCGGTGACTGGGGCGGCGGCGGCCAGCTCGGCGGCGAGGCGCTGTGGTGGGCGGTCCGGGCCGAGGACGGCCGCGGCCCGGACACCGGGCTGCGGACCGCGGTGCCCGCGCACTTCGGCGTCGACCGGGTCGAGGACGTCGTCATCGGGCTGTACCGCGGCACGATCGAGCTACGCCGAGCTGCACGGTCTGGTGCCGGTGCTGTTCGCGGTCGCGGGCCGCGGCGACCAGGTCGCGGCCGACGTGGTACGGCGCCAGGCGAGCGAGATCTGCACGATGGCGACGGTCGCGGCGCGGCGGCTCGGGCTGGCCGGGGCGGTGCCGGTGGTACTCGGCGGGAGCCTGATGACCGCCCGCGATCCGCTGCTGTCGGGCACGATCCGGGAGCTGATCCTGGCCGAGCTGCCCGGCGCCGACGTGCGCACCGTGGACGTGCCGCCGGTCGCGGGCGCGGCCCTGCTCGGCCTCGACCACGTCGGCGCGCCGCCCGGCGTCGCGGCCCGGCTGCGTGCGTCAGCCGCGGCTACCTGGGTCTAGCGGCAGGCCGCTGGCCCCGGCGCGGAGTCAGTTCTCCGCGGAACCGACAGCGAACTCTCCGGCCTGCTGGCCGGCGATGCGCCCGAATACGGAGCCGTTCGTCAGCCCGGCGCCGCCCGGGTAGTTGAGGTAGAAGATCCCGCCCACCAGCTCGCCGCACGCGAACAGGCCGGGCATGACCGCGCCGTCGGTGTCGACGACCTCGGCCTGCGGAGTGATCTTCAGGCCGCCGAAGGTGAAGGTGATGCCGCACGTGATGGCGTAGGCCTCGAACGGCGGCTCGTCCAGCCGGTTCGCCCAGTTGGTCTTGTCGATGGCCAGGCCGTTGGTCCGGCGGCCGTCCTTGATACTCGGGTTGAACGGGGCCGACTCGTCCACGGCTTCGTTGAACGCCGCGACCGTGGCCAGGAAGCCGCGCGGGTCGACGCCGTCCATCCGGCCGGCCAGTTCCTCGAGGGTGTTCCCGGTGGCCTTGGTGACCTGGCGGATCCGGTACTCATCCCGCAGCAGGCTGTTGACCTTGCGGTCGAAGATCTGCCAGGCGAACCGGCCCGGCTGCTCCAGCACCCGCTCCCCGTACTTGGCGTAGGTGTAGTTGCGGAAGTCAGCCCCCTCGTCGACGAAGCGCTCGCCGCGGCCGTTCACGATGATCCCGAACGGGTAGCTGTGCTTCTGGAACCCGTCGCCGACGGCCGGGTCGCCGAACGGCGGTGCGTTCAGGTCCCAGCCGACCGCGTGCGCGCCGGACCAGTTGCCCCACGACATCGCGCCGGCGTCGAGCGCCATCACGATGCCGTCGCCGGTGTTGTAGCGGGTGCCGCGCACCTTGGCCAGGTCCCAGCCGGCCCCGGCGATTACCAGCGCGACTTCGGCGCCAACCCGGTTGCGTGGATCAAGCGGGACATCGCCGGGGAGTTCGCGGCGCCCGTCTGGTAGCCGCCGCTCAGGCGAGCGCCGGCTTGCACCGGGCGTGCGCCGGGAGCTTGGCCCTGGACTGCTTGGCCCTGGGATGCTGCAGGTCCTCGAATTCGGCCAGCGCTTGCCGCCATGACTCGTGCGCGGCCGGCAGATTGCCGGCCGCCTGATAAGCGTCGCCGAGTTCGTCGATGATGTCGGCGTAATAAAACCGGTCGCCGGTCTCCGCGCAGATCAGGGCGGCCTCGGCCAGCAGCGCGATCGCGCCCTTGCCGTCGCCCGAGTGCAACCGCAGCACGCCGAGGTTCTGCTGGGTGAGCGCCTCGCCGAGCCGGTTGCCGCTCTGCCGGTGCAGCGCGAGCGCGCGCTCCCAGTACGCCATCGCCAGCCAGCGCCGGCCCAGCCGGGCGTGGAACTGGCCGGTGACGTTCAGGGCGTGACCCTCGTCGGCCTGCTGGCCGGCCGCCCTGGCCAGCCGCCGGGCCAGCCGGCCGCAGCTCAGCGCCCGCCGGTAGTCGTCCTGCAGGCCGAACATGACGGCCTGCTGGAAGATGACCCGGCACTCCCCGGCCGATCCCCCAGCCGCCGGTACAGGTCAAGCGCGAGATCCAGGTGCACCGCGGCTTCTGCGTACCGGCCGAGCCGGACGAGGGCGGCGCCGAGACCCCGGTGCGCGGTCGCCTGCCCGGCTTCGTCCGCGGCCCGGCCGGCGATCGCGGCGGCGACCTGCTGGGTCGCGGCCGACTCGGCCCAGTACGCGCGGCGGATGTAGAACTCGCGCAACGCCTGCGGCAAGTGCCAGGCATGGCCGTCGAACCCGTGCCGAGCGGCGTAGCTGATCGCGGCGGACAAGACCGGTCGCTCGGCCTCGAACCAGGCGTACGCCTGCCGACGGTCCGCCAGCACCTCCGGCGAGACTCCCGGCAGCGCGGCGGGCGGCGGGGCGGGCGGATCGATCTGATCCAGCAGCATCGCGGCCCCGAACGCGGTGTGCAGGTAGTGGTCCAGCATCCGGTGCATGGCCGCCCGGCGATCTTCGTCGCGCTCGGACCGGCCCGCCTGCTCGGCGGCGTAGGCCCGCAGCAGGTCGTGGCAGCTGAACCGGCCGTCGTCGTGCTCGGCCAGCAGGTTCGCGAGTACCAGCTCGGCGAGCAGCGGCCGGGCCTCGTCCGGCGCGATCCCGGCCACGCTGGCGGCGACGGCGGCGGTGCTGTCCGGTCCCGGGTGCACCGCCAGCAGCCGGAACATCCGCGCGGCGGGCGGGGTGAGGCCCTGGTAGGACCAGGACAGCACCGCCCGCGCGCTGGTGGCCTCGTCCGCCGTGTCCGCCGCGTCGAGCACCTTCAGCCGGTCCTGCGCCGGGCGCAGCTCCTCGACCAGCGCCTGGAGCGGACGGGACGGCCGGGCCGCGCTGCGCGCGGCGGCGATGGCCAGCGCGAGCGGCAGCCGGGCACACAAGCTGATGAGCTCGGCGACCGCCTCGGTCTCGCGATCGACGAGTTCGGCCCCCAGGCGGCGGGACAGCATCTCCTGGCCTTCGGCCCGGGTAAGCACATCGAGGGTCAGCAGGTGCGCGCATTCGGTGGCCGCCAGCCCAGCGAGCTGGCGCCGGCTGGTCACGACGACCATGCACGGCGAGCTCCCCGGCAGCAGCGGGCGCACCTGCGCCTCGTCGCTGGCGTTGTCCAGGATGATCAGCACCTGGCGGCCGGCCAGCAGGCTGCGGTACAGGGCCGCCTGCGCGTCCGGGCTCGCCGGGATGCGCTCGGCCGGCATGCCGAACGCGTCGAGGAAGCCCCTGATCGCGTCCGGCGGCGCCACCGGCGTCCCGGACGGCTCGAAGCCGCGCAGGTCGACGTACAGCTGCCCGTCCGGGAAGCGCTCGGCCGCGCGGTGCGCCCAGTGCACGGCGAGCGCAGTCTTGCCCACCCCGGCGGTCCCGCTGATCGACGCGATCTGCGGCGTGCCCGCCGCACTGTCGACCGAGTCCAGCAGCCCGTCCAGGGCCTTCAGCTCGACGGCCCGGCCGACGAAATGCCGGATCGCCGCGGGCAGCTGCCGCGGCACTACCTGTCGCATTCCGCCGGCTGGCCCCTCTCCGGCCAGCACAGCTCCGGCCGGCCCCGCTTCGGCCGGCACTGTTCCGGCCGGGGTCATTGCCGCCGGGACCGCTCCGTCGGCCGGCCATCGCCCGCCCCGGTCGCGGCCCGGCCGGGCCAGCCCGAGCGCGTCGCAGAGCAGATCCACCGACCGGCGGTGCGGCCGGCCGATCCGGCCGCGCTCGATGTCGCTGATGGTCCGCACGCCCAGGCCGGATCGCTCGGCGAGTTCCTCCTGAGTAAGGCCGGCCGCGACCCGGCGGCCTCGCACCAGTTCACCGAACCGGTCGCGCGGATCCGCCGGGTCTGAGTGACCTGACGCTATCCCCATGGATATCTATCGTTATCGGCATTGCCAGCGATTGGATAACAGCGCCATTCCGATCAGTCATCAAGGTGTGGCTGAGCAAGTGCCGAACGGTAGCTGAACGGGCGCAAAGGAACGCGGTTCCCCTGCGCCGGTCGGGGCGACAGGGGAACCGCGTTGGCTAGTGCTGGCTACCGGCTCAGGAGCCGGGGGTGCTCAGCCAGACGTTGGTCGGGTCGAAGTTCTGGATCGCCGGCACGTACACCGCGTTGTGCACGAAGCTGGAGTGGAAGAGCGGCTGCAGGTCCTGAGTGATCTGGAACGTCGGTGCCTCCATCGTCACCATCTGATCGATCTTGGCCCACAGCTTGCCCGCCGCTACCGTGCTCGCCTGGCTCGCCGCCTTGGTGATGAGGGCGTTGACGGCCGGGTTGTTGTACTGGGAGAAGTTGCTCCCGACCGGCGGGTACGCTCCTGCACCCGAGTAGATCGGCCCGAAGAACGAGGCCGCGGCGTCGCCGAACCAGTCCGGACCCCAGCCGTTCATCGCGATGTCCCACGTCCCGTTCGTGGCCGTGCTGGGCACCGTCAGGTACTTGACATACAGGTCAGCGGACGGAACCGCGAGGGCCTTCAGGTGGATGCCCGCCGGGGCCATGTCGGCCTGCAGCGTCTGGTACATCTTCGGCTCGAAAGTGGACTCGGCGTTGTACAGGACGGTCAGATTCAGCCCGTTCGGGTAACCCGCGGCCTTCAGCATCGACTTGGCCTTGGCCACGTTGTACGGGAACGGGTTGAAGTTAGCCGGCACGTACTGCGCGCCGTTGATGCCGTTCGGCAGCACGTGCGTCAGCGGCGGGCTGACGATGGGGCCGCCGTCGTCCTGGATCAGGTGACTGCGGTTGATCGCGTAGCTCAGCGCCTGCCGAACCGCGACCTTGCCCAGCGCCCCGCCGTTGTTCGGCGACACGGTGTTGAAGGACAGATACGGGTTCGAGCCGAACGTCGGGCCGAGGTTGAAGTCCTTGCTCCCGGCCTTCATCTGGGCGATGAGACCCGGCAGCGACGCGACCGGCGGGAAGCTGTTGAACTCCATGCCGCCCGCGGCCGTGTTGGTCTGCAGGATCTGCTGGATCGTGATCGGGTTGCCGGTCTCGCTCACCTTGATCGCGTTGACATAGGCCTTGCGGATGGGATCCGTCGCGGCGTTCCAGGCCGGATTGCGGACGAACTGGATCGACTTCGCTGGCACGTAGGACTTGATCTCGTAGGGCCCGTCGGCGTACTGATGCGTCTCGGACGCGATGCTGCCCGGCAGGTAGTTCAGGCTCTCGACCGGGGCCGGGTTGAACGCGGGCAGGGTCAGCTGGTCGGCGAAGTACGACGCGGGCTGGGTCAGGTTGTAGGTGACGGTGTTGCCGCTGGCGGTCACGCCGGAGATGTTGTGCGTGTCGATGTAGTTCTTGATGGCCGAGACCGACGTCGGGGAGACCTTGGCGAAGCCCGCGCAGAACGTGCTGTAGCCGACGATGAGGTTCGCGAAGTCCGGCCGCCCGCCGAAGCTCGTGGGGGTGGGGTTGCACGTCCGCTTCAGGCCGAGGACCGCGTCCGCGCCGGTGATCTGGCGGGCCGGGCTCGTGTTCCACATCGCGCCGGACCGGATCGTGACCGTGTAGGTCTTGCCGCCGTTGGTCAAGGTCGGCAGCGCGGTGGCGAGATCGGGAGCTACCGTCGTCGTCTTGCCGGGAGCCGCCGGGTACGCGTAGAGCCCGCGCAGGTATATCCGCTGCGCGAGGTAGCCGATGCTGTAGTAGCTGGCGTTGTAGTCCATCCAGTCGACGTCACCGTCGCCCAGCATGTTCAGGGTGCCGCCCTTGACCGGCGTGCCGCCCCCGTTGAGGGCCTGGATGCCGTTGCCGATCGAGCCGGAGCCGGGCGTGTTACTGCCGTTGCCCGCCTTCGTTGAGCCGCCGCAGGCGGCTGCCGTCATCGCCAGCACAGCCAGGCTGGCGACGACCAGAGAACCCCGTGTGCGCGTACGCATCGATGCTCTCTCCTCCTTTAGGTTTCCTGATCCGCAACCGACCCATGCGGCCCGGACAATCGGCGGGCGAGACCCGTCCGATAGAGCCAGCGTGGTTGGCCGCGCGCTCAGCGGCCATAGGGAGCGACCGGCGGGATCACCGGCGGGAACGGGTAAATCTGCTGGTCACAGGCTGGTCACGGGCCGGGGGTTCGATGACCTCGCGTATTGTGGAGTTATCGAGTGATTAGCGGGTTTTGAGGCTTACCCAGAGGGACGTGCATGGACGAAACCGGCGCTCCGGCGCCGTTTGCCCAGCCCGACGCCGGATCGGTCGCGTTCTACCGCGGAGCGACGCTCCTCGACGGGACCGGCCAGCCGGCCCGGCAGTCGATGACGATCGTGGCGGACGGCGCCGAGATCGTCCTGGTAGCTCCGGACGATGAGGTTCCCGCGGACCGGGCGACGGCGCAGCGGTCTTCGACCTGGCGGGCCGGTTCGTCATCCCCGGCCTGATCGACTCGCACCAGCACATCGCGACGCCGCCCGATCGGGCCGCCGCCGAGGCCATCCTGCGCCGGCACGTCTACGGCGGCGTCACCGCGATCCGGATCATGGCCGATGACCTGCGTCAGATCAGCGACCTCGGCCGGGGCGACCCGGGTCGGCGAGATCCCCGGCCCGGACATCCACTACGCCGCCCTGATGGCCGGCCCTGGCTTCTTCGACGACCCGCGCACCTGGCAGGTGTCGCAGGGCGAGACGCCGGGCTCGGTGCCCTGGATGCAGGCGATCACCGACGAGACCGACCTGCCGCTCGCCGTCGCCATGGCCAGGGGAACGCACGCCACCGCGATCAAGATCTACGCCGATCTGCCCGGCCACACCGTCGCCGCCATCACCGCCGAGGCGCACCGCCAGGGCATCAGCGTGTGGGCCCACGGCACGGTGTTCCCGGCCAGCCCGGCCAGGTCATCAGCGCGGGCGTCGACTCCGTCTCGCACGTCACCTCGCTTGCGTACGAGGCCGCCGCGGACCAGCTGTCCACGTTACAAGGACAAGCCGCCGATCGACTACGACCGGTTCGGCGCCGGCGATGACCCGCTGCTGGACTCGCTGTTCGCCCAGATGCGCTCGCGCGGCACCATTCTGGACGCGACCGCCAGCATGTGGAGCAGCCCGTGGGACCCGCCGAGCCGACCCTGATGGCCAGGCCCGCGGGCCGCGGCCGAACGCGGCCCTGTCGGCCGCGCCTGACCGCGCAGGCCTACCGGGCCGGGGTCTCGATATCCGCGGGCACCGACTACGAGACCGGGCCCGGATCACCCCTTCCCGGCCCTGCACGACGAGATGGCGTTCCTCGCGCAGCACTGCGGCATCCCGGCCGCAGCAGGTCATCCGCTCCGCCACCCTGATCGGCGCCAGGAGCATCGGCGCGCAGGCCACCATGGGCAGCGATCGAAGCGGGCAAGCTGGCGAACTTCGTCGTCCTGGCCGACGATCCGGTGGCGGACCTGGCCAACCTGCGCAGCATCAGCTTCGTCGTCAAGCGCGGCCGCCGCTACGGCCGATCGGAGTATCGGGCGGCCGAGTGAGCACCGGCACTGATTACCTGATCATCAACGCGCTCGGGAGTCTCGACAACCCCAACGCGGAGCAGTCGGCGGAAGCGGCCGGCCACCTGAACCAGGCCAGCGACGAGCTGACGATCGACCGGCGCGCGCTGGCCGACGCGCACGCCTCGGGCCTCACCGCGGTGAACATCACGCTCGGCTACACCATGGGCGACCTGCCGCCGTTCGAGCACACGATGCACGAGATCGACGTCTGGGACTCGATCGTCGCCGGGAACGCGGCCGACCTGATCAAGGTCCGCACCGTCGACGACATCTACCGGGCCAGGAGCGCGGGCAAGATCGGCATCATCTACGGCTTCCAGAACGCCGTCGCGATCGGCGACCGATCTGGCCCGGGTCGCGACTGTTCGGACAGCTCGGGCGTGCGCGTCATCCAGCTGACCTACAACCAGGCGAACCACATCGGCGACGGCTCGATGGCGACCGGGAACCGCGGCCTGACCGCATTCGGCCGGCAGGTGGTCGAGAGCCTGAACGACAGCTCGATCATGGTCGACCTGTCGCACAGCGGGGAACGGACCTGCCTGGAGGCCGCCCAGATCTCCCGCCAGCCGGTCTCGATCAATCACACCGGCTGCCGGGCCCTGACCGACCTGCCGCGCAACAAGACGGACGAGGAACTGCGGCTGGTGGCATCGCGCGGCGGCTTCGTCGGCATCTACTTCATGCCCTTCCTGAACAGCTCCGGCCACGCGCGCGCCTGCGATGTCGTCGAGCACATCGACCACGCGGTCAACGTGTGCGGCGAGGACCACGTCGGCATCGGCACGGACGGCTCGGTCACCTCGATCGATGACCTGGACGCCTACCGGGCGACGCTGGCGGAGCACGTCGCGCAGCGCCAGGCGGCCGGCGTCAGCGCCGCCGGGGAGCGGGCCGACACCCTCCCGTTCGTCATCGACCTGCGCGGCGTGAATCAGTTCTTTGAGCTGATCCGCCTGCTGGAGCAGCGCGGCTACCGGCAGAGCCGGATCGAGAAGATTCTCGGCACGAACTTCGCGGCTTACGCGCGGCGCATCTGGGCCGCTTGAGCCGCCCCCAGTCGAACTAGTCGGCCGCCGGCCACTGGCAGGCAATGGATGCACACGGCCTGATCAGCCTCGGCGAGCCAGCGCGAGGAGAGCCCGTCACCTCGGTGCCCAGCAATAGCGCGGTGCGATCGGCGCGGCTGCCGGTCATCCGGGCGTACGGGATGGCCAGTGCAGTAGGCGATTTATAGCTACCTTGACCGTGCTCGTTCCCGGACCGCCGCCAGCCGGTTCGGATGTATGCGGGCAGACTATGCGCCGTGGCAGTTTCGGTGCGGGTAAGCGACGTCAGTGACCCCCGGCTAGCAGACTACGTGCGGCTGACTGACGTGCACCTGCGGCGCAGCCTGGAGGCGGCCGAGGGCCTGTTCATCGCCGAAGGCGAGAAGGTCATCCGGCGCGCCATCGCGAGTGGCTACCCGGTCCGGTCGCTGCTAGTCGCGGAGGACAAGCTGGCCACGATCGCGGATGTAGCCGCGGGCTGCCCGGCGCCGCTGTACGTACTGCCTGCCGCGGTCGCCGAGCGGCTGACCGGCTACCGCGTGCATCGCGGCGCACTGGCCTCGATGCAGCGGCTGCCACTCCCCCAGGTCAGTGAGATCCTTGCGGGCGCCCGGCGAGTCGTCGTCCTGGAGGACATCACGGATCACGCCAACGTCGGCGCCGTGTTCCGGTGCGCCGCAGCGCTCGGCTTTGACGCCGTCCTCCTGGCGCCTCGCTGCGCCGACCCGCTGTACCGCAGGGCGGTGAAGGTGTCGATGGGCGCAGTCTTTGCCGTGCCGTACAGCAGAATGACCGACTGGCGCGGGGGCCTGGCCGAGCTGCGTACCATCGGGTTCCGGCTGCTGGCCCTGACACCCGACCGCGCCGCGACACCGATCGGACAGGTCGCCCCTCCCCCGAAGCTTGCCCTGTTGATCGGCAGTGAGGGCGATGGCCTGTCGCCCCGCTGGCTTGCGGCTGCTGACGAGATGGTCCGGATCCCGATGAGCCGGCAGGTCGACTCACTCAACGCCGCCGCAGCTGCGGCCATAGCGTGCTACTTGCTGGCAACGGACTAACCGACGGCCTCTCGGCTGTTGCTAGTCTCGCTGGTCATAGGGGTAGGGAGGTGCAGTTGCCCAGGTTTGTGACCAGCGAGGCAGCGCGGCAGACAGTCAGCACATCCCGGAGTCAGGGCGTGCTCAACTTGCCCGGACGCCCACCTAGTAGAAGATCTGGGCCATCCTGGACCAGCGCCTCAGATCGCAGCCGCCGTGGGTCACGACCTCGTGCAGCTTGGTCCCTTGCCAGGGCGACGAATGCGCGTACCGCTTCGGCACGACCTCCGGCGCGCCTGGTGCGCTCTACAACCAGGTAATCAACGGCCATCACTACCTCACCCAGCTGGAGTTCAGCAACAATTCCTTCTTCCAGTCCGGCGGCGGATGCCTGCCGGGCGCTGATAGCCAGCATTAGCTCGCTCACCGAAGCGGCTTAGCGCAGGAGGCGGCCCCGGACAGTTGTCCGCGGGCCGCTTCAGGCATTGCTCGATACGGAGCGCACCGGACCGCTGCTCACGCGCGCGAGATAAGAACGCCGCCCGGCATCGCCGGTCGCTTGCTCCCCTCTTGGGCGGCGGCGAGCGCAGGCATCAAGGCCCTGTTTTACTCCTGGCCCACAGTGATCGCAGTCCGGGGCGCCCTGGTAACAGCGCACCGTCAGCACGACCTGAGGGTGCTTGTCCGCGTGCCCAAGGTCATTGTTGGCATGCGGCGAGACCGGCGTCAGGGAACGTCAGCGGCGACGCGTCATGAGGTCTTCATGGTCCTGCGGTAGACCTAACTCGACCCGAATGCTCTCACAGGCCACATAACCGCCTGAGGCGATGGAGGACACGAGTGCCGAGTGCTAAGGCCGACTGTTTCAGGCCGCCCGGCATGACGACCGTCAGGGATCGGCCTGCTGGCCCTGGAAGCCGCATGCGCGATCTGGCGCGATGACGAGGACGACTCAAGCGACCGGGGAACGCCGATCGCTTCCGCCCGTCAGCCACACCACGCAGGTCGGGACGGTCACCCTTGCTGGCTTGCTCATCGCTGCGATCCAGACCGCGCGCCCGCGGCAGTGGCCGAAGAATCTGCTGGTCTTTGCTGCCCCGCTGGCGGGCGCGACGCTGGGCAGGGACGACGGTTTCGGCTACGGGCTCGTCGCCTTCGCGGCGTTCACCGCCGCCGCGGCGGCGGTCTACTTCATCAACGACGTCCTGGACGCCGAGCGCGATCGCCAGCACCCGACCAAGCGACTGCGGCCGGTCGCGGCCGGACGGCTGCCCCGGCCGGCCGGCGCTGGTCATGGCCGGAGCCGGTCTGGCAGCCGCCGTAGTCGCCAGCCTCAGCATCGGCGAGCCGATGCTTGCCGTCGTGATCGGCATCTATGTAGCAATGTCGCTGCTTTACTGCCTCGGCCTGAAGAACTTGCCGGGAATTGAACTGGCATTCGTCGCGTCTGGTTTCGTGCTGCGCGCCCTGGGGGGCGCGGTCGCTACGCACGTCCCGCCGTCGGCGTGGTTCCTGTCCGTGTGCAGCGTCGGCGCGCTCATGGTGGCGATCGGAAAGCGGTACACCGAGCTTTCGGTCCTGGGCCAGGAGGCCTCTGCGCACCGGCCGGTCATGCGCTGGTATCGGCTCCCCGTGCTGCGTGCCGGTCAGCGCGCGGCCACCGTCGCTATGGTGGCCGCATACCTGCTCTGGGCGATCTCCGAACACGACGACTGGATGCGAGGCTTCCGCCTGGCCAGTTGTCTGCCGCTAGTCCTCGCACTCATCCGGTTTGACCGGCTCACCGGACTCGCTGAAGACCGGCCGGTGGAAGACCTGATCGCTCGCGATCCATTCATGATCTGCGCTGAGCTAACCTGGCTGACGCTGTTCGCAGTGGGACTGTAGTCAGGCCGTCACCGTCGCCTGGGCTGGCATGCGCCGACTGAGCCGTGCCGACCGGACGGCGTCGGCGCGGTCGGTGGTCGTGCGCCCCGGCGTGCCAGAACCTGTGTACTGAGATGCCGGGCGGCCCATAGTCCCGGCCGGGCGACTGACCAGGCGGCCGGCGCATGCACGGTCATGCGGCGCCGTTCCCCAGGAGCCGCCGCCACCGCGCGGGACGGGTAGTCGCCTGCTCCAGCGCTCGCCGACGGGCCTGGGTCTCAGCGCTATCGTCCAGCGGCTCCAGGCTGATGTTTCCGTACCTTCGGCTGAGCGCTGCATGAATCAGGTGGTCGGCGAGAGCCGGGTTCTTCGGAAAGGCCGGGCCGTGCATATATGTGCCGATCGCGTTGTTGCGGACGCAGCCCTCCCAGCCGTCCTCGGAGTTGTTGCCGCCGCCGACGACAGTCCGTCCCAGCGGCTGAGCCTTGTCGTGCAGGTAGGTCCGGCCGCCATGATTCTCGAACCCGACCAGGACCTCGTCGCCCCACGCGACAACCAGGTTACCCACGGCCCTGACGCTGCCCGCCCTGGTGATCGTGTCGAGCTTGGTGCCGGTCTGGGCGGCTCGGTGCACGGTATGCGCGTCAAAGATGCCGAGGCCAGGGAGGTCATCCCCGGTCGCGGTGCGGTACGAATGGCCCCATAGCTGGTAGCCGGCGCACACCGCGAATGCCGCCATGCCCTCATCGACCGCCTGTCTGATGCTGTCGCCCTTGATGCGCAGCAGGTCCTCGCAGATATGCCGCTGATGAGCGTCAGCGCCGCCTCCGACTAGGAGCAGGTCCACCCGGTCAGGATTCACCCGGTCACCGACCTCGAGCTCATCGACCTCGACGTCGATTCCGCGCCACTCGCAGCGCCGCCTGATGGCTAGCACGTTCCCGAGATCGCCATACTGGCTCATCACGCTGGGGTAGAGGTAGCCAAGCACGAGCCTCATCGGACGAGCGCCTCCTCGGCGTGGGCGCGGGCGGTCTGCCGCCAGAACGGGTCCAGTAGCCCCTGCTGGACCAGTTCCCGCCGGAGCGTCCACATGGCGGTGTACGAGGCGAGCACGTACAGGGGCTCACCGGGCGGCGTCCGCCCGAGGGCGCCGAAGAAGGCGCGCACGATGTCCTCATCGAGCCGTGGCGCCGCATCCGGGCCGGCCGGCTGGGCCGCGCCGCCCGCGCCGATTCCCGCGTACCTAAGCCTGATATCCAGGTCGTGAGCACGCTGACCTGAAATCGCGAGGAACGCGGCCCGTCCCCTGCACATCTCGAAGTCGACGTCCCAGATCCACGAGACATCCCGTCCGTCGGGTCCGTTGTCGTTCAGCCCGAGGAGCATGTTTGCCTGCCCATCCCCGGACAACACGAGGCGCAGTGCTTCGTTGAAACCGCTGGGATTCTTCACCAGCACCAGTAGCGCCTGCTTGTCGCCGATGCGCACCTGCTCGAGGCGGCCGAATGCGCCTGCCGTCCCCTGGGCGGCGGCCTGCACTAGGTCCGGGTCCACGCCCAGGCACGAGGCCGCTGCCGCCGCTGCCAGCGCGTTGCACGCGTTGTACAGCCCGGCAAGCGGCAGCTGGAACAGGCGGTCGCCTACCGGCGTCGCCACCTGCGACTGGCTCCCCTCAAGCCCGCGCAGCTCCACCTTCCAGGCAGAAAAGCGCGGATCGGGGCGCCGCCAGCCGCAATCTCTGCAGGCGTAGTGACCCAGGTGAGCGTAGAAGCTCAGCTCGTAGAGCAAGTCCCGCGCGCACCGCGGGCACCGGCGCGAATCAGCCGCGTGCTCCAGGCTAGGGCGTGCCCACTGACGGTCGTCCAGGCCGAAGTAGATGACCTTCGCTTCCAGGCTCTCACCGAGGAACGCTACCTGGGGGTCGTCCGCGTTCAGCACCACCGTGGCCGAGGGCGGCAGCAGGCGAAGGGCTCGCTGCCAGAGCCCGGCCACGAAATCCACCTCGAAGTACCGGTCGAGCTGATCGCGGAAGAGATTGGTGATCACGACCAGCCGCGGGCTGAGGGCCTCGATCGCCGAGCTGAACGCTCCCTCGTCGACTTCGAAGACGCCGGTTGCCGAAGGGGAAACATTCAGGCTGCCGAGCGGGCCGGCCTTGGCGAGCAGGGCGGTCGCGACCCCGGAGAGCATGTTCGAACCCTCCGGGTTGGTGACTACGTCAAGCCCCGCCGCGCGCACTGCGCCGGCCAGAATTCGGGTCGTGGTGGTCTTGCCGTTCGTCCCGGTCACGAGCACGCACCCGTTGGGCAGGCCCTGGGCCAGGCCGGTTACCAGGCCCGGGTCGATCCGCGCCGCGACCTCGCCGGGTAGCGCCGTTCCGCCGCCACGGCCAAGCACCCTGGACAGGTACCGGACCGACTTTCCGGCGCTGACCGCCGTCGCTCTGGCGGTCGCTGCCGTCAGCCGGCCGGGCATGCCGCTACGCATTGGCTTTCTGCGCGAACAGGGAGATCCAGTAGGGGCGGACGATCATGTCGATCACGTGGCACTGGCTCTCAAAGGGCAGCTTGCCCATTTTCTCGGCCAGGACGGGGCTGTTGGTGTGGTAGGTCACGTCCAGCGGGATCTCCTGGTCGTAATAGTCGGTCATGCGCCGGACCTGCATGCCCTGCTGGCGCAGCCACGAGGCCACATCAGCGAGCCGCAGATGCTTCTCCCAGACGTGCAGGAACTCGTCGACGATCCAGTTGTCGTCGGACAGGTCGACCGGCGGGGCGGTGTAGTAGTTCTTGAAGTTCCGGTCGCCCTGCGCCCAGATGCGGACGGCCTCGATCCTGTCGGCGTCGTCGGTCCTGTCAGCCGCGGCGATGGTCCTGAGCATCTCCTGCTGGACCCGGCGTTCCCAGTTACCGTAGTGCCCGTATACGCCCAGTCGCAGGATGCCGCCCGGTTTGAGCGCGTTGCAGAGGATGGCCAGTCCGCGTTCCGGATCGGGCAGGTGATGGACCGTGCCCCAGGAGACGATGTAGTCGAATTCGGCTGCCTGATCCAGGGCGGTGATGTCCTGGAGGTAGGCGCGGGCGTTGCTGACACCCTCGTCGTCCAGCGTCGCGTTCACCAGGCCGACGGACGTCTCGGAGATGTCGTAACCGACGAACGACGCTTCCGGGAACTCGCGCGCGTAATCGAGCATCATGAGTCCGGTACCGCAGGCTATGTCGCCGAATGTCGCTCCGCGCGGATCGACGCCGCGCTCAGCAAGGAACTCACGCACGTAAGCGGCGTGCCGCCGGTAGCTGTGTTTGCGCTGCGGCGGTGGGAACGGGTGCCGCGCGTACATCTCGCGAACGGCACGGACTACGTCGCTGGATGACGAGCCATCCAGTTGCTGAGATTCTTCGCGTTCCACGCGTACATCAGTAGTCAAGGCAGTCCCCTCCAGAGGCTATGGCCTTGCGACCGCCATATTGCCGCCAGGCCCGTATGCGGACTAACGACGGCAGTCGCGTATCCACGCGGTTGTCGCCTAGCCGAATGAGATGTCCTGGTGCCCAGCCGCAAGGGCGGGCAGAACTTCGGGACTCCTGCCCGACCGTCTTGTCTCTAAAACGCCGCTGTGTCAAGAATCCTGCGGCCTTCGGTAAAGAGTTATAGTTTCATGAAGATTTCATTAAGAGATTGGCTGAGGGCATTTCCTTACGAGCTTGCGGCCAATGCATGCCGAGTTCTTTAGGGCAGTGTCCATTCCTGGCAGCAGCGGCGTATATCCAGCTGAGCGTGGCGCCTCCGACCCGGCTAGGAAGCCTTCTGCGGGTTGAGGAATCGGAGACCTGGCGCGGCAGTTCCTCGCCAGCATGGTTAAGAACCGGTCCGTTTAACGTTCAGATCTGTATAAGACGGCTCATCGCGGCATCGGCCGTCGGAATCGGCCGTACCTTTGTGAGCGAGATCAAGGGTCCGGATTATCGGGGAGTCAGGTGACTGCGGCACGCGCACCAGAGGTGCTTCAGTCCGAGTGCAGCCGGCCCAGCGTGCTGATAGTCGAGGACGATCAGGCGATCTTGGCTCAGCTGGTCCGCGCGCTGTCCCTGGCCGGGTACGCGACGAGCGCGGTATCCACCGGGCGAGAGGCGCTGAGCGCGGAGCCGGCTGATGTGGTGGTGCTGGACCTCGGCCTGCCGGATATGGACGGCGTGGAGGTGTGCGGTGAGCTGCGGGCCAGGTCCGGGGCGGCAATCATCGTGGTGACCGCTCGCGATGAAGAGCAGGACCGGGTGCTCGCGCTGGACCGGGGCGCCGACGACTACATCGTGAAACCCTTCGGCCGCGCGGAGCTGCTCGCCCGGATCCGGGCGGTGCTGCGCCGGATGCGCGCTCCGGAGAGCGAGCTGCTGCGGCACCGCGATCTTGAGCTTGACATCAGGACATGCAAGGTCACGCTGGCCGGCCGTGAGATAGAGGTGACGCGCAAGGAGTTCGACATCCTGGCGTGCCTCATGGCCGATCCCGGCCGTGTGATGAGCCGCGAGCAGATCCTGGAACAGGCGTGGGACGCGCACTGGTACGGGCCGATGAAAGTTCTCGATGTGCATGTGGCCTCGCTGCGCCGGAAGCTGGGCGTGCCCGGCCTGATCGAGACCGTGTACGGCCGCGGCTTCCGGCTCGCTGACCCAGGATGAGAAAGCGCATCCTGATCGCGCTGCTTGGGCTGACAGTAGCGATACTGGTCGGCGCGGTGATCCCGCTCGGCTACCAGGCCTCCTCGCATGACTACGCCACCTTCGTCGATGAGGCCAGCTCGAGGCTGCGGGCGGCGACCGCGGCGGCTGAGGAACTGCTGGCGGACAAGCTGGCCGGTCCTGAGCTGAGCCGGGACCTGGCGGCAGCCGCACGTCAGGGCGACGGCGTCGTGGTCATGTCGGTCAGCGGCATCATCATCAGGAAGGCCGGCCCGAGTTTCGTCGTCCCTTCCGGCCTGCTCAGCCGCGCTAAGTCAACAGGTGACCTGGTGACGGCGGTCCGTAACGATCGGCTATTCGTCGTGGCACCTGTCCGCAGTAACGGCCAGACGGTGGGCATGACGGCCCTGATGCGGCCGACGCATCCGCTGGAGTTCAGCCTGCGGGCGTTCTGGCTGACGCTAGCACTGATCGCTCTCGCCGCCCTGGCGGCTGCGATCGTTGTCGGCGTCGGCCTGTCCCGGTGGACGGCCAGGCCGCTCGCGCTGTTGCGGGCCACAGCGCGCAGGCTCGGCGAGGGGAACCTCGACGCTCGGGCGCCTGCAGATGGCCCGGCCGAGATCCGCGACCTCGCGGAGACCTTCAACGCCATGGCCGGGCGGCTGGAAACCCTGATCCACGGGCACCGGGTCATGGTTGCTGACGTGTCACACCAGCTCCGCACCCCGCTTGCCGCCCTGCGGCTGCAGCTTGAGGCACTGGCTGCCGACGCCGGCGACGGCGCTGCGGAGTTCTCAGTCCCGCTGGCAGAGGTGGCAAGGCTCGGCCGGATGGTCGACGGCCTGCTGGCTGTCGCCAGGGCGGAGAACGCGACGCCGGACATCATGCCGGTGCCGGTGTCTGAGATCGTCGCCGAGAGAACGGCCGCGTGGGCTCCGGTCGCCGACGAGCAGGGGGTCGCTCTGCAGGCCGAGATCCCGGTCCAGGTCCGGATTGGTCTCGGCGATGGATACCTGGAGCAGATTCTGGACAACCTGATCGCCAATGCCATCGAAGCCACCGCCGCGGGTGACCGGATCACCGTGTCCGCCGCGCCGACCGCTCGCGGAGGGCGTGTCATCGTTGCCGACAACGGCCCGGGCATGAGTCAGGCCGACATGGACCGGGCGTTTCTCCGCTTTGCCAGTTCGAAACCGGGCGGCTCGGGGCTGGGCCTTGCGATTGTGTACCGGCTCGCCGCGGTCGGCGGTGGTGGCGCTGGGCTGGCGCAGACGCCTGGCGGCGGTCTCACTGTGACCGTCGACCTCTTTGGCCCGTCCCGGGACGCCTACGAGAACCGTCCCGCCGGTTCGCCTCCAGTCGCAGCTGAGCCGCCTGCTACGTCACCGCGCTAGCTTTCACGAGCTGAGTCAAGTCTGGGTTTGGGTGTGCGGGGTCTGGCCGTGGCGCAGCGGGCGTCCGGCTTTGGTGTGCGCTATGGGTCGTCGGGTTGGGGCCCGTGAGTGTCGGCAGGCTGATCAGGCGCCGTCGTGCGGCAGGCTTTCGTCTTCGCCGTGCAGGGCCCCGGGCCGGGCGGGCGGCTAGCTAGGTTGCGCCGTCGTGCGGCATAGCGGGCTCGCCGTCACCGTCCGGCCCGGTGCCGGTTCTGACGGTAGCGCTGTTCATCGAAGGTGTCCTGGGTGACCATCATCCGGTCGGCGAGCCGGCAGGCATGGCGGGCCAGCGCGACTCTGGCCTGCATGGGTTGCATTCCCCGGGCGCGGTATTCCTCCTCGTTGCCGGAATGGCGGACAGTACCGGGACAGGCCCCAGGCGATGGCCATCAGTGCGTCGCGGTGCTCGGGCAGGCCCTGCCGGCTGATGCCGCCGCGGCGGCTGATGCTGGAGGACTGGTAGCTGGCCGGTGCCAGGCCGGTTGCCGAGTACAGGTGCCCGGCAGTCGGGAACCGGGAGACCGGCAGGCTGAAGGCCGCGAACGCCGCGGCGCGCAGGGCCCTGACCCCGGGCAGGCTGGTCAGCACATGCCCGTCGGTGGCCGCCAGGAGCACCTCGATCTCCGTCTCCGCCGCCATGATGTCGCCGGTCAGGCTGCGCCAGCGGCGGACGCCGCGGGCGATCCGCGCGGCAGCGTCAGCTGGCGGCGGCAGGCATTCCCGCCACC
The DNA here is from genome assembly GCA_963726425.1 of uncultured Actinomycetota bacterium. Lineage (GTDB taxonomy): Bacteria > Actinomycetota > Actinomycetes > Streptosporangiales > Streptosporangiaceae > JAJYUU01. The sequence goes on along the minus strand of CAVSCN010000028.1, from coordinate 312,957 downwards.
GCTGAGCCCAGAACTCAGCATCAGCCCGGGTAAGCCTGCCGGTGGCGCGGGCACGCAGGGACCGGGCTGATGCCGGACGGCCTGCCAGGTCTACCAGGCAGTCCAGGAAAGCCTGCCCGGTCACGCCGGCCAGGTCGGCTCAGCTCGCTGACCCACGCCCGGTGCAGCCCGCCCGTCGCCTCGATCGCGAATACCGGCTGCCCGCCGGCCGCGTGCTGCCGGACCAGCCGGTCCAACTCCTCCAGCCCCGGCCGGAGCACGGGTACCGTCATCGGCTCGGTCACCAGCCCGGCCATATCCGTGCTCAGCCAGACCCGGTGATGCGCCTTGCCAGGGTCGATCGCGACCACCAGCGTCGAAGATGGCAGCGATCTTTGCAGCAACGAACCCATGACACCTCCGTCTCGAGAGCGACGCCTTCATACCGACATCGATCCCAGGAAGGTCAAGAGCTATCAGCGGGTGAGCGTGAGCCGCTGCTCGGTCGGGCCGGTCAGCGCGATGGCGAGCCCGAGCACTCCCACGTCGCGGAGCGTCAGGTCGGACAGGCCCGCCGTGACGGTCAGCGAGATCACTATCTCCAGCAGCAAGCCGGCCGCTACAGCGGCGGCGGTCCTGGCCAGGATGCCTGCGACCAGGGCGACCGCGAGCATGAGCAGCAGCCAGCCATGAGCCAGAACGAGCACGATGGCGAGTGCTGATTGCGGGCGGACCAGGGGCACGTAACCCGTCCATAGCGTGGGCTGGACAAGTTCGTGATACCCGAACCATGCGAGTACGAGGCCGAGCAAGACACGGGCAGCTGTGGGCCCCCAGCCGACGGTCAGCGCGGCAGCCCGCGCGGCAAAGCTGTCCGGCACGTCCCGCTGGCTGGCGACGGTATGAGTGCCGGCACCGACCTCTTCGTTACCACCAGGCCGGCCGCCACGCTGTGGCCGCGTGCCCGGCTTCGCCGAGCGCGCCCGCGGGCTGCCCTGTGCGGTCACTGGACGATCCTTCCGTGCGCGTCGGTGACGACGATTCCGTCGTCGCCCAGGTTGTAGTCGCTGGTCCCGGAATCGTCGCCAAGCGATGCCTCGATCACATAGACGCGAGCGCCTGCCGGGTACCATTGCGGTGCGCTGGCCGGCTGGCCGCTGATACCGGCTGATACCTCCAGGCCGCTGCCATGGCGGCGGACCGTGATGGTCAGGCCGGTCTCGGCCGCCTGGGCGGCCGGGCTCAGCGGGACGGGCCAGACCTGAAATGCGTACTGGGCGTAGGACTGCGAGCTCAGCAGCGGCCCTCGGGCTGATGGCGGAGACGACGGCGAGCTAGACGGGCGAGGGGACGGTCCCGCCGCGGCACCTGTGCTGCGTCTCGCGCCCGCAGTCGCCGCGGAGGCCCCGATCGAGCCGAGCGCAGGCGGCGTGTGTCGCGCAGACCAGCCGTGCACGCCGAGCGCGATGCCGGCCACCGCAGCGAGGCCGAGAAGCGTGCGTCCGCCCGGCCCAATAGGGCTGCTGCCCGAGCTCACCTCAGGTGCCGTGTTCCGGCAAGGTTCCCGATCCGCCACCATCCGCCAGGGCCCTTTCTGGCGACGAGCATGACCTTGCGCGTGATTATCTCCCGGTCCCGGCTTGACCCGCCACGGCCGAACATCATGTCCGCCAGCACCACCCGGCCGCCAGGCCGCAGCCAGCCGAACACGTCAGCGACGAGTCCCGCCTTGTCACCATCGCGCAGGCGATGCAGCGCGTACCTGTACACGACCAGGTCGACGCTCGCCGCGGGCAGCGCCAGCTCCTCGATCAGGATTGCGGCCGCAGCGAGGCCTTGGACGCCACCGCGGTGTGCCTGCATCGTGAGCTGCGCGACCATGGCCGGGCTCACGTCGATCGCGAAAACCTCAGCACTCCGTCGGGCCAGCGGCAGGCTGACCTGACCGTGAGCGCACCCGAGATCGACGACCTGGTCGCCTGGCCGGATGCATGCCGCCTCGAGCAGCGCTGCCGTCACCGCGCCCAGACACGCCGAGCCGTGCTGATCCCAGCTGCTGACCCGGCGCGACGATACGCGCCGCTGGCGCAGGACCCCCTGGCGGGTTGCGATGCTCGCCAGGCTGTGCCGGGAATCGGCGTCGCGCGGCTGACTGTGCCCGAGTGTTGTGTTCCTGCATGCCATTCCTGCAGGCTATTCGGCAGTCATGGATCCTGCGAGCGCGCAGGAATTCAGAAGCTGCGAGAATCTCGTTCAGAAATAGTTAAGACCGCCGTCTTCGTGAAAAATTCGTTAAGACTTCGGAATGCACAGAAACAATTGCTACCGTGGCTGACCGAATCAGACAGGATGACGAGCAGCGCTGAGCGACAGGGCAGGATCGGTATGTCAGCGGCTCGGCGCGACCGGAGCAGGACGGCCCTGCCGCGGCCCGGACGGATGGCCGCGTTCACAGCGGGCCAGGCGATGGCGCCTGGTCTGCGCAGCAAGCGCCGCGATTGCGGCGGGCGCGATCATCGCAGGCGCCTTGTATGCAGACGTCAAGCCGCCGGCTCGCCCGGTCAGTCACGTGGACGCGACCGCCCAGGGGGGCCCGTCCGCCTCGCCGTCCCGCAAGCCCCGGCGGCCAGCGCTGGCTCCGCTGCCGGTCGGCCAGCTGAGTACTTATCATTTCTCCAAGGAGGTCTTGGTTTTCACCGAGCCCGCTCATGGATCTGCCGGGCCGCGAGTACTTCGCGTGACGGTGCGTTTCCCAGTCGGGAAAGACCTTGCCGCCTACCGGCCGCACGCGCATGGCCTACTTCCCTGGTGGTATTCGCGCCCGGATTCCGCCAGTGCGCCCACAGCTATAGCGACCTGCTGGCCCAGTGGACCACCGCCGGATATGTGGTAACAGCCGTGGATTTCCCGTTGACCAGCTGCACTACATCCAGCCCCGACGAGGCAGATCTGGCTAGCCAGCCAGCTGACGTGGCCTACGTCATCCGGCGGCTACTGGAGCTCAGCAGCAGTCGCGGCAGCCGGCTGGCCGGGCCCATCAGCCCGGGCAGCCCGGCTGGCCGAGCTCATCAGCCCAGGCGAGATCGCAGTGTCGGGACACTCCGATGGCGGCGACACAATGGCCGCGATGGCGGCCGCCAGCTGTTGTCGTGATCGGCAGGTCCGGGCAGCTGTGATCCTGGCGGGCGCCGAATGGCCGCCGCTGCCCGGGCGCTGGTTCGCGGGGCCCACCCCGCCGATACTGCTCGTGCAAGGGACCGCCGACACCTGGAATTTCCCGGCGGCCAGTCGGCAGCTGTACCTGGCCGATAACGCGGGCGCGCGCTACTACCTGAACTTGCCGGGCTCTGATCACTTCGCCCCGTACCAGGGCGACGGTACGCCGGAGCCGGTGGTAGCGAGAGTGTCCATCGACTTTCTCGACTATTACCTGCTCGGGGAACGGGATCGTCTCGGCGCGATGTGGCGGGCGAGCCGCGACCCCGGCGTGGCCAAGATGGTCAGCGCGGGCCACCCGCCGCCGTGACAGTCAACGAGGTTCGTGACCAGCCGAAGAAGATGCGAACCGGCTTCACGGGTTCTTCATTGTCGGTTTCTAGCCTTCATGTGGTGAAGGAGAACCCTTATGCGCGGTGATGTCGGTTGAGTCAGCGTTCCGGCCCCGGCCACTGGGATTACCTGTACCGGACAGGATCCGCCGCGGACGCCAGGCACGGATCCGAAGATGCGCCGGTCTGGCCACAGCCATCGCAAGAGCCCTCCCGCCGGACCTGGACGGGCCGGGCGGCCGACACGTCCACCCGCACGTATGCGCCGCCGCGCCCGCCGGGCACTCGCGGCGCGCACCGCGCGGACCCTCTCGACTGGACGCCCCGCCGCCGCGAGCAGCCGCGATTGCATCCGGCGCGCCAGCACGGCACGTTCTGGGAGCGGCGGTCGCGCCGTCGCGACAGGCGGCGACAGATCCGCGCGGCCCGCCGTACCATGGCCGGCCGCCACCCGTTGGCCGCCGCGGCGCTCGCGACCGTGCTACTGCTCACCCCCATGTGGATCTCGTTTGGCTCGGCGCTCGGCAACCCAGGCATGGGCTCGTCCGCCGGTGCGCGCGCTGCGGAGTGGTTCCGCACCCATGGCGGGGGTTCGATCGTCAATTGGGCGGAAAACGCCTGGTACTCCCACCATCCGCCGCCCGTCGGCGGCATCCCGCCGAAATCCTCGATCCCCGGTCTGGGCACGGCCGGGCGGCAAACTGGCCGCGTTCGAGCCGCGATCATGCACCTTCCCGCCCCGCCGCGACTCACCTCGCCGGCGGGCCACTGGCTGACGGGCGAGGGGGTCTGGCACCCGGCAGGCAGGCTGGTCGGCGGCTCCCCGGCCGTCTACGAGACCTGGGTTCGACCGGACGCGGTCCACACCAGCCTCGTCATCGGCGTGGCCTGGATGGACACCAGGCTGCTGCGCGCGACCCTCTACTCCGGCAGTACGATCCCCGGCGGCGGTCCGTACCGGCACACCGCTCCCGTATCGACGGGCGCCGCGAAGACACTCGTGGCCGCGTTCAACGCCGGCTTCCTGATGGACAACGCTCAGGGTGGCTACTACACCGACGGCAAGACGGTCATCCCGCTGCGCAACGGCGCCGCCTCGTTCGTTGTCTATCGCAACGGAACGGCCACCGTGGCCGACTGGGGCCGCGACGCGGCCATGGCCCCGAACGTGGTGTCGGTCCGGCAGAACCTCGACCTGCTCGTCGACCACGGGAGGCCGGTGCCCGGCCTCAACCCCAACGACACCACCCGGTGGGGCTTCACGCTCGGCAACTCTGTCTATGTCTGGCGGTCGGGCGTGGGAATCACGGCGGACGGCGCCCTCGTCTACGTCGGCGGCCCCGGCCTGAACATCACCACGCTCGCCGACATCCTGGCCAGGGCTGGCGCTGTCCGGGCTATGGAACTCGACATCAACACCGACTGGGTGAACCTCGCCACCTACGACCCGCGAGCGCCACACGGCGCGGCGACGGCGGCCAACGGGACAGACCTGCTGCCCGGCATGTTCGGCACGCCCGCTCGCTATTTCGAATCCTGGTGGTCCCGCGACTTCATCACCCTGTCCGCCCGGGCCGGCACGTCCAGCGCACGCCGGGCCGCAGGATAACCAGTGCCGCGGGCCGCCAGAATGCCGCATCCGTGAGAGCTCACTCGGCCGCGATTGGCCCCCGGCGGGCGGAGACTAGACGTCATCCCTTATCCCGGGCCGCTCCTGAATCTCAACACCGATGTGACCCGCCGGGAGACCTTCGGCCTAGGCAGCTCGGCCATCGGCCGGCACGCGCGGCAGGCGAGACAGTGGCTGCGCTCTGGAAGGTCACTGGCCGGGTCAGGTTCGATGCGCCCGGTGCCTGCGGTCATGCTCCAGCGGTGGGCGGCTAGTCACCCCGTTACGTAGCGTCGAGATCATCTATGGGACGCGCTGCTTCACCGACCGCTTGGGCCTGAACGTTTGCAGCCCCTGGCTTGCGGCGAACCTTTGCAGCCGGTTGTCTGCCGCGCCGGGGCCAGCACGGCCGGGACACCCTCGGCGATGAACAGGCCGTGGCCGGCTTCCAGGCTCCGCCGCAGGTGCACGTCGGTCAGGCCGACGTAGTCGGCCACCCGCGGATCGGCCGGGTCGCTGATCCTGATCACCGTGCTCACGGCAGCCAGTCTGGTCCATGGCGCCGGGCCGCCGACAGCACCGGAGCCCCGGGAGCATAACCGGGCAACTGAGCAATATCAGCCGATCTGTCGCTGTGAGTTCGATATAGTCCTGCCAGAGGACACGTGCGGCAGCATGCGGCCGGGCTGGCCGCACGATAATGAGGGACGCGGAGAATTGCCACGACGCGGAGCTGTGTCCGGGCTGGGACGTCGCGAACGGACGCGCCGGGTCAGCACTGGGATCCTGGTGACGGTTGCCCTGGTCATCTCCCTGATCACGGCGGCCGCGATGACGGCCAAGGCGGTCATCTCGCAGGCGTCCTGTTCCAACCAGCCGCTGCTGGTCAACCTCGCGGTCAGCTTCGACATCTCCCCCGCCATCCAGACGATCGCCAGGACGTTCAACAAGCAGAACGTGAGCGCCGCAGGCCGGTGCGTCGAGGTCGAGGTGACCCCCGGCCAGCCCTCGGCCGTCGCGGCCCAGATCGACGGCCAGGACAGCCTGCACGGACTGGCCGCGCTCGACGCCTGGATCCCGGACTCAACCCTCTGGGTCGACCTGGCCAGGAAGTATCCGGTGGGCGCCCAGGTCGTGCAGCCGACCGGCATCAGCGTGGCCAAGTCCCCGATCATGCTCGTGACCTCGCAGCAGGTGGCCAACGAGACCGGGGTGTTCGCCGGGCCGCCGAGCTGGGGGCTCCTGCTGACCTCGACCTACGGCGGCCCGCCGGGCAGCATGGGCTTGTCGGTCGACATACCCGACCCGTCCGACAGCGCGGTGGGCCTGTCCACTCTGATCGAGCTGAACCGTGACCTCGGCCCGACCGTGAATGGCCGGGCCGGGCTCACCAAGTTCGCGCTGACGGCCCAGGACACGGCCGAGTTCAACTCGCCCGCCGCGCTCGGCGCGTTCCTTGCGAGCACCGGCGCTCCGTATTTCCGCCGCTCCGTCACCGAGGCATCCGAGCAAGCCGTGATTGCCTACGATCGGGCGAACCCGCGCGCACCGGTCGTCGCCCGATATCCGGCCGGGCCGGCCAAGACCCTCGGCAGCCCGGAGCTGGACTACCCCTACGTGCTGACGTCGACGAACCCGGCGAAGGCCAAGGCGGTGGCTGCGTTCGGCAGGTTCCTGCTGACCTCGTATGCGCAGACCGTCATCAGGAACGAGGGGTTCCGCTCGGCCGATGGCGTGGCCAACCGGCTCCCGGCTGACTCGGGACTGAGTTCCCAGCCGCTGCAGATCGCGCCGGCGGCCAAGCCGATCGAGGCAGCGACGATCCTGTCCGCCTGGCAGCAGCTCGGCCTGGGCTCCAAGGACCTCACCATCATCGACGACTCCGCGGTCATGTCCGCGCCGACGGGCGTCGGGAACCTGACGCTCGAGCAACTGCTGGCCCAGAGTGCCGCCCGCGGGCTGGCCCTCTTCCCCGACAGCACCCAGATGAGCCTCTGGGTGGCGCCGAACAGCCAGACGCACTGCGAGCTCCTACCGGAATCTCGTCACCATGGGCCCGCTGCCAGCTCGGTACGGGGTCATCACCCGGCGCGCAGCAGATTCAGGAGATCGACCAGACACTCCGCCCGGTTCGGCGACCCACTGCATCTGAACGACGCCATCCTGGCTGCGTACCAGCAGATGACCTCGACGTACACGCCGAACTACGCCAACGCGGTGATCGTGCTCACCGCCGGGGTGGACGCGCCTGGCGACATGAGCACCAGCACGCTGCGTGACCAAGCTGGACCAGCTATACAACTCCAGCCGCAAGGTCGAGATCGTGGTCCTGATGTTCGGCACGGCCGGCGACTTCACAGCTCTGCAGCACATCGCCAGGGGCTAGCGGCGGGGTTGCGTACCACATCACCGACCCGATTGAGATCGGCAAGGTGTTCATCGAGGCGATCTCCCGGCGCATCTAGCCACGCTCGCCGGGCCAGTTCAAAAAATCATCGCTGGATCTGGCCGCATTCATGTGAACCTGATTCGGAGCCTGCGCGTCTTCTAACGTGGGGCCCGGCGAGAGCGGGGCGCCGGGCCTCACGCTCTAACTTCGCCAGGCCTAGCCTGGCCCATCAAATCCAGCATCTGATGCGCCCGGCCGATCAGCACCGGCACCGCTGGGCCCTTCTCGGTCGAATCCCTCACCCACCGTCTTGCCCTGCAGGAACCTGGCGTTGATGCCCTCCAGCACGACCGCGAGCTTGAAGAAGCCGAACGCGATGTAGTAGCCGATGCCGGAGACGTCGCGGCCGGTCAGCTCGGCGTACCGGGCGGCGAACTGCTGCGGGTGTAGAAGCCGGGCAGTGCCGTGATCGTGGCCCCGACGTTGATGTCCAGGTAGCCGCGGTCCTCGGAGTCGGCCCAGTAGGACAACGTCAGGCCGAGGTCGGCCAGCGGGTCGCCGAGCGTCGACATCTCCCAGTCCACGACGGCGGCGATCTTCGCGCGGGTGGCCGAGGGTGACCAGCGTGTTGTCCAGGCGGAAGTCGCCGTGCACCAGCGTCCCGTCCGCCGACTCCGGCAGGCCGGCCGACAGCCGGGCCACCAGCTCGTCGTAGGCCGGGATCTCGCGCGTCTTGGACAGCTCCCACTGCCGCTGCCACCTGGCCAGCTGCCTGGCCATGTAGCCGTCCGGCTTGCCGAACCCGGTCAGCCCGGCGGCGTCGATCTGGACGCCGTGAATCGTGGCCATCGTCTGCACGAGCAATTCAGACAGCTCGGCCGCCAGCTCCGGGGTCAGGATGCTGCCGTCGGCCTGGGTGCGCAGGACCAGCCCGTCGACGTAGTGCATGAGGTAGAACGGTGCGCCGACCACGTCGGTGTCCTGGCAGATCGCCACCGTCTCCGGGACCGGCACCCGGGTGTTAGTCAGCGCGGACAGCACCCGGTACTCGCGGCTCATGTCGTGCGCGGTCGGCAGGACATGGCCAAGCGGCGGCCGGCGCAGCACCAGCTGGCCGCCGTCGAGGTCCAGCCGGTAGGTCAGGTTGGACCGGCCGCCCGCGATCAGCGTTACCCCGCGCAGCTCGCCGAGGTCCAGCCCGGCGCTCGTCATCCACGCCTGCAGCCGGGGCGGATCCTCGACGCCCGGCACGCCCTGCACGCGATGGATCCCGCCCGGAACACTAATCTCATCAGTCAACATGCACCTCACTGGCCCGGCGCCGCCGTCCTATGCGGCAATGATCCCAAATCGGCGCTCCCAGGCATAGCGGGGGCCGGGCCGAGCCCCGCAGGTACCGTATGTCCATGAAATCCGACAGGTCCCTGTCGCCGACTCCCCGCACCACTCTGCACCGGCTCCGGGAGCGCGGCCGGCTCGACCGGGCCGACCTCGACGCGGTCCTCGGCGCGGGCCTCATCTGCCATCTCGGCGTGGTCATCGACGGTACGCCGGTCGTGCTGCCGACCGGCTACGGCCGCATCGGGGATCTGCTCTACCTGCACGGCTCGTCGGCGAACAAGTCACTGCTCGCCGCCGCGGGCCAGCAGGTGTGCGTCACGATCACGCTGCTCGACGGGCTGGTGTGCGCTCGCGCCGTCTTCCATCACTCGATGAACTACCGCAGCGCTGTGATCTTCGGCACTGCCCGCCTGGTCGAGGACCCGGCGGAGAAACTGGCCGCGCTCAAGGCGGTCACCAACCACCTGGTGCCCGGCCGCTGGGATCACGCCCGCGCGCCGACCCGCAAGGAACTCGCCGCCACCGCCGTGCTCGCGATGCCACTGGACGAGGCGTCGGTCAAGGTGCGCTCCGGCGGGCCGAAGGACGACCCGGAGGACTACGAGACCGACATCTGGGCCGGGGTGCTGCCGTCGACCCTCACGTTCGGTCCGGCGGTGCCCGATCCCGCGCTCCGGGACCGCGAGTGCCGATCCCTGATCACATCGTGGCACTGGCGGATCGCCCGCGCGGCGCGCCGGGCGGGGACGGTCTGACTGCCGGACGGCCTGGCCTCGGCTAGGCGGGTCAATGACTGACCGGCTCGTCTGGATCGACTGCGAGATGACCGGGCTCGACCTGAGCCAGCGACGCACTCGTGGAGATTGCGTGCGTCGTGACCGACGGTGAGCTCAACGCCCTCGACGACGGGATCGACGTCCTCATCAAACCCCCAGCTCAGGCGTTGGATGACATGTCCGACGTCGTGCGTGATCATGCACACGAGCTCGGGCCTCCTGGCCGAGCTCGATGGCGGGGTCACCCTGGCCGAGGCGCAGGATCTCGTCCTCTCCTATATACGCCAGCACGTGCCCGAGTCCAGGAAAGTCCCGCTCTGCGGGAACTCAATTGCCACCGACCGGACGTTCCTAGCCAGGGACATGACGGAACTGGATGCCTTCCTGCACTACCGGATGGTGGATGTTTCCAGCATCAAGGAGCTGGCCAGGCGCTGGTTCCCGAGGGCGTACTTCGCGAGCCCGGAGAAGCACGGCGGCCACCGGGCGCTGGCCGACATCCTGGAGAGTATCCGCGAGCTCAGGTACTACCGGGAGGCGGTGTTCGTGCCGCTACCGGGCCCGGACACCCTCAGGGCTCGCGACATCTCCAGCCGCATCGTCGCGGCCAGCGCGCCGAACAGGGAATCGGGTTCTGCGCAGTAGCTCTGGCCCGGTATGCTCTTGGGGCCGCAGGTTGTCGTCAACCTCGCAGCATGGTGGGCGTAGCTCAGTTGGCAGAGCGCCAGGTTGTGGTCCTGGATGTCGCGGGTTCAAATCCCGTCGCTCACCCCGAAGAAAATTGCAGGTCAGAGGCCTGGCAACAGCATTCAACAGCCGGCCAAGCAACCGCATCACTGCATGCAGAGATAGACCACGCCCGGCCAAGTGTCAGGTGCGCCGAGCGTCAGCGTCCTGCTTCCCGGCCGGCCTGGGCTGCCTCTCGGATCGGACGTCTGGCCGGGTGGGCGGTCGGGGCAGCTGTCAGGCTCCCCCTCGCGCGCTTTGAGAGCTGACCCCTCCCTGCCAGCACAAAATGCGTTGCGAGCCGCCGCACCGACGGGCCTATGATGCGGCTACGCATCGCACCGATCGACCCGAGCGAACGAGGAGGGTTCATGCGCCAGGCGCACACGTCTATCGAGGTGGCCTTGAGGACCTACTCACGGGATGTGGCGCGTGTCGCGGAAAACGCTCAACTTGGGGATCCTGGCGCATGTAGACGCGGGTAAGACGACTCTCACCGAGCGGCTGTTGTACGACTCGGGAGTCATTGACCAGCTCGGCGCCGTCGATGCTGGCACCACGCAGACTGACTCGCTGCCGCTGGAACGGCGGCGCGGCATCACGATCAAGTCGGCCGTGGCCTCGTTCCCGATCGGCGAGGTAACTGTGAACCTGATCGACACGCCCGGCCACCCGGACTTTATCGCCGAGGTGGACCGGGCGCTGAGCGTTCTCGACGGGGTTGTACTCGTCCTGTCGGCGGTTGAGGGCGTCCAGGCGCAGACCAGGATCCTGATGCGCTCGCTGCAGCGCCTGCGGATACCGGCGCTGCTCTTCGTGAACAAGATCGACCGGCCGGGCGCGCGGCCCGACGGCGTAATGCGGGAGATCACCGGCCGGCTCAGGGTGGCCGCGATCGCGATGGGCTCGGTCACGTATCCGGGAACGCGGGGTGCGGGTGTCACAGCGGCGGGCGCTGACGACCCGGCGTTCACAGCCGGCCTGACCGAGTTGCTGGCCGACCACGACGACGGATTCCTGGCCGCGTATGTGCGCGCGGGGAACGGCATTCCGGCCGGGCAACTGCGGGCCGAGCTCGCGGAGCAGACGCGGCGCGCGCTCGTCTGCCCCGTCTTCTTCGGCTCGGCGATTACCGGGGCCGGCGTCGCGGAGCTGATGACCGGCGTCACCGGGCTGCTGCCCGCGTCAGGCGGCGACCCGGCCGGGCCGCTGTCCGGCACCATCTTCAAGATCGAGCGGGGCGGTAGCTCGGAGAAGATCGCCTATGTCCGCCTGTTCTCGGGGACGGTACGCGTGCGCGACCGGCTCGGCTACGGATCCGGACTAGAGGACAAGGTCACCTCCATTGCGGTGTTCGACCGTGGCCCCGCGTCGCAACGGCCCGCCGTCAGCGCGGGCCAGATCGGCAAGCTCTGGGGTCTCGCGGCGGCCAGGATCGGGGACCGGCTCGGGGTCGCGCCGGGCGACGCCGGCCTTCAGTTCCCGCCGCCGACACTGGAGTCCGCGGTCGTCCCGCGCGATCCGGCCGACCGGAACCGGCTGCGAGTCGCGCTCGGCCAGCTGGCCGAGCAGGATCCCCTGATCAACGTCCGGCAAGACGACGAGCGGCAGGAGATCTACGTGTCGCTCTACGGGGCCGTCCAGAAGGAAGTGATCCAGTCCACGCTCGCTGATGACTTCGGCGTGGCCGCTACTTTCCGCGAGACCACGATGCTGTGCATCGAGCGGCCCCTCCGCCCCGCGAGCGCCGTTGAAATCCTCCAGTCCGACAGCCACCCCTATCCGGCGACCGTCGGCCTGCACCTGGAACCCGGACCGGCCGGGTCGGGCATCAGCTTCCGGCTGGACTTCGATCCGCGCCGGATCCCGCTGTACATCTACAAGACCGCCGCGCACTTCACCGACGCCATGACGCAGTACATCATCCGCGCGTGCGAGCACGGCCTGTACGGCTGGCCGGTCACCGACTGCATCATCACGATGAACGAATGCGACTACTACATCGGCGACGGGCCGACCAAGCGCGTGCTGCCCACGCCGCGAACGACCGCCGCCGACTTCCGCAAGCTGACTCCGATGGTGCTGACGGAGGCGCTGCGGCGGGCAGGCACGGTCGTCTGCCAGCCGATGGCGCGCCTCCGGCTGGAACTCCCCGCCGCCCGGACGGGCGACGTGCTGTCGGCGCTGACCCAGCTCGGCGCGGCCGCCGAGGTTCCGATAGCGGACGCGGAACTGGCAGTCGTCACGGCCACGCTGCCGTCGGCGCAGGTGCGCGGTCTTCAGGAGCAGCTGCCGGGCCTGACCGGCGGCGAAGGAGTACTTGACGCCAGCTTCGGCGGCTACGAGCCCGTACACGGCAGCTTTCCGGCCCGGTGACATATTCCCAGGGATCAGCGTCCTGGCTCGCCGTGGTCGCTACGCAGGTCGGAGTTCGAACAGCGGGTGGCGCTGGGCTTCGGCGAGGTAGTCCTGCGGGGTGTCGTCGATGCGTATGCGGTATCTGCGCAGCAGGGCAACGGGCGGCCTGACGCGCGAGCCGAGCAACCTGCGCACGAAGTCCAACTGGCGGTATGGCTCGAGCACGCGCCGGAGAATCGCGGCCGCTTCATCGGATGGAATCTCGATGGCGTGAACCGGACAGCTACGGCCACCAGAGTAGATTACGGTCGCCTCGCCTGCCGCGCGAAGGTTTCGGGCCCAGCCCGTCGCTCCGTAGCTCGCCTGGACATACGAGTGTCCATCGAGGTCCAGCATCGCGACCGGCGTTGTGCGCTCAATACCCGACCGGCGCCCGCGCACAATCAGGAGGATGTTCGGGGCACCCGTCGGCACTCCGGCGGGGATCATCCGGCGGGCGAGCGGGTTGACTAGCCGGAAGAACCGCCGGGCAATCCGCTCGCGGAGGTCCGGCTGCATGCTCGATGGGCGATCATCTGTCATCGGCTGCCACTCCCTTCTGCGCTGCCAGCGCCTCAAGGTAGCTCCTGCCCAGCCTACGTCGGGTGGCTCGATCGAGCGGGCGCGGATGGACGGGACGCCAAGGGCAGTGGCCCAGTGAGAGCTCGGGCGGGTGCTCACGCCCGCCCCGCCCTCTCGTGCGCCGCCTGGCGGCAGTGGTGAGAAGCTGAGACGGCAGGCGGACAGGAAGGGATGTCAGCGGTGCATACCCAGCGCGAGGCGGACGAGGCCCAGATCAAGATGCAGGTGGCCAGGATCGCCGAGGGAATCCGGGCCAAGGATCTCGAGGGCCTGCGGCCGATATACGCGACAGACGTCGTGTCCTTCGACGTCGAGCCGCCGCTGCAGCACGTCGGGGTCGAAGCGAAGCTGAAGAACTGGGCCAACGTCTTTGCGGTCTTCCGGGACGCGGACTACGAGGTGCGCGACCTGAGCGTCGCAGTGGGCGATGACGTGGCGTTCGGTCACTGCTTCGGCCGGCTCCACGGCACGCTGATGAACGGGGCGGCGACCAAGGGGATCTGGGTCCGGGTCACGTTCTGCTTCCGGAAGATCGACGGCGCTTGGCAGATCGTGCACGACCAGGCTTCGGTACCGTTCGACGTGCTCAGCGGCCGAGGAGTGGCCGACCTCGAACCCTGACTGGTCTGAGCAATCTGTCTGGTCCACTTCGCGATCCGGACCCACTCAGCTGGCCGGTTCCTTGATCACTGCCGCGCTGCCGGATGTCCGGGTTTGGGAGCGAAGTGGGAGTGGATCTTGAGAATGACGAGCTAACCGAGCGCTAGCTCGGAGGCCGACAATCACTTGGCCGTGTCGTGCACGTCGTGGTAGTTCCACCACTGGTACGGCGGTGTTTGTGGGTAGCCCTCCGGGGAGTCTTCCCACGTCTCCTGACGGCCGAGAGCAGTTATGTCGAGGTAGTTCCAGGTATTGCCCATCTGCTCGTCGCCACGGGCACTGATGAAGTAGGTCCGGAAGATCTGGCCGCCCTCGCGGATAAAGGCGTTGGTGCCATGCCACTCGTCGACGTCGAAATCCTTATCGAAGTCGTCGGTGATCGTGAACCAGGGGATGTGATTCCACCCGTGCCGCTCCTTCAGGCGCTGGATCTCGGCCTGGGGGGCGCGGGAGACGAAGGCGAGCGTCGTGTTCCGGGCGTGCAGGTGCCCGGGGTGCGCCACCTGGTCCGCCCCGAAGGAACAGCCCACGCAGGCTCGCTCCGGATACGAGCCACCCTCGGCATACGTCGTTACCTCGGGTCCGTAGAAGGCGCGGTAGACGATCAGCTGGCGACGCCCCTCGAACATGTCAGCGAGGCTGACACGACCGGCCGGGCCCTCGAACCAGTACTCCTTGTCGACCTTAAGCCAGGGCATTCGCCGGCGTTCGGCGGCAAGAGCGTCGCGGGCGCGAGCCAGCTGCTTTTCCTTGATGAGGAGCTGCTCGCGCGCGGACTGCCAATCCTCCGGCGAGACGATAGGTGGTGTCTTCATTCGGTAGCGCTCCTTCGTGGCTAGGCGTCGGTGGCCGTCACGAATATTGATACCGGTGCAGCGCCAGAATCATCGGCCCAGAACCGAACAACGTCCCGCAGCCAGAAACCCAAGTCTAGGATCTGGCGGACTTCTACCACGACCTTGCCGGGCGCCGGACGGCCGACGCGTCCGCGTTGCCCTGGTCGCTGACCTGCGCCAAGGGCGGCGTTCCGGGCAGACGGCCAAGTCCATCCATGTCGTTCAAACCCGCGAGATCGCATGGTGAAAGGCTCACTGTCGTTCGCGCTCAGGAGCGTGTTGTCAGCGGTCGGTCTACCGCGAGCGAGATCCGATACGCCGGGAGCCCTTGCCCGACTCGCAGGTACCGGCACCTGCACGAAGATCGAGGGGACTGTAGATGCGGGTGCGACCGGCAGGCATCGGCGCCGCCCGACGCAGGCACCAAGTCGTCTAGCTGTTTACCTGAAGGCACATCGGCGGAAACAGGCACGATACCTGCCTGCGCCACGCTAAGACCATGCGCACCTCGGCGTCGCGCCGACGCTGCCGGCCGGCGGCAGGGCCAAAGGCACGGGGGCTGACCGTGACGACTGAAGCCATGACGGCCGGGGCGGTGACAACCCTCCGCGTCGGCGGGGTCCGCTGGAGAGGATTGACATGCCCGACCAAGCACCGGCGCCTGCACGGCGGCGGATCGCCCTGATCGCGCACGACAACAAGAAACGGGACATGCTGGAGTGGGCCGACTACAACCTCCACCTGCTGCATGACCATGAGCTGTTCGCCACGGCCACCACAGGTCACCTCCTGATCGAGGAACTCGGCCTGCCGGTCACTTGCTTCCGCAGCGGCCCCTACGGCGGCGACCAGCAAATCGGCGCCCGCATCGCCGAGGGCCAGATCGACGTCCTGGTCTTCCTGTGGGACCCGCTGGAGCCGCACCCGCACGACCCCGACGTCAAAGCGCTGCTGCGAGTAGCGGTCGTCTGCAACATCCCGGTCGCCTGCAACCGCGCGACCGCGGACTTCATGATCTCCTCGCCGCTGATGCGCCGCGGCCACGACCATTGGGACCCGGCGTCCAGCCAGGCTAAGCACAATCAGGCCGCCCTGAAGGTGGTGCGAGCCGGCTGACGCCGAACCCGGAAGCGCAGGCGGGCGCCGAGCGGGAAGCCGACCCACATGATCAGCGCCAGCACGATCACCCGCGCATGGGCTACTGGATGTCTTTCATGCCGGGGCTTTCGCGTCAGATGTGCGGTGGCTGCGCAAGATTGATCACGGTCTCTGACGCTGTGGTTGAAGTCAGATGAGATCCGGAGGTGCTCGATGCCGATGCGGTCCACCGCATGGTCGATGTGGCCGACCAACGATCATTCCGATTGCTGCGATCAGGTCAAACCAGCCGTGCCGGCTTGGCGGTCTCGTTCTAGTGCGTACCAAGCCGGAAGTTGCGGCATAGCTCAGTCAGCGCCTGCCATCTGCCCTGAATGTGACCGCAGATGAATCCGCAGTAATAGCCGAGCCGCTCGATCAGGTGCTCCATCGCCCATACCTGCCGTTCGCATGGCTGATCTCCGTCAGTGTCACCGGGGTCTGGAGCGCATTTGGATCGCCTCGCCAGCCGGGAGAAGGGGCGCCAGCGGGGCCTGGGCAGTGGTCGGGCAACACGCAATTGCGAAGCCGTGTCTACCACTGAGACGCTTTATGCATACTAGCGGTTTACAAGCTGCAATTTCATAGTAAGTACTGACGACAGGCGCGCTGCTTATCGGCCCGGCCCGGCCTGGAGAGACGTGAAGTGGCAAGCGGCGACGCACCGCACTGGATAGCCGCAAGCACCGCTCCGCCCTCAAGGATCAAGGCCGCAGCGACCGCCGCGCCGCGGGCGGTCGGCGGCGACGGTGTAGAGCGCGGCAAGAAGCACGACATCGGCCAGCAGCCGGGGGCCGGACAGCCATTGGACCAGCGCAACCAGGGCATGACGAGAAACACCGTGACCGAGGTGCGACGCCGCCAGGCATGCGGAAGAACGAGCAACAACGTGACCAGCCCACCCTGCGCACCGCTTACTTCGTGCCGTACATGACGTCCACGATCGCGATCACAACGATCTTCATGCAGCTGTTCGTCGAGGGCGGCGTCGCGGCGGCTGCCCCGTCGGTCGTCGGTATCCCTGACCAGACCTGGTACGCGAGCACGCACCTCGCGCTCGCCTTCCTCGTCATCGTCTACGTCTACGTGTTCGTCGGGCTGTACATCGTGATCTTCACCGGCGGTATGGAGACGATCCCCAGGGAGCTGTACGAGGCCGCTTGCCCGCCACGATCCTGGAGGTCCGCTGGGCTGGCCGAGGCGGGGCGGCTGCCCGCCTCGGCCAGCGCCGGGTCCGCGGCTACTTGTGGTAGGTGATGGTGACGGCGGTCTTGTTGCCGGTCTTGTTGGACTTGGCGGTGATAGTGCCTGTAGCCCCGTGGAAGGCGCCGGTCCCGCCAGTCACTTTGCCCCGGCTCACTGGGCCACGGGACTCGCGCAGTACGCCGTACAGCAAGCCGCCCTTGGTGTCGACCGCGACGCTGATCGAGGCCGTGTTGGTCTTCGGGTTGAAGGAGAACCTGAGAACGTCGTAGCCGATGACCTTGCCCGCCTTGTTGACGTCTTTGTCTTCCGCGCCGCCGGTCGTCCTGGAGAAGTTCGCCGTCGCCTGCTGCACGGAGGTGAACTTCAGGGTGTGCGTCACGGGGCGGGCGCTGGCGGCGGCAGGCAGCAGGAACGCGCCGGTCGTGGCGAGAACGGCTGCGGTGCCGATGGATGCGATGGATGTGTGAAGTTTCATGATGACCTCCGATTTCTTGAAGCCCCGGTCCGCCGGACGGCGAACCAGTCTGGTGTTGCGGTCCGGGTCAGCCGGCTGGCCCGGATCAGAAAGGCAGCGGGAGCCCGTGCCTGCGCAAGCCGCGGCCAGCCGCTGGCACAGCCAGCGGTTTCGCCTCCGCAGGCGTTGACGTCCTTGTTGTCTGCGCCTTCGGTCGTCTTGCCGAATCTGGCTGTCGCCTGCCGCACGGAGGTGAACGTCCGGGTGTGCGTCGCGGGTGCGGACGGCGGCTGCCGTACCGATGACCGCGAATGCGACGGATGCGCGAGGTTTCATGGTGACCTCCGTCTGGCTGGACCTGTGCAAGGTTTCTGGAGTTCGGGTCAGCTGGCCGGGATGTGAGGCTGACTGGCGCGCGCAGCGACTGCGGTCAGCACGAGCGTGATCAGGCTGACCGTGAGCCCGGTCAGCGCCCCGGTGCTGCTCAGGGCCATGGCGATCAGCGCGGAGACGACGTTCACGGCCGCGGCGGCGAGGGCCGCTGCCGCTCCCCAGGGACGGCCGCGCAGCAGGCCGAAGAGGGCGGCAAAGCCGAGAAGTCCGAGCAGCGGTGCGAGCACGCGGAGCGCGACGGTCGCTGGATGATCTCGGCCTGGCCGGCGCGATCGCCGCGCACATCCAGCGCCTGACCGAGGGCACGACAGTGCAGATCACCTTCGAGGCTGATCCCCCGCCCGACCTCCCAGCCGCGGTCGAGGTGGCCGCGTTCCGCATCGCGGTCGAGGCGATCAACAACGCGATCCGTCACTCCGGCGCCCGGACATGCCAGGTACGGCTGGGCACTGACAGCGGCACGCAGCTGATCGTCGAGATCTGTGACAACGGCCTGGGCGCCGGCCCCTGGCCAGCCGGGGTAGGCCTGCTGGCGATGCGGGAGCGGTCGGCCGAGGTCGGCGCGACCCTGACCGTCGGCCCCACCGTCGGCGGGGGCAGGGTGCACGCCTGCTTCCCGCTGCCCGCCAGGGCAGTGTCGTGACCGGCGAGGGGCCGACCACGGTCCTGCTCGTCGACGATCACCCGCTAGTACGCCAGGGGCTGCAGGCCGTGCTCAGCGCAGCGGACGGCATCACCGTTGCGGGCGAGGCGAGCGACGGCCAGGCGGCGGTCGACCTGGCCGCGGAGCTGGAGCCGGACGTCGTCATCATGGACCTGCAGCTGCCGGTGCTGCACGGCATCGATGCGACCCGCCAGATCGTGGCCGCGCGGCCGGGCACCGCGGTCCTCGTGCTGACCATGTTCGAGGACGACGACATGGTGTTCTCCGCGGTCTCAGCCGGAGCTGTCGGCTACCTGCTCAAGGGCGCCGACGGCGCCGATATCGTGACCGCGGTCCGCGCCGCCAGCGCTGGCCAGGCCGTGTTCGGCGCAGCCCTCGCACAACGGCTGCGCACCTGGTTCACCCGCGGCCCGCGGCCGTTGACGGCACCGTTCCCGCAAACTCACCGCACGCGAGCGAGAGATCCTCGACGGGGTCGCGGCTGGCCTGACGAACGCGCAGATAGGACAGCAGATGTTCCTGTCGGCCAAGACAGTGGCCAACAACGTGTCCAACATCCTCGCCAAGCTGCAGCTGGCCGAGCGCGGCCAGGCCATCGTCGCCGCCCGCGACGCCGGACTCGGTCGCCGGCCCGACGGGCCCGCGAAACGACCCTGAGGCCGGGACCGCCCGCCGAACTCCGATCGCCTGGCAGTCGGGCGGCGAGGCCTCGTCGTCCGCGCTCGTCGCCCGCATAGGCCATCGGGCCCCGCGCGACGATGACCAGACCAAACCGGGCACGAGCGCTGACATCACTGAGAACTTCCGAAACCGTCTTGTAGCGACTCGGGCATCGGCTTCGACAACGCGCGGCCGAGCGCCGTCGCCGCGAGCGATCCGCCATGCCTGGCTGACCGACCTGATCGGCACCGTGCACCAGGCATCGCGCGGCACCTGCGGGTCCCGCGTGCACCTGGCGTCCACTATCGTGGCCAGGCTGCGCATCCGTCCACGTCGTCGAGGAGCCTGGCGAAGAGTTCTGAACCGCGCTCAGCGCGAGCCGCAGAAGCGCGGGAGCACCCGCCGGATACGAACGTCCTGCGGCCCGGCCAGCTCGGCGAGGGTGAGCCCGAAGTCGCCGTCGGGGTCGGTCCAGAACTTCAGTGTCCGGAAGCCGGCGTCGGCTAGCTCGGCTCTGATACCGGCCGGACGGAATTTCGCCGACACCTCAGTCCGCATCTCTTCGCCCGCGTCGAAAGACACCGTCAGGCCGAGGTCGCCGACGGTCACGACCTGCGCGCGGACCGAGCGCAGCCGCATCTCTATCCACTCGCGCTCGGCGTCCC
This sequence comes from uncultured Actinomycetota bacterium, assembly GCA_963726425.1. Taxonomy (GTDB): domain Bacteria; phylum Actinomycetota; class Actinomycetes; order Streptosporangiales; family Streptosporangiaceae; genus JAJYUU01. The sequence goes on along the minus strand of CAVSCN010000028.1, from coordinate 292,935 downwards.
AGATCGCGACGTGCTCGAACTCCTCGACCTCGAAATCGGCCCGCAGCTCCCGGTTGATGACCTTCAGGACGTTGCGGTTGAACTCCGCCGTGACCCCGGCCGAGTCGTTGTAGGCGCGCAGCAGCCGGGCGGTGTCTTTCATCAGGTCGGTGCCGAGCAAGAAGATGTCCCCGCCGGCCAGCACGCCGGCGACGTCCCGGTACAGGCTGGCGCGCGCGGGCGGCTCGAGATTTCCGATGGTCGAGCCCAGGAAGGCAATCATGCGGCGACCCTTCGCCGCGGGAATCTTCCCCAGGTCGCGCTCGAAGTCTCCGACGAACGGGACGATTCGCAGCCCCGGGTACTGCGGTGTCAGCGCCTCGGTCGCGTCGGCTAGGACCGCGGGATCGACGTCGAACGGCATGAACTCGCGCAAGGTGCCACTTTCGCGGAGCGCCCGCAGCAGCAGGCCGGTCTTGGCCGAGGTGCCGCTGCCGAGCTCGACCAGCGACTCGCACCGCGAGAGCTCGGCGATCTCGCCTGCGCGCGCTCGCAGGATCGCGGTTTCGACCCTGGTCGGGTAGTACTCGGGCAGCCTGGTGATCTCCTCGAACAGCTCGCTGCCGCGCTCGTCGTAGAAGTACTTCGGCGGAATTGACTTCGGCTCCGCCGTGAGGCCCGCGCGCACGTCCGCGCGCAACTCGGCCAGATAGGAGTCCGGATGAGCCTGGACGCGGTCTTGTGCCGGCATTCGGTCATGCCTCCAGTTCGGTCACGGTCACCACGCCGTCGGCCACGTCGACGACGTGATGGTCGGGGACGTCGGCCCAGCCCGGGTCGTCCTGATAGGGCACGCTCGCGACGGCGAAGACGCCGCTGCCAGTGCGCGGGATGCTGAGGGTGTCGTTCCAGCAGGTGGCGATGACTCGTCGTCCGTCGGTCAGCAGCGGCTCCAGCCGGGCGTCCTCGACCGGGGGCAGCAGCGGCAGCGACGGGCGCTCGGCTCGGGGGTGCTTGAACGCGTCGTAGAGCGCGTCCACCGCTGGCGGGAGCATTCCGGGCCGGGCCGGGTCGCCGGCCCGCAGCAGCCACAGCTCCTCCTGCTGGCCGACGTGCGCCAGGTCCCACACCAGCGGGCTCATCAGCGGGTCATGCTGCGTGACCAGCGTCGGGTCGTCCAGGTCCGTTAGCCCCCGCGTCCGGTTCCTGGCCTGCTCAAGGTCGCGGACGACAAGATCATGCATATGCCATCTCTCCCAGTGCGGCGAGCGGCCCGATCTCGCCCACGCGCTCGGCCAGCAAGTCGCCGGGACAGCGACCCGACTCAACAAGATCAGCGAGGTCGGCCACGGCCGGCCTGAGCTCGGCCGGAACACGGCCGGCGGCGATCGCCAGACAGCGGCGCGCGCACGTGGCCAGCGTGGCGTTGGCAAGCCCGTCCCTGGCCGCCTCGGTCCACAACTGCGTCGCCGGCTCGGTCGCCTCGGTCGCGAGGTCGGCCGCGACCGGGTCGTCCATCAGAGTGGCGGTGACCGCCGCGATCGCCGGCCACCACCGTGGCGCGGACATGTCCAGGTACCGCACTTCCAGGTAGCCACGGAGCCGGACCGGCGGGAACAGCGTGCTCAGGTGCGTCTCGAGATCCGCGCCCGTGGGCGGCCGGTTGCCCAGCTTGACCGCACCGCTGGCCCACTGCGAGAACGGGACCGAGCAGCCCACCGCCAGGACATCGTCGCCGGCGCGCACGAACGTGACCGGGGCGCGCATCGCGAACCGGGCCCAGGCTGAGGCGGGATCGAGCGACTCGGAGCGGCCGTCCTTCGGAGCGCAGCCCGGCACCGGGCCGCACGTGCGCGCGTCGAGCCCGCTCCAGGCCCGCTGCCGGACGGACTTCCAGCCCGTATCGCGGCCGTGCAGCCAGGGCGAGCTCGCCGCGATCGCCACCAGGGTGGGCCCGAGCCGGTAGGCCCGGGCGACCCTGGCCGGCCACTCGCCCCTGGGGCCGGCCTGGAGATTGACCTGGAGGGCGGCGGTCGAGTTCATCATGACCTGCCCGGCCGCGGCCCGGCCGGTGGCGGCGAAGTGCTGTTCCATGGCGCGGTAGCGCGGCCGCGGGCTGACCCGCCGGGACGGGCGCGCCGGATCAGCCCCGGCGTAAGCCAGCCCGAGACGGCGATCGGCCAGGGCCAGCCGGGCGGCGGTGCCCTCGTACCTCAGCCGGGCGACCGCCGGGGCGACTCCGGATTCCGGCGGCCCGGAGAGCTCGATCTGCCCGCCGGGCTCGACGGTCACCGCGGTGCCTGGCGCGACCTTCCCGACCACGGCCGCGATCGCCTCGATGCGTCTCCAGGGAACGGGGTCAGCGACGTGGTCGAGGTCGACCAGATGTGACTCGATCTCCAGGCCGATCGCGCCGATCACAGACTCGGCCAGCGCCGCGGCGCGACACTGTGCATAGGCGGCAGCGACGGTAAGAAGTTCCGCCCGATCAACGGCATCCTGCGCGAGAGCATTGATAACGGCCATCAAGGGCCCCTTCCGGATAGGAGTAGGCGGTGTGCGGCGGCTCAGCTGTCGTCGCCCGCCCGGCTGGCGAGCCGGTGCTGGCTACCGGCTCGGGAGTGAGCGGGGCAGGCCGAACCAGGGCAGCACGCTGGTGTCGAAGCGGGTGATGGCGCAGATCTGGTCGCCGGCCAGGGTGAGCACGTAGAAGCCGGTGGCGTGCCGGATCCCGGCCGGGGCGCGCAGGTAGGCCCCGAACGCGGGCTGGCCGTTGGCCCGGGCCGGGACGAGGTCGAGCCGGCGGCCTCCGGCGAGCTGGCGGGCGCAGTAGCGGGCCACCAGGTCACGGCCCTCGTATCCGTAGGGCTCCGGCGGCATCGCGAGGAAGACGTCGCCGGTGAGCAGGGCCACCAGCGCGTCGAGGTCGGCCGACTCCCACGCGCGGGTGAACCTGGCCACGATCGTGTCCTCGGCGGGCGAGCCCGCGGCGGGCGGCGGCGGGTGGCCAGCGGCCGGCTGCTGCCGGCGCTGCAGGCTGGCGCGGGCTCGTTTGAGGGTGCTGTTGACCGATCCGGCGGTCACCTCCAGCATGCCGGCGACCTCGCTGGCACGGAATCCGAGGACGTCGCGCAAGATCAGGACGGCGACCTGGCGCGGCGGCAGCAGCTGCAGCGCGGCCACGAACGCCAGCGAGATGGCCTCGGCCTGCTCGTAGCGGGCCTCCGGCCCGGCCAGCCCGCCGGCGGCGCCCTCCAGGAGCGCGTCCGGAAACGGCTGCAGCCACGCGGCCTCGTCGCGCGGCGTCGGCACCGGCGGTTCGAACTGCGACATATCCCGCTCCCTGACCGGGCGGCGGCTCGCCGCCCGGCGCGCGTTCAGGCACCGGCTGGTCGCGATCTTGTACAGCCAGGTCCGCAGCGACGCGCGTTCCTCACAGAACCCGCCGATGCCCCGCCACGCCGCCAGCATCGTCTCCTGGACGACATCCTCGGCGTCAGCCACCGACCCGAGCATCCGGTAGCAGTGCACCTGCAGCTCCCGCCGGTGCGACCCGGTCAGCTCCGCGAACGCCTCCCCGTCCCCGGCCCGCGCCCGCGACAGCAGATCCGCAGTCACCATCGTCCGCTCCTTCCCTCCCCGCCACGCCCTGCCTCCGCCCGGTATATACACCGCCCGCCGCGCGAACCGGGCGGCCCGCGGCCGCCCACTTTCCCGCCGCCCCGGTGTATCCACTACCGGCCACCCCGGCGACCCGCCCGCCCGACCGCGCCGCAGCAACCCCGAACAACCCCGGAAGGCCGACGATGGAACTGCCCGCACCCGCCAGGCCCGTGGCGTTCGCCGTTCTCTGGCAAGCGGTTGTGGTGGGGGTGCAGACATCTCGCGTGTAGACAGGCAATTAGCTATGTAGCATACTAGCTCTGCGGTTGTCGCGAAATACCTTTCCCGGCAAACCCGCCACCGCTGAGCCGTCAGCGCGGCCGATATGGACTCCACCTGCCACAGCCGGATGAATAGCACGGAGATGGAATGTCACTGTCCTACGTGATCGTCGATGTATTTACTGACACGCCACTGCAGGGGAACCAACTGGCGGTGTTCGAAGACGGGTCGGCGCTCAGCGACGACCAGATGCAGCGCCTGGCCCGGGAGATGAATTTTTCCGAGACCGTCTTCCTGCTTCCGGCCGAGGACGGCGGCGATGCTCGCATGCGCATCTTCACCCCCGCCGCTGAGCTGGCATTTGCCGGTCATCCGGTCCTTGGCACAGCGTTCGTCGTCGGCGAGGCACGGCAGCTGACGAGCGTGCAGCTTGAGACTGCCGCCGCGGCTGTGCCGCTGAAGCTCACTCGCTCCCGGCAGCATGGGGGCAGCGCGGACGATATCGGTCAGATCACCTTCGCCTGGATGCGCCAGCCGGTCCCGGCCTGGGCGTTGTTCCCCAGGACGGCACAGCTGCTTGCCGCCCTCGGGGTCCCGGCATCTGGCTTGCCGGTCGAGTCGTACACGAACGGGCCGACGCACGTGTACGTCGCGCTGCCCGACGAGGCGGCCGTTACCGCTCTGAAGCCGGATATCACCGCGCTGGCTGGGTTCGCCGGAGCGTCCGCGTACTGCTTCGCGGGCTCTGGGCGGCACTGGCGGAGCCGGATGCTCGCGCCGGCGGCCCTTGGCGTCACGGAAGACGCGGCGACCGGATCTGCGGCCGGCCCGCTGGCCATTCACCTGGCCCGCCACGGCCGGATCGGGTTCGGCGAGGAGATCGAGATCAGGCAGGGCGCCGAAATCGGCCGGCCCTCGGTCTTGCATGCGCGGGTGAATGGTTCGCCGGCTGGCATTGAGAGCGTCGAGGTGGGCGGCGCGGCGGTAATCGTGGCGCGGGGTGAGTTCCGCCGGTGGTAGATGCCGGGCCCGGCCCTGTTCGACAGGCGCTTAGCTACATGCCATACTTCAGGCATGCTCGATCCCGATCTGTTCAAGGCGCTTGCGAGCGATAAGCGGCTGCAGATCCTCGAGTGGCTGCGCGACCCGGAGGCGCATTTCCCGCCGCAGCAGGACGGTGACCTGGTCGAGGACGGCGTCTGCTCGTGCTTTATAGCCGACAAGCTGGCAGTCAGCCAGCCGACCTGCGGCGAGCACCTGAAAATCCTGAGCCGGGCCGGCCTGCTACGGAGCAAGAAGATCAAGCAGTGGGTCTTCTATCAGCGCGACGAGGGTCGCATCGCGACGGTCAAGGACCTGCTGGGCGCTGACTGGTGAGACCCGAGACAAGCGGTGTCCGGCCCGCGTGCTGCCCGTGCCGCGCTTACTGATCCGTCCACCCCGCTAGCCGGCCGCCGCATCATGTCAGCTGAGCCTGACCGCATCCTCATGGCACCCATTGACTCGGTCCCGATGGGATTGTCAATCATTGTCCGCGACGCGCGGCGGTGCGAATGCTGTCCATAGTGCTCCTTCATGCTGCGGCTGTCCGGCGTCTCCCCCGCCTGCTCATGTCAGCTCGATAACGACCTTGCCGAGTGCGCGGCCTTCAACGGCCTCGTGCGCGGCGGCGATGTCCGCCAGCCGGAAGCGGTGCACTGGCAACTCGGTCAGCGCCCCGTCCGCCAGGGCGTCGGTGATGTCGCGGATCGCGTGCCGTCGGGCCGCCTCGGGCACGCCGTAGAGCAGCATGAACCGCAGCGTCACGTTCGCGGTCATGCAGGCACGGACAGGCAAGACAGGATCAGGACCATCGGCGGCGTAGGTCACGATGATCGTCTCCGGTCTCGACACGGCCAGGTCAAGCTGCAGGTTCGCACCGAGCGCAACCTCGATAATCCGGTCGACCGGCCGGGAAATTGCCCTGACCTGATCGACCGCATCGGCGTCGGTGTAGTTCACCACTAGGTCGGCGCCGGCCTGGGCAGCGAGGTCAGCCTTTTCCCGGCTGCTCACAGTAGCGACGACCGTGGCGCCCGCGCGCTTGGCGAGTTGGATCGCGAAGTGGCCGACCGCGCCCGCGCCGCCCGCGACGAGGACCAGCTTGCCGTCAACGGGCCCGTCGGCGAACAGGCAGTAGTGCGCTGTCATGGCCGGGACGCCCAGGCTGGCGCCGAGTTCCATGGATGCCGTGTCCGGCAGCGGGACGGCGCGCTCGGCGGGCACGATGGTCCATTCAGCGGCTGTTCCCCACCGCTGCCCGGCGGCTGCGAACCAGACCCATACCCGCTCGCCGAGCCGGGCAGGATCTACGGCTGCCCCAACCGCGTCGATGACACCGGCGCCATCCTGATTCGGGATCTGGAACTGCGCGATCGGACCGGGCGTGACACCTGCGCGGCTCTTCCAGTCGGTCGGATTGATGCCGGAGACGTGGATCCGCACGCGGACCTCACGGGGACCGGGCTCCGGCAGGTCCACGTCCTCAATCCGCATGACGTCCCGGGCCGGGCCGACGCGGTGGTACACGGCCGCTCTCATCGCGGCCTGCTCTCGCGTCCGGTTCTCACGATGTGCATCTCAGCCGAGGACCGCGATGGGCTCGACTTCAAGCAGGTAGTCCGGCTGAACGTGCGCCTGCACGCCGATCTGGGTGCTGGCCGGGCCACCTGGCCGGCCAAGAATGCGATACGGCTGCCGGGCTCCGCTACGACGATCCGGCTGTACCCGCGCGGAGCCTGCGGCGCCGGCGGGTTGAGGCTGGTCAGAGGCACCTGATTCTCCTGACAACTGTTACTGGGTCCGCTATCCGGCAGACTCGGTGCCTGGTGGCCGCGGACGGGAAAAACCGCCCTCAGCCTTCCGCCGCGGCTCGACAGACATTCAAGCTCCCCGGATGTCTCTCCGGCAGCCGGCCATCACCCTGAGGCGAGACCTGGGCCGCCCGCCATGACTCACCCGACAACGGCGTCCATTTCCACGGCCGCACCCAGCGGCAGCGCCGCCACGCAGATCGCCGTGCGGGCCGGATAGGGCAGCCGGAAATGCTTTTCGTACACCTCATTCATCGCGCTGTACGTGCTCATGTCGGTCAGGTACACCCCGACGCGGATAACGTCGTCGAGTGTCTTGCCCGCCGCACCGAGCACAGCGCTGAGGTTGCGCAGCACCCTGTCGGTCTGCGTGCCGATGTCACCGCTCACGAGGATGCCGCTGGCCGGGTCCTGGGCCACGAGCCCGCTGAGGTAGGTCAGGCCGTGACTGCGGACGGCCGGCGAGAACGGCCCGGCCCGCGGAGCGCCTCTGTCCGGGAAGACTGCATCTCTAGTCATGCAGGTAGTATGGCAGATAGCTAATTACCTGTCTACTGACAAGCAGCTCGGCGGGCCCGCGTCCAGCGGCGCCCCGGATCGCGCGGCTGCACTGCGCGATCTGCTCTGCCGGGATGTTTCATGTGCGCCGCGGACGGACTCCATCACCGCTGCGGGCCAGTTCCTCTTCGTTCATGACCGGGGCCTCCTGCCGTTCGCACCCGGCCGCGGTGAGCTTCGCACGGCAAACCTCCACCTGCTAGATCTCGTGCAGGTGCACGGCGTTGCCGACGTCGGCCAGTGGCCCTTCAGGTGCCGCGGGATCGGAACGGGAGCCGATCGTCTCGGCGAGGTCGTCCCGGCCGTGCAAGTGATTTCGGCGGCCACGGCCTGCGCCGCCCCCTCGGGCTCATCGGCGAAGCCGTTTCCAGATCGGCCGGCACCGGCAGCGGCGTGGTCAGACGATCCGGGCGACGTGCGCGATGGCCTGATCCCGGTCACCGATCCATCGCAGGCCGAGGATCGCGGCGAAGCTGCCGGTGGTCGCGGCGGAGACTTCGAACCCAAGCCAGGCCAGCACCCGCGCCGACCCGCATCCCACGGGTTTGGCAGCAATAGCGACTGCGCGGGCCGATGCGGCCGGAGGAAGTGGCCGACCGTGTCTGAAGGCTACGCCATCGCGGGCGAGTCCTGTCAGGGCTGGTAGGAGCCTGGAAGCCAGGCGTGGGTGCTGACCGAGAGCGCGTTCCAGGCATTGATCGTGACGATCAGGCTGAGCAGCGCGGCGACCTCGTCAGCGGTGAACTCGGCGGCAACCGCATCGTAGTCCGCAGCGGGCACGTGCGAATCCGCGACCAGAGTCACCGCTTCGGTGAACGCCAGCGCCGCCCGCTCCCGCGCGGTGAAGTACGGGGTCTGGCGCCAGACGGACAGGCCGTAAAGCCGCTGCTCGGTCTCGCCGATCGCCCGCGCGTCTTTGGTGTTCGCATCGACGCAGTACCCGCAGCCGTTGAGCTGCGAGGCCCGCAGCCGCACCAGCTCGCGGAGCTTGCGATCGAAGTCAACCCGATCGAGCTCCTTGGTGGAGGTGCGGTCCAGGTGAGTCATGGCCTTGGAGAACTCCGCAGCGTGCGCGTCGAAGTCGAGCCGGGCCGGGAACGTGTCTGGCGTCGTCACCGGGCCCACCCCTCGGTCTGCGTCCCGCTTCTGTCCGGGAAGACTGCATCTCTAGTCATGCAGGGCAGTATGTCAGATAGCTAATTACCTGTCTACTGAGCCTCCTGCCGTCGCACTCAGCCGGCGCACCGAGCGCTGCATGGTCTACGGGGACCGGTCCCCGGCGGGAACTGAATGGCTGGCTGCAACCAGCCTGGCTGGCATCGTGGCGCTCACGGCTCGGATCGCTTCTCCGTTGGGGACGCTGACAGGCAGGCATCCGGGGCCACGTTCCCATTGACCAGCGGCTCGTGCCGAGTTGGCCAGCCGGCCGGGCCGTTCCAGTTCGCCCGAGGCTCGCGCCAAAATCAGGTCCGGCAGTCCCGGCGCTGGTCAAGCTACCTCCAGCTGCGGTCGCCCGGTGCTGGCCTGATTAGCCGAGCGTGGTTCGGTACTGTCCTGCGGCAACGATCACAGCCGCGCCGCCGACCTCGACTGTGTCGATCCGGTCGCCGGCCTCGCTGGCCTTGGCGTGGAGCACTGACGGTCGGCCGATCTCCTCGCCCTGGCGGATCTGGATTTGCTCCCCGTAGCTGATGCGGCCGTGCCGGGCCAGGTGAACGGCCAGCGGTCCGGCTGCCGAGCCGGTGGCCGGATCCTCTGGCACCCCCGCGGCCGGGTAGAACATCCTGGTCTTCCAGCGCGACCCGGCGCCGGTGTAACAGTTGACTGGCACCCCGAGGTCTGTGAGCGCGCCCATGTCGGGCCTGAGCGCCGCCACCGCATCGTCACTTGCTAGCTCGACATAGACGTGAGGCGGTCCGCTGAGGTACTGCTCGACCGGCAGCAGCGAAGATTCCACACCTAGGGCAGCGAGCACTTCGCGCTCCCGCTCGAACGGCGCCCACGTCGGGACCGGTTGCCGCATCCAGCCGAAAACGATCTGTCCCGCGTCACGTTGCAACTCGACGGGAACTACGCCGGCGCCTGTCTCCAGGAGGACCCGCTCCGCGCTCAGCGCCGCGCCGACCACGAACGCGGTCCCGAGTACCGGATGCCCTGCGAAGGGCAGTTCGGCGCGAGGCGTGAAGATTCGCATCCGCACATGGCCCTGGTCCCGAGGCGGGAAGAGAAAGACCGTCTCGGCGAAGTTCAGCTCTCGCGCTAGCCGCTGCATCTCCGTGGGCTCGAACGCCCGGCCGTCGACGAACACGCCGAGCTGATTGCCTTGCAGAGGCAACGAGGTGAAGACATCGCAGACGTAGAACGGGTGCAGCGCGGCTGACCCGTGCCAGTCCGCCAGCCTCGGGATTACTGCTGGCTGAGTGGGTGCTGACCGAGAGCGCGTTCCAGGCATTGATCGTGACGATCAGGCTGAGCCTGGAAGCCAGGCGTGGGTGCTGACCGAGAGCGCGTTCCAGGCATTGATCGTGACGATCAGGCTGAGCAGCGCGGCGACCTCGTCAGCGGTGAACTCGGCGGCAACCGCATCGTAGTCCGCAGCGGGCACGTGCGAATCCGCGACCAGAGTCACCGCTTCGGTGAACGCCAGCGCCGCCCGCTCCCGCGCGGTGAAGTACGGGGTCTGGCGCCAGACGGACAGGCCGTAAAGCCGCTGCTCGGTCTCGCCGATCGCCCGCGCGTTCTTGGTGTTCGCATCGACGCAGTACCCGCAGCCGTTGAGCTGCGAGGCCCGCAGCCGCACCAGCTCGCGGAGCTTGCGATCGAAGTCAACCCGATCGAGCTCCTTGGTGGAGGTGCGGTCCAGGTGAGTCATGGCCTTGGAGAACTCCGCAGCGTGCGCGTCGAAGTCGAGCCGGGCCGGGAAGACTGCATCTCTAGTCATGCAGGCAGTATGTCAGATAGCTAATTACCTGTCTACTGAGTCGCGATCAGGAGACGCAGCTCATCGCCTGTCGGAAATTGGCGTGCCGAATCTGGGACCCAAATGGTCAAGCGACCGGCTTCCCGGCGGGCCCATGCGCAGAGCCGGCGGTACCCGGCCGGGCAGTGTGAGCCTCATGCTGCGGCAGCCAGCAGGGCAGCGAGGTCGGTGTTGCCACCGCAGCACAGCACGCCTGTCACTGCCTGCTCCGCTGGCCGGTAAGCGCCGCTGAGCAGCGCGGCCAGCGCAGCGGCCCCGCCTGCCTCCAGCCCGACGCGCAGCTCTTCCCACGCCCGCAGCTGCGCCTGGACGATAGCGTCGTTGCCGACGCTGACATGCTGCACGTGGTGGGCGAGGGCGGCGGCGAAGGCGAGCCTGCCGACCCGGCGCACCCCAAGGCTGTCGACAGCGGGCCCGGATACCGGCACGTCCACTGGCACGACCCGCCTCCTGGGCCGCGCCAAGGCACCGGGCGGTGACCGGCTCGACGGCCACCACCCGGGTGCCGGTGCCCTCCAGGGCGGCCAGGGACCCCGCGAGCAGCCCGCCGCCGCCCACGGCGATCAGGATCGTATCCAGGTCCGGCACCTGCTCACTGAATTCGGCCGCCGCTGTCCCCGCGCCCGCCACCGTGACGGGGTCGTCGAACGGATGGACCAGGAGCGCGCCGCTCCTGGCGGCAAACTGCTCGGCACAGACGCGGCTTTCCTCGTAGACGTCGCCAGTGACGGTTATCCCGGCGCCGTACTCGGCCAGCCGCCGCAGCTTGACAGACGGGCACGTAGTCGGAACGAAGACCGTGGCAGGGACGCCGACCAGGCGCGCCGCCCAGGCGAGGGCCTGGCCATGGTTCCCACCACTGGCGGCACAGACACCAGCGGGTGGGAGGTCGGCGGCAAGCAGGCAGTTCAGCGCGCCTCGCGCCTTGAATGCGCCGGTGGCCTGCAACGACTCGAGCTTCAGCCAGAAGGCCGGGTGGGCGGCACCCAGCTGCCCGGCCTCGATGCGGATCACCGGCGTGCGCCGTATCAGCGTGCCGAGGCGCTTCTGGGCGGCCGCGACATCCGCGCGGGTCACTGCTGGCGCCGGGTCCGGCCCCAGCGGTCTGCCCGTCTCAGGTATCACGGGCTCAGTCACCACGGGCGGCCACCGCCTGGAACTCGATCTTCGCCCCGAACGGAAGGGCCCCCGCCTGGAAAGTGAACCGTGCCGGGGCGCCGGACACGTCCGGGAACCGCCGCCGCCACCACTCATTGAGCGGGCCATAGTCAGCCATGTCACCGAGCACGCACTGCACATACACGACCTCCTGGCCCGAGTAGCCCGAGGCCTCGGCTATCGCCATGACGTTGCGCCAGGCAAGGTCGGCCTCCTCTGCGAACGTGCCCGGCACGAACCGGCCGTCGGGATCGAGTGCTGGCATGCCGCTGATGAAGCAGGTCCCGCTGGCCTGGCAGCTGAGGCTAAAGGGAAACCCGGCGAGCAGGCCAGGCCGGGAGCTCATGCGTTTGATGACCATGCGAGCCTCTCTCGATAGAGGTCTGAAGGAGCCCGGCCGCTACAGACGACCCCCGTCCTCGTCCGCCGAAGGGGTCATGTCAGAGCGAGGCAGGCAGACGTGCGCCATATGAGCCGGTCAGCACAGCTTCACAACGGCCTGGAACCTCGTTTCCTTGACGGCAGTTACGGGATCATCTTCACCGGGCTGCGGGGCGCGGGCCAGAGCCAATGCCACAGGATTGGTCTGCAAATGAAGCCAGTTGCAAGGCGCCCTGTCCTCATGACGCAGAGACATGACGGTGGAGCCCACGATAGCCGGCCCGCTGGGGATCGGCGCGCATCTGGTCATGCCGGAGGCGCGCCGCGCCGAATGCCTTCGTCGCTGGTAGCGGGGGGCGTGGCCGGGCATGTGAGCCGGACAGAGAGCTGGCCGAGCTTCTCGACGGTCCGCAGACCGGCGTCGATCGCATTGGCGCCGCCGAGGGCAAGATTGACGCATTCGACGTCCTCAGCATGAACGGCGTCACCAAGGATAAGCATCTTCTCCTCCTCTGGCTGGCAGAAGCTGATGGCTGGGCCAGTGTCCCGCCGAGGACCTGCCATTCGGCCGCCCCGGCGACGATGCGGGTCGTTGGTGGCCTGCTCCGAGCACCCCGTCGCGGCCCGTGTGCTGCGCCGCCGCCAGGGCTCGGGACCTACTGGCCGGCCGTCCTTCGCGGGCCTCCGGCGGCCAGCAGCATCGCCATCTTGCTACTGCTCCGCATGGCCGCCGACCCGCGAGACCATCGACTTGCCCGTCTCCCCCAGGGATATGTTCCACCTCCCGCCGGCCGATACCAGCGCCGCGCGGGCGGGCTAACTGGTGATCCGTCGGCCGGCGGCCATTCCGTCGCGCTGGGACATGACGATTCGTTTCTGGTCGCCACCACCGTGCGTGGCGCCAGCACCGTCCTCCGCCTCGCCGCAAGAACCGGCTAGGCCTTGTGACCCGGGCACGTGCGCGGGCGTCTGCCTGGATGCGGGGTTCAGACTGTTAGTGCGGCCGGTCCAGGCACGGGGAACGCCGGCGGGCGGTAGGCGCGCCATGCCGCAGCCAGGCGGCGCACGGCCTCGGTCAGTTCGTCCGGTGAGGCCAGGAAATGAAGGCGCAGATACTCCGTGCTCTGCCCGGATGCGTCGAGGCCGTTCCCGGGCAGTACCGCGACCTGGTGGCGCAGCGCGGCCTGCGCGAATGAGGTCCCATCGCCGCGCGGCACGCGCACCCAGAGGGTCTGCCCGCCCCGTACTGGCGGCACATCCCAGCCGGGAAGATGCCGGGCCAGTTCCGCGCGGAGGTGATCATGGCGGGCTTCACGCTCCACCGCCCATCGCTTCGCCAGCGGCTGGAGGCGGGGCAGCAGGTCGGCGGCTGCTAGCTGTGCGGGGATGTTCCCGCCTAGGTCGTGGACGGCGAGCAGCCGGGCCAGCCGGGCGATTGCGAACTGGGGGGCACGTACCCACCCGATGCGCAGCCCTGCCCAGACGGTCTTGCTGAGCGAGCCCACCGAGATCACCGAGTCTCCGAAGGCGGCCAGCGGCGGCGGCACCTGCTCGCCGGGGAAACCGAGATCGCCGAGCACCTCGTCGTCTATCAGCGGGATGCCGGCGGCCGCACAGATCTCCACTAGCATGCGCCGAGTGAGCGGGGACAGCACCGAGCCAGTCGGGTTGTGGAAGGTGGAGATCACGTAAGCGAGGGCGGAACGGTGCTGGCGGGCTGCCGCTTCGATCCCGCTGAGCCCGATCGGCAGCGCCTGCAGTACGGCTGCCTGCTCGCGGAACGCCTCCAGCGCCCCATGGTAGGTGGGCGCCTCGACCAGCACCCGGTCGCCGGGAGTGAGAAAGGCGCGGGCGAGCAGCGAAAGAGCTTGCTGGGCGCCGTTGGTGACCAGGATGTGATCCGAGTCCGTGTGGATTCCCCGTTGCGTGTAGCGGTCGGCTATCGCACGTCGCAAAACGGGATGACCGGTCGGGTGGTAGCCGATGTCGCCGGAGATAGCCGCCAGTGCTGGAAGGATGCGTGCGTAGGCGTCTGCCAGCTCCGGTGGCGGCTTATCCGGGGCGGCGCAGGCGAGCAGGATCACGCCGTCTTGTGGTTCCAGCAGATGCAGGAAGACAGGCGCTCCCGTCGTCTGCCGCCGCGCTCGTGTGGCACCGGCCACTTGGGTGCCGCTGCCCTGGCGCCGGACGATCCGTTCGTCCTGGCGCAACAGCTCATAGGCGGCCACGACGGTGCTGCGCCCTACCGCGAGAGCGGACGCGAGGGCACGGTCGGGTGGCAGCGGTTCCCCGGGGCCAGCTCACCTTCATCGATCAGCTGCCGCAGCCGGGCCGAGAGAAGCACGTGCAGTGGCCCGCGGCCTGATGACCAGCGGCCCAGGCGCTCGCCCACCTCGATTGGGTTCATCTGCAAACCAATTCTGCGGCATTGGCTCTAGGGCCGCCACCCGAACGCGCAGAGCATAGCCGGATAGCACCCGGCTGAAGTTTCTGGAGCGCAGCCCCGGGTCAATCCATCGTCGGTCCCGCGGCCACATCAGGGAACAAACATCATCATGGACCACCAAATGTTGCAGCACCGGTTCGCCACTCTCACCACAGCTCACGTGGCCGACGCCTGTATACGCGCCCGAGTCCCCGTGCGTTGCGCTTCTGCGCTCTTGCGTGCCGTGGTGCCTGGCAGCCGCGTGGCCGGTCATGTCTGTCCCGCCAGGCATGCCGGCAGCGTCGATGTCTTCCTGGAGGCATTCGAAACGGCAGCACCGGGCGACGTGCTGGTAGTCGACAACGGCGGGCGCCTGGATGAAGCATGCGCCGGTGACCTGGTGGCTCTGGAGGCCCGGGCAGCCGGTATGGAAGGCATGGTGATCTGGGGACTGCATCGCGACACCGCCGACATACGGGCGATCGGGCTCCCGGTCTTCAGCCTGGGAGCGATCCCCACTGGCCCCCTCCGGCTCGACACCCGCGCGCGTGACGCGCTGGCGTCCGCCGTTGTCGGCGACTGGGCAGTGACCCGCGAGGATCTGGTCCTCGGCGACGATGACGGCGTCATCTTCCTACCCAGCCCGCAGGCCGAGGAGATCTTCACGCTGGCCGAGACGATCAGCGACACCGAGCGGCGCCAGGCCGAACAGATCCGGGCAGGTGTCTCACTGCGCAGCCAGGTACAGTTCCGCGCCTACCTTGCGAAGCGCGAGAAAACGCCCTCCCTGAGCTTTCGCGAGCACCTGCGCACGGTGGGCGGGGCCATAGAGGAATAACCTCTTCTTCAGGCAGGCCGCGGACTTGCTCGGCGCAGGCGACGGCGGCAGCCGTCCATGGCACTCCCTGCCGTGGCACCAGTGGGTCGCCGCGCTCCGCGCCGAAGCTCTCGCTGCGCGCACGCACCCTGGGAAACCACCGGTGGCGCGACTGATAGCCTCAGATGATATGTCACGTAACGGCAGAGCTAACCCCCCGGCACCCGCCGACGGCTGGCTCGAGGGGGACCAGCAGCGGGCGTGGCTGGCCTATATCCGGGTGCAGCTGCGCCTGTCGTATGAGATGAACCGTCAGCTGCTCGCGGACAGCGGCATGTCGCTGCCGGATTATGACGTGCTGACGGCGCTGAGTGTCGCCGACGGGGGCCGGATGCAGATCACGGTGCTTGCCGCCCAGATCGGGTGGGAGCGCAGCCGGGTGTCCCACCACGTGCGGCGGATGAGCGACAGGGGCCTGGTCTCGCTCGGCCTGTCCGCCGCTGACAGACGGGTGACCGAGGTGACCCTGACCGGTCGCGGCGGGCAGGTCCTAGAGGCGGCCGCGCCCGGGCACGTGGACCTAGTGCGGCGCCTGTTCTTCGGCGGGCTGCCGGACGGCCTGGTGGGGCCGCTCGGCGACGCGCTGGAAAGCGTGTACGCGAACATCATCAAGCTGGGTTCATTGCCGCCGCCCGTCGACTGGCACCCGGCGGAGGACTGACGAGGCCCGGCCCGGCACCCTGGTTCGGGCTGGCCACGAATTGCCGCTTCTGGCTCGTGCACCGGACGCGCCAGCCGGTACTACCGCCGTCTGCTCGGTAACCCCCACCTCGCCTGCGGGTTCGTGCTGGCCGTCTCCAAGCCGGAATCCGACAGCGAGGCCCCTTGACGCATCGCCGGGTCTCGTGGCAGGCGACCGGCCGAGCCGTCGACCGCCCTCGCCGCACCGGCTTTGCCATTACATGACACGTCATGTAAGTTGGTAGCTAGAAGCGGGAGCGGCCCGCCAGGGCCGGAACGAGTAACAACCGCAACGGGGGTGTCTCGACATGACAAAGCGCAACCGAGGTCTCGGGCAGCGGGTCGCCGGCGAGTCCACTGCCGGGCGCGACCAGCTGACCAGTCGGCCGTTCGCGACTGCCGCGAGATGGAAAATGGCAATAGCCACCTTCGTCGGCGCCTACATCGTGACCGCGATTGCAATCCCGCGGGAGCTCAGCTGGCTACCTCACTCCTGGTCCTTCTACGAGATCAACATCATCACCAACGTCATCATGGCGACGGCGATGACCTGGGCCATCCTGCCTGGCATGAGCCGCCTCCTGCGGCGCTGGCTCTATGGCAGTCACGACGGCACGCCGGTCCCGGTCCAGGCCGGGCGACCAGGCCCGGCCTCCGCGGCGAGCGTAGAGGCGGGCCCGCCACAGTGACCGTCCAGGTCACAGCCGCGGCCGCTCGTGCAGCTTCCCGCGACTGGTGACGACCCGCCGTTCGCGGCCTGACCGGGGCCGCTACCAGGAAGGAGCACCGCCATGCCTAACGCGATTGTGATGACCGGATACGGACCGCCCGAGGTGCTGAGGTGGGCCCAGGTTCCGGTGCCGGAAGCAGTTGAGGGGCAGATCAGGATCAAGGTCAAGGCCGCCGGCATCAGCCCGACCGATCTCGCCCTGCGGGCCGGCTATCTCAAGGATGCCATCCCGCTGCCTGCGAACGCCGTGCTCGGCTTCGAGGCAGCAGGCACTGTCGACGCGGTCGGGCCGGGCGTAACCGGGATCTCCGTCGGCGACTCCGTCGCGGCGCTGCTGTTCAGCATCGGCGGTTACGCCGAGTATGCGATCGCGTCGATCTGGACCCGCAAGCCGGATACCGTTTCGTGGATCGATGCCGCGGCATTGCCCGCCTCTGCCGAGGCAGCCATGGGGGTCCTTCGGCAGCTGGACGTCAAGAGCGGCGAGACGATGCTGCTATTCGGCGGCGGCGGATCCGTCGGCATCATCGCGACTCAGCTTGCAGTGGCCCAGGGGATCAGGGTGATCAGCGCGGTCGGCCAGCACGACGACACGCTCGCTCGCGAGCTGGGAGCCACCCCGGTGCGATACGGGTCAGGCCTGCCCGGCCGGGTACGCGCGCTGGGCGCCGTGGACGCCGTGTTCGACGCCGCCGGAAAGGGCGTCCTAGCCGATGCGATCGCTCTGGCCGGCGGACCCAAGCGGGTCATCACCCTCTCGGACTCCGCCGCCGCTGACTTCGGTGTAACACTGTCCCAGCCCACCAGCGACCGCGCTCCTGGTGCTCTGGATGAGACAATGCCCCTGCTGGCGGATGGCCGGCTCCATCTGCGCGCCCACAAGACCATGCCTATGCAGGAGGCCGCCGACGCCCACCGCCAGCTCGAAAGCGGCACCGTGCACGAGCGGATCATCCTCACCCTCCCCTAGCGGGGCGGCGGGCCGGCAGCGAGGTCAGCCGCTCGTGACACGCCGCCGCGACCGGCACGGAGGTCCGGCCAGTAACACCAGATACGGGGGCTCAGCCGGGCGACCTGAGCACTGGGCTTGCGCGAACTACTCGGTTACCGCTCCGCGCAAGGCCGGCGGGTGGTCGCGGCGATGATCTTGGGATCGTCGATGGCCGGGGTCGACACCACGGTAGTCGCCGTCGCCCTGCCCGCGATCGGCCGGAACCTGGACGCGAGCTTCCAGGAGGCGCGCCGATGACACCGGCCAGCCTGGCGATCATCGAGGCGACCTTCCAGCCGGGCGATCGCACCCGCGCGATCGGAACGTGGGCCGGATTCAGCGGCGTGTCCGCCGCGATCGCGCCTTTCCTGGGCGGGTAGTTGCTGGAGGCCGGCAGCTGGCGGGGAATCTGCTCGACCGGCAGGCGATCACCACGTACCGCCGCCGTGTCGCCGAGATCGACCGGCTGCTAGCAATGGACCCGCCGGCGACGTCACAGCTCACGGCCGAGCGGGCCGCCATCCAGCCCCAGCTCGATGGCGCCGCCGCCTCGGCGGCCGGCTTCGCAGCACCGGCTCCATCGCTGAGCGCGCCCGGGTTGCCGTGCGAAAAGCGATCGTGGCTGCCTTGGTCCGCATCGTCGAGGCTCACCCAGCCCTCGGCCGGCACCTGCACGAGTCCGTCCGGACCGGCTCCGTGTGCCGCTACGAACCGAACCCCGAAGGCACCCGGCCGCTGGGTACTCGGTGACGCCGGGGTATTCGAGCGGCACGAGCCATGATGGCCAGGTGACCGGCAGCTGCCGCCCCGCACGTTCGTCTGGCCTAGCCCTGAGCATCTACGACGGTGGCCATGGTGCCGATGAGCTGGCGGAATCGCTGGACTGACGCGGGTTCGCCGGTGATGTCGAGGTCGCGGTCCGACCCGGCGAAAATGAGAGCAGCCAGGGCCCGGGTGGTCGCGGTGATCGCGACGTCGGCCGGTGCGGCCTGGGTTCCCGCCGTGAGCGACCAGTGGTGGCCATCGCTTTCGGCCAGGTAGTCCGCGCCGTCGAGGCGGAAGTGCCAGCGGGCTGGCTGGCGATCGTCGGCGGCGAGGTCGACGGCCTGGATGACGCTGCGGAGCAGGTGCTCGGGGTGCAGCGCCTCGCCCGGCTGGGGAAAGCGCCATGCGTGCCGTAGCCCCCACCAGTTAAGCGATTCAACGACGGGTCCGAGGTCGGCTCCGACCGGTGTCAGGCGGTACCAGACCTCGCGCCGGCCCGGCTCGCGGTCGGCGATGACGATCGCGTCGTCTTCGAGTTCGCGCAGTCGCTGGCTGAGCGTCTTAGGGGTGATTCCGCCGAGGCGGTCCATCAGGTCGGTGAACCTCTTGGCGCCGGTGAGGAGGTCGCGGATGACCAGCAGGCTCCATCGGTCACCGACGCGCTCCAGGGCGCGCGCGGTCAGGCAGAAGTGGTCATAGGTGCGAACGTTCCGGGTCATGCCCCTAAGGATACTAGTTGACAGATACTTTCTTCAAGTTAGTATTTACTAGATACCTAACTTCACTTGGAGGGGGACGTCATGTACGACCCGCCTGGCTATCTGTGGGCGCTCACCATCGCCGGGATCATCGCCATCCCGGCCGCGACCTGCCTCGTGCTGTACGGGGGCGCGGCGCGCGCCGGCCTGAGCCGGCGCCGGGCGGCGCTGCTGGCCGGGGCCGGGGCCGTCGTCCTCGGCGGCTGGTTCAGCGCCAGCGCGGTGATCGCGGGGCACGGCTGGTACCAGACACGGCTCGGCCACGGGGTGCCGTGGCTGCCGGTCGCCGTGACCGGGTTCCTGGGCCTGCTGCTGGCGCTGCGCCAGATCCCGACAGTGGCACGCGCCCTGACCGCGCCGGGCATGGTGCACCGCCTGGAGCTCCCGCACTCCTTCCGCATTATCGAAGGATCAGCCTTCCTGATCACCATGGCCCTCGGCCATCTGCCCGCGCTGTTCGCCCTGCCCGCGGGCCTGGGCGACATCGCTGCCGGTATCGCCGCGCCGCTGGTCGCGCGCAGGCTCGCGCAGGGCACGGGCCGCCGCGTGGCTCTGTGGTTTACCGCGTTCGGCCTGGCCGATCTGGTCAACGCGCTCACCCTCGGTGCCCTCACCGGATTCGCGCTGGTCCACGTCACCCCGTCCGCTGCGGCAATCAGCAGCCTGCCGCTCGCACTGATCCCAACAGCCGCGGTCCCGCTCCTGATCGCCCTGCACATCATGTCCGTGTCCGCGCTGCGCAGAGCCCGCCGTGCACCGCGGCCGGCGACCGCGTCGCTCTCCGCCGCTACGAGATAGAAGGAGAAAGAATGCAGCTCATGATCGACATGCTCACGTTCGCGGCCGCTTGGCCGGAGATCCTGCCGCAGTCCCTCGGCAACACCCGGGGCCCGCGATGAGTCTGGACCGGCAGTATGCGACCGGCTTGTCCAGGCATCGAATTGGGGAAGCCCTCGTCGCCGCCGGCCTGGACCTCAACGATCTGCAGCCCGGGGATCTCGCGCCGCTCGAGGATTTCCACACGATGGGCCGGATCGCAACCAGCCAACTCGCCGAACTTGCTGCGATCGAGCGCCGCGACGAGGTGCTCGACGCCGGGAGCGGCATCGGGGGGACGGCCCGCTATCTCGCCGGCAAGTTCGGCTGCCACGTCACGGCCGTCGACCTCACCGAGGAGTACTGCGACACCTCCCGTTGGCTCAACCAGCTCGTCGGTCTCGACGCTTGCATCTCGGTGCAGGACGCAGACGTGACGGACCTGCCGTTCCCGCCAGCCAGTTTCACTGTCGTGTTCAGCCAGCACGTTCAGATGAACGTGGCTGACAAGGCGGCCCTGTACGACGAGGCCCGCCGTGTACTGCGACCACGAGGCCGGCTCGCGATCTGGGATATCACCGCGGCGGCGCCGGGTGAATTCGACTTTCCCCTGCCGTGGGCTGATCAGCCAGCGCTCAGCCACCTGACCTCTGGTGACCGCTTGCGCGCCACCATCGAAACCTCCGGCTTCTCCGTCACTCACTGGAATGACATGACTGAGGACGCCGTGACGATCATGAAGGCCTTCCTGTCGGCTCCGCCCGGCCCCCTCGGGCTGCACATATTCGTCGACAGATTCGCCGAGAAGGCGCACAACCTCGTTCGCGGTCTGTCCAGCGGCCGGCTCCGCGCCATACAAGCCGTCGCCGAGATCCGATCGTGAAGCCCCTGCACATCAGTCACAGTCAGTCGAGGAGCATTTGCCCGGGAACGAGTACCGGACGGCAAGGGAGCCCTCAGCGCCGCGTTCCGCTATCAGGAGACAGCGGGCTCAGACGGTATGACCGCCGACACCAGCGTGGACACGGCCACATCGAAGGAGCGGTCGCCGAAAGGAAGGTCCGGCGTCTCGAGCGGCACCCTAAGGCTCACGACCGCCGCGCCAGCCCGGGATGCCTCCTCGATCGGAACTGATGCTTCCAGGCTGCCGCTCCGGACCGCTTCGCGCATCGCGGCCAGCCTTCCGGCGAATCCCGGATCGAAATGAGCAGCCGCGGTCAGCCGCCACAGGCGGGAGCCTCGTCCGTCAATTTGAAGATCAGCCGAGTAGGAGGCCTCATGGGCGCAGCTCAAGCAAGAGACCTAATGCAGGAGCTGAACCTGATGGTGTCCGTAGAGGACCGGTGGGCCGGAGACGTTATCACCGCGGCCGTCAGCCATCTCGCCGCTCGTAAGCCCGATTTTCCCCGTTGCCTGGCATAAGCAATTTCGAACGGCCGAGAGCGTCATCATGTCGGTCCGGCGATCATCGTTGCCAGCTTCCGGATACAGGTCTCCGCTGGAGATGTGGGCGATGCCGAGCCGCGCGGCGAGCAACTCAGCCCGGGTCGCGTCCCGGCAATCCGCTCCGGTCCAGATCGCCACGGATACGGCGCGACGATCTTCACTCGCATACTCCGAACATGACAATTGTTGCCGTCGAAGCGCCAGCAGGCGCTAATGATCGACGTAAACCACTAACGCACGCGAGGATGGTCCGTTTGGGATCGAGCTCTGGCCAGGTCAGCGCTGTCGAGCAGGACTGGCGGCGGTGGGTCGTTTACCAGGTCTATCCGCGGAGTTTCGCCGATTCGGACGGTGACGGTGTCGGTGATCTGCGCGGGGTGCTGGCACGTCTGGGCCACTTGCAGCGGCTCGGCGTTGACGTCATCTGGCTGTCGCCGGTCTACCGCTCCCCGATGGACGACAACGGCTACGACATAAGCGACTACCAGGACATCGACCCGGTGTTCGGCACCCTCGCCGACTTCGCCGAGCTGCTCGCGGCCGTCCACGGCCGCGGTATGAAGCTCCTCATGGACCTTGTCGTCAACCACACCTCCGACGAGCACCCGTGGTTCGTCGAGTCGCGGGCCAGCCGGGATAACCCGAAGCGGGACTGGTACTGGTGGCGGGACCCGCGGCCAGGAGTCATGGCGGGATCGCCCGGCGCGGAGCCGACGAACTGGGAGTCGGCCTTCTCCGGCTCGGCCTGGCAGTGGGATGAGGCGACGCGTCAGTACTACCTTCACCTGTACTCGCGCAAGCAGCCTGACCTCAACTGGGAGAACCCGCAGGTGCGCCAGGCCATCTACGCGATGATGCGCTGGTGGCTGGACCGCGGGGTGGACGGCTTCCGGATGGACGTGATCAACATGATCAGCAAGGACACGTCGCTGCCGGACGTCGCACCGCGGCACGGATCCCCGTACGGCCCGAGCGACCAGCACGTTGCCTGCGGCCCGCGCACCCACGAATTCGTGCACGAGATGCACCGCGAGGTGTTCGCGGGCCGGGACGGCCACGTGCTCACCGTCGGGGAGATGCCGGGCGTGACCGTGGCCGAGGCGACGTTGTTCACCGACCCCGGGCGTGAAGAACTGGACATGATCTTCCAGTTCGAGCACGTGCAGCTGGACATCGGCGCCCACCGGTATGACCTGCGCGAGCTGGAGCTCCCGGCGCTGAAGGCGTCGATGGCCGCCTGGCAGCTAGGCCTGGCCGACCGCGGCTGGAACTCCCTCTACCTGGGGAACCACGACCACCCGCGCGCGGTCTCCCGATTCGGCGACGACGGCACGTACCGCGTCGCCTCGGCGAAGACACTCGCGACCGTGCTGCACCTGCACCGCGGCACTCCTTACGTCTTCCAGGGCGACGAGCTCGCCATGCGGAACGCCCCGTTCACCACGATTAGCGAGTACCGCGACATCCAGGCGCTCAATGCGCACGCCGAAGCGGTCGACCATGGAAACGTCGACCTTCCCGCCCTGATCGCCGCCATGGGCCGGATGAGCCGCGACCACGGCCGGACACCGATGCAGTGGGATGCCTCGCCCGGCGCCGGCTTCACTACCGGAACGCCATGGATCGGCATCAACCCCGACCACGTGGCAATCAACGCCTCGGCGCAGGTCGGGGATCTCGACTCGGTCTTCGAGCACTACCGTCGGCTCATCGAGCTGCGGCACCGCGATCCGGTCGTCACCGACGGCGATTTCGAGCTCCTACTGCCGGAACACCCGACCGTCTGGGCGTTCCTGCGCCGCGGCCAGGACGCCGAACTGCTCATCGCAGCGAACCTATCCGCCGACGCCGTGCCGGCGCGGCTGCCCCTCGACGACGGCTGGGCGGCGGCCGCGACCGTGCTGACCAGCCTGCCGAATCAGCCCGCCCGACCGCCCATCGATCTCGTCCTCCAGCCCTGGGAATCCATCGTCTGGCGACGAGCTCTCTGAATCGCCCGGCGAAGCCGCCAGACGCAGGCCCCCGGCTGCCGTCACCGGCCGTCCCGCCTTCGGATAGAGTGGGCTCACCGTACCTGTCAGGTGCGCCCGGCTAGGTTGGCCGCTGCTGCGCAGCGCGTACTAGCCCCTTTATTCTCAGCGCCACGAACGACGGCGTTTCACGACGGTTGGCCGGGCACACACACGCTGCCCGCGAAGCCGGAGCATCTTATTGCGTGAGGCTTCGATCTCGATTCTCTCGGGGCCGTCCGATCGGAAGGCATCTGAACAATGGGCACGCGATTCGGCTTTGTCAGCACGTTCCCGCCAACCCAGTGCGGGCTGGCTACTTTCACCGCCGCACTCCGCAGCGCCCTCCTGCGCTCCACCACGGACGAGGGCTGGGTCGTTCGCCTGGTCGATGCACCCGCACCACTACCCGGCGACCCGGTGGTCGCGCAGCTCAGCGCTGGCGACTCCGCGTCGCTTCGCCGGTCGGCCGCGCAGCTGAATCTGTGCGACGTCGCCATTTTGCAGCACGAGTACGGCGTCTACGGCGGAGCCGACGGCAGCGAGATCCTGCACCTGCTGGATCAGGTCCGGGTCCCGTGCGTCGTCGTCCTGCACACCGTGCTGACCGATCCGACGCCACACCAGCGTCAGGTCCTCGAGTCAGTGATAGCGAAGGCCGATGCCGTCGTCACGATGACGATGACCGCGCGCGAACGGCTCGCGGCAGGGTATGCCGCCGACATGACGAAGGTCTGCATCATCCCGCACGGCGCGCCCGCCCTCCAGACGACGATGGCCGAGCCGACGTTCCGCACAGGGCAGTTTACCGTCCTGACCTGGGGTCTGCTCGGGCCCGGCAAGGGCATCGAGTGGGGTATCGGGGCCATGGCGCTGCTGCGCGATCTCCAGCCCATGCCGCGCTACATGGTCGCCGGCCAGACGCACCCGAAGGTGCTCATCCGCGAAGGCGAGGCCTACCGTGATCGCCTCCGCGAGCAGGTCCGGCAGACCGAGATGGGATCCTGGATTACCTTCGACGGTCAGTACCGGAACACCAGCGCGCTGGCCTCCCTCGTCCGCTCCGCCGACGTGGTGCTGCTGCCCTACGACTCGGCGGAGCAGGTGACCTCGGGCGTGCTGATCGAGGCGGTTGCTGCTGGCAAGCCGGTGGTGGCGACGCAGTTCCCGCACGCCAGAGAGCTGCTCGCGGGTGGAGCGGGCCTGCTCGTGCCGCACCGCGATCCGGCCGCGATCGCGGCGGCGCTCCGCTCTGTTATCACGCGCGGGGACGTCAGGACAAGGATGACCGCCGCCGCCACCGCGACTGCGCCGCACGTGCTGTGGCCGGCGATCGCGGACCAGTACCGCGAGCTGGCCGACCGGCTGATCACGGCGAGCGTGGCCGCATGACCGCCGGCAGCATGACTCCCGCGAGCGATGCTCACCAGCCAATATTCGATCACCTCGAACGGCTAACTGACCACCGCGGGCTCTTCGAGCACGCCCTCCACGCGGTCCCCCGGCGCGAGCACGGCTATTGCGTCGACGACGTCGCTCGCGGGCTAGTCGTCGTTTGCCATGAGCCGGAGCCCGGGCCGGCTGCCCGCCGCCTGGCCCGCTGCTACCTCGCCTTCGTCCTCGACGCGCTCGATTCCACGGGGGCATGTCATAACAGGATGGCCGTCGACGGGCAGTGGCGCGACCGGGCAGCGGTGGGTGACTGGTGGGGACGGGCGCTGTGGGGCCTCGGGGTCGCAGCCACGAGTGCGCAGACGCCGGGCATGCGGGCCCGGGCGCTCGGCGGCTTCCGCATAGCGGCGCAGCGGCGCTCCCCGCACGTCCGCTCGATGGCGTTTGCTGCGCTGGGCGCCGCCGAGCTGCTCAGAAAACGACCGGATGAAATAGCTGCCAGGCGGCTGCTCACGGACACGCTGGCCGCGATCGGCGAGGCGGGGGACGACGACTCCGGGTGGCCCTGGCCGGAAGAGCGCCTGAGCTACGGAAACGCCTCGATTGCCGAGGCGCTGATCGTCGCGGGCGACGTCCTACCCGACGCGCCAGCCCTCAGCCGCGGCCTAAGTCTCCTGAAGTTCCTGCTGCGCACCGAGACTCGCGATGGCCACCTGTCGGTGACCCCCGTGGACGGCCGCGGCCGCGACGACGTCGGCCCCGGCTACGACCAGCAGCCCATCGAGGTGTCCGCGCTCGCTGATGCATGCGCGAGCGCGTTCCGGATCACGCAACAGTCGTCCTGGCTGACGGGTGTCAGCCTCGCATGGAACTGGTTCCTCGGCGACAACGACAGCGCTACGCCGATGTTCGACCCTCGTACTGGCGGCGGCTACGACGGCCTGGAACGTCACGGCCGCAATCTCAACCAGGGCGCCGAGTCCACCCTGGCCATGCTCGCGACCGCGCAGCAGGCACGTCGGATCAGCGAGCTGGAGTGATCGCGCATCGCATTCAAGCCGGACTGCGCCCCGATCCGGCCCGCGTCATCGCGCGGCTTTTCCTGCCTGGCGAGGAGCTGCACCGGGGTCATTCGCGGGCCGGGCAGGTCATCGACCGCGTCATGAGCCTGGCGGAAGACGAGGTCGAGCGGCTGGCTGCGGGCCTGGTCAGCGACTTCGGCCATCGCCATCACAACTATCAGGCGACTCCTGCGGCGGCATGCGTCGATTGTCTCCGCGCACATCGAGGAGCCGCGTGAGCTGACGGCTGCGCGCAGGTTGCTCCTGGGCGCAACCTTCACTGCGGAGTACGCGACGGAGGCCGCGGCCCTGTGCAATCCGAGCGCCGTGCTGGGCCCCGACCAGGGCGGCCTGCGCACTGGCCAGGCTCGCGTGGCGCTCAGCCTGCGGGGCATCGGTGAAGGGCACATTTCCTCGATCGGCTTCTGCTCGGCCGTCGTCGGCCCGGGCGCGCAGTGGTCCTTCGAGCCGCGCCTCCTGCCGGTCTCCGTGGCGGACACAACACCAGCCAGCTGGCGCCGGGCGCACCTGCATGCCGTCCTCGCCGACCAGGGCCATCTCGATGAACTTGCTGAGGCCGTCGTGCACGCCCTTCCAGCGGAGTTCGACGGCGTTGATCTCGAGCGTGCGCTCGCCGAGGCGCACCGCGGCCTGCTGACCCGGGCGGACTCCGCGGCTACCGTCGACCTCCTGCGCAGGGTGGTGTCGTCTGCCTACGATGCCACCTTCGCCCGCGACGGCGACCTCGGCCAGCGGATCCTGTCGCCGACTGCCGACGAGGAAAGCAACGGCATGGAAGACGCGCGGTTCACGCGGTTCGTCGCCGATGACGGGACCGCCGAGTACCGCGCCACCTATACGGCCTACGACGGGACACGCATCGCCCCGCGGCTGCTCATCAGCCCGGACCTGCGAGTGTTCCGTGCTCATCGGCTGGCCGGGCCGGCGGCCCGGAACAAGGGCATGGCACTGTTTCCCCGGAAGGTGCACGGACAGCACCTCGCCCTGTGCCGCTCCGACGGCGAGAGTACAAGTCTGGCCAGCTCGGCGGACGGCTACGTATGGGACCAGCCGGCACTCTTGCAGGAACCGTCCGCCCCGTGGCAGATGCTGCAGGTCGGGAACTGCGGGCCGCCCATCGAGACCGACCGGGGCTGGCTTGTGCTCACCCATGGCGTCGGCCCGATGCGGGTCTACGTCATCGGCGCGCTGCTGCTCGACCTCGACGACCCGACCCGCGTCGTGGGCTATTCGAGGACTCCGCTCCTGTCCCCGTCCCCGGATGAGCAGGACGGCTATGTCCCCAATGTCGTCTACTCGTGCGGAGCCTTCCTGCACGACGGCCTGGTGTGGATTCCGTACGGCATAGATGACAGCCGGATCGGGGTGGCCTACGCGCCGCTCGGCGAGGTGCTGGCCGACCTAAGCAGCGCTTCATAGGTGCGAAGGTAGTCCTCGACCATGCGGTCAACGCCGAACCGCGCGACGGCGCGGGCATGGACTGCCGCGCGGTCCAGCCGCACCGCCGCACGGACAGCTGCGACTGCTGACTCGATGTCATGGGCCAGGTACCCGGTCACGCCCTCGTCAACGACCTCGGCCATGGAGCCGCGCCGATAGGCCACGACCGGGGTGCCGCACGCCATCGCCTCCACGACCGACAAGCCGAACGGCTCATCGAAATGGATCGGGTGCAGCAGCGCAGCCGCGTCACCGAGGACATCCGCCCGGCGCTGCGGGCCGACCGAGCCGAGAAATACGACCTGGTCCCCGTCGACATGCGGTTCCACTGCGTCGGCGAAATACCGCTCGTCCTGCACGATGCCGCAGATCACCAGCCGTCGGCCCGCGCGACGGGCGATCTCGATGGCATCGGCAGTTCCCTTGTCAGGATGGATGCGACCGAACGAGACAAGCGGGTCACCGGAGCTGGCGCGGTACGGGAGCATCTTCGAGGTCGATGCCGTGATGGATGGTCGCGGCATAGTCGAGCCCGACGTTGCGGTCGGAATCTGAGATCGCGACGAACGCCGAGCGTGACCGAGTGTAGGCAGCAAGGATGCCCGCGCCGGAGAAACCGTGGATGGTCGTTACCATCGGCGCCCGCACGTGCTCGTCGAATGCGAGCGGCAGCCAGTCGAGGTGGTTGTGCACAAGCTCGAAGTCGCCAGATCGGGCCAGCGCATGCGAGACGTGCAGTGCCTCCCAAACCCGGCCGTCCAGCTGGGCGTCCTCTGCGTAGCCGTGCGGGCAGACGCCATCGAGAACTGCCGCCGTCACCGAGTCCAGCGTTGCGAAAAGGGTGACATCGACCCCTCGCGCGACAAGCCCCTCGGTGAGCAGACTGGCGATCGACTCCCACGGCCCGTAATGCTTGGGCGGCGTGCGCCAGGCGATCGGCGCGAGCATGGCGACCTTCATCGCTCAGTGTGAGCAGGGGTCTGGGCGCATTTATCACGTGCATCACACTGTCACTTGCAGTCAAGCCGCCCATCGGCACCCTAGAGCTTTGATCTTGAACCGCTTCACCGGTCTTGCGTGCCTGGCCACGAGCAGTGCCCGGCGGTCCGAGAGGATCAGCATGCCGACACCGTAGCCGCCTGGAGGGGTCTCACTGCCTTGCGCTCGCTCTGGCTAGCCAACTATGTGGGCGAAGCCACCCCGCTGCACAGCTATGTGAGTTCGCGGCCGTGCAAGATCATCCGCATCTGGCCGCTGGTCGCGCACCGGCCACAACGGCGATGAGTCAGCGCCGCAGGGAGGGAGGCGCCCCGATCGGGCCCAGTGAAAATCGCCTCGCACCCGCGCGACTACGAGCTGCCTGGATGTCGCGGGTTCAAATCCCGTCGCTCACGCCGAAGAAACTGCAGGTCAGAGGCCTGGCAACAGTGTTGGTTAGTCACTCCTCGTCCCTCCGTGCCAGGGGATGCCATCGCTGGCGAGAACCTTCGCGGCTGCGGGTAACCAGCGACTCTCCGACGCCACTGGATCTGCGACGTGAGCTGGCCTAAGCCGTGACGATCGTGCCCGCGGTCCCTGCCAGCAATGCTGCGGCTTCCCCTAGCTTGCCGATCGCTGCCATTTTTCCGCCCGATTCGACGAAGCGACAGACTGCTTCAATCTTCGGGCCCATCGACCCCGCCGCGAACGACTTGGCTCGCAGCTCCAGTGGGGTCGCGTGCCGGATAGGCCGTGCCCGCACGGTGCCGAAGGCCTCTTCAACAGCGCCGACATCGGTCAGCAGGAGCAGAACGTCGGCCCCAAGCGATTGAGCGAGCAGCGCGGCCGCCAGATCCTTGTCCACCACGGCCTCCACCCCCCGCAGCTGGCCCTCTGGTGTCCGGATGACCGGGATCCCACCGCCGCCGGAGCAGACCACGATCGCTCCACGCTCGGCCAGGCAGACGATCGTCGCAAGATCGAGGAGCGCAGAGGGTTCGGGTGAAGCCACTACTCGCCGCCACTTCGCGCCATCCGCCCGGACGACCCAGCCGTTAGCCCTGGCCAGCTTCTGCGCGTCGGCCTCCGAGTAGATAGGCCCGACAAACTTGGTCGGGTTGTCGAACGCTGGATCGTCAGCCCGGACCAAGGTCCGGCTGATGACGCAGGCGACATCCCGCCCGGGCTGGGCATTCTGAATCGCCTGGATCAGCCAATACCCGATCATGCCCTGCGTCTGGGCGCCGAGCACGTCGAACGGATACGGGTGTGACAGTGCCGGATCCCTGGCGCTTTCGATGGCGAGCATGCCGACCTGCGGGCCGTTGCCATGACTGATGATCAGGTCGTGCTCTCGCACCAGCGGCGCGAGGGACTCGGCAGCAGCAAAGACGTGAGCTTCCTGTATTTCCGAGTCGGGCTGCTCTCCGCGCTCCAGCAAGGCGTTGCCGCCCAGGGCTACGACGATTCTCATGACCGTCCGATCGTGGCCACCATCGTGGCCTTGATGGTGATAGCACCGTCTGGCGAGCAAGCCGGCAAAGGCATGTCGCGCTTAACGCGCCGCACCTCGTGGACCTACGAGTGATGACCCCATCCCGCCCCACAGTAGACCGGGCAGACTAGACAATCCGGCCCACTCAACAGTTGCCGTCCCCCGGCAACCCGCCGACCCAGGTCACGGAGCGCGAGGCGATGGCGGAAGGCGCCTGCCAGCTTGAGCGGGCCGCCACGCCACCAGATTTGCGGAACGTCGAACTCGGCTGGCGCGTCCAAGCCATTAACTTGGCTTCGGAGGAGATCGCCATGCGACGGCCTCACGCCATCACCGCTGGTTTTGCCGCCCTCTTGTTAGCGACCGCTTGTGCAGGCACAGCTCAGAATGCACCACGTCGTGGCCCTGTCACCGGAAAGCCCTCGCGGCAGGCGCTGGTTCAGGGCGGCGTGATCGGAAAGCCTCGGCCCGCAAACGGTGAGACTGGCTTGGGCGGACAGCAGCAGGGCGGGCGGTTCCTCCCGGCGCTGCGGTGCAGCAGTCCGCGTACCGCGGCCGAGGCCGCCGACCCGCTGCCGTGCTCCCCGATGCTGCTGGTGCCCGTGGTGCTGCACTCGCGCCACGGGCAGCGGCGAATCATCTATATCCGCAAGCCATGCCTGTGCGCGGCCGGTGGCTGAGGCCCTTCCGCGCACGAAGGGCCTCAGCCAGCCAGTTTCTATGCTCGTCTAGCCAGACATGGATTCTTGATGGTGTTGCTCCGGAAGTCGTTCAGCCGCTCCGTGATCAGGCCAAACGGGGCTGTCGGGTACGAGACAACCCGCAGTGGACCGTACTCGGCATGCGAATTTCCACCGAAGGTCTTCGTGGTGCCCGGGATGTACCGGCCGCCTTCCTGCCACATGCAGCCGAGCCCCGTATTCCGGGTTGTATAGAAGGGGTAGAACACGGAGTTCGGCGGCGGGTTCACGCAGCCGACACCCGGGCTCGGGTCGCTCGGGTTGAGCACGTGCCGCTGGCATGGCACATCCACGCGGAAGGCCGTGTCAGATGACTCGTTCCGTGAGATATCTGCCTCGAACGCCATCGCGCCGAAGTTATGGGCCCCGGTCGTGGGGCTCGTGAACAGTTCGGACGTCGGGTGCAGCAACCGGTCAGCGACTGAGTTACTGATTGACCCTGGCCAGTTGAAGTTGTACGACACGCCATCGAAGTCGCCGTCGATATCCAGGCAGCCGCCGAT
This sequence comes from uncultured Actinomycetota bacterium, assembly GCA_963726425.1. Classification (GTDB taxonomy): domain Bacteria; phylum Actinomycetota; class Actinomycetes; order Streptosporangiales; family Streptosporangiaceae; genus JAJYUU01. The sequence goes on along the minus strand of CAVSCN010000028.1, from coordinate 262,014 downwards.
CTTCACGGCCAGCGATGCAGATGCGGGCAGGCAGAAGTCGTCATCGCCCGCCGGATCCGGTCCAGCTGTATCGCCGTCGTTAGTGTCGGCGCCGAGTGGCTTGAGGCAGGTGCTGTTCGGGTCGGTCCCGACCTTGGCGCAGTACTCGAAGTGCCCGATCTCGTCGGAGAAGGCGACATTGTAGGTGTGCGCGGCCGCGACGTTCCTGGTCAGCGGGGATGAGGTGCTGAACTCAGGGTGGAAATTGTTCGGAGTGACCGTGCAGCTGGTCGCGCTCGGGTCGAACACCACGCTGCCGAATCCGTTGGACGCGCTGGCGGTCATCGAGCCAGTCCGGTGCGTGGTGTGGTCGCGGATCACAACCCGCAGCCCGTTAACCGTGTCGAACAGGCGCACAGTGAGGTTGTCACCCGAGTTCATCAAGAAATCCTTGCTGGGGACCGGGATGAAGTGCTCCGGGTGCTGCGGGTTCGCCGGCGTCGTCGCCACGCCGTTCTTGGTGAGGAAGGCGAAGTTCACCGGCTCCGGGCCGACCGTATTCAGGCACGCGGTGTTATTGAACGTGTTAGTGGCCGAGTTCTCGTTCTCCGAGAACGTATCGATGTTCATGGCCGCGCACCATTGCTTGGCGGTGCAGCCGATGCCCGCTGGCCACGGCACCCACCCTGGCGGGTAGAACTGCATCTCCTCATAGGCCTGGCCGGGGCCGAGGCCGAAGTAGTGCGAGCTACTCGGGTTCGTGCTCTCGTAGATGTTGCTGTTGCTGTCCGGCTTGCACGGGACAGTCGCATGGCCGGTCAGCGCCAGCCCGTCCGGATTGGGTGATCCGTTGGGGTCGCACACGACCATGCCGAGCCAGAACGTCGGATGCAGCTGGAAGCCGTAAGTTCCGCCGCTGCCGTCTTGCTTCGGCCGGGTGGGCGGGTCTTTCGGGAGCACCATCTGGTAGGTCACGTTGTTACCCGAGCCAGGCCGGTTCGAGTAGAACAGCGTCGCCGGCTCGTCGTGGCCGATGTAGGGCGCTATGCGCGCGCCGCGCTTGATGGCGGACTGGTAGCCCTTGAACTCGTCCCAGACCTGGTACGGCTCAGCGCAGGTGATGCCATTGTTGCCGCAGAAGTGGAACCTGGCGATCTTCGTCGTGGCGTTGTTCGGAAGCAGGTGACCCGGCGGGGTGACCGCGGTCGACGAGCTGGCCTGGCTCGCGACCAGCGCTAATGGCGCGGCGATCAGAAGGGCAGTAAGGCTAACTCCGAGTGCGCGTCTCATGTCATCCTCTCTGACGACAAACGATTGGGCACCTCCTTATAATGCCGTTAATGGGACAACGCAATAGTCCTGCCTGAAAATGACGCGCAGCCGCGGCTGGTCGGGGATGCTGGTGCCAGTCCGTACCATCAACCAGTGTCCGGGCCACGCCGCCTGGCCTCCGGGACAGCTCGATCGGCCGGGCGAAACCGCGGCGGGACGGCCGGTTTAGTTGTTGCGGTGCGGGCACTTACCGCAGATCCCTGAACGGAAAGGGAGAGGGGGATCTCCGCCGAGTCGGCGGGCAGGGGACGCCGCTGGTAGCAGACGAGCACCCTCGGTGCCGGGCGGCGCAGCGATCGCAGCCGATGCCAGGTTTCCTGCGCTTACCACGGCCTCGCGTCAGCGGCTACCTTGCCGCTCTCCGGCTCGAAAGGTGACGACATGAGCCAAGACCCGGCAGAGGGGACGCGGCTGTCTGACTCGCCCGTGGTCGCCGTTATGAACGGCAAGGGCGGGGTCGGGAAGTCGACCCTTGCGCTAGGGCTGTGCGCGTACACAGCGCAGACCCACGGCACCGGCCTCCTGGTCGACTGCGACCCCCAGGGCACCTCCTACGAGATCACCGGCCTGCTGGCCGATCCCGGCTACGACGTCATGCACGAACTGGACGCGTCCCAGCTTGACAAGATCAGGCAACTCCGCGGCTACGACCTGATCGTCGTGGACTGCCCGGGATCCCTGGAGGGACACGACGTGCTGGCCGCGGTGCTGGCCTGCACCGACTTTGCGCTCATCCCGTACGACCACGAAGTGACCTCCTTGCCCCCGACCGTCAAGACCGCGCACTTTGCTGCGGCCCGCGGCGTGCCCTGCGCCGTAGTCGTCAACAATGTGGACCCGCGCCTCGGCGCCGCCCATCTGCTTGACGCGTGGGCCCGGCTGGACGATCTTGGCATCCCCCATTTCCGCACCGCGATACGCCGTTACCGGGTGTGGAGCACGAGCCTTGCGGCCGGAGTGCCGATCACCCGCTTCTCCGGCCACCACGCGCGCGACGCCAGGGACGACCTGGCCGCAGTCATGACCGAGCTACTGAGGACCATGCCGTGAAGAAGGACAATCAGCGTCAGGGGATGAGCGAGCTACTGGCTAAGCAGCGAGCCGGGCCTCCTCTCACGCCCGCTGAGGCTGCCCGTCAGCGCAGGTCAGGTCGACGCGGATCCGCTCCAGACTCCGTTGACCCAGCACATGAAGACCGGCCGGTTGCTGGCACTCAGCCGCCAGCAGACCTGCCGCCGACCGAGGAGACTCTGGCAGCCACGGGCCACGCAGCCCGTGACCAGCCGGGCGAGATCCTCGATGCTGCTGCGCCCGAAGATGACCTGATGGCCCGGACACAGGTCAGGGGCAGCCAGGTTGCCGCGAGCGCCCGCGGCCGCGCCGCCGGGCGGCCGCGATCGCTTCAGAGCGCCGTCTCGCGTGCCGCAAGTAATAAGGGCACGCTATTGGCCGCCACATGTGCCGTCGTCGTCGCAGTGGTGTGCTGGCTGGTGGCGGGTCGGCGGCGGCAGCGACGGCGCTAGCCGCAGAGCCGAATGTGCGGAGCCGAACTGCCACACTGGCGCGGTGACCTCCGCCGGTAGTTCGCCGCGAACAGTCCTGCTGCGCCGGGGGTTTGCGCTCGAATACGCGACCCTGATCTGGAACGTAGCCGGGATCGTCGTACTGGCGATCGCCGCGATCGCCGCCCGTTCAGTCGCTCTGGCCGGGTTCGGACTGGATTCCCTGATCGAGATCGGCGCGTCGACCGTAGTGATCTGGGAACTGTCAGGGACCGGCGCGGAACGCCAGCACCGCGCGCTGCGGCTGATCGGATCCGGGTTTGCCGCCATGGCCGTCTACCTTCTGGCCCAGTCGACGCTGGTGCTGGCGGCGGGCTATCACCCGAGGCACTCCGTGCTCGGGATCATCTGGACGGCGGTGACCGCCGCGGTGATGTTCGCCCTCGCAGCGGGCAAGGCCAGGACCGGCCGGGCACTGGATAACCCGGTCCTGCGGACCGAAGGCCGGGTCACGATGATCGACGGAATCCTCGCCGCTGCCGTGCTGCTCGGCCTGGCGCTGAATGCCGGTCTCGGCTGGTGGTGGGCCGACCCGGCAGCCGGTTACGTGCTCGTGTACTACGCAGCTCGCGAGGCCAGGCAGATCTTCTCCCCTGGGTAGTTCGCCCGGTCCTCGCGGCGCAGACTACGAAGCGGGCCCGGAAATCCACACGACTATCCGGAGCCTGTCGGTGCCGAGCGGTGGTGGTTCCAGCGTGTGCTCGTCGTCCCGGCCGGACAACGCGATGATGCGCCGCGGGTGACCACCGAAACGGCTGAGCTCACCGCTGGCCGCGGAGAGCAGGACTGGCGTGCGGCCAGCCGACCGTACCCGCGACCACAGCACGTTCGGCGGCAAGGCGCGGGGGCACGAGCGTGGCCGAGGGCACGCCGCACATACCGCGCACGACCTCGGCCAGCTCGTCCCCGACACGACGGTCAACGAAGACCACCGATGCGTTGCCGGGTAGCGACGCGCACAGGTGCGCAACGGCCGCGATCTCGCCCTCGTACGTCGCCTGGATCGCGGTACCGGTGGCCACGACGCGGACACCGAGCGGCCCGGCGCGCCGGGCCGCGAGCCCGAAGCTCGTAACTGCAGCTGGTAGCACCAGCATCACGGCCAGCAGCATCGCCGTCACCCCGGCGGACGAGCACCCCGGCACCACGGGCGCGCAGCCGCTCGGTCAGCCAGGCCACTGCCCAGACCGCAAGCAGGATGAAGCCAGGCAGCACGCCGGGGACGAGGCGCCGGCTGAGCCCGACGGCTGGTCTGGCGTGATCGCCGGCCTCGGCAGCGTGGCGACGACAATCCACCCGAAGGGCAGCAGCGGCAGTACCCACTCCGGTGCCGTGCCCTGCGCGCACCGTCGGGCAAGCACCACTGCGCCGACCGTCGCGAGCGCCACCGCCGGCAGTCCGAGGTACCAGAACACCCAGTGCAGGCTGAGCTCGTAATACAGGCGCGTCGGCCGGACCGGCAGGTGATCAAGCAACTGGTAGCCGATCATTGCCAGGCGCGCGCCTTCAGTCGGCTGCCCGTGCGCAGTCTGCACGTAGGGGGATCACCAACCCGGCGATGACGACGCAGGGAACTGCCGCCGCCAACCGCGGAATCCACCTGCTGCGCGGTCGGTCGCTGCGAGTCAGGGCCGATTCTTCGCGGCCGGACGGCCGGTTGCGCAGGATCAGGACAGCGGTCCCGGTGAGGACCGTCAGCAGGACTGCGATCGCCGCGAGCGGGAGGAGCGAGCCGCTGATCATGTGCAGGTACGGCCGGGTGAGGATGACCCCGTCAGCCAGACCGCAGCTCACGCCGACGCACAGGGCCGCGGCAAGAGGCAGGGCAAGGCGCGGCGCCGCACCGCCAGCAGCCTGCAGCACGGAATCAGGGGCAGCATGTCACTCGCGCCGTCGCCGCCGGCTGCCCGGCGCGTGGTAGGGCACATGGCGCAGCATCGCCCAGGTCAGCAGGACCGCCAGCGGAACGGCGATGACCAGCATCGGCACGGGCCGGAATGAGTGCAGGAGCAGCAGCGGCAGCCCGGCAAGCAGCCAGGCCACGGCCAGCATGGCCGGCACCACGCTGACCAACTGGACGAGACCCGCGGCGCGGTCTGGCCGGGTCAGCCCCGGCCGGGCCCGGCGGGGACCTCGGGTGACAGTTCGTGGCGTGCGGACCAGCGTGACTTAAGCCTCTCGACGCTGGTCATCACGGCCATCATCAGTCGCCTTACTTTCCCGAGCGGAATACTAGGGATAAATTGACTGAGCATGGGCGTTGCGACAGGCGTCGGCAGATCTTCGGGTCACCAGGGCGGCTGGCGATTACCCAGCGTGACGATTTGATTCGCCTTCGGATACGCTCCGGTAGATGGGATCTCTGCTTTGCCCCGTTCTCATCGAGCGCAGCGATGAGCTGGACGTGCTCACAACCGGCGTGGATGAGGCGTTCCGGGGGCACGGCCAGACGATCTTCGTGACCGGCGACGCGGGTGTTGGCAAGTCCCGGCTCGTCCGGGAGGTCGCCGATATCGCGGCTGACCGCGGATTCCACGTGCTCACCGGCCGTGGGACCGATTCGACTGTGCCAGTCCCCTACCGGCCCGTTGTGGAAGCGCTGATGGGCGCCGCGCGCAGCGGCGTCACCCCGGACAGCCCGGCCCTGACGGACTACCGGGCTGCGCTCGGCTCGCTGATCCCCGAGTGGCGCCTGCCGCAGGACAGCTCCGACCACATTTCGGCCATGATTCTCAGCGAGGCCGTGCTGCGCCTGCTGACGCGGCCGGACTGGCCCGACGGTGGCTTGCTGGTCCTCGAGGATCTGCACTGGGCCGACCCGGAAACGCTCGCGTTCGTCGAGTACCTGACCGACAACATCGACGGCACCGCCGTGCTCTGCCTCATAACCCAGCGGTCCATCGACGGTGTGCCGGCGACCGGCTTGCTCCAGTCCGCTACCGCCCGGCGCGCGGCGTGCGCCATCGAGGTGCCGCGGCTGACCCCGGCCGCGATTGAGCGCATGTCGGCGGCATGTCTGTCCGTCGACAGTGTCCCGCGAAGCGTGACTGACCTGCTGGCTGACTGCGACGGGCTGCCGTTCGCGGTCGAGGAGATCCTCGCGGCATCGGCTGCCTCAGGCGAACTCGTCCGCGAAAACTCGGGCTGGCGAGTCGATCCAGCAGTCTCGACCGGCGTGCCAGAGTCGATCGCCGGCTCGGTGCGCAACCGGCTGAGCGCGGTCGGCCACACCGTCACCAGCGTCATCGTGTCGGCAGCGATCTTCGGCCGGCGGTTCGACTGGGCACTGCTGCCCAAGGTCGGGTCGGCAGACGAGTCCGAAGTGCTCGCCGCGCTCAAGCGCGCCCAGGAGGTCGGCCTCATCGAGCCGGTCGGCACTGAAGGCAACAGCTTCAAGTTCCGGCACAGCCTGACCCGGGAGGCGATCGTCGCAGACTTGCTGCCGCCGAACCTGGCCGGCATGTCGGCGGCGGCGGCCACGGCGATCGAGGAGGCCCATCCCGGCTTGCCCGGTACCTGGTGCGAGCTGGCCGCCGAGCTGAAGGTAGCGGCGGGCCAGCCGATCGCCGCCGCGCGGCTGCTGCTGACTGCGGGCACCCGCGACTTCGCGCAGGGCTCGCTCCGCAGCGCAATCGAAACCCTGGGCGACGCGCGCGACCTCCTGGCGCAAGCGCCCGACGACGACCACGACCTGGCCGTCCGCCTCGATGAGCAGCTCGTCGAGGTGCTCGCCATGGCCGGTGATTTTGACCGGCTCGTCGCCGTGACCAACGAGCTGATCGCGCACCTCGACACATCGAGAGAGAACCTGCGGCGGCAGGCGCTCGCCCACCTGCGGGTGGCGATGACCCGCCCGGCCGATTACCCGGACGTCGTCGCCGCCCACCTGCATTCCGCAGATGCGATCGCGCGCAGGCTGGACGACGACCAGCTGGCGATGCAAGTCGAGTCCATCTCCGCCCGGCTGGCTCTCGCCACCGGCGACCTTGAGCGCGCCGATGAGCTGGCCCGCCGGTCGCTCGCCCAGGCGGAGCGGGCCGGCCTGAACGAGGCCACGGAGGTGGCACTCATCTCGCTGGAGGTGCTCGGCCGCCGGGAGCGGATCCACGACCTGGCGACAGCGGAGTCGACCTTCCGGCGCGCTCTCCAGATCGCTGAACAGCACGGCGGCAGCTCATGGCGGATCCGCGCGCGACACGAACTCGCGACCACCACCATGCTGCGGGACGGCTCGACCGGCTCGCTGTCTGAGGTCCGCGAGCTCGCGCACCGGGCCGGTGTCGTCACCCCGACCACCGCCCTCGTCGAACTGCAGCTGGCGAACCTGTGGAGCCTGAGCACGGAGCTCGACAAAGCGCTGGCCACGGCCAGGCAGTGCCAGCGCAGCGCGGCTCAGGTCAATCTCAACCGCTTTGCCGCCAAGGCCATCTCGATCGAGGCGAACATCGCGGCTATCCGCGGCAACCGGCGGGAGACCGAGCGGCACGCGCGGCGGGCAGAGGAACTGCTGCCCGGCGATGTGGATGTGCTGGCGGCTACGAACGGATTCGCCCGGGTGCTGGCGTCGCTGTTCCGCGACGACCTGGCGCAAGCGATGCGCGAGAGCGCAGCCGCCATGGTCTGGGCCGAGGAGAAGCAGAAGGCCCCGGTCCGGCTCTGCGGGTACTACTCCACGTTGCAGTCGTCGATTGCCGCCCCCGGCCGGGCGGTTGCCTTGCACGCGCTGCTGGCGGCGGCCTGCGACGGCGACATCGCCTGCGCCGTCAAGCGAGCGAGGGATATCGGCGCTGACAAGGGCTGGAACCTTGGTTGCCTTGCCTATGCCAACGCCGTAGCAGCAGCCAACTCCGGCGACCGGGCCCACGCGACGGAACTCGCGACGGAAGGCAGCGCGCACTTCGCGGCGTTCGCGCCGTGGTGGTACCACCTCGCCCGCCGCCTCGTGGCCGCGCACGCGCTGCGCGACGGCTGGGGCGAGCCCGTCCGGTGGATGCGCGACGCCGCGGCTGACTTCGACGCGACATCACACGCGCGGCTCGCATCCGCCTGCCGCGGCATCCTGCGCCGTGCGGGCGAGCGAGTACCGAGGTGCGGTCGCGGCCACACCCGGGTGCCGCCCAACCTGCGCAGGCTCGGCGTCACTACCCGCGAGATGGACGTGTTCACGCTCGTTGGCCGGGGCATGTCGAACGCGCAGATAGCCACCGAGCTGTACATCTCGCCGAAAACTGTGGAAACGCATACCGCCAGCCTCATTACTAAGACCGGCACGTCCGGCCGCCGTCAGCTAGTCGCCCTCGCAGCCGGGCATGACGAAACCCGGTCCGATGCCGCGGTGTCTCGGTAGCGCGAGGACAGAACACCTAGCCGACGCGCGACAGCCGGATCACGGGAATGGGGCGATCGGTCTTTTTCTCGTACCCGGAATAGCGCGGCTGGCTCTGGGTGATCCGCCGCCAGGCCGCTGCCCGTTCGTCTCCTTCGAGCTGGACGGGCTGGACGCGCATCTGGCGGCCGCCAAACTCCACCCAGACCTGGTCGGGGTGCGCGGCGATGTTGTGGTACCAGGCCGGGTGATGAGCCGCTCCGCCAGCCGAGGCGACCACCAGCCACGCATCCTCGCCGTCAGCGAACCTGGCCACCGTCGACTGCCGCTTCTGACCAGTCTTGGCGCCGACGGTCGTCAGGTACAGCAGGTCCATGCCCTGAAATTTGTCCCCTGACCGCCGGTGCCATGCGGTCATGAGCCGCATGATGGATCGCGTCACGGCGTTTGACGGCGCGCCTCGCCCGCCGCGGGTACCTCCGGGACTCGCCTGGAAGCTCATAACGTCCGTCCCTGTGTCCTAGGCCGACTCAACTCAGGGTAGCCACGCACCGCATCGGCCAGCACGAGCCGCGCCGGGCTGTCTAAGGTTCCGCGATACGGGGGACGATGGACCGCGCGCGAGAGGTGAGAACGAATGAAACTCGATCACAAGATCCGGGCGGCCGAGACGCAGCTGTTCGCCCGCTACGGCCTGCAGCCCGAGGAGTCGTTTGTCGACGTTGACGCGGTGAACGTCCGGCTGCGGGTGCTGAGCGTCGGGGTCGGCCCGCCGCTGGTGCTGCTCCACGGGGTGAGCCTGGCCGCTGCCGCGTGGGCACCCTGGCTGCCCAGTCTCGCCGGGTACCGGGCGCTGCTGGTCGAGCTGCCCGGCCATGGCCTGTCCGGACCAGTGACCTACCGGCGCGGTGCCGTGCGCGAGCACAGCCTAGCCTTGCTGGACGGCCTCTTCGACGCGCTCGGCCTGGCCGCACCCGCGGTCGTCGCGCACTCCCTGGGCGGGATGTTCGCGCTATGGCATGCGGCTGCCCGGCCGGGACGGATCGCCGCCCTGGTCGCCATCGGTGACCCCGCGGTCGCGCTGCCTGGTGCGACCGTTCGGATCCCGCTTTCGCTGCTCACCGTCCCGGTACTGGGCCAGGCCGTGCTCCGAACCCCCAGCCCGCGGCCGGTATTCCGGCAGTTGCTCGGCCAGGGCCTCAGCCCCGCTGCGGCGGCAGCCGCGCCGGCTGAGCTGGTCGACGTGCTCCGATTCGCAGTCCGCCGCCCCGGCAACGCCCAGACGGTCGCCTCGATCATGCACGCGATCGACAGCTTCCGCCGCCCTCGGCCAGAGAGCGTCATGGCGGACGCCGAGCTAGGCAAGATCACGGCACCCACCATGTTTTGCTGGGGAACTAGTGACCCGTTCCTCAGCCCCGCGCAGGCCCGGCCCTCCATCGCCAAGATCCGCGGCGCAGTGCTTCATGAGGTCGCGGGCGGGCACGGCCCCTGGCTGGAGGATCCCGCTGGCTGCGCCACACTTACGATCGGCCACCTCACCGCGACGGGATTCGCGCCGGCCGCCTGACCAGTAGTGCGGTCAGCTGGCGCCGAGCTAGAGGTAGCGGATGCCGATGGCCAGGACCAGGATTCCCATGACGCGGCGGATCAGCTGCCGGCCAGGATCGGCGCGAGGATCGATCCGCCGCCGATCCCGTAGATGCCGCCCGGCGCAGCCCACCGCTGCCGAGAGCACGACGAGCACAGGGGTCGCTATCGTGCGGCCTGATGTCGCTGGCCGGGCTTGCGGTTGCGGCCGGGACAGGGCGATCCAGGTGCCCAGGGGTGCCAGCACGGCGCCGGCCACCAGGTCGAAGACGTGCGCGCCGGGCAGCAGGTCGACCCTGATGACCGAGCCGGCGACCACGCCGGGCAGGGTTCCGGCCAGGAGTACGCGCGTGAGGCGGCCGCCGGTCTGGCCCTGGCGCCGGTAGCGGTAGATGGCACCTGGCGTCGCGATGACGTTGTCGAGCAGGTTCGTCGGCGTGACCGCGGGACTGGGGGTGCCGAGCATCCAGGGAACCTACTGAAGGACTCGGGAAAGAGGGGCAGATGACCAGCTAACTGCGCAAGGCAACCGTCATGAGCAGGGCAGGCGAATGCTCAGTACCCCCGTCAGGATTCCCCGGCGCCGTCCGCCCCCTGTCCGCCATCGGCGGCTGAGCCACCGGTACCTTGATTCGGTGACCGATCATCCGACGCTGTATGAGTGGGCCGGCGGACGCGCGGCATTCGATTCGATGATCAACGCGTTCTACGACCGGGTCGAGCAGGACGAGCTGCTCTCACCTTTCTTCCCTGGCGGCGTGCACGAAGAGCACCGCCGCCACGTCGCCACGTGGTGGAGCGAGGTCTTCGGCGGCCCGGCACAGTACACCGAGCAGCTCGGTGGTTATGAGCGGATGCTGAGTAAGCACCAGAACCTCGGCATCACCGATGCCCAGCGATTCCGGTTCGCGTCCCTGATGAGCCTCGCCGCCGACGACGCCGGAATGCCCGCCGATCCTGAGTTCCGGTCGGCGCTCGTTGCCTACCTTGAATGGGGCACGCGGATAGCGCTGGGCAACTCACAACCCGGCGCGACGCCCGCCGAGCACGCTCCGGTGCCCCGATGGGGCTGGGGCGAGGCTCCCCCTTATCAGCCCTAGAGCTCGCCAATCCGGGCACGACTCCCAGGCACTGTCAGGCCGCAGGTCACCGCCATCCGGGTCTACGAACTGAGGTACTCGTGCGCGATGCGCACCGCCGTCGCGCCGTCGCCGACCGCGGAGGCCACCCGCTTGATCGACCGGTACCGGGCGTCGCCGGCCGCGAAGACGCCAGGAACGGACGTCTCGAGCGGAAGCGGCGCGCGGTCAAGCGGCCACCGAGCCGGGCCCGGCTCGTCCCGGTCGATGTCAGCCCCGGTCAGGATGTAGCCGCTGGCGAGCTGAACCGCCTTGGGCAGCCACTGAGTGCGTGGCTCACCGCCGATGAGGATGAAGAGCGCGTCCGCCGGGACCGCTTCCGCGCCGCCGGTCCGCTTGTCGCGCAAGGTCAGGCCGTCCAGCCGATCGCCTCCGTGACCGTCGATGACCTCGGTCTCCAGCCGGACGCTGATGGCCGGGGTGGCCTCGATTTCCTTGATCAGGTACTCCGACATGGAATATCGCAGGTCGTCGCGGCGGACCAGCAGCGTCACGTGCCGGGCGTGCCGGGCCAGGTGCAGCGCTGCCTGCCCGGCCGAGTTGCCCGCGCCGACAACGAACACGTCCCGGCCCGCCATGGCCAGGGTCTCGCTGCCAGCCGCGCCGTAGAACACGCCGGCGCCGACTAGCGCCTCCAGTCGCGGGACGCCCAGGCTCCGCCAGGAGATGCCGGTCGCTGCGATCACGGCCCGCGCCGTGATGTCCTGGCCGTCGGCCAGATGTACGACCCGGTCGCCGCCGCGGCAGCTCAGGCCGGCGATGGGCTGGGAGAACACCATGTGCGCCCCGAAGATCCAGGCCTGCTCGCAGGCCCGGCGGGTGAGGTCGTGCCCGCTGATGCCGTGCGCGAAGCCCGGATAGTTCCGGATCATCGGGCTGCTGCCCGCCTGGCCGCCCGAGACTGTTTCCTCCAGCACGACCGTCTGCAGGCCCTCGGATGCGGCATAGACAGCGGCCGCGAGGCCGGCCGCCCGGCTCCGATAATGGCGATGTCGCACTCGCCGATGCCGCTCTGGGTGGTCCCGCCGACCGCCTCGACGATCCGGGCTGAGGTCGGCTCCACCATGGTGTAGCCGTCATGGCGGATCATGACCGGCAGCCGCGCCGGGTCCAGGCCCTTCTGCTGCAGCAGGCGGCGGCCGGCCGAGCTGTCCGCGGCCGAGAAGCGGAACGGCACGTTGAACCGGATGAGCAGCTCGCGCAGCTCATTCGTGCCGGGGTCCTGGAGCGCCCCGATGACGTGGAAGAGGTCGAAGCCGGCTTCCTGGTCCCTGGCCCACTCGGCCAGGAACTCGCTGACGCTTTGGTACAGGTCCCCCTCCAGCATCCACGGCTTGCTCAGGTAATAGTCGGTCTGGCCGAGAGTCATCGCCTGGACGACCGGGCTGCGCGCCGAGTAGTCCCGCTCCACCAGGAGCACCCGTTTAGCCGACGGGTGCAGCTCGTGGGCGCGGGCCAGGAACTCCAGGCCGGGCAGCTCGGTCATCTGGTGGTCGATGATCAGCAGCGCGACGCGCTCACCGTGCTTGGCCAGACGGCGCAGCTTTGCCAGCCCCTCGGCGGCCGACGACTCACCCAGGACCCGGAAGTCCTGGCTGAATCGCCGGCTGAGGTCGCCGCGGAGCGCGAGCATGACCTCGGGGTCGTCGTCGAGGACGAACAGGACCGGGCGCGTCATCTGCTACCTCTCCGCCAGTCAGGCAGGCTGAATGTTCTGGTTGACGTGGAACCGGTTGTCCGGGTCGTAGCGCCGCTTGACCTGGGCCAGCCGGTCGTAGTTGCCGCGGTAGGCGGCCTTGATCCGGTCCTGGCCCTCCTCCATCAGGAAGTTGACGTAAGCGCCTCCGGCCGAGGTCGGGTGCAACTCCTGCCAGTAGTCCTTGGCCCACTGGGTGATCCGCTCGGCGCTGGCCGGGTCTGGATCGACGCCCACGATGATTCCGGCCCAGCCGCCGTCGCGGTAGGCGAAGGCGGTCGCGTCCTCGGCCACCCGGCTGGCCGCCCCGTCGATCGGGTACATGTGCATGGTCGAGTGGCCGGTCGGCAGCAACGCACCGTACTTCTCGTGCACGGCGATCGCGGCGTCGGAGATTTCGTTGAAGAAGTCGGCGCGCCAGTACCACTGCAGTCCGGCCGGGTAGAGCCCGTCGAACGCGCTCTGCAGCGCGGTGAAGGGCATCGGCTGGACGCCGACCAGGAGCGGCGACCCGAAGGTCGTGACCGGCTCGAGCACCTCGGCGGCCCGGTCGTGCGCGCCGGTGTAGCACCAGACGATGCCGCACGCCTTGCGCCCCCAAAGTTCTTCGGGGAACGGGGGCGCCGGCGGGATGGTCAGCACCGCGATCCAGCCGTTCAGCTCCTCGGGCAGGGCGGGCACCAGCTCGCGGTACCAGCGCATCACCTCGGCGGTGTCGGCCAGATCGTAGAGCACCGGGCCGCCGATGACGGTGCCGTGCTCGCCGATGTCATGGCAGCGGAACGTGAATGACGTGACGATGCCGAAGTTGCCGCCACCGCCCCGCAGCGCCCAGAACAGGTCGGGGTGCGAGCTGTCGCTGGCCGTGACCAGCGTGCCGTCGGCGAGCACAACGTCGGCGGCGAGCAGGTTGTCAACCGTCAGGCCGAAGCGCCGGGACAAGTAGCCGATGCCGCCGCCGAGGGTCAGGCCGGCGACGCCGGTTGAGGCCAGGAAGCCGGACGGGGTAGCCATGCCGAATGCCACAGTCGCGTGATCGACGTCGCCCCAGGTGCAGCCGGCGTCGGCGCGGACGGTGTGCTCGCGGGGGTTGACCGTGGTGCTGCGCAGCAGCGACATGTCGATCACCAGGGCGCCATCCCAGACCCCGAGTCCGGCGGCGTTGTGGCCGCCGCCCCGGACCGCGATCTCCACGCCGTGCTCACGGGCGAAGTTCACGCACGTGATCACGTCGGCGGTGTCCCGGCAGCGGGCGATGGCCGCCGGGTGCTTATCGATCATGGCGTTGTAGACGGCGCGGGCGTCGTCGTAGCCGGGGTCGCCCGGCTGGATCAGGTCACCGCGCAGGGCGGCGGCCAGCTGCTCGTACATCTGCGTGCCGAGGTCGGCGGACATGGTCGTCATGAAGGTTCCCCTCCGGGTGAGCTGCCCTGACCGTCAGGGCGATCACGACGGTAGGCAACCCGCCGTTCGCAGATCGTTCCGGACCGTTCGCTTCCTCAGCCTGGCCTGGGAACGCCGCGTTTCCCCAGGTCACGCTCGCACCGCCGGAGCAGCGCGACGCTGCCCTGGGCCGCAGCCTCCGCGACCGCGGCGCGAAGCCGCTCGCGGGCGGGCTCGTCCTGGTCGTGGGCGGCGCGCATCCGCATCACCTCGGGCATCCACCAGCGGTCGTCGTGCGTCTGCCCGGCGGCCAGGGCGGCATCGAGTGTCGCCCGGGCCGCCCCGGCCTGGCCGTCCCGGCCGTACAGGTCGGCCAGCAGGGTCAGCCAGTACGGCATGCGGGCGAAGGCGCCGGCGGCCCGCAGGTTCCCGATGCCCTGCCGGGCCAGGTCGAGACCCGATGCGGCCGGGCGGGACCAGCCGTCCAGGATGAGCGCCCATTCGCGGTAGTAGGCGAAGTGATACCGCTGGCACAGCTCCGTCAGCTCGGCGACGGTCTCCCGCATCGCGGGCAGGTCATCGCGCAGCTGGTGAGCGATGGCACCGTAGCCCAGCGCCACCGCCAGGTTGTAGGGGTGGTCGATTTCCCTGGCCAGGCGGATCACGCCCTGGCAGGTGGACACGGCATCGTCGTCGTGGCCCAGCAGCCAGTGCGCATGCGCGGCGAAGGCCGCGCCGTGGACGTCGGGCCGGGTGCCGGTGCTCAGCGCGGGAGCGCCGTTAGCCAGCTCGGCCACAAGCTCCAGGTGACGCAGGCCCTCGGCCAGCCGCCCCAGGCTGACTGCCGACCCTCCGACCGCAAAGTGGGCCGGGCCGCTCGCCTCGGCGGCCGGGTCGACCAGGGCCAGGGCGCGGCTCGCTGTACGGTAGCTCTCCGCCGTGCGTCCCTGCACGAACTGCGTGGTCCAGAGTCCGACCAGGGCGGTGAGCAACGTATCCCGGCGGCCCTGCGCTTCGGCCAGCGTCACCGAGCGTTCCAGCACCCGCTGCAGCTCTTCGGATGAGTAGCCGAGCCGGGCGTTGAGGGGCGCGGCCAGGGCGGCCAGGACGTCAAGCTCTTGCCGGTCCCGGTCCCGCCCAGGCGGCAGGCCCCGGACGACCGACAGCGCCTGCCGGTGCAGCCGGATCGCCTCGGCGTGCGCGAACATGTCCCCGGCGACGTCGGCGGCCCGCCGGTAGTTGGCCACCGCCTGCGCCGGCCGCCCGCCGCGCGCGTATTGCTCGGCCAGCTGAGCCGACACGGCGTCCGCGTCGCCGGCGTGCAGCAGTTCCAGCGCCTGAGCCACACGGCGGTGCAGCAGCCACCGCTTGGGCGGGCTTACCTGCCCGTAGGCGGCCTCGCGCAGCAGGTCATGGGAGAACTCGTAACCCTCGCGCAGCTCGCGCACGATCCGGCGGCGCCACAGCTCGTCGACCGCCGCCACGACGACGTCGGCGTCGACGTCGCTGGCCTCGGTGAGCAGGTCGAGCGTGAAGTCCGCCCCCACCGCCGACGCGAGGCACGCCACCTCCTGGGCGGCAGCCGTCGACTGCTCCAGACGACTGCGCAGCACGGCCATCAGATCTCCGCCCGGCCGCAGCGTCCCGCCCGTATCGACGCTGCCGCGTACCGCCTCGATCACGAACAGCGGGAAGCCGCCCGTCGTGGCCTGGAGCAGGCCCGCGTCACTATCGGCCAGCGGTTTGCCCGACACCGCCTCGGCCAGCTGCACGGTCTCGGCCGCCTCTAGAGGCCCGACGGACAGCTCGGTCATCAGCCCGGTAGCGCGCATCCGGACGGTCCACTCGGCTAGTTCCCCGTCCTCGTCCCCGAGGTCATCGCGCACTGTGGCGGCCACCAGAACCGGGGTGTCCGGGGCCAGCCCGAGCAGGAACGTAACGAACGCCAGCGTCTCCAGGTCGCACCACTGCAGGTTGTCCAGGACGAGCAGCAGCGGTCGGCCAACGCCGATGAGCGCCCGGGCCAGGCCCTCGAAGAACCGGTGACGCTGCCAGGCATCCGCCGTCGCCCGCACATCGGTCATGCGAGCATCACGTCCCCCGGCCGGCATTAGCCGCCTCACCTCGGCCGTCCAGGCCGGGTCCAGCCCCGCCGACGCGGCCAGTACCGCCGGGCTGCGCAGCCAGTCGGCGACCGGTGCCAGCGCCAGCCGCGCCGAGGTTCCGAAGCACTGACTGCTCGCCACGACGCCGCCATGCCGCCGGGCCAGACCTGAGATCTCCGCCCCGAGCCGCGTCTTGCCGACACCCGCGCCGCCACTGACCAGGGCCAGTCCGGGCCGGCCCGAGGCGGCCGCCCGCCACGCGTCCCGGAGCACACCGAGCTCGCGGGACCGGCCGATGAGTTGCGCGGCCACCTGGCCGGACCGAGGTGGAGTCGGCGGGCTGTCCGGCTGCACAGCGTCGCCGGCCGCTCCGTCGGCCATCAGCCGCTGGAACGCCTGCCGCGTCGCACGGCCCGGCACCACGCCCAGCTCGCGCTCTAGCACCGAGGCGCAGTGGTGATAGGTGCTGACCGCCCCTGCCCGGTCACCCAGATCCGACAGCAACGTCATCAGCGTGCAGTAGCCGGCCTCTTCCAGCGGCTGGAGCTGAATCCGGCGACGGGCGACGGCGACGGCCCCGGCCAGGTCCCCAGCCCGCGCCCGGCTCGCGGCGAGCAAGTCACACAGGTCGGCGCACTGCCGGTCGAGCTCCGCCCGAACATCGATCAGCCAGTCGTCGTACTGCCCGGGCAGCAGGTCGCCTTTGTACTGGGCCAGCGCCGCGGTTCCGCGCGCGATGACCTCGGCGTCGTTCCCGGCCGCGGCCGCGCTCGCGGCCGCCTGCCGCTCGATGTCGAAAATGCGCAGATCGACCAGGCATGTCTCGGTGTCACGCCAGCACAGGTCCCGTGGAGTCACGACCAGGGACGGTTCGGCTCGCAGGATCTGGCGCAGATGGTGCAGCTCGCGGCGCAGGTTCGTCAGCGCCTGCGCGTCGGTCGACTCGGGCCAGAACAGCCCGGCGATACGCTGCCGGGCCTGCGGCGACCCGGCATGGGTGACCAGGAACGCCACCAAGGCAGCCGCCCGGGACGAGTGTGACCGCAGGCTGGCGCTGCCGTCGCTGATTGCCTGCTCTCCCAGGAGCGACAGGTGCAACATGCCGACGCGGCCTCCAGGGCACGGGAAGTGACCACTCCCCGGCGCCTCAGCCCAGTTTCCCCCAGGGTGATCTTCCGCCGCAACCACCGGGGGTGCGCGTGGAGCAGTTCGGCACGCTTGCCGGTTATGTCCGACGGAACCCAGGTTCATCCGGGCGTGTGCCGTCAGCCTGACTAAAATGCCGATGATGGCCTGGGACTCCCGAACGTGTCGCCAGCCCCAAACTGGGATGATCTTCAGACTGGGAATCGGCCGATCGACCTGGTCGTAGCTGGCCTGGGCGTCGGTGAGGGCGAGTCCTGGCTGTACATCTCCAGGGACTGGCGGCTGGCGTGGCCGCTGTAGGGCTGGATGAGCGCGTCGTCGATGCCCTGGGTCTTGAGCCAGGTGAACAGGAAGTGGCGCAGCCGGTGCGGTGGCATCTTGTGCGCCAGTCCGGCGCGCGTTGGCGTAGCGGGCGAGCAGCGCCCGGACGCCGCGGGTGGTGTAGGGCTTCTTCCAGGACGACTCGAACAGGTAGGCGCCCCCCGGCTTGCGCACGGTCGGCCATGTGCAGGGCGAGCGTTTCCCGGAAGGAGCTGCGGGAACGGCACGACGCGGTCTTTGCCGCCCTTGCCCGGGTGATGCGGATCCGGCAGGCGTCGAGGTCGACGTCGTCGAGGCGGATGGCGACGAGTTCGGCGACGCGGACGCCGGTGTAGAGCAGCGTCTTGATCAGCACCATGTCCCCGCCGCGGCGGGCCTGCCAGACGGTGTTGTAGTAGCGGCGGATTTCGTCCTCGCTGGGCACGTAGGGCAGGCGTCTTGGCCTCCCGCTGGACCTCGACGTCGAGCTCGGCGCGCAGGTGCCGGAAGACCGCCTTGAGGTAGGCGTAGTCGGGCCGTTCGGCTCGCGAGGTGCTTGGCGAGCTGGCGGGCCTTGCGCTTCGGCGGCGTCGGCGGTCCGCCGAACCTTCCGACCGCGACGATGCCGGCGAGATCGGTCCTGGTCGCTGCGCTCTCGGGTACGGCTCGAGGTCGAGGTGGCGGTCCAGGTGCAGCTGAGAACGATGCCGTAGGGGTTGACGTGGGTCCAGAACAGCGGGGTGAGGCGCCGGCGGTCCTCGTCGGTGAGCCGGCGAGCCCACTCGGGCTCGTCGAGGACCCGCTGGAGCAAGATGGTGTTGATGAGCACCAGGGCCGACTGGAGCAGGTGGAGGGCCAGCATGGTGACCTCTTGGTCTTCGCGGTCGGCGCCGGTCAGCTCGCTGTCCTTGCCGTAGAACAGATGACCGCGTTGGCGCTGTTCCAGTTCTCCACGACCTGGAGGCCGTCGTGGATCTCCGCGGCGCAGCGCCAGTCCAGGCGCAGGTACGTCGGCGACGAAGATGGTCCTCACGGCCCGGCCCAGCTCCATCAGCGCGGCGTAGGTGGGGTGCTGCGGGCCGGGCCGGGTGAAGCGGCGCAGGATCGGCTCGGCCTCGGCGGTGCCCAGGCGCAAGCGCGGTGGCGTACTTGACCATCTGGTCGTACTGCTGGGCGATCAGGTCCCAGTGGATCGGCCGGGTGAGCACCGGGCCGAGGCTGGGGGTAGCTGTCAGCCGTCCGGCGTCGGGGCGGTAGAGGCGCTGGGCGCCGATGTTCTTGAGCCGCGGCAGCAGCGGTGAAGCCGAGCAGGTAGGTGAAGGCGAACCCGACGTCGGACTGCGCCGTGGGTGTCGACGTAGTTGCGGTCGATCTCGGCGTCGGTGCAGTGGCGCAGCAGGCCTTCGATCATGGCGGCGACCTCCGAGGACGAGCAGCGTCTTGAGCTGGGAGTAGATGCACACCGAGCGCTTCTCGACGTGCCAGTAGATCATCACCCCGGGGCCGCGGTAGCGGGCGTGCCACTCGGTCATCAGGTTCGACTCCCACGAGCCGAACTTCTTGGAGTCCGACGCGCACGCGGTGCCCTCGCCCCACAGCGCCGGTGTCGCGGACCGCGAAGGTGGCGTTGACCACCCGGACGATCGCCCGGCGCAGGTTATCCCGGTTGACGTCAGGTCCAGCGAGCCCGGCGCAGGGCGGCCTCGGTGTCGGCCGCCTCACCGGAGCTCGAGCCCGTCGGCCAGGTGCCTTGATGCCCATGTTCGTCCCGAGGCGAACAGCACGAGCAGCAGCCGGCGGCGCACGACGTCGCGACGGGGTGACCTCGCGGGTTGCCACCGAGGGAACATCCACGGTCAGGTCGGTGAGGAAGTCGGCCTCGTTCGAGAAGTCGAGCAGGTCGATGGTGCCCCAGCGCGGCCTGACCTCGGTCCTTGAGGCGGTCCAGGTTGGCCGGCTCGGGGAGCTTGGCCAGCTTGGGGACGGTGATCCACGGTTCGCCCCGCCGGGTGACCGAAGCTGCACCCCGCCGGTGGCGTCCGCGCTGACCGCAGCGTCGAGGCTGGCCAAGGCGGTGCGCATGCGGCGGCGGAGCTCGTTGACGAACGCGGACGGATCGAGGGGCTGCCGCAGAGCGGTGTAGTGGACCTCGCGGCTGACCTCGAAGTCGGCGGGCAGGTCCGCCTCGGGGTCCCGCCAGCGGTTGGCGCCCACCACCCATACCTCGCGGCGGCGCAGCGCCGTCGCGCAGGGCGCGGAGCACGCACAGCTCGTAGGGGATCCGCTCGACCCGGCCCCGCTCGTCGACCACCGCGGTCTCCCAGTCGGCCGGGACGACCCCGGCCAACGGCACGGTCTCGGCGCGCGGCGTAGAAGCGGACGGTCCCCGGCCGCCCGGCGTAGCGGCCCAGCAGGTCCAGGGCGTCGATCACCGGGCGCGTGGGCGGTGTTGTTGGACCGGAACTGGCAGCGCGCCGAGCAGCCGGGGCAGCATCCGGCGGTAGTAGCTGGAGTACGACGAGCGCAGCGCCTTGCGGACCCGGGTCTTGAAGACTGCCTCGGTCGCCTTGGCCTCTCGGACCAGGTCGCGCAGGGTGGCCTCGCTGACCACCGGGTACAGCGCCGTGCGGACCGTGTCGTCGGGGTGTTCGAGGCGGCCTCGGCGAGGCGGAACAGGATGCCCTCCTTGCCCCGCACCCGGCGCAGGTCGGCCAGCAGCTCGCCCTCGACCCGGTTCTCGGCCCGGGTGTCGATCTTGTGCACGATGCCGATGAGCAGTTCCACCAGGCCGTCGGTGATCTCACCGGTGCGAGTCCAGCACAGGGCGGCCAGCAGGGTGAGGCGCACCGCCGCCGGGGCCGCTCGCGCAGGTCGGAGGGGTACTCCAGGGCGGCCCTGGCCCGCCAGGCGCCGACCACGTGATCCGGCGCGCCGGCGAACAGGCCAGCGGGCAGGCCGAGGGACCGGATGCGCTCCAGCTTGTCCACCTCGGCAAGCAGGCTGTCCCGGCTGATCTGGCCGGGATCGGCCTTCAGCTCACGCCAGCAGCCCCGCCGCCGGCCGCCTTCGTCGTATTCCTCACCGCGGTCGGCCACGAGTTGCTCCAGACGGTCGGCCGCCGCAAGGCCGAGCCGGGCGGCTGTGGTGGCACGAACCGGTCGCTGGCCGCGGAACGGGCCGCGCCGATGATCCGCTCGACCTGCGGCCGGGTGGCTCGATGTGCTCGGATCGGCAGCGGGCCAGCAGCGCCTCTCGCAGCCGGTCCTCGGAAGCCTCGTCCGGGGCGACCTCCTCGCCCAGCCATGCGGTGAGCGCCTCCTCGTCGGCCGGGTCGCTTCCGCGGAACCCCAGAGCGTGGCGGACCTGCGCCCGGTGATACTCGATCGTTCGCCCGGACCAGGCGTACTTGGCCAGCTGCGTCGGCGCCCACCTTGACCTGGGCGGCGACGTAGTCCACCGCGGCCGACGGCAGCTCCCCGGCGTGGCGGGGGAAGCGAGCCTCGGCCTCGAAGAACTTCAGCATGAGCGCGAACCCGAGCCGGTGTCGCGCCGCGCTTGTTGGCCACCAGCGCCCGTCGTCTGCTCGACCAGCGTCCAGGACGGCCACCAGGTCCTCCGGCTCCCATTCCCGCTGCACGACCGCCTCCTTGAGTGCCAGGTCGTTGGCGGCAACCTACCAGCGGAAAGTGCCGAGAACTACCGGAGGCGGCACTTTCTGGACCACGCCACGCCCGCTGCCGCAGGCGGCGGCCTGCAGCGCCGACCTCCAGAACCTGTAAGTGCCGACTGCAGAAGTCAAAACGGAACTTCGCAAAGAGAGAAGCGCGCTCGCGTACCCAGACGGTGTCCGTTACGGAGGGTAAACACTCGCAGGGCTGGCGGCCCAGACATTCGGCGCATATCGCCGATTTCGCGCGCGAAGCAAGCCCGCTGGAGCGCTCAGGTCGAGTACTGCAGATCATCCATTCTCGTGCGCCATCTCCTGTGCTCAGCTCACTCAGCGGGCTGTTGGGGCGGGGGCAGTGGCCGTGCCGCCGGGGGCGCGAGGGCGGCTGGGGAGCTGCTCGCGGGAGGTGATCGCGAGCTTCTGGTAGGCGTGGGTGAGGTGCCCTTCGACGGTCCGGGCGGTGATGAACAGATTCTGGGCGATCTCGCGGTTGGACAGACCGTCGGCGGCGAGCTGGGCGACGCGGCGCTCGGCGGATGTCAGCGAGTCGAGCCCGCTGAGGACGAGCCGCCGGGGTCGCCCGCCGGCGGCGACGAGTTCGGTGCGGGCCCGCTCGGTCAGCACAATCGCCCCGCAGCGGTGGGCGAGGTCGAGCGCCGGGCGGAGGATCTCGCGGCTGTCCGCCCGCTGTCCCGCCCGCCGCAGGGCCGCCCCTAGGTCGGCCATGGCGCGGGCGTGTTCCAGTCGCGCGCCGGAGCCCTCGAGCACGCGTACCGCCTGGCGGAGCAGCTCGATGCCGCGCCTTCCGCCGTCGGTGAGGCCGGGCCGCCCGCAGCGCAACCCCGAGCGTGCGCGGGCCCTTGAAGGCCTGGGCGAGCGTGACCTCTTCGGCTGCGAGCGTTCTCGCTTCCGCCTGTGCGCCGAGCGCGAGGTGCGCGAGCGCGGCGTCGGAGCGCCACGGCGCGATGGACGCGCTGGAGATACGCAGGCGAGTGAAGAGGTCGCCGGCAGCGAGCAGGTCCTAAGGGCCGCCACCGGGCGGCGCTCGGCCAGCCGAAGCCCGGCCGCGGGCCGCGATCAGCCATCCTGCCTGCATCGTCGTCGGGAACTGCTCGGCGAGACGGTAGCTCCGGTCGGCCGCCTCGGCCGCCTCGGATTCCCCGCGCTCGGCGAGCGTCTCGAGCAGGGCGGCGAGGGCGACGGCGGCGTGCAGGCCGGGCAGGCGGGGTCCGGTGTCGAGCGCCACGCGTGCGTCGGCCTCGGCGTCGGCGAGGTTGCCGATGCGCAGGTGATGCAGGGCGCGGTAGCACGAGAGCCCGAGCACGTGCGGCAGCGAACCAAGCCGGCGGGCGTCCGCCAGCGCCTCGCCGAATCGTGACAGAGCCTCCTCGTAACGTTCGGCGAACGCGAGCGCGTTGCAGGCGTGGTAGAAGAACGGAGGCCGGTCGACCGCTTCGGGCAGTAGCTTCGGCGCTCCGTCCAGTGCGCGGAGCGCTAGCCGCGCGACCACGTCCGCCGGCTCGTTCGCGTTCGCGGCTGCGACCGCCAGCATGCCGAACACGCTCGACGGGATGTCGGGCTCCTCCTCGGCCAGCCGGCGCAGACGGGCGATCCGCTGTGCGGCATCGTCCGCGCTCGGCGTCGAACTGGGCCGCTCCGAGCGCGGCGCCCTCGAGCGTGAGGGCCGCGCGCCGGTCGGTGGCGCCGAGGCGGGCGCGCGTCCGGTCGAATACCTCCAGCGACTCCCGGTTGCGGCCGCCGATCTGCAGCATGCGTCCCAGCGCGAGAGTGATCGAGACCTGAGCGGTCGTGGCCGGTGCGATGTCGAGTGCGGCCTCGAGATGAGCCGCCGCCTGAGGGTCTCCCGCGTACGACTCGGCGAAGCCGAGTTCGAGCAGGACGTCGGGGCGGAGCCGCTCGGACGGCGGTTCGGCCAGCGCCCGGCGCAGGTAGGCGACGGCTGAGTCCGGAGCGCCATTCGCGGTCGCGGTCCTGGCGGCGGACAAGAGTGAACCGGCGACCCGATCGTCCCCGGCCGGATCGGTCGCCAGCAGGTGGGCCGCGACGCGGTGCGGAGACGCGCCCTCGTTCGCGAGGCAGCCCGCCGCCCCCGCGTGCAGGCCAGCCCGCTCGCCCGGCGAGAGGTCAGCCTCGACCGCCGCCCGGACGATCGGGTGGACGAACCGCAACGGCCGGCCCTCTTCGAGGATCCCGGCGGCGGCGAGCTCGTCGGCCGCGGTCGCGGCGGTGCTGAGGTCCACCCCGGCGAGGCCGGCTGCGAGCCGAAGGTCCGCCTCGCCCAGCACGGCCGCCGCCCGGGCTAGCTCGCGAGCGGGGGCGGAGAGGCGGCTCAGCCGCTGCACGACCGAGTGGGAGACCGCGCGCGGCGCCAGGCCCGCGACGCGGGAACAGGCCGCCGCCGTCGGCTCGATGCGGTCCTCGCCGATCGCTCGGACGAGTTCGCGGACGAGGAACGGAACGCCGCCGGTCACCTCGTGGCACGCGGCCGCGAAGGCCGGCGTCCACCTCGGTGCCAAACGCTAGCCGCATGAGTTCGGCCACCGCCGGTTGGCTCAGCGGCGCGACCTCGAGGACCTCGGCAGACGGGTCGGCGGCGAGCGCCGCGAGCAGCGGCGAGCCGCCGGCCGGCCGGGCTGGCCGCGTCGCGGCGACGACCGCAATCGGCAGCTCTTGGAGTCGTCGCCCGAGGTAGTGCAGGAAACGCAGCGAGGCCTGGTCAGCCCAGTGGACGTCATCGACACAGAGCAGGAGCGGCGTGCGCCGCCCGAGGTTCGCGGACAGCCAGTAGAGCCCGTGCAAGATCGCGAACGAGGGGTCGAGCAGCGCGTCGGCGGCATCATCCCGTGCCGCCGCGAGGCCGAACAGCCGCGCCGCGTGCCCGGCCGCGCCGGCCAGGAGCTCGGCCCGTTCCGGCGGCGAGGCCGCGACCAGCGGGACCTCGAACAGCTGGCGGACCAGGCCATACGCGAAGTCACGTTCGAGTTCCGAACCGCGCGCGCTCAGCGTCGTCAGGCCAAGCTCGCGGCCACGCTGTCCGGCCGCCAGTACCAGGCGGGTCTTGCCGATGCCCGCCGGGCCCTCGATCAAGAGCAGCGAACCGCGCCCGGCGATCGCGTCACGCAGGCGCCGGTCGATCATGGCAAGGGCGGCGTCGCGTTCGAGAAGTGCTTGCTCGCCATCCACCGTAGGCACAGGCGCCTATCGTACAGCCGCCAAAATTCCTCGGTCCACCTCCGCAAAAGCACGTGGTCTGCCACGGTGCGGCATTGATCCGGCTGCGGCGATCCTGGCCGCACAACGACAGCACACAGAACCGGGCCAGGGAGGACCGATGAGCGACCGCAGCCCGTCGCCGGGAACAAGCCAGCCCGGCACGCTGCTCCTGCAGACCGCAGGCACGTGCCATCTTGATATGCCGTACCTAGTCGAGGTGTTCGGCGAGCAGCGGCAGCGCTTCGTCTCGATACTGCAGGGATTCGGCCCCGGCGAGTGGGCCGCCCCCACCCGGTGCGCTGACTGGTCCGCGCACGATGTCGTCCGCCACCTGTGCGACGGCACCGCATTCGCGACCGCAGCCGGCGCGGATGACCACACCCTCGACATGACCGCCGGCTTCGACCCGAGAACGTCCCCGCGCCGGTGGCTGGCCGCATCGGCCGACGAGTCACCCGCCGCCACCCTCGGCCGCCTGATGGCGGTGACCAGCGAACTGCTGGCCTGCGCCCGCGGACGGCTGGCCCGCGGAAGCAGGTTCGACGTCCACCTGCCGTACGGGCCGATGGACTGGACAGTCCTCATGCTGCACGTCTTCTGGGACTCGTGGATCCATGAACGCGACGTGCTCCTCGCCCGCAGCGCCGAACACCCCACCAGCGACGACGCGACCAGCTACGCGGCGGCCTACGGATTGTTCATCTCCGCTGCGGTGGCGTCCCTCTTCGGCGACCCAGTGCGGGACACGGTGACGCTAAGCGGCAACGGCGGCGGCATCTTCGATCTCGATAGCCGCGGTGCCGTCACCCTGACCGTCAGCCGGGAGCACGCTCCAGGGCCGCCCGCCGCCGAGGTCACCGACGCACTCGCCGGCCGCGCCCCAGCCGCCGCCGTGCTCGGCGCACTGCCGGCCAGCACCCGAACCGCCCTGTCGCACCTCGCCGACTTCTTCACCACACCCGTCGACCAGAGCCCCGCCTGAGAAACCCGCGAACCAATCAACGATGACCGGCGCGAGCTGGCCGGCTGACTGTACGCACCTCATAGGAGAACCCGATGGCTTCCTCCGTCCAGGCCCGCAGCCCGTTCGCACTGACCGGGGTCCGGCGCATCGCGCTGACCGGCTACCGGTGGCTGCTGCTTGCCTTCCTGCTGGCGGGGGGTGCCCAGATCTTCCTGGCTGGTCTCGGTGTCTTCACCGTCACCCACGGGGGCGCGGTAGACAGCGCGTTCAGCGCGCACCGCGCCCTCGGGTTCAGCATGGCCGGCGGCGCGCTCGTCATCTTCATCCTGGCCCTCATCGCGCGACCTGGCGGCCGCGCGATCATCTTGTCGGGGGTGCTGTTCCTGCTGGCGGCCATGATGCAGAGCCTGCTGGCCGGCCTGGCCGACAACGCGACCGTCTTCGGCGGCCTGCACGCTCTTGACGGGCTCCTCATCCTGGCCATCGCCGGCTTCCTGTACGCAACAGCACGCCGGTGGCGATCATGAAGCAAGCCGCCGCGCCGGCGAGCGCGGGCGATCACCTGCTGGTGCGGCGGCCCGGGCCGGCCACCGTCCGGGCCCGGTGGTTGCGGGTCAGCACCGGATTGTGGGCTGGCACGGTGCTGGCCGCCATCGCCACGGTAGCCATGACCATTGCCGCGTGGGGCAACCTGACGGCCGACGACGCATTCTCGGAACTGAGCGGCGCGGTCGCGGCCGTCACCTATGCCACGCTCGGCGCGCTGATCGTCCGCCGTGCGGGCAACCTGATCGGCTGGATCATGATCGGGGTGGGCGCCGCGCTGGCGTTTCTCGGGGCGGCGTCGGCCTACGCCGTGATCGGAGCCGTGACGTATCCCGGCGCGGTCCCGGCGCCCAAGCTGGTGGGCCTGCTGGCCGAATGCAGCTTCGTACCCAGCACGTTCACCATCGCCTTCATGTTCCTGCTGTTCCCGTCGGGGAAGCTGCCGTCGCGACGCTGGCGCCCGCTGGCGGCGGCCGGCCTGGCCTGGCTGGCCTGACGCTGAGCGGACTGGTGCTGCGGCCGAGGCTAGTGCAGATCGCAGCGCCGGGCGGTACCTCGCTGACCTTCCAGAACCCGCTGGGCGTTGCCGGTCTCTGGCCGGTCCTGCGGGTCGCCCTGGTCGGCACCATCACCGGGATGACGGTGGCATTCGTCGCATTCCTCGCGGCCTCGATCGTGTCGCTCGTCGTCCGGTACCGGACTGGCGGCCCGTTGCAGCGGCTGCAGATCAAATGGCTGGCCATGACGGCCCTGATGCTCGCCGTCTTCCTGGCCATCGCGCTGCTGGGCATCGCGGCCGGCCAGCCCTGGGTAACCAACGCCGCGTACCAGGTGGTGACAATCGTCGTCCTGTTCGGGATCCCGGCGGCGATCACGATCGCGATCCTGAAGTACCGGCTGTTCGACATCGACGTGATCATCAGCCGGGCGGTGGTCTACGGCCTGCTGTCGGCCGCGTTCACGATCGTGTACGCGGGCATCGTGCTGGGCATCGGCACGGTCGCCGGGCACCGGGGCGGCCCGGTGCTCACGGTCGCCGCGGCGGTCTGCATCGCCGTGCTGTTCCAGCCGTTGCGGCACCGCTTCCGGCAGTTCGCGAACCGGCTGGTGTACGGCGAGCGGGCCACCCCGTACCAGGTGCTGTCCGACTTCGCCGAGGACATGGCCGGGCAGCTGGACTACGGCGAGGCCCTCGACAAGATGGTGTCGCTTCTGGCCGGCGCGACCGGGGCTACCCGGGCCGGGGCGTGGATCCGGATGGGAGCCGAGCTGCGTCCCGCCGCGACCTGGCCGCCGGGGTCACCCGCGCCGTCCCCCGTCGCGGTCAGCGGCCACCTTGAGCTTCCCCCCATCGACGCGTCGCGCGCGGTGCCGGTCCGGCACGGCGACGAGCTGCTCGGCGCGCTGTCCCTGCAAAAGCCAGCGAACGAGCCGCTGACCAGCACCGAGGACCAGCTGCTGCAGCACCTGGCCTCCCAGGCCGGGCTCCTCCTGCGCAACGTGGCGCTCACCGCCGAACTGCAGGCCACGATCGACGAGCTCAGAGCCTCCCGCCGCCGGCTGGTAGAAACACAGGACGCCGAGCGGCGGAAGATCGAACGCAACCTGCACGACGGGGCGCAGCAGCAGCTCATCGCCCTGGCCATCCAGCTCGGCCTGCTGGAACAGTCCGCCGACGATCCCGGCTCCTTCCGGCAGATGGCGGCACAGCTCAAGGAAGCACTCCACGCCGCGCTTGAGGACCTGCGAGACCTGGCCCGCGGCATCTACCCCCCGCTCCTCGCCGACCAGGGCCTGGTCCCGGCCCTCCAGGCGCAGGCCCGCAAGGCCCCGCTGCCGGTCCTGATCGAATCCGACAGCCTCGGCCGCTACCCGCCGGACACCGAGACCACCGTGTACTTCTGCACCCTGGAAGCCCTGCAGAACATCACCAAATACGCCGCCGCCTCCCAGGCCACCATCCGCCTGGCCTGCACCCAGGGCAGCCTCCAGTTCACCATCACCGACGACGGCACCGGATTCGACACCACCACGGCAGGGCATGGCACCGGCCTGCAAGGCATGACCGACCGGCTGGCGGCCCTCGGCGGCACCCTGGCCATCCGCTCCCAGCCCGGACACGGCACCACCCTGACCGGCCAGCTGCCCGTCCCCGGCCGAGGGGAAGCCGGCCGGGACGGAAATACCTGAGAGCGTCCTGCGCGACGCAGCCGGAACCCGTCTGGCCCACTCACACGGGGCCTCGCCGCACCGGTAACCGGATCAGGGCCCCACGGACCGCAGCCCGTTACGTTATGCCCCTCCGTTCGAGGGCTTGAAGGTTAGCGGCGCTAACGAGATGGGGGAGCCAAACGGGGAGCCAACATCCACCGGCACCAGGCCACATCAGGCCACGTCCAGCCACGGTCATCGCTGGTGAATGCCACGTCAGGCCACGTCCAGCGACGTCCAGCGACGGTACGTCCTCGCCTTACGGCTAGACCTGCCCTTTGCCGCGCCCGCCGACGATCCTGGAAGCCATCCACAGACCGATCAGAGGCATTCAAGATCAACAATTTGGCGGCTGGGCGCATGCTTCTTACCAACGGGTCGATCCCGCGACCAGGCACGTCCGCTCGCGCTCATCGGCAAGGAGCGCGTTCCCGCGAGCACCTATTGATCTATAGGCCCGGCCTGGACGGGCAACCGCAGCGCGACCAAGCCGCGCGGAACGACGGCTCCGGCGCGCGCACGTCCCGATACCCTGTCACTTTTCGTAATGGCGCCGGCCGACTCGGGGGAGCCACTCATCGCCTGATCTCCGACGCTCCTGTGCAGCGAAAAGTGCGACCCCCAGTCAGCAAGATCATCCCAGTTTGGGGCTCGCGACACGCTCGGGAGCGCCGGGCCATGATGCGAGGTGGCGGCTCAAATCTTGCCTGCGGGTGCAGCGCCGCATGTGGGAGCCTCGCAGGGATATGAGATCCACGTGACTGAGTACTACCGTGACCTAGCCGACGAGTACGACTGGCTCTACGACGACGACGCGCTGACCGACGGATTCGCGATCAACCAGCCCGTGGTGGCAGATCTGCTCCAGCGACTCGGTCCCGGCAGCGCCGTGCTCGACGCGGCCTGCGGCACCGGGCTGGACGCGGCGGCGCTCGCCCGCCGGGGCTTCCGCGTGCGGGCGACAGACGGAAGCGATGCGATGGTCGAGAACGCGGCGGCGCGGTTCCGGCGGGAACGGCTGGCTATACCGCTTCAGCAGTGTCTGTGGGCGGACCTGCCCGACACCATCGACGAGCGATTTGACGTGGTGCTCTGCCTCGGGAACGCCCTGGCGCACGCCGCCGGCCGGGACGCGATGGTCGAGGCGCTCACCGGGCTGCGACGGATGGCCCGGCCTGGCGGACATGTGGTGATCCACTCGCGCAACTGGGAGAAGCTCCACGCCGAGCGCCGGATCGTCCAGGTCGCGAACCGGGTGCGGACGCGCGGCGGCCGCCGGTGCGTCATGTTCTACGCCTGGGAGGTGCCGGACCGCCTGGATCAGGAACACGTCGCCCACATCGCCTTTCTCTTCGAGGACGGCGACCGGGTCGAGCCGCACGAGTACCGGATCTCGCTGCTTCCCGTCACGCTGAGCGAGCTGCGCGAACGGCTCGAACTCGCTGGACTGCGGGAAGTCGGCACCGACTTCAGCGCGACCATCGACCAGTACTTCGTGCTAGCGGTACCGGCCTGACGAGCCTCAGGTCACGGCTTCGGTGAATTCTCCGATCGCGGCGAGGTATGCCGCGACGTCCTGCGGCGTGTGCGCGACCGAGACCGTGGGCCCAAGCCACCAGCCCGACTCCCAGACGCCCCGGTTCGCGAGGAACAGCCGGATGAGGGCGCGCAGGCCGGGGTCGTCGATATCCCGGCAGCCGCGGGCATCGCGCGGAGGCTGCGGGCTGAAGAAGTAGCAGGCGTGTGCGCCGTGCACGCTGACCGACCAGGGCAAGCCGGCCCGGTGGATGTGCGCGCGCAGACCAGTCGCGAGCATCTCACCGAGGGTCGCCGTGGTGGTGAATGCTTCCGGCGTCAGGACCTCGGTAAGGGCGGCGCGGGCGGCGGCCATCGACAGCGCATTGGCGAACAGCGTGCCGCCGGTCGCCACCTCGTCGTACGCGATCCCGGACACGGCCGCTCCGCCTGCAGGCGGACGCAGCACCGCGGCCACGTCGTCGGTCATCCCGTACGCCCCCAGCGGGACCCCGCCGGCGATGGACTTGCCGACGGTCAGGAGGTCCGGTTCGAGGCCCCACTCGGTCGTGAGCCCGCCGTAGGCCGTGACCAGCGTGTGCGTCTCGTCGATCGCCAGCAGGGTCCCATGACGGCGGGTCATCTCCCGCAGCCCGTCGTGGAACCCGGGGTCGGGCAGGAGGAAGCCAGCGTTCGTCATCGCCGGCTCTGTCATCAGCAGCGCCACGTCGCCGGGCGCGAGCGCACGCTCGACGGCATCCAGGTCGTTGAACGGCACTATCCGGACATTGGCCGTGACCGCGGCCGGCAGGCCGGTGTACTCCGGCACGATCCTGCCGTCCTGCAGGACGGCCAGCGTGGGTTCGAGGTGACCGTGGTACTTGCCGTCGAACACGACGACCGTGCCGCGGCCGGTCCGGACCCGCGCGATGCGTACGACCTCCGCGTTCGCCTGCGTGGCCGACAGCGTGAACTGCCACTTGGCCATCCCGTACCGCTGCGAAAGCGCCTCGGCCACCACCAGCGCGTCCTCCGACGGCAGCAGGAACTGGTTCCCGGCCGCCATCCGCTCGGACACGGCCCGGACCACCGGCGCCGGGGCGTGCCCGCAGAACGCGCTCATGTCCGCGACGTACATGTCCACATACTCATGGCCGTCAAGATCCCAGAACCGCGGCCCCGCCCCGTGCGACACCCAGACCGGCGGATGGTCATACAGCTCGTCCATCCACGACACCGGGACCCCGCGCGGCATCGTCCGCGTGGCCCGCGACGTCGCTTCCATCGAGCGCGGGCGGTCGTCTCGGAACCGCTCCGCCTCGGCCACGGCAAGCGCGCCGATCCTCGCCTGATCCATCCGCTCCCTCACGGAAACCCGCCCTGATCGCCGGTCCCAGTATGGATCCCAGCCCGGCCAGACTCTGGGGACGGGGCCGGCGACTCCTCAGTAGCGGCTGCGGACAAGTTCGACGCGCTTCTCGATAGGAGCGTCCCCGTAGGTCTGGAGCTCGTATCGCCGGACGGCTACCAGGCAGTCCACCAGGTCCGGACCCAGGGCCGCGCGGATCGTGGCCGAGCCGTCGAGCGCGTCGAGTGCGTCGGACAGGTTGGCCGGCATCCGGCGGACGCCCCGCGCGTCCCGGATCTGCACTGGCAGCGAGTCCGGATCCACATCCGTGGGCTCCATGAGCGGCCTGGACTCCCGTACTCCGGCCAGTCCGAGCCCGACGATGGCGGCGAGGACAAGGTAGGGATTGCTGCCGCCGTCGATGGACTTCACCTCCACGTTGGCCAGGCTCGACCGCGCCCCCGCGGTGCCGCGCACCAGGCGCACCGCGGTTTCCCGGTTCTCCAGCCCCCAGCACGCGTAGGCGCCCGACCAGTGGCCAGGTTGCAGCCGCTCGTAGCTGGCGATCGTCGGAGCGAACAAGCCAGCAGCCTCCGCCAGGTGGTCGACGACTCCGGCCATCAGGTGAGCGCCGATCTTGGTGATTCCGTGCGGGCCGTCACCCGCGGCGAAGACGTTCTGGCCGCCACGCATGGCGGAGAAGTGGACGTGGCTGCCGTTGCCGACCTCATCTACGAGGGTCATCGGCGCGAAGGACGCCGTGTATCCGTGCTGCCGGGCGGTGCGGCTGATGACGAGCCTGGCCAGGATGTACTGGTCGACCGCCGCGACCGGCTCGGCGGGCGGCAGCGAGATCTCTACCTGTCCCGGCCCGTACTCCGGGTGCAGCGTCTCCAGCTCCACCCCCGCGGCCAGCAGGGCGGCGATCAGATCCAGTTCGAAGGCTTCAAGCTGCAGCAGCGGACCCAGCCCGTATCCGGGGCCAGCATGGGCAGGCCGGCCGTCCTCGGTCAGCATGGTGAACTCGATCTCGAAGGCGGCACGGAAGCTCAGCCCGAGGTCGAGGGCCCGCTGCTCCTGCTGCCGCAGCACATCGCGCTGGCAGAGCGGCCACCTGACCATCTCCTGGTCGTACTGATCGAAGGGCGCCCAGGCGATGCCCCTGGCCCGATCGATGATGGCGGCCCGGCCCAGGTCGGGGATCAGGCGGAGGTCGCCGACCGGACCGCCCATCCGGGCGGTCGGGGCGAACTGATCGTCGATGCAAATGACCGCGAATATCGGGGAGAGCCCGATACCGTACTGGGCCGCGGCCTGCGCGCGCCAGATCGGGACGGTCTTGACCCTGGTGATGCCTGCGTTGTCGACGAACGTGCCGATCAGCCACTGAACCCCGGCCGCGGCCAGCGCCCCGACCTGGGCCGCCACATCAGCCTTCGGGACGGAGTCCGTCACGCCGGGACCTCGGCTCGCGCCCGGGCCAGATACTCGCAGGCGGCCAGGTAGCCGGCCAGCAGGACGCGAGCGGCGTCCGCCACAGCCCGGTCCGGGGGCGCGAAGGCCGGATGGTGCAAGCCGACATCCGGCGGGGAATCGACGCCGACGAAGCACATGAGTGACGGGAAGCGCTCGCAGTAGTAGGCGAAGTCGTCAGCGCCGCACGAGCGGTGGTCGCCGGCGGGATCAAGGCCGAGAGCAGTCAGCACGGGGGCGATGCCGGCAGCCAGGGCGCGGTTGTTCTCGAGGATCGGCTCGCCGCGCGAGATCTCTACCGATGCCGTGCAGCCGTGGGCCTGGGCAACCAGCTCACACGTGCTGCGGAGCTGATCGTTCAGCGTGTCGCGATCGGCGGCGTAAAACGATCGGGTGGTGCCGAGCAGGACCGCCTCGGCCGGGATGGCATTCATCGTGGTGCCGGCCGTGATGCTCGCCACCGTCAGCACTGCCGGGTGCATGGGATCAATCCGGCGCGACACGATGTGCTGCAGCGTCGTGACCGCGGCGGCGGCCGCCACCACCGGGTCGGCGGTGGTGTGCGGATAGGCGCCGTGACCAGGTCGTCCATGAATGACGACCTTGAAGTCATCGGCGGCCGCGTTGACGGGACCAGGCTGCACGGCCACCAGACCCGCTGGCATCGTGGGCTGGACGTGCGCGCCGATGAAGGCCCCGACATCCTGCTCGGCCAGTTCTCGCGAGGCCAGCACGTCGCGGGCGCCGCTGGGCATGCTTTCCTCCCGTGGCTGGAGGACGGCGAGCAGCGGTCTGGGTCCGCCGACTCGCCGGATGGTCCGGACCACCGCGGTCAGCGCGGCCAGGTGGACGTCATGGCCGCAGGCGTGCATCGCTCCGTTACGGGCGGCCCAGGGCAGTCCGGTCGTTTCCGCGATCGGCAGGGCATCCAGTTCGGCGCGGAGCGCGACCGCCGGGCCATCGCCCGTCTCGACTCGGATCAGGCGCCCCTCGGCCACTGCCGGCGCATCGGGATAACCCAGCTCCTCGGCCACCAGAGTCGAGGTGCGAGCCTCCGCGCCACCGAGATCGGGTTCGGCGTGGATGCGCCGGCGCAACTCGATGGCGGCCGGGACCTCGGCACGCAACCCCGCCTCAAGGTCGGCCAGGGCCTGCGATCCAGTCGTCGTCACCGCGGCTCCAGGCCGTAGACCCGGCAGGCGTTGCCCCCCATGATCATCTCTAGGTAGCGGCGGGTGTCGGCCGCGGAGATCGCGCCGGCCGCCACCCACTCGCCGAAGACCCGGGCGAGCCCCCGGCGCTGCAGGCGGGCGCCGCACGTGTAGAACTCAGCGAGCCCGAACGCGTCGGTAGAAAAAAGCAGCTTGCTGAACGGCGCGAGTTCGAGCGATTCCCGCACGGCGGTGAGGTAGGAGGGCCCGGTGAAGTGCAGTACGGCGCCGGTGTCGAAGTAGACGTGCGGGTAGACCTGCGCGAGGAAACCCGCCTCGCGGATGAACGGGTAATTGTGCAGCAACGTGATGGCCGGACCGGTGTCCATGGTGGCCCGCAGAAACTCCGTCATCTGCGTCGGGTCGCAGCGGTGCATCGTGATGTCGGTGTCGCCGTACCCGACGTGAAACTGGATCGGCTTGCCGGCATCCACGGCCGCCCACAAGATCGCGCGCAGCAGGACCTCATTATCCAGCCGGAACTTGCCCTTTTCCTGTCCCTGGCGCAGCCACGCATCGGCGGCGCGGCGGATGGTCGCGGGCTCGGGCCGCGCCGGGTCGAAGTCCAGGCCGTAGCGGTAGGCGATGATCGACTTAACGCCCACCGCGCGCTGCAAGCGGGAGTCGAGTTCGGCGGCAAAGGCGTCCATGAACCCGGCCGCACCAGTTTCCGCCTCAGCCAGGGCCTCGGCCACGGCCTCGAGCCGGACGATCTCAGCGCTGCGCGCTTCAGTGATCGCGGCGAGCTCGGCCGGGGCAGTGAGACCGGCGGTCCGGAAGCCGGTGTCGACCACGTAGGTGTCGATGCCAGCGGCCGCCAGCAAGATCCGGTTGACCTCACTCGCGCCGAGTTCGGCGCGCCGGCTGATGTAGTCAGCCCCGGTTACGTGCGGTGCCAGCCCGAGCAGCGGCGCGCAGAGGGCGCGCACCAGCACGCCCACCGGGGCGTCGAAGACGTTGCCGCCGGGCGGCTGCGGCCGCTCCGATTCAGTGAGCAGATCGTCGAACTCCGCCGCCCCGAGCTCACCGCGAATGACGCCGTGGCAGTGGTGATCGACCGAGGACAGGCCGTCGATGAAGGACTCCAGTTCCCCGACGATTCCCTCGGTCCGGTCAGCTGCTGGCTGGCGCACGCCGTTGCTCCCTGCTTCCGCGGCTTCCCGGTCTGCGGAGACCGGAGCGTAACAGTCATTACGGTGGCATAGCTTGACCGTCGTTTGCTGCCGATCGTTCCGCCTGGTCGAAGAGTAGACGTCAGCCACGGTGCGGCCCCGCACACCGGCTGGCACGAGCCACCAGGTGGGGCTGTCCTCCTTGTCAGCAGACGGCCAGGCGCGCCACACTTCAGCTGACTTAGGGTGCCGCCGGTCACGCTGCCGGCACAGGCGGAGCGTATCGCGCTGGAGGCGCGGATGAGACCCCAGACTCTTCGCTGGGCGACCGGAGCCGTGGCGGCGCTGTCGATTGTGCTGCTGTTGGGCGAACTGCCGCTGGCGTATCTGAGTGGGCGCCTCGCTCCGCCGGGGCTGTGGACCTTTCCTGATGTCTTCGAGGATGTGACGTTCGTCGCCGTCCCGGTCGTGGGCTTCGTACTGGTAACCCGGCGGCCCGGCAACAAGATCGGCTGGATCTTCGTCGGAATTGGCCTGCTGATGGGTCTGGGTTTCTTCAGCCAGGGGTACGCGCGGTACGGGCTGCTCGCACCCACGCCGCTGCCAGCCGCCCGGACGGCTCAGTGGTTCGTGAACTGGATCTGGATAATTCCGGCGGCGGCCTTCTCGTTCGTGCTGCTCCTGTTCCCGTCCGGGCTGCTGCCATCGCGCCGCTGGCGCGTGGCCGCCTGGTTCGTCGCGGCGGTTAACGCGCTGCAAGCCTTTGGCATGGTGGCCCGGGCTAGCCGGGTGTGGCGGCATCCGTTCGCCCCGCTAAGCGAGGGATGGTATCCAGCCCTGCACTCCGCGCAAGCGGTCCTGTGGCCGACTGCTACGGTCGTCGCCGGTGCCGCGCTGATCACCAGATATGTCCGGTCGTCAGGCGAAGAACGGCTGCAGCTGAAGTGGTTCGCGTCGGCCGCTGCGCTCGTCGTGATCACGATCATTCCGCTGGCGCTCGCGCCGCAGGTCTCGGCGCGCCCGTCGACCGCAGTGCCGCTGGTACCTCCGCTGAAGGTGCTGTTCTGCCTCGCGCTGGTGTGCCTGTATGCAGCCATCGTCGTGGCGATCCTGAAGTACCGGCTATACGAGATCGACATAGTCATCAGCAAGGCCGTCCAGTACGGCACGCTCGCGGTCTTCATCTCGGCCATCTACGCCGGGCTCGTGGCTGGCGTCGGCACGCTAGCCGGAGACCGGCGCAGCCCGCTGCTGTCGGCGATCGCGGCCGTCGTCGTGGCATTAGCGTTCCACCCGGTTCAGCAGCGGGCCGCGCGGCTGGCGAACCGGCTCGTATACGGCCGGCGGGCCAGTCCCTACCAAGTGCTATCCGAGTTCGCCCGGCGTATCGGTGGCGGCTACGCTCGCGACGTGCTGGCCCAGATGGCCGCCATCGTGGCTGCCGGAACCGGAGCCGCGCGGGTGGTCGTCTGGCTGCGCGTCGGCGCGGAACTCCGCGCCGAGGCCGCTTCTGACGGCAGCACGACCGCGTCCGTTCCGGTGGATGGGCACCAGCTGCCCGTGCTGCCTGACACCGACTTTGACGCTCCGGTGCGGTACCAGGGCGAGTTGCTCGGCGCTATCTCCATCCGGATGCCGCGAGACGAGCCGCTGAATCCGGCAGCCGAGCAACTAGTGGCCGACGTGGCCTCCCAGGCCGGCCTGGCGCTGTCCAACGCTGGCCTGATCGAGGACCTCCGGGCATCGCGGCAGCGCCTCGTATCAGCTCAGGACGTGGAGCGGCGCCGGCTGGAACGCAACCTGCACGACGGCGCGCAACAGGACCTGGTCGCACTGGCAATCAAACTCCGCCTGGCCGGCATGGTCGTGGAAGAGGACACCGCGGAAGCCAAGCAGCTTCTTGGCGAGCTGCAGGAGGACGCTGCGGGTGCGCTGAGTAACCTGCGCGATCTGGCCAGAGGGATCTACCCGCCGCTGCTAGCGGATCGCGGACTGGCAGCGGCGCTGCGAGCGCAGGCCGACAAGTCGCCGGTTCCGGTATTGCTTGATACGGATAGCCTCGGGCGATTCGATCAGGACATCGAGGCTGCAGTGTACTTCTGCTGCCTCGAAGCGCTGCAGAACATTGGCAAGTACGCCGCCGCATCCGAGGTCCGGATCTGCGTAGCAGCGACCGACGGTTTGCTGCGTTTCACAGTGTCCGACGACGGGGCCGGATACGACACCAGCCATACCCCGATGGGCTCCGGCCAGCGCAATATGGCTGACCGGCTGGCGGCCCTCGATGGTCGACTTGAAGTCAGGTCCGTTCCGTGCAAGGGCACGACTGTCACCGCGCACCTGCCGCTGCCGGCCAGGCCCGCCGAATCCTGACTCCGTCCGGCAACCCCACGCGGGTGGTGGTCTCACACTGAGGACCAAGGTGGCTCGATGGCTAACTCCGGGGCAGATGGGTAGCTGCGCGCCATGCAGCGCGGCGTCGTCATCGGGCGCGGCCGGGATAGCCGCATGGCGGCGCTGTCGCAGCGGCTGCCGACCGTGCTGCGCCCGGCGTCCTCGGGTCCGGTGCGGTACTGGCAGGACCGCACCAGGCTGGCCGCGAAAGGCGCGCTCGCGGCCGCGGCGGCGTGGGCACTGGCCAGGTACGCGGCGGGCCAGGCAGATCCCTATTTCGCGCCGATCGCGGCCTTGCTTGGCGTGTACCCGACGGTGGCCCGCTCGCTCCGCGAGGTCGTGGCCTACGTGGCCGGATTCCTTATCGGCGCGGCGCTGGCGGTGCCCGTGGCCATCAGCCTCGGCCCGTCCATCACCGGGATAGCCGTCGTGGTCCTGGCGGGAACGCTGGTCGGCGGCTGGCAACGGCTGGGCGACCAGAGCGCGCAGGTGACCTTGACCGCTTTGTTCGTGTTGCTGCTGAGCGGCCACCAGCCGCTTCACTACCTGACCCACCGGGGCCTGGACGTGGGCATCGGCGTGGCGACCGGGCTCGCGGTGAACTTCCTGGCCTTCCCGCCGCTGCAGCTGCGCCCGGCCGAGCACGCGATCCAGCGCTGGGGCGACGACATCGCGGCCGCCTTGCGTGATCTTGCTACTGAGGCGGCCAGTCCAGGCTCGTCCGGCCGGTTCTGGCCGCGGCACGACCGCGAGCTGTCGGCGGCGGCTGAGCGGGCGCGGGCGACGGCACGGCAGGCGCGGGAGAGCCTGCGCTGGAATCCGCGGGCGGCCGTCGCCCGGTCGGTGCCGCGCCCGGACGGCGGGGTGATCGACGCCCTTGACGTGCTCACGGCGCGCACCCGGGCTGTGGCCCGGTCGCTGCTGGACGGCCCTGAGCGGGCAGACCCAGCACCATTCCCGTCAGCCTTCGGGCAGCAATACGCACAGGTGCTGCGAGCGCTGGCCGAGCCGGTCCGCCAACTCGCCGACCTGCGCTCGCCCCGGCCCGCACGCGAGCTGACCGAGGCCCGCGACCGTCAACGGCAGCTGGCAGGCCGACCCGGACAACCGCCCGCCCGCGACAACCAGTCGGCTGCCGCCCGCCATCTAGCCCGGCTCACCGGCGACATGATCCGAGAGCTGACGGGCGATGGTCCGGCCATCGACGGAAGCTGACCGGCCGGGCCAGCTGGCTATTCTCCGGCCGGCGGCACCTCATCCGGGTCGTAGTCGTCGAGTCCGGCCTCGACTCGTTCTTCCTCGGTCAGCCGGGCCAGCTGGTCATCGGAGAGCCGCTGTGACGCACCGCCGTGCTGACGCCGATCCCGGTGGAACGCGGCCTCCGGCGCTTCTTCCTCGTCGGGTAGTTCCCTGTCCTCCGCGTCATCGCGTCCTGTGGTCATGTCGCCTCCCGTTTTGCATAGTTATGCGCAAATCCGCCGGCCAATCCGGCCTGTTACCCGGCACTGCCATCTAACCCGGACGGCGGAGCGGACCCGCGGAGTACCCAGGGGGCTTAGCGATGGCGCCGGACCTGAGGCCACACGCGCCGGGCCCGCGCCGGCAGGGCCGCCATGATGCCGCAGGTCCAGGCCACGCTGAAGAGCAGGCCTGCGAGTACGTCCGTGGGCCAGTGCACACCCAGCCAGATCCTCGACCAGCCGACGACGGCGGCGTAGAGGGCGGCCGCGGCCCAGATCGTGCGACGCGGCCACCGGGCCGGCCCGCGGGCCATCAGGGCCCACGCGACGCAGACGGCGAACAGGGTCGCCGCCGTGGTGTGCCCGGACGGGAACGACGGTCCTCCCGCTGCACCGGCCCAGTCGGCTACGGGCGGCCGCGCGCGGCCGATGAGCGCGTTGATGTGGGTCTCGATGAAGATTCCCGCGCTCGCGATCACGGTGAGACCCGCTCCGGACTTCAGCCGGGCCGCCATCCGGCCGCGTGCGGCAACCGCGCCGGTTACCAGCAGCACGGGCAGCACAACTTCGGTCATCCCGGCCCATCGCACGGTCCGGGCCACGTCGATGTTCCAGGCGCCGCGATGAGCCAGCACCCAGGCATGAAGGTGCCGGTCGATGGCCGGCACCGCGTGGCCTTCCCGGCCGATCCAGGTCGCGAGGGCGGCGAACGCCAGGCCGCACGATACCGCGATGATCGCGTCGGTCTTCCGGCCCGTCCGGGGCAGGACCGGAACCGGATCAGCGGCGTCGGCTAGGTCGAGCCGGGCATCGCGGTCAGCGAGGGGGCCAGTAGCGACGGTGTGCTCGTCGGCTGGGGTCTGTTTGCGCAACGGCCTTCTGCTCCTACTGCCGGGCCGGGTGCGTCTCCGGGCGCGTCTCTGCGCGCGTTCTGGCTCGCGGCGCGACCCGAAGCGGTGGCAGGGCGCGGAACACGCAGGTCAGCCACAGGACGCCGAGTATCGCGCCAGCGATCACGTCGCTCGGATAGTGCTCGCCCTCGTAGAGCCGGGATAGCGCGACGTACACGGGGATGCAGAACAGCAGGACCGCCAGCCAGCGCAGCCACGGCCGACTGAGGTAAGCCAGCAACAGCAGTCCCAGACAGCCGTACAGGGCGATCGAGGCGGCCGTGTGCCCGGATGGATAGCTGGATGTCGCCGGCGCGGCTTGGAGTCTCGGCACTGGCGGCCGCCGCTGCGGGATGGTCGCGGTCACCGCGAGAAATATCAGCACTTCGCCAACGACGGCCGCAATCAGGATGAAGGACTCGTGCCACCGCTTTAGCCACCAGCGCAGCAGCAGCGCGGCCACCGCGGCAACCGCGATGACGGTCTGGGTTCTGGCCAGGTCGGTCCCGAAGAGCATCACGGAGTTCCAGCCAGCACTGCGGTGGTGCGCGAACCAGACATCGACCCCGAGGTCGGCCCGATGCACAGCGCCCTTGTCAAAGACGTGCGTCAGGATCAGCCCGAGCCCGCTGAGCACGGCCCAGATCGCGACCGCACCACCTACTAACCACAGGGCGGTGATCCACGCACGGTGGTGGCGGTGGCCGCTGGTTGCCTGCCGGCGCGACCGCGCCGGTGCCCTGAGCTGCATTGAAGACCTCCAACGCCAGTAGGAAGGACGCAGCGAGCGAAGGTGCCCTGGGCCGGCCCCGGCAAACACGCCAGGTGGCCGGCTGAGCGCGCCGATGCATAGGGTGCGGCCTCGCGGAGAGTTACCTGCGGGCACAGGGCGACGCGGAACTGAAGCCGCGGGAAGGAACGGGTGCGCACGTCATGGCCTCGCAGGTGTCGCCGCAAGACGTCCGGCATGCGCTGGAGGAGCTCGGCCGGCTTCGGTTCGGCGAGATGAACGTCGAGGACGCGATCCGCGAGATCGTGCACACGACGCACTCGATGTTCGCGGTCGACGGAGCCGGGCTGATGCTCTGCGATGCCGATCAGCATCTGCGGAACGTGGCGGCGTCCGACCAGCGGTTCGAGCACCTGGAGGAGCTGCAGATCCGGCACGGGG
This sequence comes from uncultured Actinomycetota bacterium, assembly GCA_963726425.1. GTDB lineage: Bacteria > Actinomycetota > Actinomycetes > Streptosporangiales > Streptosporangiaceae > JAJYUU01. The sequence continues at coordinate 221,260 of CAVSCN010000028.1, read as the reverse complement.
AGGGCCCGTGCATCGATGCCTTCGACGACAAGAAGCTCGTCGGCGTGGATGACCTCACCACCGACGGCCGGTGGCCGGACTTCAGCCGGGCGGCGGTCGCGCGCAGCGTCCGGGCCGTCCTCGCGAGCCCGCTGCCCTACAACCAGGACGCGGTCGGAGTCGTGGCCGTGCTCTCGGAACAGACCCGGCCCTGGTCACCCGAAGGCGAGCTGGCCCTGCTGGCCTTTACTGACCTGGCCGCGCTGCTCATCGCGAGCATGATGATGGGAGAACGCCAGTCAGCGATCGCGCAGCAGCTCCAGGGCGCGCTGGACTCGCGGCAGATCATCGAGCAGGCCAAGGGCGTCCTCATCGGGACGCAGCAGATCTCGGCCCGCACGGCCTACGAGCGGCTGCGCGCGCAAGCACGGTCGGAGCGGCGCAAGCTGACGGCGGTGTGCGCCGAGGTCGTCCGCGCAGCTAGCCGCGAGGAGCCTGCCGGTCCCGCTGAGTAGCCCGCCGCGCGGGAGCCCACCTATACTGGCCTCGTCGCGTGACACCGCCCAGAAACCTGCGGTTCTGTTACGTCGCTGCTGATTCCCGCGTCCGTCGTGGCGCCTCCTGACAGCGGTCGGCTCTGAGACCGGCAAGCTCGCTGCCCAGGAGCTCATCATGATCGCCAGCCAATCTGACCATCGGTGCCCGCCGTCACCCCCGCGGGCCGTGCCCACGTGCCCGAAGCCACCGGTGGTCTTTCAGACCGCGGTCGACGAAGACGGTCGCGTCCGGCTCAAGATCAGCGGCGAGCTCGACATCACGACCGGGCCCGCTCTGACCGAGCAGCTGGCCACGCTGGCTGAGCTCCGGCCGGCCGGGCTCGTGATCGATCTGTCCGGGGTCACCTTTCTCGACTGCGCGTCGGCCCGGCTGCTCGCGGGCACGGCCGCACTCCTGCCCCCTGACCGGCCGCCGGTCCTCACCGCGGTCCGGCCGGCAGTGCGTCGGCTGCTCGAACTCCTCGGGCTGCCCGAGATCCGGATCGCAGACTGAGGCAGCGCACGGGGTGACACCGCAGGCGCGGCTACCGGATCGGGCACGCCTCGTGGATCCACCAGCCGTCAGCCCGAAGCCGGGCCGGCTGACCCGCGGCGATCACCGAGCCGCACAGCTCGCAGATCTTGCCGGGAGCGGTTGCCGCGTTGTCGTCATACGCCAGCCGCTCCCGATGCTCTGCGCGCGCCGCCACCGACGCATTGCTGTCGTCGTCACGCAGTCCCCGGTCATACCGGCCGATCTTGACTTTCTGCTCCCGGAAGGCCTCGTCACCAGACATGGCAGCTCCAGGTCGACCAGCGGCCGGGCCGCTCCCGGCCGCCGGTCGAAGTATCTCACCAAACTCCGCAGCCGGTCACCGGCCGCGAGCCGCTGCACCGCCCGCGTGCTTTCTGCGATAGGCGAGGCAGCCGGCGCCGGCCACGATCGACGCGGCGCCGAGACTCAGCAGCCACGCGTCCTGGAAGTCCGGCGGTGCCCCCGCCGCCGGTGGCCGGGGCCGCGGTCGGGAACGCGCGCGGTGAATGTGTCCGGGCCGGCGACCGGCGGTCAGTCGCGCTCGGCTTCGCCCTCGGACTCCGGCTCGCACCCGAGGCCGGCGACGAGCTACCGCCCGACGCTGCCGACGGGCTTGGCGTCCTGACCGCGGCCGTATGACTGGGCGAGGTCGGTGCCGATGTCGAGGCGGTGGGTCCCGGTGACAACTTCGGCAACGTCGCCTTCGGCGGCGAGCCGCTGCAAGCCACGACTGACGCGGCGGCGACCATCGTCAGGGCCGCGAAGCCGACGGCGGTCAGCCCCGCACGTAATGCCGTTCCAGCTGTGGCGGTGCGCGTCTTCATCGGGCTCCTCGCGGGCTATCTCGGCCGACGGCAGTTCCCCAAAAGGCGCAGAGATAAACCGACAGCCATAAAGCAAAATCCGGTGCGCTACCCGGACTTGCAATGGCTTGTTTATCACTGGACCATTAGGTTACGCGATTAGGAGATCCCGGGGAAGGCTCAGGAAGGAACGGCGGCATTGGCGGATAGGGAGTGGCGGCGCGTGGCCGGGCTGCGCGTGGTCATGTCCTGGCCGCAGACCAGCTACGCGGCCATTCCGCCGAAGCAGCCCGGCCGGATCCGGGCCCGCGCTGCGGGTGTGCTCGGCGTCCTGCTCATCGTGGCCGGGACCGCCGTAGTGCTCGTGGCGGTTGGCGCGCAGCGACACGCGCCGCAGCCGTCCGCGTCGGCGGCGGGGGCGACCGGGCCAGCCGCCAGCGATCTGTCGTTGCAGCGCTCACTGCCTGTGTCGATCGCGATCCCCGCCATCGGCGTGACCTCGAAACTTCAGCACCTGGGCCTCAACTCCGACGGCACGATCCAGGTGCCCTCGCTCAACGCGACGCCCGGCCAGGCGGCCTGGTACAAGTACTCAGCGACGCCCGGCCAGGCCGGCGTGTCAGTCATCGAAGGACACGTCGATACCCACACCGGGCCCGGTGTCTTCTTCCGCCTGGGCGCCCTCCGGCCCGGCGACAACGTGGACGTGCGACTGGCGGACGGAACCATCGCTGTTTTCCGCATCACCGGCGTGCGGCGATACCTCAAATCGAAATTCCCGGCGAAATCTATTTACGCCGCGACCCGGTATGCGGCGCTGCGCTTGATAACCTGCGGCGGCGATTTCGACTCCGTCACCGGCCATTACCTCAGTTCCACCGTTGTATTCGCCGCCCTCACATCCGCCCGGTGAGACACAAGCCGCGGTTGGCCAGGGCGTTCCGGAAGCGGAGCTACAGCAGCTCAACGTGCTGCTGGCCCGGCCACCGCTCGCGGATGCGGAGGTGGCCCGGCACCTGGGCCTGTTCGCGGTCGCGCCCCTGGCCGCGCGGCACGGTATCCGGGTCGAGATCATGCAGCCGCCAGGCGGCGGGACTGCCGTCGCGGTGCACATTCCGGCCGCGCTGATTGCGACGGCCGCCGCGGATCCGTTGTCCTCGGCTCCTCGGCTCGCGGCCGACCCAGAGCCGGTCCCGGCGCCAGGATCAGTCCCGGGGGCGGACGTCGCCAGCCGTGCTGCCGTCCCGTTCCTTGGCGCACCCTTGTCATCACCCGCGCCGGCGCAGACCGAGCGCGAGGCGTAGCCGACCAGGGAAGACTGAGGTACCGGCTGGATCCGCTTACGCTTCGGCTGGCTGGCCCCGGTCGCCCACGATCTGCTCGGCCGTAACGGAACGGTGGGTGAGCTGCCAGGCAAGCCGGGCGAGGCGAGCCTGGCGGGTGAGGTCCGGCGGGGGCACGAGTATCACCGGGCACAGGGCGCGGGTGGCGCAGTAGCGGGTGACCTGACGCCCGGCCATGCGGTGCAGCGGTCCGCGGCGGCCAGTGCCGACGACGAGCAGGTCGCCGGGCTGGCACGCGACGCTGACGAGGACCAGTCCGGGCGGGCCCTGCTCGACCCGAGGGTCGATCCGGTTGTCGCACGGGTCCTCGCCCCAGACGGCGAACAGTGCGGCGCGCATTCGCTGGCGGGCCAGCTGATGGCATTCCTGGCGCAAAGTGCCCGCGGGCCCCAGCAGGCCACCGCCAGGCGGTTCCCACGCCAGCACGGGCATCAGAACCGCGTCGTGGGCGCGGGCCAGACACTCGCCATACCGCAGGGCTGCGAGGCTACCGGGAGATCCGCTGGTCCCGACGATCACACGGGTCACAGGCACGTTGCCCACCTACTCTCGCACCGGGGACTCACGACGGCACCTATCGCTTGGCGCGGCGGCCGCCCTCCCCGGCCGCTGCGACATCTATCGCCCCACGATAGAATCGTTACCCGGGACCGGCCCGGGTGTCAATTGCCAGTCACGCGTCCTCGTCCCGGCCGACCCAAAGACCCCGGGTGTGACCGATGTGCACGCTCATCAGCCAGGTAATGGCATCCTCGTCGCCGACTTCCAGCGCAGCCAGGATCTGGTGATGCTCATCGGCTGATGCGGCGAGCCGGCCCGCGCGGGCGAGATCGGTCAGGCCGGACAGGCGCGTCTGCCGCCGCAGCCGGTCGACCAGGTCGGTAAGCCGCTGGTTCCCGACCGCGGAGACAATCTCGACGTGAAAGCGGCGGTCAGCGTCGAGGTAGCCGATGACGTCGCCGCGACTGGCGCTGTCGGTGATCTCGGCCGCGATGCTGGCCAGCTGGTTGATCTTCGCCCGGTCGAGGACGGCGGCAGCGCTCACGGCGGTGGGTACTTCGAGCAGCAGCCTGATCTGCGAAATCTGATCGAGGTCGGCGTCGGATATCTCCACCACCCGGAAGCCCTTGTTGCGGACGACCTCGACGAAACCGTCCTTCACCAGGTCCAGCAGCGCCTCCCGGACCGGCGTGGCGGAGACACCGAATTGCTCGGCCAGGCTCGGCGCGGAGTAGATCTCTCCGGGGTGCAGTTCGCCGGCCACCAGCGCCGCCTCCAGCGCACGGCTGACCTGCTCGCGCAGGCTATCGGCACGGATCACGTTCCGCGCGTGCATGTGCACCCGACTCTGCGTGACCGAGATCATCCAGGCCTCCTCTCGCTGCGCCACCCGTAGCAGGCCCGGCCATCAGCGTCCCCAGCTTGTCCTTGCTGTGCTACATACTATGTGCAATGCTACTGTCGCTCCCGGTCAGCGCCCGTTCCTGCCGTCATGGATGGTGATCCGTGGATTTCTATGATCACCTCGGCGTCCGGCACGTCCTCAACGCGGCTGCCTCCTTCACCCTGGTCGGCGGCTCGCTCATGCCGGACGAGGTGATCGACGCCATGCGCAGCGCCGCGCACTCGTACATCGACATGCACGAGTACCACGCGGCGGCCGGCGCGCACCTGGCCCGGCTGACCAACAACGAGGCCGCGTACATCACGTCCGGTTGCGCGGCCGCGCTGACGCTCGGCACGCTGGGCGCGATCACCAAGGGCGATCCGCGACTGATCGTCAGGATGCCGGAAGGTCGCGGCCTGGCGACCGAGGTTGTGATGCACACCGTGCACCGGTGCCCCTACGACCCGGCCGCGCAGCTGGCCGGTGGCAAGATCGTCACGTTCGGCAACGCGTACCAGACCTTCGACTGGGAGCTCGAGGCCGCGATCACCGACCAGACCGCGCTCGTTCTGTGGGTAGACGGGACCGACCTGGGGCACGGCGCCCTGGACGTCGAGACCACAGTGCGGATCGCGCACGAGCGCGGCGTCCCCGTACTCGTGGACGCGGCCGCCCAGTTGCCGCCGCACACGAATCTCTGGCACTACACCCGCGACCTCGGCGCGGACGCGGCGATCTTCAGCGGCGGCAAGCACCTGCGCGGGCCGCAGGCAAGCGGTCTGATGGTCGGCACCGAGGAGTTCATCGGCGCGGCGCGCGCGAACGGCTCGCCGTATCAGCGGCTGGCCCGGGCGCTGAAGGCCGGCAAGGAAGACATGGCCGGCCTGGTCCGCGCGGTGGAGCTCTACCTGGCCCAAGACCACGCGGCAGTCGCCCGGCAGTGGGAGGAGACGGTGGCCGAGTGGGTCGAGACGCTGTCGAAGGTGCCGGGCCTCACCGCCGTGCGCGACTTCCCGAACGAAGCTGGCCAGCCGATCCCGCGGGCCAGGGTCATGGTCGACCGCGATGTGGTCGGCTGCAGCGGGGACGAGATGCTGGCCCGGCTCTGGGACCGCGACCCGCGCGTGTGCGTGCTGCACGCCGACCCGGACTCGTTCTACATCACCCCGGAGGTACTGGCCGAGGGCCAGTCCGGTGACCTGATGGCAGCCATCACCGACGTCGCCGCCAGCGGCGGCTAGCGCGCTACCGAGCGGGCGGCAGGACGTCGCGGCTGATCGTGCACGTCGCGGTGTGCAGCAGGTTGCTGACCTGGCAGACGCCGCAGTCGGCGGCCATTCCCATCACGACGGCGGCGTCGGCCGGCGCCACCTCCCACTCGTCCTCCAGCCAGAGCTTCAGCTCCCGGAAGGCCGTCCGGCTGGCATCGGCGAGCGAGATCCCGGACGCGATCGTCGTCAGCTGCGTGCTGGTGCGCACCCTCGGCGCGTGCATCGACGCCGGCCGGGGCAGCGGGGTAGCCGCGGCGACGATTCGGGTGCCGCACTCAGGTGAGCACGTCACCTCACCGGCGCCCATCGCGGCTTTGCAGTCCCCGAAGTACAGCCGGCCGCCTTCGACCTCGACTGGCAGGATGACCGTCGCGCCACTGGTGATCGCGCTGCAGTCCATGTTCCCGCCGTAGGAGTCTCCTTCGTGCCGGCTCAGCACCGTTTCGCGCCCGGGCGCGGTGGCGATGCAGCCGATGAGCGGCCGGACGGGCACTGACCAGTCGTCGCGGATCCAGATGCGGTCGCCGGTGACGGGCAGGGAGAGGGCGTATTCCTCCTCATGCCACCAGTCGGCCGGAGACAGTGCTGCGCACCGGCTGACGACGACCATGCCGGGGGTGGTGATGGCGATGTCCTCGATGGCGACCTCGACGGCACCGCCGGGCACGGCGCCGGCCACGGTGATCGGGCCGGTGACCGGATTCAGGTTGGCGTCGACCCAGGCCGCGGACTCGGCGTTGAAGTCGGCCGGATCGCGGTAGCGGCCGGTGAAACAGTCAGACGTGTCCACCACGAACCGCTCGCCCGGCTGCACCGAGCCAATCGGCTCGTGCTCGGGGCTGTACACGTACTTCAGTTCTTCGGCGGCGAAAACCTGCAGGCCCGTGGTCACGACGCTGCCGGTGACGTCCATCCGTGCTCCTCTCGGTGCCGCCCGCACCCGCGCCGGCACATCCCCGGCGCCCTGGCGACCTGCCTGGCGATAACTATCCCGCTGTTCATCATCGTCATGCTGGCCGAGTCCGTGGGGGTTCGGCACCTCGGGTTCCGGCGCGGCTGCGCTCGCCGCCAGCGGGATCCCGCTGGGGACGCTCGCGCAGAGCTACGCCGGCACGTTCGCCGCCAGGGCGCTCCTGTCCGTCGGTGCGGCCAGCTCGTTTGCCTGCCTGCTCGGCTGCACGGCCGCATCGAGCCCTACGCGATGGCGGGGATTACGGCGGCGTCGGTCATGCTGCGCCACCGTCGCACCGTGCCTGTTCGCGCTCGCGGTCGTCGTCGCCCGGCCGCAGCTGGCCAAGCGGATGGGTGAGACCCTGACCTCCGAGCTGCGCAGCTCCGCCGCAGCGGCCGGCGCCGACGCCGAGCCGCTGGCCGCGGCGCCACCGGGCACCTAGCCTGTCGACGTCAGAGCTGCTCGTCGGCGATGATGTCGAGGTCGTGGAATACCGGCTGGCCGTCAACGAACGCGCTGTACTGCGCCGCGATGGCCTCGGTTTCGGGCAGCCTCGAGTTCTCCATGGCCGACTCATAGGAGTCGAAGAACACCATTGCCAGGCACCGATCGGGCTGGTTGCGATCACGAGTCACGATTTGCCGACGCGCAGTTCGCTTGCCAGCCGTCGCCCGCTGCCACTCCTCGTCGAGCTTGCGCACTCCGTCCAAGTCGCCAGTCCGGAACTCGATGATCTGCACGAACGACATGACCAACCCCCTAATCAGCCAACCGCTACCTCTGGCTTCAGGTTCTCGCGCAGCCAGGCGCGCAATTCCGCCGTGTCCTCGTGGCCGTGGACCGATGCAGCATGCTGCACGGCTGCGGTCATGACCTCGTCCTCTTCTCCGGCGATCGCGAGCGTGCAGCCAGCCTCGCTCGGATAGTCACGGCAATCCGCTACTTTACGCATCATTCATCCTTAATTCCCCGTAGGCCCGCGGATGATCGGGCCGCCTCTTCCGAACCTACGCGCCGTGCCGTGGCTGGCCTTCCGCGAGGTGGCAGGCAACCTGCGCACGGGACTCCCGGATGAACGCCGGCGGTGCCCGCTGACTGCGGTAACGCCCGCTGATCCCCCGATCATTGCGGGCACCGGCCGGCCGTCCCTCCCCGCCACGAAGCGCCCGGCTCCCCGTTACCGCCGCCACGTTGCTCTAGCAGAGCACGCTCCCGTGGGCCGCGAATGCGATCCATGTGCAGATGTCGTGGAGACGAGTCGGTCACCTCAGGGCCCCACGGGCCTGGCAAGAGGCGGGCACTGCATTTCTTGCGCAAGCATTTCGTCAGCTCTGCAAGGAATCAATGGAATATGATTGATCACTTGCAGTTGACCGAAAAAACTCCACAAGACCTTGCGTGGAACATTACTGGCGGTTTACGGTCGCCTCATCATCTTGGCGTCACTCCGCCCCGGTGTGACGCGCGCGCTGATCCCGGGAGAAGAGAGCAGCCGATGTCAGCCAGCACTGAACGAGTTCGACCGAGGCGACTACCACGGCCACCGCGCTGGACCGCCCTGACCACCGCGGCCGTGCTGGTCGCGGGAACATCCGCCATCGTGGCGGCCACCGGCACTGCCGTTGCCTACGCGGCGGCCCCGGCACCCGATGTCACCAGGGCTGCGATCGATCCGGCGCTCACGGCCGGCCGCGGAGCCGACGTTCCCTTCGCCGAGCAGGAGGCCGAGAACGCGGTCACCAATGGCACGATCATCGGCCCGAGCACGCAGGCTTACACCCTGCCGGCGGAGGCGTCGGGGCGGTCGGCGGTGAGCCTGGCGCCCGGTCAGTACGTGCAGTTCACTCTGCCCGCGGCGGCGAACGCCATCAACGTCCGGTACAGCATTCCGGATGCGCAGGCCGGCGGCGGACATCACCGCGCCCCTCGATGTGCGGGTCAACGGCTCGTACCACAAGACGATGACGCTCACGTCGCAGTACTCGTGGCTGTACGGGCAGTATCCGTATGACAACGACCCGACCGAGGGTGACAACATCCCGACCGACTACGCGGTCGAGTGCCAGTGCGTCCCGGCCGATACCGTCCCGGAGCCGGTGTTCCCGGCGCCGTGGCGGCCGCAGCATTTCTACGGCGAGCAGCGCCTGCTTCTCGGCCGCACCTTCCCGGCCGGATCGACGATCCGCCTCATCGCTCCGCCCGGCACGGACGCGTCACTGACGACCATCGACCTGATGGACTCGCAGCTCGTCGCGCCGCCCCGGTACGTGGCGCGCGCCATCAACGTCCTGCTGTTCGGCGCCGATCCGACCGGGCACCGCGACTCGGCCGACGCGCTCAACGCGGCCATCGCGCTGGCCCAGAAGGTGCACCTGCCGGTCTACGTGCCGCCGGGCACCTACTCGGTCAGCCAGCACATCATCGTCAACAACGTCACGGTCGAAGGCGCCGGCAGCTGGTACACGATCTTCAAGGGCCATCAGGTAACCCTGAGCTCGCCCGCGCCGGACGGGTCCGTTCATACCGGCGTCGGCTTCTACGGCCTGCCAGCCAGCGAGGGCGGCAGCACCAACGTGCATCTGTCGGACTTCGCCATCGAAGGCGACGTCCGCGAGCGGATCGACACCGATCAGGTGAACGGGATCGGTGGCGCCTTCAGCAATTCGTCGATCACGGGCCTCTACATCCAGCACACGAAGGCTGGCATCTGGCTCGACGGCCCGATGACGAATCTGACCATCTCCGGCAACATGATCGTCGACCAGCTGGCTGACGGCATCAACTTCCACACCGGCGTCACGAATTCGACGGCGTCCGGCAACTTCATCCGCAACACCGGCGACGATGGCCTGGCCATGTGGTCGGAGGTAACGGCAGACTCGCACGACACCTTCGACCACAACACCATCCAGACCCCGGTGATCGCCAACGGCATCGCCCTCTACGGCGGGTCGGACAACACGGTGTCCGACAACCTCATCGCCGATCCGATCCGGGAGGGCAGCGGCATCCAGCTCGGCTCGCGTTTCAACGCGGTGCCGTTCACCGGCTCGGACTGGATCACCGACAACACCACGGTGCGGGCCGGCCCGTACGAGCTCAACTGGCAGATCGGCCTCGGCGCGATCTGGATCTACGCGCTGCAGAGCAGCATCAACGCGGATATCGAGGTCGTCGGGGACAACTTCCTCGACAACACCTACGACGCCATGATGGTGGTCTCGGACTTCCCGGTGAAGGACCTCTACGACATCACCAACGTGCACTTCCGTGACATCGAAGTCGATGGGGCGGGAACAGACGTGTTCGACGCCCGGGCGGCCGGGACCGCGACGTTCCAGAACGTCGACGTCCGCAACGTCGGCTGGTGGGGTGTCAACAACTGCGGATCGTTCAACTTCCCGCCGACCGGCTCCGAGTTCACGCTGACCGACCTGGGCGGTAACGACGGGATCGACAACGACAGCTATCACCCCGGCACGAACTGGCTCACGCCGTATCTGCCGAACGCCATCACGTGTAACGACCGACCGCCGGTCATTCCGCCGCCGCCGCCCTCCCCTTGGGTGCAGCCGACCGGCTGACATCGGGACGGCGGCGCTAGCCGGCCTGCTGCTGCTTGTCCCGGTGGATGAGGATGCCGGCGATCACGAGACCGATGCCGGCCAGGTCCTGGCCAGTCGGGATCTGGCGGAGCACGATGAGGCCGACGACGGTCGCGACGGCCGGCAGCAGCGCGAGCATGAGCGCGAACGTCGACCGCGGCAGCCGGGCCAGCGCGAACTGATCCAGGATGTACGGGATCACCGAGGAGCAGATCCCCACCGCGACGCCGATCAGCAGTAGGTCCGGCCGGCCGAACCCGGGCCAGGCGCCCCGCAGGCCGATCGGCGTGATCACGATCGCCGCGACCAGCATGGCGGCCCCGAGCTGGTCGATCGCGCCAAGCGGCTCAACGGCCTGCTCCGGCGGACGCGCCGACGCGATCCGATGGGCCAGGATGACGTAGAGCATGAACCCGCCGCAGTTGGCGAACGCGAAGGCGAGCCCGAGCGGCTGACCCGCCAGCCGGACCTCGGCGAGCACCGCGACGCCCCCGATCGTCACGGCGAGCGCGAGTACGTTGCGCCAGGTGCGGGTGCCGGCGGCGGCCAGGATGATGGTGCCGAGGAACTCGATCGCGCTCACGGTCGCGAGCGGCAGCCGGTCTACGGCGAGGTAGAACATCACGTTCATGACCGCCAGCACGACTCCGAACTGCAGCACGGTCCACCGCTGCGGCCGGGTCAGGCCACCGAAATGCCGCCACGGCCGCCGCCACACCGCGAACACGACCGCCGCGGTCACGACGCGCAGCCAGGCCACGCCGAGGACGTCAAGACGCGCGAACAACAACACGGCCAGCGACGGGCCGAGATAGTGAAAGACGGCGCTGAAGACGAAGAACGTCGCGGGCGGAAGCCGGCCGACGCGACCGGAGAGACTCCCCGATACCGCCTCGCCAGGCTGCAGCACTTCCTCATAGTATGAAGATCGAAAGCCGCGCCGGAATGGTCAAACCACGGATTAAGGCGGGTCGATGCCGATGGAACGAAGGTCAGTTCGACCTGAGACTTTCGTCTCACTCGATGACATCGACCGGTCGATCATCGCCGCGCTGCTGGCCGACGCCAGGGTGCGTACGAGCGAACTCGCCCGCCGAGTCGCGCTCTCCGCCCCCGCCGTCGCGGAGCGACTCCGCCGGCTGGAGGACGGCGGGGTGATCAGCTACCGGACCGAGGTGACCCCGGCCGCGCTGGGCTATCCGATCTGCGCGCTGGTCCGGATCAGCCCGCACAGTCTCGGCCTGCCGCACATCCCGGAGATCGCCCGCTCCACGCCCGAGGTCACCGAGTGCTACCGCGTGACCGGGGAGGACTGCTACGTGCTCAAACTGCACCTGCGGAGCATGGACGATCTGGAGGGCATCCTCGACCGATTCACCGAGCACGGGCGCACCACCACCTCGATCATTCACTCGGTCCCGGTCCCCCGCCGTCCGCTCCCGCTCAGCCAGGACGGCACGCCGGCCGGCGCGATCAGCGGGCCGGAATGACCACGCTGACCGCGGTACCGAGCACGGAACTGTCCGCCGGGCAGCGGGCGCTGGTGGCGGCGATCTACGCGGACTCGTTCAGCCGCAGCCTGCGAGTCCCGTACACCGAGCTCAGCCAGCCAGCGGAAGGCAACCGGATGCTCGTGGCCCTGGACGGACAGGCGCCCGTGGGGTTCGCGGCCGTGCGCCTGCTGGGCTCGGTGGGGTGGTCTTTCCTGCGTTACTTCGCCATCGATCGGTCGCGCCGGAGCCAGGGGTCTGGCCGCGAGTTCTGGCCCATCCTGCAGCGGGAACTGGCCGCCCGCGGCTGGCCGGCCCGCATCGCCTTCGAGGTGGAAGACCCGGCGGAGGCGGCCGGCGATGCCGCCGAGTGCCTGCTCCGGCGGCGGCGCATCGCCTTCTGGACCGCGGTCGGCGCCCGGCTGCTCCCGGTCCCGGATTACGTCATGCCCGATTACACCGGCGCCGGGACCGAGCCGGTGTTGCTGATGGCCAGCGCCGAGGTGCCCACGACGGACGACGCGCGATCACTCGTCCTCGGCATCTACGCCGACCGGTACGGGCTCTCCCCCGCCGACCCGCTAGTCTTCCGAGCGCTGGCCACGATCTCGGCCGGATCGCCAGCCGAGCGGCACGCCGATGCGGACTAAGTCGATGGGAGCGGCCCGGTGATGGTCCGGCAGGTCACCACCGACTCCGAACTTCGGCAGGTCGATCAGCTCCTGCAGGTCGCCTACCAGTCGCCGACCCGCGAACGCGAGCTCGCCCTCTACCCGGCCGCGCAGCCTGACGGGCTGTTCGCGGTCTTTGCTCACGGCGAGCCCGTCGCCGCCGCGGGCGCGTTCGCGTACGGCGCGTTCTGCTGGCTCGGACTGGTCGGCACGCATCCGGGCTATGCGGGTCAGGGGCTGGCGACGCGTCTGTCGGAGCACATCCTCGGCTGGTCCCGCGAGCGCGGCTGCGTCTGCGTGGCGCTGGATGCCTCGGAAAAGGGCCGCCCGGTCTACGAGCGGCTCGGCTTCCAGCCGGCCGGCGAGGCCGTCGAACTCGTCGCCGACGCCGGCCGCCGCCCGGCCGGACCGGCCGCCCCGAGTGCCGCCCGGGGCGGCAGCCTCGCCGACCTCCTGGCGTTCGACCAGGGCGTCTTCGGCGGTGACCGGGCCGCGCTGTTGCGCGCGGTCGCCGCCGACGACAGTCGTGTCTACCGCCGGGCCGACGGGGACCGCCTCACCGGTTACCTGTTCGCCCGCGGGAACGTCTTCGGACCCGGCGCGGCCCGCGATGCCGCCGCTGCGGCCGGCCTCGTCAGCGCGGCGCTGACGCAAGCGCCCGGCCCGGTCAGCCTGATCGTGCCGGCCGGCAGCGCCCACCTGGAGACGCTCCGGGGGCTCGGCCTGCGCGAACGCAGGCGCCTCGCCCACATGCGTCATGGCGGACCGCAGCTGCCGGGCGAGCGGCATCTGCTGGTAGCGCAGACGAGCTTCGCCGCGGGGTAGGGATAGCCGCCCGTGCCGCAGACCAGTGCAGAAGGCCGACGCCGGCCGTGAGCACCGTCATCCGGTTCGCCGTGCTGTCCGACATCCACCTCTCGCCCGCCGGAACCCCGGACGGCAGCTGGAACAACGTCACCCGCAAGTCGGTCTCGGCCGACCTGCTGCGAGCCGCCGTCGCGGAGATCGCCGCGGCGGGCCATGAGCGTGTGCTGGTGCTCGGTGACATCTCCGACGACGGCTCGCCGGAGCTGATCCGCGCGGCCCTGGCGGCGATCGGCAGCGCCGGTCTCACCACCTGGGCCGTGCCGGGCAACCACGACGCGGCCCGCGACCAGCGTGCGCTCGACCTGGCCGCCGAATCCCTGGACGGCTGCGTGCTGCTGCCCCGGCGGCCGGTGCAGCTGGACGACGCGATCGCTCTGGTAGGGAACGGGCTGCGCAGCACCGACGGCGGCCTGACGTGCACGGCCACCAGCTTGGCGGACGTGACGGCAGTCACCGCGCAGCTCCTGGTCTGGGCCGGCCACTACCCGCTCATCAGCCAGGCCGAGGTGCTGCTGGCAGCCGGGCTGCGCTACCCGGGCGACCTGGCAAATCTGGCTGCGGTCCGGCGCGCGGCCGAGCGGCAGGCCGGCCCGATCCTGGTGCTGCACGGTCACCTGCACACGGCCGTGACCGCGCAGGACGGCCGGATTCTGCAGCTCGGGTTCCCGGCGCTGGTCGAGTGGCCGCACGGGTGGACCGACGTCCGGCTCGACGTCAGCCCGGACCGGACGGTGATCCGCGCGGCGCTGCGGCCAGTCGCCGGCCACTGGTCGGAGGGCACGCGGAACAGCCTGCTCGCAGGCCCGGACCAGGCGTGGCAGCTGGTGCGCGGAAGCTGGTCAGACAGCGCGGGTTAACATCGGCCCCATGGATCTCGGACTGCACATCGTCGAATTCAACCTGCCCGGCGGTCCGCCCGCCCTGGCCGACAACCTGCGCGATGTCGCGGTGCGCGCCGAGCAGGCGGGCTTCACCAAACTTTCGGTGATGGACCACCTCTGGCAGATCAGCATGGCCGGGCCGCCCGAACTCGAGATGCTCGAGGCCTACACCACGCTCGGGTACCTGGCCGCGCACACCTCGCGGGTGCAGCTGATGGCCTGGGTCACGGCGGCCGTCTACCGTGCGCCCGGCCTGCTCGCCAAGTCCGTCAGCACGCTCGACGTGCTGTCGCACGGCCGTGCGTGCCTTGGCATCGGCGCGGCCTGGTACGAGGCGGAGGCGCGTGGCCTCGGCCTGCTGTTCCCGCCGCTCGCCGAGCGGTTCGAGCGGCTGGAGGAGGCGCTGCAGATCTGCCTGCAGATGTGGAGTGACAGCGACGAGCCCTTCGACGGGGTGCACTACCAGCTCGCGCGCACGCTGAACTCACCGCAGTCGCTGCAGCGCCCGCACCCGCCGATCCTGATCGGCGGCGGCGGGGAGCAGAAGACGCTGCGGCTGGTCGCGAAGTACGCCGACATGTGCAACCTGTTCCCCGGCCCGGACCTGGCGCGCAAGCTCGACGTGCTGCGCGGCCACTGCGCCGACGTCGGCCGCGACTACGACGACATCGAGAAGACCGTCATGGCGCCGCTGGACATCGGCCCGGCTGGCGAAAAGGCAGACGACGTGCTCGCGCAGCTGACGGACCTCGCCGATCTCGGCGTCCAGCACGTGCACACCATGCTGCCGCTGACCGGCGGGCTTGGCCACATCGAGCTGTTCGCCGAGAAGATCATCCCGGCGGCGGCCGCGCTCTAGGCGTCCGGCCGGTCAGTCGCCCCAGATCGCGTCGCCGGAGTCGGCGTCGAAGAACTGCATCCCTTCGGCCCTGATGGCGAACGTGATGCGCTCCCCGACCCGGACCGGGCTGCCCGGATCGAGCCTGGCCACGCCCTCGCCGGCCTGCTCGGTCGGGTCCAGCGCGCCCTCCGCGCGAACCCTGCGGGCGTCGGTGGTGAAGTGCACCACCAGCTCGGAGCCGAGTGACTCGATCAGGTCCACGTTGCCGGTCAGGGTCGGCCCGGCCGTCCCGTTGACGGCGGCCGGCAGGTGCTCGGGCCGCAGTCCGACGACCACCTGCTTGCTGGCGTAGGCCGCCAGGGCTGCCGGCCGACACCACCGCGTGGCTCATCGCAACCGAGGCCGAGAGCTAGCCAGGCCAGCCAGCCGGTGACCCGCTCCGCCGCCGGCCAGGGCCGGCCGCCGTCCTCCCGTGCGCGCGGTCAGCGGCCGCGCAGCGCGGTGATCTCGCTGCGCCACGGCGGATTGGCCCCCGGCCGCTCGCAGGTGAGCCCGGCGGCCAGGCCGGCCTCGTCCAGCACGGCCGCCAGGGCGCCGGCGTCGAGCCCGGCCAGCACCGCGGCCGGGTCCAGCAGTCCGCCGCCGTCCAGCGCGTCGAGCAGGCCGCTAAGGAAGGCGTCGCCGGCCCCGACTGTGTCGACCATCGCGGCCGGATAGGCCGGCCGGGTGACCGCGGCCCCGGCCTTGGTCCAGCCACTCGCGCCGTCCGGCCCGGCGGTGATCACGACCAGCCCCGCTCCGAGGCCGAACCAGCGCCGCGCGACAGCGGCCGGGTCCTCGTCCCCGTACAGCCACTGCAGGTCTTCCACGCTGGCCTTCACCAGGTGCGCGTGGCTGACCGCGCGCTCGGCTTGCGCGCGGGCAGCGTCCTGGTCCGGTTGCAGGGCCGGCCGGACGTTGGGGTCGTAGCTGACCAGCACTCCCCCGTCGGCCCGGACCCGGCCCATGGCCGCGTCGATGGCGGCGTCGCCAGGCGGCAGCCAGGAGGCGAGCGAGCCGAAGTGCACGACGCGCGCGCCGGCGGGCAGGAACTCCAGTTCCGCCGCCGACCACCGGAAATCCGGGCCGCCGGCCGAGAACTCGTAGGCCGCGACGCCCGCGACCAGATCGGCGAGCGAGATCGTGCTCGGCTGCGGGGCGACCCGGAGGTACCGGCAGTCGACTCCGGACCGGTCCAGGTGGCGGCGCAGCACCGTGCCCAGGGGATCGGCGGAGAGCCGCCCGGCGAACGCGGCCGGCTGGCCGAGCCGGGCGAGACCGACCGCGATGTTGAGCGGGCCGCCGCCGGGCCGGGCGACGTAGGTTCCCTCATCGGCGCCGGCGATCAGATCCACGATGGCCTCGCCGATCACGATGAAGGCGGGGCTCGCAGCATCAGACGCGGAGCTTGCGGCACCAGACATGGCCGCACCGTAGCCAACTGGCGGCCAGCCGGCAAGATCACGTTGCCTAGCCTTGCTTGATGTGCGACCGACCGGCGTCGCGACCGGCGCTGGCGGCAGTAACGTCCTGATCCGACGTAGCTGAGATCTACTTGCGGACGCGGAACCGGAGGATGGTGACGGCGCCCGCCTGCGTGCTGCTGACCGGTTCCAGATCTATCCTGGTGAGGCCCGGGGCCGAGAAGCGGATGCCGTCGCCGAGCAGCACCGGCAGCACATTCACCAGGATCTCGTCGACCAGCCCGCGCTGCAAACACTGGCCGGCGACGTCGGCACCGAGGACCTGGAGGTCCTTGCCGCCTGCAGCCGTCAGCGCCGTGGCGACCGCTTCCCCGATGTCACCGGCGAGGTACGTGACATCCGGGTCCGGCGGTTCTGGCGGCTGGTGCGTGAGGACGAATACGGGCCCGTAGAAGGGGTAGCCTTCGTCGCGCGATTCTGTCCCCCGCTCCTGGTCGGCTTCCCTCCTGCTGCCTACCTCGACGGTCCGCCGGCCGACGAGCATGGCGCCAGTGGCCGCTGCGGCCTCCTTCTGCCAGGGCGCGTCATTCGTCATGCAGTCGAAGATCCAGTCCTGCGCGTCACCGGGACCGGCGATGAAGCCGTCCAGCGACATCGCCCTGTTCACGACGACCTTGCCGTTTCCGGTGCTCGTAGCGCTCATTCTGTTCCTCCGAAGGACCTTCCCTGGCTGTCATTCCCGGCTACGAATGAGGACGCTACGCGCGCCCGGATCTCGTCGTCTGCTCGACCACATTCAGCTCCCGAAGCAGGAGCGCGAGCAGCACAGATCAAGTGGAGGCATCGTCGCGCATATCGAGCGGAGCCGGACAGCCGTCAAGATCACGTTAACGTGGAGATTTTCCGTACGCTGCGTACGGCAGGCTCCACGATCACCGGCAGCTCCCGTTGCCCAGCGATCCGGGCTTGGCGGCGAAACCGGAAGTTAGCGTGGATGTCACGCTAAGGTAACGGTTTGCTGCTGCCCCCTTGAGACTCAGCGGCCCGTTGACCTACTCTCCTGGCAAGCAGCTTGGTAAGCGCTTTCCATGGTTCGATCACCCCGCTGAGCACGCGGCGCACAATCGCCGCAGGTCACGGCCACAGTATCGGGAAAGCGCTTACCGATCCAGGAGGTGGCGTGAACTCGGACCGCGGCAGTGCCGACGCCGGGCGCCCAACCGGGCAGCCGCCCACGATCACAACCTTGCCGCCCACGATCACAACCTTGCAGCCGCCCCCGATCACAACCGGGCAGGCGCCCACGATCTACGACGTGGCCAGGGTCGCCGGGATGTCGATCGCGTCGGTATCTCGCGTGCTCAACGGGCACCGCAACCCCCGGCCGGAGACCAAGGAGCGGGTGCTGCGCGCGGTCGCCGAACTCGGCTTCGTTCCCGACAGCGCCGCCAGGGCGCTGAGCGCCCGGCTCAAGGAAGTCGTGGGCGTGGTCGTGCGGCGGCCCCGCTGGTCGGACCCGAGCATGTTCACCGACGAGGACGAGAACCTGCAGTTCCCCGACATGATCAACCGGGGCATGGAGATCGTCGCCCAGGAGCACGGCTTCGACCTGCTGATCAGGTCGGTGGATCTCGACGAGCCGGACGCCGGCGGGCGCATCTTCGCGCTCGCCCGCAAGAGCGACGGGCTGATCCTGCACGACCGGATCCTGTCGCCCGAGGAACTCGACCGGCTGTCCCGGCAGATCCCGGTCGTGACCCTCGCCGGGGTGCCGACGCCGACGACGGCGAATGTGCACGGCGACAACGCGGCCGGCATGCGCGCGCTGGCCCGGCACCTGATCTTCGATCACGGCTACCGGACCCTCGGCTACGTCGCCGGGCACGAGGGCAGTCCGGACAGCCTGACCCGCGGCGAGGCGCTCGCGGCCGAGGCGGCCGCGGCCGGCGTCACGCTGCTGACGGGCGGGGACTGGCGCGGCAGCTACCAGGCGGCGGGCGGCTCGCAGGCGATCGAGCGGCTGCTCGCGGCCGGCGTGCTTTTGCCGCGGGCGATCGTGTGCGCCAACGACCAGTCCGCGATCGGCGTGCTGCACGCGCTCGGCCAGCACGGCATCGCGGTGCCCGGCGAGGTGGCGGTCACCGGGTTCGACGACATGCCGGTCGCCCGGCACCTGCGCCCGCAGCTGACCAGCGTCCGGCAGTCGATCCAGGATCTCGGCGCGACCGCGTTCGAGACCGTGTACTCGATGATCGGCCGCGGCGCCGACGGCGACGGCGGCCCGCGCGGCCGGGACATCGCGCTGCCGACCACGCTCGTGCTCCGGCAGAGCTGCGGCTGCGGCCCGCTGGCCGCACCCGGCGGACCGTCGGAGGTGACCGGCTAGATGCGCACGATAGCCCGGCGGCTCGCCTTCTACGTCGTCACCGCGATCGTCGCGGTGAGCCTCGACTTCCTGATCCCGCGGCTGATCCCCGGCAACCCGGTGGAGGCGATCATCGCGCACATGCAGGGCGTCTCGATCAGCAAGGCCACGATCGCCGCGCTGAACCTCCAGTTCGGCGTCAGCACCAAGGCGAGCCTGTGGGGCCAGTACACCCACTACTGGTCGACCGTGCTGCACGGCAACCTCGGCATCTCCACTAGCAACGGGTTCGCGCCGGTCACCAGCGTCATCGGCAGCGCGCTGCCGTGGACGCTCGGCCTGGTCGGGGTCGCGACGGTGCTCAGTTTCGTTCTCGGCACCGCGATCGGCACGCTCGTCGCGTGGAAGCGCGGCAGCTGGCTGGACAACCTGCTGCCGGTCGTCACGTTCTTCCAGGCCGCGCCGTACTTCTTCCTCGCCTTCCTCGCGGTTGACCTGTTCGCCATCAAGCTGGGCTGGTTCCCGGCCGAGGGCGCGCACCAGAACCTCGACTTCGCGGCGGTCAACTGGACTTACATCAGCGACGTGCTGGACCACGCGGTGCTGCCGGCCCTGACGATCGTCGTCGCCTCCGCGGCCGGCTGGATCGTCGGGATGCGCAACGTGATGCTCACGACGATGGACGAGGACTACGTCCTGATCGCCGCGGCCAAGGGCCTGGTGAAGCGGCGGGTCATCTGGTACGCGGCGCGCAACGCGATCCTGCCGAGCGTGTCCGGGTTCGCGCTGGCGATCGGCTTCATCGTGTCCGGCGCCCTGCTCACCGAGATCGTATTCAGCTACCCCGGACTGGGCTTGCTGCTGGTCAACGCCGTCGGCGATAACGACTACGCGCTGCTGCAGGGCATCTTCCTGATCATCACGTTCGCCGTTCTGGCCGCCAACCTGGTCGCCGACTTCGTCTACGTGTTCCTCGACCCGCGGACCCGGCAGGAGGCCTGAGGCATGGCAGTCGGCATCGGCACCGAACCGATCGCGGGTAGCAGTCGCGTCACCCGCTGGCCGCGGCCTGCCCGGCGGCCGCGGGCGCTGCGGCTACCCCGGTCGCCGAAGATCGTGGCGGGCCTGTCCCTGCTGGGCTTCTTCGTGGCCTGGGCGATCGTCGGCCCGCTGGTCGCGCCCTACAACCCGGATCAGAGCTTCGCCAACGCCCCGGTACCGCAGCCGCCCTCGGGCGCGCACCTGCTCGGCACCACCCAGCTGCAGCAGGACGTGCTGTCGCAGCTGCTGGTCGGCGGCGGCGACACGCTGCTCGTCGTCGCTCGTCGTCCGGCGTGGTCGCGACCGTCTCTGTCCGTCGTGATCGGCGTGACGGCCGGCTACCTCGGCGGCCTGGCCGACGACCTGCTGTCGATGCTCGCCAACATCTTCCTGGTCCTGCCCGCCCTGCCGCTGCTGATCATCATGATCGGCTTCGTCGGCAAGACCAGCGGCAGCGAGGTCCTGGTCGTCGGCCTGATCATCTCGCTGACCGGCTGGGCCTTCGGCGCCCGGGTGCTGCGCGCGCAGACGCTGTCGCTGCGTAACCGCGACTACGTCGACTCCGCCCGGATCATCGGCGAGCGCTGGTGGCGGATCGTCTTAACCGAGATCCTGCCGAACCTCACCCCGATGGTCGCGACCTCGTTCCTGTTCACGGTGCTCTACGCGGTCGGCACGTACACCGCGCTGGCCTTCCTCGGCCTGGTGAACCCGAACTGGAGCTGGGGCGGGATGCTCTTCTACGCGCAGAATTCCAACGCGGAGATCAGCGGGTACTGGTGGTGGTTCATCCCGCCCGGGCTCGCGGTCGCGCTGCTCGGCACCGCGCTGGTGCTGCTCAACTTCGGCATCGACGAGTTCATCAACCCGCGGCTGCGCGCGGCGGGCCTGGCCCGGCGCCAGGGCGCGGCCAGGCGCCGGGGTCTGACCGAGCGCGAGGACCCGGCCGAGCGCCAGCGCCGCCGGGAGCGGACCCGCGCCGGGCGCAGGCAGCAGTTCGCGCTCACCCCGGTCGTCCGGCCGGCGGGGGTGACGGCAATGACTAGTGAGCTGCTGCTGGAGATCCGCGGCCTGTGCGTCGACTACGGCCAGGGGCCCGGCGCGGTGCAGGCGGTGCACGGCGCCGATCTCGTCCTGCACCGCGGCGAGGTGCTGGGCCTGGCCGGGGAGAGCGGCAGCGGCAAGTCGACGCTCGCGCTGGCGGCGACCAGGCTGCTGCGGCCGCCGGGCGTCATCACCGGCGGCGACGTCTGGCTGCACGGCGAGGACGGCAGTCGGTCACCGACCTGCTCGCGGCTGACTTCGCCGGCCTGCGGGTGCTGCGCTGGTCGCAGGTGTCGCTGGTGCTGCAGAGCGCGATGAACGCGCTCAACCCGGTGCTGTCCATCCGGGCCCAGCTCACCGACGCGCTCGCGGCGCACCTGCCGGACCTGAGCAGGCGAGACCGGGCCGCCCGCGCGGCCGAGCTGCTGGAAATGGTCGGGATCAGCCGGGACCGGCTCGCCAGCCACCCGCACGAGCTCTCCGGCGGCATGCGGCAGCGGGTCATGATCGCGATGGCGCTCGCGCTCCAGCCGCAGGTCGTCATCATGGACGAGCCGACGACCGCGCTCGACGTGGTCACCCAGCGCGAGATCCTGGAAGAGCTCAAGAGCCTGCGCGACCAGTTCGGGTTCGCGATCCTGTTCATCACCCACGACCTGTCGCTGCTGATCGAGATCGCCGACTCGATCGCGGTCATGTACGCGGGCCGGCTGGTCGAGCGGGCCGCGGCCGCGGCCCTGTTCCGCGCCCCGCGGCACCCGTACACGCTCGGCCTGCTCAGCTCGTTCCCGCCGCTGCACGGGCCGCGGGTGCCGATGACCGGCATCCCCGGCTCGCCGCCGGACCTGCGCCAGTTGCCGTCGGGCTGCGTGTTCCATCCCCGCTGCCGGTTCGCGATCGAGCAGTGCGCGCAGACGGTGCCGCCGCTGGAGCCGCTCGGGGCCAGCCTGCTCGTCGCCTGCTTGCGGCAGACAGCGAATACCCCAGAAGCAGTGCCAGCCGAACTCGCCCGGCCGGAGCCCGCACTCATCGAGCACGGGAGCAGCGCATGACGACAACCCTGCCCGGTGCCGCCGAGCTGGCCCCGCCCGTGCTGGCGGCGCGCGGCCTCACCAAGCACTTCCCAGCCCACGGCCGGGCAGGCGCCGCCGGCCGTGGCCAGCGGCTGGCGCGGGTCCGCGGCCGGGGCCGCGGACTCGCGCCGGTCGTGCACGCGGTAGACGACGTGACGCTGGCGCTGCCGGCCGGGCACGTCACCGCCGTCGTCGGCGAGAGCGGCTCCGGCAAGTCCACGCTGGCCCGGCTGCTGGCCCGGCTGGTCACGCCGACCGCCGGCGAGCTGGTGCTGCACGGCGCGGCCCTCCGGGGCCGGCGCGGCAGCCGGCTGGATTACGCCAAGACGGTCCAGATGGTGCTGCAGGACCCGTTCGCGTCGCTGAATCCGATCCACGACGTCTACTACCACCTGAGCAGGCCGTTCCGCGTACACGGCCTGGCGACGCCGGGACCGGACCTGGACGACGAAGATCGCCGCGGTGCTGGAGCGAGTGGCGCTCACGCCCGCGGACGCCTACCTGCGCAAGTTCCCGCATGAGCTGTCGGGCGGCCAGCGCCAGCGGGTGGCGATCGCCACGGGCGCTGGCCGTGCAGCCGCGAGGTGCTGCTGGCCGACGAGCCGGTCTCGATGCTCGACGTGTCGATCCGGCTCGGCGTCCTCAACCTGCTTGCCGACCTGCGGGACCGCGAGCAGCTGGCGATCCTCTACATCACCCACGACATCGCCTCGGCCCGGTACCTGGCCGACACGTCGTCGTCATGTACGCGGGCCAGGTCGTCGAGTCCGGACCGGCCGTCCGGGTCACCGACTCCCCCGCCCATCCCTATACGCAGCTGCTGCTCAGCGCCGCGCCTGACCCGAGCGGGTCACGCCGGTCACGCTGCGCGGCGCTGGCGCCCCGCCGAGCGCGGTGGCGCCGCCATCGGGCTGCCGGTTCCGACTCCGGTGCCCGCACGCCATGGCGATCTGTGCCGAGCGAACGCCGCCCGCCTCTGCGGCCGGGAACGGGCACGTCAGCGCGTGCTGGCTGCTCGATCCCGAGCCCCCGCCGCACCGCGCCGGGAGACGACGCCACGCGCCCTCGAGGGCTCGCCCGACCTGGGAGGAGGAGAGGTGATGAGCACCGACACGGCCTAGCGGCAACCAGGTCACCGACACACCGGTGCACGGTCTGCGGGTTAGCGAGCTTCCGGGATCCTGCGGGCAGCTACCCGGCCGACCGGTGCCGCCACCAGCAACAGACCCCGACACGGTCATCACATCGGCCGGCCTACGGCCGGCCGGGCACCTTTGGAGTCTAGAGGTAATGAATCGCAAAATCGCAGGCAGCATTGCTGCGGGAGCGGTCCTCGCGATGGGGATTGCAGCCTGCGGCAGCACGTCTGGCATCATCAGGCTCCCCGATCGAGCAAACCACTCACCATCGTCACCACGGCCATCTCGCCGATGGTCGATAACTTCAACCCGTTCGTCCTACCTCGATCGGGTACGTCACCCACGCCGTGAACCTCTACTACCAGCCCCTGATCGTGTTCAACACCCAGAACCCGACCCAGGCGCCCGTCCCCGAGCTGGCCACGGCCTACTCCTGGTCGCCGGACGGCAAGACGCTCACGATCACCCTCGGTCCGGGGTGAAGTGGAGCGACGGCAAGGCGTTCAGCGCCGCCGACGTCGCGTTCACCTTCAACCTGATCAAGAAGTTCCCGGCGCTGAACGCCAACTGGACCATCCCGATCCCGGTGACCGCCACCGCGCCGAACGCGACGACCACGGTGCTCACGTTCTCCGCGCCGGAACTGGCCAGCCTTTTCTTCATCCTGCGAACCCGATCGTGCCGCAGCACATCTGGCCAGCGCGTCGTCCAACCCGGCCACGTACGCCGACGCCAACCCGCTGGGCGATGGCCCGTACGTGCTCGACAAGTTCAGCCCGACGGGCTTCACCATGAAGCTCAACCCGAACTACTACGACAAGTGCAGCCTGCACGTGCCCGAGGTGGGCTTCCCCGCCTACTCCAGCAACGCCAACCTGCTGCCGCCGTGCGCGAACGGCACCATCGACTGGTGCGGAATCTCGATCACCGGCGTGTCGCAGAACTTCCGGCGAAGAACACGGACAACGGCCTGTGGCAGCCTCTCGGCGCCGTACTTCAGCGACAACAACGTCGTCGGCCTGTTCTTCAACACGACCAAGGCTGCCGCTGAACGACCCGGCCGTCCGGCAGGCGATCAGCTACGGCATCAACCGGCAGCAGCTGTCAACGGACGGTGAGTCCAACGACGAGCCGCCGGTGACCAGCTCCGCGGGCATGATCCTGCCCGGCGCAGCAGAGCTACCTGCCATCCGGGCTGGCCAACGACCTGCCGGCCACCGGCGACCCGGCCAAGGTCAGCCAGATCCTCGGCGCGACGGATACAAGAAGGTCGGCGGAATCTGGCAGAAGAACGGTCAGAAGATCACGTTCTCGATCGAGGACCCGGTCAGCTACACCGACTACTACCCCGACGCGCAGCTCATCGTGAACCAGCTCAACGAGCTGGGCTTCGACGCCTCGGTCAAGGGTGACGGCGGGCCGAACGGCCCGAACGTGTGGACCGCCGACCTGCAGTCCGGCAACTTCAGCGCCGCCATCCACTGGGGCAATCAGGGCCTGACTCCGTACTTCACCTACGACAACTGGATGGACTACCGGCTGTCGGCGCCGGTCGGCAAGACCGCGTCGGCGGACTTCGGCCGGTTCAACGACCCGGCCGCCCAGTCCGCGCTCGACGCCTACGCCAGTGCCTCGACCCCGCAGGCGCTGACCGCGGCCGTCACGCAACTAGCCAACATCGAGAACACCGAGGTCCCGGTCGCACCGCTGCTGCTGGGCGCCTCCTGGGCGGAGTACTCCACCCGCAACTACACGGGCTGGCCGTCGGCGGGCAACGCCTATATGGACCCGGGCCCGAACATCCCCGAGATCCTCGTACACGGTCCAGCAGCTCAAGCCCGTGTCCTGAGTCTGCGAACACCGTGACGATCTCTCCACCGGGGCGCACGCTGCCCGGCCGGGTTTCCGGCCGGGCGGCGGCCGCCGCCGAGCTGCCGGCCCAACTCGCCGCCCTCCGCCCGTTGCTCGCCTCGCTCCCCCTGGCCGCCAAGGTCGCCCTGCTGACCGGCGCGGACAGCTGGCGGACGCACGCCTGCCCAGCCATCGGGCTGCGCCCGATGGTCACGTCGGACGGCCCGGCCGGCGTCCGCGGCACGACCAAGGACGAGCGCAAACCGTCCGCCAGCATGCCCTGTCCCGCCGCGCTGGGCGCGACCTGGGACGTCGAGCTGGTGCACCAGGTGGCGCTCGCGCTGGGGGTGGAGGCGCGCAGCAAGGGCGTCGACATCCTGCTCGCGCCCACCGTGAACCTGATGCGCACCCCGCTCGGCGGCCGCGGCTTCGAGTTCTTCGCCGAGGACCCGGTGCTGACGGCCCGGCTGGCCACCGCGTACGTGCGCGGCGTCCAGCGCGCGGGCGTCGCCGCGACCGTCAAGCACTACACCGCCAACGACTCCGAGACCGAGCGCTGGACCTACGACGCCCGGATCAGCGAGACCGTGCTGCGCGAGCTGTACCTGGTGCCGTTCGAGGCGTGCGTCCGGGAGGCGGGCGCCTGGCTGATCATGGCCGCCTACAACAGCGTCAACGGCGAGCCGATGACCGAGAACGCCCGGCTCCTGTGGGACGTGCTCAAGGACGAGTGGGGCTTCGACGGCGTCGTGACGTCGGACTGGCACGCGGCCCGCAGCACCGTGCCGACCGCGGTGGCCACGCTGGATCTGTCGATGCCGGGGCCGGACGGCCCCTGGGGTGACCTGCTGGCCAGCGCCGTCGACGACGGTCAGGTGAGCGAGGCGCTAGTGGACGACAAGCTCGTCCGGCTGCTGCTGCTCGCCCGCCGTGTCGGCGCGCTGAGCTCGGAAGGGAACGGGGCGTCCCCGGCCACGGCCGCCCCTGCCGACCGGGTGTCCGCCCCGGCGGGTCCGGCCCCGGAGCTGACCGCGCCGGACCTGATCGCGCCGGACCTGCTGCGGACGGTCGCGGCCGCGTCGTTCGTGCTGCTGCGCAACGAGCGCCAGGTGCTGCCGCTGTCCACCGGACAGTCAGCCACCGGGATCAGCACGCTCGCCGTGATCGGCCCCGGCGCGCTGTACCCGACGATCCAGGGCGGCGGCAGCGCGGGCGTGTCGCCGGTCACCGTCGGGACCCCGGCGGCCGCCCTGACCGAAGCCCTGGCCGGGGTGGCCGACGTCGTCACCGAGGTCGGGTGCCAGACCTGGCAGTCACTGCCGGAACCGCCGCTGGCGGCGCTGACCGATCCGGTCAGCGGCCAGCCCGGGGTGCGGCTGGAGTTCCTGGCCGCCGACGGCGAGCTGCTGGGCACCGAGCACCGCCGGTCCGCGAACCTGGCCTGGTGGGATGGCGTCCCGGCCGGCATCGGCTGGGGCGATCCCGGCCGCGTCGTGCTGACCACGTCGTACCAGGCCGCTACCGCCGGCCGGTACCAGCTGAGCGCGGCCGGCGTCGGCGGGCTCACGGTGACGACCGACGGGGTCACCGTGATCGACGGCGTCACCACCGTGCCCGCCGACCCGGTCGAGGCGATGACCAGACCCGGTGAGCTGCGGGCGGCGCTGTGGCTGGAGGCAGACACGCAGACGCGAGCTGCGACTCGAGTTCCGCCCGGCCGCCGACGGGGCGGGCCCGCTCGCGGTCCGGCTCGGCCTCGTGCCGGCCGCGCGGACGACGAACTGCTGGCGGCCGCCGAGGCGGCGGCCGCGGCGGCCGACGCCGCCGTCGTGGTGGTCGGCTCGGCCGAGCTGACCGAGAGCGAGGGCTTCGACCGCGAGACGCTGGCCCTGCCCGGCCGGCAGGACGAGCTGGTGCGCCGCGTCGCCGCGGTGAACGCCAGCACGATCGTGGTCGTCAACTGCCGGCATGCCGGTGCTGATGCCATGGGCCGGGCAAGTGGCCGCGATCGTCTACGCCTGGCTGCCCGGACAGGCCTTCGGCGCGGCGCTGGCGGACGTGCTGCTGGGCGCCGCCGAGCCCGGCGGCCGGCTGCCGGTCACGGTGCCCGTCGCGGAAGCGGACTGCCCGGTGCTGCACGCTGCCCCGGACTCCCGCGGCGTGCTCGACTACGACGAAGGGCTGCTGATCGGGTACCGCGGGTACGACAAGCGCGGCACCGACGCCGCGCTACCCGTTCGGCCACGGGCTGGGCTACACCACCTGGGCGTACGAATCGATCGACTGTCCCGCGGCGCTGCCAGCGGGCGCCGACCTGGAGTTGACCGTGACGGTGCGCAACACCGGCAGCCAGGCCGGGCAAGGAGATCGTGCAGGCCTACCTGTCCGAGCCGGCCGTGCGGCGCACCGGGACCGGCCGGTGCGCACCCTGGCGGCGTTCACGACCGTCCGGGCCGCGCCTGGCGAGGCCGCGGTGGCCCGGCTGCGGATACCGGCCCGCGCGTTCGCGTGCTTCGACGAGGACCTGACCAGCTGGGTCTGGCCCGCGGGCGAGTTCACGGTGCAGGTCGGCCATTCTTCGCGCGCGCTGCCGCTCACGGCGCCGGTCAGCAGCGAGGGGCCGACGCGGAGTAAATAAGTCTCACCCGCGTCTCATTTCATCGCGTACAGCCCGCTTCTTGGCCATACTGTGCCTGGCTCAAACCGGGCCGATAATGGCGAGGGGGTTCAATAATCATGAAACTGAAAGTGCTGGCTGCGGCCGGCGCGGCCACGGTCGTGCTGGGTGCGGCATCCGGTGTCGCGATGGCGACGGTCATGGCGCCGGCCGCGGTCCACACGACGGCCAAGGCGTGCGTGGCCCCCAACGGCGCGCTGCGGCTGGCGAAGAGCAACGGCAAGTGCCCGACCGGGATGTCGAACTTCTCCGCGCTGGCGAAGAACGGCCCCGGCACCGCGCTGGGCTATGCCCACATCCAGGCCGGCGGCGGGTTCGACGCCAGCCACTCCCGCAACGTCAAGGCGTCGAACATCAACGAATCCAATGCCGGGTTCTACTGCTTCCATGGTCTGTCGTTCAAGCCGCACAGCGCCGAGGTAACCCTCGACTACAACGGCCTCTTCAACGGCAACGTCCCGACGGGAACCGTTCAGCTCCCGTCCAACGATGTCGGCGGTAGCCGCACCTGCCCGGCCGGTTCGCAAGTCCTGGTGTTCACCGGGCTGGTCAGCCCCGGGAGCAACACGCCGGGCAAGAAGCTCGGCTTCTTCGTCGTCTTCTACTGAGCGGTGTCGCGGGCCGGGCGCTTCGCCCGGCCCGCAGCGCTGCCGTTGCCTAGCTCGCCAGGCCCATCGCCGGGCCTGGGTCAGGCCGGGTGCCGGTCGGTCCAGGCGTCGATGACGTCGAGGACGGTCAGCGCCGGCTCGGGCGGCACGAAGCCGAGCAGGTCGCTGAGGATGGGATGGACGACCGGGTGCAGCCGCGAATCCGCGAACGCCTCGTAGTCGTCCTTGGACTGCCAGACGTCCACGTAGCGCAGCCCGGCATCGGTGCGCCAGGCCAGATGGGCTATCAGCCCGGGCGGCTGTTCCGGCCCCAGGCCATCCTTGATGCGGGCGTAAATCGCGGCGTCGATCGGCACGTCGTAGGTGAACGCGTAGGTCATCGAAGTCCCCTCCAAATTAATCCGAACTGACTTCGGACTAATATTGCTATCATGGCCCCCATGCCCGGCCCAGTCAAGCGGCGGTACGACACCACCGCTCGCCGCCAGTCCGCCGCCCGCACCCGCGCGACCATCCTGGACGCGGCCCGGCAGCTCTTCACCGAGCGCGGCTACGCGGCCACCTCGATGACCGCGATCGCCGAGCGAGCCGGAGTCGCGCTCGATACGGTCTACGCGTCGGCCGGGCGCAAGCCCGAGCTAGCCCGGCTGCTGATCGAAACCGCCATCTCCGGCACAGATCAGGCCATCCCCGCCGAGCAGCGCGACTACGTGCAGCGGGTCCGGGCCGCGCCGGACGCGAGCACCAAGATCGCCATCTACGCATCCGCCATCACCGCGATCGCCCCGCGCATGGCGCTGGTGCTCGGCATCATCCAGCAGGCCGCCCCCGACGAACCCGAGCTGGCCCGGCTCTGGGCGGAGATCGCCCAGCGCCGGGCCGCGAACATGCGGCTGTTCGTCGCCGACCTGGCTACGACGGCGCGGCTGCGCCTCGACCCGGAGCAGGCCGCCGACATCGTCTGGGCCACCAACGCCGCCGAGCTGTACCAACTGCTCGTCGGCCAGCGGGGCTGGACGCCGCAGCGCTACGAGCAGTTCCTGACCGACACCTGGCAGCGCCTCCTGCTCGCGGACTGAAACCTGGTCAGCCGCCGAGGTCGACGATGGCGGCCACCGGGCCGCCGCCGTCGGGACCCTGGTGCGCCGCGGACACCGACACGAACACCGCCGGGTCGCCGGTGACCGCCGCCGCCACGCCGCCGACGCAGGCCTTGATCTGCCGGTGCCAGTGCACGTCCGAGTCGTCGAGCATCGCGTTCCGGCGGCCGCGCACCTGGCCGTCCTGGCTCGCCTCGCACTTGAGGAACACGTTCACCAGCCGTCCGTCCAGGTCGTCGGGATGCGGCCGGTCCGGCAGGTCCAGGCCGGCCGCTCCTGATCGCGGCCCAGATCCCGTCCGCGTCCAGCGCGTCGCGCATGACCGAGTGCCCGATCCGGTACCGGCCGCCGATACCGCGCGACGTTCCCGGCGACGACGACCTGGGCCCGGTCCAGCTCGACGCCGGACGAGCAGGACGCGACCGACGACCCGATCGACCGGTCGTGCATCACCGCGGCGTCCGGCGGCATCTCGATCTCGCCGAGCGCGACCGCGATGCCGAGCGCGGCCGTGCCGTTCGACACGTCCATGGACTCGCCGGTGTGCTCGGTGAACACCGAGTGGCCGCGGCTCTTCGCGTCCCGGATCGTCTCGATCGTCAGCAGCGGCGTCTTGGTCTGCACGTAGTGCACGTCGGCCGGATCGGTGATCCCGGCCTCGGCCATCGCGGCCCGCACCGCCGCCGCCACCTTCGTGATCATCGCGGCCCGGCCGATGTCCTCGGGCTGCAGCGGCTCGCTCATCGCGAACCCGACCGACAGCCGCGGCTCGTCGGTGGCCGGAGCGTCGCCGACCGGGACCGTGGCGAACACGGTGGCGTGCGGGCTGATCACGCCGTCGGTGCCGCCGGACCAGACGATCGGGATCTGCCCGACCTCCTCCGGGCTCCGGCTGCCCTTGGCGATCAGCACCTCCCGGAACGCGCGGTCGGCCAGGATCCGGGTGTAGTCGTTGACGCCGCCGTTGCCCTCGGTCTTGCCGATGACGGCCACCACCCGGTCGGCCGCCAGCACGCCGGCGTCGATCAGCTTCGCCAGTTCGCTGGCGTCGGACACGTTTTGCAGCGGCACCTTGCGCACTTCAATCGGCTCGGGCATCCGGCCTGACCTCCTCGATCCAGTCAACGTCGGCGGACCCAGCACCGCCCGACAGGCGGGCGTAACCGGGGCCGCGGTCGAAGAACGGGCGCTGCTCGGGCCGCTCCGCTCGCATAGTCTCCCGCAGTCGCGCGGTCGCAGTTTCATCCACCACGGGCGCAACCGCGCCCGCGTCCGGCCAGCTGAGCACGACGCCGTAGTCGGCGGCCGCTGCCGCCGCCGAGACCTTGCCCCAGCGCACGTCGCGGGCGACGAGGTCCGGGTCCCTGGACAGCGGGTCGCCCCAGCCGCCGCCGCCGGTGGTGCGGATCCGGATCAGCGTCCCGGCCGGCACGAACTCCCCGTCGGCCAGCGCGTCGACCTCGCGCTCACCGGGGCGGCCGGGATCCACGGTGACGCTGAACGGCCGGCCCGCGAGCCCGCCGTTGACCCCCCAGCAGGACAGGATCGAGCGGTCGGCGATCGACATGAAGTAGCCGTCCTCCCGCATCCGCAGCACCTTCTCGTAGCCGAGCCCGCCGCGAAACTGGCCGGGCCCGCCCGAGTCGACGGCCAGGCCGAGCCGCTCGACCAGCAGCGGGAACCGGGCCTCGGTGAACTCGGCGGGCAGATTGCGCGAGTCCGGCACCACGTGGATGGTGTCCTCGCCGTCGGCGTAGTAGCGGCCGCCGGAGCCGCCGCCGAGCACCTCGCGCATCAGGTACGGCTCGCCGGCCGCGGTCGTCCCGTACACCCCGGTGTAGCGGATCGTCTCCTGGTCGGCCGGCATCCGTCCGCCGACCGCCTTGGCCAGCACGCCGGCGAAGACGCCGAGCAGCCGCAAGATCACGAACGTGCGCGCGTTAGTGGGCGCCGGGAACACCGGCGTCAGGAGTGTGCCGGGCGGCGGGAACCGCAGCTCCATCAGCTCGACGACCCCCTCGTTCACGTCCAGCTCGGCCGCGCGCTCCGGGCTCGCGGCCAGGTTCCGCAGGATCGGCGCGAGCCACTTGGCCAGGAAGTTCCCGTCGGCGTAGTCCGCGCAGTGGTTGATCGGGCCCTTGGCCTGCGGCGACGTGCCGGTGAAGTCGAGGATGAGACGCGGGCCCTGACAGTCAGCACAGCCGGCATCGGTGTCCGGCGTCCGGGTCAGCGTGATCCGCTGCGCGTGCAGCCTGGGCGGGTCGACGCCGTCGTGCTCGGCGTAGTCCTCCCAGGTCCACGTGCCGACCGGGATCTTCGCCAGGATCTCCTGCCGGTACGTCCGGGTGGTGGCGGCGACGATCTCGTCGAAGCAGTCCTGCACTGCCTGCTGGCCGTACCGGCCGAACAGCTCGGCCAGCCGCCGCGCGCCGTGCAGGCAGGCCGAGCACTCCGCGTCCAGGTCCGCGGCCAGCGAGTCCGGCATCCGCGAGTTGCGGGTCATGATCGTGAGTGCTGCCTGATTCGGCACGCCCTCGTCCCACAGCCGGATCGGCGGCACCATCAGGCCTTCCTCGAACACGCTGGTCGCGTGGCTCGGCATCGAGCCGGGCACCGCGCCGCCGATGTCGTCGTGATGCCCGAACGCCTGCACGAACGCCACCACCGCGCCGTCGTGGAACACCGGCACGGTCACGCACAGGTCCGGCAGGTGACCGATGCCGCCCTCGGACCGGTACACGTCGTTGTGGAAGAAGACGTCGCCCGGCCGCATCTGCAGCACCGGGAAATCGCGGACGACCGGGTGCACGAGCGCGCTGTAGGACCGGCCGGTCAGCTTGCGCAGCCGCCGGTCATGGATCCCGGCCCGGAAGTCGTGCGCGTCCCGGATCATCGGTGACCGTCGCGGTGCGGCGCGATCGCGGTCTCGACCTCCTTCTCGATCGAGGCGAGGCTGCCGGTGATGATCTCCAGCAGCACCGGGTCTATCGCGCCGGCTCACGCGAGCCGCCACCCGCAGGTTGCCGAACTCGTCCACCCGGGCGGCGAAGCCCGGATGCACCGGGCACCGTCGCGCCGTACTCCTCGATCACCGCCGGGCCGTCGATCACGTCGCCGGCCAGCATCGACGGCCGCCAGTAGATCGCGGTGTCGGCGGGCTCGGTGCCGCGCGCGAACGTGACCGGCCTGCGGCCGGTCAGCGCGCGGGCCGCGGTCCCGTCGCCGGCCGCGACCGTGGCGATCGCGGGTCGCTGGATCGGGCCGATGCCGGTGACTCTGCAGGTTCACCCACTCGACCTGCTGGCGGGCGTCGCTGCGGAAGTCGTAGCCGTACAGGGCGCGGTGCGCCTCGTGGAAGGCCTCCGCCGCGGCGTCGGCGCCCGCCGGGCCGAACGGCCCGGCCGCCGACCGGGACCCGGACCTCGAACGCCTGCCCGTAGTAGCGCAGGTCGGCGCTGCGACTCAGCCGCGCCACCTCGGCGCCGAAGCCCTGGGCCGCGAGCGCCTTCCGTGGCCTGCGCGGACAGCTCGGCGAAGATCGCCTCCATCCGGTCCGGGTCGAGTTCGTGCGTGCCGGACCACGTGGGTGCGCACGTAGTCGCTGCGCACGTCGACGGTGAGCAGCCCGAACGCGGACGTGTTGCCGGGGTTGGGCGGCACCAGCACGCCCGGCACGCGCCGAGGATCTCGATCAGCGGGCAGAGCAGCAGCGAGCCCGACCCGCCGAACGTGACGAGGGTGAAGTCGCGCACGTCCAGGCCGCGCTTGACGGTGATCTGCCGGACCGCGTTGGCCTGGTTCCAGGCGGAGATCTCGAGGATCCCGGCCGCGCAGTCGGCCGCGGTCAGGCCCAGCCGCTCCCCCAGCGCGGTCAGCCCGGCGGCCGCGGCGGCTGCGTCCAGCGGGATCTCCCCGCCGAGCAGGTGCGGCGGGATGCGGCCGAGGACCAGGTGCGCGTCGGTCACCGTCACCTCGGTGCCGCCCTTGCCGTAGCACAGCGGGCCGGGATCGGCGCCGGCCGACCGCGGGCCGACCTTGAGCGCGCCCTCGGGCGACACCCGGGCCACCGAGCCGCCGCCCGCGCCGACCGTGACGACGTCGACCATCGGGATCTTCGCCGGGTACGCGCCGACGCTGCCCTCGGTGGTCAGCTCGGGCTCGCCGCCGACGACGACGGCGACGTCGGTGGACGTGCCGCCGCCGTCGCAGGTCAGCACCTTCGGCGACGCCCGCGTGGTGGGCGATCATCGCCGCGCCGACAGCGCCGGCCGCCGGGCCCGCTGAGCACCGTGCTGATCGGCCGGCTGATCACCTCGGCCACCGTGGCCACGCCGCCGTTCGACGTCATCACGTGCAGCGGCACGCCGTCCGGCCGGGCCAGCCCGGTGTCGGCTAGCACCCGCAGGCCTGCCGCGATCGCGGTCAGGTAGCGCGACACCCGCGGCTTGACCGCGGCATCGACCAGCGTCGTCATCGCCCGCTCGTACTCCCGGTACTCGGGCAGCACCTGCGCGGACAGCGAGACGAGCGCGGCCGGGTGCTCACGCGCCAGCACCTTGGCCATCTGCTCCTCGTGCGCCGGGTTGGCGTAGGAGTGCAGGAAGCAGACGCCGATCGTGTCGATACCGCCGGCCGCGAAGAAGCGCGCGGCCGCGATCGCGGCCGCCTCGTCGAACGGGCGCAGTTCGGCCCCGGTGTGATCGATCCGGCCGCGGCACGACCCGGACCCGGTCCGGCGGCACGATCCGGTCCGGCTTCACCCAGAAATAGGAGTTGCCGTACCCGTCGGGCACCGACTGGCGCGCGATCTCCAGCAGGAACTCAAAGCCCTCGGTGGTGATGAAGCCGAGCCGGCCGATCTGGCCTTCGAGGAGCTGGTTCGTCGCGATCGTGGTGCCGTGGCTGACGGCCGCGACGTCGCCGGGGCCAGCGCTCGCGAGATCGAGGATCTTGGCCAGGCCAGCCAGAAACCCTTGCGCCGGGTCGGCCGGGGTGGACGGCGTCTTGGTCACCGCCAGCGTGCCGGTCACCTGGTCGAACGCGACCACGTCGGTGAACGTCCCGCCGGTGTCGATGCCGATCCGGAGCCTGCGGTCAGTCGGCACGAGCAGGCCCGTACCGAAACTCAGTGGCCGCGTCGCCGAGCAGCGCGTCCGCGTGCCGGCGGATCAGGCCGAGGTTGCGGTCGGCCAGGTGGTCGAACGGCTGCGGCACCGAGGACCCCGGCGTCAGCGACGACATGGCCGTAGCCGGGTCCAGCCGGGCCGACACCCAGCACTCGTGCGAGGCCGCCCGCGCGACCACTTCCGCGATCGGGGTGACGATCATCGAGTTGCCGAAGTAGATGGCCCCGCCGGGATCAGTGCCGGTCGCGTTCGCGCCGATCACGTACACGTGGTTGTCGTAGGCGCGAGCCCGGTTCGTCAGCTCCCACAGGTCGGCCGAGCGCAGCAGCGCGGACGGGCGGCAGATGATCTGCGCGCCGCGGATCGCGGTGATCCTGGACAGCTCCGGGTAGTCGCCGTCGAAGCAGATGATCAGCCCGAGGCTGGCGTAGCCGGTGTCCACGACGCAGATGTCCTCGCCGGGGGTGACCCAGCCGCCGCGGTCAGCCCGCTCGGTGCCGAACGGGTGCGTCTTGCGGTACACGCCGAGCAGGCAACCGTCCCGGCCGGCGATCGCGGCCGCGTTGTAGATCACGCCGCGCTCCGGGCCGCGCTCGTAGCTGCCGAAGACCAGCTCGATGCCGAGCTCGGCGGCGGCCTGGCAGAACGGCTCGGCGATCGGGCCGGGGATCGCCGAGACCAGGTCCCAGAGCTCGGCCGGGTCCAGGCCGGTGGTGAACCCGGTGGTGACCGACTCCGGCAGCACGACCAGTTCCGCGCCGGTCGCGGCCACGCAGTCGCGAACCTGCGCGAGCGCGCGGGCGATGTTGGCCTCGATCGCCTGCGCGGTCAGCGGGCCCGCGGCGGGGGCGACCTGGACCGCCGCGACGGTGACCGCGCGCATCACGATTTCCTCCGCCGGACCACGCTGCCGATCGCGACCCCGGCCAGCGCGGCGGCCGTGCCCGCGAGCGCACCGGCCAGGAACTCGGCCTTCCCCGCCGCGGCGCGGGCTGGCGGCGCGGGCGGCCCGGACCGGGGCTGCCGGGGCAGCGGCACTGCGCCTGCGGGAACTGGGCCCGCGGGAACTGGGCCCGCTGGAACTGGGCCCGCGAGCTCAGGCTGGGAGTGGCCGGCGGCCGCCTCGTTCCCGTCCTGAAGCTGAGCGTCCAGGGACCGCAAGAACTCGGTGGTCATCCGCTGGGCGACGGCCGTGAACATCCGCTGGCCGACGGCGGCCAGCAGCCCGGTCGCCTCGCCGTCGGCGTCGTAGCCCAGTTCCGTGCTGCCGTCGGGGCCCGCGGTCAGCGCGAACCGCGCGCGGATGCTGACGGTGCCCGGCCCGCCCGAGCCGGTCGCGGTGAGCACGAACGAGTCCGGCTCGCGCCGGTCCGAGACCGCGACGCGGCCGGTGAAGGCGCCGTGCAGCGAGCCGAGGCCGGCCGCGATCGTGAATTGATAGGCGTCCGGGCCGGCGGGCTCCAGCCGGTCGCAGCCGGGGATCGCGGCCGCCAGCACGGCCGGGTCGGTGAGCGCGGCCCAGACCCGGTCCGGCGCGGCGTGCATGATCGCGGTGCCGGTCAGCTTCACGACGCCACCTCCCGGCGGAGCTCGAACAGGTCCGACGGCGAGATCGGCATCGACGTGATCGCGATACCCTCGGCGTCCTCGATCGCCGCGGCGATGACGGCGGCGCCGGGGATGACGCCCGCCTCGCCCGCGCCCTTGATGCCGAGCGGGTTCAGCGGCGACGGCGTCTCCAGGTGATCGATCTCGATCCGCCGTGGCACCTCGCTGACGTACGGCATGAGGAAGTCCATGAACGACGCGTTCTGCAACTGACCGTACTCGTCGTACGCCATCCGCTCGTACAGCGCGCCGGCGACGCCCTGCGCCACCCCGCCGTGAATCTGGCCCTCGACGATCTGCGGGTTGATCAGCCGCCCGCAGTCATGCACGACGCAGTACCGCAGGATCGTGATCTCGGCGGTGTCCGGGTCGGTCTCCACGATCACGGCGTGCATGCCGCTCGCGAACGTCGACCGGAGCGGGGAAAAGAATGCCTGTCCCCTCGATGCCCGGCTCGTCGTCCTCGGCGATCGGCGGCTTGGACATATCGCCGCCGCCGCCGAACTGGGTCGCGGCCCTGGCTGCCTCGTCGAACGCGTACCGCAGCGGGTTGGACAGCACCGCGACCGTGCCGAGGCTCATCCCGGCGTCCGGGTCCCCCTTCACGTGCACGATCCCGTCCTCGATGACCAGGTCGTCCGCGGATACCTCGAGCGCGTTCGCGGCCACCCGCAGTGCCTTCTCCCTGGCCTTGCGCGCGGCCAGCGTGACCGCCGAGCCGCTCATCACCGCGGCCCTGGACGCGAACGTGCCGACCGCATAGGCGAATCGGCGGGTGTCGCCGGTGACGACCTCGACGTCGGCCAATGGCACGCCGAGTTCGTCGGCGACGAGCTGGGCGAGCACGGTGTGGTGACCCTGGCCCTGGCTCGTGAGGCCGGTCGCGACCTTGACCTTGCCGGACGTCTCGACCAGCACGTGGCCGCCCTCGTACGGACCGACGCCGGTGCCCTCGACGTAGCACGCCAGGCCGATGCCGAGCCTGCGGCCTTCGGCCGCGGCGGCCTGTTTCTGCGCGCCGAAGTCGTCCCAGCCGACGAGATCCTTGAGCTTGGCCAGCAGAGCCGGGGTAGTCGCCCGAGTCGTAGATCAGCGGCCGGCCGTCCTGGAACATCAGGCCCTGGTCATAGGGCATCTCGTCGGGCTGGATGAAGTTGCGCGCGCGTACCTCAGTCCGGTCCAGGCCCAGCTCCGCCGCGATCGCGTCGACGGTGCGCTCCATCACGAAGCAGCCGTGCGGCCGCCCCGCGCCGCGATACGGGGTGACCAGCACCGTATTCGTATACAGCGAGTCGAACTCGACCCGGTACGCGTCCGGCTTGTACGGGCCGAGCAGCTGGGTCGAGGTCACGATCGGCACGATCAGGCCGTACGGCACGTAGGCGCCGTTGTCGTGCCAGAACCGCACCGACAGGCCGCGGATCCGGCCGTCGTCCTCGAAGCCGACGGTGACGTGATGCTGCTGGGCCCGCTCGTGCGCGCTGGCGATGAAGTGCTCGCGCCGGTCCTCGGTGAACTTCACCGGCCGCAGCAGCTGCCTGGCCGCCCACGGCACCAGCACCTCCTCCGGCCACGGGTGCATGATCTTCACCCCGAAGCCGCCGCCGACATCCGGGGTGATCACGTCTACGTCGGTCAGCGCCAGGTCGAGCTTGGCCGCGACGGCCGCGCGCACGCCGGTGGAGGTCTGGGTCGAGGTCCACAGGCGCAGGTGGCCGGCCTGCGGATCCCAGCGGGCCAGCACGCCGCGGCCTTCCATCGGGGTCGACGCGGACCGCTCGATGTGCAGGTCGAGCTCCAGCACGCGCGGGGCGGCGGCGATGACCGCGGCGGTGTCGCCGTGCTCTTGCACCGAGTTCGCCGCGACGTTGCCGGGCACGTCGGGATGCACGAGGTGCTCGGCTTTCCTGGCCGCGTCGATACCGACCACGGCGGGCAGTTCCTCATAACTGACGTCGATCAGGTCGGCGGCGTCTTCGGCCAGGTAGCGATCGGTGGCGACGACCATGACGATGGCCTCGCCGACGTGGTTGACCTCGTCCTTCGCCAGCGGGTACGGCGTCCGGCCGTGGGTTAGGTCCGGGTGCGGGATCAGCAGCGGCAGCGGCTGCGCCAGCTTGGGCGGCAGGTCCTCGTAGGTGTAGATCGCGACCAGGCCGTCCACGTCCAGCGCGGCGCTGACGTCGATGTCGGTGATCCGGGCGTGTGCGTGCGGGCTGCGCACGAACGCCGCCGCCAGCGCGTCCGCGCCGAGATCGTCGAGATAGGCACCGTGCCCGCGGATCAGCCGGTCGTCCTCGACCCGCTGCACCCGGGCCCCGAATAGCGAGCTCATGACTGCTCCGGCTGAGCGGCCCGCTGCAGCTCGGCGGCCCGGAGGACCGAGGCGATGATGTTCTGGTAGCCGGTGCACCGGCACAAGTTGCCGCCCACCATGTCGCGGGCCTGCTCGTCGTCGGGGTCCGGGTTGGCCCGCAGGCCCGCGGTAATCGTGGTGAGGAAGCCCGGCGTGCAGAAGCCGCACTGCAGCCCGTGGCACTCGCCGAACGCCTGCTGTACCGGCGACAGCGCGCCGTCGCTGCCAGCCAGCCCTTCGACCGTGGTCACCGCGCAGCCGTCCGCGCTGACGGCGAGCAGCAGGCAGGACCGCACCGGGACGCCGTCGAGCAAGACGGTGCACGCGCCGCAGACGCCGTGTTCGCAGCCGACGTGGGTGCCGGTCAGGCCGAGGTCGTGCCGGATGCAGTCGGACAGCAACCGCCGGGCCGGGACCCGCGCGGTGCGGGCGGCCCCGTTGATGGTCAGCTGCACCTCGTGCAGTTCCTCGGCGGTCACCGGCGCTCCGTCGCTTCCGCGACGGCCTGGCGGAGCACCCGCTCGGTGAGCACGCCCGCCAGCTGGCGCCGGTAGTCGGCGGTGGCGTGGATGTCGCTGTCGGGGCGCAGGTGCTGGGCCGCCAGCTCCCGCGCGGCCGGGAAGTCGGCCTGCGGGCTCGGCGGGCTGGCCCGCCACCGCGGCGGTGAGGTCCAGCACAACGGGGGTCGGGCCGACGGACAGATAGACGGCCTTCGCGTCCCGGATCGAGGCGCCGTCGTCGGCGAGGCTGATCAGCGCGGCCACGCCGCAGATCGCGTAGTCGCCGCGCCGCCTGCTGATCTCGGCGAAGCCGGTGCCGCTGCCGGGTGCCAGCACCGGGAACCTGGCCGCGACCGCGAGCTCGTCCGGCTCCAGGGCCGACTCCAGCGGGCCGAGGAAGAAGTCGGCGACCGGGATGACGCGCTCGCCCCTGGCGCTGGCGGCCTCGACCGAGCCGTCCAGCAGCGTGAGCACGGCCGGCATCTCGGCGGCCGGGTCGGCGTGCGCGAGGCTGCCGACGACGGTGCCGCGGTTCCTGATCGCCGGGTGGGCGACGCTGCGCAGCGCCCTGGCGAGCAGCGGCTGCGCTGTCTGCGCGGACCCGCTGGCCAGCAACTCGGCGTGCCGGGTCAGGGCGCCCACCGCGACGTAGCCGGCGGTGACGTCGATGTAGCTGAGCTCGGTCAGCCGGTTGATGTCCACCAGGTGCTCGGGCCTGGCCAGCCGCAGCGACATGAGCGGGATGAGTGACTGCCCCCCGGCCAGCACTTTGGCGTCCGGGCCGAGCGCGGCGAGCGCCTGGATCGCCTCGGCGACGGACTGCGGCCGCGAGTAACCGACCGGTGACGGCTTCACGCCCGTGCTGCCTTCAACCCAGTGCCCTTACTCATAGCGCGACGTTACGCTGCTGATCGCGTGACGGAAATCATCTCCTGCTACAGGATTGTGAACCATGCAGCTCGGGGCGGGTGCCAGCAGCGCGCTGCGCGGCGTGCCGACCGGGCCGATCGCGTCGGCGCGGCTGCTCGGCGTCGGCCCGATCGCCCTCTACCTGGCGGTCGGCGCAGATCACCCGATAATCCCCGGGCCGCGCGTCATCGCGGTGCTCACGCACGACGCGGTCCGGCTGCCGTGCGCAGTTGTGCTGCCGACGACCGCCGCGGAGCTACCGCTGACGGCGATCGGCCCCGGCCACGAGGCCGACTGCCTCGTGGGCGGCGGCCAGCTGCGCTGGACGGGTCCGGACGGGCCGGTCGTCGTGAATATTGTCCGCGAATGGCCGGTTGAGCCGGGTGGGACGCGGACGGCCTGCGGCCGCCGCGGTCACCGCGGCCCGGGCCGGACTGCCGACTGTGCTGGATTTCCGTCGCTGGAGCGACGGAAATCCAGCACAGTGGGGCGGCGATCGGCTCGCGCGCGAGCTGCTTGGTCGCGGACCGGGCCTGACCCCGGCGGGCGACGATCTGCTCGCGGGCCTGCTACTCGGCCGGGCGGCGTTCGAATCCGGCAAAAGCCCTGGAACTGTCTACCGCGACTCGGTGTCCCCGCGACTGGGCGTGGTTAGGGACGCTATGGGGTCCCTAACCACGCCCAGCGGGTTGGCGGCTGCGATCACTGCCCTGGCGCCGTCGCGGACGACCGCGCTGTCGGCTGCGCTGCTCGCGCACGCCGCCCGCGGCGAGTGCGTCCCCGCGGCGGCTGCGTTCGCCGCCGCGCTCACCGGGACGGCCGCGGCTGAACCGGCGCTGCACGGCCTGCTCCGCGTCGGACA
The DNA here is from genome assembly GCA_963726425.1 of uncultured Actinomycetota bacterium. GTDB lineage: Bacteria > Actinomycetota > Actinomycetes > Streptosporangiales > Streptosporangiaceae > JAJYUU01. The sequence continues at coordinate 180,377 of CAVSCN010000028.1, read as the reverse complement.
CACCTCAGGCGCGGCGCTCGCGCTCGGGCTCGTCCTGGCGGCCGAACACGCGCTCGCCGCGGACCCGGCCGGCGCGGACGCGGGCGCAGGCACGGACTCGGTCGGATCGGGCGCGGACGCTGCCACGACGATGGCGGGGGCGCGATGAGCGCGGAATATGTCGAGACGCGGTCCGGCGCGTACGCCGATTCGGTCACGCTGATGCAGGTCAGCGCCGCGGCCCGGAAGGCTGACGGGGTCGAGGCAGCCCTGATCGCGATGGCGACCGAACTCAACCTCGGCCTGCTGCCGGGAATGGGATTCGTCGCGCCGCCGCTGGCTGGCCCCAACGACCTGCTGATCGCGCTGCGGGCGCGCGATGACGCCGCGCTGGCCGGCGCGCTGGCCGTGGTCGAAACTGCGCTCACCGCCCGGCCGGACGACGCCGGGGCGACGGACATGACGAACATCCGGCCGCGCACGACCGGCGCGGCGATCCGCGCCACCGGACCGGGCCTCGCGCTGGTGTCGGTGCCGGGCCGGTTCGCCTTCGCCGAGGCGATGGACGCGCTGCAAGCCGGCTGCGACGTCATGATCTTCTCCGACAACGTGCCGGTCGAGCAGGAGATCGCGCTGAAGGACGCGGCGACCGATCGGGGCCTGCTCGTCATGGGTCCCGATTGCGGCACCGCCATAGTCGGCGGCGTCGGGCTCGGCTTCTCGCACTCGCTGCCGGCCGGCCCGATCGGCCTGGTCGCGGCGTCCGGGACCGGTGCGCAGCAGGTGCTGTGCCTGCTGGCGCGCGCAGGTGCCGGGGTGAGTGCCGCGCTCGGCGTCGGCGGCCGGGACCTGTCCGCCGCGGTCGGCGGCCGGTCGGCCCGGACGGCGCTGGCCGCGCTCGACGACGATCCGGGCACCGAGCTGATCCTGGTGATCTCCAAGCCGCCCGCCGCCGAAGTGGCCGGCGCGCTGCGCGACTACGCCGCCGCGCTGGCGACACCAGTGCTGTTCGCGTTCACCGGGCCCGGCCAGCCGGATCTGACCGCCGCCGCGGAACAGACCCTGCGGGCCGCGGGCGTGCCCGTGCCCGACTGGCCGCACTGGGCGCCCGACCGGGACCGGCCCGCCCGGCCGGGCGCGTTGCGCGGGCTGTTCGCCGGCGGGACGCTCTGCGACGAGGCAATGGTCATCGCCACTGAGCGGCTGGGTCCGGTCTGGTCGAACATCCCGCTGCGGCCAGAGTGGCGACTGCCCGCGCCGTCGTCCGCTCAGCACATCATGATCGACTTCGGCGACGACGAGCTCACGGCCGGGCGGCCGCACCCCATGATCGACCAGACGCTGCGGCTGGAGCAGCTCGCGGCCCAGGCCGCCGACCCGGCGGTCGCGGTGCATCCTGATGGACGTCGTGCTCGGGCACGGCGCGCATCCCGACCCGGCCGCCGAGCTGGCGCCCGCGATCGCCGCCGTCAGCCAGCCAGTCGTGGTGTCGCTGATCGGCGCGCCGTCCGATCCGCAGGACGTGACCCGGCAGGCCGAGCAGCTGCGGGCGGCGGGAGCGCACGTGTTCGCCTCGAACGCGGCGGCCACGCGCTTCGCCTGTGCTGCCGTCGCGGATGCCGAGAGGTCAGGTATCTCGTGACCGAACTCCTGCGGCGCGAGCCGCACGTCATCAGCGCCGGCGTCGGCCTGCTCGCGGACGCGGCGGCGGCGCAGGCCGCGCGGGTGACCAGGGTCGACTGGGCACCGCCGATGGCCGGGACGGAGGCGCAGCTCGTTCCCGTGCTGAGCGACCAGCGGCGGGCGGCGGCGAATGAGCTCGCGGTCAGCCGGATGCTCGCCAGCCGCGCCCGCCTGGTCGACGTGCTGCCCGCGCGGGAGGTGGTGGGCCTGCAGCCGGGTGAGTTCCTGCACGCTGGGCCGCCGATCAGCTGGGAGCGGGCGTCCGGGCCGCTGCGCGGCGCGCTCATGGGCGCGTGCGTGCTTGAGGGCCTGGCGGCCACCCCGGAAGACGCCGCGGAACTGGCCGCGCGCGGCAGCATCGCGCTGGCGCCCTGTCACTCGCGGCACGCGGTCGGCCCGATGGCCGGCGTCGTGTCGCCGTCGATGTGGATGTTCGTGCTGGCGGACGCCGGCACCGGCCGGCGCGCGTACTGCACGCTGAACGAGGGCCTGGGCAAGGTGCTGCGTTACGGCGCGTACTCGGCCGAGGTGCTCGACCGGCTGCGGTGGATGTCGGATGTGCTCGGGCCGCTGCTGCAGGCGGCGGTGCGGCGCACCGGGCCGGTGGACGTCACCGCGATCCTCGCGCAGATGGTGCAGATGGGCGACGAGGCGCACAACCGGAACCGGTCCGGCACGTTGATGCTGCTGCGCGACCTGCTGCCCGCCATGATCGAGTCCGGGTTCAGCCCGGCAGACGTGAGCCGGGCCGCCGCGTTCATCGGCGGGAACGATCACTTCTTCCTGAACCTCGCGATGCCCGCCTGCAAGCTCGCGCTGGACGCGGCCCGTGACATTCCCGGCTCCACCCTGGTCGTCGCGATGGCCAGGAACGGTACCGACTTCGGGATCCAGGTGTCGGGAACGGGCGACCAGTGGTTCATCGCGCCGGCCCTGACCCCGTCGGGCCTGTATCCTCGGCAACTACGGTCCGGACGACGCCAACCCGGACATCGGCGACTCGGCGATCACCGAGACGGCCGGCCTCGGCGGCTTCGCGATGGCCGGCGCGCCCGCCATCGTGCGGCTGGTCGGCGGCACCGTGCGCGGACGCGCTGGCCACCACCGAGCGGATGCGCGAGATCACGCTGGCCGAGCACCCGCTGTTCCAGCTCCCGGCGCTCGGGTTCCGCGGCACTCCGGCCGGGCATCGACGTGACGCTCGTCGTGCGGACCGGCATCCTGCCGCAGATCAACACCGGCATGGCCGGCCGGGTGCGCGGGCACCGGCCAGGTCGGCGCGGGACTGGTGACCCCGCCGGCCGAGATCTTCCCGGCCGCGCTCGCCGCGCTGGCGGCGCACCGCGGATCCGGCCCCGGCTAGCGGCTAACGCCGCTCGCGCCAGACACCTACCGCCTTGTTCAGCGAACAGCAGCACTGCCGGTGAAACCAGCGCCGCCCCAAGCAACAACTTGAACGGCCGGTTCCGCAGCACCCGGACATCACCGACGTAGCCCGGGTTGCCGGGGTCAGCGAAAGTGCCCGCGACTGACTAGCGGGAATCCGACCATGCGCTGTGATTCTGACATAACTGCCAATAACTATGACGACATGTTTTCTCAGCTTAATCCGGTATCACCGCGACCAGTCAGTTCCGGTGGCGGCCGACCGCGGGCGTGGCCTCATCGCGTTAGCCCGAGCGATGACTCGTGCTGCTCAGACGTGCCGTCAGAAGCGGTCAGACGCAAGTCGTAAACTATGTGGAGACGGCCTCCGCATAGCTCGCGCGCGGGGGCTGGCTGGTTGGAGCGGAGGTGACCTGACCGAGGTGAGGTGACCTGGGTGCACGCTGAGACCTCCTGCGAGCGGGAGACGCGGCCGGGATCGGGCCCGGCACTAGAACAGTTCCTGCGCAGAATGCCGGAGTTGCTTCCGCTGCGAGGGCCAGACCGGCGTCGGCGACGGCTGTGAACGCAGCCGGAAGCGCGGCGGCCCGGCGGCGGCAGAACGCGTTCCGGCATCCGGTGCTGACGACGCGGGCCGCCACCGCCGCCATCCGGGCCTGCGCTACCTGCAGATCATCCCGGTCGCCCTGGTGCTGTGGGGGCTGGACGACGCGGTCCGGTTCAACTCCGCCGCGGACATCCTCGGAAAGCGCAACGCCCCGGCCGTGGCTCAGATCAGCGACGAGCTAGGCGGCGCCTTCGCCCGGCAGTGGAACGACTGGCTGCTGCACCACTCGCTGCTCGGCTTCGCGGCGTCCTGGTACTACGTGATCCTGCAGGGCGCGCTCACCGGGCTGGTCGGGGTCTGGCTGATCTGGCGCCGGGCGCCGCACTTCGCCTTGCACCGGGACGCGCTGATCGCCAGCAACGTGATCGCCCTGGCGGCGTTCTGGTTCTATCCGGTCGCGCCGCCGCGGATGCTGTCCGGCTATCACGACATCACCGGGATGAACCTGCCGATCTTCTCCACCCTCATCGAGGGCAAGGCCGCCGATCAGTTCGCCGTCGCTGCCGTCGCTGCACGTGGTCTGGGCGCTGTGGGTGGCGGTGGCCGTGTCCGGAGCGCTGCGAACCCCCGTCCTGAAGGCGCTGGTCTGGCTCTATCCGGTCGTAACCGTCCTCGACGTGCTGTCGACCGCGAATCACTACTGGCTCGACGTGATCACCGCGCCCGCCGTGCTCGCGCTCGCGTACGCGCTGGCCGCCGTCCCGGAGTACATCCGCCGGCACGGCGTGCGGCGGCCCGGCTGGCTGCGCGTCGCCGCCAGGTCCCGAGCACATGCGCGCTGACCGCGACCCACGCCCGCGATCTCGGCGCACCGCGGCGGCAGCGAGGCAGCCGCCGCCGGGACATACGAGGCGTACGACTTCGCGCTGGCGGCCGGGGCCGCCTACCTCGAGCTGGACGCGCGCCAGACCAGCGACGGGACCCTGGTCGCCAGCCACCGCGCGCGGCTGGCCTGGGGCCGCCCGGTGGCGGGCCTGGCCTACCGGCAGCTGTGCCAGCTGGCCGGCTACGAGGTACCGCGGATCGCGCAGGTACTGCCGCTGCTCGCAGGCCGGGCCGGACTGCACCTGGACGTCAAGGACGCGGGCGCGGCGGCCCGGGCGGCCGAGCTGGCGCTGGCGCGCTCGGGCCGGAGGACGTCATGGTGACCACCCGCGATGCGGCCGTCGCCCGCACGCTGGTCGCACCGGTTCCCGGCCCTCCAGGTAGGCCTCGCTATCGGCGGCGACCTGGCTGAGTCGGCGCGGTTCCTCGCCCGCCGGCTGGTCCGGGCGGGCCGGTCCCGGCTGGACCCGGTCGCCGCGGCCGGGCGCCTGGTGGGCGGCACTGCATTACCGGCAGGCCGAAGCGGGCCTGGCCGCGCAGTGCCGCGAGCGCGGTATCAGGACGCTGGTATGGACCGTCAACGCCGACCGCGCGCTCGACCCGGTGGCTAGCCTGCCCCGACGTCGACGTGCTGGTCACGGACCGGCCAGCGCGCGCCGTCGCGGTCAGGGAGCCAGCCAGCGAGTCCAGCGGCTGATCCGGATCGCGCAGCGCCGCCGGGTCCACCGGATGGCTGGCCGCGGACCAGCGCCTGGACCTGGTCGTTGACGTCCCAGACGTTGACGTTCATGCCGGCCAGCACCCGGCCGTCGCCGTCGAGCCAGAACGCGACGAACTCGCGGCCGGGCACGTCGCCGCGGAACACGACCTGCGCGTAGCCGCCGGGCTCGACGTAGCCGGAGTACTCCATGCCGAGGTCGTACTGGTCGGTGAAGAAGTACGGCACCCGGTCGAAGGCGACCTCCTGCCCGAGCATCGACCTGGCCGCCGTCTGCGGCTGGTTGAGCGCGTTCGCCCAGTGCTCGACCCGGATGTGCTTGCCCAGCAGCGGGTGGAACGCGTTCGCGACGTCGCCGGCGGCGAAGACGTCCGGGTCCGACGTCCGCAGCCCGGCGTCGACCTTGATCCCGTTGTCGACGGCTCAGGCCGGCCTGCGCGGCCAGCCCGATGTTGCGGCGAGATGCCGACGCCGACGACGACCGTGTCGGCCGGGATGTGCGTGCCGTCCGCCAGCCGGACGCCGGTGACGCGACCGTCCGCGCCGGTCATCTCGGCGACCTGGACGCCGAAGCGCAGGTCGACGCCGTGCTCGCGGTGCAGGCCCGCGAAGACCTCGGCGACCTCGCGGCCGAGCACCCGCAGCAGCGGCAGTTCGGCCGTCTCGAGCACGGTCGACCTCGGCGCCGCGCCTTGCGCGGCCGCGGCCGTCGCCTCCAGGCCGATCCAGCCGGCGCCGATGACGACGATCCGCGCGCCGACGGTGAAGGCGTCCTTGAGCCGGTCGCTGTCGGCCGCGGTGCGCAGGTAGAGCACGCCGTCGAGGTCGGCGCCCGGCACCGGCAGCCGCGCGCGGCGCCGAGCCGGTGGTCGAGCAGCAGCTTGCCGTAGCCGACCGCGGCTGCCGTCGCGCGAGCGTCACCGTCGTGCGCGGCCCGGTCGATGCCGGTGACCGTGACGCCGCAGCCGCAGGTCCACGTCGTTGCTCGGCGTACCAGTCCGCCGCGTGCACGTAGATCTTGTCCCGCTCGGCTTTGCCGAGCAGGTAGTCCTTGGACAGCGGCGGCCGCTCGTACGGCAGCTCGTCCTCCGTCCCGATCAGCACGACCGGGCCGCTGAACCGCTCCGCCCGCAGCGTCTCCGCGGCCTTGGCGCCAGCCAGGCTGGCTCCGACGATTACATAGCCGCTGTCGTCCGCCATCGCGTTCTCCGTCTCCTCCGCCGTCGCCATCGGGCGGCGATTAGTCCCAGTATCCCTGTACCTGGCCATGCTGGACCCGGCTACGCCTGCCAGCGCCAGGAACTCCGCTCGCGCACCGCGCGTCGGCGCGCAGCGACGCCGGTGAGCGCCGACGTCACGGTCGTCGCGCCGTGCGAGCGCACGCCGCGCAGCGTCATGCAGGTGTGCTCGGCCTCGACCACGACCCCGGCGCCGGCCGGGCTCAACTCGTTCGTCGATAAAGTCCGCGATCTGACGGGTCATCCGTTCCTGCGTCTGCGGCCGCGCGGCGAAGTGGCCGACGATCCTGGCCAGCTTCGACAGTCCGAGGATGCGCTCGCCGGGCAGGTAGCCGACGTGCGCGACGCCGGAGAACGGCAGCAGGTGGTGCTCGCAGACGGTGCGGAACGGGATGTCCCGCGCCAGCACCAGCTCGTCGTAGCCTTCGTCGTTCGGGAACGTCGTGAGCCGGAACGGCTCGGACTCGAATAGCTCGGCGTACGCGCGGGCCAGCCGGCCCGGCGTCTCGCGCAGCCCGTCGGCTTCCAGCGTCACCCCGAGCGCGGCCAGCAAATCGGCCGCGGCCCGCTCGGCGGCCACCATGTCCACCGCCCGGTCATCGCCGCCAACCCACGTGTGCTGGTCGGCGGTGGCATCCTCGGGCGATACGAGCACGAGCTCTTGCGTCATGTCTCCCCTGCCTGCTGCCTGGCCGCCAGCGCCACGCAGCATCGTCCTTGCGATGGGTTGAGTTCCGGATTCAGCGCGTCGGCGTCAAGGCCCTCGACCAGTCCCTGCATCAGCGCGAGGTTCATGCCGCAGACCATGTCCGGATGCACGGCCGCCAGGCTGTGGAAGGGGCAGTTCCGCAGCCGGACCGTTCCGCTCTCGTCATGCCAGGGCTCGAAGCCGTGATCGCGCAGCACGGTCTCCAGCACTGCCCGCTTCTGCGCCGGGTCGACCGGCCCGGCCTGCGCCCCTGCGGCCGCGCCGGCCCAGATTGCAGCCGAATTGCCAGGCGGCGTCGTGCAGCGCGGCCCAGCTCGGGCCGCCGACGTCAGCCTCGACCGCGACGGCCAGCAGGCGGGCGGCGAGTTCGTACTCGCGCGGCGGCACGGACACGGCGAACTCGCGATCAGAGCGGGTGTAGACCTTCGCCGGCCGCCCGGCGCCGGGGCCGCCCCGGCCCTCAGGCCGCTGGTAGGACGCGGCGAGCAGGCCCAGCTCGACGAGCTTGTCCAGGTGGTACGCGGCGAGCGGCCGGCCGATGCCGGCCGCCGCCGCGGCCTCGTCCCGACCGACAGGCGCGTCGCTCGCCGCCACGATCCGGTACAGGCGAGCGCGCACGGGATCCTCCAGGCTGCTCACAGCCGTCAGTCCCGAGTTCTCCGCTGCGCATGAGCAGGATTCTATCACTAATGAATATTAGCTAAATAAGCGCCCCCGGCTCAGCCGTCCCGGCCGCAGAGCCCGCCATATCCCGGACCAACGGCCGGTGCCCCCTCGCGGTTCATACCGCCCGGTCCGGTATGACAGGCTCGGTCCCGCAGTTAACGCTTCCGCCGTAAGACCCGACAAAGGGAGCACCGGGCCGCCATGGGCACGATCCTCATCACCGGCGCAGCTGGCCTGATCGGCGGCATGCTGCGGACCCGGCTGGCCCGGCCGGGCCGGCAACTGCGCCTCCTGGATGTCGCCCCGCTGACCGCCCGGCCAGGAGAGGAAGTGGTCTGCGCGTCGATCACCGACCTGGACGAGCTGACCCGGGCCTGCGCCGGGACCGAGGCCGTGATCCACCTGGCGGGCCTGGCGAACGAGCGGCCGTGGGCGCTGATCGCCGACGTGAACATCAACGGCACCTACACGGCGTTCGAGGCGGCCCGGCGCGCGGGGGTGCGCCGGGTGGTGTTCGCCTCGTCCAATCACGCGGTCGGGTTCGCGCCCGCCGCGGACTTCCCGGTGCCGGACTACGCCTTCCCGGCCCCCGACACCTACTACGGGGTGTCCAAGGCGGCCGGCGAGGCGCTCGCCGCGCTGTATTACCACCGGTACGGCATGGACGCGATCTGCTTGCGCATCCTGTCCTGCAAGGAACGCCCGCGGGATACCAGGGAACTGTCGACGTGGCTGTCCCCGGACGACACCGGCCGCCTCTTCGAGGCGTGCCTCACCGCGCCGCAACCGGGATTCCGGGTGGTCTACGGTGTATCGGCGAATACCCGCGGCGGCTGGGTGAGCCTGGACGAAGCGCGGGCGCTGGGCTACGAACCGCGCGACGACGCCGAGCAGTACGCCGCGGAGCTGATCGCCGCCCGCGGCGAGCCCGACCCTGCCAACCCGCTGTTCACCCACCTCGGCGGCGAGTTCTGCCTGCCGGCGCTGGACGCCGAGAACCTGTCATGACTCCGCGCCTGGCGGGCGTTACTGCCGTTGCCTACCGAATGCCGATGCCGGTGCCGTGGGGTCCGATCGCGGACTGCCAGTACCTGATCGCGGCCACCGTGACCGCCAGCGACGGTGCGACCGGGCAGGGCTTCAGCTGGGCGGTCCAGGCCGGCGCGCGGGCGATCCACGCGATGGTCACCGACGACTGCGGGCCCGCCGCCATCGGCGGGCCGACCGCACCGGCCGCGGCGTGGGACCGGATGTGGTGGCGGCTGCGCGAGTCGGGCGGCGGCGTCACCACGCTGGCGATGGCCGCGATCGACATCGGCCTGTGGGACCTGCAGGCGAAGGCCGCGGGCCTGAGCCTCACCGACCTGATCGGCCGCCAGCGCGAGGCGACCAGGGTGTACGCGAGCGGGGTGAACAAGCACCTGTCGCTCGCGGAACTGACCGAGCAGGTGCAGCGGTGGGTCGAGGCCGGGCACACCGCGGTCAAGGTCAAGGTCGGCCTGCCCAGCCTGGACGAGGATGTCGAGCGCGTCGCGGCCGTGCGCCGCGTCATCGGGCCCGACCGGCGGCTGATGATCGACGCGAACCAGCTCTGGGACCTGCCCACGGCCCGGCGCGCGGCCAAGGTGCTGGCGCCGTTCGACATCTACTGGCTGGAGGAGCCGCTCCCGGCCGAGGACGTGCAGGCGTACGCGCGACTGCGCGCGGCGATCGACATCCCGCTGGCCGCGGGCGAGAGTCTGTACACCGAGCCGCAGTTCCGGGATGCGCTGCTGGCCGGCGCCGTCGACTTCCTGCAGCCCAACGTGTGCCGGGTCGGCGGGATCACCCCGTTCCTGCGCATCGCGAGGCTGGCCAGAACGTTCGGCGTCCCGGTCATGCCGCACCTGCTGCCGGACATCTCCGGGCAGCTCGCATTGTGCCTGCCGCTGCCGGCCCTGGTCGAGGACATCGACCAGGGCTCGTTCGCGGCGCTCGGCGCGCTGGCGGCGACGAGCGGCGTGACCATCAGCGACGGCGAACTGCGCGCGGACACGCCACCCGGCCACGGGCTGACGTTCGCCGGCGACCGGCTGGAGCGGGTGGCATAGCGCGGGGCCGGGTTGCCCGGCCGGCCCCTCGCCAGTGTCTACCGGTCCGATCCCGGCAGGCCGTTCCCGCGGATGACGCTCGCGTAGTACGCCGCGCTGGCCTTGGGGATGCGGCGCTGCGTCCCGTAGTCGATGTAGACGAGGCCGAACCGCTTCTGGTACCCCTCGGCCCACTCGAAGTTGTCCAGGAACGACCAGCAGAAGTACCCGCGCAGGTCTACCCCGGCGTCGATGGCGCGGCCGGCCGCGTCGATGTGATCGCGCAGGTACGCGATCCGCTCGTAGTCGTCGACCTCGCCCTCGGGGTCCACGTAGTCCTCGGCGGCCATGCCGTTCTCGGTCACGTACAGCGGCAGCGCGGGCGCCTGCCGGTGCAGCTGCACGGAGCAGGTCATACAGTCCGCTCGCGTCGATCGGCCAGCCCATCGAGCTGCGCTCGATGCCGTCCCTGGTAACGCTCACCGCGCCCGGGTAGCCGCTGATGCGGTCCTCGCCGCGGCGCAACTCGTCGTCCTCGGCCCGCCAGCCGACGGTGCCCGGCCGGTAGTAGTTCACGCCCAGGAAGTCGATCGGCGCGCCGATGATGTCCATGTCGCCGTCCTGGATCAGCTCCGCCGCGGGCAGCAGCGACGGGCGCACCGCGCCGACCGGGTAGGCGCCGGTCAGCACCGGGTCCAGGAACACCCGGTTGGTCTCGGCCTCGATCTCCTCGGCGACGGCCTTGGCCTGCTCGGTCGTCGGCCGGACCACGGTCAGGTTGAGGGTGAAGCCGACCTCGACGCCTGGCGGCACCGCCGCCCGCAGCGCGCTCAGCGCCAGGCCGTGCCCGAGCAGCAGGTGATGAGTCGCGGCCGCGGCCGCGACGTCGTCGGTCCGGCCGGGCGCGTGCACGCCGGTGCGGTAGCCGTGATTGGCGACGACGAACGGCTCGTTGAGCGTGATCCAGCGGCCGACCTCGTCGCCGAGCGCGGCGCCGACGATCGCCGCGTAGTCAGCGAGCCGGCTGGCGGTGTCGCGGGCCGGCCAGCCGCCGGCGTCCTCCAGCGGCTGCGGCAGGTCCCAGTGATACAGCGTCGCCACCGGTTCGATACCGCGGTCGCGCAGGCCGGTGACGAGCCGCTTGTAGTAGTCCAGGCCCTCGGTGTTCACCGCGCCGCTGCCGTCCGGCTGCACCCGCGGCCAGCCGATCGAGAACCGGTAGGCCTGCACGCCCAGATCGCTCAGCAAGTCAAGGTCGCTGTCCAGGTGGTGGTACGCGGAGCAGGCGATGTCGCCGGTGTCCCCGCGCCGCACCTTGCCGGGTATGTGACTGAACGTGTCCCAGATGGAGGGGCCGCGACCGCCTTCCAGCGCAGCGCCTTCTATCTGGTACGACGCCGTCGCGACCCCCCACAGGAAGTCCTCGGGGAACCGCCTTGGCTGCTCCACCGCACCGGATACGCCGTTGCTCATCGACCCTCCATAACGATTTGGGAGACCCTTGACGCCCCCCATCTGCGTCCTTAGTGTAAGCGGTGACACATCGCCGTGTAAGCGGTGACATGTAAGCGCTTAGACCAACTTTCACTGCGTCCCCCCGTACGTGTTACCTGTGACAATCTCCCGAGGCAGCTCACGTGGTTCTCGCTGATAAGGCACGGCTGGCCGACCCGCCCGAGGGTCATGGCCCCGGCGTCGACGCTCTACGACGTAGCGCGCGAGGCCGGCGTGTCCACTGCCACTGTGTCCCGGGTCGTGCACGGGCACGACCGGGTGAAGGCCACGACCAGGCAGCGCGTACTCGACGTGATCGAGGCGCTCGGCTACGTTCCCGACGGCGCCGCGCAGAGCCTGTCCAGGAAGCGCAAGCAGGTGGTCGGGCTCGTCGCCGTCGCCAGCCGGGGCCCGGAGTCCGACATCGAGCAGACGAGCCTGCTGTTCGTGGAGGAAGTGCTGCGCGGGGTCGAGTCGTCGCTCGGTGAGATCGGCTGGTCGCTGCTCATCTCATTCGTGCAGGCGGGCGACTGCGCCTACCGGCGGTTGCAGTCCCTGTCCGGCAAGGTCGACGGGCTGCTGATCGCGGAGGGCATCGTCAGCTCGCACGAGCTGGCCCGGCTGCGCGCCCGGCTGCCGATCGCGCTGGTGGCCGGCTCCCCAGACGAGCCCGAGGTCGACGTCGTGGACGCGGACAACCGGTCCGGCACCAAGGCCCTGGTCTGCCACCTGGTCGAGGTGCACGGCTTCACCCGGCTGTTCTACGTCGCCGGCCCGGTCGAGGCGCCGGACGCCATCGCCCGCCGCAGCGCCTTCGACGAGGTGCTCACCGAGCACAAGGGCATGCGGGCGTCCGGCTACTACGAGGGCCGGTTCTCCGCCATCAGCGGAAAGCAGGCGGCCCAGGAACTGATGGCGCTGCCCGACCGCGACCTGCCGGACGCGATGGTCTGCGCCAACGACCAGATGGCCATCGGCGCGATGCGCGAGCTGCAGGCGGGCGGACTGCGGGTGCCGGCAGACATCGCGGTGGTCGGCTTCGACGACATCTATCCCGGCTCGCTGATCGCGCCGTCGCTGACCACGGTCCGCCAGCCGATGCGCCAGCTCGGCGAGCGCGCGTGTTCGCGGCTGCTGGAACGGATCGCCGATCCGGGCCTGCCGCACCGGGTGGAGCTGCTGCCCACTGAGCTCATCGTGCGGGAGAGCTGCGGCTGCCCGAGCCTGACCGTCCCGTCCCTGCACGCCGTCGCCGGCTCTGCCGGCGGACGGCCGGTGATCTCCGGATCGGAGGTGGGTTCCTGATGGCATTCCTGCTCCGGCGCTTCCTGTTCTACGTCGTGGCCGCCTGGGTGGCCGTCACCGCGAACTTCTTCATCCCGCGGGCGATGCCCGGCAACGCGATCCAGGGCATCATGGCGAAGTTCCCCGGCACCCTGCAGCCCGCCGCGTACAAGGCGCTGCAGGCGATGCTCGGCGTCGGGAACCCGGGCTCGCTCTGGCACCAGTACGTGAGCTACCTGGGCGACGTCGTGCACTTGAATTTCGGCACCGACGTCACCCAGTACCCGGCGAAGGTGTCCACGCTAGTCGGCGAGACGATCCCGTGGACGATCACCCTGGTGGGCACCGCCACCATCATCGCGTTCCTGCTCGGCACGCTGCTGGGCATCCTGGCCGGCTGGCGGCACGGCGGCTGGCTGGACCGGGTGCTGCCGGGGCTGATGTTCCTGCAGGCGGTGCCGTACTTCTTCCTGGCGCTGATCCTGATCGAGGTCCTGGCCATCAAGCTCAACATCTTCCCGATCGGGTCGGGCTACGCCCAGGACGTGATACCGGGCTGGAACTGGGCGTTCATCAGCAGCGCGGTCGCGCACTCGCTGCTGCCCGCGCTGACGATCGTGATCACCTCGGTGGCCGGCTGGATGCTGCAGATGCGCAACGTCATGATCACCACAGTTGGCGAGGACTACGTGCTCGCCGCCCAGGCCAAGGGGCTGCCGGACCGGCGGGTGATCTACACCTACGCCGCCAGGAACGCGCTGCTGCCGCAGCTGCAGGGCTTCGGCCTCGCGCTGGGCTTCGTCGTCTCCGGCGCGATCATCATGGAGATCGTCTTCTCCTACCCTGGCATCGGCCTGCTGCTGGTCAACGCCGTGACCTCGGATGACTACCCGCTGATGCAGGCAATCTTCCTGGTCATCACGTTCGCCGTGCTGCTGGCCAACGTGATCGTCGACATTCTGATCGTCGTCATGGACCCGCGGGCCCGGGTGCGGGAGGTGACAGCATGACGCTGGTAATGACGGTCAGCGACCCGACCGTGCCGGCCGAGGGCGCGCCGAAGATCGGCCGCTGGCGACGGCTGCCGCGCAACGCCAAGGCCGGCGCGATCATCCTGGGCTTCTTCGTGCTGACCGGGATCATCGGCCCGTACGTCACCCCGTACGACCCGAGCTTCCAGAACCCGTCGCTCAGCGCGTCGCTGCAGGGACCGAGCGGCGCCCACCTGCTCGGCACCACCCAGAGCGGCCAGGACGTGCTGTCCCAGCTACTGGTGGGCATCCGGCTCACGCTCGAGCTGGCCTTCACCGTCGGGGTTATCGCCACCCTGCTCGCGGTCATCGTCGGCGTCACCGCGGCCGCACTGGGCGGGGTCTGGGACGAAGTCCTCTCGCTCCTGTCCAACGTGTTCCTGGTCATCCCGGCGCTGCCGCTGCTGGTGGTGCTGCTCGGCGAGCTTCCGCAGAAGGGCCAGACGGCGACGATCCTGGTGCTGAGCGGGCTGGGCTGGCCGTGGGGCGCGCGGGTCATCCGGGCCCAGACGCTCGCGATCCGCAACCGCGACTTCATCGCCGCGGCCCGCGAGACCGGCGAGCGGACCTGGCGCATCCTGGCCTTCGAGATCGTGCCCAACCAGGTCAGTCTCATCGCCGCGAACTTCGTCAACACGGTGCTGTACGCGATCGCCACCTCAGTCGCGCTGGCCTTCATCGGGCTGACCAACCTGTCCAGCTGGAGCCTCGGCACGATGCTCTACTGGGCCCAGAGCCAGGACGCGCTGCAGCTGGGCGCGTGGTGGTGGTTCGTGCCGCCGGGCCTCGCGGTGGCCCTGATCGGCACCTCGCTGGTGCTGCTCAACACCGGCATCGACGAGCTGAGCAACCCCCGGCTGCGGGACGCGCGCAGCGCCAGCAAGATCGCCGGCCGACGGGTCCGCCCGACCGAGCCGACGCCGGTGCTGGCCAACCTCGAACCGGCCCGGTCGCCGGCCGCCGCCTTCCTGCACTCGTTCTCCCGTGCGTCGCTCCTGGACGGGAACGGGGAGCGATGACCGCCGCGGCGTCCACCAGCTGGACCGAGCCTGTGCTGGATATCAGCGACTTCTCCGTCGCTTACCGGACGGCGGCCGGTGATGTGCGGGCGGTCGATCACGTGAACCTGACCCTGCACGCGGGCGAGGTGGTCGGGCTGGCCGGGGAGAGCGGGTCGGGCAAGTCCACCCTCGCCTACGGCGCCACCCGGCTGCTGCGTCCGCCCGCGCTCATCACCAGCGGCGACGTCCTGTACAGCGGGCGGCGCGCGCAGCAGCCGGTGGAAATCCTGCAGCTGCAGGCCGGCGACTTGCAGCGGCTGCGCTGGCGGGAAGTCGCGATCGTGTTCCAGAGCGCGATGAACGCGCTGAACCCGGTGCTCAAGGTTCAGGACCAGCTGGTCGACGGCATGCGCGCGCACCTGCGGCTGTCCAAGGACGAGGCCATGGACAAGGCCGCCGAGCTGCTGGATCTGGTCAGCATCCCGCGCGCCCGGCTGCGCAGCTACCCGCACGAACTGTCCGGCGGCATGCGACAGCGGGTCATGATCGCGATGGCGCTGGCCGCCGACCCCGAGCTCGTCATCATGGACGAGCCGACGACCGCGCTGGACGTCGTCGTGCAGCGCGACATCCTCGCCCAGATCATGGAGCTCAAGCAGGAACTCGGCCTGTCGATCCTGTTCATCACCCACGACATCTCGCTGCTGCTGGAGCTCGCCGACCGCATCGCCGTCATGTACGCGGGCCGGCTGGTCGAGGTCGCCAGCGCAGAGCAGATCCAGCGCGAGCCGGCCCACCCGTACACCAGGGGGCTGCTGAATTCGTTCCCGTCGCTGCACGGCGCCCGGCGCGAGCTGGCCGGGATACCGGGCTCGCCGCCGGACCTGCACAGCCCGCCGGCTGGCTGCTCGTTCCTGCCGCGGTGCGATTTCGGCACCCCGGCGTGCGAGGAGATCGACATGGTGCTCGCGCCCGTCAGTTCTGTATCGGACCGGACGCACGTGACCGCGTGCCCGTTCGTGCAGCCCGGCACGCCCGCTCCGGCCAAACCGTCGGCCAGCACGGCGGCGGTCGACGCCGAGCTCGCCACCAGCCAGAGTGCCGCCTCGCCGGGGCAGGCGGCGCAGACGGTGCCCGCCGGGACCAGGGCCGCCGACGGCGAGCCTGGCCGCGAAGAGGAGCTTGGATCGTGACTGAGCAGGTCGGGACAGCGGTCGAGATCGAGTCGGCCGCCGCCGAGCGCGGCGAGCTGGCGCTGCAGGCCAACGGGCTGAGTAAGGACTTCCGGCTCGGCCGCGGCCAGGTGCTGCACGCCGTCCGGGACGTGTCGTTCGGCCTGTACCGCGGCGCGGTAGTGGCGCTGGTCGGCGAGAGCGGCTCGGGCAAATCCACGGTGGCCCGGCTGCTGGCCGGGCAGGAACGGCTGACCTCCGGCACGATCAGCCTCGACGGCGAGCCGGTCAGCCTGCCCACCCGCAGCGCGTTCCGCCGGTACAAGAGCTCGGTCCAGATGGTGTTCCAGGACCCGTTCTCCTCCCTCAACCCGGTCCACACGGTGCGCTACCACCTGGAACGGCCGATCCGGCTGCACCAGGGCAAGACCTCGGCCGCGGAGATGCGGCCGGAGATCGCCAACCTGCTCACCCAGGTCCGGCTCACCCCGCCGGACAACTTCACCGGCAAGTACCCGCACGAGCTATCCGGCGGGCAGCGGCAGCGCGTCGCGTTCGCCCGCGCGCTGGCGGCCAAGCCGGAGGTGCTGCTCGCGGACGAGCCGGTGTCGATGCTCGACGTGTCGATCCGGCTGGAGATGCTCGCCCTGCTCGACGACCTGCGCAAGCGGCTGCGGCTCGCGCTGCTCTACATCACCCACGACATCGCCTCGGCGCGCTACTTCGCCGACGAGATCATCGTCATGTACGGGGGCCAGGTGATGGAGCGCGGGCCGGCCGAGGAGCTGACCCAGCACCCGGCGCACCCGTACACCCAGCTGCTGGTCGCGTCCGCGCCCGACCCGGACCGGTTCGGCAGCGCGCTGCGAGAAGGCGTCGGCTCCGGCGCGCGCGAGGGCGCCGCCGCGCCCGCCGCGCCGGCGGGCTGCCCGTTCAGCGCGCGCTGCCCGCTCGCCGAGGATCGCTGCCGGGCGGAGAACCCGGCGCTGCAGCGGGTCACCACAAGCCGGGCGGCGGCGTGCTGGCGCCTCGACGTCGCCGCCCCTGACGTTCTCGCCAGCCGACAAGGGGGTGGGGACATTACCCGATAGATCCCACAAATCAGGAGAGCATTGCTCCGTCTAAATCAGGAAAGGCAACGATGACTAGGCACTACTTGAGCTATCGACGGCTCATGGTCGTCACGGCAGCCGGGCTGCTCGCGGCCGGGCTGAGCGCGTGCGGCTCGGGCTCCCCTTCGGGCGGCGGCGGTTCCTCCAGCTCGGGCGCCTCCGGCACCCTGGTCATGGAGAGCTCACCGGAGAGCACGATCACCCAGGACTTCAACCCGTTCGTACCGACCGCGGCGCCGCAGGGCATGGGCGCCACCGGACTCATCTACGAGCCGCTGCTGCAGTTCGACCTGGCGGCTCCGCCCAAGTACTACCCGTGGCTCGCGACCAAGTACAGCTGGGGCGCCGGGCGGCACGTCGGTCACCTTCACGATCCGCCAGGGCGTGAAGTGGAACAACGGCAAGCCGCTGACTCCCGCGGACGTCGCGTTCACCTACAACCTGGTGAAGGCCAACGCCGCAATCAACCTGGCCGGCCTGCAGATCTCCAGCGTGAGCACCTCCGGTAGCACGGTCACGCTCACGTTCCCGTCCGCGCAGTACACCAACCTGCAGCAGATCGCCGGCGTGCCGATCCTGCCGCAGTCGCAGTGGGGCAGCGCGGGCAGCCCGTCGTCGTTCACGGACCCGAACCCGGTGGGCACGGGCCCGTACAAGCTGAAGTCGTTCACGCCGCAGGGCTTCACGCTGACGAAGAACCCCAGCTACTGGCAGTCGTCGCTGGTGAAGGTCCAGAACGTGTTCTTCCCGGTCTACACCTCGAACACCGGCGCGCTGTCGGCCCTGTTCACCGGGAAGATCGACTGGACTGGAAACTTCATCCCCGGCCTGGACAAGAACTTCGTCAGCACCGCCCCGCAGTACCACCACTTCTGGGAGGCACCGGGCAGCACGAACGCCCTGATGCCGAACCTGCACAAGTGGCCGACCAACCAGCTGCCCGTCCGCCAGGCGATCAGCGCGGCCATCAACCGTAACCTGCTCGCCTCCGAGGGTGAGGCAGGCCTGGAAAACCCGGTCACCAACGCGACCGGGCTCACGCTGCCGACGTTCAACGCGTGGAGCGGGCCCATCGCGAGCCAGACCGTCTCGGCCACCGGCAGCGCCACCACGGCCGCCGGGATCCTGGCCAAGGCCGGCTACAAGAAGAACTCGGCCGGCTTCTACGCCCTCAACGGCAAGGAAGTCGACGTCACGCTCGTCAGCCCGTCCGCCTACACCGACTATGCGGCCGTCGGCTCGATGGTCGCGCAGGAACTGAAGAGCGCGGGCATCAACGCCAACTTCCAGGGTCTGACCGTTACGGCCTGGAACGCGGACATGGCCAACGGCAACTTCCAGCTGGCCGAGCACTGGTCCAACAACGGCCTGACCCCGTACAACCTCTACGACAACTGGCTGAACAGCTCGCTGGCCACCGGCAACAACGCCACCGGTGACTACGAGCGGCTGGCAAGGATCCGAACGATGGACGCCGCGCTGGCCAAGCTGGCGGGCGACCAGACCGTCGACGCAGCAGACGAGCGACCTGGTCCCGATCGAGACCTACGTCGCCCAGAACCTGCCGGTCATCCCCGTCACCACCGCCTCGGAGTGGTTCGAGTACAACTCGCAGCGGTTCGTCGGGTGGCCCACCCAGCAGAACCCGTACGAGACCGGACAGCCGTCCGGCACGAACAACTCGTCTGGCTCCGGCACGGACGAGGTGGTCATCCTCCACCTCAGCCCGAGCAAGTAGTCCAGTCAGTGGAAGCGGGCCCGCCCCCGGCGCACCGGGGGCGGGCCTGCCGCGCTTTCCGGCCGCGAGCATGCACGCCAGGCCGCCTGGGAACGGTCATTACCGCATTTAACCGGCTCTTACTACGTCTGTACCGGCTGCATCTGCAGACCAGAGAGATCGCCGCGCGGATAGCGGCGCACTCACCGGAGTTCCGCAAGTGGGCCTCCGCCGGTGGCCGCCGGCGGTGAATCACCGCGCTGGCGATCGCGGCACGGGCGGCGGGGTCAGACAGTCACGGGCGTCGCCAGGCTTGCGGCTTCCCGAATCGCAGTACCCGCGGTCAGCTCAGCCGCCGCAGCCCGTCGAGCACCCGGCGCAGCGACTCGATGGACGCCGGCGAGAAGTCGGCGTCCCCGGCCGCGTCATCCGTGCCGTTCGCGCTGCCGTCGACATTGCCTTCGGCGCTCGCGTCGGCGGCCACCGGACGGCGGCGGGGCATCGCCTGGCGGACCCCCGAGCCGGGACCACCCGACCCGCTGGGGCTGGCCTTCGGCAGCCGGGTCCTGGTGGTCACGCCCGTGGCCGTGGCCCGGCCGGGCGCCAGACTGGACACGACCTTGGGCTGCGGTCCCTGCGCGGCCCGCTGCTCTGGTACCGGCGCGGGCGCCGGGCCCGAGACCGCCGCGCACAGCCCGGCGCTGACCAACGCGGTAACGCACTCGGCCGTCTCGTACAGCGCGAGCCCGTTGTCCCAGGCCAGGTCGCGAGCTGTCGCGGCGCCGTCCATCATGCAGGCGAGCTGCCACTGCTGGCTGGTCAGCACAGCCGAGCCGCTGGCCAGGTCGCGCAGCTGCAGCCGCGCGCCCCGGCCGAGATCGAGGCCGGCCATCTGGCCGCCCCGCCGCACTGCTTCGGCCCGGATCGCGGCCACGTTCAGCCGGCCGAACGACCCGGCCCAGTGCGAGATGCCCGGCACCAGCCTGATACCGGAGATCGCCGCGTCGGCCGACAACGGCACGGTCAGCACGATGATCGCGTCCAGGACCACCGACCGGACGATCGACTCCAGCTCGGCCGCGGTCAGATAACCGCGCCGGACGAGTTGCCCGCCCAGGTCGCCGGCGGGCCGGTCCTCGGCCGCGAGCAGGTCCTTCAGCCCGGCAACCGGACCGAGCGCGCCGTACAGCCGCGTAGCCAGGTCCGGGCTCCACGCGGACCGCGCGAACGTGATCTCACCCCGGTCCAGGAAGATGGCCCCGCCCGGCGAGCCGTCGATCTCAAGCTCGCCGGAAGCGTTCTGCAGCGCCAGGCCCTCCAGGACGGCCGCAACCCTGGATCTCGCGCGATCATCCGACATGGCCAGCCACGATCCCTCCTCTGGTCAGGGCAGGCAGGGCAATCAGGCGGCCCGGCGCGGTCTTCCTCTGACACCAGGCGCGGCGTTCCGCGCTCACGCTCAGTGACAGAACGTGTGGCACGCTACTTCGGCGGCGGGCGCGCTGCAAGCATGTGCGGGCAAATGTCGTGATGTGCCGCGCCACCAGCCGCCTGCCGCCGTTCGCCGCCGCAGATCCAATACGCAATGTTATTGAATAACTACTCATAGTCAGCTCTTTTCTTGCTATTTGCATAGTGCACCGAGAAAGGCGTCGCTACCGTTGAGTCACGGCAATCGAGCATGCAGGAGGCGGGCGGGTGAATATTGACACTGCCCTCAAAGAAGCGATGGCCATTGACGGCGCCACTGGCGTCTGCCTCGTCGACTGGGAGAGCGGAATGTCACTCGGCGCTCTCGGCGGGGGCAAGTACCTCGATCTCGAGATGGCCGCGGCCGGTAACACCGAGGTGGTCCGGGCAAAGATGCGGACGATGGAATCGCTCCGCCTGAACGACCAGATCGAGGACATCCTCATCACGCTGGGCAAGCAGTACCACATCATCCGGCTGCTGAGGAACTCGCGGCAGGAGCAGGGGCTATTCCTCTACCTCGTGCTCGACCGGGCCAAGTCCAACCTCGCCATGGCCCGGCACGGCCTCAAGCGGATAGAGTCCGAACTGGTCCTCTAGCCCCGCTGGGTGGCATTCCCAGACCCTATGCCGCACTGTCCGCGAGACCACTCCCCCCAGGTCTCGCGGACAGCTGCTTTCCGGGTTAGCAACTCACCATTACTTCGGTTTCACCCAACGCACCTTTGGCGCCATTTGCCGTCACTCAAAGTAATAGCCGTTCATTGCGCCGCCCGCCGCGGCAGAATGGCGATTCCGACGGCTGCGATAGTTTGAGGCAATTGCGCTACGCACCTGTGTTGCTCCGTCGGCCGGACCCGATCCGGGCGACTCCCGGCGGATGCACCGACCGCGGGCCGTGCTCGCCAGACGCGATCTGGCCGTAGCGTTGCCGGTATGAGCCAGCAGGAGACCGGGTCCGGCGGTCCGGCGGTCCGCGCGCTGCTGGATCGGTGGCAGGCCGAGCTGGCTGCCTGGGCGATCCCCGAGCACATCACCGCGGCGGTCGCCGACTCCCCTGGGTGCTCCCCCGCCAGGTGTTCGCGCGCCGGGCCGACCGGCTGGCGGCCGCCCCGACCGGACCGTCGTATGAGCGCGAGTGGGCGGCGCTTGACCCGGCCAGGCATCGTGCTGGACGTCGGCTCCGGCGCGGGCGCGGCCTGCCTGCCGCTACTGGCCCGGATGCACCGGGCTGACCGCCGTGGACACTGACGCGGAGATGCTGCGCGTTGCTCGGCGAGCGCGCCAGCCGGGCCGGGGTGGCCGCGCGGCTGATCCAGGGCACCTGGCCGGACGTGGCCGGCGGAAGCCGGCCGTCGCGGATGTCGTCACGCTGCCATCACGTGACCTACAACGTCGCGGCGATCGAGCCGTTCCTGGCCGCGCTCACCGCCGCCGCACGCCGCCTGTGGTCGTCGAGATGACCGCCACGCACCCGCTCACGTCCCTGAACGACCTGTGGCTGAGTTTCCACGGCCTGCGCCGGCCCGGAGGGCCCGACCGCCGCCGACCTGCTCGCGATCCTGGCCGCGCTCGGCATCGAGGCCGGGCACGTGCACTGGCAGCGGCCGGGCGGAGCGGACTACGCCAGCTTCGCCGAGCTAACGGACGTCACCCGGCGACGGCTGTGCCTGCCGCCGGACCGCATCCCGGATGTCGCCAGCGCGCTGACCGAGGCGGGGGTGGACCCCGAGCACCCGGTCGACCTCGGCTCCTCCGGTCGCGAAGTAGTCACCATCTGGTGGCCGGGCACGGCAGACCGGAACGGCGGCTAGTCCCGCGGGCCGCGCGCTCGCAGCAGCTGCCGGCGCCACCAGGTGACGCCGTCTGCCTTCAGCGCCTGGCCGAACGCGGCCCGGGTCGCCTGCGGCGGCGGCGGGGCGATGCGCGGGTACTCCGGCGGCGCCAGCGGGGTGACGTCCCGGCCAAGCCGGCGCTGATCGCACTCGGCCGGATCGTGCATCCGGTGCAGATGAGGCTTGTGCCGCTCGTGACAGGAGTCCGTGCACTCCGGCTCGCAGGGAGTCGGGCACTGATAGGCCGCGCCAGCTGACACGCTTCCATACTCCAGCCAGGGTCCGGGCCGGCGCAACGCCCGCGGCCCGCGACAGCTCGTTCCTAGCCGGAGGCCCTCACGAACGGGCAAAGCCCAACCCTTGGCAAGGGAATATCAGCGCCGGCCGAGGGAATATTGGCGGCAGCTAGCAGCAATCTCCGCGTATCTCCCGGCAGCCGATTTGGCTGCCAGCCGTCTTGCAGGTAGAGACGATGGAGACGAGCGACGGCGATGGGCGGGACCGACGATGAGCGAGTGGCCAGACGGCTGGTTCCGGGACGGGCAAGCCCCGGAGAGAGGGCGGCGACCCGACCGTCAGCATTCCGGCGAGCCAGTCCGGCGGGGCCGACACGTGGCCGCCGAGCACCGCGCGTGGCCAGTACCAGGTCCGGCAGTATGGCTCGGCCGCCGCCCCGCCCGGTGCCTGGCCGGACCAGCCACCGCCACGGTCGCGGCCTGGCCGGGCTCCGGCGTGCCCCGCCCGCCGCGCGGTGGCGGCGGCTGGCGCCGGTTTCTGCGGCCCAGCCCGATCCTCGCCACGATCGCGATCCTCGTCGTGCTGGCCGTCGATCGGCACCATCGGCACGTACTTCTACCTGAACTCGCAGCTCAACCGGCAGAACATGCTGGTCGGCTACTCCGGCCGCCCGACGCCGGGCTCGGGCACCAACTGGCTGATCGCGGGGTCGGACAGCCGCCAGGGCCTAACCACCAAGCAGGAACGCCAGTACCGGACCGGCTTCGACATCGGCGGTCAGCGGTCGGACACGATCCTGATCCTGCACGTCCCGTCCGGTGGCGGGAAGCCGCTGCTGATCAGCATCCCGCGCGACTCGTACGTCAACATCCCTGGCCACGGCTACAACAAGATCAACGCCGCCTACGCCTTCGGCGGCCCGAAGCTGATGGCCGAGACCGTCCAGTCCGCCACCGGCCTGTACATCAACCACTACATGGCGATCGGATTCGGCGGCTTCGTGAATGTGGTCAACGACGTCGGCGGCGTGCGCATATGCCTGCCGCCGGGCTGCACGACACCGCGTCCGGGGTGCACCTGCACAAGGGCTGCCAGGTGCTGAGCGGCGGCCAGGCCCTCGCCTACGTCCGGGACCGGCACAGCTTCGCGACCCAGGACCTGCAGCGCGAGCAGGATCAGCGACTCTTCCTGAAGTCGCTGCTCACGAAGCTGACCAGCACCGGCGTGATGCTGAACCCGTTCAAGGCGCTGCCGGCCGCGACCGGGACCGTGCACACCCTGACCGTGGACGAAGGCGCCAGCCTGTTCGGAATCTCTACGAGGCGGCCAAGGCGCTGCGCGGCGCCCAGACGACCACAGTCCCGATCGCGTCAGCGTCCATACGCCACGTCCGCGGGCGACGCCGTGCTGTGGAACAGCACGCAGGCCAAGGAACTGTTCAATGACCTGAACACCGGCCAGGCCGTGCCAAAGAACCTGATCACCGGGTCCAAGCAGGGCGGCTAGCCGCTGGCCCATAGACACCGTTCGCATGGGATTGCGCTGGCAGTCAGCTGCCCTGGACCTTAGTACGGCTGACCGTGGAGGGCAGCCTCAGGATGCGTTCAGCTAACACCCAGGTGCTAGGCGGACAATAGGCGCTATGAGCAGCAGCACGAGCAATGGACGGCGGGAACCTGACGCGCGGCTGCTCGTCGTCGAGGACGAGCCGAACATCCTGGAACTGCTGGCGGCCAGCCTCAGGTACTCCGGATTCGAGGTCATCACGGCGGCCGCCGGAAACGAGGCCGTACAGGCCGCGCAGCGGCACCGACCCGACCTGATCGTCCTCGACGTCATGCTGCCCGATATGGACGGCTTCGACGTAGTCCGGCGGCTGCGCGGCGGCGGTGCCCAGATCCCGGTCGTGTTCCTCACCGCCCGTGACTCCACCGAGGACAAGATCCGCGGGCTGACCCTCGGCGGCGACGACTACGTCACCAAGCCGTTCAGCCTGGAGGAGGTCATCGCCCGCATCCGGGCGGTGCTGCGCCGGACCCGCGGCGACGGCAGCGAGCCGCCGCCGCGGCTGAAGTTCGCCGACCTGGAGCTGGACGAGGACAGCCACGAGGTCTGGCGGGGCGGCAAGCAGATCCAGCTCTCCCCCACCGAGTTCAAGCTGCTGCGCTACTTCATGGGCAACGCCAACCGCGTGCTGTCGAAGATGCAGATCCTCGACCACGTGTGGGACTACGACTTCCGCGGGGACACCGGGATCGTGGAGTCCTACGTTTCGGTCCTGCGCCGCAAGATCGACACGACCGAGCCGCACCTGCTGCACACGCTGCGCGGCGTCGGGTACGTGCTAAGGCTGCCCGCGTCGTAGACGCCTTGCCTTGCCATGACCTACAACACGGAGCGCACCGGCTTCTGGACGGCCCTGAAGGACGTGCCCAGCCGGATGTCGCTGCGCCTGAAGCTGGTCACGGCGCTCCTCGTGCTGGTCGGACTCGCGCTCGCCGTCACCACCCTGGTCGGCAACGCGATCCTGAAGAACTACCTGCTCGAGCCCGTACGACAGAACCTGTCGGCCAACCAGGGCCAGCCGCGAAGAACCTGGTCGCTGAGAAACTACTCCCTGACCGGCGGCGGATCCAGGACGTCCCGGCGTCGCGGTGGACTTCATCTCCGACGGCAAGACCTACCAGAGTCGTCCTGCCGACCGGCGTTCAACGGGATACAACGGGCCGTTCGGCGTTCCGGCGGCCCACGATACCGGGGCCGACCCTGAGACGTAGCCCGAGCTGGCTCGTCGCGCATAGCGGCCACCCGTTCACGGTGCCTGCCCGGTCGGGCAGACGGCCGAGTGGCGAGTCCTGCTGGAGTCCGCGCAGTTCCCGTACGACCAACGGCAACACGATCACCGGCAGCATCGTCGTCGCGGAGGACGTCACCAGCGTCTACCGGACGACCGGCCAGCTCGCCACCATCGACCTGATCGTCGGACTGATCGTCCTGGTGCTGCTCGGGCTCGATCGGCGTCGTCGTGCCATCCGCGGCAGCCTGCGGCCGCTGAAGGAAATCGAGGCAACGGCGGGCGCGATCGCTGCCGGTGACCTGACTCGCCGCGTGCCCGAGCGCGATCCGCAGACCGAGGTCGGCAGTCTCGGGCGCTCGCTCAACGCATGCTCAGCCAGATCGAGACGGCGTTCGACGCCCAGTCGGAGTCGGAAGAGTCCGCACGGAGGTCCGAGGAGCGGATGCGGCAGTTCGTCGCCGACGCCAGTCACGAACTGCGGACGCCGCTCACGGCCATCCGCGGCTTCGCCGAGTACTACCGGCAGCGTGGCGGCGTCAGATCGTCGCCTCGACGCCGAGGCCGCGGCGAACGGCAAGCTCGGCGCCGAGGATCTGGACCGGATCATGCGCCGGGTCGAGCAGGAGTCAGCCCGGATGGGCGTGCTGGTCGAGGACATGCTCATGCTGGCCCGGCTGGACCAGCAGCGCCCGCTGGACCGGAACACCGTAGACCTGCTGACGCTCGCCGCCGACGCGGTACACGACGCCAGGGTGGTGGCACCAGACCGGCAGATCAACCTGACCGTCGGCTCGGGCGCGGCGCTCTTGGTGAAGGGCGACGAGGTACGGCTCCGCCAGGTCATCGGCAATCTGATGAGCAACGCGCTGTCCCACACGCCGACCGGGACGCCGATCGACGTGCACCCTCCGGGCCGGCATGATGGCCGAGATTCAGGGTGCGACCGCGACGCCGGCCG
This sequence comes from uncultured Actinomycetota bacterium, assembly GCA_963726425.1. GTDB lineage: Bacteria > Actinomycetota > Actinomycetes > Streptosporangiales > Streptosporangiaceae > JAJYUU01. The sequence continues at coordinate 154,389 of CAVSCN010000028.1, read as the reverse complement.
CCCAAGGGCCGACCGGGGTTCCCGTCGGCCCGGCGGCCGTACTCGAGGTCACTGACCACGGCCCAGGGCTGAGCGCCGAACAAGCTCAGCACGCGTTCGAGCGGTTCTACCGGGCCGACGCGGCGAGGACGACCGGCGGCACCGGACTGGGACTCGCCATCGTCGCCGCGCTGGTGACCGCGCACGGCGGCGAGGTCTGGGTCAGGACCCATCCGGGCGAGGGCGCGACGTTCGCGATCGCGCTGCCGCTGGCGCCCGAGGCCGTGCATCATCCAGGCCAGGATGACGAGCCAGACGAGATCGACCCGGAGGTTCAGCCGGTCGACCTCGACCCGGAGGCACAGCCGACCGAGACCGACCCCGAGGCCCGGCGGGGCGAGACCGAGCCGCCGCCACCGCCAGCCAACGTCGGCTGGGCCGACTCCCAGAGCGGCCGCCGCACTGGCGGCAATCCCGGCTGATCACGCGCGGAGGACGGCGCGGGCCGCGGCCAGCGCACCCTCCCGGTAGGCAGCGCCGAACAGGCAGACGTGCACCAGCAACGGGTGCAGCTGATGCAGCGGTACCCGCCCGCGCCAGCCGTCGCCGAGCGGCGCGACGGCCTGGTACGCGGCCAGGATGCGGTCGAGATAAGGCGCGCCGAACAGGGCCAGCATCGCCAGGTCCGTCTCCCGGTGCCCGCCGTGCGCGGCCGGATCGATCAGCCAGCCGTGTCCGCCCGACCAGAGCACGTTGCCGGACCAGCAGTCGCCGTGTATCCGACTGGGCGGCTCCGGCGGACCAGTGACCGCGCCAGATCGGCGCGCGGCCGACTCGATGAGCGCCACGTCGGCGGCGGAGAGCGCACCACGGTCGCGGGCCAGCCGGGCGAACGGCAGCACCCGGTTGGAGGCGTACCAGTCCGGCCACGAATCCGCCTCGTCGTTGGGCAGCGGCAGCCCGGCGATGACGCCCGGCCAGGGTGCGCCGAAGCGCTCGGCTCCGGCCACGTGCAGCCGGGCTAGCCCCGCGCCGAACCGGTCCGCCGCCTCGCCAGTCGGCCCGCTCTCGTCCACCCACTCGATGACCAGCGCCGACTCGGTGACGGCGAGCGACCTCGGGCACCGGCACCGCGGCCGCGGCCCGCAGCCAGCGCAGCCCGGCGGCTTCGGCCGCGAACCCGGCGTCCGCGCCGGGGCCGGCGACCTTGGCGAACGCAACCCGGCCTGCGGCCGTCCGCAGCCGGAACTGATCGACTCCATGCTGCCCGCCGATACGACGCGCCTGCGTTACCTCAAAATCCAGAGCGTGCGGGAAGCGGGGCTCGTCGGGACTCACCGCCGGGCCGCGACGTCAGAGAATTCCGGCGAGCTGCCGGGCGACACCGTCGGCGGCGGCCGACACCAGCTTGTAGACCCGGACGAAGTCCTCCGGCTTGCCCTCGTACGGATCGGGCACCTCGGCGCCCGGCGCGGACTCGGGATCGAACGACAGCATGAGCTGGATCCGGCCGGCAAGCCCGTCCTGGTCATCGGCCAGCCGCTGCAGCCCCGCGAGGTTGCGCCGGTCCATGGCCAGCAGCGAGGTCGTAGCCGGGCAGCCAGGACCGCTCCATCTGACGCGCGCGGTGGCCGGTCGCGTCGAGGCCGTGCTTGGCGAGCTCCGCCCTGGCCTCCGGGTGCATCGGCTCGTCGAGGTGCCAGTCCCCCATGCCCGCGCTGTCGACGATGACCTTGCCGTCGAGGCCAGCCGCCCGCAGCTTCTCGCGGAGCACGACTTCCGCCGTCGGCGACCGGCAGATGTTGCCGAGGCAGACCATGCAAATCCGGTAGGGATCGGCGGGATTACGCGGCGGCGGCACGACGCCGGAAGCGGACTCGTCAGCGGTCATGGCTCCAAGCATGCCCGATGCCGGATGCGGCCTCGCGGCCTGCCACGATGTAGCCCATGGCTCCTGCAGACCGGTACCGGCAGTTGTCTTTCTGGCACGACTCGGTGCCCGGCACGCTCACGCCGGGCGATCCGCTGCCTGGCGACACCGAGGCCGACGTCGCGATCGTCGGGGCCGGCTTCACGGGCATGTGGACCGCGTACTACCTGCACCAGGCCGATCCCGCGCTGCGGATCGTCGTGTGCGAGCGGGAGATCGCCGGTTACGGCGCTTCGGGCCGGAACGGGGGCTGGTGCTCCGCCCTGTTTCCCGCCTCGCTAGCCAAGCTCCAGCGGATGGCGGACCGCGCCGGGGCCATCGGCATGCAGCGGGCGATGCACGACACCGTCGACGAAGTGGGGCGGGTGGCCGCGGCCGAAGGCATCGACTGCCACTGGGCCAAGGGCGGCACGGTCGATGCTGGCCCGGTCGCCCGTGCAGCTGCGAGCGCGCCCGCGAGGAGGTCGCCGAGGCACGCGAGTTCGGCTTCGGCGAGGAGGACCTGCGGCTGCTGACAGCCGGGGAGGCTCGCGAGATGGCCGCCGCGACGAACGTGCTCGGCGGCACGTACACGCCGCACTGCGCCGCGATCCATCCGGCCCGGCTGGCCCGCGGCCTCGCGGACGTGCTGCGCCGGGCCGGCGTCAGCATCTATGAGGGCACGGCGGTCCGCGAGCTCCACCCCGGCCGGCTCGTCACCAGCCGGGGCACGGTGACGGCCCGGTACGTGGTCCGGGCGACGGAGGGGTACACGCCCGGGCTGCCGGGCTTCCGCCGCGCGGTGGCGCCGGTCTACTCGCTGATGATCGCGACCGAGCCGCTGCCGGAGGCGGTCTGGGACCAGATCGGGCTGGCCGGGCGGCCGACGTTCGGCGACCTGCGGCACCTGATCATCTACGGCCAGCGGACCGCGGACGGCCGGTTCGCGTTCGGCGGCCGCGGCGCGCCATATCACCTGGGGTCGGCGGTGCGGCCGGCGTTCGACCGGGTGCCGGCCGTGTTCGCCGAGTTGCGCCGGACGCTGGCGGAGCTGTTCCCGGTGCTGGGCGACGTCGCGGTCACGCACACCTGGGGCGGGCCGATCGGGATTCCGCGAGACTGGTGCGCCTCGGTGGGACTGGACCGGGAGACCGGCATCGGCTGGGCGGGCGGCTACGTCGGCGACGGACTGTCGACCACGAACCTCGCGGGCCGGACGCTGGCCGACCTGATCACCGGCGCCGACACCGAGATCACCAGGCTGCCGTGGGTCGGGCACCGCTCGCCCAGCTGGGAACCAGAGCCGCTGCGCTGGCTGGGCCTGAACGCGGGCCTGCAGGTCATGAGCATGGCCGACCGGACTGAGGCCAAGACCGGGCGGCCCGCTCGCGCGGCGAGCTTCATGGACCGGTTCCTGGGCGGGTAGATCGCAGGTCGGCTCGCCCCGGTTTGGCTCGCGGCCGGCCCGGAGGCCCGAGTGATTCGCTCGCCTTGGTAAGTTGCGCTACGATCGCACCGTCTCAAGCGCCGCTAGCTCAATTGGCAGAGCAGCGGACTCTTAATCCGCGGGTTCGGGGTTCAAGTCCCTGGCGGCGCACCCGTCCTGAACTGGGGTTTCTTCCCAAGCAGGTGTTAGCACAGCCAGTCGCGTGGAACGGTTCGTGGAACGTGTCAGTGGCTGGGGCTAGCGTTGAATGCATGGCAACGTCCCCTTCTGGTCACATAGAGCAGCTGCCGGCGTCCACCCGCGACACCTACGACGGATACATCCGCAGGACAATCCTGCCCGCGCTCGGGTCAGTCGAGGTGCGCAAGGTTCGCCGAACGTCGGCCGCCCGGCCAGCCTGATCGGTCGTAGCGCTTCTCTATGCTGATCGGTCGTCGCGGTCTGCGCCGGGCTGGTGATCAGCAGCTACGGCAGGCGACAGCAGATCCGGCTGGCGTAAGCCGGCACCTTCACCGGCGGGATCCCGCTGCCATTCGCCAGCGAGCGCGCGGCCGTTGCCCACGACTGCCGACGGAGCCCATCGAGACCGGCAGGCCGGTGGCGCGGGCCCCGGTCGGTGAACGCCCTTGAGGTGAACTCCGCGACGAGCGGCTGGTTCGCCGCTCAGACCGGCTGAGGCGACTCCGGCCCCGGCGGGCTGGCCCGGTCGTCGGCCGCCGCCTGCAGGGACGACCGGACCATGAGCCGGCCTTTGCTCATTGTCGCCACCCGCAGCGCCCGACGGGCTATTGCCGTCTCGTGCGTGACCAGGACCATCGTGAGCCCGCGAGTGCGCCAGAGCGTCTCCAGCAGCGCCATGATGTCCTCGCGGGTGTCCTCGTCCAGGTTGCCGGTCGGCTCGTCGGCCAGCAGGACCTTCGGGTCCTTGACCAGTGCCCTGGCGATCGCGACGCGCTGCTGCTGTCCGCCCGAGAGTTCGGATGGCAGGTGCCGGGCCCGGTCCGACAGCCCGACGCTGTCCAGCGCTTCGGTCGTGCGGCGGCGCCGCTCCGACCAGCCGAGGCCGAGCGGAATCAGCGCCGCCTCCACGTTGTCGGCTGCGGTCAGAGTCTGAACCAGGTTGAAGGTCTGGAACACGAACCCGATAGAGGCCGCCCGCACGCGGGTGACCTGGGTTTCGCGCAGTCGAGTCAGGTCCTGCCCGTCCAGTTCGATGCTGCCCGACGTGGGGTGGTCGAGGCCGCCGAGCAGTTGCAGCAGCGTGGTCTTGCCGTGGCCGGTGCGGCCCTGGACGGCGAGCCAGTCGCCGTCGGGGATCGTGAGGTTCACGTCCCTGACGGCCGGAACGGTGTGCCGGCCCTTCTGGTAAAGCCGGGTGACGTCGGTGAGCGTGTACATCGAAAACAGTCCTTTCAGTCCGGTGCGGCGACTCAGTCGACTCGGGCCAGCGCCTCGGCCGGCCGGAGCTGGGTGATCCGCCAGCTGCCGAGAGCGCCGGACAGCAGGCCGCCGACGACGGCAAGCAGCACGGCCAGCGCGATGACGCTGAGGGTTACCGTGGCGGACCAGTGCACGGGAATGTTCTGGGTCGTGCTTCCCAGAGCTCCGCCGGGGCCAACGGCGACCGGGGCGGCGCCGCCGCTGGACTGCTGAGCGAAGTGCAGGCCGGTGTTGGTGGGGATGACCGCGGTCAGCTTCGGCGCGACCTTGCCGATGATCGCCGCGCCGGCGAAGCCGAGGCCGATGCCGATAGCGCCGCCGATCAGGCCGGTGGCCACCGACTCACCCATGACCTGGCCGATGATCCGGCGGCTGCGCCAGCCGATGGCCTTGAGCGTGCCGAACTCCCTGGCCCGCCGGGACACGGCCGACATCGTCAGGAGCCCGGCGACCGCGAACGCCGCGATCAGCACGAGGATCGACAGCCACGTGCCGAGGTCGCCGGCGAGCTTGGCCGCGCTGCCGAGCGAGCCGTTGATCTCGCCGGCCAGGCTGGACGCAGTGGTCACCGTCGCGCTGGGCAGCAGCGCCTTGATCTCCCTCTGCACGGTGGCGATGTCCGCGGTGCTGGCCGTGGTGACGTAGATCGTGTTGACGTAGCCCTTGAGGGTCTTGCCGGCCGGGCCCTGCGTGCCCAGCGCCTGGGCCGCCGCCAGCGGGACATAGACGTTGGGCGGGCTGCCCGCCTCGGGCTGGCTGACGATGCCGATCACCTTGAACTTGTGCTTTGCAACCGTGACATCCGAGCCGACCTTGATCTTGTTCGCGGTCGCATAGTTGGCGTCGACGAGCGCGACATCGGAGCTGGCGTCTTTAGAGCGGAGCGTGCGGCCCGAGCTCAGCGCGGCCGAGCTCAGCGGGCCCAGGTTCTCGTGGGCCAGGTCCACGCCCTGGACGGTGAACTGGGTCGGCGGCGAGAAGTTGGTAGAGCTGATGGTGACCCGGTTGTCGGTCAGGGCGAGCCCGCCGGCCGCGGCCTTGACGTTTGCCAGCTTTGCGATCTTGGCGATCTCCGAGTAGCTGATCGCGCCGTTGCCGCCGGATAGGAGGTTGTCCAGCGTCTGGTTACCCGAGCTGCACTTGCCGTTGACGCAGACCGAGGGTTTGCTGCCGGGTCCGCCCTGGATCTGGATGCGGCCGCCGCCCTTGTCGCCTGGCAGGCCAGATCCGGCCTTGGGCGTCTGCGTGACCGTGAGGTCCGTGCCCACGCCGTACAGCGAGTGCAGCACGCTGGCCTGGGCGTTCTTTACCCCGGCGGCGGCTGCAGACACGGTGATCACCAGGCCGATGCCCAGCGCTAGCCCGAGCGCGATGACGGTGGCCTGCCTGGCCCGCCGGCCCAGCTCGCGGCCCAGGTATCTCAGGAAGAACGATCGGCCTCCGGCGGGCGAGGACCGATTACCGGCTGGCACTGCCTGGACCTCGGTATCAGCAGACATGTGAGTGCTCCTGTTCGGATCGGCTGAGCACAAGGAGTAGCCGGTGGCCGGTTGCACCGCGGTTGCACGCGGCGTTACCGCGGCGCAACCGCGCGGGCGGGAGTGTCGCCACGACGCACTAGCGCCAGATGGGAGGCACCGAGATGACGCGGGGCACCACACAGGACCGCTGGCCGGATCAGCCGGACGACGAGTATCCGGACTTTCTGTGGCCAGACGATGATGATGACGACAACGCTGCCCGGGGCAACCGGCCCGACGAGGCCGGTCGACCCCCGTCCCTGGAGGCCGGAGTCGGCCGGGATCGCCTCGTTCCCGTGCAGTGGGCCGCCCCGCCGCCGCCCGCATATGCCGCCAGCGGACGCGAGCGCCGGCGCAGGCTACTGGGGTTGTCGGTAACGGTGGTCGTCGCGTTCGGGCTCGGTGCCGGAGCGGTGCTCGTGTACCGGAACGCTCAAGCGGGCGCGACGCCGCCCGCCGCCGCGTCAGCGGGCACGGGTCAGGCGTCCGGCCAGGGCGGGGGCCCGGCCGGGCAGAGCGGTGGCCGGGTTGGCCCCGGCGGGAGTCAGGGCATCGCCACGGAGATGGAGCTGATCGCCAAGGTAACGGCGGTCGGCCCTGGCACCATCACGTTCGCGGGCGGCCCGATGCAGCAGGCGGTCAGGGCGGCGGTCACGAGCTCCACGCGGTTCACCGGATCAGTGCGCACCCTGGCCTCGGTGCGCACAGGCGACGTCGTCGCGGCCCGGATCCAGATTGTGGACGGCATCGCGAGGGTCCTCATCCTGCAGGATCCAGCCGGCCAGCCCTAAGCAAACCTTCGGATTGAGGTGCTACCCGTGGTGGTGAACGGCCCGGACGTGAGCGGCCCGCCTGCTGCCCGCGCGGTCGGAGCGCGGGAGGGAGCACCGGTGCGGGTCCTGCTGGTCGAGGACGACGCGGAGCTGGCAGATGCCATCGCCGTCGGCCTGCGGCGGGAGCGGCTCGCCGTGGATGTCGCGCCCGACGGGGCCAGCGGACTGGAACGAGCGCTGTTTACCGCCTACGACGTAATCGTCCTCGACCGGGATCTGCCCGGCCGGCATGGTGACGAGGTCTGCGCCGAGCTGATGGCGGCGGGGTGCCGCAGCCGCGTGCTGATGCTGACGGCGGCCGCGACGGTCGAGGACCGGGTCGACGGGCTGAGCCTGGGCGCGGACGACTACCTGCCCAAGCCGTTCGCGTTCGTTGAGCTAGTGGCCCGGATCCGGGCCCTGGTGCGACGGGCCCAGCCGGCGGTGCCACCGGTTCTGACCACCGGAGACGTTTCGGTTGACCCGGCCCGGCGCCGCGCCAGCCGCGGCGACCATCAGCTCGACCTCGGCCCTAAGGAGTTCGGCGTGCTCGAACTGCTGCTCTCGTCCCAGGGCCGGGTGGTGTCAGCCGAGGAATTGCTGGAGCGCGTGTGGGACGAGATGGCCGATCCGTTCAGCTCGGCGGTCAAGGTGACGATGAGCAGGCTCCGGCGCAAGCTCGGCGAGCCGCCGGTCATCGAGACCGTGGCGCAGGCCGGCGTACCGGGTCCCGGTGTGACCTCCCGGCTGGCGCGCCTGCGCGGGCTCGGGCGGCTGCCGCGGCGCACCATCAGGCTCCGACTGACCGCGATCTATGCCGTGCTGTTCCTGCTATCCGGCGCCGGGCTGCTGACCATCACCTACGTGCTGGTCGAAAACTACGTGAGCCCCGCCGTGATGGTGAAAGGCAGCGGCCGGGCCGTCCTGGGAGGCGCCGGGCAGGTCATCGCCGGGTCAGGCGCGGCGGGAACGGCCAGCCCGGCGGGCCCGACGTTGTGCTACACCGCTACCGTCGGGCCGGTCCCGGACCCCTCTCAGCTCGGCCAGTGTGCCGACTACTTCAGGTCCCAGACGCTCAGCCTCCAGCGTCAGGTCGCCGCCCAGCGCGACGACTACCTGAAGTCACTGCTCATCGGCTCCGGCATCGCGCTGGCGGTGATGACGCTGGCCGCGCTCGGCCTCGGCTGGCTGGTATCCGGCCGGGTGCTGAGCCCGCTGCGCACGATTACGAGGGCGGCCAGGAACATCTCGGCCAGCAACCTGCATGAGCGCCTCGCGCTCAGCCGGCCCGACGACGAGCTCAAGGAACTCGGCGACACCATGGACGGGCTGCTGGCCCGGCTGGAATCTTCGTTTGCGGCCCAGCGTCAGTTTGTCGCCAACGCCTCGCACGAGCTGCGTACGCCGCTGGCCCGCCAGCGGACTCTTGTCGAGGTCGCGCTGGCCGACCCCGACCGCACGGTCGCCTCGCTCGAAGCCGCATGCCGGCGGGTACTTGCGGCCGGGCAACAGCAGGAACGGCTGATCGAGGGGCTGCTGACGCTGGCCCGCAGCCAGCGCGGGCTGGATCAGCTCGAGCCGGTCGACCTGGCCGGGCTGGTCCAGGAGACCGTCATGTCCCGGTCCGCGGATGCGTGGCAACGCGACATCCAGCTCACGGTGGTCGCCAGCCCGGCCGTCTTCGCGGGAGACGCGCGGCTGGCGGAGCGGCTGGTCACGAACTTGCTTGACAATGCGATTCGGCATAACAATCCCGGCGGTCACGTCACGGTACGCACGACGGCAGCATCCGGCGAGGCCGTTCTCTCGGTGACCAACACCGGGGCGGTGATCCAGCCTGGCGAAGTGCCCGGCTTGTTTGAGCCGTTCAGGCATCGCGGCGCGACCCGCACCGCCGCCGGCGACAGCCCCGGCCTTGGTCTGTCAATCGTCGGCGCCATCGCTCTTGCCCACGGCGCGGGGGTCTTGGTCTGGGTGCCGGAGGACGGCGGTCTGGAGATCCATGTCCGGTTCCCCGGCCTGACCGGTCCCGGGCCACGGGATGCCGCCACCGGAGCGGCCGCTCAGGCCGGCCAGTGATCAGCAATGCGTCGGTGGCGGCCGCGCGCGTCGGCAGCTGCGACCCCGACGCAGGCGGGAGAAGGCCGGGCCGCTGATCGAGGCCAGAGACGGCGGCCTGAGCGGGCCCTGGGCCTGGCTGCCGACCGCCCTGGCGTTCGCGGGCATCGCTCCGCGGCCGCTTTCCATGTGTGCCCGGAGCCGATCAGCAGCACGATCTGAGCCTGGCCGCCGGTATCGGTGAAGTCACCGAGGGCCCGGCCGGACACGCCACGGCGTGACCCTGACGCCCGGCGGGCCCGGCCGCGCCGGAGGTAGCGGCGCCTCCGCCGCCGTCCTGCGTGGTCACCAGCAGGCCCTGACTGCTGCTGGCTTGATCGGCGTAGGTGCCCGCCTCCACGCAGAGCGCGGCCGAGGAGGACGAGATCGCGCGGTTCGCGGCTGCCTGTTCCGCGGGTGCGCCGACCGGTGCGCGAAGCGCGCCCACATCGGCCTTGAGGACGCCGACGCCACCCTTGAGCTCACCGACGTCCGCCTTCAGCTCGTGACGATTCAGCGGCATCGCGGTGAAGCAGGCCTTTCGTAGCGCCGCTGCTGTCAGCCAGCGCGACGGTTGTCTGCGCTTCAGGACCTGAGCAGTCGAACACGCTGCTGACCTTTGCGCAGCTAAAGCTCGTCCAGGATGGAGCTGACCAGCGCAGCCGAAGCGCCGGGACTAAGCGCCATCTGGCTGAGCCGATCGAAGAACTGGCGGTATTGGCCGGTCTTGTCGGCTTCGTCGATACAGGTCGATGTCGCCTGGTGGCGCACGAACGCAAGGTCGTCGTCGGCGGGGTTGGAGAACGACAGCAGGACGAACGGTCGCCCGATGGATGGGCCGGCTCCGGCGCTGAACGGCAGGATCTGGACGACCAGGTTCGGCGGAACCGCCAGCAGATGCCTCAGTTGCGATCGCATGACCTCCGGTCCGCCGACTTGGCGGCGGATCGCCGCCTCGTCCACGACGACGGCGACGGCAGCCGGATGGGGCCCGGTCAGGACTAACTGGCGGCTCAGTTGCATCCGGACCAGCCGGGCCGCCTCCGCTGCGGGAGCGCCGGGCATCCCAGCGTCAGTTATGGCCCGGGCGTAGGCCGGGGCCTGCAGCAAGCCGGGCAGCGCGCCGATGTCGTAGATTCTGATCTGCGCCGCCGCGCTTTCCAGCCCCAGGTACCGGACGCGCCCAGGTGGCAGGACGTCGGAGTAAGCGTCCCACCAGCCCTTCCGGCGGGACGCCCGGGCCAGCTCGGTTAGCTGGTTTTGCTGCTCGGCGCCAAGGCCATAGATCCGCGCCAGCTCACGCGCATCCCCCGGCGCGATCGGGAAGTTCCCGGTCTCCATACGGTTGATCTTCGACGCGGAGCAGTCCATCTCCTGCGCCAGTTCAGCAACTGTCAGCCCGGCCCTGACGCGGAGCTGATGAAGCTCTCGCGCCAGCCGCCGACGGTGCAACATGGGCACGTAACTACCGCCTCATGGCCTCTTCTTGACCCGTGCGCCTAGTGTGCCAGCTAGCCGCCGCCGCCGTCATCCGCACCGCCGCCCAGCACCGGCAACGGCACCGCCCGCCGCTGATGCGGCAGGTCCGCCGGGCCGCCGAGCCCGCGACAGCCGGGCAGCGATCTTTAGGTGCCCGTGCAGGCGGGCAGGTGCGCCATCGGCTGGCCGGCCCGGTGCTCGCGAGCCTGCTGCCGGGGACGGCCGGGGAGCGCGGCGTGGCACCGAGCGCTGGCCAACCGGTCCGGCAACGGGTCGCACTGCGGTAGCGATCTGCGGCGAACGGCCACTGCAGATTGCCTTGTTGTGTTGGGCGGACGCCGCCTCACGAGCCGTCGTCGCCGAAGCGCCCGCTTTGGTCGTCCGGCCGGCGCGCCCAATCGTCAGACTGGTCTGCTATCCGGCGCAGGAGGGCTCCGGTGCGTGGCCACCGGTCGGAGACGCGGACCGCCCATGCTCGGTGCTGGGCGCCAAGTGCGCGTTCCCGGGCGCCGCCGTCTGCCGGAGACCGGGTGCTGATGCCTCGGCAGTTGAACCTGCCCATGTCAAGGCCAACCTCGAACTCGCGCACGACGATCTTTCCCAGTTCGGTTCGGTGCCTCGCTGGAGCAGCGGGAACCTGACGCTGGCGGCGCGCCCTGCGAGCCCGCCGTGCCTCGAGGAGTAGCCGGTCTCGTTCGCCGGCTCGCCGGGCGTCATCCTGGACGGCTTTCATGAGGTATTCGGAGATGGTCATGGCCTGCTCGTCCTTCTGATTGGTGTCAGCTGTCGCCGCAGTAGGCGGCATTGGCAGTAAGAATCGGTGCGCTGTTCGCTCATTTCGTTCCTGACCTGATCACCACGTCTCCTGCAGCGGCGTCGTCGGCCGCCAGGTCCGGCTCTTGGCAGCTCGAGCACTGGCTTCCGCGGCCGGCCGGGGAGCAGGGACGCCAGCGCCAGGCCGATCCCCGCCGACGCGGCCGCGCTCGGATCATTCGTGCGGTCGGTGATGGATACACCGCGGTGCCGGGAAACTGGGCGCCCGCGAGCCGCCCAATTCGCGCCGCGGGCGTGTATATACCGCGTGGAAGCGGCACGTGATCTGGAAGGAAGGCGCGCAGGATGGCGACAGCCGATCTGCGCTGCACGACCGCGCGGCCCAGGTAATGCACGACTACACCCGGTGGCGTCAGCTCATCGCCGAGAGCATCACGGCCGGCCTCGCCAACGGGGAGTTCGCGACCGACGTCGCACACGCCGATGTTGCCCGGCACATCCTCGCCTTCTTCGACGGGCTCGCGCTGCCCGAGACGCGGCCTGCGCGAGGATGGCTTTCCTCGACGGGTCAGCCGGCGGCTCATGCCGTGACGGCACGAGCCGGCGGCGCTTGTTACATGGTTGTGACAGCCGGCGCACAGGCTGGTGACATCGGTGCCGCACCGTCGTGGGGATGTCGTGACCGCTGCTGTCATGGACTGCCTGCAGACGGCCAACGCTTAGCTCGGCGCCACCGTGCCGATCGTCACACACGACCCGGCCAGGCGCCCTGCTACGGGGATGGGGGAGTTCGAGCGGCAGCCGTGCCGGACCTGGCTAGGCGGATGCGGCTGGACAGAAAGCGCAGCGTCACCTGCGGTGAGTGCGGCGGCCCCGGCATGCCGGCCGGGCCGAGTCCTGGCTGCGGAAGACCGCCGTCCATTTTCAGCTGCGCAGCAGTTCGGCGAGCACGGCGGCTTCGCTGATATCGGGTTGCCTGGTCGCGGTGAGCAGCGTCAGCTGGCGGCCCTTCGCAAGCTCGCGCAGGTGCGCCAGTGCTTCGGCCCGCTGGGGATCTTGCAGCTCCGCCTGGTAGCGGCGGCCGAAGTCCGCGAACCGGTCCGGGTCGTGGCTGTACCACTTGCGCAGCTCGCCGGACGGCGCGACGTCCTTGCACCATTCGTCGAGGGCTGCCTTGGCCTTGGTCAGTCCCCTCGGCCAGATGCGGTCGACCAGCACCCGGGTGCCGTCACCGCGCTGCGGCTCGTCGTATACCCGCCGTACCCGGACCTTCCCTCCCGTCATCGCCAGCCTCCCCGCTCCGAAGGTTGCCATCCTCACCAGCGTAACCCTGGCCTCCGCGGGGTTCGCCTGCCGGGCCGTCATCACGATCTCTAGCTCGGAGTCAGCTTGTCCCGGCCTGCAATGTCGAACTCACGTTCAACTCTTTGCTGGTGACCGGGGGAGTGACCGTTCTGGCGGGAGCGACAGGAACGGGACCGGCGGCTCCTCGCCGGGCAGTCCGGACATCGCCCGTCACGCGCTCCCACCCGGCCATACCTGGAGGGTGAAGCCCGCTGCGATCGCCGAAGCCCGCATGGCCTCCGCACCGTCTCAGCGAGGCGCTGGTCCCGCGCTGCGGCGCCGGGCTGGCGGCGGCGGCACGACCTTTCCGGCGAGGGCGCGTCCGGCCGGGACAACGACCAACTCTCCGTCAGAGGTGCGCACTGCGAAGGATCCGGCGTCAGCCTCCTCAAGAATGCCGAGGATGTCGGTGACCACCTCGCCGCCACCTCCCGCGGGCCGGCGCCACCGGATCACGACCCGGTGGCCGACATCGGCGGGTGTGAGCCGGACCTCTAGCCGGTAGTGCACCCCGGCTACCTCGTCGCAGGCTGGGCCACCTGCGCCGCCGGGAAGGGATGGGAGCGATGAGCCCGGGCTCGCAGCTCGAGGCATAGGCCGGGCAACCGCGATCGCAGGGGCAGCTGACCAGCAGCAGCCGAAACCGCACGCGGCGACAGTCTGCGTGACGGGCTGGACTGCCGAGCAGGTCACTGCGAACCCAGACGCCGGCTCCCGCACGACCTCCGCATGCAGCCACGCGGAGGGCGCGAACACCGCCAGATCCTTCTGCTCTCCCGAGTGCTGCCGCTGAATGAGCAAGAAACCACCCGCGGTGACGCTGAAGGCGTCCGCGTCCTCGTAGGTCATCTCGCTGCGCGCTGCCGGGGCACCGCCCAGGTAGACCTTGATAGCCATGACCGGGCACCTTTCGTAGGCGGCCGGATATCCAATACTAGCCGCGACTAGTGGCCCCGTGTCGCACAAGATCATGCCGATGCTGCGCCGTCTGACTGGTCACGGTCCGTGTAGCTCAGGTACTTGTCGTGGTTGGTCCGCGGGACCCCGCAGGGAGCCGACCAGGCTGGCAAGATGCTCAGGCAGCGCCTGGACGTCATCGGGTCCGTCGGCCTGGTCGCCAGCTGGAGCGTTCGTACTCATGCCCGCAGTCTAAGCTGCAGCGCCTCCAATCAGGTGGACGCCGCCGGGGACTCCTGCCAGGTCGCTACCGGAGGATTGTTCTGCCAGTTCCTAGAGCCACAGTGGGCTCGCCACTGCTTACGCACAGCGATCAGGGGCGTGATGCCCGATCGCCGTGCGTGGAACGCCTCATGAAACGAGTCCTGCCACCGCCACGTGCATTCTGCGCATTCCGGGCACCACGAGGAGCAGTCTGTGCACCTCTCGGCGTTGATCGAACTTTGATGTGACGTGGCGGTTACATCTCTCTGACGGCTTCCTGCAGGGTACGGTCGACGTCCTTCGGGCTCACGTCAAGCTGCTTGGCGGTTTGCTTCTCCGCCCTGGTCACGGCGCGCTTGATAGCGTCTTCCAGCTTGCTCTCCCCGACCACCACGAGACCCGCCTGGCCCGGGTCGATGAAGTCGCCGAGTGCCTTGGCCTCCGAACGTGACATCCCCTTGGCCAGATGGCCGCTGACGCCGCCGACCACGCCGCCGGCCGCTGCGGCACCGAGGATCGCGGGCGGGAAGATAACTCCGACGGCAGCGCCGGCAGCGATGCCCCACCAGGCACCGTGGCGGGTAGCTGTCTCGTCCTTGTTCTCGTGCACCTTGCCGGTGACGTCCTTAGTGATGACAGCCGCATCGTAGAAGCCAACCAGGCCCGCCGAGTGTGCGTCCTTAACGACCTGGTAGTCCTCCCGTGCCGCGATCTCGTCCGGGTATGTCGCTACCAGAACGAATGTGCTGCCTGATTCGGACATGCCAACCTCCGTGACTTGTCGCCGGGCCTGTTTGCCTGGCATCTTCGTTGTGCGCCGACCGTCAGCTGGCCGCCCGCCTTGTTCGAGGCTGTCAGTGCTGGCCCACGGTGTCGTCACCCGCGCCGGGGGGTCAGCGCGGGTATGGCGCTGCTGCCTGCCGGCGAACAGCACGGCCGCCTGAGTGGCTGGCGGCACTCGAAGAATGCGCGAGTTGTCCATATTCGTTCGCCGCTGGTTAGCCGACGGCGGTCGGCGGCTAGGAAGATGCAGTCTGCGCCTGCGATGTCTGCGAGCGGGCGTTCACAAGTCCAGCTCAGCTCCGGCAGCTGCCGCAGTTGCGGCTTCCATCCCCTGCTGGCACAGGATGAGAGCGGCGGCATGAGGGTTACGGCAATGACAATTCGCTGGAACACTGAACGCTGGGCCAAAGAGCGGCCTAGGAGCGGTAGTTACTATGCCTGTGCTGCGCCGTCGGCGGCTCGCGCTGGAACTACATCGGCAGCGCGTGCTGGCCGGACTGACGTGCGCCGAAGTCGCCGAGAAGATGGATTGCTCCGCGTCGAAGATCAGCCGTCTGGAGACGGGCGGAGTCCCAATCGCGCCGAGAGACGCACGCGACCTGGCGCGGCTTTACGGACTGACTCCCGACGAGCAAGACCAACTGACGCAGCTCGCGCGTGAGTCACGCAGGAAGGGCTGGTGGGAGGCGTACGCCGACATTCTGCAGCCCGAGCAGCTCCGGTTCCTAGGGCTTGACCAAGCGCCGCGGCGCAGCTCAGGATCTTCGAGGTCGGAGTAATCCCGGGCTTGCTGCAGATCCCGGACTATGCCCAGGCCATCATCGACGCCGGAATGCTCGGGCTCCCCGGTCCAGAGGTGGCCCGCCTGGTCCGGATCACACGGAGCCGGCAGTCGGTCCTGACCCGCCGCTTGCCGGCGACAGTCATGGCCGTCGTGGATGAGGCAGCGATCCGGCGGCAGGTCGGCGGACCCGGTGTCATGCGCGCGCAACTGAAGCATCTGCTCGCGGCTATGCAGGCGCCGAACGTGGTCCTCCGGGTGCTGCCTTTCAGCGCCGGTGCCTGCCCGTCGATCGGGCGGCTGTTCGTGCTGCTGTCCTTCTCCGACCCGGCCGACGGCGATTTCGCGTTCGTGCATGGCCAGGTGAGCTCGACCTCCATTGACGAAGCCGCCGGCACCCGTAGGTACCACCAGTACTTCGATCGCCTGAGCCAGATGTCCCTCACCCCCGCCAGCTCGGCCGCCCTGATGAACGCCGTTCTGGATGGCCTCTAGCGCGTACGCGGTTCGCCTGACGAGCTAGGAGCACGGGCGAGCGCCCAAGGTTATAGGCCTCCGGGCGGCGGTACTCGCTTGCGCGCGCGTTACCGTCGATCCAGGAACTGCCGGCCAGCGTGGTCGGCGCGATGCAGGAGGAGCGCAGGTTGCCGGGCCTGTCAGTCTCCGCCGTGCCGGAGCCCTGCATTTCGACAGAGGCGAGCGGCTTTACTTTGCGATGTGGCCGGACCGCTCGCACCGCGGTCCGGCAAACCGGCTAACTCAGCGGGTGAGCTTGGAAGAAGTCCCACATCACTGCGTTGGCGCTCACCGCGTCGCTCTGCGGGCCGAGGACGCCGGTAACGGCTGAGGGCATCGCCGGCCCGCCCGGCCATTCGTGGCCTTCACCGGTGATCGCATACAGCTCGACCTGTGCGCTGCCGGAGCAGCCGGTGTAGCGGGTCAGGCGGTAGCCGCGACCGGAGGTGGATTGCGAGCTCGCGGCGCAGTGGTCGTGGCTGGCCCACATTTGAGCGGCCGCCGGTACCGAGTAGGTCCAGTAGCCGCTGCCGAACCCGTCAAACGGGTCGATGAAGTCCGCAGTGCCGTGGAAGGCGATGACCGGAACCGGCCGGGAAGCCGGGCACAGGCTCGGATAGCGCAGGCCCGCGACCGGGGCGATCGCGGCGAAGACGCTGCTGGCGTCGCAGCCGAGCTGACTGGCCATCCGACCGCCGCCGGAAACGCCGGTCGCGTAGATCCGGCTCAGGTCGATGCAGTACCGGCCCTCGAGGTCGCGAACCAGGGTGGTCAGGAACGTCACGTCACTCGGCGCGCCGGCGGGCGGGTACTTCCCGCTGTACAGGGGCACGCCGGGGACGTTCCAGTCGTAGCCGGTCCCATCCGCGATCAGCGCCTGCGGGTAGGCGACGATGAAATGGTCCGCGTTGGCAGTCGCGTCGGTGCCGCTGAACATCTCCTCTGCGCTGGCTGTGCTCCCGCTGCCGTGCAGGTTGAGGACCAGCGCAAGCCTGCTCTTGCTGGTGTAGCTGGCCGGGATGTGGACGATCACCGTGCGCAGGTGACCGCTGACCGTGAGGGTGTATCGCAGCGACCCGCTGGCCTCGCGGTGGCCGCAGCCCGAGGTTCCCGTCACGGCTCGCAGCGTGCCCGCATTAGTTGCCGCTCCGTGGTTGCCGCAGCCGGCGATCGCGGCGGCGAGGAGCAGTGCTGCCGCGGTAGCTGCGATTAGCTGGCCGCCCGGCCGGGTATGTACGCAACCTGGTTGCATACCTGTAGGCTAGGCCTCAGTGACCACGGATGCAAATCCCTATCGTTTCGGCGACCTGCTCGCGCTCGCCCGCCAGAGCTGGGTCCACCGGATGGCGGCCGAGCTAGAGAACCGCGGGTTCGCCGACTATCGGCTCACCGATGCGGCCACGCTGCGACGGCTGCGACGTGGTCCTGCCTCGGTGGGTGAGCTGGGTGTGCCAATGGGCGTGACCCGGCAGGCCGCGCGCAAGGTCGTGCGCGGGCTGGAGGAGCGGGGTTACGCGAGTACGCAGGCTGATGCCGACGACGCGCGCAAGTTGAACGTGTTCCTTACGTCAGCCGGCCGCGCCTACGCCGACGCGATCACCGAGGTCATCGCCGAGCTCAATCGTGCCGTGGCGGCTCGGGTCGCGGCGGACCAGCTCGCGGCGGCCGACGCGGTCCTGCGAGCCTCCATCGACGACGAGGGCGTCGCCCGCCTCGCCGCCTATATCAGTCCTCCGCCGTAAAGGCTGGTCTGACAGCCGCAGCGAGTGGCAGGTATTGCGACCGGGTGAGGGCGCTCACGGTGCGTCCAGGAAGCGCGGGATCATCGTCATCAGCATGTCGCTGCGGCCGGTGACCCCGATGTGCGAGGTGCCCGGCAGGACGGCGAGCTGACGGCGGGCATGGGCGTCAGGTCGCCCAGCACTCCTCCTCCCAGCAGCCGGAACATCGCCACCGCGTGCTCTGCTGTGACGATGTCGCTGTCGCCGATGATCAGCAGGATGGGGACGTTGATCGCGGAGATGGCCTGCGGGGTGATCGCGGGCATTTCCATCGCCTGGACCTTGGCGAGCAGGACAGGCCAGTTTGCCGGGTCTGGAGCCAGCGCGCGGTATTCCTGCTCGAACGGCATCTGCAGGTCGCGTCCAGGTGGATCTGCAGACTCCCCGGGTTCTGGCGCTCCGGACATGTCCGGGTGGAAGCCGGTCATGTCATAGGCCACCGACGCGAGCACCGCCTTGCGGACCACGGCTGGGCGGCTGGTTATGAGGTTCAGCGCGATGCCCGCGCCCAGGCTGTAGCCGAACAGGTCGGCCCGCTCGACACCCAGGCTGGCCAGCAGCGCCAGGGTGTCATCGGCCATCGTCTGGACTGACATGGGCCGGTCGATGTCGGCGGTCCGGCCATGGCCTTGCTGCTCCACGGCGATCACCTGGCCGCGTTTGAGCCAGCAGGCCGGGCAGCGGCCCGAATGAGGTGCCGGTCGCGGAGATCGCGCCGTGCAGCAATACCAGCGGGACCTTCCCGGGGCCTGGTGCACCGCGGATCTCGTAGAACATCTTCAAGCCGTTGATGTCGGCGTACACGGCCTGCTCTCCTACGCGATCCCGGCCAGGACCGCGGAAATCCGGCCGAGGACGTCATCGACGCTTTCTGTAACAACGGCGTGCATGGACTCGTCGACGTCGAAGGCGTAGGCGATCTGCGTGGTGTCGTCCGTGCGCGGTGGTCAGCGTGATGGCGGTGAGCGCATCGCCGGGGACTGTCATCACCAGGCGGTCCGGCTCGGATACCTCGTCGTAACGTCCGGTCAGCGCGATCTCCTCGCCCTCGGCGGAGACGACCGTCGCCTGCCAGGAACCTCCGGTCCGCACGTCCAGCACCGCCGTGCCCGGCTTGGCAGGCAGCCAGCCTTCGAAGTGGCTGGGTTGGGTGAGGACCTGCCAGACCTTCTCTCGCGGGGCCTTCAACGTGCGGGTGACGGTGAACTCGCTCATCGCGATCCTTCCTGCTGTCGGCTTATGCCAGGCCGCGTCCAGGTCAGGACGCGGAGCTACAGGTCCGCGGGTGCGGATCAAATCTGCCAGGATTCGGTCCTGTTGATAAGGTCCAGTCGATGGCTAAAGTCCAGGACCAATTCTGCTTTGCTGGTCGACCTTGAGCGCAGCCGATCGGGCTCCGTTGCACCGGCAGATCGCCACGTCGATCCGCGACTCGATTCGCGCCGGGAGGCTGTCGCGTGGCTCATCGCTGCCGCCCTCACGCGTCCTTGCGGCCGACCTTGGCGTGTCGCGTGGCGTTGTGGTCGAGGCCTACCAGCAGCTGCAGGCCGAGGGCTATCTGGCCAGCCAGGCAGGCGGGTACACGCACGTGGCGGCTGGCCCGGCCCCGCCAACGACGGCGCTGCGCCTGGCCCGCCCTGAGCCGCCGCGAATCGATCTCAGCTACGGTCGCGCTGACGTGTCCAGCTTCCCCCGCGCCGCGTGGCTGCGGTCGATCCGCGGAGCGCTGGCCGCCGCGCCGAACGACGTCTTCGGCTACCTGGCCGGAAGCGGCGTGCCGCAGCTTCGAACGGCGGTCGCTGACTATCTGAACCGGGTCCGCGGTACTCTCGCCGATCCAGATCACATCGTCATCACCACCGGATACGCGCAGGGCATAGCCCTGCTGATCCAGGTGCTGGCGGCGCTGGCGCGAAGCGACTCGCGCTAGAGGATCCCTCATCGGGCGACGACGCTCTCCCGGCAGCGCGAGCCGCCGGGCTTGAAGTGGTCGGAGTACCCGTGGACCGCGACGGGATCCGGGTAGACGTGCTGCGCGAAACTGATGCCGACGCCGTCGTCTTGACGCCCTCGCATCAGTGGCCCACCGGCTCAGTCCTGTCGGCGCAGAACCGGGCTGCCGTGCTCGGCTGGGCCGCTCGGCGTGGCGCAGTAGTGATCGAGGACGACTACGACGCCGAATATCGCTATGACCGGACGCCAGTCGGCGCCATGCAGGGCCTTGCCCCGAATCATGTCGTCTACGCCGGCTCGGCCAGCAAGACCCTTGCACCAGGGCTGCGGCTAGGCTGGTTCGTGCTGCCAAGCCATCTCGCCGGCCCGATGGCCACGGCGAAGATCGCCGCCGACAGAGGTTCCCCGGCGCTGGACCAGCTGGCACTCGCCGATCTCGTCTCCCGCGGGGAGTTCGACCGCCACCTGCGGCACATGCGCCCGGTCTATCGCCGGCGCCGGGACGCGCTGTTGACGGCGCTGGCCCGTCGACTGCCCTGGCTAGAGCCGTCAGGTATCTCCGCCGGACTGCACCTGGTTGCGTGGCTGCCGCCGCGCCTCGACGAGACCATGGTTGTCGAGGCAGCCCTGCGGGCTGGCGTCGGCATGGACGCAGTCGGGCCGTATCGCATCGCCAGTCCAGGTCCTGGTGGTCTGATCTTCGGCTACGCCACCGCCAGCGAGCAGGCGATAGCCGAAGGGGTAGACATACTCGCGCATGTCATCAGCCAGATCTAAGCGCTGAGTCCAGGCGGCCGCCGCTGCCGGCGTCAGCCGGACCCGCGGCCGCCCGCACCGGCGCTATCGGCGTAGTCGCAGGTGCCGTCCGCCTGGAACTGGCGGGCCGCCCGGACCACCTCCGCCCCGAGCCTGCGCAACTGACTCGCGATCGCCTCATCCTTAAGGTGGCCTTCCGGGTCGAATGACTGCCACGACTGGGCTACCGGCAAGACGAGCGGCACGCTCCAGCCACGCAAGGACCGGGCGATAAAGTCCATCGTGTTGATGGCCTGCAGCCCCTGCACCCCGCCCGCGGTGGTGACCAGGCCGATCGGCTTGTTCGCCAGGTACGGCGGATCGTTCTCGGCCAGCAGGATCAGCCAGTCCAGCGCATTCTTGAACGCGCCGCTCACCGATCCGTGGTACGTGGGGCTGGACCAGATCAGCGCGTCCGCGTCATACAGCGTCCCGGCCAGCCGATGCGCGGCGGCGGGCGGTACATGCTCGTCGGTATAGAGCGGGAGGCCGAGGTCGCGGACCCAGATCAGCTCGACATCGGCACCGCTGGCGGCAGCTCCCTCCATCGCGACCTCCAGGGCAGTCCGGCTGGTGGACATCTCCCGCAGCGAGCCGCCCAGTCCTACCACGCGTACGGATCTCACGCCATTCGTCCCTCCGCTGGCTCGTTATCCACGCCAAGTCTGGGCGCTAGCCCGGTGAGCGGCGATCACCTGGTTCTGGTGATTGTGCTCCAAGAGAGAAAGTTCAGGTACAGGGCAGCGGTTTGCGGAACATCGCCCAGGTCACTGCCGCGCCGGGTCGCTGGGGTGCCGGGTGAGCGGCGTGGTGTCTACAGTCATCCAGGCGTCCAGCGGGAGCGATTTCAGGATCGTTTGCATCTCGGCCGCGTCCTGAGCACGCCAGAGGCCCAGCGAGCGACCCTCACCCGGCAGCGTCCACAGCCGCAGCAGGTGCCCCTGACCGGCCAGTTCGTATGCGCGTTGGGCCTCGCGCGCCTTGGTGTCCTGCACCGTCCGGGCGGGCGTGCCGTCCGGGACGGTAACGGTGAAGCTGGTCAGAAACTCGGTGCCGTCCGGACCGGCCGCTAGCACCGGGTCGTTCGGGTGGCGGGCGAGCGGGGTGACTTCGTCCGTCCGCCAGACCCGCAGCGGCATCGAGGCCAGGACTCGCTCCAGATCAGCACCGTCGTCGGCAGCGAACAATCCGAGGCTCCGCCATTCGCCCGGCTGTAGCGGCGGGCGCCACAAGCGCAGCAGGTGGCCCTGGCCCGCGAGTTCACGCGAGCGCGCGGCCTCGCGGGCACGGATGTCATCGATGGCTTCCGCTGCGGTCCCGGCCGGAACGCGGGTGGTCATGACGACGAGGTATTCCATGGTGAGCGCCTCCTCAGTCGGTGCCAGTGCTGTGCCTAGCCATTTTCGGGTGCAGGTCTCCTTAACCCACGGCCTGGTCGTTCGGGCGGCCGAGGTAGGGGAACTCGGTCAGCAGGTCGTCGTGCGGCTTGAGGCCCGTCGGCGGGACCTTGCCGTGGCTGAGCCAGGCGAAGCGCATGCTGTAGACGTCGTCGGTCGGGACGCGGCCGTTGGGGTAGTGCGCGGGCTGGGTGCGGTCGTAGCGGAGGATGTCGGGCAGCACCGTCAGGGCTGCCGTCCTGGCCTCATCGGCCGGGTAGCCGCCGTTTTCCAGCAGCCTGGACCACGGTCCCAGGTAGTTGGCGACGTCGTCGGCTGGCTGCCGGGAGTTGTAGAGGTCCTTCTCGCCGTCGGGGTTGATGAACGGGTTGATGGTCGGGTTTCCGCCCCGGTCCATCTGCTCGAGCGTGCCGTCACGGCGCAGGCTGATCGAGGCCCAGATCCCGATCTGCGGGCTGGCGCTGAGCATGTCGTCGGGCACCTCCAGCGCGATCGAGAGCACGTTGTTGCCGGCGAAGTCGTCGTGCCCGGTCCACTCGAATCCGTGCAGGGCGCCCTCGACGTCGGCGAAGAACGGTTCGCTGCGCGCCCCGGCGAACGCCCGGATCCGGCCGGCCTGAACCGGCTGCGCGATCGCGCCGAAGCTGACCGGGACGGACGAGCTGAGCACCTGGCCGGCCGGCTCCGGCTGACGGGCCTCGGCTCCGGTGGCGTAGTAGGCAGTCCCGGTCTGCGCGCCGTTCTCCGGCTCGGAGAAGGTGAATGTGAAGGCGACGTCGGCTTGCGCGTCGCCGTCGGTGTCGATGTTAATCCGGTACACGGCGTCAGGGTGGAAGTCCCGGCGGGTGACGATCGACGGGGGCAACTCGATGGGCGGCCTGACCGTCGGGTTCGAGTCGATGATCAGCACGGTCCTGGCTGGGTCGGCGGCTGACTTGAATGCGAACAGGTCGGTGAGGTCCAGCCGCGTGTCGTCGCCGGGAAACCTGAGCATGTCGGCGCTGAAATGGTTAGACATTGTGGGCTCCTTCGGTGGTGGTAGCGGATCGGCGGTACTGCGGCCCCCCAAGTAGCGGGTTCAGCTGCGGATGAAGTCGAGCAGGGCGGTGTTGACCTGGCCGGCGTGCGTCCACGGGATGGCGTGCGGGCCGCCCTCGATGACGACCAGGTCCATGTCCTTGATCAGGCCGGGCAGGCGCTGGCCGGTCTTGTCCAGCGGCAGGACCTGGTCCGCGTCGCCCTGCACCACCAGGACCGGCACGTCGATCTTGGGCAGGTCGTCGCGGAAGTCGGTGGTCCAGGTGCGAATGCAGGCCACCGCGGCGGTGGCCGACGCGGTGACGGCCAGGTTCCAGCTGGCCTGGCAGGCCTGGTCGCTGACGAGGCCGCCGCCCGGGTTGGCGATGTTGTAGAAGGTGTCCAGGAAGCCCTTCATCCAGGCCGGGGTATCGGCCGCGGCCGCCTGCGCGAACCCGTCGAACAGGCTGCCCGGCACCCCGTCGGGGTTGCCGCCGGCCTGCAGCAGGTACGGCGGGATCGGCGCGATCAGCACGCCCTTGGCCACCCGCGCTGACCCGTAACGGCCCAGGTAGCGGGTCACCTCCCCGGTGCCCATCGAGTGCCCGGCCAGCACCGCGCCGCTCAGGTCCAGGTACTCGAGCAAGGCATTCAGGTCCGCGGCGAACGTGTCATAGTCATACCCCGAGGCCGGCTGGCTCGACTTGCCGAAGCCCCGCCGGTCGTAGGTGATGACCCGGTACCCGGCTCCCAGCAGGACCGGGACCTGCTTGTCCCATGCCCGGCCGCTGAGCGGGTAACCATGAATCAGCACGACCGGCTGGCCCGCCCCTGGTCCTCGTAGTAGATCTCGATGTCGGCGCTGTTTTCGGTTCCGACTTTGACAAAGGCCATCGAAGCTCTCCTTTCTCGCCGGGTCAGCGGCCGGGCAGCCGGGTCGTGACCTCCTGGACCAGCCACGTATTGCCGTCGGGATCGCTGACGGAGCAGAACGACCCGTAGCTGGTGCGCTGAGGATCCGGACCGGGCTGCCGTGCCTCGGCGGGGAACGGCGGACCGTGCCAGATCTGGCTCGCGTCCACGCCACGGCGGGCGAGGTCGTCATGGGCTGCTTCGATGTCGGAGACAACCAATCCCCCTTCGGCCGAGCCGGGCGCAGCCGTAGTGAGCCCGGTGCCGAACGTGATCGAGGCACCGGAACCCGGCGGGGTGAACTGGACGATTCGCAGGCCCTCGAGCGGGGCGACATCGTCGTCGAACCGCCAGCCCAGGCGCTGGTAGAACTCCTTGGCCCGGTCGACGTCGGACACGGGGATGATCATGACCTCGAGGTGCATGTCGACCTGGCCGACGGCCCCGTCGAGGCTGGCGTTGCTTACTTCGGCGGCACTCATGGCTGCCTCCTGGGTTGTGTTGCTTGCGTGCGCTCTTCGGATGAAGACCTCAGGGTTTCGCTGCGGTCATGCCATCAAGGGTGGTCTCAGGGCCTGCCCGTCGCGCCCGGTAAGGTCCCTGGTACAGACCCCCTGGGTGCCCGATGCCGGGGGTACGGGTCCATGGCGCCGAGGCGGCCAGCGCGGCGCGCTGGTCCTGGGTTCGATGGATAAGGCGCGGTTGGTGGCAAATGTCTGCTCCAGGTACAGCGCAGCGGTTGCTCGGCCGCCGCCGCGAGTGCGCCGCGCTGGATCAGCTGGTGGCGAGCGTGCGCACCGGTCAGAGCCGGGCGCTGGTGCTGCGCGGGGAAGCCGGGGTCGGCAAGAGCGCGTTGCTGGAGTATCTGGTGCGGCACGCTTCCGGCTGCGGCATCGCCCGGGCGACCGGCGTCGAGTCCGAGATTGAACTGGCGTACGCGGGATTGCAGCAGCTGTGCGCGCCGTTCCTGGACGGCCTGGACCGGCTGCCCGGCCCGCAGCGCAGCGCGCTTGGCATTGCGTTCGGGCTGCGCGACGGCGCCGCGCCGGATCGGTTCCTCGTCGGCCTGGCGGTGCTGAGCCTGCTGGCAGATCTAGCGGAGCAGCGGCCGCTCGTCTGCGTCGTGGACGACGCGCAGTGGCTCGACGCGGCTTCCGCGCAGGCGCTGGCCTTTGTCGCCCGCCGCCTGGGCGCGGAGTCGGTCGGGCTGGTGTTCGGTGCGCGCGAGCCGGACGGCGAAGGACACCTTCAGGGCCTGCCCCAACTCGCCGTGAGCGGCCTGGACGACCGGGCCGCGCGGGCGCTGCTCGGGACGGTGCTCGCCGGGCCGCTCGATGAGCGAGTGCGTGATCGGATCGTGGCTGAAACGCGCGGCAACCCGCTAGCGCTCCTCGAGCTGCCGCGGGGCCGGACGCCCGCTGAGCTCGCGGGCGGATTCGGGCTCTCCGGGGCTCCGGCGATGCCGGGGCGGATCGAGCAGAGCTTCCGGGAGCGGCTGGCCCCGCTGCCGCCGTCCACGCGGCTCCTGCTGCTCATCGCGGCGGCTGAGCCGACCGGGGATCCGGTGCTCATGTGGCAGGCGGCCGCCGCGCTCGGCGTCGGCTCGGACGCGGCCACGGTGGCGGCCGGCGCGGGCCTGGTCGAGGTCGCCGCGCAGGTGCGCTTCAGCCATCCGCTGGTGCGTTCGGCGGTCTACGGCGCGGCCGCGCCGGAGGAGCGCCGGCGCGTGCACAGCGCGCTGGCCGATGCCACCGACGCCGGCGTCGATCCCGATCGCCGCGCCTGGCACCGTGCTCAGGCGGCGGCCGGGCTCGACGAGGACATCGCCGACGAACTGGAACGTTCGGCCGGGCGCGCCAGGGCGCGCGGGGGCATGGCCGCGGGGGCGGCGTTTCACGAGCGGGCCGCCGAGCTGACACCCGATCTGAGGCTCCGAGCGCAGCGCGCGCTGCTCGCCGCGCAGTGCAAGCACCTCGCCGGCGCACCCGACGCGGCGCTCCGGCTGCTGGCGATGGCGCAGGCCGGGCCGCTGGACGAGCACGGACGAGCCCGCGCGCAGCTGCTACACGCGCAGATCACGTTCGCTATGACGCGCGGCCGCGATGCTCCTCCCCTGCTGCTCGAGGCGGCCAGGCGGCTCGAGCCGCTGGATGCCAGGCTCGCCCGCGAGACCTACCTCGACGCGTTCGCGGCGGCGCTCTCGGCCGACCGGTTGGTGCGGGGAGGCGGCGCAGATGAGATCGCCGCGGCCGTTCTCGGCGCCGGCTGGGAGCCCGCCAGGCGCGCCAGCGACCTGCTGCTGGACGGGCTCGCGCTCCTCACCCGAGAGGGCTACGTCGCGGCGGCACCCGCATTGAAGGTCGCGTTGCGCGCGTTCCGGGACGAACCGCTCGCGGAGGAAGACGAGCTGCGCTGGCTGTGGCTGGCCTGTCGTATCGCCAGGGCGCTCGCCGATGATGAGGCGTGGGACGAGCTCGCCGCGCGCCATCTCGAACTCGCCCGCCGGGCCGGCGCGTACTCCGCGTTGCCCGTCGCGCTCACCGACCGCGTGCTCGTCGAGCTGTTCTCCGGACGGACCGGGGCGGCTATGTCGCTGGCCGCCGAGTCGGACGCCGTCGTCGAGGCCACCGGCAGTCACCTGACACTGCGCACTTCGATCGTGCTGGCGAACTGGCGGGGCCGCGACGCCGAGGCGGTGACGCTGATCGAGGAGGGACGGCAGGACGCGCTGCGACGCGGCGAAGGGCTCTGGCTCGCCGCCAACGACTGGGGCAGCGCCATCCGCTACAACGGCCTCGGCCGCTATGAGGAGGCCCTGGCCGCGGCCGAGCAGGCCGCCGACGCCGCCCGCGGGCTCGGGCCGCCGATCTTGCTGCTGGTCGAGCTGATCGAGGCCGCCGTGCGCAGCGGCCACGCCGGGCGCGCCGCCGGGCCGCTCGCCTACCTCGCCGAGATCGCGCATTCGGCCGGCACGCAGTGGGCGCTCGGCACCCATGCGCGCGCCGCGGCGATGCTGGCCGAGGGGGCAGCCGCCGAGCGGCTCTACCGGGAGGCGATCGAACGGCTGTCACACATCAGAACCCGGGCGACGCTCGCCCGCGCGCGCCTCCTGTACGGCGAATGGCTGCGGCGCGAGCACCGTCGCGTCGACGCCCGCGAGCAGTTGCGAGCCGCGTACGCGATGCTCTCGGACATGGGCATGGAGGCGTTCGCCGAGCGCGCCCACCGTGAGCTGCTGGCCACCGGCGAGACGGTGCGCAAGCGCACCGTGGCGACGCTCGACGAGCTGACCCCGCAGGAGGTGCAGGTCGCGCGCCTGGCGGCCGGCGGCCAGACGAACCCGGAGATCGCCGCCCAGCTCTTCCTCAGCCCGCGCACGGTGGAGTGGCACCTGAGCAAGGTGTTCGGAAAGCTCGGGATCGGCTCCCGCCGGGAACTCCGCGCCGGCGCTGTCCGACGTCGGCCCGGCGGTCGCCCGCGCTTAGCCGGCTGCATTCCCAGAGGTCGGTGGTCGCAGCGGGCGTCATCCGCCGGCCGACGCCGATCTCCGGATGACGACCATTGAGGCCAGCGCGATTGCGGCGAGGGCAATGGCGCAGCTGAGGGTGGCGCGGAAGTCGCCGAACGCCTGAGCGCCGAATCCGACGCCGATGACGGGCACGGTGAGGCCTACGTAGGCGAACACGAAGTAGGTAGAAATGACCTGACCGCGGGTCCGCGCTGGGGCCAGCCGGTTGGCAACGGCGAGACTGCCCATGAAGACCGCCCCGGTCGCCACGCCGCTGACGACGGTACCGGCCAGGAAGAGGGGCATAGACGCGGCGGAGAGGGCGGAGACGATGAGCCCGAGCGCGGCGAGGAACACCATCAGGCCGGCCAGCATGACCGGCCGGCTGGGCAGCCGGGACCCGGCGATCTGGGTAACCGCGCCGACGCCGAAGGCCAGGAACACAACCGTCCCGGCGGTCGCGTGACTGCTGTCGTGCAGCACGCCGCCGAGGAACGTGGGGACCAGCGCGCTGAACAGCCCGAGCAGCGAGAATGCGGCAAATCCGGCGAACCCGGCGGCGATGAACTCGGCGCGGCCGCGGCGCGGGATGTCAAGGCCCCGGAACCTGAGGGTCAGGGGTGAACGTCCGCTGACTGTCTCGGGCACGATGAGCAGACCGAGACCGGCGACGACCGCGAGCCCGAGCTGGACCATGAAGACGACGACGGTCGGCTGGGCCGCGTACTGGGCGAGCAGGCCGGCGAGCAGCGGGCCTAGGCCCAGACCGCCCATATTGGCCGTGCTCGCGACCAGTGACGCGCGGCGGCCCGCGCCGGGGCGGGCCGTCTCGGTGAGCGCGGCAGTGGCGGTGCCGGTGATCAGCCCGGCGGACAGGCCCGACAGCAGCCGGCCAGCGAACAGCCAGCCGACACTGGGCGCGAGGATGAAGGTGATCGCGCTCAGAATGCTGAGCACTATGGCTGCCGCCAGCACGGGCCGCCGCCCGACCTGGTCCGATGATCGCCCGGCAGCTAGCAGCGCGGCGAGCACGCCGACGGCATAGGTGGCGAAGATCAGGGTTATCAGGCTAGTGGAGAAATGCCATTGTGCCTGGTAGATGACATACAGCGGGGTCGGCAGGGTGGTGCCGAGCATGGTGACCGCGAACGCGTAGGCAATCAGCCAGAATGCGACTGGCCGGGATCGCGGCCGGGCCGGGATCGCGGCGGCCACCGAGGGATCGAGACAGTCGGCGCACGGCCGGTCCGCGGTATCAACGCCAGTCCTGCCGGTGCTCACGTCATCGTCCCTTCGCAGTAATGCTCGGGGGGTGAGGCCGTCCGCGATCGGCTAGTCAGACTTGCCCTCTCACCGGGCGAAGGAAACTCGCGTCTTGAGTCTTAGCCAGCCGTGAGCTGCTAGCTCCAGGGCCGGTGCGACCGGGCCGACCAGTATGCGCTGGGAGGTTCGGCCAGGTCGAGATCGGGATCGCGAAGGTCGGTGACCGTCAGAGCCGCGAGGTTCGCGGCGAGCTGCTCACGGGTCACCGCGCCAGACAGCACGATGGCCGCCCAGGGTCTCGCCAGCGCGACCGCCAGCGCGACCGCGTCCGGGGTCAGCCCGTGTGTCGCGGCCACCCGGGCGAGCTGCGAAGACGGGCCCGCCTTGTCCCCGCCGGGCGCGAGCCGGCCGTTCGCCACCGCCTCTTTGACCAGGACGGCCCAGCCGGCCTCGGCTGCCTCGGCAGCCGCGGGCTCGACCGATGGCTCCAGGAGATTCCAGGTCACCTCCGCGGCGGAGAAGAGCGGCTCGCCGTCGATAGTCGTCTCGAGTGCGCGGCGCAGCGTCGTGGCCTGCAACGGGCCGCTGGTGGTCAGGCCGATCATTACTCCGTCGCTGCGCAATCGCGCCATCGCGGCCAGCAGCGCTCTGTCGCCCAGCGCACCGGAGTCCTCGGTCAGCGAGTGCACCTGGTAGAGCGCGAGGGCGCTGCCGAGGGTGGCGCGGGTCTGCGCCAGCTGGCTTTCGAAGGCAGCCAGTGAGTGTTCTTTGACCTCCTGGCGGGGTGCATCGATCCGCCAGTCTCCGGTATAGCGATAGCCCCATTTGGAGCCAACGATCACGTCCGGGTGACCGCGGTCCTCCAGCCAGCCGCCCAGGAACTCCTCCGCCAGGCCGTAGGATCTCGCCGCGTCCACGTACCGGATGCCCGCGTCGTACGCGGCGTCGAGCATGGCGCGAGTCCTGGCGCGCATCCCGGCTACGCTCCGGTCGGGCAGGTCGGTGGCCCGGCCGCCGGTGATGTAGGCCGGGCGGCCCAGAGCCGCGAGCCCGAGTCCGATCCTGGAGACCGTCGGCCCGCACTCCCCCAGCCGCACGGTCGGCATCACGTGCAGGTGCGCAGCCACCGGCGCCAGGTTACTCCGGCGCGTCCCGGCAGACTTCGCCTAGCGGTGCGCGCGATCCCCGAGGACTCGGCGGAGATCGGCGAGCGGGCCGGTTTCAGCTCCGTCGCCAGCTTGCTCGAGGAGTGTCGCGAACAGCTGGAATGCCTGCCTAGTACCGGCGACGTCGCCGCTAGCCAGCAGGTCCAGCAGCAGCCCCCGGGTCACCGCCAGACCCAGCCGGGCGAGCGGTCGGGCCGTCGCGCTGCCGATTCCTGCTCCGGTCATCGCGTCGGTGACCGGGGACAGCCAGCCTTCGACTGCCTCGTCGAGAAAGCCCTCGGTGCCGGGCCGGCCCAGGAGTGCATGGGAGTAGATCTCAAAGAACAGCCGCTCCTGACCGCGGAGGCTCGGATCGGCTAGCCGGTCCCAGAGCCGACGCGCATCGTCGATCGACAGATCACTTGCCATCAGCATCTGGCGCTGCTGTCGCTCGACCGCACGCACGACGGCGACGAGCAGCCCCTCGCGCGACCCGAAATGGTAGATGAGCATCCGGTGGCTGGTGCCGATCGCGGTAGCGATCTCGCGGAGGCTCAAGTCCACGATGCCGTTGCTCAGCGCGTGCTCTACCGCCGCGTCGAGGAGCCGTTCCCTGGCTTGCGAAGTAGCCATGGGTTATCGTACCATCTGGTACATGAACCATATGGTACAGACAAGGGAGTAGCGCAGATGAGCCAGCTACGCGTGACCGCGGAAGGAACTACCAGTGCCGACGCGGAGACCGTATGGTCACTCGTGGCCGACGCGAACAGCTACCCGCAGTGGGGTCCATGGAATGACGGCGGTTACCGTCCGCCGGGAGCCGGGCCGTCCCGCGAAGGTTCAGTCCAGTGGTTCCGCTACGGCCGCCGCACGGTCAGTGTCGAGGAAGTCCTCCAGGTCGACCCGCCCAGCCGGCTGGTCTACCGCGTCGTCAGCGGGCTCCCGGTACGGAACTACCGGGCCGAGGTCACCGTCACCCCGGCAGCGGGCGGCACCGCGATTCACTGGACCGCCACCTGGGACAACACCATGCTGGGCCGGGTCGTGTACCGGAAACTTCAGCAGATCTACCCGCAGATCGTGCGGGCACTGGTCGCCGCGGCCGATCGCAGGCAGGCCACTGCCCACGTGGTGGGCTCGGAGGGATCCTCCTAGGGCGCCGGTTCAACGTACGGGATCGTCTGCGGACCCTCGGGCAGCACGCAGAGCCGGGCATCCGGGCCGGCGCGCCGCAAAGCCGCGGCCGTGGCCGTGGTGACGTCGCGAGTCTGCTCCAGGTGGGCCGCCGCCAGTTCGGTGTCCGACAACCAGGACGTGTGCATGATCACTTGGTGGCGGGCCTGGATGGCGGCCTGAACCTGGATCTGCCATTGGTCGGGGACGGTGCGCTCGCGGCCCGCGATCTCGGCCAGCAGCGCCTGCGGCGATCCGCCTGTCCGCAGTGCCTCTCGGTAGGACCCGTGCTCGGGGAATCCATCGCGGCATTCGGCCGCGCAGATGATGACCCCGCCCGGCTTCGTGATCTGGCTCGCCGCCGACATTCCCTTCACCGACTGATAAAGATTCTGGTCCAGCGGATACCCGGATCCGGTCGTGACGACCACGTCGAAGGGGGCCGGGACCGGCCGCATCGCGAGCGCCTTGGCCAGCTTGCAGGCTTCCGCGTGCATAGCGAGAATGTCACCGCCGAACGCGGCCACGATCTTCTTGTCCCGGTTCAGCACCACATCCACCGCGTATGTGACGCCCGTGGCCTGGGCAATGGCGCGCACGTCGTCATGCACCGGGTTGCCGACAGTTACTCCCCAGGTGGCAGCGGGGTCGCCAATCCTGCGGGCGTCATGCAGCACGAGGACGGTCTCGAGGCCCGCGAGGCCCGGCGCGACCATCTTCGGGCCGCCGGAGAACCCGGCGAAGAAGTGCGGCTCGACGAACCCGGTCGTGATCCTGACCTCCGCGTCCATCCACTCGTGGTTCAGCCAGACGGGAACGCCGGACCCGAGTACCCCGGCCCACGCCAGGCTGGCGGTGTCCCTGGCATCGTGATTGACGACGCGGACCGCGTCGGCGACTTGATCGCCGAGCATCTGGCGCAGTTCCGCGCTGGTGTTGGCGCGGTGCGTGCCGGTGGCGACCAGGACGACGACGTCGTCGAGATCGACGATCCCGTCGAGTTCGGCCAGCACCGCGCTGACCATCAGCTCGCGCGGCTGGGCGCGGGTGATGTCGCACACCGAGATGGCGACCGTCTGCCCTGGGCGGACACGCTCGCGCAGCGGCTGGCCGGCCACCGGCGCCCGCAGGGCGGTCCGGAGCTCGGCGCTGGCGTCCGCCGCCGCCGCGTGATGGTTCGGGTACACGACCGTGGCGTCAGCCGGGACCTCGATGTCAATGCCCTCGTCCCCGTAGGCGAGCCTGACGCGCACACGTGCTCCTGACTTTGGATCCCGGCTCCCGGAAACTCCGGATGTTGTTGTCTTTTCATGTCTGGTCGCACCCGAATGTGGCCCGACCGTCTACGGACACATTCTGACTGCTCAGGCTTCGTCCGCGAGCAGCGCCGCGACTGCCTCCTCCACCTCAGCGCCGACCGGGAGGCTTACGGGCTGGACGGGAATTATGGCCAGGCCGGCCGCGGAGCTGTACCGGGCAATCAGCCGGGGGTCGATGTAGGCCGAGCGGGCCACCGTCGGAGTGTCACCAAGCCAGGCCGCGACCGCGCGCACACCGGCGTTGACGGCACCGTGCGCTGCGCGCTCAGAAGCCGGCGGCCCGGCGCTGGCCAGCGCCAGGGCCATCAGCACGGTCGCGTTCCACGTGCGGAACTCCTTGGCCGTGAAGTGGCCGCCGGCGCTGTCGGCGATATAGGAACTGACGTCGTGCGAATGCAGAACATGCCAGGAAGCGCTGGCGTCCTGGAAGCCGAAAAGGGCCGTAAGTCCGTTGTCGGCCCGGGCCAGCGCGCGGACGGCCGGCCGCACTGCGGGGTCGGTGACCGTCACGGTGCGCTGCTTTCCCTCCTTGGCGACGTAGTCGAACCGCAGGCCGTCGCGGCGCACGCTGACGTGCGACTTCTCCAGGGTGGCGGCACCGTAGTGGTGATCAAGCTCGGCGTACCGCTCGCCGCCCAGCCGGAACAGCCCCAGGTCGATCAGCCGCACGGCGGTCGCGGCCACCCGGCGGCGGTCGAGCTCGTGATGCCGCAGATCCCGCAGCGTGGCCGCGCGCAGCGCCGGCAGGGCGGCCGCGAACCGAAGCATGTGCGCGAACTTCTGGTCGTCACGCTGCTCGCGCCATCGCTGGTGGTAGCGGTACTGGACCCGGCCCCGGCTGTCCACGCCCGTCGCCTGGATATGCCCGAGTGGATCCGGTGAGATCCAGACGCCCGTCCAGGCCGGCGGGATGGCCAGCGCTCTGATGCGCTCCAGGGTCAGCGGGTCGGTGACTAGTCCGCCGGTGACATCCAGATAAGCAACCGCTGTCCCGGCCCGCACCCGAGCCAGGCCGGGGCCGCGCGGATCGCTGCGGTTCAGGCCGGGTACTGCAGCCGGCCGCGCAGCGTCAGTCACGTCGTCCCGACCCCCTCGTAGTGTCGCTGCATCCGCCGGGCTGTTTGCACCGTACTCCTAGCTGGCCCCGGACTGCAGGCGCGGACGAGCGTCCGCCAGCGCGCGTACCTCGGCCGCGATCTGGGGCCAGATTTCCGCGGGCAGGTCGTGGCCGACACCAGGCAGGATCACCAGCCGCGCTCCCGGAATCGCCGCCGCGGTGTCCCGGCCAGCGGACGGCCGCAGCAACGGGTCGGCGTCGCCGTGCAGAATCAGCACGGGCTTACGCAGCTCGGCCAGGCGACCGCCGTGCCAGCTCGCCCCCGCCTGCCGGGCCTGGGCGGCGACGTCGCGCACGCCGCTGCCGCGGTCGCGTTCGATGCGCTCGCGCGCCGCCGGCTCATCGAAGGGATAGCCGGGCGAGGACAGCATGCGCGCCAGCGCGAGACCGAGCGCGACGTCACCATCACGGCCCGCGGGGACTCGCAGCCGGGTCAGCCGCGCGAGCGTGCCGAGGCGGATGTAGCGGAGCAGGGCGAACAGCCCCGCGTCGCTCGGCTGTGAGGCCATCGCCGTGACGGTGCGGACCCGGTCCGGGTGGCGCAAAGCGATGCGCTGCGCAACCAGACCGCCCATCGAGACACCGAGCAAGTGCGCCGAATCCCAGCCCAGCGCGTCCAGCACCGCGACGGCGTCGTCAGTCATGTCCTCCGCGCTGTACGCCGCCGTCTGATGGCGGACCACGGCCGTGATCGGGCTGCGGCTCCGCGCTCCGGCGAAGCGAGTCGACTGGCCCGCGTCCCGCTGGTCGTAGGCCGCGACGTGGAAGCCGTGCGTCACGAGTTCGCGGATGAAGCCCGCTGGCCACCAGAACCGGGACACGGCCATGCCCATGATCAGCAGCAGCGGCTCTCCCCCGCTGCCGCCGAGATCCTCGTAGGCAATGTCGACAGCGCCGTTCCGGGCATATCGCGGCTGGCTGGCTTCGGTCATTACGCCTCCGTATTTGCGAACGATGTTCGCGAACTACGATATCACCATGACGGAGACGGCTGGATCAGCAGCGGCGCCGATCTGGCTGCGCCCGGAGCGAGCGGGAGCTGGCCGTCCGGCCCGGCGGAGCCGGGCGCAGCTAGCCGGCGCGGCCATCGCGATAGCCGACCGCGAGGGCCTCGACGCGGTCTCGATGCGACGCGTCGGGGCCGAACTGGGAACGGGCGCCGCCTCGCTGTACCGCTACGTCGATAACCGCGAGGATCTGCTGGACCTGATGACCGACGCGGTCGCGGCCGAATACGACCTGCCGACCCGGACCGGAGACTGGCAGGCCGACCTGGTGCGAGTAGCCGAGCAGGCGCGGCTGATCATGCTGCGGCACTCGTGGCTGCCGGGTCTGCTGCTGACCCGGTCGCCGCTGGGTCCCCGTGGTCTCGCCGTGCTGGAGTACTCGCTCGCCGCGCTGGCCGGGCATCCCGCCGACACCGCGGCGAAGATCGAGGCCTTCGCCGTGATGACCGGGCTGACCGCCATGTTCGTGCAGGCGGAGACCGCCGGGGACGCGGCCGTCCGGGCACGGAACGCGGCATTCCTGCAGCACGCGGTCACGTCCGGAGAGCACCCGGAACTGGCGCGGCTGGTCGCGGACGCGAGGCCGGCCCAAGGCGGCCCGGCCGACCGGTTTGCGGAGATCGTCGGCCGGGTGCTCTACGGCCTGCTCGGCTGGCTGTAGCCGGCTGACCACCACTTGTTCTCCTGGGCGGCGGCGGTGCCACCGGTCTGGTCGAGGGCGTCGAGCTCCGCCATGTCCTGCGCCGAGAGGGCAAAGTCGAAGATCTGCGCGTTCTCTTCGATGCGCTCCCGGCGCACCGACTTGGGGATGACGATGAGCCCGTGCTGCAGGCACCAGCGCAGCAGCACCTGGGCCGGTGTCCGGCCGGCCTGGCTCGCGATCCGGGCGACAGTGGCGTCGGTCAGCGAGCTGCCGGTGCCGAGCGGGCTGTAGGCCTCGACGGCTACGTCGTGCTTCGCGCACGCGTCCAGCAGCCCGCGCCGGTAGCGATGCGGGTTGAACTGGACCTGGTTGACGGCCGGGGGAATCGTGCCGGTCGCGATCACGGTCTCGACCTCGGCGGCGCTGTAGTTCGAGATCCCGATGGACCGGGTCAGTCCCAGCTCGCGCGCGCGTTCGAGGCCGGCCCACATCCGGGCCACGTCACCTTGCGGCCAGTGGATCAGGTACAGGTCGAGCTGCTCGACGCCCAGGCGGCGCAGGCTCAGCTCAGCCTGGGCGACCGGGTCACCGCGCCGCGGCAGGACCTTCTCGCTGCGTCGCGGCCGGAACTTCGTCGTGACGAACACCTGATCGCGCGGCACCCCGCTGTCGCGCAGCGCCCGGCCGACACTCTCCTCATTTCCGTACGCCTGAGCGGTGTCAATGTGCCGGTAACCGGCCTCCAGCGCCCAGCGGACGGCGTTCACGCACTCCGGCCCGTCCGGGATCTGCCAGACGCCAAGACCGAGCACGGGCATCTCGTTCCCGTCCGCAAGCAGACGGGTCGTACCTCCGGCTGAATCCATGCCCACCATCATCGGCGAGCGGCGCCGCGCCCTGGCAGCCGGGGCCGGGACACGTTCACGAGCCGACCGGGTCGGCCGTGCCGTCCGACTGGAGGCGCTCAAAGACGAGGCGGACGGCCACCGAGCCCTCGCCGATCGCGACCGCGACGCGCTTCACCGACCCGCTGCGCACGTCGCCGACCGCGAAGATGCCGGGCCTGCTGGTCTCCAGGAAGAGTGGCGGCCGGCTGCGATCCTCCAGTTGGTCGGGCGGGATGTCCGTACCGGTCCGCAGGAAACCGTGGCTGTCCTGTGCCAGCTGCCCCGCCAGCCACCCCGTTCCTGGCTTCGCGCCGATGAAGACGAACAGGCCGGCGACGGCCAGCTCCGCCTCCTCCGGCTCGCCTTCGCGGCGCAGCCGGATCCCTTCCAGCCGGCCCGTTCCGGTCAGCGCGGTGACCTGGGTTCCGGTCCAGACGTCGATGGCGGGGTTGCGCTCGATCCGGTCCAGCAGATAGCGCGACATGGTGGCCGCCAGCGACGGCCCGCGAATGATCACGTGCACGCGGGCGCACGTGCGGCTGAGGAAGAGCGCCGCCTGCCCGGCCGAGTTCCCGCCGCCGACGACGGCCACCGGACCGTTTCCGCAGGCCTGGGCCTCGGCCTGAGTCGCGGCGTAGTACACCCCGACGTCCTCGAAGTCGGCCAGGCGGTCCAGCGGCAACCGGTTGTAGCGGGCCCCGGTCGAGATGATGACCGACCGGGCCGAGATGGTCTCACCGTCGTCGAAGGAAACCAGGTGGACGCCGTCCCGCCACGACAGCGACGCGGCCTTGGCGGCCAGCTTGATCCGGACGCCGAACTTCTGCGCCTGCAGCGTCCCGCGGGCGGCGAGTTCCTCGCCGGACAGGCCAGCCGGGAAACCGAGGTAGTTCTCGATGCGCGAGGAGGTGCCGGCCTGGCCACCGAGTGCGGTGTCCTCCGCCAGCGTTGTGGTCATGCCCTCGGACGCGCCGTAGACCGATGCTGCGAGTCCGGCCGGGCCCGCGCCGACGACCAGCAGGTCGCAGACTCCGGGCGGCGGCGAGCCGGGCTCGCCGGAGACGCCCAGGGCGGCCAGCAGCGCGCGGCTGCCGGGATTCCTGAGCACCGGCCCGCCGGGCACGATGATGATCGGCAGCTCGCCGACGGCTACGTGCAGACCCTGCAGGATCTGCTCCGCCTCGGGGGACGTCTCCAGGTCCAGCCAGGTCCAGACCAGCCGGTTTCGGGCCAGGACCTCCAGCAGCCGGCGCGTGTCCGGGTCGAAACGCGACCCGATCATGGTCAGGCCGGTCCCCTGGCGCAGCAGGATCGAGTGCCGTTGCAGCAAAGTGCGCAGGAGGAGGTCGCTGAGCGCGGGCTCGTGCGTCATTACCCGGCGCAGTTGCTCCACCGGAACGGCGAGCACGCGCCCCGGCGAGGTGGCAACCGCGCTCAGGAAAGCGCGCTGCCCGGTGAGGACGCCGATCTCGCCGAGGAACTGGGACGGCCCGTAGCTGGCGATGACGCTCGCGCCGGCGTGGCCGTGATCCTTGACGATGTCGGCAGTCCCGGTTAGCAGCACGATCAGGTCGTAATTCTCGTCGCCGTCGGCGAAGAGCAGGTCACCAACTCGCACGTCGCGCTCGCTGCCGTAGCCGCGCAGCACCGCCAGCTCGGCTGCGTCCAGCACCGGGGACCGGCCGGGCTCCGAGATCAGGCGATCGCCGCCGCTGCCGGGCAGTCCGGCGACCGGGTCAGGAGACGTCACGAGTCTCCATGATGCCGCTGCTGGCCCGCGGCGTGCTTGCCTGGTCGAAGAGATCTGCTATTTGTCCGGCCGGCGAACCCTGACTTCGGCGGTCGCCTGCATCGGCTGCTTGAACCAGCGCGTCGCGGTGTCCTCGACGAACGCGACGAGTTCGTCCCGGCCGAGGAAGGCTGCCTCGACCCTGGACACCTGGAGTTCCGCGCCGGTGGCGAGCGCGACCCGGTCGCCGGGCCGCACGTCGGCGGCCATCATCGTGATCCAGCTGTCAGTCACACCCGTTATGCTGGCCGCTCTGCGCCGCCGGCGTCCAGTTCTGCCCGGCGCGGGTTGTCAGTTGGGGAGGGTGCAGGTGGCACGGGATAGCTCGGGACCGGCGGTTCTCGTCGAGGGCCTGACGAAATCATTCGGAGACGTGCACGCGCTGCGCGGTATCGACCTTTCTGTGCCACGCGGCACGGTGCTCGGTGTGCTCGGCCCGAACGGGGCCGGCAAGACCACGGCCGTCCGCATCCTCACGACGCTGCTGCGCCCGGACAAGGGGCGGGCTCTGGTGGAAGGGCGCGACGTCGTCCGGGAGCCCGCCGCCGTACGGCGCGAGATCGGCCTGTCGGGGCAGTCGGCCGCCATTCAGGAGGAGCTCACCGGCCGGGAGAACCTTGAGATCATCGGCCGGCTCTTCCACCTGAGCTGGCCGCAGGCCCGCGTGCGCGCCGTCGAGCTGCTCGAGCAGTTCGATCTCACCGACGCGGCCGACCGGCACGCCAAGAACTACTCGGGCGGCATGCAGCGCCGGCTCGACCTCGCGGCGAGCCTGGTCGGCCACCCGCACGTCCTGTTCCTCGATGAACCGACCACCGGTCTCGACCCGCGCTCGCGGCTCGGCATGTGGGACATCATCAAGGGCCTGGTTGAGGGCGGCACCACGCTCCTGCTCACGACCCAGTACCTCGATGAGGCCGACGAGCTAGCCGATGAGATCGTCGTCATCGACCACGGTCTGGTCATCGCGTCCGGCACGGCCGACGAGCTCAAGTCGCGCGTCGGCGGCGACGTGCTGGAGTTCACCGTGCCCGATCGCGATCGCATCTCCGACGCCGTCGGCGCGGTCGCCCGGGTCGGCGAGAGCGAGCCGCACGCCGACAAGGACACCGGCATCGTGACCGTCGGCGTCGGCGGCCGTGGCTCCGACGCGCTGGTCGACGCGGTCCGCAGCCTGGACGCGGCCGCCGTCCAGACCAAGGGCCTCGCGCTCCGCCGCCCGTCGCTGGACGACGTCTTCCTCGCCCTGACCGGGCACGCGGCCGAAGAGGAAGAGCAGGAGGCCAAGAGCCCGGGCCGTCGCAGGCGACGCGGCAAGTCAGGCCCGGCCGCGGCGCCGGGGGCCGGGACGGCCGGCTCGACGGACGGTACCGACACGGAGGCAGGCGCATGACCGCCGCGACCGCAGTCCCGACGCGAAGCCCCGACGACCCGGGAGTGCTCGACCGGACCCGGTGGGCGATCAGCGACACGCTCACGATCACCCGGCGCAACCTGCTGGTCTGGACCCGGGTGCCCGCGTACCTGGTCTTCACCGTGATCCAGCCGGTCATGTTCGTGCTGCTGTTCCGCTACGTCTTCGGCGGGGCCATCAACGTGCCCGGCCACGTCAACTACGTGAACTTCCTGATGCCGGGCATCATCGCGCAGACGGCCGCGTTCGCCACCTTCGGCACGGCGATCGCGCTCGCCCAGGAACTCAAGAAGGGCGTCATCGACCGGCTCCGCTCGATGCCGATGGCGCGCTCGGCCGTCCTGGCCGGCGCTGGTGGCCGACACCGGCCGCATGCTCGTCACGATCCTCATCGTGGTCGGCGTCGGCTACGCGGTTGGTTTCCGCTTCTCCAACGGGGCCTTCAACGCGATCCTGATGATCATCCTGGCCACCGTGTTCGGACTGGCGATCTGCCTGATCTCGGCGTTCACCGGCCTGGCCATCGGAGACGAGGAATCAGTCCAGGCCTTCGGCCTCATCTGGCTGTTCCCGCTTACGTTCCTCAGCTCGGCCT
The DNA here is from genome assembly GCA_963726425.1 of uncultured Actinomycetota bacterium. GTDB lineage: Bacteria > Actinomycetota > Actinomycetes > Streptosporangiales > Streptosporangiaceae > JAJYUU01. The sequence continues at coordinate 114,629 of CAVSCN010000028.1, read as the reverse complement.
TCGTGCCGATCTCCTCGATGCCCGGCTGGCTGCAGGCCTTCGCCAACAACCAGCCGGTCACCTACGTCGTGGACACGATGCGGTCGCTTGCCCTCGGCGGTCCGATCGCGTCCAACTTCTGGAAAGCCGCCGTCTGGCTCATCGCGATCTTCGTCGTGTTCTCGCCGCTGGCCGTGCGCGCCTACAAACGCGCCAGCTGATCGTCACCCGGTCTGTTCTGCCGCCGTCCCGAGGTGCCAGCGGACGACGCGGAAGCCGTGCCGCAGCGCCGCGGCGAGCGCGTCGGGGTCGAGCCGCCCGTCGGGCCGCCGCGGCATCGGGATGAACCGGGCGGCCCGGGGATTCTTCTGGGCGATGACGCCGAGCAGCCGCTCCACCTCGACCGGATCGGCGACCAGCTCAGGCCGGGCGGCGGCGGCACGACCGCGCAGCCGGATCCGGACCGGTCGCCCGCTCACCAGGTTGCGCGTCCAGCGTCCGCCGCCCGGGGTGAGCAGCACCGCCCCGTCGCGGACGTAGCTGACTGGCTGCCGGTACTGCTTGCCGGTCTTGCGGCCGATGTGGGAGATGAGCATCAGGTTCCCGCTCAGCGGTGTCGCGAACGGCAGGCTGAGCGCTGCCCGCATCGGCACGTTAACCGCGCGCATGATCCTGGTGCGGCGCCGCATCGCGGCTTGGCTGACTGCCATCTCTGGGCTCCTTCGGATCAGGCCGATGCCGTTATAGGGGTGAGGATCTCCATCAGGTGGCCGTCCGGGTCGCGGAAGTAGGTGCCGCGGCGGCCGTTCTTGCTGGCGTAGACCTGGCCAGCCTCGCGGCAGCCGGGGTCGGCGTAGTACGTGATGCCGCGGTCCCTGATCCGGCCGAAAGCGGCCTCGAACTCCGCATCGCTCAGCTGGAACGCGTAGTGGTGCGTGCTGACCTCATCGGAGTGGTCGTAATCGAGGGTGACCCCGTTCTCCAGCGTGACCGGGGTGAAGTGCGCCACCGGCGGGTCGACGGAGAGGCCCAGGATGTCGGCGAGGAACTGCGCCGATAGCTGCGGGTCGCGGGCCGGGACAATTGTGTGGTTCAGCTCGATGGCCATTGCCAGCTCCTTTCACGGTGACTCAAACATTAGATGTCAAATGCTTAGATGTCAAATCAATCACGCGGTGATATCGTCCTGATCGTTGCGAAGCTCACCTTCCGGTCGAAGCGCAAACCTCGGCCGAGAACGCACCTGAACTGCAGCGCAGGCATCGGAGGCCGTTCATGAAGCTCGTCGCGTTCGCTCGCACTCGCCCGTTACACCGGATCGCCGCGCTCGCGGCTGGCCTCGCCCTGGTCGTGCCGCTCTCGATGGCGGTGACGGCCGCGAACGCGCCCGCCACCGCGGCGGCCAGCGCGTCGTGCCCGTGGCTCAATCAGTCGCTCACGGTCGGCCAGCGGGTGCACCTGCTGCTCGCGCAGATGACACTCGCCGACAAGATCAACATGGTGACCGGCGCCGGTTTCAGCGAGCCGTATGTGTTCTACATCGCGCCGATCCCGAGCCTGTGCGTCCCCGCCATCGGCGAGGAAGACGGGCCGGTCGGCGTCGGCGACGGGCTTACCGGCGTGACCCAGATGCCGTCGGCCGTGTCGCTGGCCGCCACGTTCGACCCCTCGCTCGCGCAGGCTTACGGGAAGGTCGTCGGGTCGGAGGAACGCGGCAAGGGCGCCATGGTCGACCTCGGCCCGACCGTGAACATCGACCGTGACCCGCGCTGGGGCCGGTCGTTCGAGGCCTACACCGAGGATCCGTACCTGAACGCGTCGATTGGCACCGCTGACATCGAGGGCGTGCAGGGCGAGGACGAGATGGCGCAGGTCAAGCACCTGGCCGTGTATAACCAGGAGACCAACCGCAACACCCCGGCGGACGACGCCATCGTCAGCACGCGCGCGTTGCACGAGATCTACCTCCCGGCCTTCTGGGCTGCGACGAACATCGGCAAGGCGTCGTCGGTGATGTGCGCGTACAGCACGATCAACGGCCAGGCCGCCTGCCAGAACCAGTACCTCGAGCAGACCACTCTCGACCAGCGGTGGGGTTTCCCCGGCTTCATGACCTCCGACTATCAGGCCATGCATTCGACCGTGCAGTCCGCCGAGGCGGGCACCGACCAGGAGATGCCGGCGCCCCAGTACTACGGCGCCGCACTGCAGGCAGCGGTGCAAGACGGCCAGGTCCGCATGTCCACCCTGAACCAGATGGTGGCGCGGATCCTGACCGAGATGTTCAAGTTCAACGAGTTCAACAACCCGCCGACCGGCTCGACCAGCGCAACCGTCACGACGCCCGCGCACCAGGACGTGTCGACCAAGGTGGCCGAGGGCGGCACCGTGCTGCTCAAGAACACCGGCGGTACCCTGCCGCTGCAGGCAGCTGGCGGCGGCACGATCGCCGTGATCGGCCCGGCGGCCTCCGCCGACCCGACCGACACCGGCGGCGGCAGCGCGTACGTGACCTCAACCTTCAACGTCACGCCGCTGCAGGGCATCCAGGCCGCGGCCGGTTCCGGCCCGGCGGTGCAGTACGCGCAGGGGCTGCCGGCCGACACGTCGCTGTCGCCAATCCCCGGTTCCGACCTCAGCCCGGCCTACAGCAGCACCGGGTACGGCGGCACCTACACCGGCACGCTCACCGCGCCCGAGACCGGGACCTACGTGCTGGCGTTCCAGAATCCGGGCTCGTACACCGCCACCGACCTGTCCCTGGACGGCAAGGAGATCCTGGCCAACCCTGGCACCCCGCCGGTATCGACATATTCCGTCGGCGTCGACCTCAAGGCCGGGCAGACCTACACGCTGCAGCTTTCCGGCGGCGGCCCGTCCGCGAACCTGAGCTGGGCGACGCCGTCCGACCTCGCGCCCGACATCGCCCAGGCGGTGGCCGCCGCCAAGGCCGCGTCGACCGCCGTCGTCGTGGTGTCCGACGACACCGAGTCGGAGGCAGCGGACCGAGCCAGCCTCAACCTGCCGTCCGCGCAGAACGAGCTGATCGCCGCGGTCGCCGCGGTGAACCCGCACACCGTCGTCGTCGTGGACGCCGGCGCGCCGGTCGTCATGCCGTGGCTGAGCCAGGTCGCGTCCGTCGTCGATGCCTGGTACCCAGGCGAGAGCAACGGCACCGCGCTGGCCGCGGTCCTGTTCGGCGCCGTCAACCCCAGCGGCCATCTGCCGGTGACATTCCCGACTGACCTTTCCCAGGTGCCCGCGGCGAGCGCCAGCCAGTTCCCGGGCGTGGACGGGCAAGTGCTCTACTCCGAGGGCATCGACGTCGGCTACCGGCACTACGACGCCAGTAACAAGACCCCGCTGTTCCCGTTCGGGTACGGGCTGTCGTACACGAGTTTCCGCTACAGCCAGCTCAGGATCAGCCAGCAGCAGGTGCAGAACGCCACGTCGGATCCGGGCGCGACGAGCTGCGGCTGCAACGGTCAGGGCGCCAACCTGGTGACGGTGTCGGCGACGGTGACCAACACCGGCCGGGTCGCCGGGTCGGACGTCGCGCAGCTCTACCTGGGCGATCCGGCCGCGGCCGGGGAGCCGCCCCGCCAGCTGAAGGGATTCCAGCGCGTCACCCTGGAGCCGGGCCAGTCCACCACGGTGCGCTTCAGCCTCACCGGTCACGACCTGTCCTACTGGAACGACACGGCCAACGGCTGGGTGGTGCCCGACGGCCGGTTCAGCGTCGACGTGGGCGACTCGTCGGCCCCGGCCGGCCTGCCGCTGCAGGGCGGCTTTACCGTGAGCCGGACGCTCGGCGCCCGGTACGCAACCGTTCAGGCACCAAGCGTCATCGCCGCCGGGTCCACCGCGATAGTAGCCGCGACGCTGGTGAACGACGGCGACTACGCCATGCCGCAGGCCCAGTTCGCGCTGCGGGTGCCGCACGGCTGGAGCGTCCAGCCGGCGCCGGTCCCCGGCGCGATCGCCCCGCGCCAGACCGTCACGGCGAGGTTCCGCGTGAGCGTGCCCGCCAGCGCGCGGCCCGGCGCGCGGACGCTGACCGCGCGGATCACCTACCAGCCAGCAGCGGGCGGCCAGAGTCCCGGCCTGGTGACGGCGTCGGCTACCGCCACTGTGCCGTACGCATCCCTCGCCGCCGCCTACAACAACGCCGGCATCAGCGACAACTCCGACGAGGCGGCCGCCGACTACGACGGCGTCGGCGACAGCTTCTCCGCGCAGGCGCTGGCTGCCGCGAGCCCCACGGCACTGTCGCCGGGAACGGAAGTCTCGACCGAGGGAACGACACTCACCTGGCCTGATGTGCCGGCCCGGCCACCCGGACAACGTGGTCGCCGCGGGTCAGACGGTGCAGCTCTCTGGCGCCGGGACCGACCTCGGCTTCATCGGGTCCAGCCAGAACGGCACCGCGACCGGGACGGTGACGGTCAACTACGCCGACGGGACCAGCCAGTCCTTTAACCTGAACATCGCTGACTGGTATGCCGGCACTCCGGCGGTCGGGGATCAGTTGCTGACCACGACCTCCAGCTGGAACTTCCAGAACAACCCGATCGGCCCGCACCCGGTCAGCCTGTACTTCGCCTCGGTGCCGCTGCGGCCGGGCCAGCAGGTCACCTCGGTCACGCTCCCGACAGTGGCCAACGCGGGCGGCACTACCGCGATGCACATCTTCGCGATGGGCATCGGGACGGGCAGCGCGACGACGGGCGCGCCGTACCCGACCCTGGCCGGCGCCTACGACAACGCCGGTATCAGCGACGACTCCAACCCCGGCGCCGCCGACTTCGACGGCACCGGAGAAAGCTACTCGGCTCAGGCGCTGGCGGCCGGCACGCCGACCGCGCTCGCGGCGGGCGGCCAGGCCACGATCGGCGGCACGACGTTCAGCTGGCCCAGCGCGGTCGGCGCGCCCGACAACGTGATCGCCGACGGTCAGACCATCGACCTGTCCGGGTCGGGATCAGATCTCGGCTTCCTCGGCGCCGCCGGCTTCGGCGCCGCCAGCGGGACCGGCACCATCACCTACACCGACGGCACGACCCAGTCGTTCGGGCTCGTCATGGCGGACTGGTACAACAACGCCGCGGTGGCCGGAGACGAGGTCGCCACGACGACATCGAGCTGGAACTCTGCCAGCAGTACACAGGTCAAGCATCCGGTCAGCATCTACTTCGCGTCGGTACCGCTGGCGGCGGGCAAGAAGGTGGCGTCGGTGACGCTGCCGACGGTGAGCAGCGGCGTCGGCAACGGCGTCAACGCGATGCACATCTTCGCCATGGCGATCGGGTCGGGCCCGCCGACCAGCGCCAGGCTAATCCTGACCACGCGGGCTGGCAGGCGCCAGGCGAGCTAGCGCGAGCTGTGCGAGTCACCCCCGGCCGCACGCTGTGCCGGGGGTGATCGCTAGCGGGCTCTAGCCGCGACCCGCGTCGCTGCCATCGAGCCTCATGCGGTGATCCCCTCCGGCAGGGTGCTGGCCATGACGGTCGTCACCGCCCGGCGAACCTCGGCGGCGGCCGGCCCGGCGCCGTCCCGGCCGGCGAACAGCAGGTGCGCGGTCCCGATCAGGGTGGGCGCGATCGCGTCGACATCGGCGCCGGATCGCAGCCGGCCGAGGTCGCGCTCAGCCCGGAGGTAGCTGCCGATCATGGCGGTGGCCTGTACCGCGACCGGCACCCGGCCCGCCCCGGCCGCGCGCAGCCGGACCCGCAGTTCGTCCCGCGACATGACCAGGCCCATCAGGGCGAGCGCGACCGACCCGAAGATGTCCGTCAGCGCCGCGGCGAGATTCCCGGTGACCGTCCCGGTCCCGGCCGACGCGCGCAGGGCGGTCGCCTGCTCGTCGAGCCGGGCGATGCGATCGAGCGTGAACTCCGCGAGGAAGCCGTCGAAGTCGGCGAAATGCCGGTGCAGGACGCCCTTGGCGACCCCCGCGCCCTCGGTCACGGCCCGGCTGGTCAGCCCGTTCGGGCCGGCGCTGCGCAGGATCCGTTCCGCGGCCTCGAACAACTGCTCCTGCACATCCCGGAGCGGCACGCCGGTCGGCACTGGCTGCCTCCTCGCGACCGTCAGCGACCAGCCGCGGTTGACGAGTGGGCGCACGCCCACTTAAAGTGGGCGCATGGCCACTCTACCGCCGGAAGGAGACTCGCCCCCGCCGCGGCCGCAGCCGCGGCAGCCGCGGGAAAGCCACCAGGCGAGGGGCGCGGCCGAGTCTTTCGGCGCGGATGCCGGGCGCTACGACCGCGCCCGCCCTGGCTATCCGCAGGAACTGGTGGACCGGATCGCCGCGGCCAGCCCGGGCCCGGCCGTGCTCGACGTCGGCTGCGGGACCGGCACCTGCACCCGGCAGTTCCGGGCGGCCGGCTGCACGGTCCTGGGGGTCGAGCCGGACCCGCGGATGGCCGAGCTGGCCCGCCGGGGCGGGCTCGCCGTCGAGGTCACGACGTTCGAGGCCTGGGAGCCCGCAGGCCGGAAATTCGACGCGGCCGTTGCCGGGCAAGCCTGGCACTGGATCGACCGGGTGGCCGGTCCGGCCAAGGCAGCCCGCGCGCTGCATGCCGGCGGCCGGCTGGCGGTGTTCTGGAATGCCTTCCAGCCCGCGCCCGGTCTGACCCGCGCCTTCGCGGCCGTCTACGACCGCGTCGCCACCGGCCTGCCGTTCAACCCGTTCGCGCGGCCACCGCTGGAGTCCTACCTCCTGATGTGCGACCGGGCGGCCGCCGCGATAGCGGCCACGGGCACGTTCACCGCGCCGGAGCGGTGGCGGTCGGACTGGGAACGCCGGTACAGCCGGGACCAGTGGCTGGAGCAAGTGCCGACCTTCGGCGGCCACAGCCAGATCGCACAGCCCAGGCTGACCGAACTGCTCGCGGGCATCGGCGACGTGATCGACGCGGCCGGCGGCAGCTTCGTGCTGCCGTATGCAACTGTCGCGGTCACCGCGACCCGGATCTAGCGGAATCGCAGCTCGGCCGGAAGCGCCGAGTTAAGCGATCCGGAGGAGAACGCGGCGACCGCCACCGGCCCGCGGTCGAAGCCCGCGCCGGCGACGGCGTCGGCCAGCTCAGGGAGCGCCCGGACCGCGGCCACGGCCGCCGCGTCAACATCGACCCGCACCCCGGTCCCGAGATCCCGCACCCGCAGGTCGTGACTGCGGATCCCGGCCGCAGCCAGCATCCGCCGCAGCGCTACCTCGGCCGCGTCCACCCTGGCCAGCCGCTCCGGCGTGATCTGAATCCCGTAGGCGATCCGGCTGGACAGGCACGGGCTGGCGGGCAGGTCAGCCGACGGCAGGCCCCATCGCCGGGCTCAGCGCTCGCACCGCGGCCTTGCCCATGCCGGTATCGGCGAGCGGGGTGCCGGCCCCGCGCTCGGCCGCCGCCCTGATGCCGGGTCGCCAGCCCGCGTGCACGTCATCGGCGTTCGTTCCGGTAACGAGCAAAGCGCCGGGACTGACATAGCCGGACGCCACCACCGTGTCCATCAGCGTTGCCTTGCAGAAATAGCAGCGGTCTGGCCCGTTCGCGGAATATCCGGGATTATCAATTTCGCGCGTGACCATTTCTGAATGGCGCACGCCCAGCGTGCTGGCGAGGTCACGGGCGCGGGCCAGCATTCCGTCTGGCAGTGCGTCAGATACCGCCGTAACCGCGTGCACAACAGCAGGTCCGAGCGCGCGCACCGCCGCCGCTAGCACGAGCGACGAATCAACTCCGCCGGAAAAAGCGACGGTAACTTCGCGGCCGCGATTAAACCACGCGAGCAGTTCCGCAGAATCATCGCGCGGCTGGGATTCAGCGGACTGGCGATACTGCATGAGTCATTATGACACGATTAGGTAATGAGCACCGCGCCCGCCCGTGACATCGGTTTCGCCCGGCTGGATCTTGACCGGCTGCGCCGCACCGGGGATCCGGAGGTGATCCTCGCCTCGCACAAGACCCCCGGTCAGACGGTGGCGTCGCTGCGGGCCCTGACCGAGGCGCACCCCGCCCGTGCGATCCTGGCGACCAGATGCGATGAGCAGACGCGGGCCGCCTGCCAGTCCGAGTTCCCGGCCGCGATGGTCGACGACACCGGCCGGACCGTCGTGCTCGGACCACTGCCCGATCCGAAGGGCACGGTCGCGGTCGTGACCGCCGGTACCTCCGACCTGCCAGTTGCGCGCGAAGCCATCGTCACCGCGCAGGTATTCGGCGCCGCCGCGTCGCTGATCGCCGACGTCGGTGTGGCCGGACTGCACCGGCTGCTGGCGGAGACCGAGACGCTCGCGGCCGCGGACGCGATCGTCGCGATCGCGGGCACCGACGGCGCCATGCCGGGCGTGGTGGCCGGGCTGGTCGGGGCGCCGGTCATCGCGGTCCCCACCAGCGTCGGGTACGGCACCTCGCTCGGCGGGATCGCGGCCCTGCTGACGATGCTCAACGCTTGCTCACCCGGCCTGACCGTCGTCAACATCGACAACGGATTCAGCGCCGCGGTCGCGGCGGCGCGGATCGCGCGGCGGGTGGGCGCGTTGCGGTGAGCGCGGCCGCATGGATCGACGCCAGCGCCGGCGCGGCCCGCGACATGCTGCTCGGGGCGCTGCTCGACGCCGGTGCTGACCTCGCCGCCGTCGAGTCGGCGATCACGAGGCTCAGCTCGGCGGCCGGCGAGGACGTGACGCTCCGGCGGGAAAGCGTCCGGCGGCACGGGCTGCGGGCGACGCAGGTGATCGTCGACGGCACGACCAGCACGGTGCACCGGCGCCTGGCCGACGTGCTCGCGCTGGTCACGGCGGCCCGGCTGGCTGGCCCACCGGGGGCGTTCGCGACCCGGGTCTTCGGCTTGCTGGCCAGCGCCGAAGCGCGGGTACACGGTGTCCCGGCCGACGAGATCGAGTTCCACGAGGTTGGCGCCCTGGACTCGCTCGCCGATGTCACCGGCACCGCGGCGGCGCTGGACTCCCTCGGGTTGCTCGCGCCGGACGCGACCGTCACCGTCAGCAGCGTCGGCCTCGGCCACGGCACCGTGACCGGCGCACACGGCCTGCTCCCGGTTCCGGTCCCGGCGGTGCTCCAGTTGCTGGCCGACGCGGGCGCACTGGTCGGCGCCGGGCCGGGGGCAGGCGAGCTGTGCACGCCGACGGGCGCGGCGCTGCTCGCGGCCATGGCGTCCGGCTGGGGGCCGGTGCCGCCGATGGTGGTCAGCTCGTCCGGATCCGGGGCCGGGGGCCGTGATCCGGACAGCCACGCGAACGTCCTGCGGGTACTGATCGGGACCGCGGCCGCGCAGGCCCCGGCCTGGCAGACCGCCTCGCTGCGGCTGGTGGAGTCGACGGTCGACGACCTTGACCCGCGGCTGTGGCCGGAAGCGCTCGCCGCTATGCACGCGGCCGGCGCGATTGACTGCTGGCTCACCCCGGTGCTGCTGCGCAATGGCCGGCCCGGCCACGTCGTCAGCGCGCTCACCGGGCCGGACACGGTCGACCCGGTCGTGCGGGCCATGCTGCGGGAAACGACCACGCTGGGCGTACGGGTGCTGGACATCAGCCGCCTGTCACTCCCCCGGGATCAAGTCGAAGTCGAGATCAGCGGGCACGCCATCCCGGTGAAGCGCGGCTGGCTGGACGGCGAGATCGTTACCGCCCAGCCTGAATTCGCCGACGCGCGCGCCGCCGCGCAAGCGCTCGGCCTGCCGCTGGCACAGGTCCTGGACGCCGCGCGGGCGGCCGCCCGGGCCCAGGCCGCCAGCGGCCCGTGAGCGCCTCCCCCGACCTGATTTGACGCATTGTCATCTGCATGGCACCCTTCGTAACTGAAATATACGCGGATTCACCTGCTTAGCAACGTTTTGCCCTGATCTTTCACATAGGGAAGCGCTGGCAGGACCGCTGATCCACGTCTCCCCGAGGGCCGCCAATCATGAGGTTGCGTCACACGTCCATCCGCCTGCGGATGCTCCTGCTCGTCCTGGTCCCGCTGACCGCCCTGGTCCTGGTCTACGCCTACGCGGTGGCCGGCCAGGTCAGCACCGCCGTCGGCCTGGCGAACACGGGCAAGATCAGCGGCACGACCATCACGCCGGTGACCGACGCGATGGTCGCGCTGAACGCCGAGCGCACCGGCGCGATCCAGTACCTCGGCGCCCGTTCCGGCCAGACGGCCGGGGTCTTCCGGCAGGCCGAGGCGGTCACGGACAGGGCGTTCCGGGTCGTCGAGACGATCACCAAGTCCGGACCGGTCACGGCCAGCGCGTCCCGGCTGGACAAGGCGGCCGCCGCGAAGTTCGTCCGCGACGACGGCGGCGAGCTGCAGACGCTGCGCAGCGAGGTCGCCAGCGGCACCATCGGCCGGATCGCTGCCATCAACGCCTACGGCGCGATCATGTCCGACGGTCTGCGCGTCGCCGAGCAGTCGCTCCAGGAGACGTTCGTGAGCCAGTCGCTGGCCACCACGGCGCGACAGGAAGTGAACCTGTACGCGGCCGAGATGCTGGCGCTGGAAGAGAATGACATCTACACCGGCGACGTCATGGCCGGGCAGCTGCCCGCGTCGGATCAGAAGGAGTTCGCCCAGCTGGCGGGGCTGCGGCAGTACCTGGTCCGGGACGCGGTGCCGCAGCTTGACGCCGAGGCCAGCAGCCTGCTGCACCAGCAGGTGCCGGACTCGCTGGCCGCGGCGCTGACCAGGCAGGAGGACGCGATTATCGCGGCCCCGGCGGGCACCGCCGCTACCGCCGTGCCGCTCCGCCGGTGGCAGGACACCGCCGGCGGCTACGCCGCGCACCTGCAGGTCGTCCTGACCAAGAGCCCGGCCTGGATTCAGGCCCAGGTGACATCTTCGGCGCGCCGGGCCCTGACCACGCTGATCGTGGTGGCGAGCGCCGGCCTGCTCCTGGTCCTCGCCTCGATCCTGTTCTCGCTGCTGATGGGCCGCCGGCTGATGCGCAGGCTGAACGGCCTGCGGCAGGCCGCACTGGAGCTCGCGCACGAACGGCTGCCGGCGGTCATGACCAGGCTCCAGGACGGCGAGACCGTCGACGTCGACGCCGAGGCGCCCCCGGTCGGGGACGGCGTGGACGAGATCGATCAGGTGCGGCAGGCGTTCAACTCGGTGCACCGCACCGCGGTCGCCGCGGCGGTGCACGAGGCCAACCTGCGCCGTGGCATCAACCAGGTATTCCGCAACCTAGCCCGGCGCAGCCAGGTGCTGCTGCACCGCCAGCTCGGCCTGCTCGACGGCATGGAGCGCCGGGCCGAGGAGCCAGAGCAGCTCGAGGACCTGTTCCGCATCGACCACCTGACCACCCGCATGCGGCGGCACGCGGAGGGCCTGATCGTGCTGGCCGGTGACTCGCCCGGCCGGGGCTGGCGGCAGCCCGTTCGGTTCATCGACGTGCTCCGCGCGGCGGTGGCCGAGATCGAGGACTACGCCCGGGTCCGGGTTGAGGTCCGCACCAAGGCGGCGCTGGCCGGCCCGGCCGTCGCCGACGTCGTCCACCTGCTCGCCGAGCTCATCGAGAACGCCGCGGCCTACTCCCCGCCGACGACGGTTGTGCGGGTGCAGGGCGAACTCGTGGGCAAGGGCTTCTGCGTCGAGATCGAGGACCGCGGCCTCGGGATGAGCGCGGAACAGCTGACGGAGCTCAACGACAAGCTCGCGAGCGTGCCCGCGTTCGACCTGGCCGGGAGCGACCGGCTGGGCTTGTTCGTCGCGGCCCGGCTGGCGCACCGGCACGACATCACCGTCGCCCTGCGCGGGTCGGTCTACGGCGGCACCACCGCCGTGGTGATCATCCCGGCGAATCTGGTGGTCACCGACGACAGTCAGGTCCCCGCCGTCGAGACCACGCGATACGCGCTCCGCGGCGACGCGCCGGTGCCCGCACTCAGCGGCGCGAACGGTCATGGTGCCAACGGCCACGGCGCCAACGGCCACGGTGCCCACGGCGCCAACGGCCGCAGCAACGGGCACGGCAACGGGCTGGCGCGCAGCCTGCCCGAGCCGGCGACCGGGCGGCCGGCCCGAGCCAGCCCGCAGTCTCCGCTGACTCGGGCTGGTGGACCAGGCCGACGCTGGCGACCGACCTGGCCGCCGGCTCCGCGCAGCCGAGCCACGTCACCGGCAGCGCGACCGAGCTCGTGCCGGATCCGGTACCGACCAGGCCGGACGACGCCGGGCTGCCCGTTCGCGTCCGCCAGGCGAGCGTCGCCCCGCAGCTGCGGAGCGAGGCGCCGGAGGCGGCGACCACCGGCACGTTCGAGGCCGCGCCCGCTTCAGCCGAAGCGATCCGCAGCACGCTGTCGGCCATGCAGCGGGGCTGGGAACGGGGCCGGTCCGCGGCCCAGACCCCGGACCGGACCGAGCCGGGCACCGCGCGCGACGAGGAGGTCTGACATGCGGCCGTCAGGTCAGCTCGACTGGCTGCTGGACGATCTGGTCGTGCGCGTCAGGGAGGTCACGAAGGCGGTGATCCTGTCGCGCGATGGCCTCGCGGTTGGTTCCTCGGACGGCATGAGCCGGGAGGACGCGGAGTACCTGTGCGCCGCCGCGGCCGCGTTCCAGAGCCTGGCCAAGGGCACCAGCCAGCATTTCGGCGGCGGCGCCGTCCGGCAGACGGTCATCGAGATGGAGTCGGCATTCCTGTTCGTGATGGCCGCGGGCGAGGGCAGCTGCCTGGCGGTGCTCGCCGCGCAAGGCGCGGACGTCGGCCTGGTCGCGTACGAGATGGCCCTGCTGGTCACGCGCGTCGGCCAGCATCTGGGCGTCGCGCACCGGGCACCGGCCGAAATCGGGTGACGCCGGTGCAGCCATCCGACCGGGAGTGGCTCGACGAGGCCGCGGGCCCGGTCGTCCGCCCGTACGCCCTCACCGGCGGCCTGACCCGGCCGTCGGGGCAGCGGTTCGACCTGCTGGACCTGGTGGGCGTTGTCCGGCGGCCGGACCAGGAATTGCCCGATCTCGCACCGGAGCAGACCGAGGTGCTGCGGCGCTGCCAGATACCGGCCCCGCTGGTCGATCTCGCAGCCGACCTGGACCTGCCCGTCGGCGTCATCCGGATTCTCGTCTCCGACCTGCGCGAGCGCGGCCTCGTCACGATTCACCGCGCCCAGCCCGCCGGCACTGGCGATCTCAAGATCCTGCAGGAGGTTGTCGATGGCCTTCGACGCATCTGAGCCCGGCCACGGAACGCCGCCGGAGCTGACGACGGTCAAGATCCTGGTCGCGGGCGGATTCGGCGCCGGGAAGACCACGCTCGTCGGCTCGGTGAGCGAGATCCGCCCGCTACGGACCGAGGAAACCCTGACCGAGCGCAGCGAACTCACCGACTCGCTGTACGGGGTGGAAGAGAAGTCGACCACCACCGTCGCCATGGACTTCGGCCGGATCACGATCCGGCGCGATCTGGTCGTGTACCTGTTCGGCACGCCCGGGCAGCGCCGGTTCTGGTTCATGTGGGACGACCTGGCCTACGGTGCGCTGGGCGCCGTGGTCCTGGCCGACGAGCGCCGGCTCGCCGACTGCTTCCCCGCAGTCGACTTCTTCGAGGCCAAGGGCATCCCGTTCGTGGTGGCGGTGAACTGCTTCGAAGGAGAGCGCCGGCACCCGCTGGAGTCGATCACCCAGGCGCTGAACCTCGGCGCCGACGTGCCGGTCATCGCGTGCGACGCGCGTCGGCGGGAGTCGAGCCGGGACGTCCTGGTCGCGCTCGCCGAGCACGCGCTCAGCCGGCACCGGGATCACCGCGCGGCCTGAACCTCGGGCAGCGCCGACAGCGATCCCGGTCGCCATGCCGCGGGCCGCCTCAGGAAGCCTCCACCGGGGTGTCTGGCATCCGGCCCCACTCGGCCCATGACCCGTCGTAGACGCGGACGTTCGGCCGGCCGAGGAGCTGCGTCAGGATGAACCAGGCGGTACTGGCGCGCCCGCCGATCGTGCAGTAGGTGATCAGCTGGCTGTCGGTGTCGAGGTCCACGGCGGCGAACACGGCGCGCAGGTCAGCCGGTGGCAGGAACGCGCCGCGCTCGTCGTAGACGCCGTCGATGGGCTGGCGGACCGCGGCGGGCACGTGCCCGGCCCGGCCGCCCGGCTCCATCCCGCCGGACGGCCAGAACCGCTCGCCCGCGTATTCCTCCGGAGTGCGGACGTCGAGCAGGGTGGTGTCAGGGTCGGCGATCGCCGCCCGTACCGCCTCGTGCCCGGCCCGCAGCCGCGGATCCGGCGAGCCCGCCGGGTAGCTGGCCGGCGCGGGCTCAGCCCCGGCGCTGCTGACCGGACGGCCCTCATCCCGCCAGCCGTCGCGGGAGCAGTTCAGGATCCTGGCGTCGGCGTGCCCGTACAGCTTCGCGAGCCAGAAGCCCATGGCCGGGGCGTAGCCGTAGAAGACGACGGTCGAGTCCGGCCCGATCCCGGACCGGGCAAACAGCCGCGCCACCGCGTCCGCCACCGACCAGCCGGTAGTCACCATCCTTCAGGTCCGCGTAGACGTTCCAGAGCACGGCGCCGTCGATGTGCCAGTCGTCAAAGCGTGCGCGGCTCACGTCGACCTCGACGACCCGTACTGCCGGGTCGTGCCGGTGCGCGGCCAGCCAGGCGGTGTCCACGAGGACGTCATCGCGGCTGATGGCCGGCGAGTTCTTCACTGCTGCGGTATCCATCGGTCCCTCCGGTTGCTGTGTCGGTGACGGCCGGCCGCGGCGGCGGTGGGTAGCTCGGCCAGGAACGCGTCCAGCAGCTCGTGCACGGCCGCCGGCTGCTCCAGGTTGACCATGTGGCCGGCCCCTGGCACCGCCTGGTAGCGAGCGCCGGGGATCCGGCGGGCCAGGACCGCGGACATCTCGTGGAAGCAGGGCACGTCCAGCTCCCCCACCAGTACCAGCGCGGGCATGGTCAGGTTGGCCAGCGCGTCGATCAGCGGCCGCTCGTCCGGCTCGTGCGGGTCGTGGCCGATCCAGTGCTGGCCCGGGTACCCGGACACCATGGCGGCGAGCCGGTCGGCTACCGCGGGCCGGGTGCGAGCGGCGGCGAACAGCGGGTGCGCGAGCCAGGCCTCGCGGCCGGCCAGCATCCCGCGCGTCCGGGACAGCTGCACCGCCCGCCCGATCGCGGCTTCCGATTCGGGATCCCACGGGACGCCGTCCAGCACGGCGTCGAGCAGGGCGAGGCCGCGGACCCGGTCCGGCGCCGCCAGCGCCGCCTGCAGCACGACCCGCCCGCCGAACGACAGCCCGGCCAGCACGGCCTGCTCGATACCGAGGTGATCGAGCAGCGCGAGCAGGTCGGCGGCATGGGTGTAGGCGACAGCCGGATCAAACGGGCCCGAGGCACCGAATCCGCGGCAGTCATACCGGACTACCTGGTAGCGCCCGGACAGGTGCTCGGCCTGCGCATCCCACATCCGCAGATCCAGCCCGAACCCGTGCACCAGGACGATCGCCGGGCCGTCACCGGTTACCTGGTAGGCAAGCCGGGCGCCGGGCCGGCCCAGCACGGCCATGCGTGGCCGGGACCGGGGGCGGGCCGGCGCGCTGGTTTCCACGAGGATGCCTCCTGGGCTGCGGGCGGGGTCCTGGCGTCCCCGCATACCCGCATCCTGGCTGGCCGCCCCTGACCAGCACATCCGTACAAGGCGCGTAACTGCGGCCGGCATGCTACGTATCCAGGTCGGTCAGATACGTAGCCAGCTGGTCCCGGCGCAGGCCGGTCTTGGCCAGCACGTGCTCGACGTGCTTCTCCACCGTCCGTGGCGACAGCACCATCCGCGCGGCGATCTCCCGGTTGCCCAGGCCGAGGGCTGCCAGCCGCAGCACCTCGGCCTCCCGCTCGGTCACCCCGAGCGCGCGCAGCCGGCTGGGCACCAGCTGCTCCCCGGCGCGTCGCCGCGGCACCGGCGCCCCGGCCTCGCGCAGCAGGTTCCGGCAGGCCGTGGCCACCTGTTCGTCGCCGCGGCCGGCGAAGTGCTCTGCGGCCTCGCGCAGCCAGCTGACCGGCTCGCCCCACCGATCCGTCAGCGCGGCCTGCGCGCAGATCCTGCGTGCGTAGTGCTGGTACCAGGCCACTAGCGGGCCCATCTGCGCGTCGGCGCCGGCAAACAAAGCGCAGGCTTCGTCGGCCGCGCCGCGCCGGCCCGCGAGGACGGCCTCGGCGTAACCGAGCTGGGACCCGACGACCCGGTGCCGTGTGCTCTGCGCGGCCCGCACCCTGGCGGCGGCGGACTCCGCGTCGAGGCCCAGCGCGGCCGCGAGCAGCACCCACGTGCCGAGGAACGGCGGTGCCATCGTCGCGGGCGAGCTCAGCAGGAACTCGGCCCCGGTCGTCATCTGCGCGTGCGCTCCGGCTAGGTCGTCAGCCAGCAGCGAGAACGTGGCCCGGCAGTGCCCCCAGGCGCAGCCGAGGACATCGGGATCATCGGGCGCCGCCGCGATAGCCGAAGCGATCGCCGCCTCCATCGCCTCCCGCTCGCCGCGGATGGCGTGCGCGGTGGCCTGGAAGATGAGCGCGATCGGCAGCGTCGCGAGCCGGAACCGGCGCGACGCCTCCTCGCACCGGCGGGCGGCCGCCAGCGCGTCGCCGGCCCGGAACTGCTTGTTCAGCCCGGCCGCGATCTGCAGGTCCAGCGTCGCGGTCAGCGCCAGCGCCCCCTGCGCGCTGGCCAGCTCCCTGGCTTGCTCCAGCCGGTCCACGCTCTCGGTCCGCAGCTGATCGATCGTGCCCAGCTCGTGCAGCGCGCGGGCTCGCCACAACTGCAGGCCGTGCGCCGCGGCGACGTCGGCCGCCTCGGCGAAGGCCCGTTCGGCCGCGTCCAGGTCACGCTGCCGCGCGACCCGCCCGATGACCTCAAGCGCCTCGCAGGCCACCTCGGGCAGGCCGCTGGCGCGCGCCGCGGCCAGAGCCGAGCCCGCCAGCTCGTCCGCCTCCGCCAGCCGGCCGCGACCCAGCGCGACGTGGGCCGCGCACGCGTCTACCTGCGCTGGCTCGGCGCCCGCCGACCCGCGCGCGACCTCGATGCTCGCGGCGGCATCGGCCCACCGCGCGCCCGCGATCGCGGCGCGGGCGATGTCGAGATGCAGCTGGCCGGCCCGGCCGGTGTCCGCCTGGCCGCCCAGCCGCGCCAGCAGGATCCGGCCCGTCTCCATCGCGCGCTCCACCTGGCCGGACAGCGCGAAAACCTCGGTGAGCGCCTCGTCCACCGGGCCGCGGCGCGCCGGGTCGTCCCGGCCGGTGAGGGAACGAGCGCGGAGCAGAGTGTGCTCGGCGCTGGCCAGCGCGCCGACGGCGAGGTCCCGGCGGCCGGCCTCCAGCAGCAGCGCACCGGCGCGCTCGCGGTCGCCCGCTCCGGCAGCCAGCTCGGCGGCCAGCCGGCACCAGTCGCCGGGCAGGCCAGGGTGCGCCACCTCGATCGCGGCGAGCGCGTGGCCGGCCAGCCGTGCGCGCTCCGGCGGCAGCAGCCCCGCGAGCACCGCCTCGTGCGTGAGCGCGTGCCGGAACCGGAAGCTGTCAGTGTCGGCGGCGAAGATCTGCAGGCTCACCCCTTGCCGCAGCGCCCGCGCGACCGCGTCGTCCGGCAGCGCGGTCACGCCGGCCAGCAGCCCCCAGTCGAACCGGCGACCCAGTACCGCGGCGGCACTGATGACACGGCGGGAGTCCAAGTCCAGGCCGCTGAGCCGCCGGCTGAAGCGCGTCGGCGAACGTGGCCGGCACCGGCGTGCTGCTCAGCGCGTCCGTGTCCGCCAGCACGGTGTTTGCCAGCACCGTCTCCGCGTCCCAGCGGCCATCCCGTTCCACCAGTGACCCGTCTGCGATCAGGCCGGCCAGCACCTCCTCCACGAGGAACGGCAGCCCTTCGGCGCGGCGCGCGACCAGCGACTGAACGGCCGGCGGCAAGTCGGCGGCACCCACGCACGCCCGCGCCATCCGGGCGCTGTCCGCCGCGCTCAGCCGGGTCAGCGGTAGCACCGCGGCCGAACCGCGGGCCTGCAGCGCGACCGCGAGCTCGGCCGCCGGGGTCCCGTCCTCGGGCCTATTGGTGCCCAGGCACAGCACCGGTTCCGAGGACAGGTTGTCAGCCAGGAACTCCAGCAGCGCGAGCGTCTCGCGGTCGGCCCAGTGCAGGTCCTCCAGGATCAGCAGGCAGCCGGCCGCCGGCCCGAGTGACCGCAGCAGCCGCAGCACGGCGTCACCCAGGAACACGAGCGAGTCATCGCCGGCCGGCTGGCCAGGCTGCCGCCACTCCGGCACCAGCCGGCTCAGCACCGGCCGGTACGGGTCGAGGTCCGGGCTGTCGGGCAGGCGGCCCGCCCGGCTCGCCGCGGCCAGCGCCTCCGCGAACGGCCGGAACGGCGTCGGCACGTCACTGGCGACGGCCCGCCCGGTCAGCACGCCGAACCCGGCGGCGCTGGCGGCCCGGGCCGCCTCGCGGACCAGCCGCGACTTGCCGACGCCAGCCTCGCCGGTCACCAGCAGCGTGCCGCCGCGGCCGGCGCCCGCGCCGACCAGGGCAGCCTCGATCTGCCGGGTCTCTTCCTCCCGCGCTACCAGCACCGGGCACAGCACCTGCCGCACGCCACCAGTATCGGCCGCCGCCACGTCGTAAGCCGCAGCTCCGTGCCTCCGCCGCCGGACTTTTCATTCATTCCGGGGGCAGGAAAGGTATATATCACTCTCCGCAGACCCCCCGGAATGAATGAAAAGTGCTGCCCGGCCGCGGCAGCGGTCAGGCCGGCTGGGACGCCGCTTCTACGGGGATCTGCTCGGCTTCACCGAGACATTCCGCACCCCGACCGACGGTGTCCCCGAGCACGTCGAGCTGTGCCTGGACGGCTTCACGGTCGGGCTCGGCACGGCCGAGGCGGCCCGGCGCGTACACGGCGTCGATCCCTCTCCCGGCACGCCGGCGATGGTGCTGGTCATCTGGGCCGACGACGTCGACAGCGCGTGCGCACAGCTCGCAGCCGCGGGCGTGCCCGTGCTGCAAGCGCCGCACCACACCGGCAACCACAACCGCAACGCGCTGCTGCGCGACCCGGACGGGAACCTGGTGGAGATCGTAGCCAAGGTCGCGTGACCAGGACTGGCTCGCCGTGTCCCCCAGACTGACGACCTTGGCAGGCAGGGCCCGCCTCGATGTCGCGGGTGTACAGATTGACCAGCCCGGTACGGTACATGCTGAGTCAATGTAGCCGGTTATCCACACCCGCCGCGGTACTCGCCAGCCCGGGCGTGGACGCGATCATGCGGGGCCTGGTTCCGGCTCGCTGGTGGCGGGCCCGACGCCCGCCTCCTCGGCCTGCCGCGCGCGGGCGCGGCGGGCGTCGACCCTGGCGAGCACCGGGTACGTCGCGATCCCGACCACGATGGTGGGAAGGCCGCCGACGATCAGCGGCCAGCGGCCGCCGAACTCCTGCCCGATCCAGCCGATCAGCGGACCGCCGACCGGCGTCGAGCCCAGCCAGGCAACGCTCCACAGCGACATCACCCGGCCGCGCATGCCGGGTGCCGCGGACAGCTGCAACACGGTCTTGGCCAGCGAGTTGAACGAGATGCTCCCGTAGCCGACGAACAGCAGCGCGGCGTACTCCAGCGGCATGTCCGGGGCGAGCGCCGCCGCCGTGATCGCGATGCCCCAGCCGATCGCCGCGATCGCCAGCCCGCGGCGGCGAACCCGGTTGCGGGACGCGGTGATCAGGCCGCCGACCACGGCGCCCGCCCCCATCACCGCGGTCATAGCGCCGTAGGTGCCCGCGCCGCCATGAAACGCCGACCGCGCCAGCAACGGCAGGCTGATCGGGAACTCCCAGGCCAGCGCCCCGATCACCGCGATCATCAAAAGCGGGATCAGCAGCCCGGGTTCGGTGCGGACATACCGCAGCCCGGCCCGGATCTGGCCACGCTCGCGTTTCGCCCGCTTGGCGCCGAACATCGCGCCGCTCGACATGAGCGCCAGGCTGACCACGACCGCGCCGAACGAGGCGGCGTTCAGGTCGAAGCACAAGGCCAGACCCAGGACCGACGCGATGGCGCCGCCCGCCGCCGCGCCGAAGATGCGGGCCAGGTTCACGGTGACCGAGTTGAGCGTCACCGCGTTCCGGAGCTGCGCGGGCGGCACCAGCTCCGGGATCAGCGACTGGCGGGCCGGGTTGTCAAAGACGTTGACGAAGCCCAGCCCGAGCGCGAGCAGGTACACCATCCACATCCGGATCGAGTGCGTCCCGGTCAGCAGGCCGAGCGTGAGCGCCAGCACGCCGGACATCGTCTGGGTCGCGTACAGCACCCGCCGCTTGTCCAGCCGGTCCGCGACAAGCCCGCCCCACGGTCCGAACAGGAAGATCGGCACGAACCGCGCCGCGATCGCGAGGCCGAGCGCGGTGCCGGATCCGGTCAGTTGCAGCACCAGAAAGGACTGCGCGACGGTCTGCATCCAGGTGCCGCAGACCGAGACCAGCTGACCCCAGAAGAAGAGCTGGTAGTTCGCCGATGACAGTGACGCGAATGTGCCCCGGCCGCCCCGCCGGTCAGCATCGACAGCCACTGGCGGCGCTAGTGGCCGGCGCCGAGCCGGGCGAGCCGGACCTCGATGCCGTCGAGGATGAGCTCGACGCCCGCGAGCACCCAGCGCTCCCCGTCGCCGTCGGCCGGGTCCAGCTTCGACACCGCGCCAATGAACTCGGCGACGTGCGGGTACTGACCACTGGCGGCGAGCCGCGCCATCACCGGTGCCGCGCGCTGGAATGCCTCCTCCTCGCTGATGCCGAGGCGCCGGGCCGAGTCTTCCTCGATCACGCGGTCGAGCGCTGCGTGCAGCGCGAGGTGATGGACGGACCCGACGAACTGCATCCTCGTCATGATGTCCAGGTCGTAGTCGTCGAAGATGGACAGCGCGTGCTCTAGCCCGGCGACACCGTTGGGGGTCAGCGGCGGGTGCGTGATGCTCGCCTCCGGATACCAGCGGTGCTGGCGGGACAGCCGCCACACCGACTGAGCGAGCTCGCGCAGGTTGTCCCGCCAGCCTGTCGACGGCCGGTCTTGCGCGCTCATCGCGTCTCCGAGCACGGTCTCGATCATCATGGCGACGAGCGTGTCCTTGTCCGGGACATGCCGGTACAGCGACATGGCGCCGGTGTCGAGCTGCTGCGCGACCCGGCGCATCGTCACCGCCTCGAGGCCTTCGGCATCCGCGATGCGAATAGCGGCCCGGACGATCTGCTCCCGGTCGAGCGCGGCGCCGCGGCGGTGCGCCGGACCGGTCTGCCCGTCCAGTTCCCACAGCAGCTCGACTCCCCGCCCGGCGCCGGCGCCCGGCGCCGCGTCCCGGCCGCTGCCCGGCCCGGGCGGATTCTCGCTTGACATGCGTACATCGTACACGTAGCGTACGGCGTACTCAACGAGTACAACGTACGCAGGAGGAGACGTGGCTGAGGAAGCCATTACTGCCGAGGGACTGGTGAAGTCCTTCAGGAAAACCCGCGCGCTGCGCGGGATCGATCTCAGCGTCCGGTCCGGCACCGTGCTGGCGCTGCTCGGCCGCAACGGGGCGGGCAAGTCCACGGCGGTCCGCATTCTGACGACGCTGACCAGGCCTGACGCAGGGTCGGCGACGGTGGCCGGATTCGACGTGATCCGCTCCCCCGAGCGGGTCAGGGCCAGGATCGGGGTCACCGGCCAGGGCCCGACCGTCGACGAGCTGCTGACCGGCAGGCAGAACCTCGTGATCGTCGGCCGGATGTTCCACCTGCCGCCGCGCGATGCCCGGCGCCGGGCCGACCAGTTGCTGGACCAGTTCGGGCTCGCCGCCGCGGCCGGCCTGGCCCGCACCTACTCGGGCGGCATGCGCAGGCGGCTGGACCTGGCGGCCAGCATGATCGCGGCGCCGCCGGTCATGTTCCTGGACGAGCCGACGGCGGGCCTCGATCCGGTCAGCCGGGCGCAGATCTGGCAGGCGATCCGGGACCTGGTCACCCAGTCGGGCACCTCCGTCCTGCTGACCAGCCAGTACCTCGAAGAAGCCGAGCAACTCGCCGACCAGGTCACCGTGATCAGTGACGGCCTAGTCGCCGCCAGTGGCACGCCGGGTGAGCTGCGCGCGTCCGTCGGGCAGGCCAGCGTCCGCGTCGTGGTGCGTGACGCGACACCGGATGCGGCCAGCCGGCTCGCGGCCTTGCTGGGGCCGGCCGCGCGCACCGACGGCCGCGTCCTCACCGTGCCGGCCCCGGACGGGCTCGGCTCGCTGGCCGAAGTCGTCGCCCGGATCCAGCCGATGGCGGCCGACGTCGACGACGTCGCGTTGCAGCGGCCCTCGCTCGAGGAGGCGTTCACGATCCTCACCGCGACCGGACCGGCCACGGACGGCACCCGGCCCGAGCTGGCCACAGCAGGTGCGCGATGACCATGAGCCTGACGATGACCGCACCACTGTCCGAGCCGTCCGGCCGACTGCAGCGGCTGACCCGGGCGATCGGTGACATCAGGACCACGACGACGCGTTACGTACTGCGGGCCCGGAGCCAGCCGGACGTGATTGTCGGCAGCGTGCTGATGCCGGTGGTGTTCGTGGTCCTGTTCGGCTACGTGTTCGGCAGCGCGATTCACGTCCCCGGCGCTCACTACCGGACGTACCTGATGTCGGGCCTGTTCGCCCAGTCGACCTTGTTCTCGTCCTCCTCCGTCGCCGTCGCGGTGGCCACCGATATGAGCGAAGGCGTGATCGACCGGTTCCGGACGCTGCCGATCGCCAGGTGCGCGGTGCTGGCGGGCCGGACGATCTCCACGATCATCGTCGGGCTGCCGTCGCTGGCGGTGATGATCACCTGCGCGCTGATCGTCGGCTGGCGGCCGGAGGCAGGCGTAGCCAGCGCGGTGGCCGGGTTCGCCCTGCTCTCGCTGTTCGGTTTCGCGATGAGCTGGGTCGGCGCGCTCACCGGCATGCTCGCGCGCAGCCCGCAGGCCGCCGACGGCCTGTCCATGCTGCCGGCCTTCGTGCTGGGCTTCGTGTCCAACGTGTTCGTGCCGACGGCCGGCCTGCCGGCCTGGCTGCGCGTGATCGCGGAGTGGAACCCGCTCAGCGCGGTCGTGGCCGCCGCCCGGCAGCTGTTCGGCACGCCGCAGGGCGGCACCGCCGGCACCTGGACCCTGCAGCACCCCGTGGTCACCACGGTCGCGATGGGCGTGGTCCTGCTCGCCGTGCTGGTCCCGGTCACCGTGCGCCGTTACGTCCGGCGCGGCTGACCGGCGGGCCTGCCCGCCGCCATGTCCGCGGGGCGTCCCGCGGGGTCGTCCCCCGGGCAAGCAGGCCGGGGCACGCGCGAGCCGGCTACCGCCGCGCGGGCCCCGGCCTCGCTGATTCCGCAGGCCAACGGCACTGCTCGGCCGTACCCTGGCGAAAACGCGCCGCGATAGGGACCTCTTGAGCCAGCTTCCCGGTTATCACCTCAGACGCCCCAGGCTGACCGATCGCGTCCTCGGCACGACCGCCTGCGTGATGATCGGCGGGGCCGGCTACGGCAAGTCCGCGCTCGCGGCTGAGTCGTGCGAACGAGCCGACGTCCTCGCGATCAGCGCCGTGCTGGAGTCCGGTGGCGTCCCGGCGGCGCTGCTGCCGCACCGGCTGCGCTCGGCGGCGGCGCGGGTGGGCCTGTCCGACATCGCCGTCCGGATGGACCAGGCCGCGGCGGCCGGGCCGGCCGGGATGCTGGACGCGATGCTGGAGGCGCTCCCCGGGACCGGCGCCGTCATCGTCGTCGACGAGATCCAGCACGCCGAGCCCGCGGCGGTCGCACTGCTCAGCCGCCTCGCCGCCCAGCTCGACTCCGGCCAGCGCCTGCTGCTGCTCGGCCGGGACGCGCCCGCAGGGCTGGCGCCGATGCGCCGGGACGGCGCCGTGGCCTGGATCGGCACGGCCGATCTCGCCATGACCGCCGAGG
Source organism: uncultured Actinomycetota bacterium (assembly GCA_963726425.1). Taxonomy (GTDB): domain Bacteria; phylum Actinomycetota; class Actinomycetes; order Streptosporangiales; family Streptosporangiaceae; genus JAJYUU01. The sequence goes on along the minus strand of CAVSCN010000028.1, from coordinate 90,730 downwards.
AAGTCGCCGCGCTCTGCCGGGACGGCTTCGGGCTCCCGGTGTCCGCGACCGAAGCCGGCCGGATCCGCACGGTCACCGGCGGCTGGACCGCCGCGGTCGTGCTGGCCGCCGCGCACGCGCAGACCGCCGGCCGGGCCGGGCCCGGCGGACCCGGACTGCTGGCCGGGACCGGGGCCGGCGGCATGGACATCCTGACCGGCCTGGTGGACCAGATCCTGCACGGCCTGCCGCGCCGGGCGCAGACCGCCGCGATCCAGGCGGCGCATCTGCCGTTACTCAACGAGGAGATCGCAGCCCGCGCGACTGGTGTCCGCGGCCTGCTCGCGCTGATCAGCCGGGCCGGGTTGCCGCTGCAGGCCGCCGACGCGGGCTGGCTGCAGCTCATCGGGCCGGTGCAGGACCTGCTCGCGGCGCGCGCCCCGGCCGCGGCCGGAGGTGCTCACGGCGGCGGCCGCCGCGTACGCCGACCACGGCCGCCCCGACCTCGCGGCCGACCTGCTCATCGGGGCTGGCCAGCCAGGCGACGCCGCCGCGCTGCTGGCCGCGATGAGCCCGCAGGACGCCGAGCGGCTGGGCCTGGCCGAGCTGACCGGGCTCACCGGCCGGCTGCCCGCGGACGTAATCGCCGCGCACCCGCGCCTGCTGCTGCACGTCGCCCGCGAGTGCGAGCTGGCCGCCGCGATTCACCGCCGCGCGCAGGCGCTGGACCAGGCGCTCGGGCTGCTCGGAGACCCGCCGTCCGATCCGCCGCTCGCCCGTGAGATCAGGGCCGAAGTGGCGCGCGATCTGGTCCGCGACGACGATCCGGAGCGAGGCGAGGCGCTCGCGACCGCGGTCCTGGCCGAGACGAGCCCGGCCGAGGAACGCACCCAGGCCCGGCTGCTGGACGTGCTCGGCCGCGCGGCGTCCAGGTACAAGGACGAGCAGCACCTCGTGTTCGCCGCCGACCGGCTGTCGATGGCCGCCCGCAGCTATCGCAGCCAGGGCCTGTGGAGCTGGCTGGCCTACACGCTCGCGATGCTCGGCATCTGGGTGCACGCCGACCGCGGGGCCACCGACCAGGCAATCGCGGCGATCGACGAGTCGCTCGCGGTCATCCCCGACCGGCGCCAGCAGCGCGCCGTCATCCTGACCTTCCGGGCCGAGATCCTCGACCTTGTCGGCCGGTACGAGGAGGCCGCCGCGGACCTGGCCGAGGCGGACGACATCGCGCAGGTCATCGGCGACGTCCGGGTGCGCGCCTACGTCGAATGGGAGCGAGCGAGGGCGCTGTCGCAGCAGGGCGACGGACCGGGCACGCTGGCCGCGATCCACGCGGCCGAGTCGTTCCGCGCGGACTGGTTCGACGGCTGCGGCGGCGAGTTTCTCGCCGACGCCGCGGACTTCCTCGACCGGGTCGGCTACCACGACCTGGCGCTGCAGTACCTCGACCGGGCCAAAGAGCAGTCCGAGCATGAGGACTTCGAGGTGGAACGGGCCACGGTGGCGATCCTGGCCCGCAGCGGCGATCCGGAGGAAGCCGAGACGCGCCTGGTCGCGCTCGCGGCGTCGCCGTGGTGCGAGCCGGCCGAGCGGTGGCGGGTGCAGCTGCTGCGGGCGGTCGCGGCCCAGCGCCGCGGCGACCCCGCCGCCACCGCGCTTGCGATCGACGCGCTCGAACTCGCCGCCCGGATGGGGCACCCCGGCTTGCCGCTGATCCGGGAGCGGCAGGCGGCCACCCAGGTGCTCGGCCTCGTCGAGGCGGCCGGCCATCCGCTCGCGGTCACACTGGCCGCGCTGCACGTTCCCGGTCACCGTCTCGGTGCTCGGCGGGTTCGACGTCCGGCGCGGCGGCCGTCTCGTCGACGTGCCGCCCGGCCAGGGCCGTCAGCTGATGAAGCTGGTGGCGGTCGCGGGCGGCCGGCTCAGCGCGGACGCGGCCATGGAATCGCTGTGGCCGGAGACCGAGCCCGAGCTCAGCGCCAACCGGCTGCGCACCGTGCTGAACCGGCTCAGAGACGCGGCGGGCGACATCGTCGTCCGCGAAGACCGGCAGTTGCGGCTCGGCCCGGACGTGCAGACCGACCTGGCAGCGTTCGCCGAAAACGCCCGGCGCGCGCTCGCCCTGGCCGCGACGCAGTCGCGCGAGGCGGTGTCGGCCGCCCGGGCGGCGCTCGCCCGCTACCGCGGCGACCTGCTGCCCGACGACGAGTACGAGCCATGGGCCGAAGTACCGCGTGCGCAGTTGCGACGGCAAGCACTGAGCCTGCTCGACCTGTGCGCGCAGTCCGCCGCCGCGGCCGATGACCTGGACGAGGCGGTCCGCTGCCTGGACCGCGCGATCGAGCTGGCGCCGGACGAGGAGGACCGCTACCTGACCGCCGCCAGGCACCAGCTGACGCAGGGCCGCCGGGGCGCCGCGCGCGGCATGGTCCAGCGAGCCCGCGGGGTAGTGGCGGACCTCGGCGTGCCGCCGTCGGCGGCGCTGCTCGACCTGGAGCGGCAGGTCCGCCGGCCGCTGTCACCGGCCAGGTAGCCGCCGCCTGATTCGCTGTGCCGCTGGTGTGACGCGGCCGGGCGACGATGAGCCATGAGGTGGACGGGAGCGCGCGTCCGGCGCGGACTCGGGCGGATTCCGGGGCGGGGCCTGAGTCCGGCGCCGGCGTGCGTTCTCGTGGCGGACGACGACGCCGCGATCCGTCAGCTCATCGCCGTGTACCTGACCGCGGCCGGCTTCACCGTCGTCCTCGCCGGGAGTGGCGCCGTCGCCCTGGAACTGGCCGCGAGCGGCCGGCCGCGGGTCGCCGTCCTGGACGCCGGCATGCCGCCGCCGGGCGGCCGGGACGTGGCCAGGCAGCTGCGCGCCGACCCGGCGACAGCCGGCGTCAGGACGGTGCTGCTCTGGCCCGACGGCGGCGGCCTGGGCGGACTGGCTGGCGTCGACGCGGCCCTGGCCAAGCCGTTCAGCCCGGCCGAACTGGTCGCGCTCGTGCGCGGACTCGCCGGCCGGACCTGACCGTTACGAGGCGGGCGCCGTCCAGATGGGGTCATCCGCGCCGCTGGTGATGCTCTCCTCGTAGAGCCTGACCTTGACCGACACCGTGTCCAGGCAGGCGGTCAGCTCGGCGATCTGCGCGGTCAGCCGGTCCTGGTGCTCGCGCATGAGCACGAGCCGCGCCGCCTCGTTGCCCGCGCCGGCCCGGACCAGCTCGGTATAGCGCCGGACGGCCGCGATCGGCATGCCCGAGGAGCGCAGCTTGACGCACAGCTCCAGCCACTCCAGGTCATCCTCGCCGTACGTCCGGCGGCCGCCGGGCTCCCGCTCAACCGGGCTGGCCAGCAGGCCTTCCCGCTCGTAGTAGCGCAGCGCGTGCACGCTCAGGCCGGTGCGCTCGGCGGCCTGGCCGATGCTCAGGCGCGGTCTCGAGGTGACGTGCATGACCGCCAGGGTACCGATTTGACCTAGAGCGCGCTCTAGCTCGTAGCGTCCGGGCCATGAACATCCGCACGCTCGGGCTGACGGGCATTCAGGTCAGCACGTACTGCCTCGGGGCCATGATGTTCGGCTCCGCCGGCAATCCCGACCACGACGACTGCATCAAGATCATCCACGCCGCGCTCGATCACGGGATCAACTTCGTCGACACCGCCGACATGTACTCCGCCGGGGAGTCGGAAGAGATCGTCGGCCAGGCGCTGCAGGGCCGCCGCGACGACATCGTGCTGGCCACGAAGGTGCATTTCCAGATGGGAGACGGCCCCAACCGCAGCGGCAACTCGCGGCGGTGGATCATCGCGGAGGTCGAGGAGAGCCTGCGGCGGCTGCGCACCGAGTGGATCGACCTGTACCAGATCCACCGGCCAGATGCCCGCACGGACATCGAGGAGACCCTGTCCGCGCTCACTGACCTGGTGCGAGCCGGCAAAATCCGCGCGTTCGGCTGCTCCACGTTCCCGGCTGAAGAGATCGTCGAGGCCTATCACGTATCCGAGCGGCGCGGCCTGCTGCGGTTCCGCAGCGAGCAGCCACCGTACTCGATGCTGGCCCGCGGAATCGAGGCCGGCGTGCTGCCGGTCTGCCAGCGGCTCGGGATGGGCGTGCTCACCTGGTCGCCGCTGGCGTGGGGCTTCCTGTCGGGCAAGTACCGCAAGGGCGAGGACGTCGACCTGTCGGCGGGCCGGCCCGCGCTGGCGCCGCACCGATTCGACCCGGCGCTCCCGGCCAATGCCGCGAAGTACGACGCGGTCGAGCGGCTGACCGAGGTGGCGGCCGACACCGGCTGCTCACTCCCCCAGCTCGCGGTCGCCTTCGCCGCCGTGCACCCGGCGGTCTCGTCGGTAATCCTCGGCCCCCGGACCATGCCGCAGCTGACCGACCTGCTGGCCGGCGCCAGCCTGGCCCTGGACGACAAGACCCTCGACCGGATCGACGAGATCGTGCCGCCGGGCACGAACGTGTACGACCCGAACGAGTACTCGAAGCCGGCCCCGCTGACCGACCCCGGCCTGCGCCGGCGCCCGCCCGCGGGCCGAAGTGCGGCCTAGCGGCCCGCGCGCCCGCCGGCCTGGTGCGGCTAGCGCGGCCCGGTGTCCGGATCGGCGTCGCCCGCCTGGTCGGCGCGCCAGCGCTGGTACAGCTCGATGAACTCCGTCCGCATGACCGGGGTCAGGTCGTCGGGCGTGATCTGGCCGGTGAGGGCGATCGTCGCCCGCATCTGCGCCAGGTACTCGGTGCAGTGCGGGCAGCCGGCCAGGTGCTTCTCGAACCGGCGACGATCGGCGCGCCCGAGGGTGCCCTCCAGGTAGTCGGTCACCAGCTCGACTGCCTGCCGGCAGACGACGTCGCGGCGCGGTGCGAGTCGAAGGCGCATGGTCAGGCCCTCCCGAACTCAGACTCGAGGACCTGGCGAAGCCGGCTGCGGCCGCGGTGCAGGAGCACCCGCTGATTGATCTCGGTAATCTCCAGCGCACTGCATACTTCCTGGCTGGACATCCCCTCGATATCCCGCAGCGTGACGACTTCGCGCTGGCGGGCGGGCAGCCCGGCCATGGCCAGCCGGATCTGGTCGGCCATCTTCTCCGCCGTGAGCCGGTCGTCGACCTGTTCCAGCCACCGCTCGGGCGGGTCAGCCCACTGCCCGCCAGCATCGAACCTGGCCTGGTCCACCGCGGGCTCGAACGCACCGATGGCGACCGTGCGCCGCTCCCTTGCCCCGGCCGTCCTGGCCCGGTTCACCAGTATGCGGAAGAGCCACGTGCGCACCGATGCCCGCTCCTCGAAACCGCCGAGGCCGCGCAGCACGCCGACCCAGGTGTCCTGGACGACCTCCTCGGCCACGGCCTGGCTGGGCACGTAGCCCGCGGCCAGCTGGAGCATCGACGCGCGATACCGCTGGACAAGGATCACGAAGGCCTGCTCGTCGCCAGCGCGCAGGCGGGCGAGCAGCTCGGCGTCCGGATCGGGATTCAGCGGCACTGGCAGCAGCCTAAGGCGGCGTTCCTTTCTCGTACTCGCGTCTCGCCGCTGAGCCCGGCGGCCGGCCGCGCCGGGACCGGGCGCAAGCCGCAGGCCCGGGCTCAACTCCGTCAGACCTCAGGCGGCCACGATGCCCTCGCCGCCGACCGCGCCGGGCACCGTGACGCTGCCGACCGAGGTGAGCGCGCCACCCGCACCGACGGCGAACTCGTCGACGACGCCGTTGCCGCCGGTCTGCACGTAGAGGTAGCGTCCGGATGGCGACGCGGACGCGTCGACGGTGCCGGGGTCGGTACCCGTCTGGCCGAGCAGGGTCAGCTGTCCGGCCGGCCCGGCCGCGTACGCGGAGACGTCGGCGCTGCCGGCGTTGGACGCGAAGAACAGGCCGCGATCCCGGGCCACCCAGCAGGTCGCGGCCTGGCCCGTGCCGACGGCGGCGAGCTGGGTGACGGAACCGGCCGGGCTGAGCGAGAACGTCGCGAGCGCGTTCGTCCCGGCCTCGGCGATCACCAGGTGTCCGGCCCGGTCGAAGCTGATCGCGAACGGCACGGTGCCGGGCTCGGAGTTGACGACCGGGGCCGCGCTGAGCCGGCCATCGCCCTTGACCCCGAACACGTCGATGTCATTGCCGTTCGCCTTCGTCGTGACGATCAGCTGCGCGCCGCTGGGCGAGAACGCGACCTGCCCCGGCGTGTTGGTGAACTGCGGCGAGGCGGACGGGTCCAGGCCCAGGGACCGGCTCGAGCCCGGCAGCGGGAACAGCCGGCCGAATGCGATCCGGTAGCCCTGCACCGAGCCGCCGCCCAGCGCGTTGAGCACGTAAACGAGATCGCCGTGCACGGCGATGCTGACCGGGAACGTCCCGCCGGAGCCGATGACCTGGCGCAGGCCGAGCCGGTCACCGCTCGCGCCGAAGACCGACACGGTGTCGCTGCCGGCGTTCACCGCGAGCACCAGCCCGTGGCCGGGGTCGTAGCTGAGCGAGCCCTGGGACGCCAGGTGGTCGACGACCGAGCCGGCCAGCTGGCCGCCCAGACCGCCGGTCGGGTAGCGGCCGGCCAGCCGCAGCGTGCCGTCGGACCGGCGGTGATAGGCGATGATCGCGTTGCCCGCGGTGTTGTCGGTCTGCACGAACAAAACATGGCGGGCGCCGTCGGGACGCGGCGCGTGGGTCCGGTGCGGCGACGCCAGGGCCGGCCCGGCCGCCGCGAGACCGGCGGCCGCGAGTGCGGCCGCTGCGAGCGCGGGCACCGCGACGAGCCGGCTGAGGATTCTCATCCGCTGCTTCTCCAATCAGGATTCGGGTGTGCGCTAGAACAGTCCCGGCAGCAGCGGCCGCGTTACACGGCTGGACGGGTGAATTCCCGCCGGGCGCGGTTGCGCGCGCCCGGCGGGCAGTGGGTTCGGGCTCGCTAGCTCGCGCGCAGCTCGGACGGCGAGAGCTCCTTCTTCGCCGTCAGGAATCGCATCCACCGGGACTCGGAGCTGAGCCGGCTGAAGCCGTCGGCCGGCAGCGTCGCCTGCCGTTCCCTCGCGATCCCGGCGAGCATGTCTGGGGGAGGACCACGGCTTTGCTCCTTCTGGCCTCAACAGGTTGGGTGTACTACCGCCGCTACTCGACTTCGACTGGCAGCTCGTAGATCTCCGTGGTCGGGTGCCCGGCCTTGTCGTGCACGCGGAGAACCGCTTCCTTGGACGGCCCCGAGGACAGGCAGAAGACCTTGCCCGATTCCGGGTCAAGCCAGGCGCGCTCGAAGTGCACGCCCTCGGCCGCCTCGGCGGCCAGGTCACGCTCGTGCGCCTCGCGCAACTGGTCCTCGGTGACGCCGACGAACCCGCTGTGTACGTCCATGAACTTGGCCATCAGAAACTCCCTTGCTTGAATCGGCTGGACTTACTCAGCTTCGCCGTCTCCGGGCAGGCGTTTCATCGGGCAACCGCCCTATCTATCGCGTGGCCGGTACTTAGGCTCTGCGCATCCGGTATCCATGAGCACGGCGGAGGCAAGCCGACATTGCCCCATCCACGTCACCGTGCGCTAGCGATCACGGCCGGGACCGGGAACGGGGCCGCCACCGGACACGGCGCCCGGCCAGCTCGCGGCGTATGTCAAGCTGCCAGGGTGGAGCGAGCAGCGCAGATACGGCCCGCCACTGCGGTCGACCTGGTAGCCGTCTTGCACCTCGACCCGATCGCGGTGGCCGGGGACAAGGCGCGCGCTGATCTGCTCAGCCGGTCCGTGGCCTTCGGCGAGTGCCACGTGCACGCCTCCGGCGGCGTCGTTACCGGCTTCGTCGTCCGCCGGCCTGCCCACTTCTTCGGCCGCGACTTCGTCGAGCTGCTCGTCGTGGATCTGGCCGCGCGGCGCGCGGGCGTCGGCACCGCCCTGCTGCGGTACGCGCTGGACACGGCGCTCTCGGACCGGGTCTTCACGTCCACGAACGCGTCGAACGGCCCGATGCAGGCGCTGCTGCGCGCCGAGCAGTGGTCGTTCAGCGGCCAGCTGGACGGCCTGGACGAGGGCGATCCCGAGCTGTTTTTCTACAAGGCGCGCGGCGCGGTCGTCGACTAGCACTTTGCCATTTCTTGGTAAATCGCGGCGGCCATGGCATCCTTCCTGCCAGGACAGTTTGGGGGGATCGGGATGAAAATCCGTCGCTGGTATCTCGCGTTCGCCGCTCCGGCCGGGGCCGCGGCCCTGCTGGCCGGGTCGGTCGCCACTGCCGTCGCCAATCCGGCGACATCGGCCAGGTACATCGCCGGCGCGAGCGCGACGGTCTACACCGGCCGCGCCTTCGACACCTGCACCGCTCCCCCGGTGACCACGATCAGCGCGTGGCAGGCATCGCCGTACCGGGCCCTCGGCATCTACATCGGCGGCATCGACCGGCACTGCAGCCAGCCCGCGCTCACCGGACCGTGGGTGACCGCCGTGTCGGCCCAGGGCTGGCGCCTGATCCCGATCTACAAGGGCCTGCAGGCGCCGTGCGGCACCTCCGCGCACAAGATCAGCGCGACCGCGGCGGCCGCTCAGGGCACCGCGGCGGCGGCCGACGCCGACGCCAGCGCCCGCGCGCTCGGACTGCTCAGCGGCAGCGCGATCTACAACGACATGGAGGCCTACCCAACCGGCAACGCCTCCTGCCGGGCCGCGGTGCTGGCGTTCTTGTCCGGCTGGACCACCGAGATACACCGGCGCGGGTACGTGGCGGGCGTGTACGCCCAGCTGTATACCGGCGCGGCCGACCTCGCGGGCGTGTACGCGTCGACCGCGTACGCCCGGCCGGATGCCCTCTGGATCGCCCGCTACGACCTCAATCCGGGCCTGACCGGCTGGGCCGGCATCCCGGCCGCGGACTGGACCGCGCACCAGCGCGCCAAGCAGTACCGCGGCGGCCACGACGAGACCTACGGCGGCGTGACCCTGAATATCGACAACGATCAGTTCGACGCGCCCGTGGCCACGGTCGGCTACACCTATCAGGCCACCGGGACCAGCGCGCTCAACGCGCGCAGCGGTCCGGGCACAGGCAACCCGATCGTCGGCACCGTCGCCGCCGGGTCCGCGCTCTCTCTTGGCTGCCAGGCGCCGGGCACCAAGGTGGGCACCTCCGGCCTGTGGGACAAGCTGACCAACGGCTGGTATGTGAGCGACTTCTACGTGAGCACCCCGTCGAAGACCGGCTACAGCGCGCCGCTGCCGCGGTGCACCTACCCGTTCCAGGTCACCCCCGCCGGCGGGCTCACTGTGCGCGCCGGGCTGAGTGTGTCTTCCCCGGCGCGCGGACACCTGGCGGCGGGCGCGCTGGCCTGGATTTCGTGCCAGCGCACCGGCAAGCGGGTCGGCACCACCGCGGTCTGGGACAAGCTCACGAACGGCAACTGGGTCAGCGACTACTACGTCTCGACGCTCAACAAGCGGACGTTCAGCAGGCCGCTGCCGCGCTGCTGACCGGCCGGCTCACTGCCCGCTGATGATCGCGAACGCGGCGTCGAGGAGTCGCGCCAGGCCCGGCCGGTCCGATCCGCCTGCCTCGCGCCGCTCCCGGTGCTCGATCATCGCACTGCGGAACGCCGCCACGGCGACCCTGGCGATCACCCTGGCGGCGTACTCGGGGCCGCCAGCGGCCGGCCACGCGGCGCCGTCGCTGCCGCCGAGCCGGATCAGGACGGCGGCCGCGATCGATGACTCGAGCTGCAGCAGCGGCCGCGGCGCGGTCCGGCGCAGGTCGCGGAGCCCGGACCGGCCACTGAACAGCCACAGCGGCGCGGGACCTCCGTCTTGCTCGGCCGTGCGGCCGATGGTCAGCATCGCCCGCTGCACCGCGGTCAGCGGCGGCTCGGCCGCCGGGCGCGCCAGGATCGCCCGGTGCAGCAGTTCGAGCCAGCCGGTGAACTCCTCGTGGATGAGACCTTCCTTGCCGTCGAAGTACCGGTAGAAAGTCCGCTCCGTGACGCCGGCCGCGCTGGCGATGTCGCGCACCGTGGCGGCCTCGAACCCGCGGGCGGCGAACTCGGCCTTGGCCGCGGCCAGCAGTGCCGCGCGCGTTGCCTGCTTGCTGGCTTCCCTCCGGCCTGCCGGTGTTGCCATGCTGCCTGGCCTTCCATAATTTGTCACACCTGACAGTTTCTGGTTAATCTGTCAGGTGTGACAGTTTCAGTGAACTCAGTGTACGCGAACAGCAAGCTAGCGGCTGGCCGCGCCGCTGCCGGCGCGGCCGGGCACGGCCACCATCACCGGCTCGGCGAGGTGGCCGGGGTGCTGATACTCGCGGCGCTGGTCGCCGCCGTCACCGTCGTGATCGGCCGGGTGCGCAAGCGGCGCGTCCGGATCGCCGGCAGCACCGGGCCGAGCACGCAGTCCGCCGACGACCCGGACCGCGACGCGGACGACCGACTCGCCGAGCCGGATGCCGCCCCGCCCCGCGGCCTGCTCTACCGCATCGGCCTCTGGAGCGCACGGCACAAGGTGCTCGTGCTCGTGTTCTGGCTGGGGCTGCTCGGCGCCGCGACGGCCGGGAGTCACGCGCTCGGCGGCGTCTACGCCGACAACTTCACGCTGTCCAGCACGTCCGCGCAGCAGGGTGCGAACCTGCTGCACGCACACCGGCCGACAGCCGGCGGCCAGGGCGGCCAGCTCGTGTTCAACGTCAGGTCGGGCTCGCTCGCCGCGCACCAGGATGCGATCGAAGTGACGATGACGCGCATACGGGCACTGCCTGACGTACTCGCGGCCTCCGACCCGCTGGTGCCAGGCGCCATCGCCGCCAGTGGCCAGACCGCGTACGCGACCGTCCACTTCTCGGTGAACCCGCAGTCACTCGGGCCCGGCTACCTGGCCCGGGTCAACCAGGCGGTCAGCGCGGCCCGGCAGGCCGCAGTGAGCGTCAACTACGGCGGCCAGCTCGGGCAGGCGGCGAAGCTGAAGAACAAGGACCCGCGGTCGGAGGAGATCGGGATCGCCGCGGCGCTCGTAGTCCTGCTAATCGGCTTCGGCAGTGTCTACGGCGCGGGTCTGCCGGTGCTGAGCGCGCTCGCCGGGGCGTTCGCGGGCCTGTCCGTCCTGGGCATGGTCGCCGCCGCGGCCACGTTCCCGACCGTCTCGCCGACGCTCGCGATCATGATGGGGCTCGGCGTCGGGATCGACTACTCGCTGTTCCTCACCACCCGGCACCGCCAGCTCGTCATGGACGGTGCGGACCCGGCGCAGGCAGCCGCGCGCAGCCTCGCGGCCAGCGGCGGCGCCGTGCTGGTCGCGGCGATGACCGTCGTCATCGCCCTGCTCGGGCTGTACGCGTCCGGGCTGATCTACATCGGCGAATTGGGTCTCGCGGCCGGGATCACCGTCACGGTCGCGGCGCTGAGCGCGATCACGGTAGTACCGGCGCTGCTGACCGTGGCGGGCCGCGGCATCGACCGGCTGCGCATCCGGCGGCCGGTGGCCGAGGCGTCCGCCGAGCACGCGGGCTGGCAGCGGTACGCCGAACGCCTGGGCCGGCACCCGTGGCGGTTCCTGGGCGCGGGCCTGGCCGTGCTCGCGATCCTGGCGGTACCGGCCTTCTCCCTGCAGCTCGGTCACGTGGACGCGGGCGCCGACCCGGCCGGGTCGACCGCCAAGGTCGCCTACGACGAGCTGAGCGCCGCGTTCGGACCGGGCGCGAACGGCCCGTTCACGATCGTCGTCCAGCTGGGCAAGGGGGTCACGACCGCCGCGACCCTGGCGATGATCCAGCAGGACCTGCACGCCGCGCTGGCCGGCACGCCGGACGTCGCCGAGGTATCGGCGGTCAAGGCGACGAGCGACGATGCGCTGCTGTACGCGACCGTCCTGCCGCGCACGGGCCCGCAGGCGGTGGCCACCGACCAGCTGATGGAGCGGCTGCAGCAGGACACGCTTCCGTCGGTGCTCTACTGGTCGGAGTCGACGGGCTATGTGACCGGCTCGCTGGCGGGCCAGCTCCAGTTCCGCAACGTCGTGGCCAGCAGGCTGCCCTACATGATCGCGGCGGTGATCGCCGCCGCCTTCCTGCTGCTGCTGTTCACGTTCCGCAGTCCGGTGCTGGCGCTCAAGGCCGGGCTGCTGAACCTGTGCTCGATCGGCGCTGCGTACGGGGTGATCGTCGCCGTCTTCCAGTGGGGCTGGGGCAGCTCCCTGCTCGGCGTCAGCGAGAAGGTGCCGATCGAGTCCTATGTGCCCATGATGATCTTCGCGATCGTGTTCGGGCTGTCGATGGACTACGAGGTGTTCCTGCTGTCGCGGGTGCGGGAAGCGTGGCTGCGGACCGGAGACAACCGGCAGAGCGTCGCCTCGGGCCTGGCCAGCACCGCCCGCGTGATCAGCTGCGCGGCCCTGATCATGACCAGCGTGTTCGCGGCGTTTCTGCTGTCCGCCAACGTTACCGTCAAGATGCTCGCGCTCGGCCTCGGACTGAGCGTGCTGATCGATGCCTCGGTGATCCGGCTGCTGGTGGTGCCGGCCACGATGTTCATCCTCGGCCGGTACAACTGGTGGTCGCCCCGGTGGCTGGACCGCATCGGCCGGCCGCGGCCCAGCCAGCCAGCCACGACCGCGGTCCCGGTACCAATGCGGGACTAATTCAGGACCGTTCCGAGACAGCGCGACGCCAGCGCCCTGGTTAGCCTTTCCCCGCCGCACCAGGGCGAGGTGCTGTGCTGGGGCTCGAACAGCAACGGCCAGCTCGGCGACGGCACCACGACGGACCGGCACGCCCCGGTGCAGGTGACCGGCCTGCCGGCCAAGGCGACTCAGGTCGCGGCGGGCGGGCGGCACACCTGCGCGCTGCTGACCGACGGCACCGTCTGGTGCTGGGGCAAGGGCGGCAACGGAGAGCTCGGGAACGGCTCGACGCAGTGACAGCTCGGCTCCGGTCGAGGTCAGCGGGCTGCCGCCGGCCGTCCAGATCGCGACCGGCGGGACGCTGATCGGCGGGAACTCGAGCTGTGCGCTGACCGCGGCCGGGGCCGTGTTCTGCTGGGGCTGGAACTCCGCGGGCCAGCTGGGCAACGGCAGTACGACCGACAGCGACGTTCCCGTCGCGGTGACCGGCCTGAGCGCCGGCGTGCTCGCGATCGCCAACAACGGGGGCACCGCGTGCGCGGTCACGACGGCGGAGATGGCCAGCTGCTGGGGCGACAACTCGGTCGACGAGCTCGGCGACGGTGCCATCCGGCGGCATCAGCACGACGCCGGTCGCGGTGTCCGGATTCACCGCCCAGGGGACCGCCATCGACTCCGAGAACGGCGCCGGCGCGTGCGGGATCAACATCGGCGGCACCGCGGTCTGCTGGGGCTGGAACACCGACGGCCAGCTCGGCAACGGGTCCACGACCGACAGCCCGGTTCCCACCCCGGTGCTCGGCCTGTAACGCGGTCGCGGGCGTCAGCCGGCCGAGCTACTGCCAGCTGACGCCCGCGGCCGGGTCGGTGACGTTCAGGTGCTCCTGCACCCGGCTCAGGTGCAGCCGCATCGCCTCCACCGCCTGGCCGGAGTCGCGCGCCCGCAGCGCGTCGACGATGGCGCGGTGGTCCGCCTGGTAGAGGGCCCGCCGCTCCTGAGTCATGCTGCGCCGCTTCAGGTCGCCCCAGACCTGGCCGTGCCGGGCTTCCTCGATCGCCTGGTACAGCGCGGTGAGCAGCGGGCTGTGGCTGGCGGCCATGATGCACCGGTGCAGGGCCAGGTCCCAGCCCTCGAACTCCTCGAAGGTGGCAGCGCTGTCGCCGCCCGCCAGGCAGCGCTGCATCTCCTGCAGGTCGGCGGCCGTGGCCCAGGACACCACCAGGGACATCGCCGGAGGCTCCAGCAGCCGCCGGATCGTCATCACGTCGGCCGGAGCGAAGTCCGCGGCGGCGGCGCCATCGTCCAGCCGGGCGCCGGTCGGCCGTCGCGCCGGTGCGGCCCGGCGCCTGGATCGCCGTCCCGCAGGAACGTGCCGCGGCCGACCTCGCGGGAGATCCGGCCCTGCGTCTCCAGAATCGCGAGCGCGTGCCGGACCGCCGACCGCGTCACGCCCAGGTCGACGCTGAGCTGGCGCTCGGTCGGCAGCCTGCCGCCAGCCCGCAGTCCCGGTCAGCCGTGCTCGGCCAGTATCTGCTCGGCCAGCCGCTGCGCCCGTTCCACGTGCGGACCGGAGCCCGGCCCCGCCGCCTTGGCCGTCGCGGTGCCATCCGCTGCTTCCACCGCCCCCCTTCGCTCCGCAACCCGATCTTCGCCGGCGACCGCGACCGGCCGCGCCACTGCGTCAACCAATCCTACCAATTGTGTTCCCGACTAGGACAAGGCGCACCCGGTCCTGCTGTCAATCACGGCGTCCTGAGTTCGCACTATCGCCTCCTCTTGACCGGTTTTGCCGGACCGGACCTATGCTCAACCAATCGGTTAGGTCTAACCAATCACTCACCATTCCGGCCCGGAGGCTGCGCCGATGAGGCTCGCGACCATCGTCACGCCACGCGGACTGCGCCTGCACGTCAAGGCGCGCTCGGGCTACGTGGACGTGGCCGACGGCACGGGCAACCCGGCCTTCGCCACCCTGCACGGACTACTGGCGGCGGGCGCGTGGACGAGGTGCGCCGACCTGCAGGACGTGACGGTCCGCGAATTCGGGCCCGAGCAGTTCGGCCCGGCGGTCCCCGAGCCGCGCCGCATCCTGTGTCTCGGCGTGAACTATCGCGAGCACGCGATCGAGGGCGGCCGCGAGGTGCCGAGCTGGCCGGAAGCCTTCGTCCGGGGCGAGGGCAGCGCCCTCGGGCCGTACGCGGACCTGGTCCGGCCGGCCCTGACCGGCCGGTTCGACTACGAGGGCGAGCTCGGCCTGGTGATCGGCTCGGGCGGTCGCTACATTCACGCGGACAAGGCACTCGACGCCATCGCGGGCTACGTCGTGCTGAATGACGCCTCGGCGCGGGACTGGCAACGGGCGGCGACGCAGTGGACCGGCGGCAAGAACTTCGAGGGCACGATGCCGATCGGGCCCGAGGTGGTCACGACCGACGAGGCTGACGTGTCCGACGCGGCACTCATCACGACGCTGAACGGCGAGGTCATGCAGTCGGCGCGCACCTCGCAGATGATCGTCGACATCCCGAGCGCGATCGAGTTCTTCTCCTCTTTCACCCGGCTGCGGCCAGGCGACGTGATCGCCACCGGCACGCCGGGTGGCGTCGGCTTCGCCCGGCAGCCCCCGGTATGGCTGCAGCCGGGCGACATCATCGAGGTTTCTGTCGACGGAATCGGCACCATCCGCAACCGGGTCGTCGCCGAGGACGCAGACCTCAGCGACTGGAAATGGCGGCCGCCGGGATCGACGGCGGTCGGCATCTGACCGCCCGTCGTCCGGCCCGCATCCACGAACGGCAAAACAGCACCCCTGCCATGGAGGCGACGAAGAATGTTAAGGGCCACCAGTACCGCGGCGGGCGCCGTGGTCAGCACGGGAAGACCAGCGCAACGCGCGACCGCGACTCGCGGCGGCCGGGTCGCTGGCGGTGATAGCCGCGATCGGGCTCGGCATCGGGCTCGCGGCCTGCGGCAGCAGCGGCTCCGGATCATCGGCCGAGGGCGGCGGCATTTCCGCGGGTCAGCAGATCGTCTTTGCTGACGTCGCGCCGTTCAGCGGGGCGGATGCGGCGCTCGGCCCGATCTATCTGGTCTCGTGCGACGGCACGGCGCAGGCCATCAACAAGGCCGGCGGGATACTCGGCCACAAGGTGTCCTGCACCTCCGCCGACACCCGGGGCGACCCGGCCGATGCGGTTCCTGCTGTGGGCAGCCTGCTCAGCCGGACGCACAACCTGGAACTGGTGATCGGCTGCACGTCGGACGAGGCCGCCGCCGTGGTGCCGGTCATCAACAGCCACAAGACCGTGATGTTCTGCATGACCGGGCAGTCGGAGTTCGACAGCGTCCACTACGACTACTTCTACCGGCTCGTGCCGCCCGACCTGGCCGAGTCGTACGCGATGACGGTGATCGCGCAGAACCTCGGCTACAAGAAGATCGCGCTCGCCTTCGGCAACGACATCGGCTCGCAGACGTTCGTGCAGCCGGCCATCGCCGCCATGAAGAAGGCCGGCCTGACGCTCGCGGCCGACGAGACGCTGGACCTCAACGCGACGACGTTCCGCACCGAAGCGGAGAAGATCGTGCAGTCCCACCCGGACGCCATCATGACCGAGGCGCTCGGGTCAGCCGACCCGACTCTGTTCGCGGAGATTAAGCAGCTCAACGGCGGCAAGATGATTCCGATCATCGGCACGTCGGCCGCGATCTCGCCGGCCTTCTTCACCGCGGCCGCGCACTCGATCGGCGCCGCGACCTTCGCGGCCAGCTTCCACGCCGATAACCTCGTCACCGCCACCAGCGGTCCGGCCTATCAGGCCTTCACCCAGGCCCTGCTCGCGGTCAAAGGCAAGGTCGCCAACGCGCAGACCGGCGACTTCACCACCTACTTCACCGCGCCCGGCGCCGTCCACCTGTACGACGGGATGAACCTGGCCGCGCTCGCCATGGTGGCCGCGGGCAGCACGGACACGGCCAAGTGGAAGCCGTTCATCTCCTCGATCGGGGACGGGGTCCCCGGTGCGGTCACCGTCAGCTCCTTCGCCCAGGGCGTCACTGAGCTCAAGGCCGGCAAGAAGATCCGCTACGTCGGGCCCGGCGGGCCCGACGAGCTTCGACGCCTTCCATGACTCCCCCGGCATCTTCCAGATCGACACCTATACCGCGGCGGGTGTGGTGCAGGTGTCCGGCAACATCAGCGCAGCACAGCTGCGCGCGGTGTCCGGGTGACCAGTGCGCGGTGAGCGGGCTGCCCGCAGGCCGGCCGGGGTGATGCGATGACCATCTTCCTCGCCTCGGTCGGCTTCGGGCTCATCACCGCGGCCGTGCTGGCCATCGCGGCGGTCGGGTTCACGCTCCAGTTCGCCGTCACCGACGTGCTGAACCTCGCCTTCGCCGCGGTGATGACCGCCGGCGCGTTCACCGCCTACTGGATCAACCAGACGGGCGTCTCGATCTGGCTGGCTCTGGTCGTCGCGATGGCCGCCTGCGCGGCACTGTCGGTGCTGCTGAACCTGGTGGTGTACGCGCCGTTCCAGCGGCGCGGCACCGCCCCGATCACCATCGTGATCGTGTCGCTCGGCATGGCGCTCATCATCGAGTTCGGCATCGAGGCCATCGTCGGCGGGATCAACGTCTCCTACACGATGAGCCAGGGCCGGACCTTCCACCTGGGCGGGCTGATCCTGACCACCGTGCAGCTGATCATCATCGGGATCAGCGTGGTCGTGATGGCCGCGGCGCATGTCCTGCTGCGCTACAGCAAGCTGGGGAAGGCAATGCGGGCCACGGCCGCCAACCGGTCTCTCGCCCGGAACTGCGGTATCCGGACCGCCCGCGTCATCACGCTCACCTGGGCCCTGACCGGGGCCCTCGGCGGTCTGGCCGGGACGGTGTTCGCGATCGACATCGGCAGTTTCGGGCCGACCAGCACGGACCTGTTCGTGGTGCTGATCCTCGCCGCGGTCTTCCTCGGCGGACCCGGTCATGCCTACGGGGCCATGCTCGGCGCGCTGCTCATCGGCGTCGCGACCGAGGTCAGCGCCGCCTACATCGAACCCGACTACAAGTACGTGATCGCCTTCGTGGCGCTGCTCGCGATGCTCGCCGTCAGGCCGTCCGGCCTGTTCGGCGCCCGCGCGACCTGAGACCAGGAGGAGCCGGCTTGAGCTATCTGATCACGCTGCTGGTGTACGGCGCAGTGGATGTCATTGCCTGCCTTGGCCTCAGCCAGCAGTTCGGCGTCGCCGGAGTGACGAACTTCGGGTTCATCATCTTCCAGGCCGTCGGCGCCTACGTAGCCGCGATCCTGGCCCTTCCCGCCGACACGGCGAACGGCGGATTCCAGCACTACATCGGGGGCTGGAATCTGCCGTTCCCGCTCCCGTGGCTGGGTGCGGCAGCGGCCGGGGCGATCCTGGCCCTGCCGTTCACCTTCCTGGTCGGGCGGCGGCTGCGCGGCGACTTCGCCGCGGTCGGCCTGCTGGTGACCGCGGTGCTGCTGAATCTGCTCGTGATGAACTACGTGCCGCTGTTCAACGGCGACGCGGGCCTGGCCATCGTGCCCGCACCACTGCAGTCCCAAGTGCTGACCACGACGTCGACCGCCTACCAGTGGGAGTTCACGGTCGGGGTGATAGTGCTGGCCGCCGGCGTGTACTGGCTGGTGCGGCGGATCACCGAGTCGCCCTACGGTCGGACCCTGCGCGCCATGCGCGACGACGACAAGGTCGCCGACTCGCTCGGCAAGAACCTGCTGTCGCTGCGGACCGGGATGCTGGTCACCGGCGGCGCCATCGCGGGCTTGTCCGGCGGCATCCTGGTGACGTTCATCAGCGTGTGGGCGCCCGCGGCCTGGACCTACGCCGAGACAATCGTGCTGTTCGCGGCCGTGATCATCGGCGGCCGCGGTAACCATCTCGGCGCGGTGCTGGGCGCGCTCATCGTCCCCGTCGGGTTCGAGGAGTCGACCCGGCTGATCACCAACGCCAACCCGAGCCTGCCGCCCAACCTGCTGCCGTCATTGCAGTGGGTGGCGATCGGGCTGCTCATCGCGCTGTTCCTGTGGCTGCGCCCGCAGGGCGTGCTGCCCGAGCAACGCCGGGTCATCCCGGTCCCCGAGCCCGCGGCCGACGACAAGCCGCCGTCGCGGCCGGCCGCGGCCGCCACCGTACCGGCGCCGCGCGCGGAACCCGGGACCGGCCCGGCGCCCGCGGCGGACGTCATCTTGCAGGCAGTGGATGTCAGCCGGGATTTCGGCGGCGTGCAGGCGGTCCGGGGAGTGTCCCTGTCGATCGCGCGCGGCACCGTGACCGGCCTGATCGGGCCGAACGGGGCCGGCAAGTCCACCTTGCTGGCCTTGCTGGCCGGCACCGACAGGGTGTCCTCGGGCCAGGTGCTGTACCAGGGCCGGGACGTCACGTCGGTGCCCGCGTTCCGGCGGGCACGGCTGGGCATGGTGCGTACGTTCCAGCTCGCGAGCGAGTTCCGGCGGCTGACGGTGATGGAGAATCTGCTCTCGGCCGCTCCCGGCAACCGCGGCGATTCGCTGGCCGGGTCGCTGGCAGGCCGGCGCTACTGGCGCCAGGACGAGACCGCGGCGATCGACCGGGCGGGCGGCATCCTGCGCCGGTTCGGCCTGGAGGCGCTGGCGGGCGAGTACGCCGGCGATCTGAGCGGCGGCCAGCGGCGGCTCGTCGAGATCATGCGGGCGCTGATGACCGACCCGCAGCTGCTGCTGCTCGACGAGCCGATGGCGGGCGTGCATCCCGAGCTAGCCCGGCGCATCGGCGACATGCTGGTCGCGCTGAGCCAGGACGGCCTGACCGTGCTGATGGTGGAGCACGAACTGGCGATCATGGACGAATTCTGCGATCCGGTGATCGTGATGGCGGAAGGAAGCGTGCTGGCCGAGGGCACGATGGCGGCCCTGCGCGGCCAGGCCGAGGTCGTGGAGGCCTACCTTGTCGGCTGAGCGCGCGGGCGGCGAGCAGATCCGCGCCGAGGGCGTCACCGCCGGGTACGGCCGCGATCCGGTGATCCGCGGCATCTCGGTGCAGGCAGCGCCCGGCGAGGTGGTCTCGATCGTCGGGCCCAACGGATCGGGCAAGAGCACGCTGCTCAAGAGCATGGTGGGCATCGTGCGGGTCACGGCGGGCCAGGTCCGCCTCGGCGACCGCGACCTCACCAATCTGGCCCCGGAGGAGGTGGCGCGGGCCGGCGTCGGCTACGTGCCGCAGGTGGACGACGTGTTCGCGCCGCTGACGGTCCGGGAGAACCTGGAGATGGGCGGCTACCTGCTGCCGGCCAGGGACGTCGCGCCGCGGATCGAGCACGTGCTGACAGTCTTCCCCCGGCTGGGCACGATGGCACGGCGGGCCGCCGGCAAGCTCAGCGGCGGCGAGCGGAAGATGCTCGCGATGGGCCGGGTACTGATGCTGCAGCCGGCCGTGTTCCTGCTGGACGAGCCGACCGCGAACCTCGCGCCAGCCATCGCGCGCTCGCTGCTGGACGAACACGTCCGGCGGCTGGCCGAGGGGGGCGCCGCGGTCCTGATCGTCGAGCAGCGCGCCCGGGCGGTGCTGGCCATCTCCGATCGCACCTACGTCCTCGGCGGCGGCGAGTTGCGGATGTCCGGCACGCCGGCTGAGCTGAGCGCGAGCCCTGAGTTCGTGGAGTCGTTCCTCGGCGGCGGCCGGTCGCCCGCGGCTAGCGCGGAATGACCGGCAGCAGCAACCAGGACTCGGTCGCGCCGCCGGACAGCAGCGTAGTGACGCCGCCGAACACATCCGGCGGCCGGTCCGCGGGGTCGTCGTGCACGAAGATGCCGTGGCCGCGCATGGTCACGCCGAACGCCACCGGCCACGGACCCTCGCCGGGCAACTCGAAATCACGCCCCTGCACGGTGACGCCGAGGCGGTAACCGGCCGGGATCACGACAGACGTCGGCCAGATTTCCACCTCCAGCGGGACGGGCTCTCCGGGAGTGAGCGGCTGCGACTGGTCGTGGGTGTGCCAGGGCCGGTACGGGTGGCTGCGGTCGGGGTCCTGCTCGCGGTGCGACGCCCGCAGCCAGCCGAATCCCGCGCAGCCGCGCGGGTCCTGGCCGCTGACGAACGTCACGTCGGTCCCCGCCGGATCGAGGACGCGCAGCGTCAGGAAGATGTCGGCGTCGTCGGTCGACGAGCTGATCGTCAGCCGGGCCGCGGCCGGGCCAGTGAGTTCCAGTTCCCGTTCCAGCGGCGAGGTCCAGAAGGTCAGGCCGTCGCCGTCGGCCGCGAAGCTGGCCGCCTGCGGGGTGGCAGCAGGCTCGCGGGCGAGCCGGCCGCCAGCAACGTCGAGATGGAACTTCGTCCACTGCGTCTGCGGCAGCGGCCAGTCCTGGGCGGCTCGCTCTTCGAAGCTGCCGTCTACGCGGCGGACCTGGAGCAGGACTGGCGGCTGCCTATCCCAGCCGGTGTCTTCATCCTTGAGGAAGTGGCCGAAGAACCGCTTCTGCAGCCGGACGCCGTAGTCGGTGTAAAACTCGGCCCAGTGCTGCAGGCCGTGGGCCTCCAGCCATCTCTGCGGGCTCGATACCCGGCCGTAGCCCTCGAAGTTTCCCCGGGTGTGCAGGTGGTGCGCCCAGTTCGCGGCGGACAACACCGGCACGGTGATCTTGCTGAGGTCCGGGCTGCGGTCCCGGTAGTAGTCGTCGAGCAGCTGGTGCTCGCGCAGCAGGCTGGGCGTATCGGCGCGGTTCGCGCGCAGCTCATCCTCGGTCAGCGTCTCCGGCCCGGCCGCCAGGCCGCCGGTAACGCGGTGCCGCGGGCCGCGCTCCCCCACGCCGTGCTGCACGCCGGCGACCTGCGGCGGGTACCACTGCCGGACGAACACGTTCAGGATGCCGCCGTGGCGGGTGAAGTCGCGGTAGAAGTCGCTGCCGCCTTCCCACGGGCAGATGGCAGTCAGGTGCGGTGGCTGCAGGGCCGCGACCTGCCACTGATTGATCGCGTAGTAGGACACGCCGAGCAGCCCGACCCGGCCAGTGCTCCATGGCTGCGCGGCGGCCCACTCGATACACGCGTAGTAGTCGCGCGTCTCGCGCGGGGAGAAGATGTCCAGGTAGCCCGGCGATCGACCGGCCCCGCGCGAGTCGACCCGGATGACGACATAACCGTCGGGAACCCACTTCTCCGGGTCGACGGTTTCCCAGTTCTGGTACTGGTTCGACGAGCCCGCCAGCGCGTCCGGGTGCTCGGATTCGAGGTTCGCCCACTGGCGCCGGAAGCCGTCCTGGAACGCCAGCCACTTCGCGTACGGCCCGTGGGTCATGATCACCGGGCCAGGAGCTGCGTTATCGGGGCGGAACACGTCTGCGCGCAGCACGATGCCGTCATCCATCGTGATCGGGACGTCCCAGTCAGTCAGCATTCCGGCCGCTCCGCAGTCGACTGGGCGTGGCTGGGGACGCGATTAGCGTCCCCAGCCACGCACAGTGGGGCTCTTCCGGGCTCAGCGTACAAACCCGGCCACCGCCAGCACGCCAGGGTCGGCGTGGTCGGCGTGGTCGGCGATCGAGTACCCACCCGGGGTCAGCGAGACGACCACCGCGGCCGGGGCGAACCGCGGCACGGCCAGGACCGTGCCAAGCACGGTTCAAGGCGTGCCGGTACGCCGTCAGCCCGCCCACGTCTCCTTGTCGGTGACGATCACTCCACAGCCAGCCGCCGCTTTCGAAGACCCGAGGCGAGGGCCTCGCTGTCGGCGACCCATGCCGCCCCACCGGCTAGCCCTAAGGCCACGAGCCGGTGTCGAACTTGCAACCTCTGACCATGGCCTCGGAAACCACAGGCGGCAGATCAGTGCCTTGCAACAGAATCAGACTAGATCGCAGGGGCTGATGCCCACGCTCGCAGATTGCGCTTATCTAGACAAGGATTGCGCTATTCTTCGATGCTATGTCGCGCCAAGAGCACGTCAGAGCTCTTATTGACAGCTTGCAGCTGCCCGCTTCTTCATTCGTCGCCTATCCGGATCATCCTCTTCTGCTCAATGGTCCCGATCTCTTGACCGTAACTACTGGGCTGACTGCATATTATGTCGTTTCTCAACGGCCGGGATCGATTATTCCAAGAGCACTACTCGCACGGCTAGCGCTGCCTCCGGCTACATCGCATATAGCGCTGGTCGACCCATCAGCTAACTTCGCCTACGATAACCTTGCTCTATTCGAAGAAGTGCTCGAACTTCAACCAAGGGGGCGCCAACGGCTGCCAACAGGCCGGATAACGAAAGCGAAGCCGCGGAGTACGCCAATATCCTGAGACCCTTTCACAATGCGAGATACGCCGAAGCCTGGGCAGTGACGACCAACCGGCGCCATCGTGGCAGAATGACGTCAGGAGAACCCACTTCGGCGCATGCATTGACAGGACCTAGGCGACTTAGCCGCTTCACCGATCTCGAACGAGATGGCCATCTGATATTCGCACCACCCGAGTCAGTAGAGTGGCGAAGGCTCAGTCCATCTCTGACCGCAGTCACCAATTTGGCCACCCGGTACGATTACAACATAAGCCATGGAGTCGAAGGTCTGGCAGAAACCGCGGACCTAGTTCTCAGATCCGACGCACATTTGCCGCTGCACATGTGCCCGCATCGGCGATTATGTTCACTCCCCTCATCCCGCATGATTACTTGAGGCGAATGTACCGTCTGATCGCCGCTGACGTTGCGCGGCGGCCGCCGAACAGGCACTAGTGCGCCGTGAGCGCGTAGGCTCTAGATTGGAGTACTCGCTCAGAATCTCGTCGATGCGCGCCTTACGCCGCCTACCTAACATTGGATACAGATCGACCATCATCCTGGCGGCTCTCGCACCACTAACCTGAGCACGGAACTGCGGCAGCCGGTTGGGAAATTCCGATGCTGGCGGCATGTCATAGACTTTGTTGCCACCAAGTAACCTGGCCGCATGTTCAATGACATCGCGGTCGGTCATATTCACGGTGATCTTTGGGTAGCGATAGACCTTTCCCGCGACAATATTCCTCGCCATGAGGAAAGAGCCTTCGCCCTCAAGTAGACCAGCTAGCCACATCAGGTCGTCCCTGGCGATATCCATGATGACCACTCAACCATGAGACACTGACACTGCCCGGCTCTGGCATTAAGGATCGATGGACGTTGCCAAGCCAGGGAAACCTAGCAGTGGCTCGTTTGCTCTTCGACCGGACATCTAGTGTCGCCGCGCGCATTCACGGCCGAGCACGGCCAGTTGAGCGCGGCGGCGCCGCCATATCGTCCGTATCCGGCTCGCATGCGTCCGTCGATCCCGCGCTTGCTCACGCATGCGCGTTCTTCCGCAGCGGGAAACGTCGCGGAGGCCTCGGCCGGAATCGAACCGGCGTGCCGCAGTCTTGCAGACTGGTACCTAACCACTCGGTCACGAGACCCTTTGCGCCCTCGGCCCGACTCGAACGGGCGACCTGCTCCTTCGGAGGGAGCCGCGCTATCCAACTGCGCCACGAGGACTGGTGTGGGCCGGGATGGGATCGAACCACCGATACACAAGGCGACTGTTTTACCGACAGCTGCATTACCGCTCTGCCACCGACCCGTGGGGTGCCTGAGCGGAGTTGAACCGCTCTTGCCGGAGCCACAGTCCGGCGCCTTCCCTCGACGGCAACAGGCACCAGTAGGCGATCAGGGACTTGAACCCCGGACCGGCGGCATGTGACGCCGCTGCTCTGACCACTGAGCTAATCGCCCGCGCGCGCCCAGGAGGACTCGAACCTCCATCGTTGGCTTCGTAAACCAGGGCCCTGTCCGTTAGACGATGGGCGCTTATTGGTGGTCGCTGCGCGACCACGGTGAGACTGACGATGCTGATATCCACGACATCAAGGACCGGTTGCGGCGGGAGGTGAGCGTGCGGATCGGTTCTGGCAGGCCGGCTACGGGCGTGCCGTCGCGGTGAGACTGCCTTGGGGGCGGTGCCGTTTGCAAGCCGATCCGGAGCGGAGGCCCGCCCGGCGGGCCGAGCACCGGAAGCGGCGCCGCAGCCTGGCTGGCTACCTTCGCTGGATGCTCGCGGGCCTTGCTGGAAGTGCGGGTGCGCCGGAGGACGAGTGAGATCACCGCGGCGGCCGGACCCGGGCACGAAGTGCGAGACTGGCGGGGCTCGAACCCGCGACCCCCGGATCGACAGTCCGGCGCTCTGACCAGCTGAGCTACAGCCCCCTTGTGCGGTGCGCTCCCCCGAGAGGACTCGAACCTCTACATTTCGCCTTAACGGGGCGCTGCTCTGCCGATTGAGCCACGGAGGAATGTGTGCCGCGCTTTGTCGTCCGTCTCGACCCTGGCGCGCGGCGGGCCTTCGCCTGCCTGGTAGCGGGGACGGGACTCGAACCCGCGCATCTCTGGGTTATGAGCCCAGCGCCTTCCCAACTTGGCTACCCCGCAGTAGTCCGTGCGGGAGTCGAACCCGCGTCACCGGGGTGAGAACCCGGCATCCTGACCGCTAGACGAACGGACCACTGGTGAACGCGTGGGCACGGGAGGACTTGAACCGCCGACCGCTTCGTTATCAGCGAAGTGCTCTGACCGCTGAGCTACATGCCCTTGACCCGGAGGATCACGGAGGTCTCGAACCCCAGCGAGTCTCCCCGCCCGGCCGCTTTCGAGGCGGCGGCTGCCGCCCGGCAGCTTCATGATCCACGTGCCCGTTACATCAGGCGGAGAGCGGAAGGCACGATCTCCACGCCCTCGCGGGCGCGCGCTCGTTAGCAGCGAGGCCCGATCCCCGATCGGTTCACTCTCCTTGGGTGCGCCGGGAGGGAGTCGAACCCTCACGCCTTGCGGCACGGGCATCTGAGACCCGCGTGGCTTCCAGTTACACCACCAGCGCCTGGAGCAGCCCGGAGCCACCGCCCGGTCTCGAACCGGGGACCTTCTGCCTACCAAGCAGACGCTCGTGCCAGCTGAGCTACGGCGGCGGAACGGCACGCGACGCGGCGCGTGAATGTGCCGAGATACGGACCCGCGTCCGGGCCGTCGCGTGCCGTCAAGAGCCCCTGACCCGGATCGAACGGGTGCTTCTGCTTTACGAGAGCAGCGCTCTGACCTACTGAGCTACAAGGGCAATGCTGGGACACCAGGCTTCGAACCTGGAAAAGCTCCCGGTTCAGAGCCGGGCGGGTCTGCCACTTCCCCCCTGTCCCACCGAGTGCGCCGCCAGGGACTTGAACCCCGAACCGCCGGGTTAAGAGCCCGTCGCTCTGACCATTGAGCTAGCGGCGCGCAGTGTTTCGCTGACATGGCGTAGAGCCGTACCGGGGAATCGAACCCCGATGAGCTGCTTGGAAGGCAGCGTCTTGCCGTTAGACCAGTACGGCCGGGTGGCTCACGCAGGGATCGAGCCTGCCTCTCCCGGGTTTCAGCCGGACGCTGATCCATCTCAGCTACGCGCAGCCGATCCGCGCCGTGGAGACGGCGGGAATCGAACCCGCTGCGGCGGCGCTTGCAGGGCGCGCCCGCTCCCTTAGCTGTCATCCCCATGACCGGTCCTGGCCGCCGTCGAAGCCGCGGCCAGGACCGTATGATGTGCGGCCCAGGCTGGCCGCACTGACGTTTCCCGCTGTGGAGTTATCAAAATTCAAACCCATTCAGGGCTCGCAGGGATGGAAGGCCTCGAACCCTCACCAGCCGATTTTGGAGATCGGTGCTCTGCCGAATTAAGCTACATCCCTAAGGCATTGTTTAAACATGCCGGTAAAATCAGAAACCGCCCGCCAGGTTCCTGATACCTGGGGGCGGTGCCTGCATAGAGGCCGGTCAGGCCTACATGGACACCTCGTCCCCCAGCGCGCCGTGCATCAGCGCACAGTCGCGCGATTCTGTTTGCTTCAGAATCCGACTGTCGCGCTTTCGGTGTTGGCCAGGTGTACAAGTGGTGCTCCTAATCGAAGTTGTTAATTAGAGAGTAAGTGACCGTACCGATCAGTTGCAACACATTTATGTGCCGAGTTATTTCGCACTGCCCGGAGTCACCAGGCCGCTTTCATAGGCGAGCACGACGAGCTGCGCGCGGTCGCGCGCGTCCAGCTTGGTCAGGATCCGGCTGACGTGCGTCTTCGCCGTCAGCGGGCTGACGAACAGCTGCGCCGCGATCTCGTCGTTGGACAGGCCGGCGGCGACCAGGCTGAGCACCTCGCGTTCTCGTTCGGTCAGCGTCGCCGAGCTTGCTGCCGTCCAGCTGCGGCCGCTCCGGGCGGGAGGCCAGGTCAGTGATCAGCCGCCTGGTCACCCGCGGCGCCAGCAGCGCGTCACCGGCGGCCACCACCCGCACCGCCTGGATCAGGTCCGCGGGCTCGGCGTCCTTCACCAGGAAGCCGCTCGCCCCGGCGCGGATCGCCTGGTACACGTACTCGTCCGACTCGAACGTGGTGAGCATGATCACTTTGACGCCCGCGAGATCGTCGTCGGCCGCGATCCGGCGGGTCGCCTCCAGCCCGTCCACGCCGGGCATCCGGATGTCCATGAGCACGACGTCGGCGCGCAGCTGGCGGGCCAGGTCGACGGCGCCTGGCGCCATTGGCCGCCTCGCCGACGACCTCCATCCCGTCCGCGCTGTCCAGGAGCACCCGGAAGCCCGGCCCGGATCAGGGCCTGATCGTCGGCGAGCAGCACCCGGATCATGACGGGGGCGCCGACGACGTCGCCGAGGCCGGTGCCGGGTCGGTGGATCGTCGGGCGGATCGGGTCCACGGCGTGCCGCCCGGCGGGCAGGACCGCGAAGACCCGGTAGCCGCCGCCCGGTGCCCGGGCCGGTCTGCAACGAGCCGCCCACCGAGGCCGCCCGCTCCCGCATGCCGATAAGTCCGTGCCCTTCGCCGGCCGTCATCGCGGCCGGGCCGGGCCGAGCCCGGTGTCGGTCCACCTCGATCCGCAGCCCGGAGCTGGCGTATGCGCAGGCTGACCGTCGCGGTGGCGGCGGGCCCTGCGTGCTTGATCACGTTCGTGAGCGACTCCTGCACGATCCGGTACGCGGCGAGGTCGACGGCGGGCGGCAGGTCCGCGGTCTCGCCCGGACCGCTGCAGCGTGACCGGCAGGCCCGCGTCCGCGGCATTCGAGATCAGCGCGTCGAGCTGGCCGAGGCCGGGGGCTCGGCTGGGTCGGGTCGCCCTCGTCCGCCTGCCGGAGCACGTTGAGGATCGCCCGCAGCTCCCGCAGCCCGTCCTTGCTCGACTGCCGGATGGCCTGCAGCGCGTCCCCGGCCGGCCGCGGGTTCTCGTCCAGCACGTGCGCGGCGACGCCCGCCTGCACGTTAATCGTCGCCATCGTGTGCGCCACGATGTCGTGCAGCTCCCTGGCGATCCGCAGCCGCTCCTCGTCGACCCGGCGCCTGGCCTCGTCCTCGGCCTTGTCCCTGGCGGCGGCGATGCGGGCGCGCTGGTTCGCGACCGCCGTGCCGATGAAGAGGGCCACCGCGATCATCGCCGGGATCAGGTAGAAGCCGCCGCCGGTAGGCCCGAACGGATTGCCGGCCGCCGTGGCGGCCATCAGCACCGCCAGCGGTACCGCCGGCGAACGCCGAGCGCCCGCAGCAACGGGACCCTCGTGACGACCGTGTACAGCGCGAACGGCGCCGCCACGAGGACAGCGCCGTTTACGTAGCCCAGCAGGCTGTAGGCCACGATGCAGGCGGTCGAGAACACGAGCACGGGCACCGGGTACCAGCGCCTGACCGCGAGCACCACGGACGCCGCCACCACCAGCAGCAGCGCGCGTCCGGCGTATGCGGCACCGGATGCCCGTTGAGGACCTGGTCGGACTTGTTATTCGGGTGGGCCTCGCCGTAGGAGCCGAGCACGAGCACCGCCGCCAGCACCAGCATCCTGATGACGTCGTGCGTGTTCGAGCCAGCCCACCGGCGCCAGAAGCGCACCAGCGCGGCGCCTACACCCGAGCCAGCCTGTCGTCCACATGATCAGCGTACGGTCGCCGGGCTCGATCCGTCGTCCTCCGCCAGGTGTCCGCGCCGCGTACTCCGCCGGGAGTACGCGGCGGCCCGCTGCTCCTGGCGGCGTACCGGCCAAGTGACTGCCTCGGGCCGACGATCCCTCGCGCCGGAACCGGGAGGCTGGCGAGCGTGCCCGGCGGAGGGACCGCCGGCCGACAGGACCGCGGAGGCCCGTCATGCAAGCGCTGACCCGCTTCGTACTGCGCCACAAGCTGCTCGTGACGATGCTCTGGCTCGCCATTGCCGCCGCCGGTGTCATGACGATCAGCGGCACCACCCACCGGATGACCAACAACTTCGCCATGCCCGGTCAGGCGTTCAAGGTCGACAACCAGATCGCCCGCGAATACGGCAACGGCGGATCTCAGCCGCCGTACGTCGCGGTGCTGACCGCCCCGGCCGGCCAGCAGGCCGACGGCCGCCGTCAGCGGCAAGGTATTCGGCGCGCTGCCACTCCGCCGTGCCGCACGCAAGGATCGCCGACTATGCGACGACCCGTAACCCTGCCTTCCTGACCAGGAACGGGAGGTCCACCTTCGCCCTCGTGTACACCGCCGCGAACACGAACTTCAACGCCCCGGACCTCGGCCCGGCGATCCAGCGCAGCCTGACCAGCTCGGCCCCGGCCGGATGGAAGTCCGGGGTGACCGGCGAGCAGCTGCTGCAGAACGGCGCCACCCAGGCCAAGGGCACCAGCCTGATGGTCGAGGCCATGATCGGGTCGGTGGGCGCGCTGCTGATCCTCGCCTTCGTCTTCGCCAGCTTCCTGGCGCTGCTGCCGCTGCTGATCGGGGGCATCTCGGTGCTGGCCACCTTCCTGCTGGTCGGTGGCCTCACCGAGATCACCGGGGTCAGCCAGATCGTCGAGTTCCTGATCGCGCTGATCGGCCTCGGCGTCGCGATTGACTACTCGCTGCTGGTGGTCAGCAGGTGGCGCGAGGAGCGCGCGGCCGGCCGGGACAACCAGACCGCGGTGCTGCGGGCCATGAACCACGCGGGCCGGGCGGTCGTCTTCTCCGGGCTGACCGTGGCCATCGGCCTGCTGTCGATGATCGTGCTGCCGGTGCCGATGCTGCGCAGCGTCGGAATCGGCGGCGTGCTCGTGCCGCTCGTGTCGGTCGCGGTCGCGATCACGTTCCTGCCGGTGATCCTCGCTACCGTCGGCCCGCGACTGGACTGGCCGCGGCTGCGCACCGAGCGGACTGCGAGCCGGGCGTTCTCGGCCTGGGCCCGCGGTGTCTACCGGCACCGCTGGGCTGGCGGCGATCGGCGGGCTGGCCGTGCTCGGCGCGCTGATGGCACCGGCGCTCTCGCTGCACCTGGGCGAGCCCGGCAGCTCCGCGCAGGCCACCTCCGGCCCGGCGCACTCAGCCCTGGTCACGCTCACCGACGGCGGCGTCCCGGCCGGCGTGATCACGCCGGCCGAGGTGCTGACGACGACCGCGAGCGCGGGCCGCACCGCGAACGGCGCCGCGGCGACTCGGGTCCCGGCATGTACGCGGCGTCGCGCCGGCGACCAGCGACTACCGGCACGACGGCACCGCGATCGTCACGGTGCTGCCGCGAGGTCGAGAGCAACCTGCCCGCCGGGCCAGTCGGCGACGGCGGCCTCGAGTCGGCGCTCGTGCACCGGCCTGGCGTGCTCGGTGTCGGCGGCTCGGGTGCCGAGATGATCGACTTCAACCACGCCGTGTACGGGAACTTCCCGCTGATGCTGGCGCTGATCGGGATAGCGACGTTCCTGCTGCTGATCCGCGCGTTCCGGTCGGTGCTGCTGGCCGCCAAGGCGGTCGTGTTCAACCTGATCTCGCTGGCGGCCGCGTACGGCGTGCTGACCTGGGTGTGGCAGGACGGCCACGGCTCGGGCGCGGTGTGGAGCATCCCGGCGACCGGCGCGATCACGATGTGGGTCCCGCTGATGGTGTTCGCCTTCCTGTTCGGCCTGTCGATGGACTACGAGGTGTTCATCCTCAGCCGCATCCGCGAGGCCTACGACGAGACCGGCGACGCCCGCCAGGCCGTCACCACCGGCCTCGGCCGCACCGGGCGGCTGGTCACCAGCGCCGCGGCGATCCTGATGCTGAGCTTCCTGTCGATGTCGACCGGGCCGCAGACCGATCTGAAGATCCTCGCGACTGGCCTCGGCGCCGGCATCCTGATCGACGCCGTGGTCATCCGCTGCCTGCTCGTCCCGGCGATGGTGGCGCTGTTCGGCCAGCGCCAACTGGTGGCTGCCGGAGCGGCTGGCCAGGGTGCTGCGGGTCCGCGACGCGCCGGACTCCCGGCCGCGGCTCGAGCGACCCGTGCTGGCGGGCGTCAGGTAAGTGCCGGGTAGCCTGAACGCGAGTGGCGGGTCCGGTGCTGGCCGGGCCCGCCACTGGTTTCCTGCGTCAGCGGGCGTAGTTACTCGCCCCGTACCAGTCGACGACGACGACCGGCTCGTCCCCGACGACCCACGCGTCGTGGCCCTGCGGCAGCGCGGTCACGTCCCCGGGCCGCGCGGTGAACTCGCTGCCGTCCGCCATCACGATCTGCAGCGTGCCGCTGACGTGGTACTGGAAGTGCGGTGCCTCGCACAACTCGGTGCCCGCGATCGGCTTGCACGTGATCGGACCAGCGCCAGCCCGGCTGCAGCGTCAGCCGGCCGATCTCGGCGCCGCCCACCTTCAGCAGGTCCATCGCGCCGTGGCTGAATGTCCGGGTCTCGTCCGGCGTCCCGAAGCTCTTCTGCTCCGCCTGTCCACTCATATCCGTCTCTCCTTGCGTCTCGTGCGGCCGGCGCTGCGCGCGCCGGCCTCGTATCCGAGGCTCACAGGACCGGGTTGCAGCTTTCTTGCAGCGGACTTGCTACTGTTCCGGTGACCTCGCGCGGGCGATATGCGGGGTTTGCGGTCACCGCAGCAGTAAAAAGTCATGCAGCCGGCCGCCCGCGCAGTAGCGGCGATCACGGCAGGGTGTTTGATACCTGCATGAAGTCGCTTGCCGTGCGACTGCTGGGCGAATTCGCCGTAGACGGGGTGGAATCACAGGCTCTGGGCAGCAGGAAGGCGCGCCTCGCGCTGCACCTGCTCGCGCTGGCCGACGGCCAGCCCGTCCAGGCGATGTCCTGGCCGACGCGCTCTGGGCGGACGCTCCGCCCGCCAGCCCCGAGGATCAGCTCGCGGTCCTGATGAGCAGGCTGCGCGGCGTGCTCGGCCGGGACCGGATCGAGCGCCGCAGCGGCGGCTACCTGCTGCACGCCGACTGGCAGGACGACATCGAGCTCGCCCGGCTCAGTCGCCGAGACCGACCGCGGCGCCAGGCCGCGGCAACGCTGGTCGGTGCGGCGGTCGCCGGCCAGGGTCGCGCTGTCGCTGCTGCGCGGTCGGCGCTCCCGCGCAGCTGCCGGGCGAGTGGGCGCAGCTGCGCCGGGCCGCGCTGGAGCGGCTGATCGGCCGCGCCCGGCTGACGCCGGACGCGCGCTGCTGGAGGCCGGCGACTGGATGACCGCCGCGGACGCGGCCGCCGCCGCCCTGGAACAGGACCCGTACGAAGAGGCCGCGCTGCGCACCCTGATGCGGGCCTACGTCGGCGGCGGCCAGACCGCGACTGCGCTCGCGGCTTACGCGACGGCGCGCGAGCGGCTGGCGGACGATCTCGGCGCCGATCCGTCGCCGGAGACCGCGCAACTGCACGCCGCGATCCTGGCCGGCGACCTGCGCCGCGACTGCACCGGCGGCCGCTGGCGGCGCCGCCGACGGGCTCGTCGGTCGGGCGGACGAGCTGGCGTTCCTCGACGCGTCCGCGGCCCGGCGACCGGGGTAGCGCGCGGTGATCGTCGTGGACGGCGAGCCGGGCATCGGCAAGACGTCGCTGCTGCGCGCATGGGCGGCCCGCCGGATCGCGGCCGGGCGACGTCGTGCTGATCGCGTCCTGCGGTCAGCTGGACCGGTCGATGCCGCTGGACGCGCTGCTCACCGCGCTCGCCGGAGCTGCTTCGGCGGCAGCCGGCCGGACGAGACGCCGCGAAATTGCTCGGCCGGCACGAAGCGCTGCTCGGGCCGCTGCTCGGCGTCGCCGCCGGCCCGCGGCCGCTGCCGGTGCTGGCCGACAGCATGCTCGGCCCGGCCGTGCTCTACGGCGCGCTGGCCGACGTGCTCGGACCGCCTGGCCGGGCGCGCGTCGCTGGCGATCGTCATCGACGACGGCCACCTGGGCGGGCGGGCGCTGCGGGACTTCCTGGAGTTCCTGCGCCGGCAGACCGCTGCCGGCCATGGTTGTCGCGGCCGTCCGGGCCGGGCACGGCGAGCCGCTGCCCGCGACGTCGGTCATCCACCTGGATGTGCTCGGGCGGGACGCCGCCGCGCGAGCTCGTCGGCGCGGACCGGGTCGACGCGCTGTACGAGCGGTCGCGCGGCAACCCGCTGTTCCTCACCGAGCTCGCCCAGCAATCCGCGGACGTGCAGCTGCCCGCTTCCGCTGGTCGAATCGGTCTCCGCGCGCTGCGACGGAGCTCGGCAGCGCGGGCACGTTGCTCCGCACCGCGGCGTCATCGGGCCCGACCTGGACCTGGACCTGATCGGCGCGGTGCTCGGCCGTCCCGTCGTCGAGCTGCTTGACGACAGCGAGCTGGCCGTCGCCGCAGCACTTCCTGACCGACGAGGACGGCCGGCTGCGGTTCCGGCATGAGCTGGTCCGCGAGGCGCTCGCGGCCAGCGCGACCGCCGGCCGCTCGGCGTTGCTGCACCGGCAGGCCGGCCGCGTGCTGGCCCGGCGGCCGGCCGCCGACCCGGTCATGATCGCGCACCACGCCCGGCTGGGCGGCGATCTGACGCTCGCGGCCAGCGCGCTCCGGGACGCGGCGGCTCGGGCGGCGGAACGATTCGACCACGCCGCCGCCGAGGCACTGCTGGACGACGCGCTGAGCCTGGAGCCCGGACGCGCCGGGACTGCTGGCCAGGGCGAGAGTGCGCATCCGCCGGGGCCGGTACGCGGACGCGCTCGCCGACGTGCGACAGTCCGGGGAGCAGGGCGCGGAAGCGCTGGAGGTCAGCGCGTGGGCGGCCTACTTCGACCGGCGCTTCGGGCAGGCCGTGCAGTTCGCCGAGGACGGCGCGATCGCGGCCGCGGACGGCGCCACCAGGGCACGGTGCCTGGCTGTGGCCGGCCGCATCCATCACGCCGGCGGGCAGCTCACCGCGGCCGAAAGCCAGCTCACCGAGGCCCTGTCGATCGCCGACGGGGCGGACCGGGTCACCGCGGCCGCGTGGCTGGGCGTGCTCCGCGCGCATCAGAGCCGGCCCGCCGACGCGTTGCCGCTGCTGCGCCCGGCCACGCGCGGTCAGATCGGCGCCGAGCACACCTCGGCCACGATGCACGCGCTGCTGTTCACCGGGCACGCGCACGCCAGCGCGGGCTTCCCGGAACAGGCGCTCGACGCGTTCGCCCGCCACACCGCCGAGGTCGCGCGCCGGCACGTACCGCGGTTCGCCGGCCGCGGCGTGAACTTCGCCGCCTGGGTACTGCGCAACCTCGGTGCCCGCGGCCAGGCGCTGGACCTGCACGCCGAGGCACTGACGGCGGGCCGCAGCGAAGGCACCCCCGAGGTCACGATCGCGGTCCTGCAGGATCTGGCCGAGGCGCGCTGAAGAAGAGGCCGGCCGATGGCGCCGCGCTGCTCGCGGAGGCCAGCGCGCTGCTGACCGGCGATCTCGTCTTCGGCTGGCGGCTCGCGCTGAAGCGCGACCTGCTCACGGCCAGGCTCGCGCTGGCGCGCGGCGAGCCCGAACGGCGGTCACGACCGCGGCCGGGCCTGGAGCGGCGGCGCCGCGCTCGCGGTGCCGCGCTACCCGGCGCGGCCCGGTTGCTGCAGCATCGCGCCCGGCACGCGCTCGGGCAGCCGGCCGACCTGGATACGGTCGCGGCCGACCTGGACATCATCGAGCGGTCGGTCGCGATCGAAGCCTGGTGGTGGACCGGCGAGACGGCCGCCGACCTCGGCGTCGCGGACTGGCTGGACCGGGCCGAGCGTCAGGCCGGCCGCCTCGCCGACAACGCCGGCCCGCACGCGGCCGGGCTCAGGCAGCACGCGCAGACCAGAATCGGGCAGTGGCGGGCGCGGCTCTGACCGCAACTATCTGAGCCGGGCCGAGTCGTACAAGACGTCAGCTAGCGAGGACGACTACTACCCGAATCACGCCACGGGCAAGATCTTCACGGTGCCGGCGGTCATCACCTTCTGGGGCAGCGCCAGGGTCAAGGGCCACCCGGGCGAGGCTGCGTACACGAGGATGACCTTCATGTTCCCCGGCAAGCGCCCGGCCGTGTACCGGAAGATCAACGGCCGCTGGACGGCGACGTACCCGCAGAGCCAGACGCTGGGACTCTAGCCGTCACGACGACCGCCGAATCCGGCCGCATGCGGTAAGTGGTACAACATTATGGTACCGTTGTCCCAGTACCATAGTGCCGTACCACCCGAGCGCGGAGTTGATCATGGCAATCACAGCATCCGAGGCCCGGAAGAGGTTGTTTCCGTTGATCAAGCAGGTGAACGACGATCGCGCTCCGGTGGAGATCGTCTCGAATCATGGCCGGGCCTACCTGGTGGCCGCCGACGACTACGAGTCCATGGCCGAGACCGACTATCTGCTGCGCTCGCCAGCGAATGCGGCGCGCCTGACTGGCGGCCGCCGAGGACGTTCGGCGCGGTCGCCCCCTGATCACGAAGACGATGGAGGAACTTCAGGCGCTCGCCGACGAGGGCGACGGGCCTTGAGGAACATCGTGTTCCTCCCGCAAGGCTGGGCCGATCTTCACCACTGGGCGTTAGCGGACAAGAAGATGCTGCGCCGTCTGATTCGGCTAATCGAAGAGGCCCGGCGAACTCCATTTGAGGGCGCCGGAAAGCCTGAGCCACTGCGCCGCAATCTGGCCGGCTTCTGGTCACGGCGAATCGACGACGAGCACCGCCTCGTCTACGGCGTTACCGAGGACGAGCTGATCATCATGCAGGCCCGGTACCACTACGAGGGCTGACAGCCTTCAGGCAGCGCGGCGGTCGTATTCGTCGCGGTGGGTGAGAACCTCGTCCATGTGCGCCTCGGCCCACACCTTGATGCCTCGCATGACCTTCTGGAGCGAGAGGCCCAGGTCCGTCAGTTCGTAGGTCACCGTCACCGGAACCGTCGGCGTCACCGTGCGGGTGAGCAGGCCGTCACGTTCGAGTGACCGGAGCGTCTGCGTCAGCATCTTCTGGCTTACCCCGGCCAGCCGGCGGGACAACTCGGAGTAGCGCATCGGCCGCGGCTGGCCGGTCCCGGTATCGCCGGGGCCGCGCACCGCGTCGCTGCCGAGCGCGGCCAGGATCAGCGCGACCCACTTGTCGGAGATCCGGTCCAGGAGCTGCCGGCTCGGGCATCCGGCCAGGAACGCGTCATAGGCAGCCTTCGTCTGCGCCTTCTTCTCGGCTGCCGTCATCGTCGGCATCGGCTCCTGCCTTCCCACCTTCCGGTGCGCTACGCACTCTGAAGTGCCTACTTCCCGTTGGAGAGTTACCTAACCATAGTAGTGCGCGACCGCAGAACACAAGCAGCGAGGAGC
This sequence comes from uncultured Actinomycetota bacterium, assembly GCA_963726425.1. Lineage (GTDB taxonomy): Bacteria > Actinomycetota > Actinomycetes > Streptosporangiales > Streptosporangiaceae > JAJYUU01. The sequence goes on along the minus strand of CAVSCN010000028.1, from coordinate 54,611 downwards.
CAGAATCATGAGCACCCCCACCTACCGCGCCGGGGTCATCCGCACCCCGGCCGGGCCTGACTCGATCGAGATCCTGGACGTGCCCGTCATCGCGCCCGGTCCCGGCGAGGTCCTGGTCAAGATCGCGGCCGCGCCCGTCAACCCCGTCGACCTCGCTGTCGCCGAGGGCGTCTTCCACGCGACGGGACTGATCAAGCAGCCCGAGCGCACCGGCCTGGGCTGGGACTTCGCCGGATCCGTCGCGGCAGCCGGGCCCGGCGCGCAGGTGGCCACCGGCACCCGGGTCGCCGGGCTGGTGACCGGCTTCGACCGCGACTTCGGCACGTACGCCGAGCAGATCGTGGTGCCGGCGGCGGACCTCGCCGTGGTCCCGGACGGGCTCGACCTGGTCGCCGCGGCCACGGTGCCGCTCAACGGGCTGACCGCGGCTCAGATCGTCGACCTGCTCGGCGACGCTCCGGCCGGCGGTAACCGGCTGCTGGTGACCGGCGCGCCGGCGCGGTCGGCGGCTACGTCACTGTGCTCGCGCAGGACCGCGGCTGGCAGGTGACCGGCCTGGCCCGAGCCGAGGACGAGGCGTTCGTGCGCGGCCTCGGCGCCGGCTTCACCACCGAAGCCGAGGCGGGCTGGGACGCGGTGGCGGACGGCGCCGTCCTGCAGGAGCGCGGCCTGGCCCTGGTCCGCGACGGCGGGATCTTCGTGGGCGTCCTGCCGAGCAACCGGCCGCCCGGCGAGCGCGGCATCACGGTCACGTCGGTAGCGGTGCACCCGGATGCCCCTGCACTGGCCGGCCTGCTGGCGCGGACGGCATCCGGCGAGTTGCCGGCCCGGGTGCACGCCGTCGTCCCGCTCGACGAGGTCGCCGACGCCCACCGCGCCGTGGCCAAGGGCGGCGTGCGCGGTCGCTACGTGCTCAGGCCCTGAGCGGATCGCGGGTGCTGCGGCGGCGCGACCCGCCGCGGCACCCGCCCACGTCCTATGCCGCGGTAACCCGCGGCGTCCTATGCCGCGGTAACCCGCCGGCGTCCTATGCCGCGGTCACGACCAGTACGGACACCTGCAGCGGTCCGGCGCCAACGGCCGCCTCGGCCGCCCGGCACAGGTCAGCCCGCTGCGCCGGCCGGAGCGCGGCGACGAACGGCGCGACGTGTGCCATGCCCAGGCGCCAGGCGGCGAGCTGGCTCGGGAGTCGCCGACTGCGGTCCGGACGCTGAGCGTCCGGACCGCGACGTCGCTGAACCCGGCCGCCGCGAGCTGCGCACGCAGCCAGTCCGGATCCTGCGAGCGCGGCTCGGTCTGCTCGCTTGAACGTCAGGTACCAGTCCGGCGCGCTGATAGCCGAACTCCGGCCAGCACCGTCGTCCACCGCGCGCTTGGCCGGATGGGTCCAGCCCGGCGCGAACGAGCTGACCGCGAGCGCGCCGCTCACCCGGCGGACCTGCGCGCAGGCAGGCGGGCACGTCGGGCAGGTGACCGAGGCAGAACGCGGCCAGCGTCAGGCCGAAGCTCCCGGCGCGGAACGGCAGCGCGGCCGCGTCGGCCGCCAGCCGGCCGCAGCCCGGCGCGGGCAGCGGGCCAGCATCGCGGGCGCCAGGTCGGCCGCGACGACCTGCGCGGCGCCGGCCGCCAGCGCGGCGCGCGCCGGCGGCGCCGGTGCCGGCGCCGAGATCGAGCACGCGCTGCGCCGGTCACCGGCAGGCCGCGTTCGCGACCAGCGCAGCCGGCCAGGTCGCGGTACATCGGGCCGGGCCCGGCGTCCCAGCCATCCGCGGCCGCGTCGTAGGCCGATCGCGTGCGCCGTGGTCAGCCGAGCAGCGGCCGGGCCGCGGATCGCCCGGTCCTCCCACCACGCCAGCTCCTCGTCGTAACCGCCGAGTGCCTTCTCCCAGCCGAACAGCACCAGCGCGCCGAGCAGCAGAGCGCCAGCTGCGTCTCCCACCACGGCGCGGTGTCGACGCCGCAGGCTTCCAGCGCGGTCCGGTACGCATCGATCGAGGCTTCCTTGGTCTCTGGCAGCCTGCGGCAGTTGATCGCCAGGTACCACGCCAGGTCGCTGAGCGCGGCCCCGCGGCCCGGCTGCTCCCAGTCCAGCACCACGGTCCGCCCGGCGTCGTCGGTCCCGAGGTTGTCGAGCTTCCAGTTGCTGTGCACGAACGTCTGCGGCGTCCCCGCCAGCGCCGTCACCAGCGGGCCGGGATCGAGCGCGAGCGGGCCCACGATCGCGGCCGCGGCGGGCGCCACCTCGCGGCAGCAGCTACCAGCCCTTGCCGACCAGCTGCGGCACGAGATGCTCGGAGCCGCACGCTACGCCTCCGCCTCGGCCAGCCACGGCGACAGCTCCAGGTAGCGATGCATCGCGGGCACGACCTCGTACTCGCTGCCGCAGTCCCCAGTACGCGGCGTGCATGGCCGCCATGTGGCGCAGGAACTCGCTGATGCTGCGCGGGCGGAGATCGGCTCGTCGATCGCCGGCACCAGCCAGTCCGCCACGTCGTGCCATGAGCACCGCGCAGCCGCCGGCCGGCCGAGCGGCGGCCGCGCTCGGCGGCGTGTCACCGACCGCCACAATCGGCTGGTTGATGCAGTCCGGCAGCCGGTCCGAGAATGCCGCGTTCCCACAACTCCAGCGGCACGCCGCGCAGACTGCCGGACGGCCCGCATCGTCCAGTCCGCGGCCAGGTCCAGGTGCTTGAGCACGTACCGGCGGTCGTCGATCACGACCCGTTCCAGCCGGGCACCCGACTTGCCCGGCGCGTCGGCGAGCGGCTCGCGCGCGCCGTCGCGGCGGCCAGCAGTTCGGTCGAGTCCGCGGGCTGCTCAGTCACCGGCGGCCTCCATCTCGGCCAGCAGCGTGGCGGGCCAGCGCCCGCCGCAGAACACGAGGTCGGACACGATCCGGTCGTCGCGCACGGTGAGCAGGTGCATGTGGTGCGCCGCGTGCGGCACGCCGTTCTCGGTCCACCGCAGCGTGTACTCGATGACCTCGCCGGTGCCGGGTCACCGGGTGGCGGTGCAGGTCCTCGAACACGGCGGTGTCGGCGAACCACCGCCCGTACTCGGTCCGGATCGCGTCCGCGCCGTCGGCCCGCAGCCGCCAGTTCGGCACCGTCGCGTCGAGGAGTCGCGTCGGCGCTCCACGCGTCGCACCCGGCGATCGTCGCGGTCTCGACCGCGGTCAGAAACTCATCTATCGCGGACATCTGCCCCATCACTGCCTCCTCGGCTCCCGGTTCGGGTCGCCGACTCCGACGGTGCCTTCCGTTCCTTGCAAGAAGGTTGCAGCGCAGGCCCGCGCGAGAGCCGCAGGTCCGCGATCTATGACCGAAGAGAGGCCGGAACGCGGCGCGATCTGGAGTCCGGTCCGTAGCGACGCCGCCGGTGTCCGGCTGGGAGGAGGCCGGTCATGGCGGGCGCGCACGCGGCGGGCAAGGGCAGGGACAGTTCCAAGCTCGAGCACGGGGCCATCGGCCTGCGCGAGGTCATGTTCCAGTCGATCACATCGATGGCGCCCGCCGGCGCGGTGGCGCTGTCCATCGCCGCCGGCGCGACCTACGCGGGCGGCGCGCTGCCGCTGTCGGTGCTGCTGGCCCTGGTCGGCTGCCTGCTCGCGGCCAGCTCGATCGGCCAGCTGGCCAAGCACCTGCCGTCGGCGGGCAGCATCTACACCTATGCCGCCGAGTCGATCCACCCGGCGGTCGGGTTCCTCGTCGGCTGGGGCTACGCGCTGGTCGAGGCCCTGATCGGCCCGATCACGATGATCTTGTTCGGCTACCTGGTCAGCTCGGTGACGCAGACCGAGTTCGGCTGGCCGTTCACCACCACGTGGGTCATCTTCATGATCGCCGCGTCGCTCGCTCATCGCGGCGCTCAACTACCGCGGCGTGAAGCTGAGCGCCCGCACCGGCACGGTGCTGGGCACGATCGAGATCATCGTGTTCCTGGTGCTCGCGCTCTGGCTCATCATCAAGGCCGGGTCGGGCAACACGTTCAGCGTCCTGACCCTGCACTACGCCACCATCAAGGGCTATCACGGCTTCTCCGGCGTCGTCGCCGGGCTCGATCTACACGATCCTCGCGTTCATCGGCTTCGAGGCGTCGGCGCCGCTGGCCGAGGAAGCCCGCAATCCGCGCCGCACGATCCAGATCGCGGTCGTGACCTCGTGCCTGGCGATCGGCATGTTCTACGTGATCACCACGTACGCGGGCGACGTGTTCTTCGGCCCGAACCGGTACGTCTCCTTCGGCGCGCTCGGCGGCGGCAGCCCGTGGATCCAGCTGGCCCGCGACGTCTGGGGCGTCGGCTGGGTGATCGCGTTCCTGGCGATCCTGAACTCGACGTTCGCCAACGGGAACGCCGGCACGCTGGCCACGACCCGGACCTGGTTCGCGATGGCGCGGATCGGCATGCTGCCCGCGCCGCTGGCCGCGCACGCACCGCAAGTGGAAGTCCCCGTCGACCGGCGTCGTGGTCCAGCTGCTGGTGACGCTCGCCATCGGCCTGCCGATCGGCATTCACTTCGGGCCGACGACGGCGTTCGTGTTCCTGGCCACGATCCTGACCGCCGTCATGATCGCCATCTACATGATCTTCAACCTGTCCTGCCTGCTGTACTACGCGCGCAAGGCCCGATCGGAGTTCAACTGGCTGCTGCACCTGATCATCCCGGTGCTCGGCATCGCCGCGTTCCTGCCCGGCCTGGTTCACCGCGATGGGCATCGGCGGCTCGGTGCTGAAGTTCGTCACGCCGCTCGACTACCCGTCCAGCGAGACCGGCCTGGCCATCGGGATCTGGTACATCATCGGCCTGGTTGTGCTTATCTACCTCTACCGTGCGCCATCCGTCCCGGTTGCCGGAACTCAAGCGGGTATTCGCCGACGAGGAGCCTGCCGCGGTCCCGGCGGGCCGGAGCTAGGAGCACGGATGCGGGAGGACGAGGGCTACATCGACGTGCCCGGCGGCCGGGTCTGGTACCGGTCGGTCGGCGAAGGCGGGACGCCGCTGCTGTGCCTGCACGGCGGGCCCGGCTTCACGCACTACTACCTCGAAGCGCTCGAGGTGCTCGCCGACCGCCGCCAGGTGATCTTCTACGACCAGCTCGGGCTGCGGCAACGCCGACCGGCCGGATGACGTCTCGCTCTGGACCGTGGACCGCTTCGTCGAGGAACTTGCGCAGGTCCGCGCGGCCCTCGGCCTCGACCGGCTGCACCTGTTCGGCAGCTCCTGGGGCGGCATGCTGGCGATGCAGTACGTCCTGGACCGGCGGCCCGACCTGGTCAGCCTCATCCTGTGCGGCAGCCCGGCCAGCATGATCCGCTGGGTCGACGGACTGCGACGAGCTGCTCGCCGCCCAGCCAGCCGCAGGTCCGCGACGTGATCCGCGAGCACGAGGCGGCCGGCTTCACCGCGTGCCCGGAGTACCAGGCCGCGATCCTCGGCTTCTACCGCGAGCATGTCTGCCGGATGAAGCCGTTTCCCGCCGGCCTGGAGCGCGCCTTCGCCGAGGCCGGCTATCAGGTCTACAACCACATGAACGGGCCGAGCGAGTTCACCGTCACCGGCACGCTGAAGACGTGGGACATCATGGACCGGCTGAGCGAGATCCAGGTCCGGACGCTGCTGGTCGGCGGGCGCTACGACGAATGCCGGCCTGAGCACATGGCCGAGATGCACCGCCGGATCGCCGGCTCCCAGCACGAGATCATCGAGAACGCCTCGCACCTGTGCTTCGCCGAGCAGACAGAAACGTTCGCGGCGATCATAAACAGGTTCCTGGCCGAAGCCGAGGCGGCGTAGCCCTGCGACCGCGATCAGCGTGGCCCTTGAGCGTTCTGTCAGCACGCTGAAGGGCCACGCTAATTTGATCTTGCTGGAGGAATGTGATGGGCCGCTCGCTCACCTCGGTCATCGGCGGCGCGCCGGTGCCCGGCGCCCCGGCCGGGCGGATCACGTCGACGAACCCGGCCCGGACCAGCGACGTCGTCGCGGACGTCGCGCTCGCCGACGCGGCCACGTTCGCCGCTGCCGCCGCAGCGGCGCGGAACGCCCAGCGCGCCTGGGCCGACGTGCCCGCGCCGGTGCGCGGCCGGGCCATCGCGCACATCGGGCGACTGGTCGAGGCGAACGCCGAGGCACTGGCCCGGCTGCTGACGCGGGAGATCGGCAAGCCCTACGCCGAGGCGCTGGGCGAGGTGCGGGAGATCGTCGACACCTGCGACTTCTTCCTCGGTGAGGGGCGGCGGCTCTACGGCCAGACCGTGGCCAGCGAGATGCCGGACAAGCAGCTCTTCACGTTCCGCAACCCGGTCGGGGTCGTCGCCGTGATCACCGCCGGGAACTTCCCCGTGGCGGTGCCGTCCTGGTACCTCATCCCCGCTCTGCTCTGCGGGAACAGCGTCGTCTGGAAGCCCGCGGACTACTCGCCCGCGTGCGGCACGGCGCTGTTCGAGCTCATCGTCGCGGGCGGCGGCCTGCCCGACGGCGTGCTGAACCTCGTGCACGCCGACGGCGCCGCCACTTATACGGGACTGGAACAGGCCCTGCGAGACGGCACCGTCGACAAGATCGGATTCACCGGGTCGAGCGCGGTCGGCAGCGCCATCGGCGAACTGGCCGGCCGGCACCTGCAGTCCGCGTGCCTCGAGCTCGGCGGCAAGAACCCGATGGTCGTCACCCCGAGTGCCGACCTGGACCTGGCCGTGGAGGCGGCGCTGTTCGCGGGCTTCGGCACGGCCGGCCATCGCTGCACCTCGCTGGGCACCGTGATCGCGCACGACAGCGTGCACGACGAGTTCCTGGCCCGGTTCGACGCCGCCACCCGCGCGGCGGTGATCGGCGACCCGGCCGGGGACGTGCTCTACGGACCCATGCTGGACGCCAAGTTCGCCGCGCGATTCGAGGAGTACCTCGCTGGATCCAGCCGCATCACGCCGCCCTCGGGTCAAGCGACACCGGCCGGATCAGCGACGTCCGGCCGCGGGCCGGCTTCGACGGCGATCCGGCGGCGGGCCTGTACTACCACCCGGTGATCGTCGACGGCGTCCGGCCCGAAGACGACATCTTCCGGCACGAGACCTTCGGGCCCATGGTCGGCGTGACCAGGTACCAGGCGATGGACGAGGCGATCGAGCTGGCCAACGCTCCCGGCTACGGGCTGTCGTCCGCTATCTACACCAGCCGCGCCGACGACGCGTTCGCGTTCCGGCGCGGCATCGGAGCCGGGATGGTCACCGTCAACAACTCGACGTCCGGCGCCGAGGCGCACCTGCCGTTCGGCGGCAACGGTAAGTCGGGGAACAGCTCGCGCCAGTCCGGCGTCTGGGTGCTCGACCAGTTCACCCGTTGGCAAGCGCTGAACTGGGACTACTCGGGCCGGCTGCAGAAGGCGCAGCTGGACGTCGCCGATCTGGTCCCGGATGAGGACTTCCGGCTGGCCGACTGATCCTGGTCGCGTGACACGATGTGCTCCATGACGACCGAGCGGATCGAAGTTCAGCGGTTCATCGAGGCGACCCCCGAGGCGATCTTCGCGATCCTGCGCGACCCGCAGGGCCACGTGGCCATCGATAGTTCCGGCATGCTGCAGTCAGCCGAGGGCGAGCCGGTCAGCGGCGTCGGCGACAGCTTCGTCGTGCACATGGACCGGGAGGCGCTCAACGACTACCCGCTGGGCAAGTACGACGTGACCGTCTCGATCTCGGCCTACGAGCAGGACCGGGAGATCGCCTGGAAGATCCTGGGTCAGATCCGGCCGCAGATCGGCCACGTCTACGGCTACCGGCTGGAGCCCGCCGACGGCGGCACCCTGGCGACCTCCTACTACGACTGGTCCGATATCGACCCGAAGTGGCGGGAGGCCGGGATCTTCCCGGTGATCTCCGAGGGTGCCCTGCGGGCCACGCTCGGCATCCTCGCCCGCACTGCCAGGCAGGCCGCGGGTTGACCGATCCGGCCGCGCCGCCGCTAACGCCGGCCTGGATCGTGGCCGGCCCGCCGGGTGCCGGGAAGTCCACGGTCGCCGAGTTGCTGCTGGGCTTGCTGCGGCCGGTGCCCGCGCTGCTAGACAAGGACACGATGTACGGGTCATTCGTGGCCGCGACGCTCGCGGCCGCGGGCCGGCCGCCGGGCGAGCGCGAGGGCAGCTGGTACGACGAGCGTGTGAAGCCGCACGAGTACGACGGGATGGCCGCGACCGCGCGTGAGATCCGCAGCTACGGCTGCCCCGTCCTGCTCTCCGGCCCGTTCACCGGGCCGATCCACGACACCGGCCGGTGGCAGTCCTGGGTCGCGGAATTGGGCGGCGAGCCGGTGCGGCTGGTCTGGGTGCGATCCGACGCGCTGTCCCTGCGAGACCGGCTGGAGCGCCGCGGCTCGCCGCGGGACGCGGCCAAGCTCGCGGCGTTCGGCGAGTTCGCGGCCAGGATGCGGCTGGAGCACGCGCCGGCCGTGCCGCACGCGGCGGTGGACAACCGGCTCGGCGCGACAGTGTCGCTGCCGGACCAGATCACCGCCCTCGTGGCCGGCTGGGCAGGCGAGCGGACGTGAGCCCGGTCCCGCTCGCCCTGGTCGGCAGCGGTGAGTACCTGCCCGTGATGGCCGACGTGGAGCGGATGCTGCTGGCCGGACGCCCGCCGCGGTACGTGCAGATTCCGACCGCCGCCGCGCCCGAAGGTGAGCAGAGCCTGCGCCGCTGGCTGGACGTCGGCGCCGACCAGGCGGACCGGCTCGGCGTCGAGCAGGTCCCCGTCCTGGTCACCGACCGGACCGAGGCAGATTCCGCCGAACTGGCTGCCCTGGTACACGGGGCGGGCCTGGTGTACCTGTCGGGCGGTAACCCCGCGTTCCTGGCCCAGACGTTGCGCGGCACGAAAGTGTGGGCGGCGGTGCTCGCGGCCTGGCAGGCGGGCGCGGCGCTCGCCGGTTGCTCCGCCGGTGCCATCGCGCTCACCGGCTGGGTGCCGGTGATCCGCGCGCTGCACCGGCACCCCGACGCCGGCCTGGGCGTGCTGCCATGGCTGCGAGTGCTGCCGCACTTCGACAAGATGCTCGGCTGGGCGCCGGACCTGCTGACCCGCGCGACGCTGCGGCCGCCGGCCGGCACCACGGTGGTGGGGATCGACGAGGAGACCGCGCTCGTGGACCTGACCGGCGGCGGGCGGCACTGGCAGGTGCACGGCCGCCAGCAGGTCTGGGTGCTCGGCGACGGCGCGCGCCGCGGCTATCCGGCCGGCGCGGACCTGCACACGCCTTAGCGCGATCAGGCGGAAAGCTCGCTCAGTACCCTGCCGACGCGCCGCCGCCGCGTCTCCGCTGTCTTCGCCTGCTCCACGGCCAGCACATGCCGGCGCTGGTTGCTGTAGGACAGCCGCTCGAACGCGGCGCGGGCAGCCGGCTCCGCGCCGAGCGCCGCGGCCAGGTCCTCCGGGACGACGACCGCGCGCGGTTCGGTGTCGGGCACGACCTCGACGTCGATCTCGTCGCCCGCCGCGATTCCCGCCTTCGTCCTGACCTCCGCGCTCACCGGGATGAGCGACCGGCCGCCCATCGAGCCGACCGAGCTCGGATAGCTGAATCCGTTGATCGTCACGACGATCTTCGGGCGCTTGCCGCCCCCGAGTCCGTCGAGCACGTCGGCCGGAACCTCGATGCCGGTGGCTGTCTTACCGTCGAGCCTGACTGTTGCGTGAAACCGCATGGCTGCTCCTTCCACCGCCACTGCAAGCCGCCGCGCCGCCTCGGGCGGGCCGCCCCCTGGCGGGCCGCTGCGCCGTCGCTAACTAAACTAAACGGTTTAGTAGAACTACTACACGGTACAGTAACCCAGAGGGATCGGGACGGACGGCGCATCGCTACGACTGGCGGATGGCAGGCGCGGATGACAGCACCACCACGGCGGCGCGGCGGCGCTAGTCGGGTTGCCGAGCCCGAGTACATCGAGGACCGGTCCGCGCGCAAGCGGCACGATGTTCTCGACGCCGCCACTACCTTGTTCCTGGAGCAGGGCTACCTCGGCACGAGCATGGATCAGATCGCCACTTTGGCGAAGGTGTCCAAGCCGACGGTCTACAAGTTCTTCGTCGACAAAGAGCGCCTGCTCAGCTACATCGTGCTCGGCACACTGGAGCGAGCGGGCAGGCCGTTCCGGACCGAACTAGCCGCGCTCGCGGATACCAGCAACCTGGACGCTGACCTGCGCCTGCTTGCCCGCAGTTACCTCGCGACCGTGATGCAGCCTGCGGTGCTCCGGCTGCGCCGGCTAGTAATCGGCGCTTCTCCGCAGGTCCCGGACCTGGCCAGGGCCTACTACGAGCGCGCACCGGAGCAGACGATCGCGGCACTCGCCGACTGCATGGCGGCACTAACTGCCCGCGGGTTGCTGCGGACCGGTGATCCGCAGTCCGCGGCGGCGCACTTCGCGTTCCTGGTCATCGGGCGAGCCCTCGACAAAAGCCTGTTCTGCGGCGACCGGCCATTCTCCGTTCGAGAGCTGAACGCACAGGCGGATGCCGGGGTCACCGCCTTCCTGGCCGCGTACGGCCAGCCAACCGGCGGTTGAGGCGAATTCACTTATCGCCCCTTGCGGCGCGTTGGTCGTCTTTGGGACTCTCGTCTCTGTACCCGGCGCGACGGGAGGCGGCCATGGCCGAGCGATACGAAGAGGGCACCGAGCCGGGCGAAGGTTCAGCCCGCGGCCCGGCCAGGCGCAGCGTACTGAAGTCGGCGCTGGCCGCAGCCGCGGTGGCGGGCACCGGCGCCTGGGCGTCCGCGCCGATCACCGCGCCCGGTGCGCGGCTGGCCGCGACGTTCCGGCAGCCGGGCTCGCGGCCGTACCCGTACCTGCCCGCAGGCACCGACACGATCCCGGAGATCAAGCACATCGTCGTGCTGATGATGGAGAACCACTCCTACGACAACCACCTCGGCATGCTCGGGCGCGCGGGCGCCGACGGCTTCCCGCTCGGCCGCAACGGCAAGCCCAAGGCCAACAACCCGTACCCGGACGGCCGGATCCAGCACGCGTTCCGGATGCCGACCACTTGCCAGCTGACCGGCCAGCCGTCTCAGACCTGGCACGACGCGCACGTCCAGCTGGCTGGCGGGCACCTGACCGGGTTCGTCCGGTCAGCGAGCGGGCCGGTGTCGATGGGCTACTGGGCGAAGCCGGACCTGCCGTTCTACTACTCGCTGGCCTCGACTTTCCCGATCGCCGACCGGTACTTCTGCTCGGTACTCGGGCCAACGTTCCCGAACCGGCGCTACCTGATGGCCGCTACCTCGATGGGGATGATCAACGACACCGTGCCCGACCCGTTCCACTACCCGGCGGGCGGCACCATCTTCGACCGGCTGCACAACGCGGGCGTGAGCTTCGCCGACTACTACTCGCCGCTGGACTCGTTCCTGCCGACGCCGACGATGGGGCTATTCCCCAAGCTGCTGGTGCGCTATCACGGCCAGTTGCACCGCATCGGCAGCTTCTTCACCGCCGCCAAGAATGGCTCGCTGCCCGGGTTCTGCCTGGTCGAGCCCGATTACGGCAAGAACTCGGAGGAAGACCCGCAGAACATCGCCAACGGCGAGCAGTTCGCCGCCTCGGTGATCGACGCGGTCATGACCGGCAAGGCATGGAAGAACACGCTGCTGATCTGGACATTCGACGAGCACGGCGGCTACTACGACCACGTCGTGCCGCCGGCCGCGATCCGGCCCGACGCCATCGCGCCCGACACCGGCGGCGGTCCGGCCTATACCGGGTTCCGGCAGTACGGCTTCCGGGTGCCGTGCGCGGTGATCTCACCGTGGGCGCGGCCCGGCTATGTGTCGCACAACGTCTTCGACCACACCAGCATCTGCGCGCTGGTCGAGGCGAAGTGGAACCTGCCCGCCATGACGCGCCGGGACGCCAACGCGAACAACATGCTGGACATGCTCGACCTGACCCGGCCGGCCTTCCTGCACCCGCCGAAGCTGGCCCGGCCGCTGCTGGCCACCCATCCGGCCGCGCTGCGCTGCAACTCGAGCGGCCCGGGCCAGATCCCGCCGCGAGGCTCAGTTACGTAGCTCGCGGGAGTCAGCTGTCGTGCGGGCGGGATAGGCGCTTGCGCCGATAGGTTGCGAGCATGGCGAAACGGGGACGGCATCCCAGCTCGCGGCCAGGCAAGCAGCGACGGGCAGGCTCGGGCGCCAGACGGCGTAGCGGCAGCAGCCCGCAACGGCACGGCGCCCGCGCGCGGCCACCCGACCTGCTCGCCGAGGTAGCGGCGTACCTGTACAGCGACGAGCCCCTCGATCTGCTGCTGTACGTCAGCGGGTTGCTCGCGACCGTCGACCCCCGGCGGCAGAACCCGTTTGACCGCAACGCGGACGACACCGCCCATGCCTCCCTTGACGAACTCACAGCGACGTTCGCGACGATCGAGGAGCCGGAGACCTCGGCCCTGCTGGCGTGCATCCGCCAGCTGGCCGGCGCCGAACTCGTCCGGGCGAGGGCCCGGCGCGCCCTGGCCACCCGCCGGCATCCGCTGCCGGAGTGGCTCGCGCACCTCGGCCAGGCCACGGTGTACCGAGCCGTTGAGATGACCGAGCCGCTGGGCGACGGTGACGACGTCGTCCTTGGCCTGCGGCTGGCATCCGGGCACGAGTTCTGCCTGCTGACCTACATCGATCACAACGTCGGCACGATCGTCAAGGACGGCTTCGCCGTGCCGGGCGGCGCGGCTGACCTGATGGCACAGTTGCGGGGGAAGTCAACCGACCCGGATATCCGGTTTGCCGACCTGGATCTCGCCGAGGCCAGGGCCAGGATCGACGCGGCCGTCGCGGCCGGGGCGCGGACGTGGCCCGCGTATGAATCCGGAACCTGGCCGGCCTGCCGCCCGCTCGTGGAATGGGCCGCTCGGCTCATGCCACCCGGCGGGCTGGGCTACCAGCGACGCGACTGGACCGATGCCGAGCGGACGGAACTAGCCGGACGATTCTTCGCGTCGGAGTTCGCGGCTGACCTTGACGACGACGGTGACTACCGGAGCCTGCTGGATGAGTTCATCTGGTTCGGCGCCGACTTCGGGCCAGGTGATCCGGTGCGCTGGAGCCCGGTTGCCGTCGAGATCATCATGATCGACTGGATCCCGCGCAAGCTGCGGGCTGACGTCCGGTACCTCGCCAAGGCCCCCCGCCTGCTCCGCGCCTTCGTCCGGTACTGCCACCGGGACCGGAACATCCGGGCGGGCCTCACGGCGGAGACGCTGGCCGCGGTCGACCATTTCGAGCCGGAGTATCAGCAGGTCATCCGGTCGCCTCGGCTGCAGGGCCCGGCCGCGCTGCTCGCCGCCGTCGGTGCACTGGATCCCGAGGGCGCCGACGACATGATGACGTGGCCGGTAGACGAGCGTGCCTCGGCCGAGCGCGTGCTCGCGCAACTGGCCCGGGCCGTCGGTGGCGGGACCGTGCTGGACTCGCTCGATGACGGACCGCTCCCGGACGAGCCGTTCGACTGGGCCGGCGTCGCCGACGACATCCGCCCGGTCGTGACCGAGGTTCTGGCCGCATGCGACAACTGCTGCGAGCAGCTGCTGGACGTCGAGTACCGCACCGCGTGCCGCAGGCTGCTCGCCCGTGTCGCGATCGGCGACGCGTCCGTATTCCGCCGGAAGGCGAGCCCGGCCAAGTCGGCCGCAGCCGTCACGTGGCTGATCGGGAAGGCGAACAACCGGTTCAACGGCGGCTTGCAGGTGAAAGCCCTGATGGCGCACTTCGGCGCCGGCCAGAGCGTGTCACAGCGGGGCCGGGCGTTCCTCCGGGCGGCCGGAATATCACCCGACTACTACGGAGAACCAGAGCTGGGCACCCCGGACCTGCTTGTCGGCGCGCGCCGCCGCCAGATCATCGAAGACCGCGACTACCTCCGGGCCGGGCTCGCCGCCGACGAGCCCGATACCTCGTGAGTCAGATGCGCAGCCACACCGACGTGTCGGGCGGCAGCAGGCCGGCCGCGAGCGGCCCGCTGGCGAGGATCAGGCCCGCGTGCGGCGGCAGCTCGGCCGGAGCCGGGGACAGGTTCGTCACGCACCGCACGCTCGTGCCGCGGTCGAACGCCAGCACCCCCTCCGGCGTCGGCAGCCAGCTCATCGGCCCGTCGCCGAGTGCGGGCTCGGCTCGCCGGATGTGCAGCGCGGCGCGGTAGAGCTCCAGCATAGAGTCAGGGCTGACCGCCTCCGCCGCGACCGTGAGGTCACGCCACTCCGTCGGCTGCGGCAGCCACGGCGGGCTGGCCGCGCCCGGCGGGGAGAAGCCGAACGGCGGCTCAGACCCGGACCAGGGCAGCGGCACCCGGCAGCCGTCCCGGCCCGGGTCGGCGCCGCCGGTGCGCCGCCAGATCGGGTCCTGCCGCAGCTCGTCCGGGATGTCCTGCACTTCCCACAGGCCGAGTTCCTCGCCCTGGTACACGTAGACCGATCCCGGCAGCGCCATCGTCAGCAGCGCGGCCGCCCTGGCCCGGCGGGTGCCGAGCTCGAGGTCGACCGGCAAGCTGTGGAAGTACGGCCGCTGCTGGAGGTCTGAACGCGGTGTCGGCGCGTCCGTACCTGGACACGATCCGGTCGACGTCGTGGTTGGACAGCACCCAGGTGGCCGGCGCGCCGACCGGCGCGTACAGGGCGAGCGTGTTGTCGATGACCTCGCGCAGCTGCTTGGCGTCCCACGGGCAGCTCAGGTACGGGAAGTTGAAGACCGTGTGCAGCTCGCCAGGGCCCACGTACCTGGCCAGCCGCACCGGGTCCGGGATCCAGATCTCGCCGATCAGCACCCGGTCCTGGTACTCGTCCGCGACGGCCCGCCAGGACCGGTAGATGTCGTGCACGTCGTCGCGGTCGGTGTAGGGGTGCTCCGGGCCAGGCGGCGCGTCCGGGTCTACCTCGGGCAGGTCCGGGTCCTTGGTGAGCAGCGCCGCGGAGTCGATCCGGATGCCGTCCGCGCCGCGGTCGAACCAGAACCGCAGCACGTCCTCGAACTCCCGCCGGACGTCCGGGTTGGCCCAGTTGAAGTCCGGCTGCTCGGGCGCGAACAGGTGCAGGTACCACTCGCCGGGCGAGCCGTCCGGCTCGGTGATCCGGGTCCACGCGGACCCGCCGAAGATCGACTGCCAGTCGTTGGGCGGCAGCTCGCCCGTCGGGCCGCGGCCGGGCCGGAACCAGAACCGGTCCGCTGCCGCCGACCCGGCCGGCGCGGCCAGCGCGTCGGTGAACCACGGGTGCTGGTCGGAGCCGTGGTTCGGCACGACGTCGATGATGATCCGGATGCCGTGCGCGTGCGCCTCGCTGATCACCGCGTCCGCGTCCGCGAGCGTGCCGAAGACCGGCTCGATCTCGCGGTAGTCGGAGATGTCGTAGCCGGCGTCGGACATCGGTGACTTGTACCAGGGGTTGAACCAGATCGCGTCCACGCCGAGCTCTGCCAGGTACGGCAGCTGCGCGCGCACGCCGGCCAGGTCGCCGATGCCGTCGCCGTTGCCGTCGGCGAAGCTGCGCACGTAGAGCTGGTAGATCGCGGCGCTGCGCCACCAGGTATCCCCGGCTGCGGACGGCCTCCGGCGGTCGGATCGACCGCTGCGAGTTCGTGCACGGTGACCTGCTTTCTGCTGTTTCTGGGCATGGCGCCGCAAGCGAGCGGCGCTGATCTTGCTGGGAACGGGGCGGTGTTACGCACGCGGCGCGCTGGCTCGCTCGGGCTCAGCCCCGGATGCCGCCGGCGGTGAGCCCGGACATGATGTTGCGCTGGAAGATCAGGAAGAAGACGATCGTCGGGATCGCGGCCATCGCCGACGCCGCGATGATCAGGTTCTGCGGCGTACGCCGGTCGGCGCCTGCCAGATGCCGACGTTCAGCGTCTCCCTGGTCGGGGTGTAGCCGTACTCGACCAGGAGCGGCCAGAGGAAGTCCTTCCACACCGCGACCAGCCCGAAGATCGACACGACGCCGAGGATCGGCCGGGAGATCGGCAGCACGATCCGCCAGCAGGATGCGCAGCCGGGACGCACCGTCGATCGCGGCGGCCTCGATGTAGTCCGTCGGGATCGAGTCGAAGAACCGCTTGAGCAGGAAGATGTTGAACGCGTTGGCGACCGACGGCAGCCAGATCGCCTCGGGCGTGCCGATCAGGTTGCCAGTGCAGGATGGGCACGGTCGCCATGGTCACGTACTGCGGCACGACCAGCACGGTGGCTCGGGATCATGAGGGTGGCCAGCATCAGGAACAGGATCGCGTTCCCGAGGAAGGGGCGCAGCTTCGACAGCGAGTAGGCGGCCGTCACGTCGAAGACAAGCTGGAAGGCCAGCGCGCCGAACGCGTAGTACAGCGTGTTCCACAGCAGCCTGGCCATGTCGAGCCGGTCCCATGCCTGGACATAACTGCTGGGGTGCACGTGATGCGGGTAGAGCGTCGGCGGTGTGGCGATCGCTTCCTGGGTGGACTTCAGGCCGTCGGTGAACAGGAAGTACAGCGGCCCGATGAACACCAGCGTGAAGACCACGATGACCACGGTCAGGACGATCCGGTACGCGATCTTGCCCGAGTGCCGGTTCAGCTGCGCGCTGGAGATCAGCGTCCTGGTCGAGCCGGTCGCTGGCCGGCGCCGAGGCGCCCCGGCCGCTCCCGAAGCCCCGAGGCCCGGTGGGCCGCTTACTGCCATCTCGTCCCTCCCTCAGGCCCGGCGCTCTCGGGTGACCCACAAGAACCCGCCGGAGAAGACCGCGAGCACGAGCATGAGAATCACGCCCAGAGCCGACGCGCTGTTGTAGTTGCTGGAACCGCTCAGCTCGAATGCGTACTGGTAGATGAGCATCACCACGGACTCGGTGTTGTCCCCGACGCCCCCGCCACCGTTGGTCAGCACCAAGGACTCGACGAACATCTGCATCGTCGCGACGACCTGCAGCATCAGAAGCATGATCAGGATCAGCCTGGTCTGCGGGATCGTAATGTGCCTGATGCGCTTGAACAGGCCTGCACCGTCGAGCTCGGCGGCCTCGTAGAGCTCGCCGGGGATGTTCTGCAATGCGGCCAGGTAGATCAGCGTGGCGCCGCCCATGTTCATCCAGGTCGACGCGATCACAACCGAGATCATCGCGGTGCTGATGAATCCGGTGCCTGGCTGGAAGACCCACTGCGACGTCGGCAGGTGCAGAGTGCGCAGGATGTCGTCGAACAGGCCGTACTGCGGGTTGTAGAAGTAGGCGAACAGCAGCAGCGCCGAGGCCGGCGGCAGCATGACCGGCAGGTACACCAGCACCCGCAGATAGCCCTGCGCGTGCCGCAGCTCATTCAGCAAGATCGCCACGCAGAACGGGACCGCGTACCCGACGACAAGTGCGAGCAGCGTGAACTCCAGCGTGTTCCGCCAGGCCAGCCAGAACGTCGGGTCGTGGATGATGCGGTCGTAGTTGATCCAGCCCGCCCAGGTGTAACCGCCCCCGTACACCGCTTTCTGGAAGCTCAGGATCACCTCGCGGACGATCGGATACCAGGAGAAGAACGTGAAGCAGAGGACTGCGCCGATAAGGAAGCCGTACGCCGACAGATTCCTTCTGGCCTTCTGCCCGAACCGGCCGGCGGCCACCTGGCCTCGGGCCGCTTGCCGGGCATTCGCCTTGCGCAGGGTCGCGACATCCGCCATCAAGTCTCCCTGTTGCCTTCGAGCCGGGGTCGGGACGTGGGGGCCGGCCCCGCAAACCGGCCCCCACGCGCGCGCCGTCGGCCTTCCCCGACTAGGTGCTTACGAGCTGAACTGGAGCAGCGTGTTGACGTTGGTCGCTGAAGTCTTCAGCAGTGCCGGGATGTTGACGTTCGGCTCGGTGAGCACTGCCAGCATCATCGGGTCCAGCGTCTTGTAGACAGCCTGGGCATCGAACGGCTCGCCGTCGCTCGCCTCGTTCGCGTCGACGTAGGCCTTGTAGTACGAGACATTGATAGTCGCGTACTTGGTCCGCAGCGCGTTGACCTGCGCACCGGCAGCGCCGCCGAACAATGAAGGCTCGTCAAAGCCGACCGGCGTGCCGTCCGCCTTCTGCCTGGCGAAGTTGAAGGTCACTCCCTGGCCCGGCGTCAGGTCCTCGAAGTCGATGAACTTGATGCCGGCCTCGATCTGCGCGGGCGTGTCGTGCTTGGCGAAGACGTAAGCATTGCCGCCGCCGAGCGAGCCGGCCGGCGCGCCGGTCATGCTGGGCAGCGGGCCCATGCCGATGTCGTTGATGTTGCCCTTGTCGACCGTGGTGATCTCGTTGTAGATGTCATCTGGCGCGGCGATGTACATTCCGAGCTTGCCGGCGCCGAACTGCGCCTGCAGCGTTCCCCAGGCGAGGCCCTGAGTGGCGCTCATGGCGTTGTCGGTGAACCGCAGCGTGTGCAGCGCGGTCAGGATCGCAAGGCCGTTGGCGTTGTCGAACGCCGCCGTCGGCGGGGCGTTGTTGGTATTGACCGTCGTGCCGCCGACTGCGTCCATGTAGGACGCGAAGTGCCAGCCGCCGTTGTTGCCTGCGCTGTAGTCGCCCCAGCCCTCGATGCCGTGACCGAGCTTGGAAATCGCCTTGGCGTCCGTCTCGACCTGTGCCCAGGTCGTCGGCGGGTCATCCGGGTTGAGGCCTGCCCGCGTGAACAGCGCCCGGTTATAGATCAAACCCTGGGTGTAGTTGTTGGTCGGCAGGCCGTAGATGGTCTTGCCCGCAGTCACCGACCGCATCGCGGCCGGCGCGATGTCCGTGAGATTCGGCACGGTCTTGGAGTTCACGTACTGGGTGATGTCGGCGGCCTGGCCAGCGGTCAGGACCTGCGGCAGGTCCGTGAAGTCGATGTAGTAGATATCCGGCTCGGTTCCGGCCCGCAGCTGCGCGGTGAAGGCTGGGAGGTTTGTGCAGGGGTAGTTGTAGACGCTCGCGATCGTGATGGTCGGGTTGGCCTTCTCGAACGTAGCGACGTCCGCGAGCCATTCCCGGTGCTGAACCGGGTTCTGCGCTTGCGTTGGCGCGCAGTTGATGCTGACGGTCACCTTGCCGCCCGTGGCCGCGGTGGTGGCTGGCGAGCCACTGCTAGAGCAGGCCGCGGCGGCGAGGCCCATGCCCGCCACGGCTACGACGGCGGCTACCTTGCGGTGGCCAGCCAGTCGGTGACGCTGTCTGCTCATCGATCAATCCTTCCGTGGGCTGAACGTGGGCGATAAGCGCGCCCGCACCGCCGGAGCAGCTGCGTAGCGCCGCGACCGTCGATCCGGAAATAGTCCCGAATGCGACCGTCTTGGCGCTACGCCCGCCGGGCGCCTCGTTGTTGCGCTCAACATACTTAGATCGACATCTCGACAGCAAGATGTCGACGAAAGTTCGCAAGGACACAACTTGATTACGAGGATCTCCGGATACCGCGCCGACTGGGCCCGACGTTCGGTTCGGAAGCCCACGACTACGGGTCTGACATGCCCTGATGCCCGCTATCAAGATCCGGTTGCGAGAAACCTTCGTGATCCAGGTCACGCAATCTCTTGCTCTCGGATGTCGTATCGTTGCGGCATGACACGAACTCCTGCCCGCCGGCTGGCCGAAGTCGCCAAGAAGGTCGGGGTCAGCGAAGCCACCGTGAGCCGGGTGCTCAACGGCAAGGCCGGGGTGTCCGAGAGCACCAGGGAGTCGGTGCTGACCGCGCTCGACGTGCTCGGATACGAGCGGCCGACGCAGCTGCGCGGCGAGCGGGCCCGGCTCATCGGGCTGGTCCTGCCCGAATTGCAGAACCCGATCTTCCCGGCCCTGGCCGAAGTCATCGGCGGCAACCTGGCCCAGCGCGGCTTCACCCCGGTGCTGTGCACCCGCACTGCGGGCGGCCTGTCCGAGGCCGACTACGTCGACATGCTGCTGGACCAGCACGCCTCGGGCGTCGTCTTCGCGGGCGGGCACTTCGCCGAGCTCGCTGCCCCGCACGACCACTACCGGCTGCTGCACAGCCGCGGCATCCCGGTGGTGCTGATTAACGCGGCGATCGAAAATCTCGACTTCCCGTGTGTCGCCACCGACGACGTGACCGCGGCCGGCCAGTCCTTCCGGCACCTGGCCTCGCTCGGGCACGAGCGGATCGGACTGATCCTCGGGCCGGAAGACCATATGCCGTCGCGGCGCAAGCTGGCGGCGTTCACCGAGCACGTGCAGCGGGCCGGGCCTGACCGTCGCGCCGGTCGAGCACGCGCTCTTCTCACTCGAAGGCGGGCAGGCGGCCGCCACCCGGATGCTGCGCCAGGGGGTCACCGGCATCATCTGCGCGCAGCGACGTTCTGGCCCTCGGTGCGATCCGCGCTGTGCGCCGGGCCGGGCTTGAGGTCCCGGCCGACGTCTCGGTGGTCGGCTACGACGACTCCGGGTGGCTGAACTGCACCGATCCCCCGCTGACCACGGTCCGCCAGCCGATCGAGTCGATGGGCAAGGCGGCGGTCGCGCTGCTGGTCAACCAGATGGAGGCGGCCGTCGTCCAGCACGAGGAACTGCTCTTCGAGCCGGAGCTGGTAGTCCGCGGCTCGACCGGGCCCGCGCCCGTGCGGCAGTACCTGCAGGCCGCGGACGCGAGCAGAGCTGTCTAGTTGCCGACCTTGAAGGTGATCGTCGAGCCGGCCCAACCGGCCGCCCAGGCCGACCGACATGGCGGTCAGCGTCAGCGGCCCGTGCACCCCGGCGGGCACGACGTAGCTGAGCTTGATCGTCTTCCGCAGCGGCTCCGCGCCACACTGGGCCCGATGCCGATCCGGGGTAAAGCGGCGGCTCGTGATGACCTTCTCGCCGGGCCCGGTCACGGTGATCGACCTGATCGGGTCCTCCGCGCCGAACGCGACCGGCTCCGACCCGGTGACGTGCAAGACGATCTTCTGACCGGGGAAGACCTGCGCGGCCGCGGGCACACTGGAGCTGATGATCACCACCGGCGCCAGGTGCGCCGGCGGCAGCAGGTAGGAGCCGCTGTAATTCTTGGAGTTGCCCCGGTAGTAGATAATCGAGGCGAAGTAGAGCGGGGCGCCTGGCCGGTTCGAGCCGCCGGGCAGCGAGCACACGTCGAGGTTGAAGCTGCCGGTCAGTATCCCGGTCGGCAGCAGCTTCATCCGGCCGATCAGGTACTCACCCGCGTTGTGGTCCATGGTCGCGACCACGATCCCGCGGGTCGGCCCGTTGCGATGGTCCTGCGGGCAGTAGGCGGACACAATGAGCCGGACGTCCGTCGTGCTGGGCATCGAGGCCGAGCTCTGCACCGACACGCACGGCACCTTCGGCAGGTACTGCGGCAGCGAGCCGCTCGGACCCGACTCAAGCGGCTGGACGGTGTCGGCGAAGTCCGCGGCCGTCGTGTGGGCGGGGGTGAACACGGTCCAGTACACGTCCCTGGTTACCCCGGCTACCGTAGCGCTCACCTGGTAGGTGCCCATCGGCAGCGTCCCCGGCTTGCCCGCAGCGGAGCCGATCTGGGCCGAGGTATAGGCGACGCCGTAGTTGGTGACCGGCACTTCCTTGCTGAACAGCACCTTCAGGCCGGTGGCTGTCACCCTGGACCAGGTCATGACCAGCTGATTGGCGCCGTGCAGGTCACCGAGGTAGGCCGCCGCGTACACACTGCGGTCCTTGACCGCAAAGTACTGGGTGAGCCCGCGGGGCTTGCCGCCGTTCAGGTTGCGCGCCATGACCAGGCTCACGATCGGGCCATGCGCGGGCTTCCCGAGCGCCTTGGGCGGGCTCGTTGACGTGCCGCAGCCCGTGCCGACCAGGGCAACCGCCCCGGCAACGGCGAGCATCTGCCACCTGGCAGCGCGCAGACGGCGAAACACAGCTAGTCAGTCCTCATCAGCGATGGTTGGCCCGGCCTGGCGATACCCGCGGCGGACGCACGCATATCCGGCCCCCGGAACGCACGGCGTGTCCAGGAACTATACACGCCTCTGCGCCCTCAATTGCTGTCACGAATAGATCACGCATTGCGCATGGCGGCCAGCTCGTCACGACAGTACCCGCCGCCGGAAGTTACGCAGCCCGATGGCCAGGAAGACCGCGCCGAACGCGAGCACGACCGGGTAGATCACGTACAGGTGCATGTGCGGGGCGGTGGTGAACGCGGCCCGCATGCCCTCGTTCACGTAGATCAGCGGATTGATCAGCACGACCGTCTGCAGCCAGTGCCAGCCGCCGACGGTAACCGGGGCGAGCCTGGTCCACGAGTAGTAGGTGCCGCCGAGGAACGTGATGGGCAGGATGATGAACCCGAACATCAGGCCGATGTTGCGGGGCTCGAAGCTGGTGCCGAGCACCAGCCCGAGCCCGGCCATCGCCACGGACGCCAGCGGCACGAACGTCAGGATCAGCAGCCAGTGCAGCGTCAGGTGGGCGTGCACGCCGGGCGCGTGCACTACCGCGGCGATCGGCAGCACGATGATCGCCGACAGGACGCCCTGCGCGGCCCCGGCCAGCACCTTGGCGACCGCGACCAGCCAGATGGGGCAGGGCGCCTGCACCCGGTCCTCGATCTCCCTGGTGAAGCCGAACTCCTGGGCCATCGCCAGCGCGATCGACTGGACGCCCTGGAACATGACCGAGATGCCGACCACGCCCGGCACCAGGATCGTGGCGAACTGCGACTGCTGGGCCGAGCCGTGCCCGCCGATGCCCTGCCCGATCTTCGGGAACACGTACAGGAAGACGAAGCACAGCAGGAACGGCTGGATCAGAGTGCGCAGCACGAACTCGCGCAGGTTCTTGCGGAGAACCACCAGGTCGCGCAGCAGCAGCGCGCCGAGCGCGGTCCAGCTGGCGGCGCTGACGCTACGGGTCGGCCCGGCGCTGATGACCGGGCGGGCGGGCGGCGGCGGCGCCGGACTGCCGCGGCTGCGAGGTGGCCTGCGAGCTCATCTAGTCCCTCAGCTCCTTGCCCGTCAGGTCGATGAACACCGTCTCCAGCGTCGGCTCGGCCACCGAGACGTCGACCAGATCGAAGCCCGCCCGCTCGGCCGCCAGCACGATCCGCGGGATCAGCCGGTCGCTGCCCTGCATGTGCAGCTGGATGCCGTCGTCGGCCTGCCTGGTCCTGGTGACGCCGGCCACCTGGTCGCTGAGCTGGGCGGCCAGGCTGGCCAGGTCGCCGGTGGCCTTGACGGTCACGACCGTGTCCGCGCCGATGCTCTGCTTGAGCGCCGCCGGCGTATCCAGCGCCAGGATCCGGCCGTGATCCATGATCGCGACCCGGTCGCAGAGCCGGTCCGCTTCCTCCATGTAGTGGGTGGTCAGCATGATCGTCTGGCCGGCCGCGTGCAGTTCCCCCAGCAGGTCCCAGAGCGCCAGCCGGCTCTGCGGGTCCAGGCCCGCGGTCGGCTCGTCCAGGAACAGCACCGACGGCCGGTGAAAGATCGCCCTGGCCACCATCAGCCGCTGCGCCATACCGCCGGATAGCGCGTACACCGAGGCCTTGGCCCATCTGGTCAGCTGGAACTGGGCGAGCAGTTCGTCCGCGGTCTGCCTCGACTCGCGGGCCCCGATGCCGAACAGCCGGCCGTGGAAGTACAGGTTCTCCCAGACGGTCAGCTGCCGGTCGAGCGTGTTCTGCTGCGACACGATGCCGCTGACCTGCTTGGCGAGTGCCGGGTGGGCTGCCACGTCGATCCCGGCCAGCAGGGCCCGGCCGGACGTGGGCACCACCCGCGTGGTGAGCATGCCCGCGGTCGTGGTCTTGCCCGCGCCGTTCGGCCCGAGCAGGCCGAAGATCTCCCCCGCCTGCACGTCCAGGTTGAGCTTGTCGACGGCGGCGAAGTCCGTACCCGGATAGACCTTGGTCAGCTCCTCGGTGTGGATGACGGCGGGCTGCTCGCCAGCGCGGAAGGCCGCCGGGCCGGACTGGTGCTGGTGCGGCGGTGATGACGCTACCGTCCTTTCTCCGTGCTGCCGGACATCGTAGCCTCGGCCCCGCCCGGGTCCTGGCCCGGACGCAGCTCGAACAGCTCAAGGGTCAGCCCGAAGTACTCGCTCGTCTGGCCCACGTGCGTCAGGCCGAGGCGATGGCAGACCGCGAGCGACCGGCCGTTGTCCGGGCTCCACGACCGCCACCACCCGATCCAGGTCGCGGGCGCCGAAGGCCAGCGTGACCGCGCCGCCAGCCGGCCTCGGTCGCGTAGCCGTGGCCCCAGTAATCCGGATTCAGGTGCCAGCCGATCTCCACGACGTCGGCGCGGGGCCGGTCGTCCCCCGCTGCGTAGCTGTCCGGCAGCGGCTGCAGCAGCGCCGCGCCGATCACGCCGCCGATGACCTGACCTCGAGCGGCCACAGGCCGAACTCGGGCCGCGCGGCCGCCCGCTCGGCCATGACCTCGATCCGGCTCGGTCATCTCCGCCAGCGACGCGACCGGCGCCGTGGCTGCGGGCCGAGCCAGCGCATCACGTCGTCTCGGCCGTAGATCGCGAACGCGGCGGCAGCGTCGTCCGGGTTCCAGTCGCGTGCGGTCAGCCGGTCGGTGCGAAAGTGCTCCACGGCGACATTCTCCATGCCCGCTCTGCGTGGCCTGGTTGAGGGCGGATTCCCGTCGCCTTATCGTGACGGCCCATGGGGAGATCGGGGGGTCTTCGCTGCGCGCTCGGCGGTGTATTCGCGCTGCTGCTGGCAACTGCACCGGGCGCGGCGGCGAGCACGGTCGTTGCCACCACGGGCACAGCCAGTGCCACTGGAGCCGCAGTCGCAAGCACCGGCGGCCCGGCATCATGGCAGCGGGTCTGGGCGGCTAACTTCGCCGGGCCGGGCCGCGATCACGGCCTCGGCCCGCGCGGGTGGCGCTACCAGACGGGCACCGGCATCTTCGGCACCGGCGAGATCGAGACCATGACGGCGTCCCGCCGCAACGTGGCGCTCGACGGGCGGGGCGACCTCGACATCACCGCGCTGGAGCGGGGCGGCACGTGGACCTCCGGCCTGAGCGAGCACTCCGGCACCGCGCACTGCGGCAACCTGACCCAGCAGAACTGACGGCGGGAACGGCAATTGCGCTCGACCGGGCGCGGAAACACCAGCTAAGGCCATTCCGCCGCCCGCCGGAAAGACGTACTATCTCAAGATATGGCTGAGTGGTGGTCGATTGAGGTATTGCACGGGGAGTTCTCGGCCTACCAGTGGGAGGCCGCGTACAGCTCCGAGCTGATCGAGGCGGCGCTGACCAACGGTGCGCTGGACGCCACCTGGCACTCCGATACCTGGGGCGTCGCCTTCGAGGTGCGCTTCGACGACGCCGACCAGTGGCTCGCGTTCCGCGACCTGCCCGTCGTCCGGGCGGCGCTGGACTCGGTGCCCGACCCGGTCAACGGGCTGCTGATCTACCGCGGCCGGGGCGGCAGTTCGGCCGCGGGCAAGCCGCGGAAACCGCGCCCGGCACCGAGTGCGGCGGCCGCGGCGCTGCCCGAGCCTGAGCCAGACCGCCGCCTCGACCTCACCCGCAGCGCGCCACCGGACATACCGGGCGAGCTGCTGGGCGCCCGGTCCTGGGTCAGCTACGTCGCGTGAGTTCCATGAACCAGTTGTCTATCCAGGTCTGACCGCCGTCGGTCGAGAACGCCTGCTCCCATCGCGCCTCGTTTCCGGAAATCCCCGACCAGCGGAACCGGGCCAGGATCGGAACATCGTGGTAGGTGTCCGCACCAAAGAACTCCCCTACGCCATCATCGCCGAAGCCGCCGACCACCGGCGGGAACAGCGTGCCGGTGCGCTTGCTCGCCCAGTACAGCGACCACTGCTTCGTGTCCGGGTTGTACAGCCGCAGCGTCAGCCCGGAGAACCCCTTCGTCGGGAACGTGATCTCGTCGAAGTTGGCACTGCCGTCGAAGTGCCGCGAGCACACGCTGACGCGCGGGAAACTCCTCCCAGCCACTGCCCGGGTCGAGGAAATCAGCGAGCCACCGGTTCGCTACGTCCCAGGTCCCGGCCAGGAAGTCAAAGTCGTTCATCTTGCGTCCTTTCATGACTGCTTCGGTTCCCGCAGGCTAGGCAGCCTTCACTGACACTGACTGTCAGTGGGTCCGGACAGACTTGATCCATGCGCGCTAGCCGGCTCCTGTCCTTGCTGCTGCTCCTGCAGACCCGCGGCCGGATGACCGCGCAGCAGCTCGCGGACGAGCTCGAGGTCTCGGTCCGGACGATCTACCGCGACGTCGACGCGCTGAATGCGGCGGGCGTGCCGCTCTACGGCGACGCCGGCCACGACGGCGGCTATCAGCTCCTGGACGGATACCGCACCCGGCTAACCGGGCTCACCCCGGCCGAGGCCGAGGCGCTGTTCCTGTCCGGACTGCCGGGTCCCGCGGCCGAGCTCGGCCTCGGCGGCGTGCTCGCGGCGGCGACGCTCAAGCTGCGCGCCGCGCTGCCCGCCTCGATGCGCGACAGCGCCGACCGGCTGAGCGAGGGCTTCTACCTGGACGCCCCCGGCTGGTACCGGCCCGAGCGCAAGGTGCCCTGTCTGGCCGAGGTGGCGAGCGCTGTGTGGGAACGACAGGTCATCCGGATGCGGTACAGCCGGTGGAAGGCACCCGAAGAAGTAGTGCGGACGATCGAGCCGCACGGGCTGGTGCTGAAGGCAGGCACCTGGTACGTCGTGGCCCGGTGCGAGGGCACGTTCCGCACCTACCGCGTCGACCAGATAGCGGAGGCGGTGCCGACCGGAGCGAGTCTTCGACCGCGTGCCCGGCTTCGCGCTGGCCGGCTACTGGCGCGAGTATCTCGCCGACTTCCAGCAGCGGCTGCACACTGGCCACGCGGTGATCCGGATCTCGGCCGCGGGCACCGATCGGATGCGCGGTCTGCTCAGCGCGGCGGCGGTAACCGCCATTGAGGCGGACGGGACGGCCGGCGCCGACGGCTGGGTGACCGCGCGAGTCCCGATCGAGTCGGCCCGGCACGCGCTCGCCGATTTCCTCCGGCTCGGTCCCGACCTGGAGATACTCGAGCCTGCCGAGCTGCGGGCGGAGGTAATTGGTATTTGCCATGCGATGACAGCAATTTATAAGTGAATTCATGAGTGGCCGGAATTGTTATTTGTGAACGCTCCAACAGACTGCGCCATTACTGCGCTGTAAGCGCCCGGGCCTGTTATGGTTCACTCGACCGACACAATTCCGTGACCAACATGCGCGCTGAGCACGGTAGCCTACGTGGTCCTCTACCTGCTGCTGCGTCGCGTCACGACCAGCGAGGCCGCGAACGCCGTCAGCTTGTTCGTGACCGCTATGGCCAATACCGCGGTCAACCGCAGAATCACGTTCGGCATCCGGGGAAGTACACATGCCACGCGTCATCAGGTGCAGGGTCTCATGGCGTTTGTGGCCGGTCTGCTCGTTACCTCTGCGGCGCTCGCCATCTTCAACACACTGTCGCCGAAGCACTCACACTTCAGCGAGGCGGCAGTGCTCGTGGGGGCGAGCCTGATTGCTACCGGCCTTAGATTCGCCCTGTACCGGTGGTGGGTCTTCAGACCCAGGCAAGCCCCGCCTGCCGTGCTGCACTGATGCCGTTTCTGGGGCAGGAAGCTAGACCAGGCTGGCGCCGGCTCAGGAACCCGTGCTCAGCATCGCCAGCAGCCTGCGCACCAGCGGGTCGGCTAGCCGGGTCGTGGCCTTGTCGCCGCCCAGGTGCTCGCCGACGAACGCGGACGCGACGGGCAGGGCCGCGCCGGCCGCGGTCAGCAGCGCGAGCACCTGCTCGACGGTCGCGCCGCTGGGCACCCGGTACACGGTGTCCGGGAACACCTGCGGGTCGAGCACGTCGAGATCGAGGTGCACGTGCACGGCCGAGCACCCGGTCTGCAGCAGCGCCGCGACCGCCGCCTCGGGGTCGCCGAGCGCGCGCATGCCGAGCTGCCGGACCCCGGCCGCGTCCAGCTCAGTCTGCTCGGCCGGGTCGACCGAACGGGTCCCGGTCAGCACCAGGGCGGTCGGCGCGGCCGGGACCGCGGGCCGCATCCCCGCCGGACCGACTCCGGTCAGGCAGCGCGTCACCATGCCGTGGAACGCGCCGGACGGCGACGTCGCGGGCGAGTTGAAATCCGCGTGCGCGTCGATCCACAGCAGCGCCAGGTCCCCGTCCCGGCGCTCCAGCCCGGCGGCAACCACGGCCAGGTCCGCGGCGCAGTCGCCGCCGAGCGCGAGCACCGGTCCGCCCGTGCTGTCCAGCGCCGCCGCTCCGCCGCGATCCTGGCGTGCGCCGCTAGCAGCTGGTCCAGCGACGAGACCCCGTCCCGGACCGGCGACCGGGTCTGCGGCAGGCCGCCGACCGTCCGCGGCACGGCGCCGGCCGCGGTCGCCAGCTCGGCCAGCTGGGCGGCGCCGGCCGCCATCCGGCCGGCTTCCGGGCTGATCGAGCCTTGCCATTGCGGGATGACGAGGACTTCAGGACTGGCCATGACGGCATGCTGCCAGGCCCGGCCGGGGCGCGTGCGAGCCGGGCCGCGGTCACGGGCCAGGGCCGGCGGCGTTTCGGTGGGCCCGATGCACAATGGCCGGATGACTGACACCGCTGACATTGTCTGGACCGCATCCGGCGAGTACACCGACATCCGGTACGAGACGACTCCGGACGGTATCGCGAAGATCACGATCTGCCGACCCGAGGTGCACAACGCGTTCCGGCCGCAGACGATCATCGAGATATCCGCGGCGCTCACGGTTGCCCGCGAGGACGAGTCGGTCGGTGTCATCATCCTGACCGGCGAAGGCGACCGGGCGTTCTGCTCCGGCGGCGACCAGCGGACCCGCGGCGACAGCGGGTACCAGACCGACGAGCACTCCACCGGCCGGTTCCACGTGACCGACCTGCACGTGCAGATGCGGCGCTGCCCCAAGCCGATCGTGGCGATGGTGGCGGGCTGGGCGATCGGTGGCGGGCACGTGCTGCATGTGGTCTGCGACCTCACGATCGCCGCTGACAACGCGCGCTTCGGCCAGGTCGGCCCCAGGGTCGGGTCGTTCGACGGCGGCCTCGGCGCCAGCTCGCTGTCGCAGCTGGTCGGGATGAAGAAGGCCAAGGAGATCTGGTTCCTGTGCCGGCAGTACGACGCGCACCAGGCGCTGGAGATGGGCCTGGTGAACGCCGTCGTACCGGTGGCCGACCTGGAGCGCGAGACCGTCGGCTGGTGCCGGGAGATGCTCGCGCTCTCGCCGTTCGCGCTGCGGCTGATGAAGGCGAGCTTCCACGCGGCCGAGGACGGCTACCTCGGTCTCCAGCAACTCGCCCACGACGCGAACCTGCTCTTCTACGGCAGCGAAGAGGCCAAGGAGGGCCGCGAGGCGTACAAGGCCAAGCGAAAGCCGGAGTTCAGCAAGTTCCCGCGCCGCGCCTAGCCAGGCGAGAGCCGCGTTCCCTTGATGGTGGCAGTTCAGGCCGCTGACCGGAGCACCTGGCGCGCCTTGAGCCGGCCGCCGGTGCGCAGGATCGCGCGTCCGTAGATGGCGCCCGCGAGCCGCGCCATGGCCACCGTGGACACGATCGTGATGCGCGCCGAGACCGCGACCTGCCAGGCCGGACGCCGCCCCGACCGCGACCAGGACGGGCATGGTCGACCGGCGCGGTGAACGGGATGAACGCCAGCACGTGGTAGAACGTGTTCACGCTCGTCGCGTAGATCACCGCTGTAGGTCAGCACGTAGGCCAGGATCAGCGGGATCTGCAGCGGCAAGGCGGCGTTGTAGGCGTCGGACTGCCGGGTGATCAGCGCCCCCGCGGCGGCGAACGCGGTGCAGTAGAAGGCGTAGCCAAGCAGCAGCCAGAGCGCGCCCGCCAGCACGACGCCTGAGTGGGGCGCCGCGCACGGCGGTCGACCCGACGGCGTGGCCGAGGATCAGGTAGGCGCCACCATCGCGACGATCTGGCCGATGGCCAGCAGGCCCATGCCGATGACCTTGCCCGCCAGCAGCTGCACCGGCCGCAGCGTGGTGAGCAGCACCTCGACCACCCTGGTGGCCTTCTCCTCGCCGA
Organism: uncultured Actinomycetota bacterium; assembly: GCA_963726425.1. Lineage (GTDB taxonomy): Bacteria > Actinomycetota > Actinomycetes > Streptosporangiales > Streptosporangiaceae > JAJYUU01. Next base: position 24,616 of record CAVSCN010000028.1, on the reverse strand, counting down.
CGCCGATCGTGATCCTGCATGCCGTAGGTGAGCATGATGATGTAGATCAAGATCGCCACGGTCAGTCCGGTGAACCTGCTCGGCGGCGCTGCGGCCTGGCGGTTTCAGGCCGTGGACCGGCAGCGCGATGCCGTGTGCTGGCGATCGCCTGCTGCAGGCCGACGGGCGGCAGCTGCGCGAAGAGCTTCTCCAGGCCGCCGATCTGCGACAAGGTGCGTCGGCGAGGTCCGCCGTGTGCTGCCGAACACCGAGGACTGCTGCTTGACCAGCACCTCGGAGTCGCCGACCAGCACCGCGTCGAGCGTGCCGGAGCGCAGCTGGGTCGTCGCTGCGGCCGACGCTCGGGCAGCGCTGACGACGGTGACCGTGGTGCCGGTAGATCTTGCCCGGCCTCCCGCGCGGTCGCGGTCACGCGGCGGCCTGGCTGCCCACGATGCCGACTGCGGGCGGTGCTCCGGTCGCCCTTGCAGCAGCGCCGGGATGACGCGCACCGGCCGCGACGGCGACGAGCAGCAGCACCGATGGCGACCCAGAACGACTTGGCCCGGCCCGGTCGTTGATCTCCCGCCGCGCCACCAGCCAGGTCGAGCGTCCACCAGTTGCCTGGTCATCGTCCTCGCTCCCTCATCGAACCGGCTCCTTTGCCTGCCGGTGTGATCGGCCTTGCTGCCGATGTCGTCGACGTTCGGCGCCGACCGCGTCGCGGAACACCTCGGACAGCCGGCGCCGCTCGAACCCGAACTGCTCGACCGGACCGGCCTGCCTGGCCATGTCGAGTACCTGCCTGTGCGTCGCTCGCCCGGTCCAGCGACAGCGTCGCGGTGCCGCCGGTGACCTGATCGACCGTGGCGAGGTCGCCCAGGCCGGCTGGTCCAGTGCGCCTCGTCGTCACCGGACACCTGCACCGCGATCCGCAGCTGGCCGCCGTGGGCCAGCTCCTCCACCGTGCCGTCGGCGACCAGCGCGCCGTGATGAATGATCGCGACCGAGGTGCACAGGTGCTCGACCAGGTCGAGCTGGTGGCTGGAGAACAGCATCGTGACGCCCGCCGGCCGCGCGTTCGGCCAGTACCTCGCTCATCGCGTCGACGCCGACCGGGTCGAGGCCGGAGAACGGCTCGTCGAGCACGAGCAGCTCCGGGTCGTGGACGAGCGCCGCGGCCAGCTGCACTCGCTGCTGGTTGCCGAGCGACAGCGACCTCCGTCTTGGCCTGGCCGCTTGTCCGCGAGGCCGAGGCGGCTCGCTCCAGCTGCCGGCCGCCGAGCGCGCGGCCTGCACGGCGCTCAGGCCGTGCAGCCTGGCCAGGTACTCGAGCTGCTCGCGCTACCTGCATCGCCGGCGTAGAGGCCGCGCTCCTCCGGCATGTACCCGATGCGGCGGCGGGCGTGCTGGTCGATCGGCTGGCCGTTCCACCGGACGCTCCCGCCGTCGAGCGCGGCGACCCCCACGATCGCGCGCATCGCCGTGGTCTTGCCCGCGCCGTTCGGCCCGAGGAAGCCGAAGACCTGGCCCGGCGGCACCCTGAAACTCAGCCCGTCGAGGGCCACCACGTCGCCGATACCTGCGCTGCAGGCCGGTCAGCTCGAGCTCTCCGTCCTGGCCGTCCACAGCCACCTTTCTCTTCCGCCGCCAGGATCCACCGCCGGCGGCCGTACCTGGTTTACCTTTGCGACAGAGCCTGCCATCGGCGTCTGCTCGCGCTTGCTAAATTAATTAGATATCACTATGCTAGATATGTGGTATCAAGCCAGTCAAGCGGAGGTGGATCGGGATGGCTTCGGACGTTTCGCCACAGGGAACCGGCGTGCGGGCCGGCCAGCAACTCGAGTGAGTACGCGGCCAGCAGCCGACCGGGCCTGCAGGTGCTCGTTCTGTCGATTAGTGGCGCTGGTCGCCGGCGGTCGCGTGTTGCCTCAGGCCAGCGGCAAGTCGCATGCCGGCGCGGCGCAGGCGCTGACTACGCTCGGCGTCGTGCTGCTCGTCGTCGGCGGCTTCGCGCTGGGCGGGCTGACGCCGGTCACCCCCGGCCGGGCGCGGGTCGGTCCAGCTGTTCGGTCGCTACCGCGGCACCATCCGCGAGTCCGGGCTGCAGTGGGTGAACCCGTTCACCCGCCGGATCAGCGTGTCGACCCGGATCCGCAACCAGGAGTCGGCCCAGGCCAAGGTCAACGACGCCGACGGCAACCCGATCGAGATCGCGGCCGTCGTGGTGTGGCAGGTCAACGACACGGCGAAGGCGACCTACGCGGTCGACAACTTCGTCGAGTTCGTCACTATCCAGGCCGAGACCGCGGTCCGGCACATCGCCGGATCAGCTACCCCTACGACAGCCGCGGCACCGGCGACGCTCTCGCTCCGGGACAACGCCGATGAGATCACCCAGCGGCTGTCGGCCGAGCTCACCGAGCGCGTCCGGTCAGCCGGCGTGGACGTCATCGAGACCCGGCTCACCCGGCTGTCGTACGCGCCCGAGATCGCCCAGGCGATGCTGCGCCAGCAGCAGGCGGACGCGGTCGTGGGCGCCCGGCGCCGGATCGTCGAAGGCGCGGTCGGCATGGTGCAGCTCGCGCTGCAGCGGCTCGAGGAGGAAGGCGTCGTCGAGCTGGACGAGGAGCGGAAGGCCGCGATGGTATCCAACCTGCTGGTGGTCCTGTGCAGCGAGCAGGCCACCCAGCAGGTCGTCAACACCGGGTCGCTGTACCAGTGACGCCAGGATCGGTAAGGACGGTGCGGTAGACGCGATGGCGAGCGCAAGGGCGTGCTGCTGCGGCTGGACCCGGCCGTGCACGACGCCCTGGCCAGGTGGGCCGCCGACGAGCTGCGCAGCACGAACGCGCAGATGGAGTTCCTGCTGCGCCGGGCGCTGGCCGAGGCCGGACGGCTGCCGAGTCAGGCGGGCAAGATGCGCGGGCCGGGTCGCCCGCGCCGCGAGGACGATCCGGACTAACCAGCCCGCGGCTGCCGGTCGGCAGGCGCGGTGGTCCTCGGGCCGCGGGTCGAAGACCCGGCGGCCTGGGGCCATTTGGCTTCCCACTCGATCGTATCTATGTTCGAATAGTGCCATGGACGAGGCGTGGCCGGAGTGGTGGCGATATCCGAAACGATGCTCGCGCGGCCACCTCTGGCGCCCCGGCTCGGTCAGCGTCTCCTGGGTGGTCTGCCAGTGCGCGGGCGGGGACAACGGCGGTCATCTGCGGGTGAGCTGCCGCCCGACCGCTGCCCGAGCGTGTGGTACGACCCGCCGCACCAGCGCGGCGCGGAGGTCACCGGCCGACCCGGCGGTTAGCGGTCTGGCACACTACCGCTCATGCAGACGTTCGTTGCCGATCATCCGCTCGTCGCGCACAAGCTGACCACGCTGCGCGACGTCAGCACGCCGACGCACGAGTTCCGGCGGCTCGCCGACGAACTCGTGACGTTGCTGGCCTACGAGGCGACCCGGCACCTGCAGGTGGACGAAGTGCGACGTCGAGACGCCGGTGACGCGGCCAAGGGCGTCAAGCTGGCCGGGCCCGCGCCGATGATCGTGCCGGTACTGCGGGCCGGGATCGGCATGCTGGACGGAATGGTCCGGCTGCTGCCCGGCGCCGCGGTCGGCTTCGTCGGCCTCGCCAGGGACGAGGAGACGCTGGTCGCCAGTACCTACGCCGAACGGCTCCCGGCCGACCTGACCGGCCGGGAGATCTTCGTGCTCGACCCGATGCTCGCCACCGGCGGCACGCTGGAGATCGTGATCCGGCTGCTACTCGATCGCGGCGCGGCCGGAATTACCGCGGTGTGCCTGCTCGCGGCGCCGGAAGGCCTGCGAGCGGATCGACGCCACGTTCCCGCCGGACACCACCAGCGTGCCGATCCGGGTGGTCACCGCCGCACTCGACACCCGGCTGAACGAGCACGGGTACATCGTGCCCGGCCTCGGTGACGCGGGCGACCGGCTCTTCGGCGTGGTCTAGCCAGGCGCGGTCCGTCCAGCCGCGGTCTGGCAAGGCCCGGTTTACTCAGGTACCGGCTCGGACCGCACTGCCCGCCATCGCCGTCAGCGTGGCGGTCATGTGCGCGCGCAGCTGATCCAGCCGGCCTTGCAGGATCTGGTCCGCGTTGGCCGGGTCGTCCTGCATCGCGCAGCGAGAGCCCGGTCTCGGCCGGTCCCGTGGGTGAAGACGTGCCGCACCGTCGTCTGACCGGGCTCGTCGCCGGGGGTCAGCTCGTACCGCCAGATCGATCCCGGCGACGCCACCGACGCGCTCGGGTCGAGGACGACCCACTCGAACACGTCCGGCGGGCTGCGCCTGAGTCACGACGCACGTCACCGGTCCGGTCGGCCCATCGCCGAAGTCATTGCGGCCCTCGAACCGCGCGCCGGGCGCGGCGAGGCGCCGTCCAGCCAGCGCCCGCCTACGCACTCCGGGCTCCACTCGCCGATCCTGGCCACGTCCGTGATCAAGTCCCACACACCTCGGGCTCGTGCTCGGCCACGAAGACGACCTCGCCTGCGCTCCCGTTGCCTCGGGCATTCGCACCTCCGTCGACTGTGCCGCCCGGACTGTGCTGCCCGGGCCCTTAGCTATCCAACGAACGGCGGCCGGTGCGATGGACACACCACACGCCCCGGCTGGCGCTGGCTGCCACGATTGCCTTCGACGGCGTCAACGGCCGACGCCTCACACTCACCAACGACGAGGCCTACGACCTCATCGTCAGCGTCGCGGCGGGCGAGCTCGGTTCAGTCGAGCAGATCGCGGGCCGGCTCCGTCCGGCCACGGAGCCCTGGCACTAGCCAGCCCGGCCGAGGATCCAGCCTTCGGTGGCTGATCACGTCCGGGTCCTCCGCCGGGACGCCGGGCGCGATGATCCCGGTCAGCGACCGCGATCATCCCGAGCACGCCGACGATCGCGTCGAACTCGTCCTCGCCGTCCGGGCCGTCGCTGCAGCCCGCGCGGACCCGGCCGCGGACCGCCTCATCCCAGCGCACCCCGAGATCGCCCGCCCACGCCAGCAGGGCCGGCATGCACGCCAGCCGGTCCGCCCGCCGCCGCTTGCTCCACCGGCCCGCGCGGCACGCCGAAATACTGGTAGAACTCGCGCGGGTACGTCTCGGCGACGGTGAATCCGGGCCGGGCCAGCAGGCTCCAGCGACCCGTCGAACGGCCACAGCGCGATGTCCGCGCCATCGGCTCTGGCCAGCCGTAGCATCCGCCAGCCGTGCAGCGCCGCCTTGCCGGCCTGCCTGCCGCCCAGCGTCCAGAACAGGGTCTCCGCGTCGCGTCCCGTCGCACCGGCGGCGCACCTCGGTCTCGGTCAGGCCGAGCCCGGCGTACAGGTGCGCGCGCCGGGTGCCGCCGGGCCGGGCCGGGTAGAACGGCCGCCGCAGGCTGATCTGGCCGGGCCGGGCCGCCACCTGCGCGAACTCCGCCCACGGCGGCGCGCCGAGCTGGCCGAGGAACTCGGTGAACGACGCGACGCCCGCGGCGCGGCCGCGTACGCTCGCGGCAGGCCGATCGGGAAGTCAAAACCGAGCACTGCCCGGAACGGCTGGTACCGCCGCCGCAGGGCAGCCACCAGGTCGCCGTCTCCGGCCGCGGTCAGGGCGACGACCTCGTAACCGGCGGCGGCCTGCCGGGCGACCGCCACCACCCGCTTGCGCGGCACACTCCCCCAGTCGGCGTGCGCGACGAGGTCCGGGAGCATGACCCATATTCTGGTCGTCTCGGGTGCATGGCGGAAGGACGAGCTATGACCGCGACGATCCCTGACCTGGCCGACGTGCTCGCGGCACGCGAGCGGATCGCGCCGCACCTGCGGCCCACTCCCGCTGTACGGTACCCGGCGCTGGACGAGCTCACCGGCGCGCGGCTGCGGGTCAAGCACGAGAACCACCAGCCGGTCGGCGCGTTCAAGGTGCGCGGCGGCGTGAACCTGATCAGCAAGCTGGGCCCGGCGGACCGGGAGCGCGGCGTCGCGACCGCGTCGACCGGCAATCACGGCCAGTCGATCGCGTTCGCGGCGAACCTGTTCGGCGTGCGGGCGATCGTGTTCGTGCCCGAGGACGCGAACCCGGTCAAGGTCGAGTCGATGCGCGCGCTCGGCGCGCGAGATCGTGTTCCACGGCCGCGACTTCGACGACGCCCGCGAGCACTGCGAGAAAGAGTCCGCGGCGCACGGCTACCGCTACGTGCACTCGGGCAACGAACCCGATCTCATCGCCGGCGTCGGCACCTACGCGCTGGAGATCCTGCAGGACTGGCCCGACAGCCGAAGTCATCGTGGTGCCCGTCGGCGGCGGCAGCGGCGCGGCCGGGACGGCGATCGTGGCCAGCGCGGTCCGCGGGTCCATCGAGGTGATCGGCGTGCAGTCGGCGCAGGCGCCGGCCGCCTTCAAGTCGTGGCAGGCGGGACGGCTGGTCAGCGACGAGACGTCAGACGTTCGCCGAGGGACTGGCCACCAGGACCGCGTTCGACCTGCCGCAGCAGATCATGCGCGAGCTGCTGGCCGACTTCGTCCTGGTCGCCGGACGCGGCGCTCGCCGCGGCCACCGCGGACGATGATCGAGAAGACCCGCAACCTGGTCGAGCCCGCGGGCGCGGCGGCGCTCGCCGCGGTGCTGGCCGACCCGGCCAGGTTCGCCGGCCGCAAGGTCACGGTCGTGTGCAGCGGCGGCAACATCAGCCCGGCCCAGCTCACGCGCTCTGGCCGCGGGACTGACACCGCGGCGCCGGATCGAGTGAGGTGAGGAAGTCGTGACCGTATACGTGCACCAGTTCCGTCGCCAGGGCAGAACCTGGTTTGGCCGGACCGCCAGCCCTGATCCCTGGTTTGCGCTGACCGCCGACACCGACGAGGAACTGCACGCGTTTGCCGAAGGCCTCGGCCTCACCCGGATCATGTTCCGGCCCGGCACGCCGCCCGGACCGCGCAGCCGGCGGTGGCCGGGCACTACGACGTGACGATGGGCGAACGGGACCGGGCCGTGGCGCTCGGCGCGCAGCAGATCACCGCGAAAGAAGCGGACCGGAGGCGCAGCAGCGCGCGCTCGGGCTGGGATAGGGCTTGGCCAGGACCGTCGAACTGCTCGGCGACCTCGACCGGCCCGGTGCGTGGATGCTGCTCATCGACGGCACGCCGCAGTCCCACGTGGACCTCGACGACCCGGGCCACCTCGAGTTCGAGTACATGCGCAGGCTCGGCCACGTCATCGACCTGGCCGCGCCGCCGGGCACGCCGCTGCGGGTGCTGCACCTGGGCGGCGGCGGCCTGACCCTGGCCCGCTACACCGCGGTCACCCGGCCGGGGTCGAGTCAGCTCGCGGTCGAGGCCGACGCCGACGGTCGCGGACCTGGTCCGGCAGCGGCTGCCGCTGCGCCAGCCCAGCCGGGCCAGGGTGAATCGGGCAGCGGTCAACCGAGCAGCGGCCGGCCGGGCGCGGCCGGTCGCGGGCCGGATCCGGGTCCGGGTCGCCGACGCCAGGACGGTGCTGGCCCAGGTCCGGGCCGGATCGTTCGACGTCGTGATGGCGGACGTGTTCGACGGCGCGCGCACCCCGGCCCACCTGACCTCGACCGAGTTCGCCGCGCCTCGCCGCCCGCGCGCTGGCGCCGGATGGCGTGTTCGCCGCCAACGTCGGCGATGGCCCGCCGCTGCGGCACGTACGCGGCCGGTCGCGACGCTCCAGTCGGTGTTCGGGCACGTCTGCCTGATCGCCGAGGGCCCGGTGCTGCGCGGCCGGCGATTCGGCAACCTCGTCGTGGTCGCCGCCGGCCACCCGCTGCCGGTCGCCGAGCTGACCCGGCGCGCCGCGGCCGACCCGTTCCCGGCGCGGGTGCTGGCGGGGGACGAACTTGAGCCGGTTCGTGGCCGGTAGCCCAGCCGATCACCGACGCGCAGGCCGAGCCTCGCCCGCGCCGCCGCCGGATGTGTTCGCCGACCGCAGGGAGCAGGGCGAGGCCGGCGAGTGGCGCGGAGCCGCGCCCGGCCGCCGGATGCCCGCCGCCGACGCTATTGTCCTGGTATCACGTCGGCCCCCCGGCCGGGCGCTAGGAGGTACAGCATGCGGACGTTCGCCAGCCTGGAAGAGTTCGTCGCGGCCAAGGGCGAGGACCTGGGCGAGAGCTCCTGGCACGAGATAACCCAGGAGCAGGTCAACGCGTTCGCGGACGCGACCGGTGATCACCAGTGGATTCACGTCGACATCGAGCGTGCGGCCGTCGGGCCGTTCGGCGGCACGATCGCGCACGGCTACCTCACGGTGTCGCTGCTGCCGATCTTCATGACCGAGATCTTCCGGGTCGCAGAACCTGACCATGGGCATCAACTACGGCCTCGACCGGGTCCGGTTCCCGGCGCCAGTGCCGGTCGGCTCGAAGATCAGGGCGACTCGCGACGCTGACCGACATCAAGCAGACGCACCTCGGCTCGCTCGCGCACATCCGCATCAAGGTCGAGATCGAGGGCCAGTCCAAGGCCGCCTGCATCGCGGACACGCTGTCACTATTCGTCGGCTGAGAGAGACGGCGGTCAGCGCGTGCGCCTGGTAGACGCATGACCGGCCACCGCCACGGCGGGCGACGGCCGCCGATGACCGACGCAGGGCGGCGCCGCGAGATCCGGCCGCGGCCCGGCTTGCGATCGCTGCGGGCCAGGCTCGGGCTCAGCCAGGAACAGCTGGCCCGGCACCTCGGCGTCTCCTTCGCGACCGTCAACCGGTGGGAGTCCGGGCCGCACCCGAGCTGTCGCCGCGCGCCCGCGCGCGATCGCGGACCTTGAGGCGGAGCTCGCGGCCGGGGCTGCCCGCCGGCCGAGACCGGCCCTGCTCCGCGCCCGGCGCCGCACGCGGCCACTGCCGCTGGCGCACACGAGCTTCATCGGCCGGGAACCCGAACTGGCCGAGCTGGCCGCGCGTGCTCACCGAGGCCCGGCTGGTCAGCCTGATCGGGCCCGGCGGCGCGGGCAAGACGCGGCTCGCGGCCGAGGTGATCAGGCGCAGCCTGCCGGACGCGGACGTGGTGTTCCTGCCGCTGGAGTCGGTGCGGCTGCCGCGCTCGCTGGCCCCGGCGCTCGCGTCCCGCTCGGCGTGCACGACCAGCCCGGCGTTTCGCTGGCCGAGTCGCTGCAGGCGGCGCTCGCCGGTCCGCCGCGGCTGCTGGTGCTCGACGGCGCCGAGTCGCTGCGCGACGAGGCCGCGAGCCTGGTCCGCGACCTGCTCGCGGCGGCGCCGAATCTGCGGATCGTCGTCACCAGCCGGGTACTGCTCGGCGTGCCCGGCGAGGTGTGCTGGACGGTGCCGCCGCTCGGGCTGCCCGTCGGTCGCGGCGGACGCGGCCGGCATCGCGTCCTCCGACGCGGTCCGGCTCTTCGTCGCCAGGGCCGGGACCGGCTGCCGGAGTTTCAGGCCAGCGACGTCGCCCCGCACGCGATCGCCGAGCTGTGCCGCCGGCCTCGACGGGCTGCCGCTGGCGATCGAGCTGATCGCCAGCTGGGTCGGCACGCTGTCGATCCGCGAGATCCTGCAGCAGCGGGCCGTGCTGCTGGACTCTGATCCGGCCGCGGCCGGACAGCCCGGCGCGCGCCGGCTCGCCGACGTGCTGCAGGTCAGCTACGACCTGCTCGACCCGGCCGCACGCCGGATGCTGCCGATGCTCAGCTGCTTTGCGGGCCAGTTCGGCCTCGCCGACGCCGCCGCTGTGCTCGCCGTCAGCGTCCCGGCCGCGGCGGCCACCATCCGGGCGCTGGTGGATTCGTCCTGGCTGGTCGTGAGCCGCGGCACCGAGCAGAACCTGTTCGGCATGCTGGAGACCATCAGGTCCTTCGCGGCCGCGCGGCTCGAAGCTGTCCGGCGACGCCGCGGCCGCGCGGGACCGGCACGTCCGGCACTTCGCGGATCTCGCCGTCGCCAGCGAGGACGGGCTGACCGGGCCGGAGGCGGCGGACTGGACGCAGCGCATGGAGACCGCCGAGCCCGACCTGCAGCTCGCGCTGGAGTGGACGGTCACGCACGACGACGCCGACGCTCGGGCTGGGCGCGGCCGGGGGGCTCTGGCGCTGGTGGCTGATCAGCGGGCGGCTCGCGCAGGGCCGGGCGTGGCTGGCCAGGATCCTGGCCGCGGCCGGGCCGCGCACCGACGAAGCGGCCGGCCGCGCGCGCTGCGCGCGCGGCGGTGCTCGCCACCGAGAACGGCGACTACCGCGAGGCCATCCGGGATGCGGAGCAGGCGCAGGAGATCTTCACCGGCCTCGGGCTGCGCGAGCGGACCGCGTTCGCGGCCACGGTGCTCGCCTCCGCGCACCGCTACCTCGGCGACAACGCCGCGGCGCGCCGCTACTTCCAGCTCGCGCTCGATCTGCGCACCGCGCTCGGCGATCGGCGCGGGGTATCGGTGGCGATCAACAACATGGCGCTGCTCGACCTCGACGACGGCAACATCGGGCGCGCGCAGCGAGCTGTTCGAGCAGTCGCTGGCGATCAAGCGCGAGCTCGGCGAGCAGCGCTCGATCGCGATCGGGCTGGCCAACCTCGCCGATGTCGCTCATCCGGCTCCGGCCAGTGGGCGGACGCCGACCGGGTGCTCACCGAGGGCGCTGGCGCTGGCCACCGGGATACCGCAGATCGTGGGCACCATCCGCTGCAATCAGGGGAACCTGGCCGCGCACCGGGAAGACTGGACCGCGGCCGCCGGGCACTTCCAGGCGGCGATCACCGCGTCCCAGGCCGGCGGGCACCCGCACGACGCGGTCGAGGCGATGATCGGCCTGGCCCGGGTCTGGTACCACACCGGCCGCCCGGCCGACGGCCTGGCCCAGCTGCTGGCGGCGCGGACGCTGGCCGCCGAGCTGGGCAGCCCGCAGCGGATCGCCGACGTCGACGCGGCCCTGGCCGAGCTCGCGCCGGCAGCCGGAACCGGGCGGCGGCTCGCTGCCGCCGCGGGCGCGGGACCGGCGGGCGCCAGGACGCGACAGCCTGACCGCCCGCCAGGCCGAGGTGCTCGCGCTGCTCGCGGCCGGCCTCAGCAACAAGCAGATCGCCGAGCGGCTCGTCCTCAGTCCCGGCGACGGTAGAGCGGCACCTGGCCACCATCTACCGCAACCTCGGGCTCGGCGGCCGGGTGGACGCGGCCCGGTTCGCGATCGAGCACGGGCTGACCGCGCAGCGCATGTTATAGCTCCGCTATTCCGGCCACCGGCCGCAGTTACATGGTTACCCTGATTCGCGCCGGCCCTCCGTTCGGACTAGAAAGGGTCAGCGACGCACGACAGGCGCGGTCATGACGGAGGAACGGCATGCACGATCAGCTGCTCGGTGCGACGCAGCCCGTGCTGTCCATCTCGCTTGAGCCGGGCGAAAGCATCGTCGCGGGCACCGGCGAGTTCTCCTGGATGACCGACTCCATCCTCATGTCCGGCAGGTACCGACGTCGCGCCCGCGGGCGCGGCGCTGCGGCGCACGCTGACCGAGTCGTCGCTGCCGCTGAGCGCGTACACCGCGCGCGCAGGTCGCCGGGACCATCGCCTTCGCGTCCCGGCTGCCCGGCAGCATCGTCGGCATCGAGCTGGCGCCGGCGGCGCGAGTACCTGGTGCACCGGCGCGGCTTCCTGGCCGGGACACCCGGCATCGAGGTCAGCACTGGCTATCAGCAGCCGTACGGCCCGCGCTTCGCCGCGGCGACGAGGAGTTCATGCTGCGGCGGATAGCCGGCCGCGGCCGCGCGTGGATCGAGCTGTCCGGCGACGTCGTGCGCCGCGAACTGCCCGTCGGCGGCTCGCTGCGCACCCACCCTTGGCACATCGGCATGTTCGACGCGTCTGTCGCCGTGCAGATGGCCGAGATTCAGGAAGTCCAGGTCGACGATCTGGGACCGAGGCATCCCGGTTCGCCGTTCTGTCCGGGCCTGGCGCCGTCTGGCTCCAGTCCATGTCACTGCTCGCCGCCACTGCGGACGCGGTTAGCGCCGCGTCCGCACGCATCCTCCCTCGGCCCGGCACTCGAGGGGGGTGCCGGGCCCGTCGCCACAACGCAAACCCGCACATTGAGGTCGGGAAACATGAACCTATTCGCACGCAACTCCGCGCCCAGCCGGGCCGGCGTGCTCATCGCCTGCGCCGCCGCGGCCGGGCTGCTCCTCGGCGCGTGCAGTAACGGCTCCGGTTCGGGCAGCTCGGCGGCAGCTCCGGCTCCGGCACCGGCACGACCGGGTCGGGCGCCAGCTCGACGAAGTCTTCGACGTCCGGCAGTTCTTCGACTGGGTCTGGCAACTCCGGCACCGGCTCGACGACCACCATTGCTTCCGGCTCCGTGCCGTTCCCGATCGCCGTCGGCAACACGTGGATGTACGACGTCCGACACCATCACCCTCAACGGCACGGTCACCAACAAGGTCGTGGCGGTGAAGCCGGTGTCGGGCGGCACGCAGGTGACGATGTCTAACCACGACTCGATTCGTCAGCACCACGACCGACAGCACCTACATCTTCCATCCCGACGGCTCGATCAGCTATCCGTTCAGCCAGCTGCAGAGCGACGCGACGATCATCAGGGGCGGCATCAGCCTGCCGTCGGCCGCGGTCATCGACTCCGGCCGTTCGACGACCTCCACCGTAGTGGTCGAGATCCACCCGGCCACCGGATCGTCCCAGCGGGTGACCGCGCACGTGACGGTGAAGGGCGACGGCACCGCCACCGTGACCGTCCCGGCCGGCACCTACACCGCGACGGTCGTGTCCATGACCGAGAAGTTCACGGTGGGCGGCTACCACGCCACGATCGTCGTGAAGAGCTGGATGGCGAACGGGGTCGGACCGGTGCAGTCCGAAGCCGACGCTGACCGAGCTCGGCCACTCGCAGCTCGTGTCGGAGCTGAAGCTGAAGTCGTTCACGAAGGGCTGACCGGCCAGCTAACGGGGAACCGGGGCCGGTGGGGCCGCAGCACCGTCGCTGCGGCCCCGCTGCTTTGGGCCGTGAGCGCGCACCCCCCTCACGAGCTTTTCGCCCGTATGTCTCGGCGCCAGCGAGCCGGCGGCGTGCCGTAGCGGTGCTTGAACGCCCGGCTGAATGCGCCTCCGACGTGTAGCCGACGTTCTGCGCGATGAGCGTGACAACCGCGCCGCGAACGCGGACCGGGAAAGGCTGCACGGAGGCTGGTATGCCCGACTGGACCGGGTTTACGATTTTCAGGCGCAATGGTCTTCAGACCCAAGGGGAGACTCGATGCCGCTCTACATGTACCAGGCCTCCTATACCGCCAAGTCGATGGCGGATCAGCTCAAAGCGCCGCAAGACCCGGTGGAGCTGATCCGGCCGGCCCTGGATGAGCTGGGCGCCACGATCGTGGTGGCGGGCTTTCCGTTTGGCGAGTATGACGTGGTCATCGTCTATGACGCACCCGACGACATGACCGCTGCCAGTGTCGCGATGGCAGTTGCCGCGGCGGGCGAGGTCAGGTCGGGCAAGACCACACGACTGCTCAGCGGGCAGGAATGGCTCGAGTCTTTGCGCAAGCGCAGGATTGTCACCAGCCGGAAACCGCGCCACGTGCACGACAACCGGTCCTGATCGCCCTGGGCTTCGGCTCGGACCTAGCGATCCAGAGCGCGGCCGGACATCATTCGCGCGGCGACTGTCTCCAGGACCGATTCGTCGCCCGCATACCACCCGGATGGCCGGGGCCAGTGCGTGATGACGTCGGTGAATCCCAGCCCGGCCGCCCGGCCGGTCATGTCCGCGAAGCAGTCCGCGCTGGACAGGGCGAACGTGCCGGACGCGTCCAGGGACAGGTACCGCCCGATCTCGTCCGGTGCGCGGCCCGCGGCATCGAGCGCCTCGTCCAGCCGCGCCGCCGCCGCGGCGACGGCTTGCCACCACCGCTCCGGCTCCGCGCCGGCTCGCCCGTCGTGACCCAGCCCTGACCGTATTGCGCCGCCAGTGCGATGGCGCGCTTGCCGTTCGCGGCCACCACGAACGGCAAGCGCGGACGCTGCACGCAGCCGGGCAGGTTCCGCGCGTCCACCGCCTCGTAGTACTCGCCCCGCCAGGTGACGTGGTCGGTGCGCAGCAGCAGGTCCAGCAGCTCGGTGAACTCGGCGAACCGGTCCGATCGCTGCCGCGGCGGTCAGCGGCGGGCCGCCTAGCACGCGAGCGTCGAAACTGACACCGCCGGCGCCCGCGCCGAGGCCGAGGATGAACCGGCCGCCGCTGATGTCATCGAGCGCCGTCAGCTGCCGGGCGAAGCTCACCGGGTGCCGGAAGTTCGGCGACGCGACCAGCGTGCCGAGGCCGATCCGGGAGGTCACCGTCGCCGCCGCGGTCAGCGTCGGGACCGCGTCGAACCACGGCCCGTCGACAAGGTCGCGCCAGCCCAGGTGGTCGTAGGTCCAGGCGTGGTCGAAGCCGTATTCCTCGGCCAGCCGCCAGCGCCGGGCGGACTGTTCCCACCGCTCGTCCTGCAAGATCACGATGCCAAATCGCACAGCTGGCATCGTAGCGACCCGCCGTTCGCACCCGCCGCCGGCGGGCCAGAGCTGACCTTGGCCACGACCACTCCCACTGCCGCCGAACCAGCAGGACGAGTCTCGAAATCGCTGAACGACAGGGTGCACCGATCCGTATAGCTAATGGGTGACGGGGCCACTGACAAGGATGTGAGATCTTGCAACGACTACGTTCACCACGCCCCATGGTGATGCTGATCGCAGCCGCCAGCGGACTAGCCCTGGGCGCACCGGCGGCGGCGCTCGCGAGCACCGGCCACCAGCAAGCGCCGCAGCACCGGAGGGAGCCGCACCACCATGGTCGCGACAACCACCAGCACGGACGTCGCCATCAGCACGGGAACCTGAAACTGAACCAGGTCGACCTCGCCTCGGACATTCCTGGCCTGGCGCCCTTGACCGACCCGGACCTGAAGAATCCCTGGGGCATCTCGATGCTGCCGACCTCGCCCTTGTGGGTCTCCAATCAGGGCACGGACAGCTCGACCCTGTTCACTCTCACTCCCGGAGCAAGCACCGTCACCAAGGTGCCTACGGTCCGGGTGACCATGGGGGGCTCCGTTGCCGGCCCGACCGGCCAGGTGGCCAACACCGGTACCGGATTCGTCCTGACCAACGGGACTAGCAGTGCGCGGCCGCGTTCATTTTCAGCACGCTCGACGGCCACATCGAGGCCTGGACCCCGACGATCGACCCGCACCTGGGTGCCACTGAGGACAAGGCGACCGTGCCCGGCGCCAGCTATACGGGCCTCGCGCTCGCCGCAACTGCCCACGGCGACGAGCTTTTCGCCGCCAACTTCGGCCAGGGCAGGATCGATGTCTTCGATTCGGCATTCATGCCAGTCCCTACGGCTCGCTGGCAGTTCCGGGACAGGCGGCTGCCGCGCGGCTTCAAGCCCTTCAACGCGCAGGCGCTGAACGGCAAGATCTTCGTGACCTTCGACAAGGCCGACCCGAGCACAGGCCGGGAAGCGGTCGGCAGGGGCCTTGGCGTCGTCGACGAGTTCAGCACCAGCGGTCGCCTGATCGCCCGCATCGCGTCCGGCGGAGCGCTCAATGCGCCCTGGGGACTGGCTATCGCGCCGGCCAGCTGGGGTATCGCGGCCGGTTCGCTCCTGATCGGCAACTTCGGTGATGGCCGGATCAACATCATTGCCCGCGACGACCGCCACTTCGAGCACCACATCACCGGCCGCGTCGTGGACACGTCGACCGGCAAGCCGTTCGCCGAGCCGGGACTGTGGGGCCTGCTGCCTGGTACGGCGACGAACGGCGGCACCAACGCCCTGTGGTTCACCGCGGGTATCAATCACGAGCAGGACGGCCTGCTCGGCGTGCTGCGCCCGTAGCGATACGGCACGCGCACCGGCTAGCGGAATGCCGGTGACTGACGGGGCCGGGAACCGTGACGGTTCCCGGCCCCATTCGGTCGCGGCACCGCGAGCGCGGAGCGCGCCGCCGCCCGCGGTCACGGGCGCCGGGTCGGGTCGCTACGATCATCGCCAGAACCGGGAATTCACCGGTTCGTCACCAACCGGCGGAGGGGCCCAGTTTGGATGCCGGAGCTGACCTCTGACCCGTTCGCGGCTGCCGCGCGAGCGCGGCCGCGCTCGCGCAGCGGACCGGTCAGTCGCGGCACGACATCGCGGTCGTGCTCGGCTCGGGCTGGGCGCCGGCCGCCGACGCGCTCGGCCCGGCGATCGCCGAAGTGCCGCTGACCGAGCTGGGCGGGTTCCCGGCGCCCGCGGTCGCCGGTCACGTCGCCGCCGTCGCGGTCGGTCCGGCTCGGCCAGTCGCCGGGTGCTCGTCTTTCTCGGCCGCGTGCACCTGTACGAAGGGCACTCCCCCGCCTCCGTCGTGCACGGGGTGCGGACCGCGATCGCGGCCGGCTGCACGCACGGTCGTGCTGACGAACGCGGCCGGCGGCATCCGCGCCGGTCTGCGCCCCGGCCAGCCGGTGCTGATCAGCGACCAGCTGAACCTGACCGGGCGATCGCCGCTGACGGCGCTGCCGCCCGGCGGGGCGGGCGGCCGCCCGCTGTTCACCGACCTGTCCGACGTCTACTCGGCGCGGCTGCGCGCGGCCGCCAGGGCCGCCGAGCCGTCCCTCGCCGAAGGCGTGTACGCGGCCCTGACGGGCCCGCAGTACGAGACGCCGGCCGAGATCCGGATGCTGCGGACGATGGGCGCCGACCTGGTCGGCATGTCCACGGTGCTGGAGGCGATAGCCGCGCGCCACCTCGGCGCGGAGGTACTGGGGCTGTCGCTGGTGACCAACGTCGCGGCCGGGCTGTCGGAACAGAAACTCGATCATCAGGACGTGCTCGCCGCCGGCCGCGACGCCGCCGGCGGGCCTCGGCGTGCTGCTCGCCTCGATCCTGGCGGAGGTGGGCTAGCGATGGAC
Source organism: uncultured Actinomycetota bacterium (assembly GCA_963726425.1). Classification (GTDB taxonomy): domain Bacteria; phylum Actinomycetota; class Actinomycetes; order Streptosporangiales; family Streptosporangiaceae; genus JAJYUU01. The sequence goes on along the minus strand of CAVSCN010000028.1, from coordinate 7,733 downwards.
GCCGACCTGCGCACGCGGGCCGCCGCCTGGATGGCCGCCGACCCGGACGAGCGGGACCGGGCCGAGCTGGCCGGCCTGCTCGCGGACGACAGCCCCGAGGCGGCCGCGGATCTCGCGGACCGGTTCGACGGCCGGCTGAAGTTCGGCACCGCGGGCCTGCGCGGTGCCGTCGGCGCGGGCCCGAACCGGATGAACCTCGCGACGGTCACCGCCGCGACTGCGGCCCTCGCCCGGTGGCTGCCCGCTCGTGACCCGGACGCCACGCGCTAAGGGCGTCGTCATCGGGCATGACGCGCGGCACCGCAGCGACGAGTTCACGGTGCAGGCCGCGCGGGTGCTGGCCGGCGCCGGTATCCGGGTGCACCTGCTGCCCGGCCAGCTGCCGACGCCGCTGCTCGCCTACTCCGTGCGCAACGCTGGAGGCCGCGGCCGGCGTCATGATCACCGCGAGCCACAACCCGCGCGAGGACAACGGCTACAAGCTGTACACCGACGACGGCGCGCAGATCATCCCGCCCGCCGACACCGACATCGAGGCCGCCATCGACGAGGTCGGGCCGCTCGCCGACGTGCCGCTGGCCCCGGCCGACAGCGAGCTGATCAGCCGGGCGGGCGAGGAGATGGTGCAGTCGTACCTGGACGCGATCTGCGCGATCACGCCCGCGCCGCCGAGCGCGGCCTGGCTGCGGTTCGTCTACACGCCGCTGCACGGCGTGGCCGGCCGGCTGGCGCTGCGCGCGTTCGCCCAGGCCGGCTTCTCCGAGCCCGACGTGGTCGAGGCCCAGTTCGAACCGGACCCGGAGTTCCCCACGGTGAACTATCCCAATCCGGAGGAACCGGGCACGCTTGACCTCGCGCTGGCCCAGGCCCGCAGGTCCGCGGCGGACCTGGTGATCGCCAACGACCCCGACGGTGACCGGCTCGCGGTCGCAGTGCCCGACCCGGACGCGGCCGGCGGCTGGCGGGTGCTGACCGGCGACCAGGTGGGCGCGCTGCTCGGCGCGTTCCTGCTGGGCAGGCTGGGCGCCGATCCGGACGTGCCGATGTCCGAGCAACTGGTCGTGTCCACGATCGTCTCCGGCACCCTGCTCGCCAAGATCGCGGCGGCCGCGGGCGCGCAGCACGCGCAGACGCTGACCGGGTTCAAGTGGATTTCCCGGGCCGGTGACCTGCGCGCGGGCACCCACTTCGTCTTCGGCTACGAGGAGGCGCTCGGCTACGAGGTCACCCAGACCGTCCGGGACAAGGACGGGATGAGCGCGGCGCTGGCGATCCTCTGCCTCGCCGCCGTGGCCCGGTCGACGGGCGAGTCGCTGCTCGATGCGTACAACGGGCTGGAGGTCACGCACGGCGTGCACCTGACCGCGCAGCTCACGATGCAGTCCACCACCACGACCGAGGTGATGGCGCGGCTGCGGGCCGCGGCGCCCGCCGAGCTGGGCGGCCTGCCCGTAGTCTCCGTCACCGACTACACCGGCGGCAGCTGGCTCCGCAAGGTGATCGCATTCATTCCGAACCAGCTTCTTTTTTATTTACCGATGCAGGCGCTGGCTAAAAAGGGGACAAACGGCGAAATGCGTTACTTAATCGAAGACAAGCAGATCGTCTATCTCACCGCAGCCGATGTCATGAATGTCGTGCAGCGTCCGGATGAAGAAAAGTCCCATCAGGGGATGGTTGCCTTCGGCAACCCCACTGGAGCCGAACTGCCTTCGGCCGAACTCGAGGTCAAGACGATTGCCCAATTTTTTCCCGAGACCGAGGTCCTGTTGGGAGGTCAGGCGACGAAGGCAGCGGTCAACTCCGAGCAGCGACTCGATAAGCGAGTTGTTCACTTTGCCACTCACGGTTTCCTGAACGCTACTACCCCTGCTCAAAGCTATATCCAGCTGGCTTCAGGAGAAACGCCCGGACAGGAACGCCTGACGGTGGGAGAAGTTTGGGATCTTCCGTTCAAAAAAGTGGATCTCGTCACCCTGTCGGCATGCGAAACAGCGCTCGGCGACAGAGATCCCGACGGGGGCGAGATTACGACTCTGGCTGAAGCTTTCTCCAGCGCTGGAGCGACGGCCGTGCTCGCTAGCCTCTGGAGTGTCGGCGATCAGAGCACCAAGGAATTCATGATCCAATTCTACCAGCAACTCGCCGCCGGCCAGTCGAAAGCCGCGTCCCTGCAAAGCGCTCAGATCTCCTTGATGACGCCCAGCGTAAGGGCGCCAAAGCGATTATCGCTTCTCTTTGGCCGGTGGCCGACGAAAGCACCAGACTTCTTATGCAGCAGTTCTACCGCTTGCATGAGACCGAACACGGTATTTCGAAGGCAGAGGCTTTACAACGCGCACAGTTAGCCCTTCTCGAAGGTCAGGGAACCGGAAATCCCAACCCATCCAGATTTGCTCATCCCTATTTTTGGGCACCTTTCATTCTCATCGGGAATTGGAGATGAAGTGGTCCTGATTACCGCCAGTTGCCCATCAAAACAAAGGGTGCCCAGTAAAGAGGATGGCTGAATTTGGGGTATTTGCCCTGGTTTTCATAGGTCTGCCCCAAGTTATTTAAAATGGCACCTTCAGTCTGTCGATTTTTGGTTTGGCGAGCCAAAACCAGAGCTTGTTCCAGAATCCCCGCTGCCTTGTCGAAGCGGCTCAACATCGATACGCTCCGCCAAGACCAGCCAGCGCATTGGCCTCCTCCTCCCTCGCGCCCGCCTGGTGCAGAACCGAGAGAGCCTTTTCGAAGAACTCGATTGCCTTGCCATATTGTCCCGCGCCCATGTAAACACCGGCAAAATTGTCCAGGGTCACGCCTTCCCCGCGCCGATCCCTGACCTCTCGGCAAATATGCCCAAGCGATAGCCCGGCACCAGCAAGCGCTCGGAATCGCGCGTGCGATTAAGGATCCGCGGGCCGAGGCGGGCGCCTTGGCTAGCCTGATGACCGATTTCCGGCTCTCCGGAAAAGCGGGTCAGGCGATTTTTTACGGCAAACTTTCCGTCTCAGCCTGGGAGAGAATTCGCGTGGGGGTAGAGCCCTTGGAGAAGAATCCGGAAAGAGTTTTATGCGGGAGCAGGCGGACATCTACCGCGAACTAGCGGATCTGTTAATTTCCCAGGGACGGGTCCCCGAAGGAAGCCGGATTCTCGATCTCCTGAAAGAGCAGGAGTATTCACAATACATTCAGCGCGGGGGAGCGAGGCGCCACCCGCGCCATCCGCTTTAACGTCGGAGGAATCCGAATGGGAACATCGTTACCAGGAAGGTGCTGATCGAGTGGCAGCGTCGGCGGCGCGGCGCAGTCAATTGCGCGCGCAGCCATCGTTAACTCCGCAGGAAGTCCCAGGAACTCAAGCGACTGGACGTTGAGTCCGAACAGGCGATGGCCTATTTTCAGAAGACCCTGGCCGAACTGGAGCGCGATGCGCAGCAGACTCCATCGAGAGGAAAAGTCGATGAACTGCGTGAGTCGGAAGGCCTCATGCAAGACGTGCGTGACCTGGGTGCGGGCGTGGTAGCAATCTGCACGCTCGCCGGCGAAACGACCTTACACATTGTTCTGATCACGCCGGATATTGTGATCGCTCGGGAATATCCGATCGGGCGAGCCGCGCTCGGAAAAGAAGATCCAGACATTTCGCGAAAGTTTGCAGGATCCCAATGAAGATCCGCGAACACTGGCGCACGATCTTTACAACATCGTCGTTGGCCCGATCGCTAAAGACCTCGACGATGCGCACGCGCGAACCCTGATGTGGTCGCTCGATGGGATGTTGCGATATTTGCCGATTGCGGCGCTCTACGACGGTCAGCGTACATGGTCCAACGATACTCGAACGTGGAGTTTACGTTGGCCAGCCGCACACGACTCGCAGCAACACCGGCTCCCGGTTGGAAAGCACTCGTGCATGGGCGTATCGAAAGCCGAGCCCGGGTTTGTGGCGCTACCGTCGGTGTCGGAAGAATTGCACGACATCGTTCGCGACGGAAACGGCAAATCCAATCTTGGTGTCCTTCCTGGCAAAGTGCTTCTGAATGAAGAGTTCACGGAGGATCAACTGAAAAATTCGCTGCGAGTCAGCTACCCGGTCGTGCATATCGCGAGTCACTTCGAGCTTCAACCGGCAAATGAGGATAGCTCGTTTTTGTTGCTCGGCGACGGCGCTCATCTCTCCCTGACGGAACTGAGTTTAATCCCCAATTTGTTCGCCAACGTCGATCTCCTGACCTTGTCTGCCTGCAACACGGCCGTCGGACTTCCAACGCTTCCGGCGCCGAATGGGAAAGTCTCGGGATGATACTAAGGTAACTTTGGCCCATGTTATCTAACGTCTGAGCCTCCCCCATTCGATCTTTCACTCTGCGCGTTGCCAATCTAAGGCTTGCTGGCAGATTGAATCGCCCGCTGAAAATCGCCGCCTTGCTTGTAGATGACCCCAATATTGTTTAGTTCTACGCCAGCTGACTGTCGCCTGTTTTCTTTATCAATCTCAAAGGCTGCGAGATATTGCTGAATCGCGGCTTCGTAATCATATTTCTGTTTAAGGCTTTCCCGCCCAGGCCGAGTGAAGATCCCGCAGTTTAGCCCGGAGCTGCTTTTGCTGAGCGGGATCGGCAAACCAGGGATGCCGATTTCCAGCATGTGCTGACCTTCGGCAAATCGACCGGCTTTTATAGATGCATTTGCCAGATCGACAAGATAGGTACGACGCCCGGGATCTGGCCCGGTTGCCCTCTGAAAGCACTTTTCCGCCGCGGCGTAGTCTCCCGCAGCGAAGGCGCTGGCTCCCTTTTGCGCCCAGGATTCCGCGTCCGGGTTTCCAGCGAGAAGCGGATGCCACGGGAAGAAAAGGCAAACGGCAAGCCAAGCCCACATTTCCATAGACCATCGGGCGGACGTCCGGGGAATCGGGTTATGACGCTTGGCTGCCAATAATTATTGCCTTCTCATAGGTTTGAACGATTTACCTTTGAAACTTCCTCTAATTAACTCATATCGGAAAGTAATGTAGCATAGGCTTCCAGCCTGTCTCTGTGCACGCAAGTGCCTCCGGGCGGTTTGCCCGCCAGGGAAGACAACCAGGATTGTTAGTGTACCGCTCCCTGAATCCCTTGGGTTTCGCCGCCGGTCAGTTGGCTGTTTTTCAAGGCGCGAGCGAAGTGCCCATATCTGTGTCATACGGGTCGAGCGAGCAACGCGGAAAAACAGCCAACTGGCCGCGGCCCGAGGGTTGCGTTGAAATGGGTCGGCTGCTTCGTTGCTCGTCCAGTCACGTATCGATCCAGATATGCTCCTTTGGCGCCAGTCCGGCTCGGACCGCCTCGCAGATGACCCATTTTGAAAGCAACGAAGCTCAGGGATCCAGGAGACGGTACACTAGTCAATGTTTTGCTCTGTATCGATTCGAGAATGCCTTAATCTCAGAAATCGTCCACGGAGCGTCACGAAACTTCAGAGTGGCCCAGGAATTCTTTTGCAAATTCAAGACCGCTTCGGCCGAGGCCGGATCCATAACGATGGCGGTCAACATAATGACAGTCTGGTTGTGCAGGGTGGTGCAAACACGAAACTCGATTTTGGATCCTTTCGCATTCCAGTACAGGAAACCATTCTCGTAATGACTCGTCAGGACGAGCGGCGCATGGACCACGTTCTCTTCGATATAGGCTTTTTCGGATTGACTATGCTTCTCCAATACAGCGCGACTATCACGCAGAGTTGCGGACTCGATCGAGAAAGTCTGAGACTGACGTCGAAGCAATTTGGAATTGGTTTTTTCCTACCAGGAAGTGTCCCATGTCGGGCATCTCCGACGCTTTAATTTCAATGCTGAAATAATTTCCAGGCTCTTGATTTAGTAATAGAAATCCCGTCTCAGTTTTGATTCCGATTAATTAGGCCGCCCGGGCACAGCCAAAGGCAAGCATAAGGATCGAGATGGAGATGAAAATTGCTTTAGTCATGGCAGACCCTGCGCCGGGGAATTTTTAATTGTCCTGAATCAGCCCCGGAGATACTTATTGAAAAAATCGAGGGTACGCTGCCAGGCCAACTTGGCAGCCGCCTCGTCGTACCGCGGCGTCGTGTCGTTATGGAAACCATGATTCGCGCCCTCGTAGACGTAGGCGGTGTAGGTCACGTGATTGGCCTTAAGCGCTTCCTCGTAAGCCGGCCATCCCCCGGTGATCCGTGTATCCAGCGACGCGTAGTGAAGCAACAGGGGCGCCTTGATCTTGGCAGCATCCGCTGCAGACGGTTGACGGCCGTAGAACGGAACCGCCGCGGCCAAGTCCGGGAGCCGCACGGCCAGCGTGTTGGCGATGGTGCCGCCAAAACAGAAACCCACCACGCCGATTTTACCCGTGCAGTCCGGACGCGATTTCAGCCATGCGGCCGAGGCCACGAAATCCTCGAACATTTTGTTCTCGTCCACCTTGCCAAAAAGTCCGCCCCTTTTCGTCGTCGCCAGGATAGCCCCCGACCGATGTAAGACCGTCAGGCGCAAAGGCCAGGAAATTCGCGGTTCCCAAACGTCGCGCTACATCCTCGATGTAAGGATTCAGGCCACGGTTCTCGTGCAGCACCAGAACGCCCGGCAATTTGCCCGGGGCGTTCGCCGGACGAACGAAATATCCTCGGATGCTGCCGTTGCCCTGTGGCGAAGGAACCGTCACATATTCCGCCTTAAGTCGGTCGTCGTCTTGCGGGACTTGCTCCGCCAGAGCGTAATTCGGCCTCAGGCTTTCCCAGATCGCCATGGCGGTCAAGCCGCCCACCGCATACTTTGCGCGCCTTCCAGGAATTGGCGACGGCTGATCTCGCCGTGAACGTAACGGTCAAATAGATCCAGTAACCCCTGCGGAAAGTCGGTCGCCTTCTTTCGTTCCATTCGAGTGGCTCCTTTGGTGTTGATGCAAAATGTCGCGCCGGGAACGGAGGATTTTAACCGCAGATTACGCCGATTACACAGATTATTTAGAAGGGGAAAGCACCGATCATGGCGCTAAGTTAAGGGATACTGGACAGATCGAAGTGGGAGGCGAACATCTGTTTGGTTTGACAGGACGAGCGCTAGTGTGCACAATGTGCACATGAAAGAAATCTCCATTCGTGATCTGCACCTGAAAACTGGGGAGTGGGTCCGAAAAGTGAGCATTGAGCAAAAGATCGTCATCAGCGAGCGTAGGTGTGCCGGTGGCGACCTTAATACCCTTCGAACCGATTCATAAAGCGACTCCATTTGCCAAACGGCAGTTCGTACCAGGGTTCGCCAAACTTCCCACGATCGACCATGACTCGACCGAGTACATCGGTCGTGATCGTGACCAGGGATGATATACTTCGACACCAGTTATCTGGCGAAGTGTTACCTGAACGAAACGGGAAGCGCCCCGGTACGACAACTGGCGCAATCGGAGCCGAGTCTCGCCTGTTGCGAGTATGGGCGCATCGAGGTAATGAGCACCTTTCATAGAAATCTACGTGAAGGCCTGCTGACAAAGTCGCAATATGAGGTGGTCGTTGGACAATTTGAAAGCGATGACCAAAACGGGGTTTGGACCTGGTTACCATCGACCGCTGATCTATGTCGAAAGACTGCCGCACGTATTTATGCGCTTCCTCCTTCAACATTCATTCGCGCCGGTGATGCGCTACATCTTGAGTTCTGCGGCGAGAACGGGTTTGCGCATATCTACAGCAACGATCGGCATTTGCAGGCCTCTGCTCCTCTTTTTGGG
>CAVSCN010000027.1:0-183692 GCA_963726425.1 uncultured Actinomycetota bacterium | reverse complement strand
TTATTAGGACCCGGTCATTCCGTGGCATCACGTTCGGGGCCTCCGGCCGGACCGACCGGAGGCCCCGGTGTCTTTGGTCCCGGTGCGGCAGGCCCATTGCCCGGTGCGGCGGGCCGACCGGACGCGGAATGCTCGACGTAAGAAGCCAGCGACGTATCCATGCGAGGGGAGGCGCGCGATGTATGCCGAAGTGGGCGATCGTCTGGTGGTCGGTGGCGACCCCGAGCGAGCCGGACAGATCATCGAAGTGCCGCACGCCGACGGCACGCCGCCCTATGTCGTCAAGTGGCTTTCGACTGGTCACATCGCGATGGTCTCGCCTGGCCAGTTCGGCCGGATCCTCCGGGCCGAGCGCCCGGCCGCAGGATCAGCGGATCAGAGCGACGCAGCATGGTCGGGCACGAAGGTCTGCGAGTCGCGCGGCGCGCGCACATAACCAGACGATCGCGGCCGCGGCGGCAAGGCAAGCGGACGGCGCTGCACGTCGTGATAGCCGATCGTGCTGAGCAGGTGGGCCATCATGTTGATGCGGGCGCGCCGCTTGTCCTCGCTGTCGACGACGTACCAGGGGGCTTCGGGGATGTCGGTGTGCACGAACATCTCGTCCTTGGCCCTGGAGTAGTCCTCCCACCGGGTCACGGACTCCAGGTCCATCGCGGACAGCTTCCACTGGCGCATCGGGTCATCGAGCCGGGCGCGGAATCTGCGCTCCTGTTCCGCGTCGCTGACCGAGAACCAGTACTTGCGCAGCAGAATCCCGTCCTCGACCAGCAGCCGCTCGAAGATCGGGCACTGGTGCAGGAAGCGGCTGTACTCCTCCTTCGTGCAGTACCCCATCACCTTCTCCACGCCTGCCCGGTTGTACCAGCTGCGGTCGAACAGCACGATCTCGCCCGCGGCCGGCAGGTGCTCGACGTAACGCTGGAAGTACCAGCATGTACGCTCCCGGTCGCTGGGTGCCGGCAAGCGCGGCAATGCGCGCGACCCGGGGGTTCAGGTACTGGGTCACGCGCTTGATCGTGCTGCCCTTGCCGGCCGCGTCCCTGCCCTCGAACAGCACCACAAGCCGGGCGCTCTCGGCCCGCACCCACTCCTGCAGCTTCACGAGTTCCGACTGAAGCCGCAGAAGTTCGGCCTCGTACTTCCGGCCGGGAAGTCGCTGTGGCCGGGCGCCCGCCGAGTGGGCTGTACCGCGTTTCGTGCTGCCGTCTCCTGCCACCTGCGTCATCTCCTGATCTGGACCGAAGTCCTCCCTATCGTGCACCTTCGGCCCTGGGAACGCCTCCGGCGCGAAGCCGAGAACGGGGATGTAGGCAAACCGGCCGGGGGCGAGCGAGGGCAAGCAGCACTCGGAGTTCCGCATCCGCGGGCGGCCGAGCCGCGCCGGGCAACTGCCCGGCGCGGCACTTACATCTCGGGGTCAGCGGACTACCAGCACAGGCTTGCCAGCCAGATGGATTACCTTGTGCGCGGTGCTGCCGAGAAGCAGGCCGGCGAGGTCGCCGCGGCCGCGTGAGCCCATCACGATCAGACCTGCGTCGCGCTTCTCGGCCTCGGCGAGGATCTCCTTCGCGGCGTAGCCGAACACCGAGTTCCGCGCTGTACCCGCGGCCTTCACGCCCGCCGCGGTGAGCTTCTGCACCGCGTCGTCGACAAGGGACCTCGCGTCGGCCGGGGATTCAGTGGACGGGATGACGCCGAACTTGGTCGGCTCGCGCTCGCGCAGGTGCAGCACGAACACCTCGCCATGTGACAGGGACGCGAGCTCGGTCGCGGCGACCAGTACGCGGTCGGCAACGTCGGACTCGTCCACGGCAGGGGCGGCCAGCGATGTGGTCACTGCCGCGGAACTCCTGTCCGCCGCCGCATTCGCGCGGAAGCCACGCCCAGGCGTTCCCTAGCTTCGGCTCCGAGCCGACCGGCGCCCCGGTGGTGTCGTTCTGCCGGATCGACGACAAGCCGATCCGAGTCCGCGAGCCCGTCATGCACCCCGATGTGCTAATCATCCAGGACCCACGCTGCTGCACCAGGTGAACGCCTTCGAGGGCGCGGGCCCGGACGTGCTGCTGCTGATATGCACCCGGAGCGGATCTGAGCCGGCATTCGGCCGCGCCAGATCAGGCCGTTCGGCGCACAGCCACGGGACTTAGGTCCCCAGTCAGCCGCAATGCCCCTGGGTAGGGTGGAGAAACTGCCAGCACGACCTGGCGTTACCGAGCGGACGAGAGAGGCCATACGAATGGCAGGAGACTCGCAGTCGGCCGGGCAAGATCCGCGTGTTCTTGCTCGACGATCATGAGATCGTCCGCCGTGGCGTCCGTGAGCTACTGGAGGCAGAGCCGGATATTGAGGTCATCGGTGAGGCGGGCACGGCAGCGTCGGCGCTGGCCCGGATTCCGGCGCTCAAGCCGGACGTGGCTGTTCTCGACGTCCGGCTGCCCGACGGCGACGGCGTCACGGTCTGCCGGGAAGTCCGGTCCATGATGCCGGAGCTCGCCTGCCTCATGCTGACCTCGTTCGGGGACGACGAGGCGCTCTTCGACGCGATCATGGCCGGGGCGTCCGGTTACGTGCTCAAGCAGATCCGGGGCACCGACCTGGTCGGCGCCGTGCGGACCATCGCTTCCGGGGAGTCCCTGCTCGACCCTGAAGCCGCCCGGAAAGTCATGCAGCGGATGCGCGATCAGGCGAACAAGTCCGATCCGCTGGCGAGCCTGACCGGGCAGGAGCGCAAGATCCTCGAGCTGATCGGCGAGGGCCTGACGAACCGGCAGATCGGCGAGCGCATGTACCTGGCCGAGAAGACCGTGAAGAACTATGTCTCCGCGCTGTTCGCCAAGCTCGGGATGGAGCGCCGCACCCAGGCGGCAGCGCTCGCTACACGTGTCTTCGACCAGGCCGACGCACGATCGGCGCCCGGGTCACTGAGGCCGCCCGCGCGTTCTCCGCTCCTATCCGCGCTCGCCGTCTGAAGGCGTGAGCGGCACGCGCCAGGTGAGGACGGTGCCCCCGCCACTGGCCAGCTCGACCTGCATGCTTCCGCCCAGGGCGGTGGCGCGATCCTCGAGATTGCCGAGCCCGCTGCGGCGGCTCGCATCCTTGATGCCGCGTGCCATCGTCGGCGACCGCGAGCGAGAGCTCACCGGCCGCCCGAACCACTACGTCGACCTGAGTGGCATGGGCGTGGCGGGCCACATTCGACAGGGCCTCCCGCAGGGCGCTGAGCAGGTGCTCGGCCGTCTCCTCCGGCACGTCGTCATCCAGCCTGCCGTCGAGCTGGAGGGTCGGCGGGAAGCCGAGCATCGCCGTCATCTCGTCGGCGATCGCCAGCACTCGTGCCCGCAGTCCGGGTACGCCGATGTCTCGGCGGCCCTGCAGGGCGAATATTGAGGACCGGATCTCGATGATGGTCTCATCCAGGGCATCGACCGCCCGGCTGACGCGGCCTGCCGCCTCAGGCGCGGCGATGAGAGAGACCGTGCCCTGCAGCGACATGCCGGTCGCATACAAACGCTGGATCACCAGATCGTGCAGATCGCGGGCGATCCGGTCACGGTCCTCAAACACGGCAACGCGCTCCGCCTGCTGCCGGTGCTCGGCCAGTTCAAGCGCAATCGCGGCCTGGGTTGCGAAAGTGCGGAGCATGTCGACGCCGGCGGCCGGCAGCGGCATCGAGCCAGGTACCCGGCCCGCGGTCAGGACGCCGCGGACGTTTCCGGCCTCGCCTAGCGGCAAGACAACTGCCGGGCCGAGATTCATGTGCGCGCGAGCTGCGGCTGACACTCTTTCGTCGTGCTTGAAGTCGTCAAAAGCCATCAGTTCTCCGCTGGCCAGCACCTGGCCGGAGGCCGAGCTCTCCGCTGGCAGGACGACTCCGAGTGCCTCCCGCGCATCGCGTCCAGCGGCATGCTCCACCTGCAGGGCCGCCCGATCTGGCGTGGGCAGCGCGAGCACGACCAGATCGGCATCCGACATTTCCAGGGACAGCCGGGTAATGAGCTCGAGCGCTTCGGTCAGATCGGCGGCGGAGAGCAGCATCCGGGTTACCTCAGCGCTAGCGGTCATCCACCGCTGCTGGCGCCGCGCCTCGTCGTAGAGCCGGGCATTCTCGATGGCCACGCCCGCCGCGGCCGCCAGCGCAACGAGGAGGGTCTCGTCGTCCTCGTCGAACTCTCCCCCGCCTTTCTTCTGCGTGAGGTAGAGGTTGCCGTAGACCTCGTCCCGGACCCTGATCGGAACGCCTAGGAAGGAACGCATGGGCGGGTGACCCGGCGGGAAACCGGATGACAACGGGTGCTGGCTCAGGTCCGCGATGCGCAGCGGCTTCGGATCGGATATGAGCGCTCCGAGCAGCCCTCGGCCCTCCGGCCAGTGGTGAATGGCTGCGATTTCCTCCTCGGTCAGGCCGACCGGAATGAATTCAGCCAGTCGATTGCCCTCGCCGATGACTCCCATCGCCCCGTAGCTCGCATCGACGAGCTTCACCGCGGCCTCGACGATCCCCCGCAGGACGACTTCTATGTCGAGGTTTGTCCCGACAGCGACGACGGCCTCGAACAGCGCGTTTACCCGGTCGCGGGTGGCAAGCACCGCCTGCAGCCTGACCTGGAGCTCCGCGAGCAGCTCGTCCAGGCGAAGGCTGGGCAACAGCCGACTCTGCGTGCTCCCCACAGTGCGCTCCCCCATGCTGTCGCCGTAAATCGATGTGATGATACGTCGGCGCGATGACACCCAGCTAACAGGGGATTGAAGCTGCGTATCAGGCCTTTTGCTAGTTGGCGAGCAAGGCCTTCTGGCGCTCGGGTCAGGACCTAAGTCCATAGCGGCCCGCCAGGGCTTGCCAATCTACTGAAGACGTGTTTCTGGGCGACGACGTACTGGTAGCTGCGAGCTTCGATGCCGTGCGCTCGAGGCTGGCACGTCTCGCCGAGGGCAGCGAGCTACTGCGCACCTCGCAGGTTGCCTATGACCACGGGATCGAGCTGACGTCCAGGGTCGGCGCGGCGGGCGTTTCGAAGCTGGTCCGGGTCCAGGTTGCCCAGCTGGCAGAGTCGGCCGGAACGGGACTCGCGATCCGATGGGAGGCGACCGGCCCGGGCAGCTCGCTGTTCCCCGTGCTGGACGCCGACATCAGACTAACTCCGGCCGGAGACCAGCTCACAATCCTCGCCCTGACGGGCACCTACCGACCGCCGCTAGGCCCGGTTGGAGAGGCTCTAGACCGGGCGATACTGCGAAACGTCGCTGCCGCGACTGTCCGTAATTTCATCACCCAGCTGGCGGCAGCAATCGCAGAATGAACTCAGCCCGTCAGCCCAGTTCACGGTGCTGACCGCTGGCTTGTACCGGCCGACAGGATCACAGGTAACGGGCGTTGGTGATATTGAGGCGCAAGAACTCACCCTGGGCCGCCCGTTTCGTCCCGTAAAACCAGCCCACATTCATTCGCGCGGGGATTGTCATCCCGCCGAAACTGCGCTCTTCGATGACCCTGCCGCCAAAGGGAATTTCGCCCCAGCCGGCCCCGCCCGGGATTCCCCCCACCGGGAAACGGTCACCTCCAGCAATCAGCCATCAGAGCCGCGATGCTTGCAGCTAGTGTCGCGTGAATGAAATAGCTTAACTCGCGGTCGAGGTTTCAATGCCGTTGGTCGGTGAACCCATTGAATGCTGCGGGTCCCTGCGAGCTTCAGCCTGGAGTCGGGCGACACTCTGCTTCTGCGCCCCGCTCCAGCTATCTGCCCCGGTCAGGATGGCCCGTCCCCGCAGTTGCTACAGTCCTGGCGATCTTCAATCGACGCCAGCACGGCCAACGACGGGCAGGAGACGAAGCGGAGGCTATGGACGAGATGGTCGTGACCGTGGAGCGCACCGACGCCCGCGTGTGGAGCGACGAGCAGATGGCGGACCTGTTTTCCGACGGCTTCCCCGCGTTCATCACCGCCGACAGGCTAGCCAAGCAGTACATCGGCCGGGTACGCGAATGGTTCCCGGAATGGAACCTGATCCTGGTCGACGCCGAACAGGCGCCGGTGGCGACCGGCTGGGGTATCCCGGTGCGCTGGGACGGCACCGTGGCCGATCTGCCCACCGGGTATACCGGCGCCACCATCCGCGCGGTCGAGGGCCGCGAACAGGGAATCGAGGCGGACACGCTGGTCATCTGCGGGGCCGTGGTCGCCGGTCGGCTCAAGGGCTGCGGCCTGGCCGGGCAACTGCTCGCGGCCCTGCGCGACACCGCCGTGCAGGCCGGTCTGGCGCGGGTGATCGCCCCGGTGCGCCCGACACTCAAGCAGCAGTACCCTCTGACCCCGGTGGAGACCTTCATGGCCTGGACCCGCCCGGACGGCACCGCGCTCGACCCGTGGATCCGCACCCACCTGCGCCTGGGCGCGACCATCCTGGCCGCCGCCGCCGCATCGCAGACCATGACCGGCACCGTCGCCGAATGGGAGGAGTGGTCCGGCATCGCGCTGCCGTCCAGCGGCGACTACGTCATCCCGCAAGGGCTGAGCGTGCTGCACGTCGACCGCGAGGCAGACCTGGGCACCTATGTGGAACCGAACATCTGGATCCGCCACCGCTGAGGCATCCGCTGGAAACCCTCTGGCGCGACCGAGATAGCGTTCTGGCCGGAGTCGTCGACGAGGATAAGGGCGAGCCCCGTCGCGCTGTGGCCGTCCGTCGTGATACCACGGCCCGGCAGTCCTTCCGCGAGCAGAACGGAACGCCCCTCGTCGCCGAATACGTCAGCCCCGAGGCTGGTGACGAACAACACGTCGGTGCCGAGCCGCCGTGCACCGATCGCCTGGTTCGCGCCCTTGCCGCCGGGTCCCCGGTCGAAGCGGGTACCGATGACAGTCTCGCCGGGTACCGGGAGCTTTGCGCTGTACACGGTCATGCTCGCGTTGTACGACCCGACCACCATCAGATCAGCCATGTCGACTCTTCCCGTCCGCGGTGTCCCGGACCGAAGCCGATTACAGTATCCCGGCGCCGCATCAAGCGGCTCCTGACTTGCGCTGCGAGCTCGCCCGCTCAACGAGATCGGCCTGAAGTACGACGCGCCGCGGCGGGAAGGTTTCCCCGTCGACGCGGCGAAGCAGGAGCTTCGCCGCCGTCTGTCCGATCTCGTAAGTCGGCTGCGCCACCACAGTCAGTGGCGGTCTGAGCGCGGTCGCCCAGATCACGTCGTCGAAGCCCACGACCGCGATGTCATCGGGGATGGCGAGACCAGCCTCAGCAATGGCCCGCAGGCCTCCGACGGTCATGAGGTTGTTGGAAAATAGCAGCCCGTCTGGCGGCCGACGCTGTCGCAGCAGATGCCAGGTGGCTGTGTAGCCGCCCTCGGTCCGGAAGTCGGCGTAGGCAACTAGCGATGGATCAAGCGGGCGCCCGGCAGCGCGCAACGCGGCCCGGTAGCCAGCCAGTCGGCTGGCGCCAGTAGTCGTCTGGACCGGCCCGGCGATGAACCCGACATGTCGGCAGCCCTGCCCGATCAGGTGTTGTCCGGCCGTGCGCGCCGCCTGGAAGTTATTCACCGTGATGCTGTCGACCGGCGCTCCAGCCAACCGCCGGTCTATGGTGACCACCGGGATGTTTCGCTCGAGCAGCACGTCGATGTTGGTCCGCTTCAGCGAGGCCGGCGACAGCAGCACGCCCGCCATCTGCTCGGCAGCAGCGACCTCAAGGTAACGTGCCTCTTTGTCCACATCCTCATCGGCGTTGGCAAGCACGAGCGAGTACCCCGCGAGCTGCGCCTGGTCTTCGGCGCCGCGCACGACGGCCGTGAAGAACGGGTTGCTGATGTCCGAGATGATCAGGCCGAGCACCATCGCGGCTCGGGTGCGCAGGCTACGCGCAGGACCATTTCGGCGATAGCCGAGGTCGGTCACCGCGCCAAGCACACGCTGCCGCAGGTCAGCGGCGACATCCTGCTTACCGTTTAAGACCCGCGACACGGTCGCCGCCGATACGCCGGCCACTGCGGCCACGTCGCGAATGGTCGTCGGCACTGTCACCTCCCTCTACTACTGCAATCCATCCGGCGGCCCGGACTGCCACCGCCCACCCGGCGATCCCCCGGGCGAGCACCTAGCACTCGCCACGCGGAGGGTTGACTGCCTTCAGCCGCGGTCCTTACAGTAATAGAAATCGTTTCATGAAACGATTTCTCGCTGGTTGACTGGGCTCTCTGCCGAGGTGCTCGTATGGCGCGTGTGGCATTGCTGACCGTGTCTGACGGGCGAGACTTCGTCGCTATCGCGACGAGCAGTGCCCGCCGCCTTGCCGGCGCCCAGCCGGCCCTGATGATCTTCCACCATCCGGCATGGGCATTCCCCGACTTCACGACGCTCGCGGCGAGCGCGACCTCAGGACCGTTAAAGCCGCCGGGTAGTCAGGAAGGAACTCATTCGCCGTGAGCCCACAACCGCCCGCCCGTGACCGCAGCCTGCTGCTCGTTGGCGAGTCCTGGTTCAGCCACAGCATCCATCAGAAGGGCTTCGACAGCTTCACGACGTCTACATACGAGGAAGGCTGCGCCGACTTCATCGCGGGCCTCCAGTCGCGCCGATGGACGATCGAGCATGTCCCAAGTCACCTCGTGGACTCAGGAATGCCAGCAACGGCCGAAGCCCTCGCGAAGTACTCCGTCGTAGTCCTGTCCGACGTAGGGAGCAACACGTTCCTCCTCGGCCGACAGACCTTTGTGCTCGGGCAGGTCGCACCGGACCTGCTGGAACTGCTCTCCGCCTATACAGCTGGCGGCGGCGGTCTGGTCATGATCGGCGGCTACATGTCGTTCGCCGGAATCGACGGCAAGGCCGGGTACGGCAAGACGTGCCTGCAGGATGTGCTGCCCGTCACGGTTTCGGCAAGCGATGACCGAGTAGAAAGGCCAGCCGGTGTAGTGCCCTGTGTGCAAGAGCCTGACCATCCCACCGTGGCCGGGATCACCGGTCCGTGGCCCAGGCTCCTCGGGTACAACCGGCTGACTCCCAGGCCGTCCGGCCAGGTCGTCGCCACCTGCGGGGAGGACCCCCTACTGGTCGCCGGCACCTACGGCCAAGGGCGGTGCGTCGCGTTCGCCTCCGACATGGGGCCCCACTGGGCGCCCGAAGGATTCATTGGCTGGGAAGGCTATCCCGAGCTCTGGGACGGCATAGCGTCCTGGGCCGCTGGCATTGACCGATAGCGCTGCAACATCTCAACAGGAGGAAGCGTGACAACTGACCAGGGCGGCCACGAGCACGGGCTCCGGGCCAATGCCATCGGGCTCGGCGGCGACATTATCGTCGCAGTTGCCAACGTAGCCCCGTCTAGCGCAGTTGCCTTCACCCTCGCGCTGCTGCTCACGCTGACCGGCCTTGCGTCGCCGTTAGTCGTCGTGATCGTCGGTGCGCTGATGCTGTGCGTCACCCTGGGGTACGCCGCGATGAACCGCTGGCGGCCTAGCGCCGGGGCGCCCTACGTGTGGGTCGGAGAGGCGACCTCGCCCGTGGCCGGGATCGCCACCGGGCTGCTCCAAGCCCTCGGAGCCACGCTCTTCAACATCGGGAACATCACCCTGGCTGGCGCGTATCTTCTGTTCGTCGTCTCCCCGAGCTCGACCTTCCCGAAGGCGGTTACCTGGCTCATCGCGGCCGGCATCATGGCGGTGCTGCTCTGGCTATCGATTCGCGGTCTGCGTCCATCAGTGTGGGTGCAGACCGGGTTGATCGTCATCGAGTACGCATCGGTGATCTCATTCGTCATCCTGGCCCTGATTCACGAGGCCAGCGGTGCGGGCGGGGCCAGTCTGCCGTCGATTCATGACTTCTCGTTCGCCAGCAACATCGGCGGCATTCACGGCCTGGCCAACGCCGGCGTCACTTGCGCGGTCCTCTACGCAGGCTGGGAGGCTGTCTCCGTGGTCGGCGAGGAGTCGACCAAGCCGCGGCAGAACCCGGGCCGCGCCATGATCGGGTCGGTCGCGTTCCTGCTCGTCTGGTTTACCGGCCTGATCATGGTCTTCCAGGGCATCTCGAGCCAGAAGACCCTCCTTGCTCATGGTGGCGACGTGCTCGCATACGCCGGCAGCCTGCTCGCCCCCGGCCTGGCCGGACGGATTCTGCCACTGGCTGTGCTCATCGCCGTCATCGGCACGACCCAGCTCCAGATGACCGAGGCGAGCCGCATCCTCTACTCGTTCGCTCGTGACCGCCTGCTGCCGCGCTTCCTCAGCAAGATCAGCACGACGCACGGCACGCCGTGGGCGGCCCTGACCGTTCTCGGGCTCATTCCGCCGATCTTCCTGATCCCTTACCTGGCGAGCTCGTCCTTCTTCAAGGTCATCACCGACATCATCAGCTCGGGCGGCGAGCTGTACCTCTTCATCTACTTCCTGGTCGCTGTCAGCAGCGTGTGGTTCTTCCGCAGCCAGCTCGCCAAGGGCGGGCGGACACTGGTCCTGGGCGGCATCCTGCCGCTACTCGGCGGCCTGCTGATGCTGATCCTGTGCATCTACGGGATGACCACGGAGGCGGGGGTCGTGGCCGGCGTGGCCCTCGGCATCATCGCGCTGTGCTTCGTCGTCGCCTTCATCATCGTGCGCACCGTCAAAGACTCCCCGTTCCTGGATGAGCTTCAGCGGCGCCGCGCCGCAGGTGTCAGCGGGCCGGACGAGGAGCCCGGCCTGGTGCCCGACGTAACAGGGGCGGCTGATGCGTGACCTCCCAGTGGCAGCGGGCAAATGACTGAGGTTCGGTTCCTTGGCTGCGACAACGACGTATTCTGCGGCCGCGTCCAGGCGCACGCAGCTGAGTTCGAGCAGGCATCCGGGCACAAGCTGGCCGTGCGGCTGCTGGGCAACGACTTCTACTACGCCAACAAGCTGACCGACTACCTCGGCGGCGAAAGTCCGGCGGACGTCTACATGTCGGGTCCGGTCCTGGAGTGGGAACAGCTCGCCCTGGGGTTCGTGCGCCCGCTGGATGAGTTCGCCGGACGGGCGGCTGGAACCTTCGACCTGGGCGACTTCTTCGAGCGGCTGATCCGGGGCAGCCGATGGACCGGCCGCTTCGGCGACAAGCTTGGCACTGGTCCGCTGCTCGCCATCCCGGTGAACTGGGAGTCCTACAACCTGGCCTACATGCCGGAAATCCTCGCCAGGGCCGGGGTGAGCGTGCCGCTGACCTGGGCGGACTACTTTGCGACGGCGAAGACAATCGCAGCCCGCGTGCCGGGCACGAGAGGCTTCGGGCAGCGCGGTGCAGAGGCCTGGCACACCGTGTATACCGGCTTCGCCACGCAACTGTGGTCCTGTGGCGGGCGTGACTTTGACTCGGACGGGTCCTGTGCCATCGCGTCCGAGGTGAGTGTCGAGGTGGCACAGACGCTGTCCGACGCGATCCGCATCGCCGGCCCGCCCGACTGGACCCAGCAAGGCTGGTACGAGCTGGCCTTGGACTTCGCCCGTGGCGACTGCGGACTGCTGGTCGACTCCGACCACTACGTGGCGTACTTCGAGAATCCCAGCCGGTCGAGCGTCGCGGGGAAGGTCCGCTACGCCCTGCCGCCGACCGGCCCCGGCGGCATCAGGCGCCCGAACATGTGGATGTGGTCACTGGTCATGAACGCAAGGACGGCCGTGCCCGATGCAGCCTGGGAGTTCATCGAGTGGGCGACTAGCGCACCGTTCCTGACCGCCGCGGCGCTGGAGGGCAACATGAACCTAACGCGCCGCAGCTCCTGGGCCGACCCCGAGTTCGCGGCGCGCGCGAGTCAGTGGCACGAGTTTCCTGACATAGCCATGCAACTCGTCGACACCGCCGATGTGCTGGTCACTCCCGCGCTGAACTACATCGAAGTCGCCCGGCGGTGGACTCGGGCATTGCGTGCGGCGTACCAGGGCGCAGGATCGGTTGAGCAGTGCCTCGCTTCGGCGGCAAGCGACATCGATCGGCTGGTCATCCGGACGTGACCGCGGTTAGCGGGCCGCTGGACCGCAGATCGCTCGGCCGTACTGGACTAGCGGTCTCACCGGTCTGCATCGGCACTAGCCCGCTGGCGAGCATGCCGGAGCACTACGGCTACGAGGTCAGCGAGCAGGCCGCGATGGCGACCATCAGCGCGGCTTTCCGGGGCCCGTTCAACTTCATCGACACATCGAATAACTACGGCGCCGGTGCCGCTGAGCGCTACATCGGCCGCGTCCTGGCGGTCGCCGGCGGCCTGCCCCCCGGATTTGTGCTGGCGACTAAGGCAGACGCAGACCCCGTCAGTGGTGATTTCTCTGGCGACCGGGTGCGGCGCTCGGTCGAGGAAAGCCTGGAGCGGCTCGGGCTCGACCGAGTCCAGCTCATGTA
This sequence comes from uncultured Actinomycetota bacterium, assembly GCA_963726425.1. Classification (GTDB taxonomy): domain Bacteria; phylum Actinomycetota; class Actinomycetes; order Streptosporangiales; family Streptosporangiaceae; genus JAJYUU01. The sequence continues at coordinate 171,345 of CAVSCN010000027.1, read as the reverse complement.
CCTGCATGATCCGGAGTTCCACCTGACCTTCGCCGACGCGGTGGCGCCCGGCGGCGCGATACCGGCGCTGGTGCAGCTACGCGACGAGGGCCTCCTCGACAATCTCGGCGTGGCGGGCGGCGAGGTCCAGCTGCTGGCCGACTTCATCGCGACCGGCCTGATTGATGTCGTCCTCTGCCACAACAAGTTCACGATGATCGATCGCAGCGCCGAACCGCTGATGGAGGATGCGCGACGTCACGGCGTCGCTTTCATCAACGCAGCGCCGTACGGCGGCGGCATCCTGGCACAAGGCCCCGATACGCAGCCTCGCTACGCATACGAGCCGGCCGACGCGGCCATCCACGACACGGTCCGGGCGATGCAGGCTGCCTGCGCGGCGCACGACGTACCGCTGGCCGCTGCCGCCCTGCAGTTCTCCGTCCGCGATCCACGAGTCGCCTCGACCGTAGTGGGCGTCTCGGCGCCCGACCGCGTTGACGAGACCGCGAGGCTGCTGTCACACCACGTTCCCGATGAGCTGTGGACTGAGCTGGACTTGCTCACTCCCCCGCCCGAGCACAGGCTGAATTGATTCTGGGAACGGGGCCGAGTGCGGCCGGGGCCGAGGACTGGCCATGCCGCTGGGAGATGATCTGAGTGCCTGATACGACATCCACTAAGAACGCACTCCGCGCTCAGCGAATCGAGACTCCCTCCTGGGCGTTCGGCAATACCGGGACGAGATTCAAGGTGTTCGCCCAGCCAGGGGTGCCGCGCACGCCACTGGAGAAGATCGAGGACGCCGCGCAGGTGCATGCCTTCACCGGCGTGGCGCCCAGCGTCGCCGTCCACATCCCCTGGGACAGAGTCGATGACTACGGTGCGCTCGCCGCCCACGCCAGCACCGTGGGCGTCACGGTCGGCACGGTCAACGCGAACGTCTTTCAAGACGACGACTACCGGCTCGGCAGCGTCGCCAACCCGGACCCGCGAGTGCGCCGCAAGGCCCTGGATCACCTGCTGGAGTGCGTCGACATCATGGACGCCACCGGATCGGCCGATCTGAAGCTCTGGTTCGCCGACGGCACCAACTATCCGGGCCAGGACGACATCGCCGCCCGCCAGGACCGGCTCGCCGAGGCTTTGCAGGCCGTGTACCAGCGACTCGGATCCCACCAGCGGATGCTGCTCGAGTACAAGCTGTTCGAGCCGTCCTTCTACACCACCGACGTCCCGGACTGGGGCACCTCGCTGCTGCACTGCGTCGCGCTCGGGCCGCAGGCCGCCGTGGTCGTCGACACCGGGCACCACGCGCCGGGTGTGAACATCGAGTTCATCGTGGCCATTCTGCTGCGTGCCGGGCGGCTCGGCGGCTTCGACTTCAACAGCCGCTTCTACGCCGACGATGACCTGATCGTCGGGGCCGCAGACCCGTTCCAGCTGTTCCGCATCCTGCGTGAAGTCGTGGCGGCAGACGCGCTGCGTCCGGATGCTGGAATCGCGTTCATGCTCGACCAGTGTCACAACATTGAGCCGAAGATCCCGGCGCAGATCCGGTCGGTGATGAACGTCCAGGAGGCCACGGCCAAGGCCCTGCTCGTCGACGCTGGGGCACTCGCGGCAGCGCAGCAGGCTGGCGACGTCCTCGGCGCCCATGCTGTGCTGATGGACGCGTTTAATACGGACGTCCGGCCCCTGCTTGCCGAGTTGCGCGAGGAGACCGGCATCGATCCCGACCCGGTGAGCGCCTATTTGCGGTCCGGGTATCCGGAGAAGATCGTTGCGGACCGTGTCGGCGGCACGCCCGCTAGCTGGGGCAGCTGACCTGGTCCCGCATCCTCATCAAGGAGACATGGCATGGCAACGCGGGACCAGGATCCGCAGGTCGCTGCCCTACTGGCGCGCAGTAACCGGCTCGGCTCCGACCGGCGCAACACCAACTACGCCGGCGGCAACACCTCGGCAAAGGCGGCCGGTCCCGATCCGGTGACGAGGAAGCCCGTCGAGTTGCTGTGGGTGAAGGGATCGGGCGGCGACCTCGGCACGCTCACCGCTGACGGCCTCGCGGTACTCCGGCTGGACCGACTCCGCATGCTCGCCGATGTCTACCCGGGTCCAGGGCGCGAAGACGAGATGGTATCGGCGTTCGACTATTGCCTGCACGGCAAGGGCGGCAGCGCGCCGTCCATCGACACCCCCATGCATGGGCTGGTGACCGCGGCGCATGTGGACCACCTGCATCCCGACTCCGCCATCGCGATCGCCGCCTCGGCCGACGGCGAGAAGCTGACCCGCGAGTGCTTCGGCGACCGCGTCCTGTGGGTGCCATGGCGACGGCCCGGCTTCCAGCTTGGCCTGGACATCGCCGGGATCCAGCGCGACCATCCCGGCACCATCGGCGTGATACTCGGTGGTCACGGCATCACCGCCTGGGGTGCGACAAGCGATGAGTGCGAGGCGCGATCGCTGGAAATCATTGCCGGGGCGCAGCGGTATCTCGACGAGAGGGGGCGCGAAGAGCCGTTCGGCCCGGTTATTCCCGGCTACGAGCCGACGGAGCCCCGTGCCGACCGCCTGGCCCGTGCGGCAGCTCTCGCGCCAGTGCTACGCGGGCTTGTCTCTGCCGAGCAGCGCCAGGTCGGGCACTTCACCGACAACCCGGCGGTACTCGACTTCCTGGCCCGTCGCGAGCATCCCAGGCTCGCCGCGCTGGGCACTTCCTGCCCTGATCACTTTCTGCGCACCAAGGTCCGGCCGATGGTCGTCGATCTGCCCCCCGCCGAGCCGCTGGCGTCGGTCCTGGAGCGCATCGGCGAACTGCATGCCGCCTACCGCGAGGACTACCGCGCCTACTACGAAGTACACGCCGTCCCCTCGTCACCGCAGATGCGCGGCGCTGACCCCGCTGTCGTCCTGGTGCCCGGCATCGGGATGTTCAGCTTCGGCGCGGACAAGCAGACCGCGCGAGTCGCCGGCGAGTTCTATCTGAACTCGATCAACGTGATGCGTGGCGCCGAGTCTGTCTCTGCGTACGCGCCGATCAGCGAGGCCGAGAAATTCCGGATCGAGTACTGGGCCCTGGAGGAGGCTAAGCTCGCGCGCCGCCCGCCTGCCAGGGCGCTGGCCGCCAGGGTCGCCCTGGTGACCGGCGGCGGCTCTGGTATCGGCCGGGCCACGGCGCAGCGCCTGGCTGCCGAAGGCGCCTGCGTCGTGATCGCCGACCGCGACGGCCACGCGGCGGACACTGTCGCGAGCACGATCGGCTCGCCCGACCAAGCCGCCGCGGTCATCGCGGACGTTACCAATCAGGAAGATGTCGCCGCGGCGTTCCGTGACGCAGTGCTGGCCTTCGGCGGCGTGGATCTGGTGGTATGCAACGCCGGAATGTCACTGTCGAGACCGCTGACCGAGACGACCGTCGCGGACTGGGACCTGCAGCACGATGTCATGGCCCGCGGGTCCTTCCTGACCGCCCGCGAAGCGGCGCGGGTGATGCAGGCGCAGGGCATCGGCGGCGACATCGTGTACATCGTCAGCAAGAACTCCGTCGTGGCCGGCCCAGACAACATGGCCTACGCCAGCGCCAAGGCGAGCCAGGCACACCAGGTCCGGCTGCTCGCGGCAGAGCTCGGCAAGTTCGGCATCCGGGTCAATGGCATCAACCCCGATGGCGTGGTGCGGGGCTCCGGAATATTCGCTGGCGGCTGGGGCGCGCGGCGGGCCGCCGTCTACGGCGTCCCCGAAGACCAGCTCGGCGCGTTCTACGCCCGCCGGACCCTGTTGGGGAGGGAGGTCCTCCCTGAGCACGTTGCCGCGGCCGTGATCGCGCTGACCGCTGGCGAGCTGCCCCTGACCACCGGTGCGCATGTTCCGGTGGACGGCGGCATCGCTGCCGCGTTCCTTCGTTAGTCATGGCAGGCAAGCGGACCTCTGCTCCGGTCGCGGTCGCGGCGGTGGACCTTGGTGCCTCGTCCGGGCGCGTTATCGTCGGGCAGGTTGCGGCCCGCAGCGAAACGGCTCAATTGCGCCTGCACCAGGTGCGCAGGTTCCCCAACAACCCGGTCCTGGCCGGCGCGACGCTGCACTGGGACATTCTGCGGCTGTACGCGGAAACGCTCGCCGGCCTCGCCGCCGCCGACCGCGAGTTCGGGCTGGCCAGCGCGGGCATCGACTCCTGGGGAGTGGATTTCGGCTTGCTCGACTCAGGCGGCGCGCTCCTTGGCAACCCGGTGCACTACCGCGACGCCCGGACAGCCGGAGCCGTGGATCGTGTGCTGGCCCGGATCCCGGCAGCCGAGCTCTACGCCGCCACTGGCATTCAGCAGCTCCCGATCAACACGATCTGCCAGCTGGTGGCCGCCCAGGGGACGCCCCAGTTGGCGGCGGCACGCACGCTGCTGCTTATCCCGGACCTCCTGGCCTACTGGCTCACCGGCAGCGCGGGCGCCGAGGTCACCAACGCGTCCACCACGCAGCTGCTTGACGTGCGAACGCATTCCTGGGCCAACTCGCTGATGGACCGAGCCGGAATCCAGCGACGTCTGTTCCCACCGCTGCGCCAGCCCGGTGACACGATTGGCGTGCTGCTGCCGGAGGCCGCCGCCGCCGCCCGCATGCCGGCCCGGCCCCGGCCCCTGCCTCTGATCGCTGTCGGTTCCCACGACACGGCGTCCGCCGTGGCGGGGGTGCCCGCGGTCGGCAGCGACTTCGCCTACATCTCCTGCGGTACGTGGTCCCTGGTCGGGGTCGAGCTTGACCAGCCGGTACTGTCCGAAGCCAGCCGCCGGGCCAACTTCACCAACGAGGCTGGCATCGACGGAACGATCCGCTACCTGCGAAACGTGATGGGTCTCTGGCTCCTGCAAGAGTCGATCCGAGCCTGGTCGGCGGCGGAGATGCAGGCCGACCAGGCCACCTTGCTGGGCCTCGCGAGCACGGTGCCGCCGCTGCGTGCCGTGGTTGACCCCGACGACCCGGCGTTCCTGTCACCCGGTGACATGCCGTCTCGGATTGCGCAGGCATGTGAGCAGACTGGTCAGCGGCCACCTCAGAACCCCGCGGAGACAGTCCGCTGCATCCTTGACAGCCTTGCGCTCGCCTACCGGCGGGCGATCCGTGAGGTCCAGGCGCTGTCTGGCCGCGATGTGTCCAGTGTGCACATAGTCGGCGGCGGAGCGCGTAATGCCCTGCTCTGCCAGCTCACTGCTGACGCCTGCGGGCTGCCCGTCATCGCCGGACCGGTGGAGGCGACCGCGCTCGGCAACATCCTGGTCCAGGCCCGCGCCATGGGCGTCGCGCCGACCGGCCTCGCCGGGATGCGCTCGCTGGTGCGCGGAACGCACCGGCTCCGGCACTACAAGCCAGCCGCCGGTGATGCACGGGCATGGGAGAGAGCGACCAGGCGGGTGGCAGCCACAGTGTGAGGAGTCCCCGAGCGGGAATCGAGCGCGCTCTCACCGCTTCCCGGTGTTGTCGCCGGCCTGCAGCAGGTACGGCGGGATCGGGGCGATCAGCGTGCCTTTAGCCACCCGCGCTGACCCGTAACGGCCCAGGCAACGGGTGACCACGCCGGTACCCATCGAGTGCCCGGCCAGCACCGTACCGCGGAGGTCCAGGTACTCCAGCAGGGCATTCAAGTCCGCGGCGGACGTGTCGTAGTCGGACGATGATCAAGCTGGGCGCCCGCGCAACTCGTTGTGTTCGCTGACCAGACCAGCCTGGTCGCCTCGGGGCCGCCGGGGCGGCCCAGTCCGCGCTGCTCTGGTCGGGCGCCCGCTTCAGCTGCCCGCGTCGACCGGCTCTTGCCTGGGGCCGTCAGCCACCAGGACGGCCAGGACATCGCCGATCGCTGGTTCCTGGCTGGCGGCCTCGGGCAGCGGCAGGTGCGCCTGAATCTGGTAGCGGTTGCGGCGGCCGTGCTTGCGCTTGACGAGATACCCGGCCGCGGTCAGATCAGCCACGATTCCGTGAGCACTGCGCTCGGTGATGCTGAGGCTGGCCGCGAGCTCGCGCAGCCGCACGCCGGGATCGCGGGCGATGCACAGCAGCACCCGGGCGTGATTCGTAAGGAAGCTCCAGCTTTCCGCCACGCTCCGAAACCTACCATATAATTCTAGAAATAGATTGCTAGTTTCTGATTTCATGTGTACGCTCAGAATCAGACCCGGACAGTCAGCAGCCGACGGCCGCAACAAGACCGGATCACTCAGCGAGGTGCCCGGCCGCAATCAGCGCGGTCCGCTCTCACTGGCGAAGGAAGCACCGCCATGACCGAGCAACCAGCCGCCCAAGGCCCGACCGCTACCCTGCCGCCGCAGTCAGCCAACGGCACTACGCCCCAGCTGCCACCAGCGCCCCGGCCGCCTGAGCCCGGCCGGATGCGCACCCGGATCAGCGGCATGCGGACCAGCCTCATCGCGGGCTTCGCTGGCCTGATCATCGTGATGATCTTCATCATCCAGAACGCGAGCGCCGTCAACATCAGCTTCCTCGGAGCGCACCTGCGCCTGTCCCTGGCCGTGGCACTGCTGCTTGCCACCATCGCCGGCGCCCTGCTCATGGCAGCGGCCGGCACCGCCAGGATCACCCAGTTGCGGCAGGTCATCCGGAGCGACCGGCGCAAGTCGCGCACCAGCTGACCCGCGGCCGCGCAACCCTTTCCAGCCCTCGCTCATCCCGCGTACGTCACTGACTAAGGAGTCGGTCAATGGGCATCATCGCTTGGATCATTCTCGGACTGGGCGCAGGCCTGCTCGCCAACATGCTGATCCCCGGCAGGCGACAACAGGGCCTCATCCTCACCTGCCTGATCGGCATCGCCGGAGCTCTGCTGGGCGGCTGGCTTGCCACGAAGATCTTCCACATCCGCACCCTGCACGGGTTCTTCAACGCCTCCACCTGGCTCACCGCCATCGCTGGCGCGGCGATCCTGCTGCTCGCCTACCACCTGATCACCCGCCAGTCCGGCCGATCCCGGTCCGGCCGATCCCGGTCCCGCCGGCGTTACGCGAGCCGGTGACCTGACAGCCGCCGCGGCCGGGAGCGCAGTCTCGTCTCCCGGCGGGGCGGCGCCCGCGCGAGCACCGCCAGAACATTGCGCAGGAGTGGCCGAGCAGCCGTCGGTGCAAGGACGCGGCAGCTGCCTGATCAGGAGGAAGGCTCATGTTCAACGTGGAGCTGAGCACCGCCGACCATGGCGGTCACGCCGTGGTCGCCCTACACGGCGAGCTGGATCTCGCCGACGCCCCGTCCGTAGCGTCACATCTCATGACGGCCGTAGCGGCCTGGGGTCCGTCCATCATCCTGGACCTGGCCGACCTGACCTTCATCGACTGCTGCGGCCTGGGAATACTTGTGCGAGTACTCCAGTGGACCCGCAACGGCGGTGGCAACATGCCGCTGGCGGCCCCGCAGCATCGTGTCCGCAAGGTACTGAGCGTCACCGGGCTGATTGACGTGTTCTCGGTTTATCCAAGCGTCGATCAAGCTGCGGCCGGTTTGGGCCTGGCACCGCTGGCCGCTGCCGCGCTGTAGACCCTAGGCCGACGAGGCAGCGGCACTCGCCGCGGCGGCAGTCTCCCTTTCGATCTCTTTTGCGCGCTGCACGGCGTAACGCTTGTACTCGTCGCGGATCTGGGCGAACACGTTGCGGTTGTACTGCGACGTTGCCGCGGCATAGCCGCTCTCGGCCGTAGCGATCTTCACTGCTATCTCATCCTGCGTCAGCGTTGCCATGGTCACATGCGCTTGATGCGCACGTACCTTCGCACGTCTGACAAACCCGAGACTGCCACCGCCCCAGCAGCCACCACCCCGACTGCGATCGCGACTGCCGCCACGTAACCGAGTATCACCACGACTCCTCCTGCGTGCATTAGCCGACGCCGACCCGCGCGTGGGGGTGGTCTGGCGGCCTTGTTTCGCGGGACGACGCAATGTTCACGGGTAGTCCCGCTTCGAGCCTACACATGCAACCTAAAACAAGCAATCTATTTCTAGAATAAAAAGGCCAGCAATGGGCCTGACCCGGCCGACCAGCTGCTCGCAATCTGGATTCAGTCTCCGAACCTGCCAGCAGCATCTGGCAGGCGCAGTCCGCCCGGCCGGAATGACCCCCGAAACACCACGCCGGGGCAGCGCACGTCGGCTCTAGCATCAAGGGCGTGCGCATCGCAGGAGCAGTGCTCGGGGTACTACTTGTCGGTGCCGTGTGGGTGAACGTGGCCATCACCCTGGTCATCCCCCGCGGCCGCATCGGGTTCATCAAAGTCGTGGACCGGTTCGTCGACCGGATCTACACCGTGAGCGGTCGCTTCGTGCAGCGATGGGACCGGCGTGACGCTCTGCTCGCCAGCCAGCCTGTCGCCACGCTCGGCTTGCTGTTGTTCATCTGGCTGGCCGGCTTCCTGGTCGGCTTCGCGCTGTTGCTGTGGCTGCCCGGCGGCAGCTTTCCTAGCGCTCTTCGCGAGGCGGGCTCATCGCTGTTCACCCTCGGATTCGCCGTGCGGAGTGGCACGGGGCCGACCGCCGCCGAGTTCCTCGCGGCTGCCTCCGGACTGATCATCGTGGCCCTGCAGATCGCCTACCTGCCCACCCTGTATGCGGCCTACAACCGCCGCGAAACGGTAGTGACGCTGCTCGGTCCCCGGGCGGGCAGCCCGGCGTGGGGGCCGGAGCTGCTGGCCAGGGCGCAGATGGTGCACGGCGTCGAGCAGCTGACGGTCATCTACGACGACTGGGAACGCTGGTCAGCCGACGTGGCCGAGTCCCATTCGAGCTACCCGTCGCTGCTGCGATTCCGGTCTCCCGAGCCGCACAGCTCCTGGATCGTGTCGCAGCTGGCCGTGCTCGACGCAGCCGCTCTTCACCTGGCCGCCTGCCCGGCGAGCGCGCCATTCACGGCCCGGCTGTGCGTGCAGATGGGCTTCACCTGCCTGCGGAAGCTGACCCGCACGCTCCGGATCCCGGTCGACGAGGATCCGCGGCCCGACGGACCGGTCCAGCTGAGCTGGGAGGAATTCCTGCATGGCTGGGACCGGATCACCTCCGTCGGCTTCCCTGTCGAGCGGACAGCTGAGGAGGCCTGGCCGCATTTCCGGGGCTGGCGGATCAACTACGAGGCGGCCGCGTTCAAGCTGGCGTCGGGTCTCGACGCGGTCCCCGCCCCCTGGTCAGGCCCGCGCCGCCACACCTGGAGCCCATTCGAGCCGCGGCAGCTGGCTAACCGCACCCCGGAACAGCCCGACGGCCAGCCCGCCGCAGCACGAGATACCCGGTCGGAATGACGCGTGGCCGCCGCCACCCCGTCAGCGTGGATAGGCGAGCTTCATCCGCCGTGTATCGGCGCGGCCGGTCTGGTCAGCTCGCGTCGCTGCCACTGGCCGGGGGGCTGCCCGTGGTGCCGGCGGAACGCCGCGGCGAAGGCGTTCGGCGAGGCGTAGCCGGTCCGGCTGGCGATCTGGGTGAGGGTCAGCTCGCCGGTTCGCAGGTAGTCGCGGGCGAGGGTCATCCGCCAGTCTGTGAGGTACTGCATGGGTGCCTGGCCGAGTGATCGTTCGAAGTTCCGGGCAAAGGCCGGGCGGGACAGCCCGCTCAGAGACGCTAGCTCGGGGACGGTCCAGGGGTGGCCGGCTTCGGCGTGGATCGCGTGCAGGGCGGGGCTTAGCCGGGGATCGCTCGCGGCTTGATACCAGCGAGGGGCTGTCGGGGTCTGCTCAAAGCATGCCCGCATGGCCAGCACCAGCAGGACATCGAGCAGGCGGTCGAGAACGGTCTGCTGCCCGGGAGCCGGGCCGCGCAGCTCCCGTGCGAGCAGCGCGATGACGTCGTGCAGCGGATCGTGAGCGGCGGGGTGCAGCAGCAGGACTGGCGGCAGGGTCTGGATCAGGCCGCGGCCGACGTCACCGGCGAATCGGTAGGCGCCGCACAGGAAGACGGTCGCTCCTTGGTGGCCGATGTGCTCGTCATCGGGATGCTGGGTACGGAAGAGGTCGGGTGGGATGCAGACGGCACCTGGCTGGTGCGCGATGTGGTGGTCCGGCCCGCCCGGCACGAGGGCCAGGTCCCCGGGGGCAAGCTCCAGGGCGGCGCTCGGGTCGTCGAGCCATAGCCACGCGCGGCCCTGGACGACGGCGTGCAGGGCAAGCTGGATAGCCCCCGGCAGTCGCAGTCCCCAGGGCGGGCGGGCCACGGACCGGGCGAAGACGCCGCCCGACGCGCGGGCCCTGGCGAGGTGAGCCTGCAAGATGTCCATGACGTGAGCGTATCTCGCAATGAATTGAGCGTATGGCGCATTGATTAGCTCGATCACAGGCTGGAGGCTAGAGGAATGGTGAACTACGCGCCTCTTACGCTTGTCCTCGGGGGGACCGGCAAGACCGGCTCACGCGTCGCCAGCAGGCTGGCCTCACGTGGCCTGCCCGTTCGCACAGCGGCCCGCTCTGGTGCCGACGCACACTTCGACTGGGATGACCCCGAGACGTACGCTCCGGCCCTCCACGGCGTCAACCGGGTCTATCTCCTCGGACCGGTCATGCGGACCGACTTCGCTGGCCAGGTGTCGGTGTTCCTCGACCAGGCCGAGGCCGCCGGCGTCAGCCACGTCACTTATCTCAGCGCCTACGGCACCGACACAGCGCCGCCCGAGACGGCCATGCGCCGCGTCGAACTCGACCTGGCCGGGCGGCCCGGCCTCACCCACGCCATCTTGCGGCCGGCCTGGTTCATGCAGAACTTCAGCGAGACCTTCCTCAAGCCAGCCGGCGGAGCCATCGCTGTGCCCGCAGGTGACGGCGCAGAGGCCTTCGTGGACGCGGAGGACATCGCAGCAGTCGCGACCGCGACCCTCGCCGACCCGCAGGCCCACGCCGGCGCGCAGTACGCACTCACCGGTCCCGAGGCGCTCACGATCGCCGAGGCAGCCAAGATCATCAGCGATGTCAGCGGCCGGACTGTTGACTACACCGACATAGACCGCGCTGTTTGGGTCGCGGGCGCGGTGGCTGGAGGGGTGCCGGCACAGTACGGGGCGGTTCTCAGCGTGCTGACCGAGACCATCGCGTCCGGCCGCGGCTCGCGACCCGGCACTGACATCGAGAAGGTGACCGGCGCGGCGCCGGCAACCTTCGCTGACTTCGCGCGGCGCACGGCCGCGGCCTGGGCCTGGGCCTGGGCCAGGGACCAGACCCCATGACGGCCGTCAGCAACCTCGCCGACTTCCGGGCCCTGGACCCGTTCTTCCGGATCATCGAGGAAGGCGTGGCCGGGCTGGCCGACGGTGAGCACTTCTTCGACCTGCTAGCCGAGGACGTCGTCTTCGAGTACGTCATCACCGTCCCTGGCTACCCGCGCCGCGTCGAAGGGCGCCAGGCGGTAGCCGAGCTGTACCGCCCCTACGGCGCCACATTCACCCTCGATCGCTGCTTTGACCTGGCCATCCACCACGACCAGGCCACCAATGTTGTCGTTCTCGAATACGCCTCGCAGGGCCGCGCCATCCCGACCGGAAACGCCTACCGCAACCGCTACATCTCAGTGCTGTCGATCTCCGGCCGCAAGATCGCGCACTGGCGGGACTACCTCGACCCGCTAGCAGTCTTCGACGCGATCGGATGGCCCGCCGCAGGCGGGGCCAGCACACGCTGATGCACGGGCAAGACTTCCGTGCCGACCGCGACCAGCCGAGCTACCGGCCAGACGGCACGGTCACCATGGTCATACGAGGACGGTGCCGCCGTCGATGACGCTGACGGTTCCGGTGGCGTAATCCTGGTCCATCAGCTGCAGGTAGGCCTTGGCGACGTCTTCGACCTCGGCGACGCGACCGAGCGGCAGACTGCGGCCGATGCTGTCGTACATGGCTTCTCGGTCGGCTTCAGGGATCTCTGACCACAGCGGGCTGCGGACCACGCCGGGAGCGACCACGTTGACGCGGATCGGCGCCAGTTCCACCGAAAGCGCTCTGGCCGCCGAGATGATCGCACCGGATGCGGCGGAACCGAGGAACCAGCCGGCACCGCCACGGAACGCCGCGGTGCCGCTGGTCATCGTGATAGACCCACCGGGCAAGATGTGCGGGACCGCAAGGCGGATCGCCTCGAGGGCGGAGACCACCCGCAGTTCGAAGAAGGCGCGACCTTTATCCGTGGTGTACTCGGCGAGCGAAGTAGAGACGAGGGGCCCCGCCGCGGTGTATACGAAGTGGTCGAAGTCCCCCGCGAACTCGAAGAACGCCGCGAGATTCTCGGTCGAAGAGGCATCGACTGCACGGCCCACCGAGCCGGCGGGCAGCTCAGCCAGTGGAGATTGACATTGACAACGCTCGCTTTCCTCAGTGGACCCTTCGTGCCATCAGCGGGCGGCGGGGGGCCGATCTGACGCCGGAAGCGGTGTCCCGGTCAGTTGTGCGCAGGCCGCGAGCAGGCCCTCCTGGACATCGATACCGGTGACGGCAGGGTGCGGGGAGCGCCGGGCCCGGTGGTAAAAGTACGCGCCGCTCACCGTCGCGGCTGGATCGCCGCTCACAGCGAGCCACGCCTGGGTCAGGTGCGCCTGGCCGAGGTCGTCGGGGGCGCCCGGGCCGCCCATTTTCGTCGGGACCCAGCCCGGTTCAAGCGCGTTGGACAGCACCTGCGGCCAGCGCCGGGCGAGCGCGAACGCCAGGATCACGTCGAACAGCTTGGAGTCCGAGTAGGCCTGGGCCGGGCTCCAGGGCCGCTGCTCCCACTGCAGGTCCGCCAGATCGGGGCGGCCTCCCCGGTGCATCCCCGAGCTCAGGTACACCAGCCGCTGCGGCGGAGTGATCATGGCCGTCAGCAGGTACGGGGCCAGCACGTTGATCGCGAACACGTGGCTGAGCCCATCGGCGGTCGTTATCTTGCGGGGCTCGCGGTAACCGACCCCGGCGTTGTGGATGACCGCGTCGAACCGGCCGGAGTCGTTGGCCTGCCGCGCCACCGACCGCATCTGGTCGATGCGGGACAGGTCGCCCGCCAGCACGCCCGCGGCGCCGGGCGCGGCGGCCCGGGCATCGGCCGCCCGCGCGCTGGTTCCTGGCGTGCAGCATGACCTCGTGCCCTTGGCTGATGAGCAGCTGCGCGGCCATCAGGCCGAGGCCGTCGGAGGATCCGGTGATCAAGACGCGTGACATGGGACACCTCGTTCGGCTGATCCTGGCCAGGGCGATTCGCCTGCCGGTCTCCACGTTGCATGCTCGCCGGGCCTCTCGTCCAAGACCCTTTGCTGCGCGTGTCATACCCTGAGGGCATCACCGGGGAGGGCCAAGGAAGGCGATCCCCGCGATGCGGACCGTGGAAGAGAAGCTGGAGCACGTCGCCGCCGGGCACGGGATAGTCGTCCTCCCGCTGTCCACCGCCACGTTCTACACCAGGCCGGACATCGGCCACATTCCCGGCCGCGACATCGCGCTCAACCAGGTGTGCCTTGCCTGGGACAGCTCCCGCCGCAGCGCCCTGATCCGCGAATACGTCGCGATCGCCGAGGCCCTGGCCGACCACATCACGTCGGATTGACACCAGATGAACAGATCCTCATGGCCGCCGAAATGCTGTATGGGTGTGCCACTTCGTGTGTCACACGCGCGCATGGATCCGCGTGCCGGCGGATGCGGGCGCTCGCCCGGCGACACCGCGTAGGCCCGGTTCAGAGGCGGATTCAGCGCTGCCAGGTCGGCTAAGCGCAAGCCAGCTAGGAAGCAGCGGCCGAGGGCTCGGCGCTGGCCGAGGGCTCGGCGCTGGCCGAGGGCCCGCTGACCAGTACGGCCGTAGGGAATTCATAAGCAGGCTCGCCATGCTCGCTCAGGTCCAGCCCGGCCGCCTCGTCCTCTGGGCTGACCTTCAGGCCGACAACCTTGTCGGTGACCCACAGGATGATCCAGGTCAGCACGAACGGGTAGACGATGCCCGACACGGCCAGCACCAGCTGACGGCCCAGCTGAACGATGCCGCCCGCCTCACCGGCTGCGTTCACGGCCAGGCTGGCGAAGACACCGGTGAGCACGACGCCGACGAAGCCGCCCACCATGTGCACACCGACTACGTCGAGGGAATCGTCGTAGTGAAAAACGTCCTTAAGGTGGCAGGCGAAATAACAGAGCGCGCCGGCCGTGATGCCGATGACCAGGGCGGCCCACGGCGGCACGTAGCCAGAGGCCGGGGTGATAGCGGCCAGGCCTGCGACTGCGCCAGCGCCGATGCCGACACCCGAGGGCTTGCGCTTGCGCCACCACTCGACGCCCATCCATGTCAGCATGCCGGCCGCCGCGCCGAGCTGGGTGTTGACCAGGGCATAGGCCGCGACCGGGCCGGCGGACAGGGCGCTGCCGGCGTTGAACCCGAACCAGCCGAACCACAGAATCCCCGCTCCAAGCAGGACCAGCGGCACGCTGTGCGGCTTGTCAAGCTGGCGGCTGCGCCGCAGGAAGAAGGCCGTCGCCAGCGCCGCAGCACCGGCAAGCTCGTGTACGACCGAGCCGCCGGCGAAATCGATCGCGTGCAGTCCGCCGGCCCCGAGGATGCCACCGCCCCAGACCGCATGCGCGAACGGGCAGTACACGATCAGTGACCACAGCCCGATGAAGACGAGGTAGCCGCGGAACCGCATCCGCTCGCAGAACGCGCCGGCGATCAGCGCCGGTGTGATCACCGCGAACATCATCTGGAACGCCATGAAAACCAGCGCCGGAATCGTCGGCGCGAAGCTCACCGGCGCCCCGCCGATGTCGTGCAACATGATGTTGTCGAAGCTGCCCATGACGGCACCGTGGCTGGAGCCGAACGCGATCGTGAAGCCCACGATCACCCAGAGGATGCTGACCACGCCGATGGCGGCAAAGGATTGGACCATGGTCGCAAGCACGTTCTTGGTCCCGACCAGCCCGCCGTAGAACAGCGCCAGGCCCGGCATCATGAACAGGACAAAGGCCGTCGACGTCAGCATCCAGGCGGTGTCGCCAGCATTAATAGGCATAGCAGCCCCTCGGAACGGCCGGCCGGGCAGGCCCGGACCGTAGTCAGATGAGCCCGCATCGGCGTGTTGTCGGGATCGAGGGCGGTGCGGAAGAGCTCTCGCGATTCAGCTCCGTGCCGGGACTTTATCGCTATGCCTGCATATTCGGTGCGAAAATCTCATCCCAGATCTCGCTCTGGCCGCGAATCGGAGTTCGGTGCGAGCAAAGGCCGCGGCGCCTTGAGGTCAGGCGAGTGCCGGTTGAAGGCGGATCAGGGGATCCAGGGCGCCTTGTAGGTGCCGGTGTAGAACAGGATCGCGCTCCAGTCGTCACCGGCCCAGATCGCGCTGATCTTGCCGCCCTGCAGGCGGTAGATGTCGACGCCGTCCCAGTGGATGTTGCGCCCGGTGGCGGGGATGCCCAGAAGGGCGCCTTTCTGTGTGCCGCGCACGACGACGCGCACCACGACCTGGTCGCCCTGGCCGAAGATGTCCTTGATGGACGCGTGCGCGTTAGGCAGGGAGGCCACCACACCGGCGAAAAGCCCGGCGACGTCTTTGCGGCCCTTGACCGTGCCCACGGTGCCGCCATGCCACTGCATGTCCCTGGTCAGGAAGCGGCCGGCCTGGTCGCCGTGGTGCTCGTTGATGACATCGTGGAGGAACGCCCGCACCTCCCGTTCGTTGGCCGCCACGGCGGCGCCGCCATGAGCGTTGGCTGTCCGGGCGGGGTGCCCGGCGGCCCCGGTTGTCGCACTCGCCTGACCGCCGGCGGCGGCGAGGCCAAGGGCCGTGGCTCCGGCGAGGGCTGCGCCCAGGACGGCGCTCTGGAACTTCTATGACAGTCTCGGTGGCTGGTGCCATGCAGGCGGCAATCGGGCTTCTCGCCGCGAGCCTGCTCGACGTGCTCGACCAGGAAGGCGTCGGCTGCATTGCGTTCTCACCGCTCGCCCAAGGTCTGCTGACAGGCAAATATCTCGGCGGCGTCCCGGCCGGCTCGCGCGCAGCGGTGACGGGCGGCTCGCTCAGCTCCGACCAGATCAGCGAGCAAAACCTCGCCCACGTCCGGGCGCTTAACCAGATCGCCAGCGCGCGCGGGCAGTCGCTGGCCCAGCTGGCGCTGTCCTGGGTGCTCCGCGACCAGCGCGTCACCTCGGCCCTCATCGGCGCCAGTAGCGTGACCCAGCTCGAGGACAACCTCGCCGCGGCCAGCCGCACCGAGTTCTCCGGAACGGAACTCGCGGCCATCGACCAGCACGCCGTCGACGTGGGGCTGAACATCTGGGCTGCCTCCAGCACGGCTTGACCCGTCTCGCTCGGCGGCGGCCACGTCGCGAGGGTCAGGGTGGCAACGCCAGCCACTGCGTACCCGACTGCTATAGAAGCTGGCCGACGGACTTTCTTGGCTCGCTGTCCCAGATCACTGCTACGACCTGGGCCGGGTCGACCACCGCCCACCCAGCCTCGCGCTCCAGGCGAACGAGTCCGTCCGGGCGCACCTCCACGCCAGTCAGCCTCTTGTTCTCCGTGGCGCTGAAACCAACGTGCCCGATCCTGCTCACCAGCATCGCGATCGAACCGGACTTGCCGATGAGAGGCCCGAGCAAGTCACGGATCGCCTCGCCGGTCATAGCCAACCTCCGGGGGGTACTGCTGCGGCATCGGCAGAAGACGTGACGAATCACAAACCGCAGGCAGTTGCAGGCTAGTCCCCCGGCGCCCCGGCCAGTCGGTCGGCAGAGCCTGACAACGTCGCGGCGACCTCGGCCGAGTGTCACCCGGGACGTTGTCCGCACCGGTGGCGCGGCAGGTCGGGTGGAGCCGATCACGGCGCTACCCGTTGAGGATCTGCTCCCTCAGGATGTCTGCATGCCCGCAGTGCTGAGCGAGTTCGCGCAGGACGTGGAGGTACACCCAGCGCAGCGGGAGCGGGCCACGCCGGTAGCCGTAGACCCTGTCGTCCAGACCCAGGGATGACGTCGCGCGGCGTGATGACTCGTATGCCTCGCGGTGTGCATGCTGGACGCTGGCGATGGTCTCGTCGTCATGAAGAATGAACGACTCGTCCGAGGTCGCGGGGATACCGATCTCCGCACGTGACCGGCATGTGACAGCTTCGTCAAACCAGACCTTCTCAACGAAGGTCGCGTGCTTCACCAGGCCCAGCAATGTGGTCTGAGAGGGCACCAGCGACCGGCGCGCCTGCTCCTCGGTCAGCCCGTCCAGGCAGTGATTGAGTGCACTGCGGTGCTCATCGAGGAACACCTCGAACTGGGCACGAGCTGGCAGACCGATGACATCCGCAGCGAACGTCGCTGGAAAGGAAGCCATCAGCGAAGCATTTCAGGGCCGCCGCCCACGAGCAAACTCCCGGTCATCTGCCCGCCGTCCTGCATGCGGGGCCGCCCCAGGTCGCGCGGCCCTGCTGCAGCCCGTACGCGCTAGCTGCGCTTGCGGAGCCTGAACAGCCGACGGTGGTCGTGGCGGCATGCGTGTACTCTCGATTTTGGGGGATATGAACCTCCGCGCGGCGGCGGATCGGGGCGATGCAGATGAGCACTGAACGTTGCGGCTCGGTCATAGCAGACGGGTGGTCCAAGTGACGGTCCCTATTTCTTTCAATCCCGGTCAGACGCTTCCCTCACAGGGATCTGAGCAGTCCCGCGAGCACGATCAAGACGGGCAGGCGGATACCAACGCGGCGAGGGCTCCCGGCAAGATCTGCCAGCTGTGCGGCGACATCATCAAGGCCACCCAAGAGGCGCGGCGCCGGGTGAATGGCGAGTGGATCCACGAGGCGTGCCCGATCCCGTAGCGGCCCGCTTTTAGGTGCTCTTGGTTGCCTGCGGGACCGGTCAGGAAAGCCGGCTTTGAAGGCTAGCGGCACCTCGCCTGGCCGGTCCCCTTCTTGTCCTGGCGTCGTGGAGGGCTTACCGGGGGGCAAAGTTCAGTGTGGGTCTGAACGTGCGCCAGGTCAACCGGATCAAAGGCCGCATGGCTCTCGCGCGGCACCGCCGCCCGCGCCGCCTTACCCCGGTCCGCGCGCTCACCCGCCGTCAGCGGATCGCCTCACTCCCGCCGGGTGAACCGGCCGGCCGCCCCTCGCGACGTTCCTCGGTGACTGGCAGGGGCGGGACACGATAACTGATCAGGCTGGCACAAGCAGACAGGGACGGTTTCGGCAAACACGCCAGAAGACATGCGGGGCCAGTTTCCATCGGCGAGGTCGGTCGTGGCCTGCCGTCAGGCTGGCAGCGGCTGGTGCGGATAGCCGGGTGAGCGGTGCTGGAACGACAGGATGCGCGGGTTCTGGATGACACCGTCGCGGATCTCGATGGCGCGGCGGACGGTGTCGTCGGCGTCCCACGACCTGGGACCGGCCAGCACCGGCCGCAGGAGCGGCAGGAGCGCCTCGCTGATTTCCCAGGTAGCTGAGTCCCACAAGTGCGACGGGCTGTGGTCCACGCCGTAATAGCGGACATTATCGCCAACCGTGAACATCGGCTCGGCGAAGGAAGTCGGCCGCGCCCAGCTGAACCCCATGCCCTCATCGCAGGAGACGTCGACGATGAGGCTGCCGGGCACGAAGGAGCCCAGGTCGTCGCTCGTGACGAACATCAACGGCGCATCGGTGTCCTGCAGGACGCAGTTGACCACGATGTCGTGCTCGGCGAGGAACGCCGCCAGCGGCATCCGGCTGCCTTCGCGCAGCACGTGGCAGCGGCTCGGGTCATCGTCGTCCAGTTCGAAGTGCACCATGCGCGCCGAGTGGATCGGCGAGGCTACCGCGTTGATGGCACGATGCGTCAGCACGTCGACGTCGCTCACGCCGTGCGCGTTCAGAGCGGTCACCGCGCCCCGCGCCGTAGCCCCGAAGCTGATCACGGCCGCCCGCAGCCGCCGGCCATATTCACCGGTCACCCCCGCCAGTTCCAGGGCGTGCAGCACCGAGCAGTAACCGGCCATCTCGTTGTTCTTGTGAAAGACGTGCAGGCTGAAGGAGCCGTCGGCCGCCCAGTAGTTCATCGCCTCGAACGCGATCAGCGTGAGCCGCCGGTCGATGCTCAGCTGGGTGATCTCCTCGTCCTGAACACAATGCGGCCAGCCCCACAAGACCTGTCCCGCTCGCATGTCCTCGAGGTCGGCGGCCTGCGGCTTGGGGAGCAGGATGACATCGCAATCCGCGAAGAGCTCGGCACGAGTCCGAAGCCCGGCGACGCTCTGCGCGAGCTGCTCGTCGGAGACGCCGAAGCGCTCTCCGTAACCTCGCTCCAGGTAGACACGTTCCCGCAAGTCAGCAGCGATCCGCCCGACGTGCAGCGGATGGATCGCGAGCCGGCGCTCGTTCTCCTTCCGCGACCGGCCCATGACACCGAGGCTGAGCTGATCCACGCGCGCTCCCTTGCTGGCTGTGCGTAGCACACCATGCTCACTGCGGCATGAATGTCTGATGGTTCTGCGTGCGATCTCCCGCTGGTTGCGGGACTCCGCGGCCTGGCCAACCCGGAGGTTGCGAACGTCCTGGCGCTCGGTCCGGCAGTCTCCATGACCTGCTATTACCGCGCCTGAGCGCGGGCGCGTACCGCCACGCGACGCATGCTAGCGCCCCGCCGGGAATGGGCGCCAAGTAGGTCGCAGCCCGGCAGAGAAGGACAGCCGCTGTTATCTGCCCGACGACTTTGTGATCGGCGCCCGCGCCCAGAATGCTGACGAGACCTAGCTCCGTGATGCCGGCACCGCCTGGCGTAATGGGCAGGACAGTGAACAGACGGACGAACGCGAACGCCGCAAGCGACGTCTGCCATGGCACCTGCGACTGGGACAATCCCATACCGCGCAGGCTCGCCAGCAGGACCAGCCACAATGCCAGCGAACTCAGGCCCGTGGCCGCGGTTATCCGCCAGCCCCGCGCGGCGATGAGCCCGCAGGCCCGCGCACGGAAGTCCTGCAGGCACCCGTCGGCGGAAGGCGGCGGCCCCCGGCGTGCGAGCCGGGCCGCCAGCGTGAGTGCGTGCCAGAGCGCCGCATCCGCGCGGAGCGCGAGTGACTCGCTCCGCAGCAGAAAGCCGAAGCCAACCGCCACGATGACGAGCAAGACCAGGCCCGCGATGGCACCAGCGAGCAGGCCAGTCTGCGGCCTGCTGACCGTCATCATGATCATCAGCGCGATGACCGGCAGGCCCAGCCGGCCGAAGACATTCCAGATACCGGACACCAGAGTGTAGAGGACGTAGTCGGCTCCGCTCACGCCCCAGCTGGAGAGCATCGCCCAGCTGATGCCCATAGCGAGGACACCGCCAGCCGGAAGTGTGTTCGCCGCTGCGGTGGAACCCAGATTCACCACCGCTGCCTGGCGCAGCCGTACCGACGGCAGGACGGAACAGATGATCAGCCAGCCTGCGACCAGGCTGACCGCTGCCGCAATGGCAACCAGCGACACCCCCGGCCAGGTCATCATCTGGACGCTGGCCCATACGCTGCGGTAGGACGCGAAATGCGGCAGCGCCAACCCGAAGATGGCGGCGACTATGACAGCGGACGCCACGGTGCCGACTATCCTCCGCCCGCGCCGAAAACGACCTGCGCCTGCCGCTGGTAGTTCGCGCCGCGCGAGGCCGCAGTCGGGACCGTTCAGCCATACTGAAGTCACGCAGGGTGGCGCCGGTGGCGGCCCAGAGACCAGGCCGACAGCGGGCAAGGCATCCCTCGCGCTCACAGGCGCGCCGCCGGTCATGACCGCCGGCCCGCACGAACGGCGGGACGTCCCTGCGCTGCTCCCGAGACCCTGCCCGTATAGCCGCCCGGCCAGAATGCGCGGGTCGCAGCCGCGACACCGCGGTCAGGCGGCACCGGGTCGCCAGCGGACGTTACTGTCGGCTGACTGGCCTGCTCCGCCGCGGCCTGTGCCGACGCAGAGGAAACCTGACGGAAGCTGTCGCGGTCCGCAAAATGGCCGGGAGACACCCTTGCGCTCATCGCACGCCTCGCGATCTAGAAGATGCAGCAAGGCGGAACTCAAAACAGGCGCGTGGTCTGGACCAGGTCCGGAACTCTTTCGGGCTGCCAAAGCGGATACAGCACAATCAGCATACGCCGCAGCCACTCAGCGCAAAGCGGCCTAGCCGACGCGTGGGTTGGCGTAGTCGGCGGTAGCGGGGGTACCGCTCCGGTGCAGCCGGCCCAGCACAACAGCCATGGCGGGCAGCCGGCGTGCTGGCTACCGAGACTCCAGAACAACGAGGTCGCGTACCGCGTACCGGTAGTGCTCTATCTCCTCGTTCATCACCACGGCGAGGCACTCGGCGACCGGGCGCTCCTCTTCCGGATAGCCAGGCGCCGGCGACCGCTGGCACGGCCGGCCGAGATCGTCATCGGTCAGGCCGGTCACGATCCGCCGGACGACAGCCATCCGGTCCCGCCGGGCGCCCAGGACCTCGTCATAATGAGGCTCACTGGCCAGGTCGATGCCCAGCGCGGCTGCGGCCGCCGCCGGGTACCAGCTCTGCGGAATCCCGATCCGGTGATAGGGACTCGCCTCGTCCAGCACGGTGCGGCTCGCCCAGGCGTCGGTGATGAAGACCAGGTGACGGAGCGTCTGCGCGAACGACCATTCCTCGTCAACCTGTTCGGTCAGCGCAGCCGCAGGCAGCCGTCCGGCTCGTTCGGTTGCCCGGGCCCAGAGCACTTCGATGGTGTCCCACATGGCGCGGAAGTCGTCAGCCGTCTGAACCTGCCGGAACTGCACGCGTTCGGGGTGCCGCCGGTCCAGCTCGGCTTCCACGAAGTCGGTGACGTCGACGCCGTTGACGGTGAGGTCGCTGACCAAGCCGGAGATGCTGACGTTGACCAGCCAGCCGTCCCGGATCGTCACGCCGGTCAGGTCGCAGTCGGTGAACCGGGCGCCGCGAAGATCGGCGACGTCGAACCGGGCATCCCTGAATTCCGCGCTGCCGCCGCCTTCACCCGGATAGAACCGGTGCGGCCCGAACTGTGCCTCGCCGGGCTCGTCGGGCGCGGTCGCCGGGGCGGCGCCCTGGTCGTTGGCCTCTGTCATGCACGGCATGCTAGCGCCGGCCCCGGACTCATCTCGGCCCCAGCGCGGCTCTAGCGCGTCCATTGCGCCGTTGGCCCGCGGCGAACCGGAAAGTTACCCCAGCCCGCACGTTTCCGCCACGACGGCCGCAACACCCGGACCGTCGAGCCGGTAGTGCGTGTAGAGATCTGAAGGCGGCCCGATCAGGGCATATTCGTCGTGAATGCCGTGCCGGCAGAACGGGATGCTGAGCCGTCGGTCGGCGAGAACCTCCGCGACAGCTCCGCCCAGGCCGCCAATGACGTTGTGTTCTTCTACCGTCACCACCGCAGCCGTCTCGGTAGCAGCGGAGATGATCTCGTCGACGTCGAGCGGCTTGATGGTGTGCATGTCGACGACCCGGATGGAGCGCCCACGCCCAGCCAGGATCTCAGCCGCGATGAGACTGGGATGCACCTGTGAGCCGGTGGCGATGATCGTCGCGTCGGTGCCTTCGCGGAGCCGGGCCGCCTGGCCGAAGACGAACGGATCGGGCACCGCCGGGTACACCTCGGGATCACGCCCGCGACCGAGGCGGATGTACATCGCGCCGGGCACGTCGAGCGACGCCCGGAGCATGGCCCGCAGCTGATTGCCGTCCGCTGCGCACGCCACGACAAGCCCCGCGATAGCACGCATGGCGGCCAGGTCCTCTAGTGCATGGTGACTCGTGCCATAGAAACCCAGGGAGATGCCGGAGTGATGACCAAGGATCCGCACCGGCATCCGCGGGTAGGCGCAGTCCGTCCGGATCTGCTCCATCCCGAGTAGCGCGGCAAAGGATGCGAACGTGCCGGCGAACGGGATAAGGCCAGTAGACGCGAGCCCCGCGGCCGCCGTGATCATGTTCTTCTCGGCGATGCCGAAATCGATGAAGCGGTCCGGATGCCGGCCGCCGAACTCGGCCAGCCGGTTCGCGGACGCTAGATCGGCGGTCAGCACCACGATTCTGGGATCGGTCTCGGCTAGATCGGCCAGCTCTGCTCCGGCGACGAAGGCGGGGATCGACGCCGCCGCGATGCCCTTCCCGGTCGCAGGGCGACTCGCCGACTGCGGGCTGACCCCGCGGAATACCTCGCTCTGATCCTGGCCGGCGGCGCCGGGCGTCGCGGCGCTCACCGGCTGCTCCCGGCGGTCACCGGACGCCGGCTGGCCGTTAGCTCGGCCACCACGTCCTCGTAGTCGTCCGGGCCGAGGTTGCCTACATGCCAGCCGAGCTCGTTCTCCATCCGCTGCACGCCTTTGCCCTTGACCGTGTCCGCGATGAGCAACTGCGGCGGGCCGGGCCGGGCCGGGTCAATCTGGTCCAGCGCGGCAGTCACCGCATGCAGGTCGTGCCCGTCAACCCGCTGCACCTGCCAGCCGAACGAGGCGAACCGGTCGCCGATCGGCTCGACCGCCATAACGTCCTCGGTCGGTCCGTCAATGCAGAGCTCGTTGCGGTCGACGATGCAGGTCAGGGAGCCGAGCCGGAAGTGCCCGGCCGCCATGGCCGCCTCCCAGACCTGGCCCTCGGCCAGCTCACCGTCGCCCACGAGGACGAAGACGCCGAAGTCCCGGTGCGCTACCCGGCCGCCGAGCGCCATGCCCACGCCAATCGACAGCCCGTGCCCGAGTGAGCCAGAGCTGAAGTCGATGCCCCTGACCTTGCGCATGTCGGGATGGTCGCCGAACGGGCTGCCCAGCCTGGTGTAGGAGTCGAGCTCGGCCGGATCGAAGAATCCGAGGTCAGCGAGCACGGGATACAGCCCGATCGCGGCATGCCCCTTGCTCAGCACGAATCTGTCCCGCTCGGGCAAGTCCGGGCGCGTCGGATCGATTCTCAGCTTGTAGTAGTACAGCGCGGACAGCAGTTCGGCCGCCGAGAACGTGCCGCCGTAATGGCCCGCTCCGGCGATGCGGGTCAAGCGCAGCGTCTCCAGCCGGATGAACAGCGCGCGATCGGCGAGGTAGTCGAGATCTGGAGTCCGTGGTGTGGTCATCTGATCCCAGTCCTTCTGGTTGGTCTGGCCCGGCTAGCCAGATCGTCTTTACCTGCGTGTACTGCTCCAGCGCCTCAAGGCCATGGTCCCGATGGCCCGGCCGGCCGCCGGGGCCAGGCCCTCGAATGTCGCGCCGTCAGCGGCGGCCACGAAGTCGCCGTTGATGTAGGCCTGGGTTCGCAGCCGAGCCGGAAGCGCCACGGTCATGATGTTTCAGCTCCTCGGATACTGTTTCCTGGCCGGAGGATGAGTGGCTCGCCGACTGCGGCGATAACGTCCCAGTCGTACCGCATCGGGATGAGCTCGCACCGGGACCAGGCCTCGTGCTGGTCGAGGTAGTGCGGGCTCGCAGGATCGCCGGCTGAACCGCCGACCACGATCCATTGGCAGGCATTCCAGTTACCCACGTCGAAGACGTACCGGGCCACGGCTCCGTAGACAGCGGCAGTGCCCGATTCCGCCCGGCAGCCGTTGGCCCACACTGTCTCGTTGTCGCCGCCGACTCCGGCGCCGGTCCGGCTGAGCGCGGCGGGCGCGGCCGGGATCAGCGCGGTCAGCGGGTGCGACAGCGCCGCCGGGTGGACATCACGCCACGGCTCGCCGTCGGCCTCGCCCGCCACCGTGGCCAGGGCCTCAGCCAGCAGGTCCGGCCAGCTCCGGCCGCCGCTGAGTGCGACGTCGCCGGAGCGCAGCAGGGCCGGAAGCACCCACCAGAGCTGGCTGACAGCGGACGTGCGGCCAGGCAACTGGAACGGTGTGTCCTGCGCGGCGGGCGCGAGCCCGGAAAGGTCGCCGACCATCCGGCTCAGCGTCCAGCGCAGCCGGGAGTAATAGGTGGCGCCGACCGAGTCTGGCGACATGCGTGCATCCCAGGCCAGCAGGAGATCCCTGACCGCGCGGGCCCCGGCGCTGGCCGGTATGACGTCAGCGAGTGCGGCCTGGAAAAGCTGAGCCGGGCGGCTGAGATCATCGTGGTGAATCGCGGCCATGTCCGCGGGCGACACCGGCACCGCGAGGTCCAGGAGTTCCTCAATCCGCCTGGCCCGGTGCGGCGGATGCGCATCAGTGCAGAAGTAGCCGCCAGTGCCGTCGAGGGCGGAGACGACCCGGTTATTAGCGGTCACGAGGTAGCCGCGGGCCGGATCGTCGACGCGCGGCATCTGCTCAGCCGGGACCATACCGTCCCACTCATACGACCCGCTCCAGCCCGGGACGGGCAGCCATCCGTTCACCGCGGGCCGGCGCGGGATCACCGCCCGGACGAGGTGGCCGATGTGTCCGGCGATATCGCCAGCCACCAGATTGTGATCGATGAGTCCCCAGCCCCGCACCGCGCTGAAGAGTTCGTCAACGCTGCCGGCTCTGAGCATCGGCAGCAGGCAGTCGAACGAGCGGTCTACGTCGAAGAACTGGACCGACTTCAGGGTCAGCGCCGCACCGCTGGCCGGGTCTCCGGCGACCACCGGGCCGTGGATCGTCTCGGTGATCTGCACCGGGACTGCCCCGGCGTCCCGGACCTTGATTTCCTCCGTGCTCGTCGTGGCGGTCAGCCAGTCGTCCTGGTAGCGGTAACGCGCCGGATCGGCTTGGTCGAACTGCTCCACGTACAGGTCATGGATGTCTGCGAAGGCATGCGTGACACACCACGCCACCTGCCCGTTGTGGCCGAAATGCGGGAGACCGGGCACTCCGGGCACGGTGAGGCCGACGGCGTCGAACTGATCGCAGCTCAGGTGGAGCTGCGCGTACATGCCAGGCAGCTCGAAAGCGCGGTGCGGATCGCCCGCGAGCAGCGCGCGGCCCGTTGTCGTGCGGGCCGGTGCCACCGCCCAGTTGTTACTCCCGCCCTGGATCTCCGCCGCGAACGGGAGCAGGCTCAGGGCCTCAATTGGTTCGCGCAGGTCGGTCAGACCGGCGATCCAGCGGCTGGCGTCGGCACCGGGCGGAATGCACAGCCGGTCCAAGCCGCTGTCGTCGTAGCGCAGCTTGGCGACGTCCTGCGGGCCGAGAATCCCGACGGCTGCGGCGCGCCACAGCTTGAACCACACCGAGCCCATCAGGTAGCCGCGCTGCCGCATCACCGCGATGCAATGCCAGCTCTCCCATCGCTCCGGCGCACTCCCCAGCAGCTGGTACTCGGCCGGGTCCGGATGCGTATCGAGGTAGGCATTGACACCCGCTGTGTACGCGTCGACCATCGCCCTGGCCGCCGGGCCGAGAGCCGCGTAGTCGCGCACGGAGGCGGCACTGACCCGCAGTCGCCTCGCCAGCATGTCCGCGGCAACGCCGGGCGCACCGACCCACTCGGCCCAGCGGCCCTGCATCTGCTTCCGGCTCGCGTCCATCTGCCAGAGGCGATCCATGGCGTGCGCATATCCCTGCCCGACGAACGCGTCGTGGCCGGACTGCGCCCGGACGTGCGGGATCCCCCACTCATCTCGGTAGACGTGCACCGGATACTCGACGCAGTCCAGCCGACGCAGCGCTTCCGCCGCCGGTCCGCTGCCAGGATCCCCCACCATCGCCTCCTCAGTAGCCCTTGGTCCAGTCGACCACGCTGGCGAGCGGCAGTCCGGAGCGGTAGCGCGCCAGGCTCGCGAGAAATACCCGGGCCTTACCCTCGATCTCAGCGCCCAGCCCCGGCGATGTGCTGAGTGAGCGCAGTGAACGTCCGGCTCAGGACAGCACGCGGTAGGTCACGTGCGTGACCGAACTCGCCGCCCGCGACGTCACCTGCTCGAGTTTTAGCGGCGGGACGTCCGCGAACAACCGCGTGCCGGTACCGAGGGTGAGCGGCACAATGTGCAGCCGCAGCTCGTCGATCAGGCCGGCGGCGAGGTACTGGTTGATAGTGGTGGCGCCGCCCTGGATCGCGACATCACCGTCGCCCGCTGCCGCGCGGGCCTGGGCCAGTGCCGACTCGATTCCGTCGGTGACGAAGTAGTACGTCGTGCCGCCGTCCATCGGCTGTGGCTCGCGCGCGTGGTGGGTGAGCACGAAGACCGGGGCGTGAAACGGCGGATCGTCGCCCCACCAGCCGTTCCACTGCCGATCCCACTCGCCACGCACCGGGCCGAACATGTTGCGCCCGATGATGAATGCCTTCGCGGCGGTTAGGTGGGCGATCTCGGCCCGGTTCTCCGCGGGAGTGTCGAACATCCAGGCGTGCAAGCCGCCGCCCGAGCCGTCGCCGCCGTCGTCGCCGAACGGGCGATCCTCGGTCTGGTTGAGTCCGGCCGAGTACCCGTCGGCCGAGATCGTGATGTCGCAGGTCACCCTGCCAATGGCGGTTGTCATTGCGACTTCCTCCTCGTAACGCTCGTGGTCAGAAGCGCGGGGTGACCTGCCGTACGGCGGTCGGCGTGCCCGGCATGCCGCCAGCCGCCGACGCGTACTCGGGAACACCCACGCAGGTGAGCAATAGGCCGTCCAGCGGCTCGCCCAGCAACGCTGGCAGGAGCCCATCCGCAAATGTCATGCCAGATGCGCTCGCGCCAAGGGCATAGCCGAGCAGGTGCAGCCTCCCTTCGACGAGGCCGGCCGCAAGCTGCGCTTCGCGATACTGCCGGTCGTCCATGCTGCTGATGTCGGTCGCGGCGATCACCACGAAAGCGGCGTCGCGGCCGAGACCCTGGTCGCAGCAGACACGGTAAAGCTCGTCGCGCAGCGCGCCAGCGCGCACTGGCGTCCGCAGATCAGGCCAGCGATACAGGCCCGGGCTGATCCCGTCGACGTTGTGGACGGCGACCCAGTGCGGCACGCTGATTCCCCGCAGCGCCGCACTGAGCGACGTGCGCAGCACGTCCTCCGGGAGTCCGCGGGCCGCGTTCATGAGCCGTTGCGACCCGCGCGCAAGGACGACAGCCTCTACCGGAGCACCCCCGTGCGACGGAACGTCAGCCGGCGCGCCACGGTCCCAGGCCGGGCCGAACGCGTCCTGGTCACCGGCCCGCTGCGCGGACGTGACGAGCGGGAACTCAACCGGCGCGTCGTCCACCGCGCCGGCTAGCTGCCGGGCCGGCTGCGGCGAGCGCTGGGCGCGCCGTCGCCGAGGGTGACGATCGGCCACCGGCCACTCATGGACGCGGTCGGCGCCGACGAGCGCAGCGACCACCTGATCCCCGAAACGGGTGTGGAGCCGTGCCGCGATGCCGGCCGAGTCGGCAGCGGCAAGCAATTGCGACAGCATCGTGCCGGCGTCCCAGTAGACGTGCCGGTAACCACGCTCGCGGTAACGCCAGCCCGTCCGCCACGGGACGCCGGTGACGACCACGGCAGGCGCGTCGCCGCTCGGCGGCGGACCGACCAGCACCAGGCAATGATCCTGCGGGTGATACCAGTACAGGCCCGCGGCGACCACGCTGTCCGCTGGCACGGCCGACATAAACCTCCAGCGGGAACCTGCCGCCCGCCGATCCGGCGGCCCGGAACAGATGATCGCCGTAAGGACGCTGCGTGACCCGGACCACCCCAGCGGACAAGTGCAGCAGCCGCGACAGCTGCGGCAGGCTCAGCTGGGCGCGCGCTACGGTCGCGGTTCCGGCGAGCACGTCAACTGCGGCCGCCGTCGTGCCGGCAAGCTGGTCGGCAGTTGCAGGCGCGGCAGCGACTGCGGGTACCGCTTGTAAAACCAGGGCAGCTGCTCCACGTCGTTGACAACGAGGTCGCGCACTACGCGCGGGTCGTCTACCGGCGGATCCCACGCACGGGCTTCGTCGAACTGGCCCATCGACGTGAGCCGGTGCAGCGTCTGCGTTGCGGTCTCCACCGGAGCATTCTGGCATTCCGGATGCGAGCCAAGGCCGCGGCTCAGGTTGTCCCGCCGACTGCGGGGTAGCCAGACGGCATGACCAGATGGAAAGACCGCCTGCTCACTGTGCTGCGGCTCAGGGTCCGCAAACCAGACGCGGCCGTGAAGCAGGGCCCGGCCGGGCCCGGACCTGGCCCTGAATCACGGCCCGCGCACCGGCCGGAAAGGTATTCGCCGCCCGCGGCCGGGGACGTCATCGCCGTCCTCAGGTCGCAGCACGAACACGTGAAGACACTGCTCGAGGCCGTCCGGCAGCAGTCCGGACAGCACCGGGCGGCCGCCTTTCACACCCTCCGGCTCACGCTGGCCCTGCATGAGACGGCCGAACAACGGGCCATCCATCCGCTGGCTCTACGCCAGCTTGGGGCCCACGACCGGGCCGCCAACGACCGCATCGCCGAAGAACAGACGGCCGGACAGACCATCGGCTCGCTAGAACTGGTGGACGTCGACTCCGACCAGTTCAATGCCACCTTCGGGCATCTGGCCACCAGTGTCACCGAGCACGCCGCCGCCGAGGAGGCCGACGAATGGCCCGCGCTCCGGCAGATCACCGACCCGCCGGTCCTCAAGGCGATGGTCGAACAGATGCGGGCCGTCACCCGGCTGGCTGGCGATCCTTCGGCACCCGGCATTCGGGCCACCTTTGCCGAGATGGTGGACTGGGCCAGATCCCACCTCCCGAGCCCACCAGCGTCGTGACCTGGTGCGCAGGGCGGAAGGGGACTCCGCGGTGATACGAGAAGAACTGTCGAGGCTCTGCACGGTCGGGGAACGGCACCGGCGGCTGTTCGCGCGCCTGGTAATCGCGTTCGGCCTGTCAGTTGTGATCTTCGTCATCGGCACCGTGCTCATCTGGGTATTCGAGAGCGGAAAGAAAGGCGGTTCTATCCATGGACTGGGTGATGCGGCCTTTTTCTGCTCCGTGCAATTGCTCACCGTTTCGTCAAGTATGACCAACCCATTGACTTCGGTCGGCAAGGTAATTGATGTCTGCCTCGAAGCGTGGGCGGTCTTCGTGGTCACCGCCGTCGCGGGCAGTTTCGCGACATTTTTTGGTTCAGGCGACACGAGCTAGTGACTTATCCGGGTGGTCGATCCGGCCGGCCAGCCAGGGGGAGGCAGTCTGATGCGAGTCCTAGTCGCCGGGGCATCCGGCTTTGTCGGGCGCCGCCTGACCGCTGCCCTGGCGCAGGCCGGACACGAGGTCGCCGCCATGACCCGGCACCCGGACAGCTACCGCGGCGCGGGTCTGCCGGTCTTCGGCGATGTGCACGATCCCGGCACCCTCGGCCCGGCCATGGACGGCTGCGAGGCGGCCTACTATCTGGTTCATTCCCTGGCTGACGCCGATTTCGCCCGGAAGGACACCCTGGCTGCGCGCGAGTTCGGGCAGGCCGCGGCGGCGGCCGGGGTGCAGCGGATCATCTACCTCGGCGGCCTGGGTGACGAGCGCGAGCAGTTGTCGGCTCATCTGCGCAGCCGCCGCGAGGTGGAGCGGATGCTGGCCGCGGGCGGCGTGCCCGTCACCGTTCTCCGGGCGGGGATCATTGTCGGGGACGGCGGCATCTCCTGGGAGCTCACCCGCCAGCTGGTCGAGCACCTGCCGGCCATGATCACCCCGCAGTGGGTCAGCACCCGGACGCAGCCGATCGCGATCGACGATGTGATCCGCTATCTCATCGGAGTACTGATCCGGCCGGAGTCCGCCGGTGCCGTGTACGAGGTCGGCGGCCCCGACGTCATGCGCTACAGCGACATGCTCCGCCGGGTGGCCGCGATCAAGGGACGCTCGCTGCCGATCATCGCCGTGCCGCTGCTCACGCCCTGGCTCTCCTCGCTCTGGCTGACGCTCGTCACCGATGTGGATCCGGCCACCGGCC
Organism: uncultured Actinomycetota bacterium; assembly: GCA_963726425.1. Lineage (GTDB taxonomy): Bacteria > Actinomycetota > Actinomycetes > Streptosporangiales > Streptosporangiaceae > JAJYUU01. The sequence continues at coordinate 140,652 of CAVSCN010000027.1, read as the reverse complement.
GGTCGCTGATCGATTCGATGACCAACGAGGTCGTCGTGCGCGATTTCGCCATTCGCGAGCTCGTCCCGTTCCCGCTCACGCCCTACGACGATGCCGTACGCGCGGCGCTACGTGAACGCGAGCACGGCAGGTCCCGGTGACAGGTCGCAGCGAACGGCAGCGGGCCCGGCGCAGACGCGTCGTCGGCGCGACGCTCCCGGCCGGAACGGGCCTGCTCGGTCTGTCGCTGGCGGCCGAGGGCGACGACCCGCTGTTCTTCGCCCTGACCCTGGGTCTCGCCGGCACCTGGGCGGGCGGTGCGCTGGCGTCCGGCCCGCTCCCGGCCGGCGCGGCTTTCACCAGCCCAGGCCTGCGCTCGCTGGCCGAGCCGGTGCTGACCGGCGCCGGCACGTTCGGCCTGTTCTACGCGGCCGCCAGGGTGGCCCGGCGGAATCCGACGCTCAACCGGGCGATCAGCAGCGTGCTCGGTTACATGGATACCGGGCCGTCCGGCCTTGTCCTGCTCACCGCGTGCCTCAACGCGGTGGCCGAGGAACTGTACTTTCACGGCGCGCTGTGGGACGCGGCCGGGCCGGACCATCCGGCGGCCACGACCGCCGCCGTCTATACCGCCGCCACGGTCTCGACCAGAAACCCGGCCCTGGTCCTCGGCGGCGCCGTGACTAGCCTGATCTTCGGCGCGCAGCGCCGCCGGTCCGGCGGCGTCGCGGCACCCGCGATCGCGCACGTCGTCTGGTCACTGCTGATGCTGACGCTGCTTCCGCCGCTGTTCACATCCGAGCCCGATCCGGTCCTTCGCCCGGCACGTCGCACCGCAGGCCGGGGCAGCCCGCCGACCGCAACCGGGCGCCCAGGTGTCGGCGGTGCCTGATACTAAGAGCTCATGACCTCCGATCCGAAGCCAGCCGATCCGATGCGCGCTGAGGCGCAGGCGTGCCTGCAGGTGCTCGCGGGCGAGGACGCGCGGCTGCGGGATGATCAGTGGACGGCGATCCGCGCGCTCGTAGCTGATCATGTTCGCGCCCTGGTCGTGCAGCGGACCGGGTGGGGCAAGTCAGCGGTGTACTTCACCGCGACCGCGCTGCTGCGAGCCCGCGGGGCCGGCCCGTCGGTCATCGTCTCGCCGCTGCTGGCGCTCATGCGCAATCAGATCACCGCGGCGGAACGGGCCGGGATCCGCGCCCGCACCGTCAACTCGGTCAACATCGAGCAGTGGGATGAGATCTACGCCGAGGTGGCGGCCGGGCAGGTTGACGTCCTGCTGGTAAGCCCGGAACGACTCAACAACCCGAGCTTCCGCGATCTGGTGCTGCCGAAGCTGATCGCGTCGGCGGGCCTGCTCGTGGTGGATGAGGCGCACTGCATCTCTGACTGGGGACATGACTTCAGGCCCGACTACCGTCGGCTCCGGACGCTGCTGGCCGACCTGCCGCCTGACGTGCCGGTGCTCGCGACGACGGCGACCGCAAACGAGCGCGTCAGCCACGACGTCGCCGAACAGCTGGGCGCGGGCTACGACGGCGAGACGCTGGTCCTGCGGGGCAGCCTGGACCGGGACAGCCTGCACCTGGCCGTTGTCGGGCTGCCGACGGCCCAGCAGCGCCTGGGCTGGCTGGCGGACCATCTCGCCGAGCTGCCGCGTTCCGGCATCGTCTACGCGCTGACCGTCGCCGGGGCGCGCGAGGCCGCCACGTTCCTGCGAGGCGAGGGCCTGAACGTCGCGTCGTATACGGGCCAGGACGATCCGGCCGACCGGCTAGCGGCCGAGGAGGCGCTCCTGGCGGGCGAGCTCAAGGCGCTCGTCGCTACCAGCGCCCTCGGGATGGGGTTCGACAAGCCCGACCTGGGCTTTGTCGTGCACCTCGGGGCCCCGCAGTCGCCCATCGCCTACTACCAGCAGATCGGCCGGGCAGGCCGGGCGGTTGACCACGCCGACGTGATCCTGCTCCCCGGCCGGGAAGACGCCGACATCTGGGCGTACTTCGGCTCGCTCGCGTTCCCGGCCGAGTCGGTCGTTCGCCGCACGCTGTCGGTGCTCGGCTCGGCCGGCCGGCCGCTGTCGACCGCCGCGCTCGAGGCCAGCGTCGACCTGTCGCGCACCAGGCTGGAGACGATGCTCAAGGTTCTCGACGTCGACGGCGCGGTCCGGCGGGTCTCCGGCGGGTGGACCACGACGGGACAGCCGTGGGCGTACGACGCGGACCGCTACGCCCGCGTCGCCGCCGAGCGGGCCCGCGAGCAGCAGGCCATGCTCGGCTACATCGCCACGGCCGACTGCCGGATGGAGTACCTGCGGCGGCAGCTCGACGACCCGGCGGCGGCGCCGTGCGGACGCTGCGACAACTGCACGCACCAGCGCTGGCCGGACGCGGTGACCGAGACCGCCGCCCGCGCACGAGACCACCTGCTGCGCCCCGGCACCGAGATCCCGCCGCGCAAGATGTGGCCGACCGGCATGGGTGACCTCGGTATCGACATCGCAGGCAAGATCGGCGCCGACATCTCCGCCGAAGCCGGCCGCGCCCTCGGCCGGCTGACCGATCTCGGCTGGGGGCCCAGGCTGCGCGCGCTACTCGCCGGCGAGCCGCCGATCGACGATGCCGGCGAGCAAGCGGCGAACCCGGACGGACCAGTACCCGACGACATGATCGCCGCCGTGGTCAAGGTGCTGGCCGCCTGGGACTGGACCCACCGGCCGGCTGCGGTGATGTCAATGCCGTCGGGTACCCGACCGCTGCTCATCGGGAGCCTGGCCAGCCAGATCGCGCAGATCGGCCAGATGCCCTACCTCGGCGCGCTCGATGCCGCCGAGCCGGCTCGACCCGCCCGCCAGCACAACAGCGCTCAGCGACTGCGTGCGGTCTGGAGCAGCGTCGCCGTGCCGGACGCAATCCGAACCGACCTGGCCCGGCTTGACGGCCCCGTCTTGCTCGTAGACGACCGGATCGAGACCGGCTGGACGATGACCGTCGCGGCGATGCGACTGCGCGAAGCGGGTGCCGTCGGGGTCCTGCCGCTAGTGCTCGCCACCACCGCCTGACCAGTGCAGTGCGCGGATTCTGGCTGGAGTGCCGCCGCGGTCTGGCGACGCCAGGGATCGCCGCCGTCCATACCGGTGGAGCGGCCAACTGAGTGATGAGCCAGGCCGCGACAGGCCTAGACCAACCTATCTCGCAGCAACGGCGAGCCGGCGGCCCGCGACTGTATCGTGAATACGTGTGCGGCCCTGACGAGCCAGTTATGGCGGCAGCGACCCGAACGGTGGCCGCTGGGACTGCTCGGCTGTTCGCCGCCTGGTCATCAAGCTCCGTACCAGAGCAAGCCGATCGTCGCTGCGAGGGTATCGCTGACTTCGCGGCCCGGCGGGCGCGCGTGCGGCAGGTGCCGATGTTCACCGCCGGGGTCGCCGCTGAGTTCATCGAGCAGCATCAAGTCGCGGCCGACGACGACATGGCTGAACTCGCCGAACCGCAGGAAATGATCTACGACGGCGCCAACACCTACCTACGGGTGGCTGACACCTGGACCGGGTTCTTCCTGGGTGACCGTGACGGACCGCGGGCGGTCAACGATCCGTTGTGGCCGCTGGACGCGCTGTTCGGCGCCCGGGACGCGGTTGAGGTCGGTCCGGAAGTCGTCCGGGGCGTGACCGCGACCCGCTATCGCGTGCGAGTCGATCTAGCTCAGGCCGATGCGGCCGTGTTCGCCGGGATCACCGTGCCCGCCGGTCCCTATCGCGCGCTCACTCAGATCCCGGCCGAGGTATGGCTGGATTCCGCTGGCCGGTCTCGGCGGATCGCGGTGCTGCCCGAGCCGGCGTCCGGCGATCGCGCGGTGCCGGTCTGGTCAGTGCTCGAACTGTGGGACTTCGGCGTGCCGGCCGACATCGTACCGCCTGGTCCCGATGCCATCGCAGCACCGCGGGAGGCTTTCCGCCACCCTCCCCCGGCTCCCGCTCAGTGACAGACCGGAGTTCGGCTATTCAGTGGCAACGCGATTCGTGTCCGTCTCCGGGAGCCGGTTCGCGTCCGGCCGGGTCCGGCTGCCCCAGCCCGGTCGACCGCATGAACCCCGCGGCCGGATCGGGTGACGCCAGCCGCAGTCCGAACTGCCAGTGCACGCCGTCCCGATCCCCCGCCGCTGCGGTGGCGGCCACCTGGATTCGAGCGGTGTCCGGCACGAGGCTGAACTTGCCAGGAAAACATCTATGTCCCCTCCCTGGTGGGTAAGACGGCCAGGGGCGGGGGCGGTTTTACCCATGATCTTGACCTGCAGTCAGCAGGCGGGAACTCGCGGCCGGACCGGCACAGATTCCGGTGCCGGACCCGGCCGGGTGAGGACGACCGTACCTGAAGCACAAGCGAATTGCGCACGGTGGTGGCCGCGCGGTGCGGCGAGCCGGCCCAGCCGCATTCAGTACAGCGGCGTGCTGGCCGCAGGCAGGCCCAGATCCTTGCGGATGATCGTCACCTGGGCCTCGACGGCGGCGTCGGCGGCCTGGATGCGGGCGTCAAACGATCGCAACTTCCTGAGTGTCCTGGCCTGCATCTGCGACTTGATGAGCTTGGCCCGCTTTTGGTCGGCGGCGATGAGCAGGTCGGCGTGGGGACCGGCGCCGGGCGGGAACGTGATCTGGCTCAGCTGGTTGTCGAACGAGGCCTCCGCCTTCGCCTCGTTCGACAGATCCAGCTTGGCCGCCGCGAGGTTGTGGTGCTGAGCCCGGGTGTAGCCAGCCATCGCGGGCTCGAGTGCCAGGTTGGCCGGGCCCGCGACGTTCGTGTAGAGGCTGGCGATCCTGGCCGATGCGCCGGCGTAGTAGGGGACTGCCAGGATCAGCAAACCCACTGCTAGCAGGGAGGGCACCGCGAGCAGAAGGAACCCGGTGACGTTTCTTCTCGGGGCCTCAGTGTCGGACCGGGCGTTCATCAGTAAGCCATCTCCCGCTGGTTCGCGGCCTGTTGTTTCTTGGATTTGCCTAGTTGGCCGGGGGATGCAGAGTCAGGACCTGGAGGCCGGTGAAGATCTCCTCGTTGATGATGAACGCGAACGCGAGGAGGTACAGGGCGGCCATCGGCGCGATAGTGCACCAGACTTTCCATCGCTGGCCGGCCGCGTGCTTGTCGCTGATCCAGCGGCGCACCGGCGGCAGCCGGAGTATGACCAGCGGGATGCTGACAGCCACAATCTGATAAAGGCGCTGGTGGAAGACGGGGTCACCATCTCCCTGCGGCCCGTCGAAGGGACGGAATCCGTCGAGCAGGGCCAGGTGAATGACGATCATGGCCCAGATGATGTAGGTCAGCTTCTGGATCTTCTTCCAGTACGTCCCGAGTCTGCGCTGCGCCGGGGTGTTGGCCGTCGCGAGGACGGGCGCGGCGATGAGGATGATGAGGAATCCGGTGACGAGGAAGGTGTGGCCGGCCAGCCGCCCGAAAACGCCGCCGGCGAAAGAGGTCGTGATGGCCGCGGTGATCGCGTCCGAGGTCCCGATCAGCGCGAAGAAGATCCCGTACCACCGCCGCAGCGGCGCGCACCATCGCGCTCCGGTCAGCGTGATCAGCGGCGTGATCGAGACCGTTACCAGGAAGGCGAGCTCGCCTCCGGTCCCCAGCACGTCCGCTTCGGACAGGGTCAGGACGTCCTTGGCGTTGAGCGAGTACCAGCCGCGCATGATGAAGAACCACGGGACGAACGCCGGGAGGCGCAGGAAGAACAGCGCGATCGTCCGTCTCTTGAAACGGGGAAAGCGCGAGGACTGCTGGGCCATCCAGGAATCGACGGAGATCCGCTTGGCCTTCGGTTCCGGCAGTCCTTCGTCCTCGTAGCCCGGATAGTAGGCGGCCTCCTGGCGATCGTCGTCCGCGACAGGAGCGTCCTGGTAGGGGACCTGGTACGCGGCTTCCGGGTAACGAGCATCCTGGTGGCGAGAATCCGGGTAGTAATAGCCGTCTCGGATCGCGTCCCGTTGACTCACTTTCCTGCCTCCTCTGGCTCATCCCCCAGCGTGACCGCCTTGAGTGTGCGACCAGAGCCCAGGCCATCTGGCTGCGCAGGGCTAAGCTTGGCGTCCGGTTACTTGTTCTGCCGTGCTTGCGGCGCGTGATGCTTACCGGCCGGCGCCGGGTGCGCGTGCTGTGCACCCGGAGCATCCGGCTGGCCCGGACCCTGGTTCTCGGTGGGGCCCGTCTCGGTGGCACCCGCTCCGTTCGCCCGGAAGATAAAGAACCGGCCTCCGTGCAGCGCAAGCTCAGAACCTCCGCTGACGAGGCCCACCATGACCGCGACTGCGAGAACAGCGGCCATCTTGCGTGCGGTGCGGGCCTGCCGGCCCCGGGTCCCGGTAGCAGGCTGGGCGGTCGACTTCCCGGGCTTGGCGACCGGCCGGGTGGCCGGTGGTGCCGGCCTGGCGGCCGGGCCTGCAGGCACGGGCGGGGAAGCGACTGGAGGTGCCGCTACCAGCGCCGCCGGAGCGCCCGTGCGCAGCGCGGTCGGCGTATCCCTGGGGATAGCGAAGTTGTCAGTGACGTACGCGGCCAGCCGACCCAGTTGTTCCGACATCGACAAGACGGCCGCCCGCATCTCGGCGGCCTCCTGCTCGGCTGCCTCGCGGATCGCCGTGGCCTGCTGCCGGATCGCGGCCGCGTCCTGCTCGGCTGCTGCACGGATCGCAGTGGCCTGGCCCCATGCGTCCTGGGTGATCGTGGCCGCCTGGCTGTCGGCGTTGCTCAGCAGCTGCTCGGCAAGCGCGAGCGAGCCGCTGTCCTGCGGATCATCTGGCCAGGCAGGCTCAGCCAGCGTGGCCGCTCGGCCGCCGAACGGCACCATCTGCCCGCCCGCCAGGCTGGTGTAGCTCGGGCCGGCGGCATAGGAGTCGGGGACAGCGTAGAGCCGCCGGCCGGGGCCGTCCCGCGGTCCGGAAACCTGCGGATAGCCCTGGCTCTGACCGTAGCCGCTGGCTGCGGGGTAGCCAGGATGGGGCTGGATGCGCGGGGCGGGCCCGTCGTCTCGGCCGCTGTCATAGCCCTGGGCGGGCGCGTAACCCGGACCTGGGTCGCCTGGCGGTGCCGGGAGATTGGCATAGCCGATGCCGTTGTCACGCGGCGGAGGGTAGCCGTGGCCGGTGCTGTAGTTCCGGGCCGGAGGATAGGGCGACCCCCCAGGGTAATGTTCCGGCGCATTATCTGGAGTTGCGAAGTTGCCGGGATCGGGTCGCCGCGGCGGCGTCCCCGACACCCGCACCCGCGGCACAGGCGCCGACGGATGGTCGGGATGCAGCTCGGGCGGCGGAGCGTCCCACTGCGGCGGCCACGGGGCGGCCCCGCCATCTCCCGTATCCCGCATGTCGTCGGACCGCAGGCCGACAGCATCGGAGGGTGACTGGAGGTATGCGGCTGAGCTGACCGGCATCCCGGCGCCTGCCTGCTGCAGCTCCGGCCCAGGCCTCCTGTGCCTGCCTGGGGCAACACTCACCACTGGGCCTCCAGCGAGGCCGGACCGTACCCGTCCGCTTCAGGCCAGAATTCGGCCACCGAACCCGGTTGCGCCAGCAACGGGTCAACGTCAGACCTACGGAGCTCAGGCACCAGCGGCCTCCGACAGTAAATGCGCCACGAGTTGGCCCCGGCGCAACGCTGCAGATCGCTCCCTGCCGCCATAACGTAGGCCCTCCCGGTCGCTTCCGCACCGGGACGCGCATCTCCGGGTGGGACGGAAAACCCCCGGGGGGTGGGGCGCCGACCTGTCAGCGGGACCGGCCGAAGGCCGCACGCGCGGCGCGAGAGCGGGAGGCGACGGCACTCCGCGTGCGGACCGGCCGAGCGCGGGCGGAGGGTCACCAGCCGCCCGTGCTACTGCCAGAGCTCGACGATGACGGAGTCGGCGCCGCCGCCTTGAGCCCCCTGCCGGATGGGGTTACCGCCCACCACAGACCGCCGGAGGCGTTCAGGTCGTTGCCGTTGACCTGGCCCGCGGCGGTGTCACCCGTGTAGGTGTACAGCGGATGACCGTCGTAGGTGGCCTGGCGCCTGCCGTTCGTCCGCTTGATCGTCCCGAATCCGTGCGGCAGCGACGTGCCAGCCGAGGCCGTCGCCGACCCCATGACCGGCGGCCAGTACGTCGCGCATGAGCCGGTGCAATGCGATCGGCCCGGCGTGTCCTTGGCGAACCAGTACAGCGTGAGCCCGGCCGTCGTGACGAGCACAGTTCCCTTGCTCGTGCTCATCGTCTTGATCGCCACCGAGCCAGACCCGGCATGGCCTTGATATACCACCGGCGTGGCCGGATCGGGGGTGGCCGGAGCCGCCGGGCTGCTCGTCCCGCAGGCCGCGAGGACGACGACAGCCGCGGCGGCGAGACCGGGGCCCATCCACCATCGGGTGCGCATGGCATCTATCTCCGTTCGTGTGACTCGGGACATCCAGCTACGGAAGGCCAGTGCCGCAAACAACCCGCCGAGATTTCGCGCGCGGGCGTCGGGCAGGGCGCGGACAACCCAGGTCCCGCACCCGGCGGCAGACTAGGACGGTCCGGCGCGACCCGGACAGGGACCAATAGCCCTCGGGGGACGGCAATCCCCCGGGGGTCCGCGGCCGCCCGCGGCGCGCGGCGAACCGCACCTCAGCCGAAAGAGCACGTCAGGATCGCAGCGGCCCGCCGGCTCTCAACCGCTGGCCGATCCGGCGCCGAAGCAAAAGCTGAACTGAATCACGTTCTGGTAACAGAACACGTCATGAATAACAGAGAACTCGCCATTGTTGGGCCCTGATCCGGCGTAGACTGCGATACCTCACTAATCCGCCAGTTACGGAGATAACGGAATCTAGGGTAACGATGGCCGCGCCCCCCGCTCGCGTTACCATCCGCATAGTCGTGCAGTCGTCCCGCCGGCTGCTCCGGGACACGTTGTCGGCCTGCCTGGCCATCCGGCCAGACATCACCGTGGTCGGCAAGGTGGCCGAGGCAGACAGCGTCGTCGCGCTATGCGGGCTGCGCCAACCCGACGTGGTGATCCTCGATGCAGGTCCCCGGCTGGGTGAGTTCGCCGCGCTGGTCGGCGAGCTGCGGCGCGGATTCCCCGAGCTCAACGTGATCGTGAGTTACCGCGCTGCGACCGAGCAGGATCTCGCCACCGCGTGCCGGGCCGGGGTCACCTCGCTCGTGCCTGAGTCGCACGGCCTCACCGCTTTGCTCACGCTGCTGCGGCCGCGCAAGGCGCGGCACGCGCGGACAACGCCGGGAAGCCTGACCGACCGCGAAGTCCAGATCGTCGTTCTGCTGGCGTCCGGGCACAGCGTCGGCGAGATCGCCACGCTGCTCAGGATCAGCCCGCTCACCGTCGAGAATCTCAAGCGCCGCCTCTTCGCGAAGCTGGACGTCAGCAGCAGCGCGCATGCGGTGTCGAGGGCGGCGTCGCTCGGCATGCTGGACCGCAACGCGAGCCCGGTCCGCCGGATGCGGGCGAACGACGACGAGAACTCCCTGGTCCTGACCGTGGTATCTGGCCAGGAAGGCGCCGTCCTTGATCGGATAGCGGCGGTCCTGGTGGCGGCGCGGTTGCCGCTGGTGGTGATCCGCTCGCACGGGCCGGTGGCCGAGACGGACTGGGCCCGCTCGCATCGCGGCCCGATCGTGGCCGCACTGGTGGACCCGGCCAAGCCGGACTGGGACCTGGTCGCGGAGCTCGGCATACCCGCGGTCCTCGTCCACAGCAAGCCAGTAGACCCGCCAGAAGTCGCCGAGGCCCTGGCCTGCGGAGCCACCGCGCTGCTGCCGGCGGACCGGATCGACGATCACTTCCTGTCGGTGCTGCGGATGGTGAGCCAGGGCTATCTCGTCGTCGGCTCGGCACCGATGCGGCCGCTGATCGGCGCCGTGCGCGCCCGCTGGGAGGACGGCGTCGCCGGCGGGCTGGAGATACCGGAACTGACGGCACGGGAGAGCGATATCCTCCGCTCGCTCGCGCAGGGGCACTCGATCCGGCAGACCGCCCGGGCCCTGGGGATAGCGCCGAAGACGGTGGAGAACGTCCAGACCCGGCTGTTCCGGAAGCTTGGCGTCCGCAACCGATCCGGAGCGTTCGCCGTTGCCGACGCATTCGGCCTGCTGCCTGCGAATGCTGGGCCCCCGGCGCAGGGACCCCGGGGGCCGGACGTCCCCCAAGGGGAATTCGTCGGTATCCGGAAATGAGCCGCGGCCTTAGTTTTATCGGCGGCGAGTAACCAGCTCCAGGAAAAGCCCTGAGATCACGACATGATCTCGGCCAACACGCCGAGTAGGAGTATCGAGGGTGACCTACATCATCACGTCAGCCTGCGTCGATCTGCTGGATCGGACCTGTATCGCGGAGTGTCCGGTCGACTGCATCTACGAGGGCGAGCGCATGCTCTACATCCAGCCCGACGAGTGCGTCGACTGCGGCGCCTGCGAGCCCGTCTGTCCGGTCGACGCGATCTATTTTGAAGCCGATCTGCCGGGCGAGCTGAGGGACTATCACCGGGTCAACGTCGAGTTCTTCAGCCACCTCGGCTCGCCGGGCGGGGCGTCGGGCGTGGGCAAGATCCATTTTGACCACCCGATCGTCGCTGCGCTCCCGCCGCGGGCGGTCCGGTACTGACGCCGCTGGTTGCCGGCGATCGCCCGGCCGCCGCCTGGTACGCGGCGTTCGCCGCGTTCGCGGTGCTGGTCACCGCGATGTCCGGGCAGCCGGTCCAGCGGATCTGGGGGTTGTCGGCGGCGGCGGGTACGGACTGGCCGCGGTCGCGGCCGCCAACTGCCGGCGGGGCCGCGAGGCAGCGCTGATCATCGCGCTAGCCGGTGCGATCGCGACCCCGCTGGCCTGCCAGGCGGCGCTGGGCGCGCGGATGCCCAAGGCCGGCGAGAGCTCGCTGACGGTCGTCGCCCGGGCCGCGGCTCTGCTCCTGCAGCACGGCACCCCGTACCTGTCCGCGGCCACAATCTCGCACGCCCTGCAGTACGACCCGTACCAGCCGGCCATGACGATCTTCGGATTGCCGGCCGCGGCCGGCCTGCACGGTGCCGCCGGCAACCCCAGGCTCTGGCTGGGCATCACGACGGCGATTGCCCTCGCCGCCGCGTTCCGCATCGCCCATCCGCGCGGCGCGCTGCGTCGCGCCGCGCTCGCCTTGGGTTCGCCGATGCTGGCGCTGCCGCTCACGACCGGACTCACCGATCTGCCGGTGCTGGCGCTGCTCAGTCTGGCCCTGGCCGGCACCGCCGCGCACCCGCGGCGGCCGGGATTCCAGCCGGTTGCTGCCATCGCGCTCGGCGCGGCCTGCGCCATCAAGGCCACGGCCTGGCCCGCGCTGCCGATCCTCGCCGCAATGCTGGCGGTCAGGCACGGTGGCCGGGCGGCCATCAGGTTCGTAGCCGCGACTGGCGGCACCGCGATCGCGGTGGCGGTGGCCACGGCACCGGCCGCGGTGATGGCCCCCAAGGCGCTCGTCCAGAACACCGTGCTGTTCCCGCTCGGCCTGACTCGCTACCAGACCGCGGCGGCCAGCCCGCTGCCCGCGCACTTGCTCGCCACCTTCGGACCAGCGGGCCGCTGGGCGGCGATCGGCTTGCTCGGCGCCGCCAGTCTGGCGCTGGCGGCGTCGCTCATCATCCGGCCGCCGGCGGACCTGAAGGAATCAGCCTGGCGGCTCGCCGTCAGTCTCGCCCTGCTGTTCGTCCTCGCGCCCGCGAGCCGGTGGGGATACTTCGTCTACCCCGCGGCGCTGCTGGGCTTCGTGCACCTGACGGGCGGCGAGCCCAGCTCGCGCGGGGTGAATCTAGCTCGCCGGCGAGCCAGCCGCGGTGTTCAGGCGGAGCACGACGGCGAGGACCCACGGGATGCTCAGCAGGACGACGAGGGCAAGGCCGACGATCACCGGCGCAGGCCGCAGCGCGGCTACGCCGACGCACAGGACCGCCACCACGACGCAGGTGCGGGCGAGCGGCTGATACAGCCAGCGCTCACTGGCCCACGCCTCAAGGCTGGCCGCTATCAGCATCGTGGCGCACAGCACGGCGGCGGCGCCCGCGCACAGCAGCCACGCGGTGCCGGCCGGGGTGCGCCCGTCGTGGGCATGGCCGACCAGGCTCACCATCGCGGCGCCCATGCCGGCGATGGCCGCAGTGAGCGGCAGGTGACCGAGCATCCAGCGCAGCATGTCCGCGCGCGTCGCACCGAGGTGGCGGTGGCCCGCGAAGTCGAAGTACGTCCACCAGGCCCCGAAGCCGACGACGACCGCTATCAGACCGACGCAGAGGGTGAGCGGGCTGATGGGCTCGCTGGCCAGCCCCTGGACGACTCCGGTCAGGGTCTCCCCCAGCACGATGATGATCAGCAGTCCGAACCGCTCGATCAGCGCGTCGGTGATGGCGAGGGCGGCCGCCTGGACGGGAGTAGCGACGACGATCAGCATGGTGAACGCGGCCAGGTAAACGGCGTCGATGCCGCCCCAGGCCCACACGCGGGCGCTGGCGGGCAGGAATGCCGTAGCTGCCAGCAAGACCGCGCAGGCAGCCGTCACCACCACGAACTTACGGCTCGACTGGCGGTACTCGGGGCGGTCGGCGCGGCCGGCCAGCAGCCACAGCAGGGCCAGCACCGCGAACAGCACGGCCGCGGTGACCGCGAACGCCGCGCCGCGCGGACCGCCCGCCGCCGGGATGAACGCGCCGAGTGCGACCAGCAGCAGGATCTGCAGCAGGAACGTGTTACGCGCCCTGGCGTCCTCGTGACCGTGCAGCTCGTGATGCAGACTGCCGTTGGCCCACGCGATCCAGACCAGCGTGAAGATCACGGCGAACTCGCCCAGCCCGGACCAGGTGAGGTGCCCGGCGAGCCGGTGCGCGGCCTGGCCGACCAGGACCACCACGGCCAGATCGTAGAAGAGCTCGAGCGGGCCGACGACGCGTTCGCGCGGCTGCTCGCCGTGCGGTCGCGGCGGCTGCCAGAGCGAACGGCGCAACCGGTCCCAGCGGCTCCGCTCGTCTCCCACGTCAAACAGCTCCTTGTGCCGAGCCGAGGGCGTTCTGGCTGACAGCGCACGCGCCCCAGGGCGCAGATCACCATACCGGGGTCACGCGCGAGGGACTGTGCGAGAAGTCGGTTATGGTGGGCGCGCCGCGGGCCGCACGGCCCGCGGCGAGCGCTGCGAGCCCCGGTGGCGACGGCGGCGGGCAGAGAGGAACCGACGATGACCGAGGCAGGTCCCAGCCGGTACGACCGCGGCGCGGCCAAGATGCGAGAGGTCTACGCCGGCGACGTTGTCGACCTGCCGGAAGGCACGATGCCGTTCTACGACGTGATGATGCGCAGCCTGTTCGCGGAGGTCTGGGACCGGGACGTGCTCGATCTGCGTTCCCGCCGGCTGCTGCTGATGGGCGTGATCGCCGCCAGCGGCCAGGCGGACGTGTGGAAGATCCAGGCCCGCGCCGCGCTGCGGCGGCTCGAGCTGACTCCCGACGAACTGCGCGAGACGCTGATCATGCTGGCTCCGTATGCCGGGTTCCCCAACGTGTCCGGCCTCGTGACCGTGTGCGAGCAGGTCATCTCGGCCTGGCAGGCCGACGGCGAGCCCGGCGCCGATCCCGCCTGACCCCGGTGGCCGCGCGAACCGCCGCACCGCGTGTAGCCGGGGGGCCGCTGGGTAGCGGGCTGGCACAAGCAGCCCGGTATCTCAGCGAAGGAGGGGGCAGCCATGCCACGCGGATCAAGCCCGAAGCGCGAGCGCCAGTACGAGCACATCAAGGAGAGCGAGCGCGAGAGCGGCCGGAGCCCGTCCAGAGCCGCTGAGATCGCCGCGCGCACCGTCAACAAGGAACGCGCCAGGTCCGGCGAGTCGCGGACGGCCAGCGACGCCTCGGTCCGGGACATCTCGTCGGCTCGCCGCGGTGGACTGCGGTCGGGCTCGGGGCCCGGCGGGCGGACCAAGGCGCAGCTCTACGCCGAGGCCAGGAAGAAGAACATCAAGGGCCGGTCGACTATGACGAAGGCCCAGCTGGAGCGCGCGCTCGCCCGCTGACCCGGCGGCGGGCCGCGGGCCCTGGAGGAAACGATGACCAGCAGTGTCCCGGTGACCGCGGTGCGGGCCGCGACGTACGTGATACCCACCGACGCGCCGGAGGCGGACGGCACCCTGACCTGGACCGAGACCACGATGGTCCTCGTCTGGGCCGAGGCCGACGGCCAGACCGGGATCGGCTGGACGTACGGCAGCCCGGCCGCGGAGCCGCTGATCACCGGGATCCTGGCCGACGCCGTCCGCGGCCGGAGCGCCCTCGACGTGCCCGCGAGCAACGAGGCGATGTCCAGGGCCGTCCGCAACATCGGGCGCGAGGGGGTCGCGGCCACCGCGATCTCGGCGGTCGACATCGCGCTGTGGGACCTGAAGGCGAAGATCCTTGACTACCCGCTCGCGAGCCTCATCGGCAGGGCCCGCGAGACAGTGCCGGTGTACGGCAGCGGCGGATTCACCAGCTACGACGACGACCGCACCCGCGAGCAGCTGACGAATTGGGTGGGCAAGGAGCAGATACCGCGGGTCAAGATCAAGATTGGTGAGTCCTGGGGCAGCAGGGAACACCGGGATCTGCACCGGGTCGAGCTCGCCCGCGACGTCATCGGCGCCGACGCCGAGCTCTACGTCGACGCCAACGGCGGCTACGGCCGGGCGCAGGCAGTCCGGATGGGGCGGCAGCTGGCCAGCTACGGCGTCACCTGGTTCGAGGAGCCGGTGTCATCCCAAGACCTCGCCGGGCTGGCGCTGATCCGGGCCCAGATCCTGCCCGACGTAGCGGCCGGCGAGTACAGCTGGACGCTCGCGGACTCGGCCCGGCTGATCGACGCCGGCGCCGTCGACTGCCTGCAGATCGACGTCACTCGGTGCGGCGGGGTAACCGGCTTCCTGCAGGCGGCCAGCCTCGCCGCCGCCAGCAACCTGCAGGTCTCCGGGCACTGCGCGCCGAACCTGCACGCGCACGTCGGCATCTGCGTGCCGAACCTCCGGCACGTCGAGTACTTCCATGATCACCAGCGGATCGAGCGGATGCTGTTCGACGGCGCGCTCAGCCCGGACGGCGGCGAGCTCACGCCGGACCCGGACCGGCCCGGTCTGGGCCTGGACTTCCGCGCCGCCGACGCGGCGGCCTACCAGCGCGGCTGAGCGCGAGCGTCGCGCGCTGCAGAACTCCCCCCCCCGCTCCATCCAACCCCCGTGGAGGAACCCCATGACCCAGACTGTTGTGATCACCGGCGCCAGCGCAGGCATCGCCCGCGCGACCGCGCGCCTGTACGGCGAGCGCGGCGACCGCGTCGGACTCATCGCCCGCGGGCAGGCGGCCTGGACGGCGCGGCCGCCGACGTTACCCGGGCGGGCGGCACGGCGTTCGCGGTGACCGCTGACGTGTCGGACTACGACCAGGTCGACGCCGCGGCAAGCCAGATAGAGGACGCCCTCGGGCCGATCGACGTGTGGATCAACGTGGCCTTCACCTCAGTGTTCGCGCCGTTCGCCGACATCGGGCCGGACGAGTTCCGCCGGGTCACCGACGTCAGCTATCTCGGCTTTGTGCACGGCACGATGGCCGCGCTGAAGCGGATGCGACCGCGCGACGCCGGCACGATCGTCCAGGTGGGGTCCGCGCTGAGCCAGCGCAGCATCCCGCTCCAGTCGGCCTACTGCGGCGCGAAGCACGCGATCAACGGCTTCACCTCGTCGCTGCGCTGCGAGCTGCTGCACGAGGGATCCCACGTGCAGGTGACCGTCGTGCAGATGCCCGCGGTCAACACGCCGCAGTTCTCGTGGGTCAAGTCCAAGCTGCCGGACAAGCCGCAGCCGGTACCGCCGATCTACCAGCCGGAAGTCGCCGCCCGCGGCGTCGTGTTTGCCGCCGACCATCCGGCGCGGCGCGAGTACTGGGTCGGCGGCAGCACCGCCGCGACCCTGATAGCGAACAAGTTCGCGCCCGGCGTGCTCGATCGCTATCTGGCCAGGACCGGCTACAGCTCGCAGCAGACGCAGGAGCCGGACGACCCCGGCCGGCTGGACAACCTGCTGAAGCCGGTCGACGAGCCGGCCGGTTCCGACCACGGCGCGCGCGGGACATTCGACGACCAGGCGCACGGCCGCAGTGCCCAGCTGTGGCTGTCGCACCACCTGTCCGCCACCGCCTTCGCCGCGGCCGGGACCGCGGTGGCCGGCGTGGCGCTCGCGCTCGCCGGGCGGCGCCGGTGACGCACGCCTCCGCCGCCGCGGGCCCGGCGCCAGTGCTGCCGGGATCCCGGTGGGCCAGCGCGGCCCGGGCCGCCTACGGCGTGGCCCTGATCTGCGCGCCCGGCCGGCTGATCTCGACCCGGACTGGCCGCCCGCCGAGCCGCCGCGCGTGCTTCGTCGGCCGGATCCTGGGCGCCCGGCACCTGTTGCAGGCGGTCGTCTGCGGCGCGGTGCCCACCCGCTGGCTGATCCGCGCGGGCACCGCGGCCGATCTGCTGCACGCCGGGTCGATGGTCGCGCTCGCGGCCGAGGACGCGCAGCTGCAGCCGGCGTTGCTGACCGATGCCGGGATCGCGGCCACGTTCGCGGCGGCCGGCGGCGCGTTCCTGCGGGTCAGAGCCTGACGACCGCGCTCAGCCGGCCAGCGCACTCCAGCAGCAGCGCGTGCACGAACGCCTGCGGCAGGTTCCCGCGTAGCTGGCGCTGGTGCACGTCGAACTCTTCGGCGTACAGGCCGGGCGGCCCGCAAGCGGCCCTGGCCCGCTCGAAGAACCGGGCTGCCTCGACCGCGTCGCCCTGCTGCAGCAGCGCGAGCGAGAGAACGAAGTTGCACAGCAGGAAGGCGCCTTCCGCGTCCGCCAGCGGCCGCTCATCGTGCCGGAACCGGTACGCATATCCCTCGCTGACCAGCTCATCCTGGTAGGCCGCCAGCGTCGCGGTTGTCCGCAGGTCGTCCGCGGGCACCGCCCCCCGCAAGCCCGCGAGCAACAGCGCGCCGTCCAGGCCCGGATCGGCCGGCGATCGCTGCCACCGGCCCGACTGGTGCAGCGCGTGCTTAGCGGTGTCGGCCACGATGGCGTCCGCGAGTGCGATCCAGCGACCCCCTAAGGTCCCTGGCACGCACGCGGCCGCCGCCGACCGAAGACCAGCGGCGCAGGTCAGCCTGCTGTGGGTCCAGGCCTGGTCGTCGATCTCCCAGATGCCCGCGTCGGGTTCCTGCCAGCGCTGCTCGATCGCGGCCGCGGCTACCTGCACGGCCGCCGCGGCGTCGGCATCTAGCCGGTCTAGCCGGGCCGCGTCGGCGAAGAGCAGCAGCGCCTCGCCGAACGCGTCCAGCTGGAATTGCTTGTTGACCCAGTTGCCGGTCTGGTCGAAGCCACCGGGATAGCCGGGCAGCCGCAGAGCGGCCTGGTCCGGGACCCGACCACCGGCTGTGGTGTAGGCGGGCCGCAGCTTCGGCCCGTCTTCGTGCAGCCGGGCCGCGACGAACCGGACGGCCTGGTCGAGCAGCGGGTGGCCGCCCACGGCGGCGGCCGCCGAGCCGGCGTAGCACTGGTCCCGGATCCAGGCGTAGCGATAGTCGTAGTTCCGGCCGGCCGCGGCCCGCTCGGGCAGGCTAGTGGTCGCGGCCGCGACCATGCCGTGCCCGGCACTGGTGAGGCCGCGCATGACCGCGTAGGCGTGCACCGCGTCGCGCCGGGCGGTCACCTTCTCCAGCCTCGGCACGGCCTGCTGCCAGCCGTACTCGGTGGCGGCCCAGGCTTCGTCCGGGTCAGGTGACGGGCCGTCGAACGGGCGGTCAGACAGCTCCAGCACGAGGTCGGCGTGCCGGCCGTCGTCTACCCGCAACGTCAGTTCCAGCAACGCGCCGCGCTGCCGTGAGGCAGCGGTCGCCTGGCCGACCGCACCGGACCAGCGCAGGTAGAGGTCGCCGACCCGGCCCGTCCAGGTGCCCGCCTCGTCCTGGCGCAACTGCCGCAGCGGCCGCCGGTCGTAGTCGGCCCGCGGTTGCAGCCGGACGCGGACCCGCGCGGTTCCGTTGCACGCCATGACCCGGCGCAGCAGCACCAGGCGCCCCGGCTCGCCGGGGAAGGCGAGCGCCTCCCGGCATTCCGTAATCGCGTCCGCGTCGGTCACCCACCGGCTGTGCCAGATCAGCGAGCCTGCCTCGTAGAAGCCACCCCAGGTGAACCGATCGGCCGGCCAGATCGCGTAGACGCCGCTGCCGCCGATCAGCGAGGAGAAGACCGAGCCGGACTCCCAGCACGGCGCGCACATCCAGGCGATGTCACCCTTCGGCCCGATCAGCGCGCCGCGCTCGCCGTCGGCGAGCAGCGCGTACTCACGCAGCGCATGCGGCGGGAAGAGCTCCGCGGTGAACTGTCGCGCCGCGCCAGCGCGCCGCTGGCTCGCCCGGTCATGACCGGATGTCCGAGTCCCGCTGACCCTCACCGGCCCGCGATTCTTCGATCTGCCGACGGCGCGCGACCGGCAGCGCGAACCAGAACGTCGCGAACAGCACCGAGATGACGATGGTGAGCGCGACGGCGGGCGCGCCCGGCAGCACGTAGCTCGTCACCAGCAGGACCGCGCAGGCGACGGCCAGCGCGACGGTAACCAGCCCGCATATCGCCAGGGAGTTGGCCGCCCGGATGAGGTGCTCGAGCTGGTGGCGGCGAAACAGCAGCCGGTGATAGGCCACGGGCGCGACCAGGAGCACCACCGAGACCGACGACAGCATCAGGGTGGCGACGTACAGGCCACGCTGCCACGTGTGCAGCGCGCTGAAATGGCTGGTGAACGGCAGCCCGAGCAGGAAGCCGAACAGTACCTGCACGCCGAGCGTGGCGACCCGGAGCTCTTGCAGCAGGTCCACCAGATTGCGGTCGGCGCGCTCGTCCCGCGTCTCGTCTGGCCGCCCTGGCGTAGTCATTCAGCGCAGGTACCCGGCACGCCCCGGCCAAACCGGAGCGCTGATCACTGCTGCCGCTCGGGCGATGCTCGCAGGTGACGGGCCGCAGCAGCCAGCTGGTAGCCGGACCGTACTTGTCGCCCGGCTACCAGCCTGTTTCCGGCTGGCCTTCAGTCGCGCTCGCGCGGATGGCCGAGGTCGCGGGTGATCCGGTCGATCGCCTCGTCGGTACGGCGGCGGAACTCATCGAGCCGTCCCATGAGGTCCTCTACCCGCTCGGTGATCCGCTCCGCGCCATCCCAGCCGCGGCTCCGCCACGGCGGCCCCACTGGCGGCCGCGCCGCGCGCGGCGGCCGCGGTGGCCGGGGCGGACGCGGGCCGCCGCCGCCGTGGCGGACGTGCGGACCGACGGGCTCGACCCAGTCCTCTGACTCGTTCCGGTCCTCTGACTCGTTCCAGTCCTCTGACTCGTTCCAGTCCTCGGCCGCGGCCTCGGCCGCCTCCGCCGCCATGTCGGCGCGCTCCTGCGCGTGCTCGGCTGTCTGCTGAGCGCGGTCGGCTTCCTCCCTTGCCCGGTCCGCCCGCTCGCGCATGTCCTCGGCCCGGCGCCGGGCCTGCTGCTGCTCGCCCGGGTCGGCCCAGTCCTCGGCCATGCTGGCCGATTCCGCGGCCAGTTCGGCTCGCTCCTCGGCTAGCCCGGCGGCTTCCTCGGCCTCGTCCGCGTGTTCCTGGGCCAGATCGGCGGCCACCTGTGCCTGTTCTGCGGCCTCGCGGGCCCGCTCGGCCGCTATCCGGGCGTGCGCCTCCACGGCGGGCACCCCCGCCTCGGCGGCTTCGCGCACATACCGGTCGTAGAAGTCCTCCCCCGCGTCCGGCCCGTACACGGCCTCCTGGCCGGCCTCGGCGGCCCGATCTTCGGCCGCACGGCCGTCGGCTTGGCGGTCCGCAGCGCCAGCGTCTTCGCCATCGGCCAGAATCGCCCGGCGGGCAACGTTGTACGGCTCACCGGCCTGCGCCATCCGGGCCCTGATGGCGCTCTTGAGCGCCTTGTCCTGAGTCATGATCATCATTCCCGGCGAGTCTGCCCGCGTCTGCCCGCCTAGGTGTGTGACCAGACAGGACGAACTAGCGCACGGCGAGTCGCGGACCCTTGTCCTCGTCGCGGCCGACGGCGCGGGCCGCCAGCGGCTCGGAAGCGGGCAGGCTGTGCAGCTGCCACTGCCAACAGGATAACGGTTATCGGGTCCCCGCGCCAGCGCGGTCCGCGCAAATCTGAATGACCGGCTGCCCTACGTTTAGGCCAGCGGCTCCGGGTAGCGCCGAAGATATGAACTCCGACTTCTGCGCCGAACTGGGCCAGCAGCCCCTGATCAGCAGAGAGCCTGGGTACTGATAGCAGATGGCACGCGAAACCGAGACCAAGTACGAGGCCGAGGCCGACACGCAGCTGCCCCGGCTGGACGGCCTGCCTGGTGTCCGTGACACCCGCGGTCCGGAGCTCGAGCAACTCGAAGCCGAGTACTACGACACCGCGGACCTGCGGCTGCTGCGGGCCGGCATCACGCTGCGCAGGCGCAAAGGCGGCCACGATGCCGGCTGGCACCTGAAGCTGCCGGCGGGCGGAGCCAGCCGGGAGGAGCTGGCGCTGCCCCTCGGCCGGACCGGCCGCCGGGTGCCAGCCGAGTTCGCCAACCTAGTCCGGGCCAGCACGCGCGGCGAGCGGCTCGCCCCGGTCGCGGCCATCACGACGCTCCGGCAGACCGTCACGCTGCTCGGCGCGGACGGCGAATCGCTCGCCGAGGTGGCCGACGACGAAGTTCGCGCGACTCCGGCGGCCGGACAGAGGTCCGGGCCCGCCGCGTGGCGGGAGGTCGAGGTCGAGCTGACCGGCGGCGGGCGGGACGTGCTCGAGGCCGCGGACAAGGTGCTGCGCAAGGCCGGGCTGCGCCGATCAGCCCGGTCGGCCAAGCTCGAACGGGCGCTCGGCCACCCGGCCGCCAGCGACGCCGACGTGCTGAGTGCACGCCCCAGCGCCACCGAGGTCGTAGCCGGGTACCTGCGCGCGCACACGGCCAAGCTGGTCGCGGCGGATCCGCTGGTCCGGCGCCAGGAGCCGGACGCCGTGCACGATATGAGGGTGGCGGCCCGGCGGCTGCGCAGCACGCTCCAGTCGTTCCGCAGCGTAATCAGCCCGGCGGACGGCGATCACGTTGCGACCGAGCTGAAGTGGCTCGGCGCCGTGCTCGGCGAGGAGCGAGACGCCGAGGTCCAGGCCCGCCGGCTGGAGCGGCATATTCGCGACACCGAGGTCGAAGTCCTGATCGGCCCGGTGCAAGCGCGGATCCAGGCCCGCACCGCCAAGGCGGCCGCCAGCAGCCACGCGGCGGTTATGACGGCGCTGAACTCGGATCGCTACCGCGCGCTGCTGGACGCGCTTAACGCGCTGGCCGCCGGCTCGCAGGCAGGCCCCGACGCGGACCGCAGCGCCAGCGCGGTGTTGCCGCAGGCGGTGCGGCGCGGCTACCGCCGGACCCGGCGCCGGATGCGCGCGGCGGTCCGGCAGCCGCCGGGACCGGCCAGGGACACGGCATTGCACGCCGCGCGCAAGGCGGCCAAGCGAGCCAGGTACGCGGCCGAGGCCGCCGCCCCGGTGGCGGGGAAACCAGCTCGCCAGTTCGCCCGGCAGCTGAAGGACGTCCAGTCGGTCCTCGGCGATCATCAGGACACCGTCGTCGGCCGCCAGCTCGTGCGCGGGCTCGGAGTCGCCGCCCAGCTCGCGGGCGAGCCCGCGTTCAGCTACGGCCTGTTCTACGGCCGCGAGACCTGCCGGGCCGGACGGCTCGACGCCGCCGCGACGCGGACGTGGGCGCAGGCGTCCCGGCGCAAATACCGCTGGTGGCTGCCCTGATCGCCTAGGCGGCACGGGGGCGGACGGTCAGGCTGGCTGCACAGAACGCCGCATATACGTCCGGATCGTGGTGCCGTGCTCGCCGGCCCGGACCTCCACCCGGTCGCAGATCTGGCGCACCACCCAGAGGCCCCGGCCTCCACCTAGCGCGTCCGGCGCGGGCCGGGCGGTGCCCGGCTCCGGGTCAGAGAGCTGCCCGCTGTCATCGACCTGGCAGACGATCTCCTCGTCGGTGGTCCAGACCAGCAGGGTTCCCGGTCCGCTGGTGTGCGCCAGCGTGTTCGCCGCGAGCTCGCTGACCGCCAGGACGAGGTCCTTGACCCGCTGCGGAGACAGGCCGGCCCGGCGCGCCCTCGTCGTGATGAACTCACGTACGGCGGCGAGCTCAGCTCGATACACTAGCGCCTCCGCGTGCGCGGGGGGCCTGCTCATCTCGTGCGTGACGGACGCTTCCCGCCTGTCATGGCACCCGCCGGACAAGATCATCGA
This sequence comes from uncultured Actinomycetota bacterium, assembly GCA_963726425.1. Taxonomy (GTDB): domain Bacteria; phylum Actinomycetota; class Actinomycetes; order Streptosporangiales; family Streptosporangiaceae; genus JAJYUU01. The sequence continues at coordinate 118,343 of CAVSCN010000027.1, read as the reverse complement.
TCCAGTAGCGCCTGGCTGCTCCCGTATGGTGTATATCAGAGTTCACTGTGCCTGGTTCCAGCCGACCCGCGGCCGGTAGGCTCCGAACCAGGTTGAACAGCCAGCCGGCGGGACGCGCCTGGCCGGATTCTGTGACCTGCCCCCCGGCCTGCCGGCCCGACCGAGCTGCAGGCAGGAGGCATCCAGACGATGGCCCAGCCCGAACCGGCCAGCCTTGAAGACCGAATTCGCGACATCCAGTCGGTCACCGACGCGGCCCTGTCCCAGCTCAGCGACCAGGAGATGCTGGCCGTGCTGCTGGAACGCACGCGGGCGATCCTGCACGCGGACACGGCCGCGGTACTGCTGCTGGACTCGCCCTCCGGCCAGCTGATCGCGACCGCGGCGGCGGGCCTGGAGGAAGAGGTGCGCCAGGGTGTCCGGATCCCGGTCGGGCACGGATTCGCCGGGCGGATCGCGGCCGAGCAGAAGCCGGTGATCCTCGATCACGTCGACCACACGACAGTGCTCAACCCGATCTTGTGGGCCAAGGGCATCCGTGCCCTGATGGGCGTGCCGCTGATCGCCGGCACTCGGGTGATCGGGGTGCTGCACGTCGGCTCGCTGACGCCGCGCGATTTCAGCCCCGAAGATGTCGAACTGCTGCAGCTGGCCGCGGACAAGGCCGCCGGCGCGGTGCAGTCGCTGACCGGGCTGGAAGACCGGATCGCCGCGGTCGCGCTGCAGCGCAGCCTGCTGCCCAGCGCGCTCCCGGTGCGGGGCGAAGCGCAGTTCGCCGCCCGCTACGTGCCGGGCGAGGGCTCGGTGGGCGGCGACTGGTACGACGTGTTCACCCTGCCGTCTGGCGAGCTCGGAGTCGTGATGGGCGACGTCACCGGGTCCGGGCTCGCGGCCGCCGTGATCATGGGGCGGATGCGCAGCGCCCTGCGCGCCTACGCGCTCGAGAGCACCGACCCGGCGGAGGTCCTGGCTCGTCTCGACGCCAAGATGCAGCACTTTGAGCCCGGCGCGCTGGCGACGGTCTCGTACGCGGTGTTCAGTCCCGGGCTGGACAGCATGCGGATCTGCCTGGCCGGGCACTACCCGCCGGTGATCGCCACGCCCGGCCAGCCCGGCGCGCTGGCGGAGATCCCGCCTGGCCTGCTCATCGGCGCGGCCCCGGACGCGAACCGGCGCACCACCACCATCACCGTCAGCCCGGGCATGCTGCTCTGCTTCTACACCGACGGCCTCGTCGAACGCCGTCGGCAGCCGATCGAGGACCGCCTCGCCCTGCTCTGCCAGGCGGTCAGGGCCGCTCCGCCGGAGGCCGCCTGCGCCACGATCATGGCCGAACTGGTGGGCGCGGAGCAGCCGCGGGACGACATCGCGCTGGTAGCGTTGCGGCGCAAGCCGACCGACTGAAAGCCATGAGCGCAGCCGAGTACCTGATCGAATGGCGCGGCCCGCGCGCCGTCGTGCGCATGCCGGCCGAGATCGACCTAACCAACGCGGACCAGGCCAGCGCAGCGCTGCTCGCCGCCGCCGGGCAGCGTCCGGCCGTCCTCATCATCGACATGAGCGAGACGAGCTTCTGCGATTCCGCGGGTGTGGAGGCCATCGTCATCGGCTACCGGCAGGCCGCCGGTACGGGAACCCAGTTCCGGCTCGTGACCACGGAAGTCGAGCGCATCCTGCACCTAGCCGGCATCGGCGAGCTGATGCCGATCGATCGCAGCCTCGACGCTGCACTCGCCGCCACCGCCGCCGACGGGTAGCCGGGCGCGTCGCGGACCGTCCCTGGCCGGGTGCATATGGCAGTATCCGGAACACACCGACCGCCTACCCGCGAAAGGCGCGCTATGGCCGAGCTGCCCAGTTACCGGGATCTCCCGCCCGCGCCGCGCGGCGGCCGCAGCGCCTGGGGCCTGTTCGGCCCCCACGACAACCTCGGGCTGATCAACCTGCTGACCCCCGAGCGCGTCGCGGCCGCGGCCAGCCTGGTCCGGCACGGCCGCGTGTTCCCGCTCGATATGCCGCTCGGCAGCATCCGGCCCGCGCTCGCCCAGTCCCGCGGCACGCCGCGGCACACCGTGCTGCATGAGCCGGGCAGCATCGGCTTTGACGATCTGTACGACAACTTCTACCCCCAGGCCGCGAGTCAGTGGGACTCGCTCGGTCACGTCGGGTACGCGCCGGATGAGTTTTACAACGCGGCGACCGAGGCCGAGGTGCTGGCGGGCACCAGGAACACGATCGAGCACTGGGCCAGGCACGGCATCGCGGGCCGCGCGGTGCTGCTGGACGTCGCGGCCGCGATGACCGAGGCCGGCCTGCACTATCACCCCGGCGAGAGCATCGTGGTCGGGGTCGCCGAGCTCGAACTCGCCCGGCAGCGGGCCGCAGCCGACTACCAGCCCGGCGACATCCTGCTGCTGCACACCGGGTTCGCGCAGTGGTACACCGAGCAGCCGGGCCCGGCCCGGGCCCGGATGCCGGCCCGGCTGACCGCACCAGGGCTCGCCCACACGGAGGAGATCTGCGAGTACCTGTGGGACAGCCACGCGGCCGCGATCGGGTCGGACACCTTCGCGGTCGAGGTGTGGCCCCCCGACCGGACCCGGCCGGACGACCCCATGGGCTTCCTGCACCGGATGCTGATCGGCCAGCTCGGTCTCGCGCTCGGCGAGTTGTGGTGGCTGGCCGACCTCGCCGCCGACTGCGCCGCCGATGGCCGGTACGAGGCGTTCCTGGTCAGCGCTCCCTTCAACGCACCCGGCGGGATCGGGTCACCGCCGAATGCGGTCGCGATGAAGTAGCCGCCGGGACCGCGCGCGAACGGCGGCGGCGCTACGCCGGCGGCCGCGCGTGGCCTGGCTGGTAGATGCCGAGCAGCAGGCTGTACCTGGCTTCGCCCACGGCGTCCTCGGCCGTGTCCGCGACCTCGCGCAGGAGCTCCTCTAGCGCCGCGGCATGCTCCGCGGTCAGCCGAAGCGTCCGGTGCACGAGGAACGGGTCCGGCCCGGCGTCGGCTATCTCGGCGGCGATCGCGCGGAACGCCGCTTCCGTGCTGGCCGCGTCCCCGTAGGACAGGACTCGCGCGGCGGGGCGGAAGTACTGCTCGGTGCCGCCGCGGACGTGCCGCGTGCCGGCCGGCAGCACGAGCCCGGCGTCGGCTAGCACCTTCAGGTGATGTGCGACGTTGCCCTTGTTGCTGCCCAGCGCCGCCGCCAGCTGGCTGATCGTCGCGTCTCCCTGACCGAGGGCAAAGAGCAGCCGGTGCCGCGTCGGGTGACCGAGCGCCTTGAACTGCCGCGGGTCGGTGACCGCGAGCACATCCTCTTCCGCCATGAAGTAAAGCGTTAAGGACTCTTGACGCTATGTCAAGCGTCTGCTTTTCTTAACACTATGACTCAAGTACAGGTTGATGCCGTCGTCGGCCAGCTGCGCACGCTGGTCGAGACTCATTACGTTTTCCCCGAAGCGGCCGCGGACATCTCCCGGCTGCTCGCGGACGGCCTGGCGGCCGGCCGCTACCCCGCCGACGCAGGCTCGCTGGCCGAGACTGTGACCGCCGACCTGCAGTCGGTCAACGGCGACAAGCACCTGCGGCTGCTGTTCCACGCCGACGCCCTCGCGGACCGGACACCAGGCGACGACTCGCAGGAGTACGCGGCGATGACTCAGTGGGCCGAGCAGACCTGCGGCGGCGTCGCCTGCGTGCAGCGGCTGGAAGGGAACGTGGCCTACCTGAACCTCAGCCCGGTACTGTTCCCGGCCGTCATATCGGGGCAAGCCGTGACGGCCGCGCTGAGCCTGGTGGCCGGCGCGGACGCGCTGCTGCTCGATCTGCGCGGCTGTCTCGGTGGTGAGCCCGCGATGGTGGCGCTCGTGACTAGCTACCTCTGGGGTGAGGAGCCCGTCCAGCTCACTGGCCTGCGGGAACGGGCCGCCGGCCAGATCCGGCAGTCCTGGACGCTACCGTTCGTGCCGGGGCAGCGGTTCGGCAAGGTCAAGCCCGTCTACGTGCTCACCGGCCCGGCCACGTTCTCCGGGGCCGAGCAGCTCGCCTACGACCTGCAGCAGCTGGGCCGGGCGCGGGTAATCGGCGAGCGCACCAGGGGCGGGGCCAACGCGCGCGAGGCGTTCGTGGTGCACCCGCATCTGGAGGCGACGATCTCCGTTGCCGCCGCGGTCAGCCCGGTGACGGGCGCGAACTGGGAAGGCACCGGCGTGACGCCGGATGTGGAGGTCAGCGCGGACGAGGCGCGCGACGTCGGCTACCAGGCGGCGCTGCGGGACCTTGCGGCAGCCCGCGACGAGCGGCGGGCGAAGACAGCGGGGTGACCTCCCCGCCGCTTGCAGTGGATCTGTGCGGCCCGATCCGGCCCGCCGCCGCCTGGGTAGGGTCGTAGCGAGATGACCGAGCAGATACGCGAGATGTTCGAGCGGGCCGGGTGCTCGGGCCATTTGTGCGTCCAGTCCGTGGACGGGACCCGCGAGATGGCGGTCGACGCCGACGAACCGGCGGTAGCCGCGAGCGTGATCAAGGTCTGCGTGGCGCTGGTCGCCGAGACTCAGTTCGCGACCGGGCAACTGGACCGCCGCGAGCGCGTCGTCTTGCCGGCCGCGAGCCGGTCACCCGGCCCGGTCGGGTTCTCCCTCTTCCGGGACGACGTCGAGGCATCGCTGCAAGATCTCGTCGTCGCCATGCTGACGATCAGCGACAATGACGCGACCGACGCCCTGATCAGGCGGGTCGGCATGGACACGTTCAACTCCGTGTCCGCCCGCCTCGGCCTGACCGGGACCGTGCTCGTCTCCGACGAGGGCACCATCGCCAGTTCGATCGCGCACGAGGCAGGCTTCGCGAGCTGGGACGCGATGTGGGAATGGGCCGACCAGCCGCACCCGGCCGAGGACGAGCGCACACTGGTCGAGCGGATCCCGACGATGACCGCGCTCCGGCCGGAGACCACGACCAGGACCACCGCGCGGGACATGGCGATGCTGCTGCGGCTGATCTGGACCGACCAGGCCGGGCCGCCGGAGGCGTGCCGGCGGGTGCGCAAGCTGATGGGCCAGCAGCTCACCAAGCACCGGCTCGCGGCCGCGTTCCCCCCGCCGACGACCGTCGCCGCGAAGAGCGGCAGCCTGGTCGGCGTCGTGCGCAACGAGGTGGGCGTGATCGAGTACCCGGACGGCCGAACCTACTGCGCCGGCGTCCTCGCCCGGTCCCACCAACCGTGGGAGCACACCGCGGCAATCAACGCGGTCATCGGCGCCGCCGCGGCAACCGCGATCGCGCAGCTCGAAGGGACCGCGACATGACTGACACCGCCGCGTTCGCGGGCCTCCCGCCCACGACGCTCGCCGACCTGCTCGACCGCAGCCAGGTCATGGACATCGGCATCCGGCCGCTTTGGCCGGCGCCGCGGATAGCCGGGCCCGCCTTCACCGTGGGCTGCCCGGCCGGCGACAACCTGATGCTGCACGCGGCGATCTACCGCGCGCCACCCGGTTCGGTCATCGTGGTCGAGGCGGGCGACGTGGACTACGCGGTCGCGGGCGGGAACGTCTGCGCAGTCGCGCAGCGCCGCGGGATCGCGGGCTTCGTGGTCGATGGCGTGATCCGCGACGTCGGCGAGGTGCGGGAAATGAGGTTTCCGGTGTTCGCCCGCGGGGTCATCCCGATCCCCGGCACGAAGGCCGCCATCCGGCCGCTCAACGAGCCGATCAGCTGCGGCGGCGTCGCGGTCCGGGCCGGGGACGTGGTCGTTGCGGACGAGGAGGGCATCGTCGTGGTCCCCGCCGCCCGCCAGGCCGAGTTGCTGCGCGACGCGTCGGCCCGGCTGGAGCGGGAAGCAGCCGAGTCACTGGACGCGTGGGAGCAGGCGCACCAGGCCCGCATCAGCAAGATCCTCGCGGACGGCGGCTTCGACGGCTGAGCCGTTGTGCAGCTGAGCGGTCCGCCGCGGTTGCGCCCCCGCCGCGGCGGACCGGCCCGGCTACATCGGCAGCAGCTCGAAGATCTCCACCGCGCACGAGCCATCCTGGCCGGCCAGGAACGGCAGGCCATCGGTGAGCGCCTTGGCCGCAGCGAGATCATCGGCATCGACGATCGTGTAGCCGATCAGGTCGCCCGCCGTTCCTTCGCTGCCGTCATCGCGGACCGACGTGCTCGACCCGAACGGGCTACCGCCGTCGACCAGCGCCGCGCCCGTCTTCTCCATCCAGGCGCCAAACGCGGCCGCTCGCTCGGCGCCCTGCTCCGGCGTGAGGTTGGACATATCCGGTGCCGGGCCACGGTAGAGGTAGATGAACTTCGCCATGTCGGTTGTCCTTTCGAGAACGGGCGTGCCCACGCACGCCAGCTCCGCCGCGGGGCGGATCTGCGGTAGAGACGAACGGCGTGGCCCGGCCCGGACAGCCGCGGAAAGAAATCTCCGGCCCGATTGCCGCCGCCGGAGTTGTCCGTCGCCGCCGCCGCCGTTCGTCAGATACTCGAACCGGCATCTAGCAGCGAACGGGGACGTCATGCAGTACGCATTGCTTGCATATGGCAGCCAGCGGACCGGCGACGGGCCAGTGGAGCCAGCTATTGCCGACGTGGTCGTCAGGCCCGATGTTGTTGGCTGGGCTCGCCTGTACGCCGACGAGTCGGCGACGACCGTGCGGACCGGCGATAGGCAGATGCTGCTCACCGACGGTCCATTCATCGAGACCAAGGAATACCTGGCCGGCATCTTCGTGGTGGAGGCCGCCAACCTCGACGCGGCGCTCGCCATCGCGGCGGAACTGCAGAACACCCGGTCCAGCGGCGCGATCGAGGTGCGCCCGATTCTCGAAGCGTCGTTCCGTGGCGCTTGACGGCGTCTTCCGCGAGCACTGGGGCCGGGTGCTGGCCACCCTGGTGGGATTCCTCGGCGACATCGAACTGGCCGAGGACGCCGCTCAGGAGGCGTTCGCGATCGCGGCCGAACGCTGGCCTCGTGACGGAGAACCGGACAATCCGGTCGGCTGGCTGATCTCGACCGCGCGGAACCGGGCGATCGACCACCTTCGCCGGCAGCGCGTGCTGGCCGAGAAGACGAAGCTGCTCGCGCGCGAGGTCACCCTGACGTCGGAGGCAACCGTGTATCAGTCGGCCACCTTCCCGGACGAGCGACTGGAGCTGATCTTCACTTGCTGCCATCCCGCGCTCGCGCCCGACGCACAAGTGGCGCTCACTCTCCGGACTCTCGGTGGCCTGTCGACCGAGGAGATCGCGCTCGCGTTCCTCGTCCCGGCCGAGACGATGAGCAAACGGCTGACGCGGGCGAAGCACAAGATCCGCGACGCCCGGATCCCGTTCGCCGTACCACCCGACCACCAGCTCCCGGACCGGCTGGCCGCCGTCCTCGCGGTGGTCTATCTCGTTTTCAACAACGGCTGGGGCGGTGGCCGGGTCGACCTCGCCGCTGACGCGATCCAACTCGGCCGGGCCCTGACCGAACTCATGCCTGACGAGGGCGACGTCCTCGCGCTGCTCGCCCTCATGCTGCTGCACGACGCGCGGCGGGGCGCCCGGATCCGCGACGGTGAGATTGTCCTGCTCGATGACCAGGACCGCGCGCTGTGGGACGACCAGCAGATCAGCGACGGGCGCGCGTTGCTCCAGCACGCTCTCGCGCGCGGCGCGACCGGTCCTTATGCCGTGCAGGCCGCCATCGCTGACCTGCACCTGCAACAGCCACGCGACTGGCGGCAGATCGCGACGCTTTACCAGGCCCTCGCCGTCCAGACTGGTTCGCCGGTCGTGGAACTCAACCGGGCCATCGCGGTGGCCGAGCTGGACGGCCCTGAGGCTGGCCTGGCCATTCTCGAGGGCCTTGACCTGCACCACTACCGCTACTTCCATTCGGCCCGCGCCGACCTGCTGCGTCGCGCCGGGCGGGACGACGAGGCCCGGCAGGCCTATCGACGCGCACTCGAACTCGCCCAGACCGACGCCGAACGCCGGGCCCTGCACGGCCAGCTCGCCCGGCTGTCCGCCGACTGACCACGCGTCGGACCCGGCGGGCCGAAACGCGACACCAGCTTTCGTCAGTAGTCGGCTAGCGCGCGCAGGGCCGCGGTCACCTTCGACACGGTCGGGATGACCTCGTCTTCCAGCGCGTCCGCGAACGGCAGCGGCACGCACGCGGCCGCGACCCGGCGGACCGGCGCGTCCAGCAGCTCGAAGCCCTCGTCGGCGACGATCGAGGCGACGGTGCCGCCCCAGCCGCCCTGGAACGGGTTCTCCTCCACGATCAGCAGCCTGGAGGTCTTGCGGACCGACGCCAGCACCGTGGCCATGTCCAGCGGGACCAGGCAGCGCAGGTCGATGACCTCGGGCTCGACGCCGGACGCCGCCAGCTCGGCGGCGGCCGACAGCGCGATCGGGACCGTCGCCGCGAGCGCGACGACCGTGACGTCGGTGCCCGGCCGGGCGATCGCCGCCTCGCCGAGCGGCACGACGTGGCCGTCCGGCGCGGTCTCGCCCCGGCTCGCGAACAGCCCCTTGTGCTCGAAGAACACCACCGGGTCGTCGCTGCGGACCGCGGCGGCGAGCAGCCCGATCACATCGGCGGGATTCGACGGCGCGGCGATCTTCAGACCGGGCACGGTCAGCGCCCAGTTCTCCACCGACTGCGAGTGCTGCGCGCCGAACCCGAGCCCGCCGCCGTTGGCCGTGCGCACGACCAGCGGCACGGTGACCTGCCCGCCGGTCATGTACCGCATCTTGGGGATCTCGTTGGCCAGGTAGTCCCAGCAGCAGGCCAGGAAGTCGGAGAACATGATCTCCGCGACCGGCCGCATCCCGGTCATCGCGGCGCCCATCGCCATGCCGGCGATCGCCTGCTCCGAGATCGGCGTGTCCCGCACCCGCTCCGGGCCGAACTCGCCGAACAGCCCGGCCGTGGTCTTGAACACCCCGCCGGCCGCGCCGATGTCCTCGCCCAGCAAGACCACCGACGGGTCCCGGCGCATCTCCCGCGCCAGTCCCTCCGCGACCGCGTCCCGGTAGGTGATCAGGTCCGCCACTGGAAGCCTCCGTCCGCCCAGACGTCAGTGAATGCCTCGGCCGGGTCCGCTCCGGGGGCCGCCCTGGCCGCCGCGACCGCGGCCGCGACCGCGGCGGCGGCCCGGTCCGCCGCCGCCGTCAGTTCCGCCCCGGGCACGCCGAGGCCGCCCAGCCGCCGCCTGGCCACCTCCAGCGGATCGCGGTCCAGCCACTCCTCCAGCTCGCCGGCCGGCCGGTAGGCCGCCGGGTCGGTCCGGCTGTGACCGAAGTGACGGTAGGTGAGGGCTTCCAGCACCGTCGGACCATCGCCAGACCGGGCCCGGTCCGCGGCCCGGCCGACAGCCTCGGCTACCAGCACCACGTCGTTGCCGTCGATGACCTCGGCGGGCAGCCGGTAGCTGGCCGCGCGGCCGGCGGCCGGATGGTCAGCCGCCGTCACCGAGCCGATCGGCGTGTACTCCATGTAGAGGTTGTTCTCGCAGACGAACAGCACCGGCAGCCGCCACACCGACGCCAGGTTCAGGGCCTCGTGGAAGGCGCCGATGTTGGTCGCGCCGTCGCCGAAGAACGCGACCGCGACCTGGCCGGTGCCGCGCAGCACCGCCGACCAGGCAGCCCCGGCCGCCATCGGCAGGTGCGCGCCGACAATCGCGTACGACCCGAGCATCCCCGCCGACGCCTTCGTCAGGTGCATCGAGCCGCCCTTGGCCTTGCACACCCCGGTCGCCTTGCTCATCAGCTCGGCCAGGCACTCCTCCGGCGACGCGCCCCGCGCCATCGCGTGGTGATGGCCGCGGTAAGTGGCGAACACGTAATCGTCGGGCCGCAGCGCCGCGCTCGCGCCGACCGCCACCGCCTCATGCCCGGCCGCCAGGTGCGTGGTCCCCTTCACCAGGCCCGCCAGGAACAAGTCATGCGCCGCCTTCTCCGTGCCCCGGATCACCGCCATCCGCTCATACAAGCCCAGCAGCTCACCGGGGTTCACGCCGCGCCTCCCCCGTGCCCGGCCCGCGGGCCGGGCACGATCGCGCCGACGATCGCGCGCCCGCCCTCGGCGCTCGCCCCCGGCGCAGCCTCACCGACGGCGGTGTGCCCGGTCAGCTCGCCCCGGCCCGCGGGGGTATTCAGGTTGGACTGGCTCTCCCGCACGGTGCCCAGCGCGCCGCCCGCGGTCCAGTACTTGCGGCCGGCGACCAGCAGTTCCTCGGCCGGGAACTTGGTGATGACCTCGCAGCCACCGGCGGTGACGACCAGCTCTTCCTCGATCCTGGCCGCCGACCAGCCGTCCGCGGCGGGCCAGTAGGTCTCCAGCGCGAACACCATGCCCTCTTCCAGCGGCTCGGGATGGTCCAGCGAGACAAGCCGGGAGAAGATCGGCTTCTCCCAGATCGACAGGCCCACCCCGTGCCCGTACTGGAGCGCGAACGCCGCCATCTCGTCCGGGAACCCGAAATCCTGCGCGCGCGGCCACAACCCGGCGATCTCGCCGGTGGTGACGCCCGGCCGGACCATCGCGATCGCCTGGTCCATGTACTCCCGGCAGCGAATATAGGCGTCGCGCTGCGCCACTGACGCCGACCCGACCGCGAACGTCCGGTAGTAGCAGGTCCGGTACCCGAGGTAGGAGTGCAGGATGTCGAAGAACGCCGGGTCGCCCGGCCGGATCAGCCGGTCCGAGTAGACGTGCGGGTGCGGCGAGCAGCGCTCCCCCGAGATCGCGTTGACCCCCTCGACGAACTCGCTGCCCAGATCGTAGAGAACCTTCGCGACCAGGCCCACGCACTCATTCTCCCGCACCCCCGGCGCCAGGAACTCATACAGCCGCTCATACGCCGCGTCCACCATCGCGCACGCGTGCGCCAGCAAGCTGATCTCATCAGCGGTCTTGACCCGGCGGGCCTCCATGAACACCTGCTGCCCGTCCACCACCTCGATGCCCTCCGCGCGCAGCGCCGCCAGCACCGGGATCTCCGCCACATCAACCCCGACCGGCTCACCGGCCAGCCCATGCTCGCGCAGCACCGCCGCCACCTTCGCCGCCACGTCGGCAGCCATCCCGGCGTCCGGGTGCAGCGCCCCGCGCAGCGTCGAAATCCCCGCCCGCGCGCCGGTCGCCCGCGCGCCTTCCGGAGTCGGCGGCCCGCCGGTGTGATCCAGCCACGGGTTATAAATCTGATGATGGCGCGCCGCCGAGCCGAAATCCCACACCACCGGCTCCCCGCCCCGCGGCAACAGCGCGAACCGGACCAGCTTGTCCATCCCCCACGTGCCGATATGGGTCGCCGTCATATAGCGGATGTTGCCGAAATCAAACGACAACAGCGCCCCCAGCGACGACCCCTCCAGCTTCGCCCGCAACCGGGCCAGCCGCTCCGACCGCAACCGGGCCAGATCCACCCGCTGCTCCCAGTCCACCGCATTCGGGCCATAGGTACGAATCGCCATCGCCCCTACCTCACTCGCTCGATCTTGTCCGCATGAGCCTGCACGCGTTGCCGCCGAGAATCAGCCGCTCCGCCGCGGGTGGCAGGTTCAGCGCGGCGATCTCGGCCAGTGGCTGCTCGGTCCCCATGTCAAACGGCCCGTCCGTGCCGAGTAACACGTGCCCGGCGCCGGCGAAGCCGACCAGGTCAGCCAGCACGTCGCGGTCGTGCGTGAGGCTGTCGAAGTACAGCCGGCCGAGCATCTCGTCCGGATCGGCGGCGCCGCCCGAGCGTGCTTCCGGCCGGACCGCGTGCGCGTGGCGCAGCCGGCCGCGCAACGACAGCAGCGCGCCGCCGCCGTGCGCCAGCAGCACGATCAGGCTGGGGCACCGCTCCAGCACGCCGCCCGCGACGAGCTGAGCGGCGGCGATCGAGGTCTCCAGCGGGTTCCCGACTGAGTTCCACAGGTAGTGGCCGTCGAGCCCGGGCAGACCGAGCCCGGTCGTCGTCGGATGCACGAACACGATCGCGCCCGTGCCGGCCGCGGCCTCCCAGAACGGCGCGAGCTTGTCGTCGTGCAGCGGCAGTCCGGCGATGGCGGCCGGCACCTCGACCCCGTACATCCCCGGCAGCGTCATCAGGTACTCAAGCTCGGCCGTCGCCAGCTCCGGGTCCTGCAGCGGCACGGCGCCGAGGCCGCGGATCCGGTGGCCCGGGCTCGCCGCGGCCACCTCGGCCAGGCTCTCGTTCTGGGCCCGGCAGATCTGCGCGGCCAGGTCCCGGTCTTCCTGCACCGGGATCAGCAGGACCCACGGCGAGACGAGCAGGTGCGTGACCCCGGTCGCCCCGGCCTGCGCCAGCATCGCGTCCGGGTCGGCGAACTCGCCGGTCACCGAGTTGAGCGTGCGGCCGCGGAACGACACCAGCGGCCGCCCGTCCTGGCGGCCGAGCACCGGCCGCCACGCCTGCGGCACCGAGCCGGTGAGCATCACCGGCGGGATGATGTGGCGGTGGCAGTCGAGGATCACGGGCCCGCCCCCGGCGATTCCGGCCCCGATTGTGCTGGCCCGGCCTGTGCTGGCCCGGCCTGTGCTGGCCCGGCGTGTGCTGGCCGGGATTGGCCGCCGAGGTAGAGCGCGCCGATCTCGGGATGCCCGAGTACCTCCGTCCCGGTCCCCGTCAGCCGCACCCGCCCGTTCTCCAGTACGACGCCGTGCCCCGCCATCCGCAGCCCGGCCCTCGCGTTCTGCTCGACCAGCAGGACCGTTTTGCCGCGCGCGTTCATCTCCCGCACCGCGCCGAACACGGTGCGCACGATCTGCGGCGCGAGCCCCATCGACGGCTCGTCGAGGATCACCACGTCCGGATCCAGCATCAGGCAGCGGGCGAACTCCACCAGCCGCTGCTGACCGCCGGACAGGCTGCCCGCCTTCTTCCGCAGCCAGCCGCCGACGTCGGGGAACAGCGCCTGCACGCTCGCCCGCCGGTCCGCGACCTGCGCCCGGCTGCCGAGCATGTACCCGCCGAGGTCGAGGTTCTCCGCGACCGTCATGGCCGGGAACAGGCTGTGGTTCTGCGGCACCTGCACGATCCCGGCCCGCAGCACGTCCCGCGGGCTCTTGCCGGTGATCCGCTCGCCGCGATGGGTGACCTGCCCCGTCCGCGGCCTGAGCACGCCGCTGATGACGGCGAGCAGAGTCGACTTGCCCGCCCCGTTGGGCCCGACGATGCAGGTGATCGTCCCGGCGGGCACGGTGAACGAGACGTCGTGGAGCACGTCCCCGCCGCCGTAGCCCGCGGTGATGCCGTCGATGATCAGCGCGCTGTCAGTCATCGTCTGGCCCGGTGCCGAGGTAGGCGTCCAGCACCCGCGGGTCGGCGCGGACCTGCTCCGGCGGGCCTGCCGCCACCACCGAGCCGGAGTCCAGCACGGTGACCTGGTGACACAGGCCCATGACGAAGTCCATGTTGTGCTCAACGATCAGGAACGTGCGGCCCGCCTTGTTCAGCTCGCGGATGCGGTCGGCGATGTGCTCGATCAGGCCCGGATTCACGCCGCCGGCGGGCTCGTCGAGCAGCACCACAGCCGGATCGGAGACCAGCACGTACGACAGTTCCAGCAGCTTGCGCTGGCCGTAGGACAGCGTCCCGGCCAGCGCGCCGGCGTGCCGGGCGATGCCGGTGAACTCGAGCAGTTCCATCGCGTGCTCGCGGCGGGCCCGTGCGGACTTGCCCGTGCGCGCGGGCACGAGCATGTTCTCCAGCACGGTGAGCCGCGCGAAGATCCGGGTGAGCTGGAACGTGCGCCCGATTCCGAGCGCGAACACCCGGTGCGGCGGCGCGCCGGTGATCCGCCGGTCGTCCAGGAACACGTCGCCGGCCTCGGTCTTCTCGTAGCCGGTCATGACGTTGAACAGCGTCGTCTTGCCGGAGCCGTTGGGGCCGATGAGCCCGGTGATCGCCCCGGCCTGCGCCGTCAGCGTGCAGCCTGACAGGGCCTGCACGCCGCCGAAGGACCGGGTCACGCCCTCGGCCCGGAGCGTCCCGCTCATGCCGCGCCGCCAGCCGCCCGCTCGGGGGCGGGCGCGGCCCGGCGCCGGGTCAGCCGCGCTCTGGCCTTGGTCACATACTCGGCTCCCGTCGGCAGCACGCCACGCGGCAGGAACAAGATCACCGCGAGGAAGATCGCGCCGAACAGGATCTGCGACTCGTACCCGTTGGACTCGGTGGAGGTGAGGTACTGCTGGGTCGGCTCGAGCACGAGCGCGCCGAGCACCGGCCCGGCCACCGTCCCGAGTCCGCCGAAGAACGCCATCAGGACGACGGCCAGGTCGAACAGCGGGTCGAAGACGAACTGCGGCACCGCCTGGCCGATGAAGTACACCCACAGGCCGCCGGCCATGCCGGTGATGAAGGCCGAGATGACCAGCGCGGTCAGCTTGACCGGCATGGCCCGCACGCCCAGTCCCGCGGCCCGGTCCTCGTCGTCCCTGATCGCGCGCAGCTGCAGGCCGAACCGGGACCGGCGGATCAGCCAGGATATGCCGATCGCGCCGGCCGCGAGCAGCGCCGCGAGGTAGTAGAAGGGATTGTTGTAGGTGCTGGCGTCCCAGTTCGGCACCGGCACCAGCAGGCCGGAGGAGCCGCCGGTCACCGACAGATTCGACGCAGACAGCTGGGCGATGAAGAAGAACGCGATCGTGATGACCACGAATGTGTGCCGCCGCACCCGCAGCGCCACCAGCCCGACCGGCACCGCGATGATCGCGGCGGCCAGTCCGGCCAGCGGCAGCAGCCAGAAGATCGCGGCCCCGGTCAGGTTCCAGTCCTTGGCCGCGACCACGAGGAAGTACGCGCCGGTGCCGTAGAAGATGGCCTGCCCGAGCGACAGGTAGCCGGAGTAGCCCGAGAACAGATTCCAGGCCGACACGACGGCGACGAAGACCAGGGTGATCACGCCGTACTCGCTGGCTATCGGGTTGGTGAACAGCAGCGGGAAGGCGACGACGACGACAGCGAGCAGCGCGAGCCCCGCTACCTTCCCGGTGGTGGCTTTCACTGTGCTGGTCTTCATTGCGCCCGCACCGCGCCGCGGCCGAACAGGCCGGCCGGGCGCACCGTCAGGATGATGACCAGCGCGAGATAGAAGACGGCCACCGACCAGTCCGGCTGCCAGATGTCCACCAGTGCCTCGGCGGTCGTCATGAACACGGCCGTCACCAGCGCGCCGCCGATGCTGCCCATGCCGGCCAGGATCACGATCGCGAGCAGCCGCGAGATCAGGTCATAGCCGCTGTTCGGCGTGAACCCGCCGCTGATGGCGCCGTAGACCATGCCGCCGATGGCGGTGACCGCGGTGCCGAGGCCGAAGGTGATCGCGGACACCCGGTTCACGTCGATGCCGATGAGCCGGGCGGCGGCCTGGTTCTGCATCGTCGCCCGCACCGCGCGGCCGAACGTGGTCCGGTACAGGATCAGGTACAGGGCGACGATGGCGAGCACCGCCAGCGCGAACCCGTACAGATAGATCACCGGCAGGTAGAAGTCCAGAATGTGCACGCTGGACGTGGTGTAGGACGCCGTCAGGTAGACGTAGTTCGAGCCGAACTCCCGGTACAGCACGCCCTCGATGATGAGCGCGACGGCGAAGCAGGCGAGGAGGGTCATCGATGTTCGCTCGGCGCCGCGCAGCGGCCGGATGAACAGCCAGTAGATGCCGACGCCCAGCAGGAACATGGCGGGGACCGTGATGAGCAGTCCGACGAACAGATCGATGTGCAAGTGCACCCAGAGCGCGTAGCTGAGATAGGCGCCGAGTACCACCAGGATCCCCTGCGCCACGTTGATGATGTCGAGGACGCCGAAGATCAGCGTCAGCCCGGCCGCCATCAGTGCGTAGACGCCGCCGCCGAGTATCCCGGCGGCTATCGCCTGGCTGATCTCCTTGCCCATCTCAGCTCCGCGCTACTGTCGGTTACTTCTGCTATCTCACCAGTTGGGCTTGGGGTACAGCACCGGCACCGACCCAGTCGCTCCGGCCGGCAGTATCTGCACGAACTTCCCGTTCTGCCACTGGAAGATGAACGCGATTGCCTTCACGTTCTGGCCCAGACTGTTGAACTGCACCGATCCCTGCACGGTCGGGATGGTGACATTGCTGTGCAGGTAGGCATTGATCTTCGACCCGGTGGTGCTGTTGGTGGCCTTGACCGCGGCCGCCGTCACCTCGCCGACCGAGTAGGCCTCGGCCACGTCGGCGTTCACGTCAGAGGCGCTGCCGCCGTACTTGGCTACGTACTCAGCCACCATCGCCTGGCTGGATGCGTTCTGGAAGCCGGGGAACCAGCCGTTGGGCACCATGATCCCGTCCGCCACGCTGGCCCCGCCGACCGCGGACAGGAACGACTGGCCCTGGTCCGGCCCGGCCGCTGCGATGAACACCTTCGGGCTGAAGTGCTGCTGCTGGAACCCGTGCACGAAGGACGCCACGGTCGGAACGTCGGTCGACCCGAGGATGACCGCATCGGGCTTCTTCGCCGCTACCAGGTCCGCGTTGGGCAGGTAGTCCGGTACTTCCTCGGGGAAGATCTTGCTGTACACGGTGCTGATCCCGGCGGGCTGCAGCAGGCTCTGGGCGAGCTGGACCTGCGGCGTCGCGAACGGGTCGTCAGCCATCGGGTACGCGGCCGTCTTGGGTCGCTGGCCGGCTGGCAGTGCCTTGAGCCAGGCCGTGAACGGATCGAGCTCGTTCGCCACTGGCAGGCTCACGTCGAAGACGTTCGGCAGTTTCTCGCCAAAGACCAGATTCCCGCCGCCGGCCCCTTCCACGAAGGCGAAGCCATACCGGCGTGCCACCTCGGCCGAAGGAGCGGTCAGCAGCGTCGAGAACGGCCCGAACGTCAGGTTGACGTGGTTGACGGTGATCAGCTGGGTGTAGTTGGTGTCGACCTGCGTCGGGCTGCTGTTGTCGTTCTTGATGATCAGCTTCACCTGGCGGCCGAGCAGCCCGCCGTGCTTGTTCACGTCGCTGACCCACAACTCGTAACCGCGCTCAAACGCCTGACCGTCGGTGGAGAAGTCACCGGACAGGGACAGCGACGCGCCGATCAGGATCGGGGCCGAGGTCTTATTTCCGCTGCCGCCCGAAGACGAACTGCAAGCGGCTACTAATCCGCAGGCCAGTACAGCCGTCGTGGCGACGGCCAGATACCGGGCGCGATGCGTGTGCGGTCTCATCCCGGTGCTCCTTCCAGTGGGAAAAACGTCAGATGGTGGTCGGGTCAGCCGACCGGAGGGGAGGTCCGGCGGGCTGACAGTGGTGACGCCGCCGGCCTCACCGCGTGTCGGTCTGTTGTGCTCGTGCTGCGGCCCGGCCGCCGGCCGGATCGAGCCCGTCGGATACCTCCGCGTCCTCACTGACCAGGTCCAGCCCGGCCGACTGCGCCTGGAGTTCGAGCACCGTCGCGAAGTCCTGCGCTCCGTACCCGTGCCCGACCAGGCTCTGGACGATCTGATAGACGACCGCCGCGACCGGCATCGGCACCTCGTGCTCACGCGCGGCGGCCAGCCCGAGGTCGAAGTCCTTACGCAGCAACTCCGAGGTGAAGGTCGCGTGAAAGTCCAGGTTCACCAGGGCCGGGGACTTGTACCGGGTGAACGTGGAGCCCATCACGCTGTTGTTGATGCAGGCCAGGAACGCCTGCCGGGTTACCCCGGACTTCTCCGCCAGCACCGTCACCTCGGCCAGCGACTGGATCACCACGCCGAGGAACAAATTGTGACACAGCTTGACAGTCCTAGCGATCTCGCCATCGCCGACGTAGCTGGCGCCCGCGCCGAGGATGTCGAGGTACGGGCGCACCGTCGCGGCGGCCTGCGGCGAGCCGGACAGCGCGAAGGTGAGCCGGCCGGCGGCGGCCACCCGCGGGTTGCCCATCACCGGCGCGGCGAGGAACTCGGTGCCGCGCGCCGCCAGCCCGGCCCTGGCCTGACTCGATGCCTCGACCGAGACAGTCGACAGATCGACCACAACGCCGGGCGCGTGCTCGCCGGCCAGCAGGCCGGCCGGTCCCAGCAGCGCGTCCAGCAGGTCCTGCGAGGTCCCCACCATGATGAAGACCACGTCGCACTGCGCGAGTTCGGACGCGGCGGCGGCGATCTTGGCCCCGTCGGCGGCCAGCGGCTCCGCTCGCGCTCTGGTCCGGTTGTAGACCGTCACATCCACGCCTGCTGCCAGCAGCCGCCGGATGAGAACCGAGCCCATCCGGCCGGTGCCCAGCCAGCCGGCCTGACTGCGGGAGTTATCGCTCATTGGTGCCCCAGCGGCGCTCGGCGGACCGACGGTGTCAGCTAACGTCAAACACAAGCAGCAATCGTTTGCAAACCGATGCTGGCGCATCGGCAATACGGTTGTCAATGGCAGAAATCGCGCGATCAGGAAAGGTGCGCGGTGGACCCTCTGACGATCAGCTCCGGGGCCAGGTAGAGCACCTTGACCCGGCTCCCGTCCCCGTTCAGGTTCTCGATCAGCAGCTGCGCCGCCTCGGTCCCGACCTGGTAGTGCGGAAACGCAATGGTGGTCAGCGGCGGCCTGAGCATGTCGATGAACGGCATGTCGTTGAAGCCGACCACCGACAGGTCGGCCGGGCAGCTCAGCCCCGCCTGATCCAGGGCCTGGTAGCAGCCGACGGCCAGCATGTCGTTGGCCGCCGCGACGGCGGTGCAGTCGCCGCCGGCGGCGAGGATCTCCGCGGCGCACCGCCGCCCTTCCTCGATGGAGAACGCGCTGGCGAACGCCACCTGGCCGGGCGGCACCGGCAGCCCGGCCGCGGCCATGGCCGCCTGGAAGCCGCGGTACCGGGCGAGCCCGGTCGACAGGTCCTGCGGACCCGCGATGCAGGCGATCCTGGTGTGACCGAGGCTGGTCAGGTGGCCGACCGCCATCCGCATGCCGCGCTCGTTGTCCACGGTGACCGACGGGAAGCTGTAGTCCTCGGCCATCCGGTTCATGAGCACGACCGGGACGCCCGCCCGCACGGCCTCTTCCAGCAGCGGGTTGCGCAGGTGCGCGGTCGCCAGCACGTAGCCGTCGACGTGCCGGGCGAGCATCTGCTCGAACACCTGCCGCTCGCGCGCGTCGTCGCCGTCGGTGTTGCCGATCAGGGCGACGTAGCCGTCCGCGGCCAGCCGGTCCTCCAGGCCGCGGATCATCGGCGGGAAGAGCGGGTTGTTCAGGTCGGGGATCAGCACGCCGACGGTGTGCGAGCGCCTCGTGCGCAGACTCCGGGCAACGGCGTTCGGGCGGTACCCGAGCTCGGCCGCCGCGGCCAGCACGCGCTTCGCGGTTTCCTCGCTCACCAGCAGCCGGGTCTCCGGGTTGAGCGCGCGCGAGGCTGTTGCCGGGTGCACGCCCGCGAGGCGGGCCACATCTCGCAGCTTGACCGCTGGCTCTGGCATAAGCGCTCCCGATGCCTGCTGACTTGCCCGAATCGTATCGTCGCGGACGCTAATTGGCGCGACGCAAACCTGCAAGCAGGGCAGACTCAGCACGTGCTCCTGACCATCACGTCCACCCGGCGGCCCGCAACTGATCTGGGTTTCCTGCTGCACAAGCACCCGGACCGGGTGCAGTCGTTCCGGCAGCCATCCGGGCAGGCGCACGTGTTCTATCCGGCGGCCACGGCGGACCGGTGCACCGCAGCGCTGCTACTCGAGGTCGATCCCGTCGGACTGGTCCGCGGCCGCGCGCGCGGCCAGGCCCCGGCCGAGGGGTTCGCGCTCGGCCAGTACGTCAACGACCGGCCGTATGCCGCGTCCAGCCTGCTGGCGATCGCGCTGAAGGACGTATTCCGGACCGCGACTACCGGCCGCTGCGACGCACGGCCCGACCTCGCGGCCGCTGCCCTGCCGCTGCAGATCTCGATTCCCGCGCTGCCCTGCCGCGGCGGTCCCGACCTGGCTGACGCGCGTTTTCGAGCCGCTCGGCTGGCAGGTCGGGCCGCCGTCGAGCCCGCTGGACCCGCAGTTCCCGGAGTGGGGCGAGTCGCGCTATCTCGCCGTCACGCTCACCGGCGAGCTGCGGCTGGCCGACGCGCTCAACCACCTCTATGTGCTGCTGCCGGTGCTCGACGACGCCAAGCACTACTGGGTCACGCGCGGACGAGGTCGACAAGCTGATCCGGGCCGGGACGGGCTGGCTGGCCGGGCATCCGGAGAAGGACCTGATCACCCGCCGCTACCTGGCGCACCGGCGGGAGCTGACCCGGTCCGCGCTGGCCCGGCTGGCCGAGGTCGACGACGCCGAGCCGAGGAGGATCTGGACAACGCGACCGAAGGCGCGGCCGAATGCCGACCCGCAGCCGGCCGAGATCGGTCCCGCTGCCCGAGCAGCGCCGGGAAGCGGTGCTGGCGGCGTCCGGGCCGGCCGGCGCGCGCCGGGTCGCCGACCTCGGCTGCGGCGAGGGCGCGCTGACCGCGCGACCTGCTCGCCGACTCGCGTCCATCGAGCACGTCATCGGCCACCGACGTGTCGGCCCGAGCGCTGCAGCACGCCGCGCGCAGGCTCCGGCTCGACCGGCTCACCGAGCGGCAGCAGTCCCGGCTCGACGCTGTTCCAGTCCTCGCTGACCTACGCCGACGACCGGCTGAAGGATCTGGACGCGGCCATCCTGATGGAGGTCATCGAGCACGTCGATCCCGGCCGCCTCGGCGCGCTTGAGCGCTCGGTGTTCGGGCACGCGGCGCCGCGCACGGTCGTCATCACCACCCCCAACGTCGAGTACAACGCGCTGTTCGCCGACCCTGCCCGCGGGCTCGCCCCGGCACCGCGACCACCGGTTCGAGTGGACCCGCGCGCAGTTCCGCGCCTGGGCCGGCGCGGCCGCGCGGGCCTACGGTTACGACGTCCGCTATCTGCCGGTCGGCCCGGCGGATCCGGCCGCCGGGCCGCCGACTCAGCTGGCCGTCTTGACCAAGCTGGCGGCGGGATGACCGGTACTTCGGTTCGGGAACTGGGAGTTCCCGAACTCAGCCTCGTCGTGCTGATCGGCATCAGCGGGTCGGGCAAGTCGACGTTCGCCGCCGCGCATTTCCGCCCGACGGAGGTCATCTCCTCCGACTTCTGCCGCGGCCTGGTCGCCGACGACGAGAACGACCAGTCGGCCACGCCGCAGGCGTTCGAGCTGCTGCACTACATCGCCGGGGTCCGGCTCGCGGCCGGCCGGCTCACCGTCGTGGACGCCACCAACGTGCAGCCGGCCGCCCGCCGTTCGCTGATCGCGCTGGCCCGCGAGCACGACGTGCTCGCGACCGCGATCGTGCTGGACGTGCCCGAGCAGACGTGCGTCGGACGGAACGCGAGCCGGCCGACCGCGCCTTCGGCGCCGCCGTGATCCGCCGCCAGCGCGACCAGCTGCGCCGTGGCCTGACCGGCCTGCGACGCGAGGGCTTCGCCGCCGTGCACACGCTGCGCGGCCCGGAAGAGATCTCGGCCGCCACGATCACGCGCACGAAGCTGTACAACGACCTGCGGCACGAGGCCGGCCCGTTCGACGTGATCGGGGACGTGCACGGCTGCCGGGCCGAGCTCGAAGAACTGCTCGGCGCGCTCGGCTACGCCGTCGCGCGGGACGCGGCGGGCCGGGCCGCGGGCGCGCGCCATTCCTCCGGCCGCCGGGCGGTGTTCGTCGGTGACCTGGTCGACCGCGGCCCGGACACGCCCGGCGTGCTGCGGCTGGTCATGGGCATGGTGGCCGCGGGCGACGCGTTCTGCGTACCCGGAAACCACGAGAACAAGCTGCTGCGGGCGCTGCGCGCCAAATCAGGCCAGCACAGCAAGGTCCAGCGTCAGCCACGGCCTGGCCGAGTCGCTGGCGCAGCTCGAAGCGGAGACCGCCGAGTTCCGGCTGGAGGCAGTGGCCTTCCTGGACGGCCTGATCTCGCACTACCTGCTGGACGGCGGACGGCTGGTGGTCGCGCACGCCGGCCTGATCGAGCGGTACCAGGGCCGCGCATCCCGGCGAGTCCGTCGAGTTCTGCCTGTACGGCGAGACGACCGGCGAGACCGACGAGTACGGGCTGCCGGTCCGCTACCCGTGGGCGCAGGAGTACCGCGGCCAGGCGATGGTGGCATACGGGCACACCCCGGTGCCGGCCCCGGAGTGGGTGAACAACACGCTCTGCCTGGACACCGGCTGCGTGTTCGGCGGACGGCTGACCGCGCTGCGGTATCCGGAGCGGGAGATCGTCGCGGTGCCGGCGGCCCAGGTCTACTACGAGCCCGTGCGCCCGTTCCCGCTGGCGGCGGAGGCAGCGGCCGCGTCCGGCACTGTCAAGCCAAACACGGGCGACCCAACCACGGGCGACCCAAGCGCGGGCGCAGCGACCCGGCGCGAGCCGGGGGTGCTGGACATCACCGACGTGCTCGGCAGCCGGGTGATCGAGACCGCGTATCACGGCCGGATCGGCGTGCGGGCCGAGAACGCCGCCGCCGCGCTGGAGGTCATGAGCAGGTTCGCGATCGACCCGCGCTGGCTGGTGTACCTGCCGCCGACGATGAGCCCGGTGCCGGCGTCGCGCGCTGCCCGGCCTGCTTGAGCACCCGGAGCAGGCGTTCGCGGACTACCGCCGCGACGGCGTCGAGCAGGTGATCTGCGAGGAGAAGCACATGGGCTCGCGGGCGGTCGCGCTGATCTGCGCGTCGGCCAGGGCGGCCGCGGCCCGGTTCGGCACCGACGACGGCCAGCCGGGCGCGCTGTGGACCAGGACGGGCCGGCCGTTCCTCGGGCCGGAGCTGGACGCGGCGCTGGTGACCCGGCTGGCCGGCGCCGCGCAGGCGGCCGGGCTGTTCGCCGAGCTCGGCACGTCGTGGCTGCTGCTCGACGCCGAGCTGATGCCCTGGAGCGCCAAGGCCGGCCAGCTCCTGCGCGATCAGTACGCGGCCGTCGGGGCGGCCGCGCGCGGCGCGTTGCCCGTCGCGGTCACCGCGCTGGAACAGGCCGCTGCGCGCGGCCTGGACGTCGCGCCGCTGCTGGACCGGACCCGCGCGCGAGCGGCCAACGCGGCCGCGTTCACCGCCGCCTACCGGCGGTACTGCTGGCCGACCGACGGCCTGGCCGGCGTGCGCATCGCACCGTTCCAGCTGCTCGGGTACGAGGGGTCCGGCGGCCAGTCCCGGCCGCACGGCTGGCATCTGGAGGTAGCCGACCGGCTGGTCAGCGCCGACCCCGACCTGCTCGCGACCACCCGCCGGATCCAGGCCGACCTGGCCGACCCTGCTTCCGTGGCCGCCGCGACCGCGTGGTGGGAGGAACTGACGGACGGCGGCGGGGAGGGCATGGTGGTCAAGCCCGCCGCGAACCTGACCCGCGGCAGGCGGGGACTCGTGCAGCCCGGCCTGAAAGTGCGCGGCCGCGAGTACCTGCGGATCATCTACGGACCGGACTACACCGAACCGGACAATCTCGGCCAGCTGCGGACCCGCGGCCTTGGCCACAAGCGCTCGCTGGCACTGCGCGAGTACGCCCTCGGGCTGGAAGCCGTCGACCGGCTGGCCCGCGGCGAGCCGCTCTGGCGCGTGCACGAATGCGTGTTCGCCGTGCTGGCGCTCGAGTCGGAACCGGTCGACCCGCGGCTGTAAATCGTACCGAGTACCGTAAAAGCCGGGTCCGCGCCGCCCGGACGTGTGCATGATTACCGTCCGGAGCCCCGTGTATCAGGAAGAGACAGTGTCAGTGCCGCAGCCACCATTGGTCGCGCCCTTGCGCCGGTGGGATCCCGAGCAAGTCGGCGGCTACGTCCTCCTCGGACGGCTCGGCGCGGGCGGGATGGGCCAGGTCTACCTCGGCCGCTCGGCCGCCGGACGGCTGGTGGCGGTCAAGACGATTAAGTCCGAGCTGGCCGAGGAGCCCGATTTCCGCACCCGGTTCGGGCAGGAGGTGGCCGCGGCCAGGCGGGTCAGCGGCGCGTTCACGGCGGCCGTCATCGCGGCCGACTCCGAGGCGGACATGCCGTGGCTGGCTACCGTCTACGTGCCCGCGCCGTCACTGAGCCGGCTGGATCCAGACCTGCGGGCCGCTGCCGGTGGCCGCCGTGCGCTGGCTCGCGGCCGGCTGCGCGGAGGCGCTGGAGGCGATCCACAGCGTCGGGCTGGTGCACCGCGACTTGAAGCCGTCCAACGTGCTGGTCTCTCCCGACGGCCCGCGCGTCATCGACTTCGGCGTGGCCAGGGCGGCCGAGCGGATCCAGCTGACGGTCAGCAACGGCGGCCCCGGCACGCCCGCCTATATGGCGCCCGAGCAGGCTCGGGACCCCCGGCAGGCGACCGCCGCCAGCGACGTGTTCTCGCTGGGCGGCACGATCCTGTTCGCCGCCACCGGGCACGCGGCCTACCAGGGCCAGACGGTCATGGACGTGCTGCTCCGGCTCGCCACCGAGCCGCCCGACCTGACCGGGCTGCCCTGGGAACTGGCCGGCCTCGTCGCCGCGTGCCTGGAGCGTGACCCGCGGAGCCGGCCGACGACCACGGCGATCATCGCCCAGCTGAGCGGGACGGCGAGCCTGGAGTCACCGTCCCTGCCCGCGAGCGCGCTCGCCCTGATAGAGGCGTTCCGGGCCGCGCCAGCGCCGGGCGCGGCGATCCCGGTCCTGCTGCCGGCGGCCAGCGCTGAGCCGCCCGAGGAGCTGACGTTCGGCTCCCAGCCGGTTGTTAGCGATCCGCATCGCGACGACGCTGACCGCCGCGCCGCGGGTAACGCCGGCCGGACCGGCCCCCGCTGGCCCGCTGCGTCCGGCCGGGTCAGCTGGGCCAGCCGGACGACGTGGACCCAGCGCCGGACGGCGATGGTGGTGATTGCCGCCCTCGCCGGGGCCGCGGTCATCGGCGCGGGCCTTGCGATCGGTTCGAACCTGGCCGGCCATGGGCCCCCGACCCCCAGCCAGACCAACAGCCAGACCACCCCGCAGGGGCCGGGGACCCTGCCGCGCAGCGGACCGGGGCCTGGCCAGACCACTGCGCCGGGCCCCGGCGAGCCGTCCATCCGGATAAACCCGCAGGTAGGGGACCCGCTGACCACATTCGTGGTGCACGGCCAGAACTGGCCGCCGCGGACCCGGCTGACGCTCCGGCTGTTCGGCTTGCCCACGGTCGTGCACCTGGTCACCAACGCCCAGGGTGTGTTCAGCCACGCGGATCGAGGGCCAACAGTTCTTCTCCGGTCCCTTCCCCGCCGGGCGGCACGGGGTGATGGTCACTGGTCCGGGCAACCGGGTTGCCAGGGCCCCGTTCGGCGTCAGAGCGTCGCCGGCCAGCTGACCGGCGGCCGCTACAGCGCCGTCGTCCACCAGAGATCCTCTTGCCGCGAGCACCACGCCGGATCGGCGAGCCGCTCCAGGTCAGCGGCAGTGACGACACCGTTCTCGATGAGTGCGCCCACCGCGACCTCGTCCGACAGCCGGGCGCCGGGCCGGACCAGGCCGCGCTCGGTGATCTTGCGGCGGAGCACCTTGAGGTGCTCGCCGACCCGGGCCGAGAGCCGGTCACGGACGGCCTGGTCGGTGTCGAACTGCTCGAGCTCGTGGTGGGCGTCGGTGACCTCGAGCGCGGCCCTGGCGATCTCCGGGGTCCGCGGCAGGGCGGTGCCGCGCGACTGGTCGATCAGCCACGGCCGGCACCACATGAGCGCCACCAGGTACAGCTTGGTGTTGGGATCGAGGTACAGCGGCAGCAGGGTGGCGTCGCCGTCGGCCCGGGGCCGGGCCTGGCCGGCCCCGTCCGCCGTGGCGGCCGCACGCACGATCAGCCGCAGCGCCTGGCCCTCGTCCAGCATCGCCCGCGAACCCACCAGCACGCTGCCCTCGCGCAGGAACCAGCCCTGGGCGGGCTCGCCCGCCTGATCCATCCGGGGCAGCCGGATCCGGTACCCGTCGCCCTCGGCGTACAGCGCGTGCGTCTGGCTGATGTTCGCGACCCAGGCGCCGCCGTCGACCGCCGTGATGGTCCCGGCCCGGCGCGACAGCCCGCGGCCGGCGGCCACGACGAGGTCGGCGTCCGGTCCACGGCCGAATACGAGCTGGGTACCGGCCGGGATCGCGGTCACGGCTCCGGACGCGGTGGTGACATACGTCGTCGCCAGAGGGGAGTCGAGCGCCATGGGCAGCGGGACCAGTTCCTGCCAGGGCCGGCCACCGAACCGAGGCCGGGCGTACGGGTGCGGTATCGGAAATTTTAGGGTGGTCGGCCGGTGCGGCGCATCCCTGAGTTCGGGGATGGCGGCCCGGACCGCGAGCGCGGTTGACTGCACAGGTAACCAGGGCGGGGCACGACTCGCCTGACCGGCCCGTGTGCACGCTAACGTTCGGGCCGGGGTACGGAACGCCGGGAATAATGGGGAGGCCGGCGGTCCGGGACGGCGTGCCCCGCCCTGGCCAATCCCGGCGCAAGCCTGATCTGCGAGGAGCAAGGGTGAGGTTCGACCACGAGTCACGCGGCGCAGCGCCGCTGTACGCCGGCCGGCATCGCAAGGGCCGGCTGGCCGGCTTCGGCGACTGGCGGCGCGGCTACCGGCCGCGGACCCGGGCCAGTCGGGACGCCGCCGCCGCGCCCCTCACCCTGCCGCCCGAGCGCGAACTGCAGGTAGCCGGCCGGGATCACGGCAGTCAGGCGCGCTAGGGACAACCTCCCGCTCGATATCCTTCGGGGTGCGACGAATCTCCGGAGGCAGGCGACCATGACGGACGACGCCACGGCCGCAGCGGAAGCCGAGGCGGCGGTCATCGAGGCGGGCGAGGCGGCCAGGACGGCCGCCGGCCAGCTGCTACACCGCCCGGCGACCGACCTCGACCAGGCGCTGCGGTCGATGGCGGACCGGCTGACCGAGCGCGCGAGCATCGTCCTCGCCGCGAACAAACTGGATGTCGAGGCGGCCACGGCGGCCGGGCTGGCCGCCGGGTTCGTGGACCGGCTGGCGCTGACCGAGACCAGGATCGGCGCGATGGCCGATCAGCTCCGGACGCTCGCGGACGTCCCGGCCGAGCCCGCCCAGACCCGGCTCCGGGACCTCCCCGGCGGCCTGGAGCTGCACGAACGGCGCCGGCCGGTGGGGGTCGTCGGGGCGAACTTCGAGGCCCGGCCGAACGTCGTGGTCGATGTCGCCTCGCAGCTCATCAAGTCACGCAACGCCGGGGTGCTGCGGACCGGATCGAGCGCCATCCGGTCCGCGGCCGCCCTGATCGACGACGTCGTCTGGCCGGCGATGCGCGATTCCGGCCTCGACCCGGCCGCCATCCAGCTGCTCCGGCTGGCCGGCCGGGACAGCGCGTTCGCGCTCGTCCGGCAGCCCCGGCTGGTGCCGCTGGTCATCCTGCGCGGCAGCGGTGACAGCACCAGGGCGCTAGCCCGCGAGGCCGCGCTGCACGGGGTCAGGACGCTCGCGCACGCGGACGGGGGCGGCGTGCTCTACCTGGACGAGTCCGCGGACCTGGCGCTCGCGGGCCGGCTGATCGAGACCAGCCTGGACCGGCTCGGGGTGTGCAACCGGCTGAACCTGCTGCTGGTGCACGACGCGCTCTGGACGACGGCGATACCGGACATCACCGCGCTGACCGCGCGGCTCGGCGTCGCCGTCTCGATGCCGCCGCACCAGCACCCGCTCGGGCACGAGTGGGCGCTGGACGCGGGCGCGGAAGCGACGATCACGATCGCGCCGGCCACGGGCCCGCAGCACGCCGCCGAGATCGCCAACCGGGATACCTCCGGCCTGGCGGCCGCCATCGTGGCCGCCGACGCAGCGGCCGCGCGGATCTTCCTGGACAGCTACGCGGGCACCGGCGCGTTCTGGAACGCCAGCACCCGGCTGCTGGACGGATTCAAGCTGCTGTCGCTGCCGGAGACCGGGATCAACATCGACGTGGTGCCAGGGCCGCGCGGGCCGGTCACGTTCCGCGACCTGTACCTGCGCCAGTACGTCGTCGTGCCGCGCGACAGCCAGGCCGGGCCCGCGAGACTATCCGGATGAGGCTTGCCCCCGGTTATCCGGTCCGCTCGGCTCGCTTGCTGCTCCGGCCACTGACGAGGGCCGACGCCGACGATCTGGTGGAGTACCGGTCGATCCCCGAGGTGTGCCGGTACGTTCCGTTTGAACCGCAGGATAGGGCGGAGGTGCTGGCCCGCATCGACGGCGCGTGGCGCCGGCACACGCTTGACCAGGCGGGTGACTCGATCACTCTTGGTGCCGAGCTCATGGAGTCCGGCAAGGTCATCGGCGATGTGCTGGTGCGCTGGGTGAGCGCCGAGCACAGCTGCGGTGAGATCGGCTACGCCTTCAGCCCGGCCTACTCCGGCCGCGGCTTCGCGGCCGAGGCCGCGCACGCGGGCCTGCACTTGGCCTTCGATGAGTATGGGCTGCACCGCGTCATCGCCAGGATCGACGCCAGGAACTCCGCGTCAGCGCGGCTGGCCAGCCGTCTCGGGATGCGCCAGGAAGCGCATCTGCGGGAGAACGAATGGTTCAAGGGCGAGTGGACCGACGAGATCGACTTCGCGCTGCTGGCGCAGGAGTGGCCGTCGCGGAAGCTGGCGGGCTGCCCGGCCTGCGACCAGCGACAGCAACGCCACAATCAGGCCGGGTAGACCACCAGCGACTCGCGGTGCACGGCGTGAATGTCCCGCAGCACCCGCCGCGCCGCCTCTTCCGCGGGCACCTGGCCGTGCCGGAACCCGCCCGCCAGCAGGAACGTGGTGCACAGCTGCGGCTGCGCCAGCAGTAGCGAGTCGGCTAGCTCCGCCACCCGTTCCGGCGACAAGGCGGCCAGCTGCCCGAACGCCTCCTGGCTCGCCCGCGACTCGCCGGCGGCCAGCTCCTTGCAGTCAGCGTAGACAGCCGGATCGGTCAGGTTCGCGACGTCGGCGCTCAGCCGGGGGGACGACCCCCCGCGGACATCGTTAGGCACGTACCGCAGCCGCAGCAGCACCGAGATCACGCACCCGACCTGCTGCGGGGACAGGGCGCGCAGCAGCCGCAGAATGCTGGCCGGCAGCGCCACCGAGCCGCGGCCGAGCAGCCGCTCCGGGTGCCGGACGTCCTGCAGCTCGACTACGGCGCCCGCGGCGAAGTCGCCGTCCACGCGCTTCACCCCGGACAGGAACAGCGTGCTGCCGGTGCGCAGACTCACCTCGGCATCGCGATTCACGTGCAGCGAGCCGGCCGAGTAGGCCATGCCGCCGATCCACCGGCCTGCCGGGTCCAGCCGCGGTCCCGCGGCCTTGACCACCGTGCCCAGCCGGGCCCGCGGGTTCAGGCTGCGGCGCACCACGTCCGGTTCCCTGGCCGAGCCGATCACGCACTCCACGCCGCAGCACGCCGCTCTCGCGGCCGCTCCGAGCTTGGAGCCCATGCCGCCACGGCCGGTGCCGGCCCCGGTCACCCGCACCGCCCGCGCCTGCGCGGGCGTGAGCCGGATGATCCGGTCCTGCAGCGACGAGTCCCGGTACGCGGCCCGGACGTCGGTCAGGAACAGCAGCCGGGACGCCTCGGCCGCGACCGCGATCGCGACCGCCACCTGGTCGTTGTCCAGCGCGGAGACCGGATCGGTCGCGTCGTTGCCGTTGACGATCGGCAGCAGGCCCCGGCCTGCCGCCTCCCCCAGCAGCTGGCCCAGATCGCCCATCGCCCGGGCCGAGGCCAGGTCACTGCGGGAGATGAGGACCTGGCACACCTCCACCCCGACGGCGGCGGCCAGCTGCCGGTACAGCGCCATCAGCGCGGGCTGGCCGACCGCGGCCGGCAGCGCGGTGCCGAGCCTGTCTTCGCCGACCGTGGGCGCCTGATAGCGGAGCAGCGTGTCATGCAGATCGGAAACCAGACGCCGGTAGTCCGCCGCGCCGTCCCGGCGGGCGCTGGCCTGGCCGGGCTCGGGCAGGGCCGAGCGGATCGCCTCGACGAGCGCGTGCAGCGCGGGCCCGGCCCCGGCCGCGGGCCCTTCGAACGCGAGCAGCCGGCGGCCCAGCCGGGCGGCCCCGGACGTGACCAGGATGACCTCGTGCCCGTCCCGCTGCGCGGCCGCGATCTGGCTGACCAGGCTGGCAATGACGTCCAGCGCGAGCCCGTCCTGGCTGGCGATGGAGCTGGAGCCGAGCTTGATTACCTGTCTGGTCACGGTTAGCTGCCCTGCGGGGCTCTACGGGCGGAACAGACGCGGCCAGCCGGGCGCCATCGCCGCGCCGGTACCGCGTAAATGATCATCGCAAAGGCTATCACGGTCGCTGCGGCCAGGCCGGCCCGTAATCTGGCGCCCCGATTACGCTGGCTCAGTGGCCAGCGCACAGACCAGCGAGACCGACACCCGTGACGCCGACAGCAGGCAGCTCCCGGCGGCCATGCGCCGAGACGTCCGGCTGCTGGGCGAGATCCTCGGCCAGGTCATCCGCGAGCAAGCGGGCCAGGACCTGCTCGATGACGTCGAGGATCTGCGGCATCGGGTCATCGCCGCGCGGCTGGCGGCCGGCCCGGAAGCCGACGACCAGATCGCCGCGCTGGTCCACGGCTGGCCGCTCGGCCGGGCCGAGGCGGTAGCCAGAGCGTTCACTGTCTACTTCCATCTGGCCAACCTGGCCGAGGAACAGCAGCGGATCCGCACCCTGCGCGAGCGCGACGCCGGAACCGCACCCGTCCGCGAGTCGCTGGCCGCGGCGATCGCCAGCCTCCGGCACACCCAGCTCGGCGCCGGTCACCAGGACGCCCTGATCGGACGGCTCGAAGTGCACCCGGTGCTGACCGCGCACCCGACCGAGGCGCGCAGGCGGGCGGTGACCGAATCGCTGCGGCGGATCAGCGCGCTGCTGGTCGCGCTCGACGCCGGGCGGCCGGGAGCGGCGGCCGAGGCGGAGGTGACGCGCCGGCTCCGGGAGGAGATCGACTTGCTCTGGCGCACGTCGCCGCTGCGCAGCCGGGCCATGCAGCCGCTCGACGAGGTCAGGTCGGGGATGGCGGTGTTCGACGACACGCTGTTCCGGCTGGCACCGGCCGTGTACCGGGCCCTCGATCAGGCCCTGCAGGGCGAGGCGTCGGGCGTCCGCCCGCCCAGGGCCCCTGCGTTCCTTCGCTACGGCAGCTGGATCGGGGCGGACCGGGACGGGAATCCGTTCGTGACGGCCGCGGTCACCGAGCAGGCCGCGCGGATCCAGGCCGAGCACGCCCTCCGGGCGCTGGAGAACGCGACCGTCAGGATCGGCCGGTCGCTCACGGTGGACGCCGATCTCAGCGCCGGGCCAGTGCTGGACAGCTCGGGCCCGGCCGGCGGCACCGCGGACGCGGAACTCGCGGCGGCGCTCGCGGTCGCGGCCGACAAGCATCCGGCCCTGCTCGGCGAGCTCAGCTCGCACGCCCCCGATGAGCCGTTCCGCACGTTCCTGCTGTACGCGGCGCAGCGGTTGCAGGCGACCAGGGTCGGCTCGGACGCGGCCGACCTGCCGTACCGCCACGCCGCCGAGTTTCTGGCCGACCTGCGGCTGGCCCAGCGCGCGCTCGCCGCGGTCGGAGCGGACCGGCAGGCGTTCGGCGAGCTGCAGCACCTGATCTGGCAGGCCGAGACATTCGGCTTTCACCTCGCCGGGCTGGAGGTGCGCCAGCACAGCGCCGTGCACGCGGCGGCGCTGCGGGAGCTGCGGGCCGGCGGTGCCTTGTCCGCGCCGACGCGGGAGGTGCTCGCGACCTTCACCGCGATCGCCGCGATCCAGCGCCGGCACGGCGTCGAGGCCTGCCACCGGTACGTGGTCAGCTTCAC
This sequence comes from uncultured Actinomycetota bacterium, assembly GCA_963726425.1. Lineage (GTDB taxonomy): Bacteria > Actinomycetota > Actinomycetes > Streptosporangiales > Streptosporangiaceae > JAJYUU01. The sequence continues at coordinate 86,618 of CAVSCN010000027.1, read as the reverse complement.
CACGTCGGCGGCCGACCTCGCGGCCGTGCACGAGCTGGCCGAGCGAGCCTGTCCGGCCGCCCCGCCGGTGCTGGACATCGTGCCGCTGTTCGAGAGCGGCGACGATCTGGCGAACGCGGTCGAGGTGCTGGACGAGATGATCACCCTCGAGTCGGTCGCGCGGCGGCTAGCCGTCACCGGCAGGCGGCTGGAGGTCATGCTCGGCTACTCCGACTCAGCCAAGGAACTGGGCATGGTCAGCGCCACCTTGCGGCTGTATGACGCGCAGGCCCGGCTCGTCCGCTGGGCCGCGCACCGGGAGATCACCCTCGTGCTCTTCCACGGCCGGGGCGGCGCGCTCGGCCGCGGCGGCGGTCCGGCCGGGCGGGCCGTACTCGCGCAGGCCCCTGGCTCGGTCGACGGCCGGTTCAAGGTCACCGAGCAGGGCGAGGTCATCTTCGCCAGGTACGGCCACCCGGCGATCGGGCAGCGACACCTCGAACAGGTCACCTCGGCCGTGCTGCAGGCGTCGGTGAGCACGCTGGCCAGCGGCGCGGAGCGGGCCGGCCCGGTCCCGGCGGGCGGCCGGGCGCGGCGGCCCGCCCGGTCATCGAGGCGCTGGAGACCGGCGCCCTGCAGGCCTACCGCGCGCTGGTCACCGCCGACGGGTTCGCGGAATGGTTCGCGCAGCTGAGCCCCCTCGCCGAGATCGGCGGCATGCGGCTGGGATCACGCCCGGCCCGCCGCGGCGTGGCGCCGCCGGCCGGGCTAGCGGACCTGCGCGCGATCCCGTGGGTGTTCGCCTGGGCGCAGACCAGGGTGAACCTGCCCGGCTGGTACGGCCTGGGCAGCGGTCTGGCGGCCGCGCTGACTGAGCCCGGCGGGCTGGCCGCGGTGCGGGCCGCTTACCGCGACTGGCCGCTGCTCCAGGTGCTGCTCGACAACGCGGAGATGAGCCTGGCGAAGACAAACCGCCGGATCGCCGTGCGCTACCTGGCGCTGGGCGGAAACGACCGGCTGGCCGCGCAGGTCCTGGCCGAGTACGACCGCAGCCGGGAGCTCTCGCTCCTGGTCACCGGGCACGACCGGCTGCTCGCGGGCCGGCCGGTGCTCGCCCGGGCGGTGTCGCTGCGCGACCCGTACGTGGACGCGCTGTCGCACCTGCAGCTGCGGGCGCTGACCGCGCTGCGGGCCAGTGAGGACGCGGCCGAGACGGCGGCGCTGGAGCGGTTCCTGCTGCTCACGGTCAACGGCGTGGCGGCCGGCCTGCAGAACACCGGCTGAGCGACCCGGCTGGCGCACTGTGCCTGCTTTGGCCGCTGTAGCGATCCTGAGTAGACACAGTCGCGGTCAGGTTCCGCGCAGGCTGCCGATGCCGAGCGAGCCCGGCTGGCCGCTGCCCGGCAGCGCCCGCTCGGCTCGCTGCACGTACTGTTCCGGGTCCTGGTCCACCGGCGGCACGCCGGCGACGTGCCGCGCCTCGAACGCGGCGAACGCGACGGCGAGGTCGTGCCGCCGCTGCAGGCTCGCCTCCCGGCGGAAGTCGGTCAGCCCTTCCCGCTCTTCCTCGGCCATGTGGTCGCCGTTGGCGGCGTTCACCGCGGCGACCGCGGCGAACCACTCCGGGCTTCCCACCGGGTGGTCGGCCACCGCGGCGATGGTGTCGCGGATGTCGTTGTGGTCGTGAATCGCGTCGAGTGTCTCGTCCTCGGCCGCCCCGAGCCCGCCCGCGGCCCGGCCGACGTAGAGCAGTTGCGGGTAGAAGATCTCTTCCTCGGCCCGCGCGTGCGTCTCAAGGAACGTCGCCAGCCGTCCCCAGATTTCGCCGAGCGTCACCGTGTCGCCGCCGTCTACCTGCTCCAGGATGGCGAACAAGCGCCGCTGTTCATGGTGGTCGTCGAGGATGAGCTGGGTGATGTCCATGCCGTCAGAGCTTTCCAGGGAAGGCTGGGGCATGCCAGCACGTTAAGGCTCAGCATGCAAGTAGAGATCTGGTCTGACATCGTCTGCCCGTGGTGCTACCTGGGCAAAAGGAACTTCGAGCAGGCCCTGCAGCAGTTCGGCCACCGGGACGACGTGGACGTCGTCTACCGCTCGTTCGAGCTCGACCCCGCGGCGCCTGCGGACGCGACGACGCCGACGGTCGAGTTGCTGGCCAGCAAGTACAGGATGACCCCCGACCAGGCGCAGGCCGCGCAGCGGCAGATGGAGCAGCGGGCCGCGCAGGTCGGCCTGACGTTCCGGATGGGTGATCTGCGCAGTGGGAACACCAGGGACGCGCACCGGCTGCTGCAGCTGGCCAGGGAGCGCGGGCGGCAGCCCGAACTGGTCGAGCGGCTGCACCGCGCGTACTTCACCGAGCAGGATTCGGTGTTCGACCGGTCCGCCCTGACCCGGCTGGCTGCCGACGTCGGGCTCGATCCGGCCGAGGTCACGGCGGTGCTCGACTCCGACCAGTTCGGCGCCGACGTCACCGCTGACGAGCAGACGGCCCAGGCCCTCGGCGCGACGGGGGTGCCGTTCTTCGTGATCGACCGCCGGTACGGGATCTCCGGCGCGCAGCCGCCGGAGCTGATCGGCCAGGCGCTCAGCCAGGCCTGGGCCGCGACCGAATCCTGACCGGCGCTGCCGAGCGAGCCGGAGAGGCCCCGCGCCCCTCCGGCTGAGCGGGTAACACAGCGTCAGGTGCCGCGGATAGCCCGGATCGACTCGCGCAGCGACGAGGTCGTGGCCAGCACCGCCGACGGCTCGTAGCCGCAGTGCGCCATGCAGTTCGCGCAGCGCGGGTCCTTGCCCCGGCCGTAGGCATCCCAGTCGGTGCTCTCGAGCAGCTCCGCGTACGTCTTGGCGTACCCGTCGGCCATCAGGTAGCACGGTCGCTGCCATCCCAGCAGCGAGTAGGACGGGATGCCCCACGCGGTGCAGCCGTAGTCGACCTTGCCCTCAAGGAAGTCCAGGAACAGCGGCGTGTGGTTGAGCCGCCAGCGCTTCCGGTTCCCGTCCGCGAACGCCTTGCGGAACAGTTCCCGCGTCTCGGTCACGCCGAGGAAGTGGTCCTGATCCGGCGCCTTCTCGTAGGCGTAGGCGGGCGAGATCTGCATGTCGTCGACCTGCAGGTCGTCGTTGAGGAAGTTGAGCACGTCGATGACCGTGTGCGGCGTGTCGGTGTTGAAGACGGTGGTGTTCGTGTTGACCCGGAAGCCGCGCCGCTTGCACTCCCTGATCGCCGCGACCGCCTCGTCGAACACGCCTTCCTTGCACACGGACTCGTCGTGCCGGTCCTTCAGCCCGTCGATGTGCACCACCCAGGCGAAGTACGGCGATGGCTTGAACTTGTCGATATGGCGGGGAATCAGCAGCGCGTTCGTGCAGAGAAAGACGAACTTCTTGCGCTTGATCAGCTCCTCCACCAGCACGTGGAGCTGCGGGTGCATGAGCGGCTCGCCGCCGGCGATCGACACCATCGGCGCGCCGCACTCCTCGATCGCGGCCAGCGCCTGCTCCACCGGCATTCGCTGCTTCAGCAGGCTGGCCGGCTGCTGGATCTTGCCGCAGCCCGCGCACTTGAGGTTGCAGGCGAACAGCGGCTCAAGCTCGACAAGCAGCGGGAACTTATCCCGGCGCGCCAACTTCTGGCGCATCAGGTAAGTGCCGACGCGCAGGCTCTGCCGCAGCGGCATCGTCATAGTTTTCTGACCTCCTTAGGCAGGCCGAATTGCACAGACTCGGCCACAACGGTGCGTTCATTGATATCCAGCTGGCCGAGCCCGGCCAGCGCGCTGGTGATCTGACTGACCACGGCGGGCGGCGCGGACGCGCCCGCGGTGATCCCGATGGCTGACACTCCGGTCAGCCAGCCGAGCTCGATGTCCTCCGGCCCGTCGACCAGGTAGGCGGGCTTGCCCGCCCGCTCCGCCGTCTCGACCAGCCGGCGTGAGTTGGACGAGTTGGCCGACCCGGCGACCAGCACGATGTCGCACTGCTCGGCGATCGCCTTGACCGCCAGCTGGCGGTTCGTCGTCGCGTAGCAGATGTCGTCGCTGCCAGGCCCGCGCGCGGCCGGGAACCGGTCGGTGAGCGCGTCCACCATGGTCGAGGCCTCGTCGACGGACAGCGTGGTTTGCATCAGGTACGCCACCTTGCCGGGATCGGCCGGCCGCAGGCGGGCCACGTCCGCGGCGGATTCCACCAGCGCCATGGCGGCTGGCGCCTCGCCGAGGGTGCCCTCGACCTCCTCGTGCCCCGCGTGGCCGATGAACGCGACCAGGTAGCCCTCGGTCGCGAACCGGCGCGCCTCGGCGTGCACCTTCGCGACCAGCGGGCAGGTGGCGTCGATCGGCCGCAGACCGCGCCGGTCGGCTTCCTGGCGCACCTCCGGCGACACCCCGTGGGCGGAGAACACCACCGTCGCGCCGTCGGGCACCTCGTGCAGCTCTTCCACGAAGATCGCGCCCTTGGCGGCCAGTTCGGCCACGACGACGCTGTTGTGCACGATCTGCTTGCGCACGTAGACCGGGGCGCCGTGCAGGTCGAGCGCGCGCTCGACGATCTCGATGGCCCGCTCCACGCCCGCGCAGAACGAGCGGGGGCTGGCCAGCACTATCCGCCGCGGCTGGCAGGCCGCTGCCCACCGGGCCAGCGCCGGGGCGGCCAGCCGCAGCGACCGCAGCGCGGCGATGCCGCCGGTCACGATGCCGGGGCTGAGCACGGAGTGCTCCGGGGTGTCGGAGATGGCCCGGATGACCACGGCCGGGCCGCCGCCGGCCGCGGCCAGCAGTGGTGCCGACTCCATGTCAACCGCGATCGCCCCGCCGGCCGCGACGCCGGTGAGGTCGCGCGGCTTGAGCAGCCGGTCGACGGTCTGCACCGGCCCGACCCGGACCCGCAGGCCCGCCCGCCGCAGTTCCCCGGCCAGCAGCGGCGCGGACGGGCAGCTGACAGTCGTGCCCTGGTAGGACGCCTGGGTCGCGACGACCACGTCGCCGGTGCGAAGGTCCGCGGCCGCGCCGCCGCCGACGCCCGCCACGGCCAGCGCCTCCGGCGGGCCGGCCGCGCGCAGGCGCGCCGCCGTGGCGGCTGCCCTGGCCGGGCCGAAGCCGGCCCGCACGACCTGGGCCGCGTCGGGCGCGACGGCCGCGCCGCGCAGGCCGCGCCGGACCGCGAGAGCCTCGATGCCCAGCGGCGCGCAGACGGTCAGCTTGGTCACCGGGCACCTGCCAGGTAGCGGCCGAGCGCACTTACCGGGAAAACCAGCCGATAAAGGTGATAGTTAATATAAAAGTCCCCGGGGAAGCCGGTCCCGGTGAACTGCGGCTCATCCCAGTTCCCGTCCGGCTGCTGGGTCGCCGCCAGCCACTGGACGCCGCGCTCGGCGCTGCGCATGGCGTCGTCCCCGCCGGCCGCGAGCAAGGCCAGCAGCGCCCAGGCGGTCTGCGACGCGGTCGACTCGCCGCAGCCGGCCCAGGCCTTGTCGGTGTAGGACCGCAGGTCCTCGCCCCAGCCGCCATCGGGGTTCTGATGGCCGGTCAGCCACGTCACGGCGCGCCGGATGACCGGCTTGCCCGGCAGTACGCCGGCCGCGAGCAGGGCGGGCACGACCGCGCCAGTGCCGTAGACGTAGTTGGCGCCCCAGCGGCCAAACCAGGACCCGTCGGGCTCCTGGGCGCGCAACAGCCAGGCCACGCCGCGGCGGACCGCCTTGCTGTCCGCCCGGCCTTCGGCACACAAGGCTTCCACGGTGTGCGCGGTCACGTCGGCCGAGGGCGGGTCGATGACTTCCCCGAAGTCACAGAACGGCAGCTTTGTCACCAGCCTCTTCGTGTTGTCCGCATCGAACGCCCCCCAGCCGCCATCACGCGACTGCATCCCCGTCAGCCAGGCAATGGCCCGGTCGAACGCGGGAGCAGCCCGGCTGGCCAGGTCGTCCGGCTCCCCCGCGGCGCGCGCCCGGCGCAGCGCCAGCACCACCTCGGCGGTGTCGTCGATGTCCGGATACCCATCATTGTCGAATTCGAAAGCCCAGCCGGCCGGAGTCAGGCCTGGCCTGCGCACCTGCCAGTCGCCCGGGCCGCGGATCTCCTCGTCCAGCAGCCACTGGCCGGCGGCCTGCAGGGCCCGATGGCCGGCGGGCAGCCCGGCGTCACCGAGGGCGACCATCGCCAGTGCGGTGTCCCACACGGGCGACTGGCAGGCTTCCAGCCGTCGCACCTGGCCATCCGGCCCGTCCTCGAGGATCGTGAACCGGTCCAGGCCGGCCAGCCCGCGCCTGATGACGGGATGATCGAGCTCGTAGCCCAGCAGATGCAGCGCGAGCAGCGAGTACACCCACGGCGGCTGGATGCCGCCCCAGCAGCCGTCTCGCTCCTGCCTGGCAATGATCCACTCGGCGCACCTGCGCATGGCCGCGGCGCGCAGGGCGGCGGCCGGCTTGCCGCGGCCCAGGCTGCGCTCGTAGCCGCGCAGGGCCTTGTCCAGGCCCTGGAAGACCGCGGTCCACGGGTCCCGCAGCACACCGCCAGTGCCGCCGCCGGTCCGGCCGTAGCCGCGCAGCTCGGTCAGCGTGAACGGGAGCGGCCGGACCGGCCGGAACGAGCACACGACGGTGAGCGGCACGATCGTCTGCCGGGCCCAGCAGGCCCAGTCGTAGACGTTCAGCGGGAACCAGCGCGGCAGGTAGATCAGCTCGGGGGGCATGACCGGCAGGTCGTCCCACCGCCACTCGCCGAACAGCGCCAGCCAGACCCGGGTGAACACCCTGGTGGCCTCGATCCCGCCGCGAGCCCGGATCCAGCTCGCGGCGGTGGCCATGTGCGGCGCCTCCGGGCTGTCCCCGGCCAGCCGCAGCGCCGTGTACGCCTCCACCGTGGTGGACAGGTCGGCGTCGCCGCCGCGGAAGTTCGCCCAGGTGCCGTCCGACCGCTGGCTGGCCCTGATCCAGCGGGCCGCCGCTGCCGTCTCGGCGTCGGTCCGGATGCCGAGGAACTCACGCAGCAGCAGGTCCTCGGCGTCCATCGTGACGTTGGTTTCCAGCTCGCCCTGCCACCAGCCGGCCGGGTCCTGCAGGCCGGTCAGGCACGCCACCGCCCGGTCCAGCGCGGTGCGCGCGGCCGTAGCGGCGGAGACGGCCGGATCGGCGGACCCGGCGAGGTCGGGGGCGGCTACCACTGGCGCGCCGTGATGAACTCGGCGATGCCGGACAATTCGGCCCGCGCGTCCTCGGGCATGTCGGCCCGGCCCAGGGCGCCGAACGCGCTGTCCAGCGCCTTGGCCGCCATGGCCTCGGTCTGGTCCCGGCCGCCAGCCTGCTCGACCAGCCAGGTGGCCCGCTCGACCTGCGGCTCGGTCAGCGGCTCCTGTCCCGCCAGCAGCGCGGCCAGCTCGGCGCTCGCCTCGGTGCCGCTGGTCAGCGCCGCGACGACGGGCATGGACTTCTTCCTGGCCCGCAGGTCGGAACCGACCGGCTTGCCGGTGACGTCCGGCGCTCCCCAGATGCCGAGCATGTCGTCGGCGAGCTGGAAGGCCAGGCCGGCCCCGGTGCCGAACTCCGCGAGGCTGAGCACGAGCGCCGCCGGGGCGCCGGTGTAGATGGCGCCGATGCTGCACGCGCACGCCATCAGCGCCGCCGTCTTGTCGGCCTCCATGTCCAGGCACTCCGATACCTGCACGTCGTCGCGGCGCTCGAAGTCCAGGTCCGCGCTCTGGCCCGCGATCAGCCGCTGTACCGCGGCGGACAGGCACCGAGCCGCCCAGACCCCGTACGGCGGCGTCTCCAGCAGCAGGTCCTGCGCCAGCACCAGCAGCGCGTCGCCGGCCAGGATCGCGGGCCCGACGCCAAACACCGTCCACGCGGTGGGCCGGTGCCGGCGCTCGGTGTCGCCGTCCATGATGTCGTCGTGCAGCAGCGAGAAGTTGTGCACGAGTTCCACCGCGGCGGCCGCGCTGACGGCGCGCTCGGCCGGGGCGCCGGCGGCGCGGGCCGACAGCAGCGCCAGCGCTGGCCGCAGCGCCTTGCCCGCGCCGGCCGTGACCGGCTTGCCGGTCGCGTCCGCGAGCCCCAGGTGGTAGGCGGCGACGGCGCGCACGCTCGGGTTCAGCCGCCCGACCGCGGCCGCGATCGACGGTCCGACGAGATCACGGGCAACCTGCACTCCGGCCGGCATGGTCATCGTCATCGTGCACCCCGCCCGGCTGGCTCTGGCGTGACTGCCGTGGTTGCCCGGTCTGCCGCGGTCAGATCGCGGATGAGCTGATCAGCTGCGTTATGCCCGCTTCGCACTGCACCCTCCATAGTGTCGGGCCAGCCGGTGTCGGTCCACGCACCGGCAAGCACTAGCCCTTGCGCAGGGGTTGCGGTACCCGGGCGCAGCCCTGCGCATCCGGGCGCCTGCCGGAACGTAGCCCGGCGTTCCCTGGTGACGAAGAAATCGGTGATCTCGGTCCTGGCGGCGGCCGGGAAGAGCCGGGCCAGCGCGGGCACGAACTGCTCGCGCAAGGTGGCGGTCGGTACGTCGATGTACTCGTCGGCCGCCGACAGGGAGATCGCCAGGTACTGCCCGGTCGGCAGGCCGGCCTGGCGGGTCTTGTCGAACACCCACTGCACCGGCGAATCCACCGCCGCCACGAACGGCAGGTCCATGACCGGCTGCGCGTACAGGACGTGCACGTTCACGATCGGTGAGTACCCGAGCGCGTCCCAGCCCGCGGCGGCCGGCAGCCCGGCCGTGGCGCCGAGCCGGGCCGCCTGGCCAGGCGGCACGGCGAGCACGACGCCGTCGGCGTGCAGGGTCGCCGGACTGTCGCCGGTGTCATCCGGCTCGCCGTCCGCCGGATCCGCCTGGGTGAGCCGGACGCGGTAGCCGCCTGCCGGGTCCTGATCGATGGCGGCCGCCCTGGCCCGCAGCCGCACGGTCGCGCCCAGCCGGGCCAGCAGCGCTCCGGCAGCCGTGTCGTGCAGCTGGCCGAGCGGTACGGTCGCCATCCCGATGTCGGCCGCACCCCGGCCGCCGAGCAGCCCGGTCCGCACGACGGTCGCGGCGAGCGGCACGCTGGCGTCGTCGCCCGCGATGTTCAGCGCGGACACGACAAACAGGTCCCACAGCAGGCGCCGGGCCCGCTCGCTCTGGCCGCGCGCGGCCAGGAAGTCTCCGAGCCGGACCTGATCCAGGTCGGGCCGCGCCGGGTCGGCCTGCCGCAGCGCGAGCGCGGCCCGCCCGACGTTCGCCCGCTCGCGCAGCGACAGCAGGCGGTAGGACGCCAGCGCCCTGGCCAGGTGCAGCGGGCTCGGCAGCGCGCTCCGGCGCAGCCTGGCCGGCCCGTCCGGGGCCAGCACGGTGACGTCGAACCGGTCCTGGATCGCCACCGAGCCGGTCACGCCGAGCCGGGCGAGCAGCTCCTGGTAGAACTCGCAGCAGCGGAGGAATACGTGCTGGCCGTTGTCGACCGTCAGCTGGCCGCGGACGTAGGACGACGCCGCGCCGCCCAGCCGCGGCCGCGATTCCAGCAGCGTGACCTTGACGCCGGCGTCTCGCAGCGCGATCGCGGCGGTGATCCCGGCGAGGCCGCCGCCGATGACCGCGACGTGCGGACTTGGGCTGTGCCGATTCGAGCTGTGCGGCCCGGTCATGGACGGCCCTCCGCGGTCGTGGCCGGCTGGGTGCTGTCGCCGTCGCCCGGCTGGCCAGACCCCGGCTGGACGCCGGCCGACTCCGCAGCTGGCTGGGCCGCCGACTCGGCGGAGCCCGGCTGGGCCGGTCCGGCCGGCTCGCCACCGGTCCGGCGGCCGCGGGCCGGCCGCACGATCCCGGCCAGCGCCGCCACCGCGATCGTCGCCTTCTCCCGGCCGGGCAGCGACATCCGCTGCCCGAGCGCCGTCTGCGGCGACGCGGCGATGTGCTCAAGCAGCTGCCGGTAGATCCCGGCCATCGCGCCGGTGCAGGCCGCGCTGCGCCGGTCGAGCATCGGCAGCAGCCGCAGGCCGGTGGCGTAGCGGGCCCGGGCCCGGTCGGCCTCGAACCGGATCAGCTCGGCCATCGGGCCGGTCACCCGGCCGGGCGCGCCCTCGCCCGGCGGCGTCAGCGTGCAGCCGAACCTGGCCAGGTCCTCGGCGGGCAGGTAGACCCGGCCGCCGTTCAAGTCCTCGGTGATGTCCCGCAGGATGTTGGTCAGCTGCAGCGCGATGCCCAGCTCGTCGGCGAGCGGCTCGGCCGCGCGCGGGTCACTGCTGCCGAACACGCCGAGCGAGAGCCGCCCGATGGAGCCGGCCACGCACCGGCAGTAGTACTCAAGCTCGCCGATGGTCGCGTAGCGGGTGCCCCGCACGTCCGCCTCGCAGCCGTCGATCAGCTCGCCGAAGGCGGTCACCGGGATCGGGAACAGGCGGGACGCGTGCCAGAGGGCGAGCAGGACCTGATCGCCGGCGCAGGCCTCGGCGGCCGCGCCGCCGCCCCCGGCCACCAGCGCGACCGACCCGCGAGCGGCGGTCAGGGCGGTGATCTTGTCCGCGGCGGGCAGGTCGCCGTCGCCGATGTCATCGATGCGGCGGGCGAACGCGTAGACCGCCGACAGGGCGCGCCGCTTGTCCCCCGGCAGCAGCGTGATCCCGTAGGCGAAGTTCTTCGCCTGCTGCCGGACGACGGTCTCACAGTGCCGGTACGCGGCCTTGATGCTCGCCTGGTCCGGGACGGCGATGGTAGTCACGGCGTCACCTGCCCCGCGCGAAAGCGAGAACCAGCTCGGCCAGAGTGCGGCCCTTGCCCGGCCGCGGGGTCGCCCGCAGCACGTCGTAATCCGCCTTCGCGATCGCGGCCAGGGCCGCCCGGCCGCCGGCCACGAACCCGGCCACCGCGGCCCGCGGCACCACGCCGAGGTCGCCGACCAGCGGCGCCCCGCAGTCAATCAGCTCGCCGGCCCGGCCGACCTCGAACGCGAGCAGGTTGCGCAGCGCCGAAGGGGCCCGCGACGCCCGCAGGTCCTCTTCCCGGCAGCCGAACCGGCGCATGTCCTCGGCCGGCAGATAGATCCGGCCCGCGCGCATGTCCTCGGCCACGTCCTGCCAGTGCTCGGCCAGCTGCAGCCCGGTGCAGATGTCGTCCGAGCGGCACGCCCGCTCCGGCGTGAAGCTGCCGAAGATATACAGCACAATCTGCCCGACCGGATTAGCCGACAGCCGGCAATAGCCGGCCAGGTCCGCGAACGTGGCATACCGGCTAACGACCTGATCCTGCTGGTTCGCGGCTATCAGGTCGAGAAAGGGCTGCATCGGGATAGCGCACTCGGTGACGGTCGCGGCCAGTCCGCGCACTGCCGCGGAGCGCGGACCGCCCGCGGCCGAAGGATCGGCCCCGTACAGGCGCCGGACATCTTCGGCCAGCTCAGCGAGCAATTTCGGACGCTCGCCCGGCGCCAGGTCGCCGGTGTCGTCGACAGTCCGGGCGTACGCGTAGACCGCAAGCAGGTGCCTGCGGTGCCGTTGCGGGAGCAGCCGCAGCGCGACGGGGAAGTTCTCCTCAGTTACCTGGCTGGCAGCACGCGCAGCTGATTCGCCCTCCCACGCGTCGGCTCCGGCCGGTTCATTTGCCGTGGGCACAGCGGCTATGACTCCCGGCTGGTCGCGTGTCACGATCCCTATTGCGGCACGATTCAGAATTAGTTGCAAAGGCAATAATGACGTCAGCGTCACCTGATGTCTGTGTCACCTTTCCCCCCGGGTCCTGGAATTGATCGCCAGGCGCGGCCGGCCAGCCCCGGCCGGGCCGCAGCTTTGCGGCTGATTGCCGCCCGTAACTGCAGCCCCACCCGACATAGCACGGGGCAACAGTCCGAGGCAGATTGTTGCCCAACCGGCCGACAGGTTAGTCTCGCCTGCATGAGCCGGGAACCCAGGCTGGGCGCGCCGGGCCGACCGCAGATCATTCCAGCGGGCAGCTACCAGGCGGGGAGGCAGCCGACGATAGTCCGCGACACGCCGCCAGAGCGCCCGAACCACGCTCCGCTGGCCCAGACCGGGGCGACGGCCGCCCCGGCGGCCGAGCGCACCCCGAGGCCCGCCCGGCGCCCGGCCGGCCAGGCGGCCGAGCCCCGTACCCCGCGGCCCTCGCTGGACGGGGGTATTCCCGCCCAGCAGCGCGGCCTCGGCGCCCAGGGCCGGCAGACGGTTCAGCGCCTGCTCGACGCCGGCCTCGCCGTGTTCGACGAACTCGGACTGTCCGCCGCCAGGGTCGAGGACATCGTCCGCCGGGCGAAGACCTCGCACGGCACCTTTTATTTGTACTTCGCCAACAAGGACGACCTGCTCCGCACGCTGCTCCAGGACGCGCTGCACGACATCGCGATAGTGACCGGCGAGTTCCCGGTCGTCACCAGCAACGAGGCGGGCAGGCTCGCGCTGCGGCGCTGGGTCCAGCACTTCGGCGACATCTACCTCAGGCACGGGACCGTGCTGCGGATCGTGAGCCAGGCCGAGCTGGTCGAAGAGGACGTGTACGGGGACGGCCTGCAGCTGATGTTCCGGCTGGCCGAGGCCATGACCCAGGGCATGACCGCGGCCCGGAAGGCCACCGACGGCGAGCCGCCACCGCACGCCGAGCTGACGGCGGTGGCCTGCCTGATGATGCTGGAGCGGGTGAACTACCTGCTGTCCAACGACATCCCGCTGCCCAAGGAGGAGATGACCGACCGCCTGGCGGCGATCATCTACGCGGCGTTCCACTCCGGCTGAACCGCGGCTGGCCATATCCCGGCTGTAGCGGTGTCCGCCAGATCAGGCGACATTGTGGTTAGGGTCTTAGGTAGTCACTTGGCGAGCTTGGAGGTCAGCATGGGCAACTGGCAACTGGACCCCTACCACACGCAGGTCGAGTTCTCCGCGAAGCACCTGGGCATGATGACCGTCCGCGGCCACTTCGCCGAGGTGAGCACCACCGCGAACATCGACGCCGAGCACCCGGAGGCCTCGTCGGTAGAGGTGGTCGTCCAGACCGCCAGCATCCGGACCAATCACGAGGTCAGGGACAACGACCTGCGCTCCTCGAACTTCCTTGAGGTGGACAAGTACCCCACCATGACGTTCCGTAGCACGGGGATCGAAGCAGCCGGGCCGGACCACTGGGCACTGGCCGGCGACCTGACGATCAAGGGCAACACCCGGCCGGTGACGCTGGACGTCACCAAGTACGGCGAGTTCAACGACCCGGGCATGATGGGTCACCGAATCGCCTACAGCGCCCAGACCAAGATCGACCGGCGCGACTTCGGGCTGACCTTCAACATGCTGCTGGACGGCCGCTGGGTGGTCAGCGACGAGATCCAGATCACCATCGAGGGCGAGCTGGTCGAGCAGAAGGACCCCGAGTCAGCCGGCGCCTGAGTCAGCCGCCGCCAGGTCCTCGCCGGTGCTAGCCGGCCCGGCGCGGCGGGCCCGGATCGCGATGACCGCGACGGCGAGCCAGCCGACGACGATGGCCAGCCAGAAGTTCACTACGCGGAACGTGATCGCGGTGGCGAGGGCGGGCACCTGGCCCGTGCCGTAGGCGGTCAGGATGACCGCGAGGCTGCCCTCGACGATGCCGAAGCCGCCGGGCACGACCGGGAACGAGCCCACCACCTGCGCGGCCCCGTAGGCCAGCAGCACGCCGTGCCACGGCACCGCCGCGTGCACCGCGCGGAAGCTGAACACCAGGCAGCCGAAGTCGCTGAACCACACCGCCGCGGCCAGCGCGACGATCGCCGCGGTGGACCGCGGGCTCAGCGGTATCTCGCGCATCCGCGCCAGCGTCGACTCGATCCTGGCGCCGACCCGCGCCTGCTCGTCGGCTCGCCACCGCCCGGTCAGCCGCCGCACCCCGCGGATCAGCCCGCCCGCGAGCCGCAGGACCAGGTCCCGGCGGACCAGCACGGCGCCCGCGGCCAGCACGATCACCAGTGCCAGCACCGTCACCCCGGTCCCGGCCACGCTCCGGCTCCCGGCCAGCGCCACCAGCACGCCGGCCAGGAGCAGCAACGACATCCCGATGGCCTGCGCGATGAGGATCGTGAACACGGTCCAGCCGGCGCTCGCGCCGCTGGCCCCGCTGCGCCGGTAGTAGCGGTACCGGTAGGCGCTGGACACGGCCGGGCGCACCGGGCACCGTGCCCGCGATGGCGTCGTTGGCCAGCGTCAGCAGGTAGAGCGCGGGCATCCGGATCCGGGTCCCGCTGATGCGCAGGACACGGTGCTGAAGGTAGGCGTAGAGCCACAGCGAGGTTGCTTCCGCGCCGATCGCCGGGGCTACCCAGGCCAGCCGGACCCGGCCGAGCTGGTGCCAGGAGGCGACGAGATCGCCCCGTTTGCCGAACAGCAGAACCAGCACCACGACGCCGAGCAGCACGCCGAGGATGTACCGAGCCGCCTCGGCCCGGCGGTTTCCGGACCGCGGGCGACCGCCCACGGCGACGCTCTCCTCGACCACGATCGAACGATACCGACTGCCTATTTACATCATCATGAAGACGACCGCGCACCGGCCGGCTGGCGAGAAGGGATACCGCGACCGTGACACAGGAGTTCGGCGGGACGATCGGCCGGGACTGGCGGGACTCTGAGCCGTGGTGGCCCCCCGTTCCCGCCCCGCCCCCCGCGGCACCCAACATCGTGCTCGTGGTGCTCGATGACGTGGGGTTCGCGCAACTCGGTTGCTATGGCTCCGACATCAGCACGCCGGTGCTTGACGGCCTCGCGGCCGGCGGCGCGCGGCTGGCCAACTTCCACACGACCTCGCTCTGCTCGCCGACCCGCGCGTGCCTGCTCACCGGGCGTAACCACCACCGCAGCGGCATGGGCCGGGTCGCGGACCTCGCCGTCGGCTTCCCCGGCTACTGGGGCCGGCCGCCGCGGGAGAACGGCTACCTGTCCGAGATCCTGCGCGCGGCCGGGTACGCCACCTACGCGGTGGGCAAGTGGCATCTGTCCCCGGAGGACGAGACCAGCATGGCGGCCGCCCGCACCACCTGGCCGCTAGCCCGCGGCTTCGACCGCTGGTACGGGTTCCATGGCGGCGAGACGCATCAGTTCGTGCCCGCGCTGTACCACGACAACCACGGCGTGCGGCCGCCGCGCACGATCGACGCGGGCTACCACCTCTCGGCGGACCTGGCCGACCGGGCCATCGAGTTCCTGGGCGACCTGCGGGCCGCGGACGCGGGCAAGCCGTTCCTGCTGTACTTCGCCACCGGCGCCTGCCACAGCCCGCATCAGCCGCCCCCGCACTGGCTCGCCCGCTACCGCGGCGGGTTCGACGCCGGCTGGGACGCCTGGCGCGAGGCCACCTTCGCTCGCCAGCTCACGGCCGGCCTGCTGCCGCCGCAGACCCAGCTGTCGCCCCGGCCACCCTGGGTGCCCGCCTGGGACTCCCTCGACCCCGGCCAGCGCGCCGTGGCCGCCAGGTTCATGGAGTGCTTTGCCGCGTTCCTCTCGCACGCCGACGAGCAGATCGGCCGGGTGCTGGCTTTCATCCGGGAACTGGGAGAGTCCCGCAACACGGTCGTCGTGGTGGTCTCGGACAACGGGGCCAGTGCCGAAGGCGGCGCCCAGGGCTCGATCAACGACATCCGGATGGTCAACATCGACCCGGCGTCGGACGCGGAGCTGCTGGGCCGGCTGGACGAGATCGGCGGCCCGCGCACCCACAACAACTACCCGTGGGGCTGGACGATGGCCGGGAACACCCCGTTCCGGCGGTGGAAGCGCGAGGTACACGAAGGCGGCGTGGCCGATCCCTGCATCATCTCCTGGCCGGGCGGGCCGGTGCAGCCGGGCGCGATCCGGCACCAGTTCACGCACGCCATCGACGTGCTGCCGACGCTGCTTGAGCTGACCGGGATCGAGCTGCCGGCCCAGCTCGACGGCATCGAGCAGACCGCCCTGGACGGCGAGAGCTTCGGCTACCTGCTGGCCGAAGGCGGCCAGCTGGAGCCCGAGCGCCATCACACGCAGTACTTCGAGATGTTCGGGTCCAGGGCGCTCTATCACCGCGGCTGGAAGGCGGTGGCGTTCCACCCGGTCGGGCCGCTGTACGACGACCAGGATCCGAACGCGTCGTTCGACACCGACGCCTGGGAGCTCTACCACGTCGCCGAGGACCTGGCCGAGACCCGCGACCTGGCCGCCGAACACCCCCGGATGCTGCACGAGCTGGTCGAGCTGTGGTGGTCGGAGGCCCGCCGGAACCAGGTGCTGCCGCTGGACAACCGGGTGCTCTGGGCGCTGGTCAACCCCAAGCCCGACCACCGCGCGCCGCGGGACGAGTACCGCTACTTTCCCGGCGGCGCCCAGGTGCCGGAACCGGTCGCGGTGAATGTGCGGAACCGGTCGCACGCGCTGATCGTGGACGTGGCCATCACCGACCCGGCGGCCACCGACGGGGTGCTGCTCGCGCTCGGCTCCGCGCTAGGCGGCTGGTCGCTGCACATCCTGGACGGCCGGATCCGGTACGTGCACAACCTGTACGGCAAGGAGCAGCACGTCGTCGCCGCGCCGGACGCGATCACGCCCGGCGAGCACCGTATCGAGTACGCGTTCACCAAGGACGCGGGCCTCGGCGGTACCGGCGTGCTGCGCTGCGACGGCGTCGAAGTGGCCGCCGGGCCGATCCCGCGCTTCACCCCGTCCGGGTTCAACGGCGTCGGCGCTGGCCTGACCTGCGGCTACGAGTGGGGGCCCGCCGTCGGCGACGGGTACACCGCCCCGTTCCCGTTCCAGGGCGAGATCCGCCGCGCCCTGGTGCGGACGACCGGCCCGGTGGTCCGCGACCCCCTGGCCGAACTAGAAGCGATCCTCTCGGAACAGTGAGCTACCTCTTCCAGTTTGGCCTGGGCCCCTTCCGCAGCAGCACGAAGATGCTCGGACCGAAGTACAGCGGCGCGCACCGATCCTGCAGCGCCCGTTCCACGGCCAGCAGAGTCTGCCGCGGCACCCACCGGGTCAGGGTCCGGTGCCGCAGGTTGGAGACCGACAGCAGGTCCTCCAGCCGCAGCCCGGTGGACCGCAGCAGGGCGATGACGGTGGCCGGGTGGTGGTTCACGAACGGGATGCTGCCCTCGGTCCGCAGCGCGGCCGAGCGGATGTCCACCGGCCGTCGCGGGATCGGCTGGCCGCGGACCGCGTAGCGCACCCGGTTGACGGCGTGGGCCAGGTTCGCGACCTCGATCAGGGCGTAGCCGCCCGGCCGCAGGATCCGGTACAGCTCGCGCAGTTCCGGCGCCGGGTCGGGCAGGTGATGCAGCACCCTGATCATGCTGACCAGGTCCGCGCTCTCCGCCGGGAACTTCAGGGCGGAGGCGTCCATCAGGCGCGGGGTGATCCGCGGATGCCCGCACAGGAACTTGGCGGCCAGATCGAGTTGCTGCTGGCTGGCGTCGACCAGCGTCACCCGGCCGGCGAAGTCAGAGAGGACGACCGACAGGCGGCCGTAGCCGCCGCCGACGTCCACCGCGTGCTCGAAGGTGCGGCCGCGCAGCAGCCGCCGCACAGCCATGACCTCTGCTTCATGCTCATAGTTCCGGCTCGTCCAGTAATCCTGATAGTTGAGATTCTGGTCGTCGTAGTACGCGGGCCGGATCCGCGCCATAGTGCTTGTCATCGTCCCCCCGGCGGTGAGTGTTCCCAGCTTAAACCGCGTGCACACTACTGTGTGTAATCAATGAGCTACTCGTTGCATCCAATCGTGACCGTTCTCGCCGAAGGCGCGTATGAACTGATGGAGCTCGGGTAGCTGGGCCGCCTGCCGGTCGGCAAGGGAGGCCTGAGACATGGTGACATCGTCGAAATCCGCGGAGCCCGGAACGATCCGGAGCCTGATACCGGCGCGGATAGACCGACTGCCCTGGTCGCGATTCCATACACGGCTAGTGATCGCGCTCGGGGTGGCCTGGGTCCTCGACGGACTCGAGATCACTATCGCCGCCAACGTCGGACCCGACCTGACCGACAAGGCGGCGCTCGGCCTCTCCGCCAGCTCAGTGGCCGACATCGCGACCTGGTATCTCATCGGCGAGGTCATCGGAGCGCTGTTCTTCGGCCAGCTGTCCGACAAGCTGGGACGACGCAATCTGTTCATGATCACGCTGGGCGTGTACCTGGTCGGCAGCGGTCTCACCGCGATCACCCCGGCGGGCGGGGAGTGGTTCCTCTTCCTGTACGGGACGCGGGTCATCGCCGGCATGGGCATCGGGGGTGAGTACGCGGCCATCAACTCCGCCATCGACGAGATGATCCCGGCCAGATTCCGCGGCCGGGTAGACCTCGCGGTCAACGGCACCTACTGGGCGGGCGCCATCCTCGGCACCATCGCGACCCTGGTGCTGCTGAACAACCTCGCACCCGACACGAGCTGGCGGCTCGCCTACGCGGTCGGGCCGGCCCTGGCACTGGTGATCATCCTGGTCCGGCGGCACCTGCCAGAGAGCCCGCGCTGGCAGATCATGCACGGCCGGGCTGAAGCCGCCGAGATATCGATCGCGGAGATCGAAGGCGACGTCGCCGCCACCAAGGGCGAGTTGCCACCGATACCCGACGACCGGGCGATCGAGATTCAGCCGACCAAGCAGATCGGCTACGTGGCCTTGCTCCGGGTGCTGTTCAGGCACTATCCGAGCCGGGCCATCTACGGCGGGGTCCTGATGATCACGCAGTCGTTCCTGTACAACGCGATCTTCTTTACCTACGGACTCGTGCTGGAGTTCTTCTTCCACGTCAAGCCGAACAACACGCCGTACTACTTCCTGGCGTTCGCGGCGGGCAACCTGCTCGGCCCGCTGACCATCGGCCACCTTTTCGACACCATCGGCCGCCGCAAGATGATCTCCGGCACGTACCTGGTGGCCGGCATCCTGCTGGTCATCACCGCGCAGCTGTTCAAGGCGGGCTCGCTGAACGCGACCACGCAGACGCTGTGCTGGGCAGTCATCTTCTTCTTCGCCTCCGCGGGCGCGAGCGCCGGCTACCTGACCGTCAGCGAGATCTTCCCGCTGGAGGTGCGGGCCAAGGCGATCGCGGTGTTCTTCGCGATCGCGCAGTGCTTCGGCTTCCTCGGCACGCACTTGTACGGGCACCTGATCGGCACCGGCAAGGACCCGAACTCGCTGTACTGGGGTTACCTGCTCGGCGCCGGCGCGATGATCCTCGGCGGGCTGGTCGCGGCCTTCCTGGCCGTGGACGCCGAAGGCAAGTCGCTGGAGGACGTCGCCAGACCGCTCGGCGTCATCGGCAAGCCGCCGGAAGCGATCTTCCGGACCGGCGGTTCCACCACCTGACCGTCGACCGCATCGCCCCGCCGGAGGGCGGGCCGCTTGCCAGCGGCCCGCCCTCCGGCCGTCTGTGTATCCAAGACGAGGCCAGGCCGCCGCCCGGGCCGGCCTGCCCGCGCGCGGGCCGGCAGCACGGTGAGATCATCACAGCGAACAGCCTCGGTAACTCAACGTGATCCGGATTGCCCGTGCCCAAGTCCAGCCTCACCCCTGCGCAGGTCAAGGCCGCCGTCCTGGCCAGCACCGTCCTCGCTGTGGGGTGCCTGTGCTCTTACTGGCTAGTGGACAGCGTTCGACCCAATGTGTACTCCGCGTCGGCGACAGACAACGCGCTCGGCGGGCTGTGGGCGGTGATAGCGACGATCGTCGTGACCCGGACGGGATACGCCGAGAGCCAGAAGGCGGCAGTGGGCCGGCTGCTGGCGACGATGGTCGGCTTCGCGCTCTGCCAGCTCTACCTGATCTTCTTTCCGTTTCACCTGTGGGCCTTCGCGCTGCTACTCGGCCTGTCAACGCTGGCCACTGCCGTGCTCCGGCGCCCCGACGCCGCGGTTACCGCGGCGGTCACCACTGCGGTGGTGATGATCTCGGCCCAGGTCAGCCCCGAGCACGCCTGGCGGCTGCCGGTACTCCGGCTCGCCGACACCGTCGTCGGCCTGATCGTCGGCCTGGTGGCCGCCCGGCTGCTCACCTGGATCAACGCCCGGCTGCACCTCAGCACCTGACCGGCAGCTGCCCGATGACGGCCTGCGGCCCGGCTGCTGGTGGCTTGCGGCTGCTCAGCCGCCAGGGCAGGCAGCGTTCAGCTGCCTGATAATGGGCTGCGCCGCGTCCTTCATGCTGGTCAGCGCCGACTGCACAGCGGTCAGCCGGGCCGCCGTCGGCGCGCCGATCTCGGCCTGCGCGGCCAGCGTGATCCGCCGGAGCGCGGCCGTCAGCTGGCCAGAGTCGCTCGCCCCGGCCGATTCGCCGAGGTCGCGCAGCGATCCCAGCTGCTGCTCGATGTTGCTGAGATCTGTGCCCATCTGGCCGATCGCGGCCGGGCTGGCCTGCAGCCTGGTCAGGCTCGTCAGCGACGCCCGCAACGACCTGAGGTGCGGGCACGCGGCCGCTGCGGCCGAGCTGAGATTCGGTGCGGGGCTGCTGGACCCGGCTGGCGGGCTGGCAGTGCCGGTCGCACCGGACGAGCCGCACGCCGCCAGCGCGACCGCGCAGCCGATTCCGGTCGCCGCCAGGCGCCAGGTCCGCCCGGCCCGGTCTTGAGCTGAAGTAGCCATTAAGGACTGCTTCCCTCGCGGCGGGCCCTAAACGCCTGCCGCATGGTTAAGCCGGCCCCGCTCGGGTAACCGGCGTGGATGTCGGATTCCGCCGGATTCGAGCTGATCGCCGGGCGATACCGGCTGGACCAGCGGATCGGCTCTGGCGGCTTCGGCGAGGTCTGGCGGGCCACGGACACCCTGCTCAACCGGCCGGTGGCCGTCAAGATCATGCGATCCGAGCTCCTCGGCCAGGAACTCGCACGGCGGCGGTTCGAAGCCGAGGCCCGGCACGCGGGGTCACTTGTGCACGTCGCGATCGCCAAGATCTACGACTATGACACGGCCGGCCCGGCTGGCCGTCCGTTTCTGGTCATGGAGTACGTGCCCGGCCACTCCCT
Source organism: uncultured Actinomycetota bacterium (assembly GCA_963726425.1). Taxonomy (GTDB): domain Bacteria; phylum Actinomycetota; class Actinomycetes; order Streptosporangiales; family Streptosporangiaceae; genus JAJYUU01. The sequence goes on along the minus strand of CAVSCN010000027.1, from coordinate 65,704 downwards.
GGCCGAGGAACTCGCCACCGGCCCGGTCGGCCCGGCGAGGGCGATGGATCTCGTCGCGCAGATCGCGGCGGGCCTGGATGCAGCCCACTCGGCCGGGCTCGCACACGGTGATATCAAGCCGCACAACGTGCTCCTCGACTTCGACGGCCGGGTCAAGCTCACCGACTTCGGCGTCCCGCTCGCGCCGGACGCCGATGCGGCCGCGCCTGGGGCGCTGCTCGGGACGCCCGAATACCAGGCGCCGGAGCGGATGACCGGCGGCCGGGGCAGCGCCGCCAGCGACTTGTATTCGCTCGGCATCCTCGCCTTTCAGTGCCTGACCGGCCGGGTGCCGTTCCGCGGCCGCGCGGTCGAGGTGGCCGAGGCGCACCGGAACTGGCCGCTGCCGCCGCTGCCGGCCGGCCTTCCGGCGGAGGTCGCGCGGCTGGTCACCGACCTGACCGCGAAGACTCCGGCGGACCGGCCCGGCAGCGCCAGGGCGGCAGCCCGGCAGGCCGCCGGCCTGCGTGACGAACTGGCGCTGCAGGCTCGGGCGGGCGTCGCCGGCTTGCCGGCCGGCGCGGACGGCGGCTCCGCGGCTGCGGCCGGCCCCGGCGGCCCCGAGCAGGGCACCTCGGCCGGGCCGGGTGCCGCCAGATCGCCGCATCGGCGCTGGTACCTGGCGCTGGCGGCGATCGTGGTGGCGGCCGCGGTGGCCTGGGCCGCGGTTACCCTGCTCGTCCCCGTCGGCGGCGCCGGCCAGCCAGCGGCCGGGCACCCGCCTGGTGGACGTCGACGCCGCGACGCTGCGCGGCCAGCCGGTCGCGGCAGTTGCCGCCCGGCTTCGGGATCAAGGGCTGACCGTGACCATCCAGTGGCAGCCGGACTCCGGCGTGCCGGCCGGCCTGGTCATCGCGGTCCGCCCCGCGGGCTGGCTGCCGGCCGGGACGCGGGTGCTCCTCACCGGCGCGGCCCCGCCCGGCACCACCGGCAAGCCCAGGCCGGTTAAGTCCGGCCCGCCGCGGCCGGGCCACCCGCCGGGCCGACCGCCGCCGCCGCCGCGGCCGCGGCCCACCGGCTCCGGCGCGCCGCCGATCCTGACCGGCAGTCCGCAGCCCACGATCCCGCTGCCGAGCGCCAGTTCGACCACGCCGTCCGCCTCGGTCACTCCGAGCCCGACGGCGACGCCGACTCCCACCCCAGACCCGTCCAGCTCGGGCAGCGGCGGCGTCGGCGGCGTGCGGCCAGACATCAGCACCCGCAGTGCCGCCGCGTCCGGTACCGGCGCGACAAGGGCCGGGACCGGGACCCCGAACCCGATCTTTTGCGGCATTTCCGGCACGGACTGGGTCGGGCAGTCGCTTGCGGTCAAGCCGCTGCCAGCGGCGCCGTCGGCAGGTTCCGGACGCCTGCTGCTGGCACCCGCCGGACGCCGAAGCCGGCCACACGCGGTCCGCGGTTAGCAGGCCAGGTGCGCCGGGCAGGACTCCGGGACGGGAGGGACTGGATGGCATCTGACGGACAGCTCGTAGTGGTGGGTGTGGATGGCTCGGGCGGGTCGGCAGGCGCCCTGCGGTGGGCGGCCGATTACTGCGCGAGCACCGGCGCCCGCGGTCGCGCCATTCTGGCCTGGCACTACCCGGCGGCGGCCGGGCCGGCCCGATCGGGCACGCGCCCAAGCCAGTCACCAACGAGGTGCGCGGGCAGATGATGCAGACCCTGGCCGAGGCCGTCGCCGAGGCGGCTCCCGGCGCCACCCTGGAGCGGGAGGTCGGCTACGGCCACCCGGCCCAGGTACTGGTCGAGCAGTCCGCCGACGCCGACCTGCTGGTGGCCGGCAGCCGCGGGCACAGCACCGTCAAGGGCATGCGGCTGGGCTCAGTGAGCATGCACTGCGTGACCCACGCCCACTGCCCCGTGCTGGTGGTGCGCCAGAACGTCTGATTGGCCGCGGCCAGCCCGGTGCGGCTCGTGCACCCTTAGTTGTGCAGCACGGCGGCGCCGCTGAACCGGCCGTGCGCCAGGTCGGCGAGCGCGTGCTGCGCCGCCGTCATCGGGTAGCCGACCGTAGTCGGCCGCACCCCGAGTCGCGCCGCCAGCGCCAGGAACTCCTCGCCGTCGGCCCGGGTGTTCGCGGTGACGCTGCGCAGTTTCCGCTCCTCGAAGAGCGTGTCCGCGTAGGTCAGGGCCGGTATGTCGGACAGCCAGATACCGGCGATCGCGAGCGTGCCGCCGCGGCCGAGCGCGCGCAGCGCGACCGGCACCAGGTCGCCAGCCGGGGCGAACAGGATCGCCCCGTCCAGCGGCTCCGGCGGTTCGTCCGCGGCCGCTCCGGCCGAGTCAGCGCCGAGATCCAGGGCCAGCCGTCGATTGCCCTCGCCCCGCGTCAGCACGTGCACGCGCAGCCCCTGATGCAGCGCGACCTGGGCGGTGATGTGCGCGCTGCCGCCGAATCCGTAGATCCCGAGGCTGCCGCCCGGCGGCACGGCCGCGCATTTCAGCGCCCGGTACCCGATGATGCCCGCGCACAGCAGCGGCGCGGCGTGCTCATCGTCCACGGACTCGGGCAGCCGGTAGACAAACGCGGCGTCGGCGACGCACGCGTCCGCGTAGCCGCCGTCGATGTCCCAGCCGGTGAACCGCGGTGCCACGCACAGGTTCTCGGCGCCGCGACGGCAGAACCGGCACGTCCCGTCCGTGCCGCCGAGCCACGGCACGCCGACCCGGTCACCGGGCGCGAACCGGCTGACGCCGGCCCCGGCGGCATCGACGATGCCCACCACCTCGTGGCCGGGCACCACCCCTGGCCGGCGCGGCGGCAAGTCGCACTCCGCCAGGTGCAAGTCGGTGCGGCACACCCCGCAGCACCGGATGGCAACCCGGACCTGACCGGGGCCGGGCTCCGGCCGCGGCTTGTCTACCTGCCGCAGCGGTCCCCCGTCGATCGGTCCGCAGGAGTCCACGATCCAGGCACGCACCTGATCCTCCAGCGCTCGTCAGGCCAACCCTGGGGACGACCCCCGGTCCCCCGCGGAGTGCAGCCGGCCCTGGGTTACCCCTGCCGCGACCAGAGCGGGCCTGACACGTCCCATTCCCGCTGCCAGCCTGCCATGCGGCGCCGGTTCGCGAGCAACCGGACGGCCAACACGCCCAGAGCGAGCGCCACGGCCCAGCCGGTGACAGTCAGCAGGACCGCGAACGTCACCTGATCGCGAATGTCGGTCTCGCTCAGCGGCTGGTGCGTCAGGTTCCCGGCCTTGGTAAGCCAGATCTGCACGTGCCAGCCGGCCCTGGCGTCAAGCGCGGTCGGCACCAGGCCCTTCTCCACCCGGCCGTCCGGCAGCGTCCATCGCGCCCTGACCCACGCGACGTCCCAGTCGCTGCCGTCGCTCACCGATTCGTCCGCGCCCTGCTCCAGCGTCGCGGTTGCCGAGTACCAGCCCGCCTCGGCACGTTGCTGGCGCACCGCGGCCGCGTCGGCCACCCGTGCCACTGACACGGCGAGCACCGGTCCGGCGACGACGAGCACGCCGATCAGCACGGTCATCGCGAGGCTCTCGGCCCGGTCGACACCGCGCCGCAGCGGGTTGCCGTCCCAGCCAAGGAAGCGCGCCATTCGCAGCCACCACAGCTTCACCGGCTCGCCACCTCCGATCCGCGCGCTAGTTGACATAGTCTCCGATAATCGCGTTCTGCATAAGGGGCGAACGCGGACTATGCCAGGTCAGCTCAGCGCAGTCGGCGCAGGAACGGGTCCCTGGGTACCGCTGGGGCCAGCCGGACGCGCGCGTCCACGACCTCGACGGCCGCTGGCCGGGCGATGACGGGATTCAAGTCGAGTTCCGCCACCTCGGGCAGATCAGCCGCGAGCCTCGACACGCGCAGCAGAATGCGGGCCAGCCCGGCCGTGTCCACCGCGCGCGAACCGCGGTGCCCGGTCAGGAGCGCAGCCGCGCGCACGCCGCCGATCATCTCGTCCGCGTCAGCGTCCGTGAGCGGCGACAGCCGGGCGACGTGGTCGCCCAGCACCTCGGTGGCCACCCCGCCGAGGCCGAAGACGACGAGCGGGCCGAAGACCGGTTCCTGCACGACACCGACAATTGTCTCGACGCCGTTCGCCACCATCGGCTGCAGCAGGATGCGCTGCAGGCCGGCGCCGAACCGGGCGGCCAGCGCGTCGTAGGCCGCCGCCACATCCGGCGCGGTGCGCAGGTCCAGACGTACCGCCCCGGCCTCGGTCTTATGCACTACGCCGGCCGCCTCGGCTTTCAGCACGACCGGCCCGGCGAGCTCGGCGGCCACGGCGACCGCTTCCGAGCTGCTGGTCACCACCTGGCTCGCGAGCACCGGGATCCGATAGCGGGCGAGCAGCCCGGTCGCGTCCGCGGCCGGCAGCCAGCCGCCGTCCGGGTGACCGGCCAGGAACCGGGACACGAGCGCGCGCGCTCCGGCCGGATCCAGCCCGGCCAGCTCAGGCAGCCTGCCCTGCTGACTGTCGCGCCAGGCGCGATACCTGACCGCGTGCCCGATCGCCCGCACCGCGCTTTCCGGGTAGGCGTAGGCGGCGACCGACGGCGCGCGGTCGCTGCCGGGCGGCTTCGGGCCGACCGGCAGGACGCGCACCGAGTCGGCCTGTTCTAGCAGCGTGACCGCGATCGGCTTACCGACCCTGGCGCCGGTGATCGCGGTGCTCAGGTCCGCTAGCGCCGTCGGCACGCCGATCGCGACCAGCGCGTCCACCGACGGATCGCGGGCTACTTCCTCCAGGCAGGCGCGGAACGCGCCGGCGCCCACGGCGGCGGTCGCATCCACCGGGCCCGCGACGACGGCGCCCGGCGGCAGCAGCGCGGCGAGCCGCCGCTGAGTCTCCTCGGTGAGGGTAGCCACCGACAGGCCCGCGTCGGCGCACGCGTCGGCGGCGAGTACGCCGGTACCGCCCGCGTTGGAGACGATCGCGACCCGGCGGCCCGCCGGCAGCGGCTGGCACGCCAGCAGCGCCGCGGCCTCCACCAGTTCGCTCAGGCTCTCGGCGACGATGATGCCGGCCTGCTCGAACAGCGCTTCCCTGGTGATGAGCGGCGTCGCGGTGGCGGCCGTGTGCGACTGCGCGGCCCGCTGTCCGGCCGTGGACCGGCCGGCGATGATCGTCAGAACCGGCATCTTGCGGCCGACCCGCCTGGCGGTCCGCGCGAACGCGCGCGGACTGCCGAAGGACTCCACGTACAGCACCGCGAGCCGGGTCTGCTCGTCCTGCTCCCACCAGGTCAGCAGGTCGTTGCTGGAGACGTCGTACTTGTCCCCGACCGAGGCGAACGACGACACCCCGATGCCCAGCCGGCCGAACAGCTCGAGCAGCGCGATCCCGATCCCGCCGGACTGCATGACCAGGCCCGCGAGGCCCGGCTGCGGCTGGGTGGCGGCGAACGTCGCGTTCAGCCGCGCGCTTGGCACCGCGATCCCGAAGCAGTTGGGGCCGACCAGGCGCATGCCGTAGCGCCGGCAGATCGCGATCAGCTCCGGTCCGCTCGCCGCCGAGCCCGGCCGTGATCACCACGAGGTTGCGCACGCCGCGGCGACCGCAGCTGACCGCGACGTCGGCCACCTCGGCCGGCGGCACGGCGATCACCGCGACGTCGACGCCTTCCGGCAACTCCAGAGCCGAGGTCAGGCACGCGATGCCCTCGATCTGCTCCGCGCTTGGGTTCACCGCGTGCACGTCGCCGGGGAAACCTCCGGCGACGATGTTGTGCAGGATCTCCCGGCCAACCGTGCCGCGCTGCCGGCCGGCCCCGACGACGGCGATGGACGCCGGCCGGAACAAGTGCCGCAGGCTCGCGACCTCGGCCCGGCTGGCGCGGACCGCGACGACGTCCAGGTAGCTGTCGAGCCGCTCTGTGTCCGCGGCGGGCAGCGGGAACGTCAGCTCGATGACGCCGTCGGCGAACTGCTTCTGCACCGGCAGGCCGGCGTCAGCGAATACCCGCTGCATCGCGTAGTTGTCCGGCAGCGTCTCGGCTTCGAACGCGGTCAGGTTGTGCTGCCGCCCGGCCGACACCAGGTGTTCGAGCAGGAGCGTGGCGATGCCGCGGCCGTGCATGTCGTCCGACACCGCGAACGCCACCTCGGCGCGATCGGCGCGGCCGCTCTTCTCGTAGGTGGCCACCCCGACCAGCTCGCCGGTCAGCAGGGCCAGCAGCGCGATGTGATCGTCGTCGCGCGGCCGGGTTACCCGCGTCGCCTCGCGCTCAGGCGCGCGGGGGCTCAGGTTGAAGAACCGGAAATAGGCGTTATTCGGGGAAAGGTTCGCGTGCATCTCCCGGACAGCCTCGAAATCCTCCGGCCTGGCCTGGCGGATCTCGATCGTGCTGCCGTCGGCGAGCAGCGCGTACGTCGCGTTGTCAGCGGGCGTGCTCACAGTTCCAGCATGCCCTGCCTGCCCGCAGCCCGGCCGGTCAGACCCGTGGACCGAACCTGGCCTACTGGCCCTGGGTCCTGGTCATGCTCTGGTACACCGCGAGCAGCGCTGCCTTCTGACTCTCGTCTAGCTGGCTGTCGGTCCTGATCGCCCGCTCCACGGTGTCGGCGCCGGGGCCGCCTGGCTCGTCCGCGGTGCCGTCTTGCCGGTCCAGCAGCCCGGCGTGCTCCAGCAGCATCTCGGCCGACACGTTGAGCGCGTTGGACAGCTGCTTGAGCACGCGCACCGATGGCTGATGCATGCCCCGCTCAAGCTCGCTGAGATAGGGGTTGGACAAGGTCGTCAGCTCGGCCAGCTGGCGCAGGGTCAGATTGGCCAGCTTGCGCTGACTGCGGATGAAGGCACCGAACGCCTCCATCTGGGAATCCCACTGGCTGGTCATGGTGCTCCCGTCGGTCTATCCGGCACGCCCGGTCTTGGCAGGCCTGGTCTCGGCCGGCACTGCATCGCGGGCAGCGGCGAGCGCGCGGCGAAACATTGCTCACCGCGCGCTGCTCGGGCCGGACTCAGCTGGCGTCCTTGGCGGCGTCCTTCGCGGTCGAACCGGAGGGCAGCAGCGGCGCGGTGGCCTTCAGCACGTCCTCGGCGAACTTGCGCTGGCTGGCCAGCAGTTCCTCGGCGAAGTTGTAGGCGTTCCGAACCAGGTCCTCGGGCTTGGGCAGCTTGCCGGCGACGTTGAGGCTGTCGGCGAACGGGAGCTCGGGCAGCTCTGGGCGGATCGACTGGACGGTGGTCGCCCAGCGCTCGATCGCGTCCACGATCGCGGCCTGGCTCTTGCGGATGGTGTTCAGGACCTCGCCAGTGACGTCCTGACCCAGGTTGGACTCGGCCATTTCTCCTCCTGCGGGCTGGTTAACTCCAGCGCCATTGTCTCGCAGTATTTGCGTCTTGCTCACTATAACTAGCAAGCGGTCGATACGTCAAGCGAGCCGGGCGGCCCGGTCCGCTGCTGGCGGCGCGGGGCCGCCGATGTGGCAGGCTCGGGGGTCATGGACTGCACGCTGCACGTGTCCTGGGACGACAGACTCGCCGGGTACGACTTCGGGCCGCAGCACCCGCTGGCGCCGGTCCGGGTGAAGCTGACGATGGAGCTGGCGGCCGGGCTGGGCGTTTTCGCCGCCGAGAACGTCACCGTGGCCGCCGCGCCGCCCGCGTCCGACGCCGAGCTCCAGCTCGTGCACGATCCGGCCTACATCGACACAGTGCGGTACGCGGGCGGGCTGGCCGGGTCTGGCGCGAACGCACCGGTGGACGCCGTGCGACTGCTGACGCACGGCCTCGGTACCAGCGACGACCCGGTTTTCGCGCACATGCACGAGGCATCTGCCCTGGTCGCGGGCGCGACGCTGGCGGCGGCCAGGGCGATGTGGGCAGGCGAGGTGCGGCACGGCGCGAGCATCGCCGGCGGCCTGCATCACGCGATGCGGGCGAACGCCAGCGGTTTTTGCATCTACAACGACCCCGCGATCGCGATCGCGTGGCTGCTCGGCCAGGGCGCCGAGCGGATCGCGTATGTCGACATCGACGTGCACCACGGCGACGGGGTGCAGACGGCGTTCTGGAACGACCCGCGCGTCCTGACGATCAGCCTGCACGAGCACCCGGAGAGCCTGTTCCCCGGCACGGGGAGGCCGACCGAGACCGGCGGCCAGGACGCCGAAGGTTCCGCGGTGAACGTCGCCCTCCCGCCCGGCACGCGCGATGCGGCCTGGCTGCGTGCGTTCCACGCGGTGGTGCCCCCGTTGCTGGCCGCCTTCCAGCCGCAGCTGCTGGTGTCCCAGCATGGCTGCGACACGCACTGGAGCGATCCGCTGGCCAACCTGGCGCTCACCATCGACGCGCAGCGCACGGCGCACGCGGCCATTCACCGGCTCGCGCATGAGGTCTGCGACGGGCGCTGGCTGCTCACCGGCGGCGGCGGGTATCAGCTCGCGCAGGTCGTGCCCCGGTCGTGGACGCACCTGCTGGCCGAGGCCGCCGGGCGGCCGGTCGATCCGGCCACCGCCACGCCGGATTCGTGGCGCCAGTCGGTCGCGGCCGCGGTGCGCGAGGCGGCGCCGGAGCTGATGACCGAGGGCGGCGACGGCTCGTTCGCCAGCTTCGACGCCGGCTACGACCCGGCTGATCCTGTCGACCAGGCGATCACAGCGACCCGCAACGCGGTCTTCCCGCTGCACGGCCTCACGCCCTGATCCCGGCCGGAGCCGCCCGGCGGAAGCGTTCCGACGGGCCGGCTTTGTGGTCTGCGCCGGCCCAGTTGCGGCTCTGTTACCAGATCGGTCCTGGCGAGCTATCGGGTTGTGCTGCAAAGACTGCTAAAGCTGAGCGTGAGGCATTCATGCGAAACGGCTACTCCACCGCGATCGTGCTCATCGGCCTGGCCCTGGTCTGTCTGGTCGGCTGGGCGGCCTCGCACGCCCCGTCGTCGGCGCCGGCGGTCTCCGCGAACTTCACGCCCGCACCGCCGGCTTCGCCCGAGCCGACCCTGAGCCCCGTTCCTTCGTGTACGGCTAGTGAGCTAGGCCTGGCCTATGTGACCGGGCAGCGGATCGGCGACAGCAACTTCGGCATCGTGGCTATCTGGGACAAGTCACCGGCCGACTGCTCGATGACCGGCGCGGTGTTGTTCACCGGGCTCGGCCCGACCGGCAAGCCGGTGACGCCGGAGTACCAGGTCGCGGTGTCCGGCATGCTCACCGCGCGCGGCACCAGGCCACGGGAGGGCATGCAGCTGAGCGCGGGCGAGCGCGCGGCACCGCTGATCGTGTCGGCCGAGTACCGGCTCGACCCGGCGACTTACAAGCGGTGCACCCGGCCGTTGGAGCCCGCGTCGTGGCAGCTGACCATCGAATCCGGCGAGACACTGACGGTCGCGAACGCGGACCCGAAGGCGACGTCGAAGAGCGCCCGCGGGCTACCGGCTGATCACGGGCTGCTGACCTGCGGCGGCCAGCTGGAGACGCCTAACCCGGTGGTAGTGCCGACCCACGGCTAGCGGCGCCGGGCAGTCCGCGAGCCGGTCAGTCAGTCAGCGGGCGGGTCAATCCGTGGCCGGTTCCGGCCCGGCGGTCATTGCCGGGCGGCTGGGCTCGGGTCCGGTCGGCCCCGGCGCGGGCACCTGCGGCGGAGGCGGCGGCCCCGGCGCCGTCGACTGCCACACCGCCTTCACGATGACCTGCACGGCGCCGGCCGCCGGGATCGACAGCAGCGCAGCGACGAACCCGCCGAAGAACCCGCCGATCCAGTTGCCGATCGAGGCGCCGACCAGGATCGAGACCAGCACGACCAGCGGGTTGATGCGCACCGTGCGGCTCATGATCACCGGGTTGAGCACGTGGTTCTCGACCTGGGTGTAGATCAGGAAGACCACCAGCGTGACGATCCCGGCCGACAACGAGTGGGTGAAAGCGAACAGCACCACCGGGATGCCCGCCAGCGCGCCGCCGATCATCGGCAGGAAGTCCACCAGCGCGACCCACAGCGCCAGCAGGAACGGGAACGGCACGCCGAGCGCCATCAGCGTGACCAGCACGACGACACCCGCGATCAGCGAGGTCGCGAAGTTCCCGAGCATGTAGCCGGTGACCGACCGGTTCACCTCGCCAGCCACGTCGCTGAAGCGCTCCGCCCGCGCGGGCGTCATCAGGCCGAGGATGCCGCGCCGCAGCTTGGGGCCCTCCAGCATGAGCAGCACGGCCAGCACGAAGATCGTGAATAGTTCGAATACCAGGGACACCGCGCCCGCGCCCAGGCTCAGGGCCGGAGTGGCCAGGTCCCGGCCGTAGGTGACGAGCTTCGGCGCGTTCTTAGTCACCCACTGATGCAGGTGGTACTTGGTCACCAGTCTGCCGACAGGGCCCTTGCCGTTCTCGGCCGTGGTCACGTAGTGCGGCAGGTTGGCCGCCAGGTGCGTCAGCCCGTTCACCAGCGGGTAGCCGAACGCGAAGGCGAGGCCAGCGAATGCCGCCAGCCCAAGCACGGTGACAACCGCGACCGCGAAGCCGCGGCGGTGCAGCACCCGCTCCAGCACGACTACCAGGGGGTTGAGCAGCAGGGCGATGAACCCGGCCACGACCAGGAGCAGGATGACACCGCGCAGCTTGTCGACCAGCCGCCAGGCGATGTAGGTCAGCGCGATGGCCGCGATCGCGGCCATGATCGCGCGCAGTGGCACGTTGCGTGACTCCGCGAGCCGCCACAGGCGGGCACGCCTGGTGTCCTGCGGCCGGATATCGGTCATCCGGCAAGCATGCCAGGTCGGTGCGCGTGCCCGGGCCGCCGGCGGCGGACCGGCCTGGCCCGGCGATCCTGGCGGCGGCGGCCCTGACGCCGGCCGCAAGGGGGGTACCCCGAGACCCGGTCAGAGCTAATCGGGGTCGGCTGCGGGCTCTTCCCGATACCCCCGCAGGCCGCCGACCGGCAGGCTGGAACACATGAACACGACATATGAATCAGCACCCAGCAGTACCTCTGACGAGACCAGCCAGGCTGACCCCAAGGCTGGCGCCCCGGCCCTGCGCCGCCCGGCCGAGGGCCGGATGCTCGCGGGCGTCGCCGCCGGCGTGGCCCGCAGCCTCGGCATCGACCCGGTGATCGTGCGCGTCGCGTTTCTCGTTCTCGCGCTCGCCGGCGGAGCCGGCGTGCCGCTGTACATCGCGGGCTGGCTGCTCATCCCAGACGAGGTGTCCGGCGAGTCGCTGGCCGCGCAGCTCGTCCAGTCCGTGTCGGCAGGCCGCTGATGGCCGCGCCGGCCAGCCGAGCGCAGGCCGGGTGGTCGTCCGCGAGCCCGGTGTTGCAGATCGCCGCGGCGCCCGGGCCCGCCCCGGGCGGGCCCGGGCACGGGCGGGGCCCGGCCCGGCGGCACGCGGCCAGCCAGCTTGACCTGCGGGTTTCAGATGCCGAGCGGTCCGAGGTGGCTGATCAGTTGTCACAGCACTTCGGGACCGGCCGGCTGGACGAGCACGAATTCAGCGAGCGGCTGGACCAGGTGATGGCGGCGACGACATACCGCGACCTCGGCGGCGTGCTGCATGACCTGCCGGGATCGGTCGTTCCGTCGGCGCTGGCTCCTCCGGTGCCGCCTGCCCGCCCGGCCCGTGCAGCCCGACCGCGCCGCGGGCGCGCGCTGCTGAGGTTTGCGCTCATCGTCTTGCTGGTGCTCTTCGCGGCGGCGGCGGCACACGCAGTGGCCTGGGTGCTCGCGCCGGTCTTGTGGATCGGCGTGCTGTGCGCCATCGCCGTGCTGGCCGCCAGGGCCAGGGCGCGCCGCTGACCAACGCCGCCCCAGACCGAGGTCAGCGCAGCTCAGCGCGGGCACTTGGCGTTCTCCCAGAACGCAAAGTGCCCGCGCTCTTTGATCTTGGCCGCCAGACCGCGCTCCGGGTAGACCACGGCGCCTTGACATGTGACTAATTGGTCACCTAATCTCGAGCCATGGATGAGGTGTTCAAGGCCCTGGCCGACAAGACCCGGCGCGAGCTGCTGGACGAGCTGTTCCGCTCGGACGGGCAGACGCTCTCCGCGCTGGAGGAGCGGTTCGAGATGACCAGGTTCGGGGTGATGAAACACCTGCGGCAGCTGGAGGAGGCCGGGCTGATCGTGACCCGGCGGCGCGGCCGGGAGAAGCTGCACTTCCTCAACCCGGTCCCGATCCGCCTCATCCACGACCGCTGGGTGAGCAAGTACGCCGAGCCGTGGGCCGCCGGCCTGGCCGGCTTGAAGCGCGAACTGGAGACGACCATGGAGAAGGTTTTCGAGATCTACATCGCCACCACGCCGGAGCGGCTGTGGGAGGCAATCACCGACCCGCAGATCCGGGCCAGGTACAACTTCGGCGCCGGCATCGTGTCGGACTGGGCGCCGGGCTCCTCCTTCACCTTCAGCCACGCGGCCGGCGGCCGGGTGCTGGGCGAAGGCCGCAACCTTGAGGTCGACCCGCCACGCCGGCTGGTGCAGACGATGACGGCTCTGTGGGGCGAGGACGTCAAAGCCGAGGGCGAGAGCCGGATCACCTGGGAGATCGAGCCGGTCGGCGACTCCTGCCGGCGCACCGTCGTGCACGACCAGCTCCGCGAGGGCGCCAACAGCCAGCTCTACGGCGGCTGGCCGATGATCCTCTCGGGCCTGAAGACCTGGCTGGAGAGCGGCAAGCAGCTCACCACGCCCGGTTCGCTGATGTACGCCGCCTCGGAAGGAGCATGGAAGTGAGCAGCCCAGACATCACCGGCATCCACACCGTCGGCGTGCCGGTCACCGATCAGGACAAGGCGCTCGCCTTCTACACCGGCACGCTCGGCCTCAGCACGCGGATGGACGTGCCGATGGGCAACGGCGCCCGCTGGATCGAGGTCGCGGCCGAAGGCGCACCGACGTCGGTCGCGCTGATCCCGGCGAAGGAGTCGGTGCCCGCGGGCGTCGAGACCGGCATCAGGTTCATCACCGGCAGCGCGGCGGAGTTCCACGCCCGGCTCGTGGCCGCGGGCGCCGACGCCGATGACGTGCTGCACTGGCCCGGCGTGCCGGCGATGTTCGCGTTCCGGGATCAGGACGGGAACGGGCTGGAGATCGTCGAGCGGTCCTAGCCGGGCCAGCAGCCGGGATTCGGCGGACCGGGCAAGCCCGGCCCGCCGAATCCCGTTCGGTTTGCCGATTGCCGCCGTGATTTGCCTGGAGTAGCGTCCGAAATCAGGACACCGGCCTGCGGCGACAGCACGGTGACAGCGGAGGTGGAGTTATGTCCGAGCCCCAGCGGGCGGACGCGGTCATCGTCGGTGCCGGGTTCTCCGGCCTCTATCAGCTTTACCGGCTGCGCGAACTGGGACTGGCCACCAGGGTCTTTGAGACGGGCGACGACGTCGGCGGCACCTGGTACTGGAACCGGTATCCGGGCGCCCGGTGCGACATCCAGAGCCTCTCGTACTCCTACGGATTCTCATCCGAACTCGAGCAGGAGTGGGACTGGTCGGAAAAGTACCCGACCCAGCCCGAGGTGCTCCGCTATCTGAATCACGTCGCCGACCGGTTCGACTTGCGCCGGGACATCACCTTCAGCACGCGCGTGGTCGCCGCGTACTGGGACGACGCGGCCGCCCGGTGGCTCGTCCGCACCGACGCCGGCGAGGAGGTGAGCGCGCAGTTCCTGATCATGGCCACCGGCTGCCTGTCCACCTCCAAGCTGCCGGAGGTGCCAGGGCTTGAGCGCTACCAGGGCCGCACGCACCACACCGCGCGCTGGGGCAAGGAGGACATCCGCTTCGACGGCATGCGGGTGGGAGTCATCGGCACCGGCTCCTCTGGCATCCAGTCGATCCCGATCATCGCCGGGCAGGCGGCGGAGCTGACAGTGTTCCAGCGGACGCCGAACTTCAGCGTGCCGGCCGGCAACCGGCCGCTGGATGCCGCCGAGGTCGCGGACCGGAAGGCGAACTACCGCGAGTTCCGGCAGTTGCAGCGCACCTCCGGCTACGGCGTCCCGGCCGAGCCGCCGACGGAGCTGGCGCTGTCCGTGACCCCGGATGAGCGTGCGGTTGCCTACGAGGCGGGCTGGGCCAGGGGCGAGATCGTCGGCCTGCTCAGCTGCTACGCCGACACCCTGATCGATCCGGCCGCCAACGAGACGGCGGCGGAGTTCGCCCGGGCCAAGATCCGGGCCAAGGTCCGCGACCCGCAGCTCGCCGAGTTGCTGTCACCGCGGACGTTCCCCATCGGAACGAAGCGCATCTGCCTCGACACCGGCTACTACGAGACGTACAACCGGCCCAACGTGCAACTGGTCGACCTGCGCGCGACGCCGCTAACCGAGTTCACCGAGTCCGGGCTGCGGACGTCGGCCGCGGAGTACGAGTTCGATGCCATCGTGTTCGCGACCGGGTTCGACGCGATGACCGGCGCGCTGTCCGCCGTCGGCATCCGCGGCCGCGACGGCATCCTGCTCGCGGACGAGTGGCGGCCCGGGCCGCGCACCTACCTGGGCATCTCGGTCGCCGGGTTCCCGAACCTGTTCACGATCACCGGGCCGCTCAGCCCGTCCGTGCTGACCAACATGGTGGTGTCGATCGAACAGCACGTGGAATGGATCAGCGACTGCATCGCGCACCTGCGGGCGAACGGGCTCGGCGTGATCGAGGCGACACCCGAGGCCGAGGCCGGCTGGGTGCAGCACGTGGCGGAGGTGGGAGCGATGACGCTGTTCCCGCGCGCCGACTCCTGGTACATGGGCGCCAACGTGCCGGGGAAGGCGCGCTACTTCCTGCCCTACGTGGGCGGCGTCGGGCCCTACCGCGAGATCTGCGACGGGGTCGCGGCGAGCGGCTACCAGGGCTTCACCATGACCGCGGAGCCGGCCAGCGCCGTGGTCTAGGCACGGTCGAGGCAGAGACGGTCTAGGCAGGCACGGTCTAGGCAGGCACGGTCTAGGCAGGCACGGTCTAGGCAGGCACGGTCTAGGCAGGCACGGTCTGGGCAGCGGCGGCCGCGGGAGTCGCACCGCCGCGCCGGGGTAGGTTCGCAGCGTGAATCCCGTCACGCCGGCCGGCCAGGCCGGGCTGACCGCGCTGATCAGCGATCCGCGGCACGCGCTGCTGGCGTTCGATTTCGACGGCGTGCTGGCGCCGATCGTGGCCGACCCGGACCAGGCGCAACCGCTGCCGGGGATCTTCGGCGCGCTGGCCGGTCTCGGGCAGCGGGCCGGCTCGGTGACGATCATCACCGGGCGCCCGGTCAGTTTCGTGACCGGCCGGACCGGATTCGCGGACCTGGCGGCCGTCCGGAGCTTCGCCATCTACGGCCAGTACGGCCTGGAGCGCTGGCGGGACGGCACGACCCAGCGGAGCCGCCCGGCCGGGGGCGACATCGGCGCCGTCCGCGCGGAACTCGCTGACCTGGTGCGTCAGTCGAAGGTCGCGGCGGACTCGTGGATCGAGGACAAGGGCACCGCGGTCGCCGTGCACACCCGCCGCGCCGCCGATCCCCCGGCCGCGCTGGCCGCGCTGGCGGAACCGGTCCGGGCCCTCGCCGCGCGCCACCACCTGCACGTCGAGCCCGGAAAGCTGGTGCTGGAGATCCGGCCGCCCGGCATCAACAAGGGTGACGTCCTGCGCGAGATCGCCGGCCGCAAGGGAACGGGGAGCCTCCTCTACGCAGGCGACGACCTCGGTGATCTCAGCGCGTTCGCGGTCGTGGACGAGTTCCGCGCCGACGGCCTGCCGGGAGTCAAGGTGTGCAGCGCCTCCGCCGAGGCGCCGCAGGTGGCTGCGGCCGCGGACCTGGTGGTCGACGGCCCGGCCGGGATCAGCGACTTGCTGCTGGATCTGACCCGCCAGATCGACGCTGCCTGACCGCATCCCGGCGCTGGCGCGACCCCGGACGCGAGCGCGCTATCCGGGCCACAGCTTTGCCGGCTTTGCTGTTGAAAGTGCGACAGAGAAGCCCGCAAAGCTGTTAGCGGTGCGCCGCCTGAATCCTCGCGCTGACCTGCGCGCTTGACATATATCGCGGTTTGCTTGATATAGTTTGCAGCGTAGTTGAATCGAGGAGGACCCAATGATCGACACTCGCGCAGTCGCGCAGGAAGTTCAGGACCAGCTGAATGCCGCCTTCCAGAAGGGGCAGGAGCAGATCCGCAAGGGCCGCGAGAGCGTCACTGTCGCCGTCCGCGCCGGCAGCCAGATCGCCCAGGCGGTCAAGCCGAGCCTGCCGAAGCTGCCTTCGGTCCAGGTGAAGGTGCCGTCGCTGAGCGATCTCGCCAGCCCGGACAAGCTTCGTGCCAGCGCGCACGAGCTGGCCAGCCAGATGCTGGCCGCTCAGCGCAAGCTGACCGACCAGGCCCTGACCACGCAGCGCAAGCTCGCCGGCGAGGCCCAGGAACTGACGGACCACGCTCTGACCAGGCAGCGGAAGCTCGGCGACCGGGCGCTGGAGGTGGCTGGCACGTTGATCTCGGATGGAGTCAGCGGGCTCGCCCAGGCTGCGGGCACGTTCGCTCCCGGCCGCCGGGCCGAGCGCGGCAACCACAGCCAGCCGGCCGACCACACGTCCATCGCCACCCCAGCCGAGGCAGCCGCGAAGGCGACAGCCACCGGCAGCGAGGACGCCCCCGGGCCGAAGCAGACCCGGCCAGCCAAGGCCAGTACAGCCAAGGCCAGCCCGGCCAAGTCGACCACGGCCAAGGCCAGCCCGAAGCCGCGGACCACCAAGGCCGCAGGCACCACCAATGCCGCAGGCCCGACCAAGACCAAGACCGGCACCGCCAAGACCGGCACCGCCAAGACCGGCACCGCCAAGGCTGATGCTGCGAAGACTGGCGCGGCCGAGACCGGCACCGCCAAGTCAGGCACCGGCGCGACCCGGACCCCGCGCACGCCGCAGAAGTGACGCTGTCGCTGCCGGGTGGCCATGGCACTACCGTGGCGACCCGGCAGCCGACTCTCGCCGCCTAGTCAGCAGCCGGCTTCGACCGTCCGGAGGGGACAGCATGAACGAGCCCTGGGACTCGCAGATGAAGACGCTGGGCGCCTTCATCCGCCGCCAGCGGCAGCAAGCGAACCTGTCGCTGCGCCAGCTGGCCGACCGGACGAAACTGTCGAACCCCTACCTGAGTCAGATCGAACGCGGGCTGCATCAGCCGTCGGTTCGGGTGATCCGGCTGATCTCCGACGCGCTGAACGTCTCGACCGAGACCCTGCTCGCACAGGCGGGTCTCCTGCATCACAAAGAGGCATCGCGAGAGGACGGCGCGCAAGAACCGACGGTGAGTGTCGAGGAGGCCATCCAGGCCGAGTCACGGCTCACTGACGAGCAGAAACGTGCGCTCATAGCCGTTCTCCGGAGCATGCTGCCCGCCGAGTAGTACGAATCGGCGAGACATCCAGTTTTGGTGTGAAGATCCCAGAACGTTGGCCGAGCACTCAGTAAGCCGATTACGATACGTCAGCGTGACTGACCTCAGCCCGCACTCGGAGCCCCTTCCGGTGCGTCAGCCGCTGCCGGAGCGTGGCGACCCGCTGCCGCAGCGTGGCGCTGAGCCATCGCCGCAGCGCGGCGGGGCGCCCCTGCCGGAACGCGGTCCCGAGCCACTGCCCCAGCGAGAGGCGGCCCCCTTGCCTCAGCGCGGCGCCGATCCGCTGCCCCAGCGCGGCGACGATCGGCTCCCCCAGCGCGGCCCCGCGCCGCTGCCCCAGCGCGACGGATCAGCGCTCCCCCAGCGCGGCGGAGCACCCCTGCCAGAACGCGGTGCCGAGCCATTCCCCCAGCGAGGGCCGGCGCCGCTGCCCCAGCGCGGTGGCGAGCCACTGCCGCAACGCGGCGGATCACCTCTCCCCCAGCGCGGCGGCGAGTCACTGCCGCAACGCGGCGCGGCACCGCTCCCGCAGCGCGGTGCGTCACCCCTGCCCCAGCGCGGGGGCGATCCGGCCGGCCAGCCAGGCGATCCCCTGCCCCGGCGGACCGGCCGCACCCGCCCGGCCGGGCGGCACCGCAGCCCGCACCGCCTCTCCGTCGCGTCCGACGCACCGGCCCTCGTCATCGCCGTCCCTGGCGCCGCGGAAAACGACTCGGCCGACGTGGCCGCGGACGTCGCGGCGATCGCCGAGCTGTCCTGCCCCGGTGTCGACATCCGGGTCGGTTACCTCGACGGCGAGGCGTTCACCCTCGCGGACTGCCTCCGCGCCGGCACCCCCGCGGCGGCGCCGGACCGACCCGACAGCGTCATCGTTCCGCTGCTCCTGAGCCCGAACGAGCGCGCGGACGGCGCGGTGGCCAGGATCGCGAATCAGAGCGAAGAGAACATCACCCTCGGCGGCCACCTCGCCCCGCACCCGCTGGTGGCCGAGGCGCTGCACGCCCGGCTGGCCGAGGCCGGGCTGGTGCGGCACGCCCGCTCGACCGGCCTGAGCATCTCGGCGGGCGGCCAGGGCATCGTCGTGCTGGCCGACGTCGGCGAGGAGGCGGCCGCCGCCGCCTCGGTAGCGGCCGTGCTGCTCGCGTCCCGCCTGTCGGTCCCGGTCCTGCCGGCCTCGCTGGGCGACCCCGAGAGTATCGCGAACGCAGTGGTCAGGCTCGGTGAGTCCGGTGCGCAGCGCCCCATACTCGCGCCCTGCCTCATCGGCCCGGAGATCTCTCAGGCCGTGCTGGATGACCTCAGCTCCGCGCTGGGCGTGCCGTGCGCGCCGCCGCTCGGCGCGCACCAGGCGATCGGTCAGCTGGTGGCCATCCGCTACGGCGCGGCCCTGGCCCGGCTCAGCCTCGCAGGCTGAAGCCGCTTCCCACGGCCGCTCTGCTGGCGCCGTGAGCGTTAGCCGCGTTTTCCGCAGGTAACTGGCCGTTGACAGCGAGTGCGCCCATACGCTGGGCTTTAGGCGCACAATGGTTCTCCATACGAACACACAGGGGCCGGATAGAGGTGACGGGCTTGAGCGAGTGGAACGCCATGACCTACGAAGGAAAGGACACCATCCTTCGGGTCGTTCGCGAGGAAGCTGCCCAGATGTTCGCGCTGGCCGAGCAGCCGGGTGCGTGGGAAGCGCCGACAGCCTGCGAGAGCTGGAAGGTCAAGGACGTCATCGGCCACATCGTGGACACGACCGAGGGCTACTTCAGCGCCTTCGACACCGCCAGGAGCGGCGCGGAGGCCGACGCCCCGTACGGGCTCGCCGGGATGCACGAGCGGGCCGGCCAGTCGGCGCAGGCATTCGGCATCATCTCGCAGGCCGGAGATGCTGGCCAGGGCGCGGTCGGACCTCGACCAGATGATGGGCATCCTGGAGCCGCTGACCGCCGAGGAGTGGGGCGGGCTCATCGTCCCGCACTTTTACATGGGTCCGGTCCCGGCCTTCATCTACGCGGCCGGCCAGCTCATGGACTACGGCGTGCACACGTGGGACATCCGGCAGGGCAGCGGCCAGGCGCACGTGCTGTCGGCGGACGCCGCGGACCTGCTCGTCCCGTTCATGTTCATCATCTGGCAGTCGACGATCCGGGCCGACGCCGATCTCTCCCCGTTCAGCGTCGGCGTCCGGGTCAGCGGCCGCAACGGCGGCGACACCAGGGTGTCGATCAGTGACCAGGGCATGGCCTACGAGCCCGGCGACGTGTCGGATCTGCCCGCCGTGCTCGAGTTCGACCCGGGCAGCATGGTCCTCACCGCGTTCGGGCGGGTCAACGGCGGCACGGCGAGCGGCGATCAGGCGCTGGCCAACCGGTTCCTCAACCTCTTCTACCGGATCTGAGCTTCCGGCGGGAACGGCGCGGCCGGGCGGTCGCGGTCTCAGTCGCCCGGCTGCGGTTCCTGGCTGGTCGTTACCGGCATCCGGAAGCGCGGTATCGGGCCAGGTAGCAGCAGCAATGCCGCGAGCATGCCGCCGACCACGGTGATCCACAGCGTCGGGCGCAGCCCGATGGCCGCGCCGAGCAGCCCGCCGAGCAGCGCGCCGACCGGGCGGGTGCCGTAGTTGACCGCCGTGAACGCCCCGGATACCCGCGCCCGCAATTCCGGCGGGATCACCGCCGCGAAGATCGACCCGATGCTGATGTCCAGCACCATCACCCCGAAGCCGCTGCCGAACTCGGCGGCGAACAGCATTCCCAGGACCAGCGGCCGCGGGCCGCTCGCGAGCGGCACCAGCGCCACCGGCGCGGCGAACAGCGCGCAGCCCAGCGTGTAAGCCCAGCCGACGCCGATCACGTCACAGATGCGCTTGGTAACGGCCGCGCCGACTACGCCGCCGATCGCCGCCGCCCCGAGCACGACGCCCAGCTCCCCCGGCCGGATGTGCAGCTGCCTGATTATGTAGAGCAGGTAGACAGCCTGGAACATCAGGTTAAAGAAGTTGATCGTGCCGACTGCCAGCAGCGAGGAGCGCACGATCGGCGAGGAGATGATGAACCGCGCACCGGCCGTCACGGCGCCCTTGTCGGTGCTCGCCGGCGGCTCGGTGGTCCTGGTCCGCACCAGGAAGAACGCCGAGCCGAGGAACGACAGCGCATCCGCCAGCACCGCCATCGGCGCCGACAGCAACTGCACCAGCACGCCGCCGATGCTCGGCCCGGCGACATACGACAGCGCCCGGCTGCCGTGGATCAGCGAGTTGCCCTCGACGTACTCATCCGACCGCAGCAGTGACTGGAACAAAGTGGCGTCGCTGACGTTGAACAGCACGCTCAGCGTGCCCGCGAGGAACGTCACGATCAGCAGCTGCGCCAGCGTGAGCACGCCGAGCAGGTAGCCGACCGGCAGACTCGCCATGAGCGCGAACCGGCCCAGGTCGGCGGCGATCATGATGGCCCGCCGCTTTCCTGACCGGTCGACGTACGCACCGGCGTGCAGGCCGAATAGCAGGCTCGGCAGCCATTCCAGTGCGGTCAGGTAGCCCATCTGCGGCGCGCTGGCGTGCAGCACCAGCACCGCCGCCAGCGGGATCGCGATCCCGCCGATCTGGTCGCCGAGCATCGAGATGCTCTGCGCGACCCAGTAGCGCCGGAAATTGGTCCCGGTGAGCAGCGGCGGGATCCGCCGCGTCAGCCAGGATGCGCGCGGGCCACCGCGTCGGGGCTCGGCCGGGATCTCGGTTCGCGCGCTCACGGCATCGGCCCCGTGGCGCCAGGCGCGTCAGGCCGGTCAGGCTGACCGGGCTCACCGGGCGCGGATCCGCCGGCCGGACCGAACAGATAGGGCTGCGCCAGCCGCAGCACGCTCACCAGCCGCGCGCCGGCAGGCCGGCGACTCGGGTCCGTGAGCCGGTCGACGTACTGGTCCGCCAGTTCCTCGTACTGGCGGCCGAGTTCGGCGAGCTCGTCGGCGGTGACGTAGATCATCGTGTCGCCGAACAGCGCCGCGCGCTGCCACTCCTCCGGCTCGTCGTCTCGGACCGCGAGCCAGCGCCGGAGCAACGAGAAGTAGTACTCCGCGACCACGCCACGCGTCAGGGCGGACGCCGCCCCGACCTTCGGATCGCGCGTGGTCTCCGGGATGTCGGTGAACAGCTTCGTCGCGCGCCACGGCCGTTCCCGGCCGTGGCCGCCGCCGGCTTCCTCGACCAGCCCGTACTTGGCCAGCTGCCGCAGGTGAAACGAGGTACTGGCCGAGCTCTCGCCCAGCAGCTCCCCGGCCCGGGTGGCGGTCAGCGGTCCCTGCGACCGCAGCACGGCCATCAGGGACAGCCGGATCGGGTGCGCGAGCGCCCGCAGTGCTTTCGGGTCGGTCACTCGGATCGTCGGCCGGTTCGGGCGGTCTGTCATGCATCCCAAGATAGCTTTGCAAAGGAATCTTTGCAAAGTGTCCTTGGGAACCTCGTCACCCTACGTGAGCTCGATCCAGCCGTAGGCCATGGCTGGTGTATCCACGAAGCAGTCGCCAGCGCCATCCGAACTAGTCGGGGGCGGATCCTGGGCCAGCCGACTGCGCAACTCGGCCGCGGCTGGATGCTGCAGGTCGTCCAGGATCGCCAGCGCTTGCAGCCAGGCCCGGCGAGCGGCGCTGTGATCCCCGGCCGCGTCGTGTGCGTCACCGAGATGAACCAGGAACTCCGCCTGGTCGTCAAGATCGCCGGTGCCGCCGTGCACGGCGATGGCGTCCTGGTAGCAGCCAACTGCTTCGGTATATTTCCCGAGCCGAAAGTGCACGTAGCCCAAGCTGTCGAGCGCGGCCGCCTGACCGGACCGGCTGCTGATCTGACGGTGCAGGGCGAGCGCCCGGGTGCAGTAATCGAGTGCGGCGCGGTACTTGCCGAGATGGGCCAAGTACCAGCCAAGCGAGTTCA
This sequence comes from uncultured Actinomycetota bacterium, assembly GCA_963726425.1. Taxonomy (GTDB): domain Bacteria; phylum Actinomycetota; class Actinomycetes; order Streptosporangiales; family Streptosporangiaceae; genus JAJYUU01. The sequence goes on along the minus strand of CAVSCN010000027.1, from coordinate 43,498 downwards.
GGGACACTCCCTCGCCCCACTGGTTGCCGCTGGCCCGGCACAGCCGGAGTGCGCGGCGTGCATGGCTGACCGCCTTGTCGCCATCACCCGCGAGATGGTAGGCCTGGGCCAGGTTAAAATGCGCCCGCGCTTGGACGGTGCTGCTTTCTAGCTGGCGGCCCAGCTCCATGGCCAGGATGAGCTCGGCAATCGCGTCGGCATAGGCACCCATCCGGGCGTGGGCGTGAGCGGTCAGGAACCGGGCTTCGACTTGTCCGGCCACATCACCGAGACCGCGAGCGGCGGTAAGCGCAAACTGCTGGACTTCCGCCAGCTCATGCCAGAAGCCCTGACCCTCGAGGAACGGCGCCATAGCCCATGGCAGCTGCCACGCATGGCGGCCGAAGTCATCACTGACGGTCAGAGCAGTGACGCTGAGCAGCACCTGTCGCTCGGCCTTAAACCACTCGAGCGCCTGCCCGCGGTCGGCCGGTTGCTCGGGCCGGACGCCCGGTTGCGGCGCGTGGAGCGGGACCAGCTCCCGCTCGGGTGACAACTGCAGCGCGGCGGCACTCGCTGTGTGCAGGTAGTGATCGAGGACACGATGACACGCGGCCTGGAGATCACTGTCGCTCTCAGCATCGCGGGCCTCCTCCGCCGCATACGCGCGGAGCAGGTCGTGGACGGCGTACCGGCCCGCCGCGGGCTGGCTGATCAGGTGTGCCTGGGCCAGCTCGGCCAGGACCCGACGGGCCTGGCTCACCGGCTCGCCGGTCAGGCTGGCGGCGGCCGCGCCGGTGATGTCCGGGCCGGGATGCACGCTGAGCAACCGGAACATCCGCGCCGCCCGGTCGCTCAGTTGTTGGCAGGACCAGGAGAACACCTGCCGTACGTCGGTGGCCGGATCTCCGGTGCTCAGCGCGTCCAGACTCGATCTAGCCGCCCGCAACTCGGCGGCCAGCGCCGCCAGTGAAAGCCCCGTACGGGCGGCGGCGCGGGCCGCGACGATGCTCAGCGCCAACGGCAGCCGCGCGCACAGGTCGGTCAACTCCGCGACCGCCGCCGGGTCGGCATCGACCCGCGCCTGCCCCAGCCGGCCAGCCAGCATCTGGCGTGCCTGCTCCTCGGTCGGCAGGTCCAGAAAGATGAGGTGCGCGCCTTCGGCGGCCGCGAGCCCGGTCAGGTCGTTCCGACTGGTGACGAGTACCAGACAGCCGGGCGCAGCGGGCAACAGCGGGCGCACCTGGACCGCATCACGAGCATTGTCAAGCACGACCAACATCCGTTTGCCGGCGGACATGCTGCGGTAAAGCGCAGCTTGGGCATCGAGGTCAGCCGGAACCTGATCCGGAGCGGCACCCAGCCCGTCGAGTAATAGGCGCGCCCCTTGTTCCGTCGTCATCGCAGGGCCCGACGGCCCGAAGCCACGCAGGTTCAAGTAGAACTGGCCGTCCGGGAAGAGATCAGCCACCTGATGCGCCCAGTGCACAGCCAGGGCCGTCTTGCCGATTCCGGCGGTGCCGGCGATCGCGGAAATCACGACCGTGCCCCCGTTGCCCTGATCTAGCAATCTCGCCAGAGCTGAGAGCTCGGCGGTCCGGCCAGTGAAATGAGCCGTTGGCGCGGGCAGCTGGCGTGGCACCGGATTGGCGTGCTGCCGCTCCGCCCCGACCCGGCCAGCGCCCGCAAGCCCGCCCCGGCGGGCGGCCGCATCTGGCTGGACGGTGCCGGCAATCGCCGGATCGGCGGTTAGGATCTTCTGCTGCATCGCCTGCAGCTCGGGACCTGGTTCGGCGCCGAGCGCGTCGAGCAGCGCTCTGCGGGCGACGTGATAAACCGCCAGTGCGCCAGCCTGCTGACCGTCGCGGTAGAGGGCGAGCATGAGCATGGCCTGCAGCCGTTCCCGCAACGGATTGGCGGCGGCCAGCTGCCTGAGCTCGGCAATCACGTCTGCATGCTGGCCGAGATGCAAGTCGGCTTCGATGCGCGCTTCCAAAGCGTCAAGCCGCATCTCGTTGAGCCTCGGCACGTCCCGCGTCGCCAGCGTCTCGGAAATTATGCCTGCGAGCGGCTGACCTCGCCACGCCGCTAGGGCCGTCCTAAGCTGAGCGGCCGCGTCGGCGTGCGATCGGGCCCGAAGCGCTTTCCGACCCGCCGCGAGCGACACCTGGAACACGTGCACATCGAGATCACCTGGTCCCGATCCTGATCAGATAGCCGTCTGGCTGAGCGCTGATCAGGGCGCGCTCGTGGTCCCCGAGAGCCCGGCGCAGCCGCATCACGTGGGTTTGCAGGCTGGCGCGGGCCGATGGCGGCGGCCGCGAGTCCCAAAGCACCTCGGCTAGCTCGCCCACCGGCACAACCGTATTGGCCTTCAGCAGCAGCGCGGCCAGGAGAGCCTGCTGCTTGCCCGGCGCGACCGGCACGACGTCATGGCCTCGCCGTACGACGAGCGGGCCCAGCAGGTAGAACCCGAGATCAGCTGGCACGCCCGCCTCCCAGCGTCGATACACAAGCCCGCCGCGCGGGGAAGCCCAGAGCGAGCGGCCGCCTCAATTTTCACTGCAATGTCTGCCGTGGTCCACCAGATACTGGCAACTCCAAATATGGATGGGGCCGATGCGTTCGTCAGTCCGCCGGCGGCATGTCAGCGGTGTGCGAGCGCGACGCCAGCCAGCTGCGACCGGCTAGGTGCACAGTCTGTCCGTGCGGATCACCACAGAACTTCCACCAGAAGGCGGTCGCAGTGAGGACAGTGATTCTGCGGGTTATGGCGTCGTCGACGGTTGTAGCCGGGCTATTGTCCGGCGCGGCGCTCCCGGCTGGGATGGCAGTGACAGCCCAGGCCAGCACAGGTACGCCGGCGGCGTTGGCTGGACGGATCTCGACGGCCAGGAATCTGCACGGCTTCCGGCTGACCTACCAGCAGGCCAACCCCGACGGCTCGGTCACGGCGCTGCTGCAGCGCGGTCGCACCTCGGTTGTCTACCTCGGCGGGGCGGGCGCGCAGATTTCGGTGTCAGCAACAGCGGCCAAGGTCGTCACCGCCAGGGTTCACGGCAAAACCAGGCGCCTCCTGCGGCAGGGCCTGCAGGTCGGCGCGACCAGTTCCGGCGCGCCGCCGACCGGGGCGAGTCCCGTGTTCGGCGCGGCCGGCCGCGGCGAGATGTACCGGACGGCCTCGTCGGTGTCCCGGTAGATGGCCTGGCCGACCGGGGCGCGCAGCTCCTCGGCCAGGTGGCCCAGGAGCCCGGCGGTGCGGGCCAGCAGCGCGAACCCGCGCAGCAGGTCCACCGGGAACCCGAGATCGGCCAGCGCCGCGCCGCAGACGCCAGCGCCGTTCAGCGGCAGCGTGCGGCCGATGATCGCCGGGTGCACCCGGCCGACCGCGGCGAACAGCGTCAAGTGCGGCCCGACCAGCCCGGCGTCGCCGGCGATCCGGTACAACGCCGGTGTCCGCGGGTCGCCGTTCTTGTGAATCGGGTGCCCGAGGCCAGGCACGAACTTCCCCGCGGCGCGCTGCGCGGTCACCGCCGACCCGGCCAGCGCGTCCCAGCCGGCCTCGTCGGCGGGCAGCGGGCCCGTGTGCGAAGCCAGCGCCTCAGCCAGGAACCGCCCGCAGTCCTCGGTCACGCCGAGGTACCGCGAGCCGCCGCCGAGCAGCCCGGCCGCGAGCGCGCCTTGCAGCGACTCGGGCGCGCCGGTCAGCGTCAGCCGGGCGGCGATCGCCGACGGGGTGAAGCCGTGATCCGCCAGCGCGACGAGCACCGCCTCGAACACGGCCAGTTCACTCGCCGTCGGCCGCCGCAGCGTCGTCAGCCAGAACGCCAGCTCGCCGAAGCTCACCTGGCCCATCAGCTCGCTGGCGACGTCATGCCCGAGCAGGGTGATCGAGTCAGCGTCCGACGTGCCGATCGAGGTCGGGTAATCAGGCATCTGCGTCAAACTCCTCTGGCGGATGACCGGCGGGCAGCCGGTGCTTGGCGATCCTGGCGGTCGGCGTCCTGGGCAGCTCGGCGAGCTGCTGCCAGTATCTCGGCACCTTGAACGGCGCGAGCCGGTCGGCCGCGTACGCGCGCAGCTCGCCGAAGTCCAGCTCCGCCCCGGCGGCCGCGACCAGGAACGCCTTGACCTCTTCCTCCGACAGCTCCGACGGCACGCCGACGACCGCGCACTCGACAACCGCCGGGTGCGATTCGAGCACTTCCTCGACCTCCAGCGGGGACAGGTTCTCGCCCCGGCGGCGGATGACCTCCTTGACCCTGGACACGAACGTGTACGTCCCGTCTCCGTTGACCGTGACCAGGTCGCCGGTGCGCAGCCAGCCGTCGTCGAGCCGGACCGCGGCCGTCTCGGCCGGCATGCCGAGGTAGCCGCGCATGACGACGGGATTGCGCAGCTGCAGCTCGCCCGACTCGCCCTGGCCGAGCTCCCGGCCGTCCTCGGCGACGACCCGCGCTTCGTTCACGGTGCCGAGGTCCGGATGCTGGCGGACGGCCCCCAGCGTCCCGAACGGCCGGGTGCCGCGCGGCCAGATCAGCCCGTACGGCGACTCGGACATCGCGTACCCGACGACGATGCGCAGTCCGAACCGGGCCTCGATCTCCAGCTGCCGGTCCCGCTCCGGTGCGGGGCCGGTGTAACACAGCCGCAGCGGCGTGTCGGCGTCATCCCGCCGCTCAGGCTGGCGCATCAGGATCTCGAGCATCGCGCCGATCGCGTTGAACTCGGTCGCGCCGTGCCGCCGGGCCGCGTCCAGGAACCCGCTGGCCGAGAACCGGTCGACCAGGATCAGCCCGGCGCCGCAGGCCAGCGACCCCATCGCCGAGTACGCGGGCGCGTTCACATGAAACAGCGGCAGCGTCGTCAGCAGCCGGTCGGCGGCCGTCAGCTCCATCCAGAACGGGAAGCCCTCCCCCGCCATCGCGTACGCCCGGTGCGTCTGCATGACCAGCTTGGACTTGCCGGTGGTACCGGAGGTCGGGATCAGCACCGCGAGGTCGTCTGGTGCGGGCGATGCCGGGAACGTGGCGCGTCCGGCCTCGGCCGCCATCGCCGCGCGGTCGGCCCAGTCCGCGGGCACGAGCGCGCGCACGTCCAGGGCGGCCGTCCGCCTGGACCCGCTGGCCGCGGCGACGACCGGAGCCAGCCCGGCGTCGGTGACGATCGCGGCCGGGTCCACCTGGCCGATGAGCCCGGCCAGCTCGGCCGTCGTGCTCCGCGGGTTCACCGCCACCGCGACCGCGCCCATCGACGTCAGGGCCAGCCACGTCAGCAGGTACCCGGGCGTAGTGGCGGCCGTCAGCAGCACGAGGTCGCCCGGCCGCGTGCCCTCCGCCGCCAGCGCCCCGGCCGTGTGCGCGACCGCTGCCGCCGCGCCTGCGAACGTCAGCTCACCGTCGTCACTGCGCAGCCACGTTCCCTCCGGATCGCGCTCGGCGGCGGCAAGCAGCAGCCGCGGGATCGTGCCCTGGTAGCCGGCCGGCGTCACGCCGTGCTCACGCCGGGATCCTGGTCATGGTCGTGGTCATGACGTAGTCCTTTCCCGGTCCACTGACCCGCCATCGCTCGACGTAGGCATCCGGGCCGAGCACCCGGACGGTCACGTGATAGCTGTCGCGGCCGCACGGGTGCTCCGCTGACCAGGAGCCGGAGCGCAGGTCGAGTTCGTAGAACGGGCGGCCGTCGGCGAACCGGACGTCGACCGTGCCGTCCGGCCCCGGCTGGAACAGCACGCTGCGGCTGGCCGGGCCACGATGGCCGCCGAAACGCAGCTCACCGCGCTCGTGATAGGCCAGCGGGCCCGCGGCTCCGCCGGCCGCCTGGTCGCACCGGGCCAGGCCGGAGAAGGAGCCAGACTGGCCGGAGGCGAAGTCGGTGATGGCGCGCTCCACCTCCCAGCGACCGCGCAGGAACTCCAGGGTGCCGCCGGGCAGCCACGTTTTGGCCGTTACGCCCACGTCAGGCACGCTACTACCTGGTACCTGACGCGGCCGGAGCCGCGGCCGGCGGTCGTGGTAGCGTCCGTGATCTCCGGCCCCAGCCCCCAGGCGGCCGCACCCAGGAGGATGTTCGCCCATGTCCGTCTCGGTCCCCCTTCAGCGCTCGCGCGTCCCCGTGCTGGCCGACCTCATCGCGGGCAGCCGCGACCGGGCCGCGCGGATTGCCTGGGACGTCGCCCTCGTCATCGGGGCCGCGGCCATGGTCGGCGCCCTCGCCCAGATTTCGATCAAGCTCTCCTTCACCCCCGTGCCGATCACGGGCCAGACCCTCGGCGTGCTGCTGGCCGGCACCGCGCTCGGCTGGCGCCGGGGCGCCGCGGCGCTGGCGCTGTACGCCGTCGCGGGCGTGGCGGGCGTTCCCTGGTTCGCAGGCCACGCCAGCGGCTACACCAGCGCCACGATCCCCTCCTTCGGCTTCATCATCGGCTTCTTTTTCGCCGCCGCGGCCTGCGGCTACTTCGCCGAGCACGGCGCCGACCGCACGATCCTCGGCTCGGTGCCGGCGATGATCGCGGGCGAGATCGTCATCTACCTGTTCGGCGTGACCTGGCTGGCGATCGACCTGCACGTGGGCGCCTCGACCGCGCTGCACCTCGGCTTCACGCCATTCGTGATCGGGGACGCGATCAAGGCCGCGATCGCGGCCGGCCTGCTGCCCGTCGCGTGGAAGCTGGCCAGCCGGCGTCCGGGCTCATCCGGGCCTGACCGCGTCGGCTAACTGGGGCAGCGTAGCCGGGGGGGCCGCACCACCCGCCGCGCTAGCCCAGGCCGGCGGGGATCCGCGACCGGCATGGCAACCTTGCCCGCCGTATCGGGCATGGTCACTGTGTGGCGTTGCTGTCGCTACGGGGGCTGTCCAGCGACACCAACGACACACAGTCGGGATGGCTCGCAGTTGCCGGCGGATCTATCAGGCCCTTGCCCGTCGGCGGAGACAACCAGCTCGCGCTGCCTAAAGATCGTGTGGCAGCGGCGTACTCAATATCAAGATTGCTTCGATGGCACAGCTGGGCCTATGCCCGCCGCCATGAGGTGGCGCCGACCCGCAACACTCCGGGCAGCATCCGTTGGACTTCAAGGGAACAAGGCCTGCCCACTGATGCTTCTCCAGCAGTCGGCGCAGTTCAGCGTTCTCAGTTTGCAGAGAAGCCTCTCTGTCATCCATACGGCCATGATGTGGTTCGCGAACGCGTTCGGCAAGCGATGCGGTCGGGCTCCGCGTATGGTCCCGTCTCAGCCGTCCTGCGTCACGGGCCTGGCGGAGTTGCCGAGGCCGACCGCGCCGACCAGGATGGCCAGGGTGAGCGACGCTGATCTGGCTGCCAGGGCGTCGTGGACAGACGGCGTCCAGCGCGTCACGGCGCTCACCGGCGCCGGCATTTCTACCGACTCTGGAGTCCCGGACTTCCGCGGCCCGCAGGGTCTGTGGACCCGCAATCCCGAGGCCGAGAAGCTGTCGACGTACCAGAACTATGTGGCCGATCCGGCACTGCGCCGCCGGTCCTGGCAGAGCCGGCTCGCGCACCCGGCCTGGGCGGCGCAGCCCAACGCCGCGCACCTGGCGCTCGTCCGGCTCGCCGACGCCGGCGTCGAGACTCAGGTGATCACGCAGAACATCGACGGGCTGCATCAGCGCGCGGGCACGCCGCCCGACCGCGTGCTGGAACTGCACGGCACCATGTACGGCGTCGTCTGCGTGTCCTGCGGAGACCGCACCGAGATGGCGGCGGCGCTCGACCGGGTCCGGGCAGGCGAGGCGGACCCAGCGTGCGCCCGGTGCGGCGGGATACTCAAGTCGGCGACGGTGATGTTCGGTCAGGCGCTGGACCCGGGCGTGTTCCAGCGCGCGGTCGCCGCCGCGCGGGGCTGCGACCTGCTCCTCGCGATCGGCTCCACGCTCACGGTCGAGCCCGCCGCCTCGCTGTGCGGGGTCGCGGTCGAATCGGGCTCACGGCTGGTCATCGTGAACCGGGACCCGACGCCGTATGACCGGCTGGCGACGGCCACCGTCCGCGAGCCCATCGGCGAAGCCGTGCCGGCGATCGTCGAGCGGCTGCTCACGGCACGGTAATTCTCGTGCGCTACGGCCCGGTCTGAGCGGCGCGGCTACGGCACGACCGTGACCGGCCACTTGCCGGCCTTGACCAGGCGCACCGCCAGCGAGCCGACGAACCGGTGTCCGGCCTTCGTGGACGCGCCGACCACGATCGCGTCCGCGCGTACCTCGTCCGCGACCCGGCCGATCTCCGCGAATGGCTCGCCGCGCCGCGCGATGAACGTCACCGGGATGCCGAACTCCTCAGCCGCCGTCTCGGCCCGTTGGCGCATGTCTTCCGCGGTCGCGTTGTAAGCCTCGTCCTTGGCCACGGCCAGGGCCGCGCCGCCGGGACCGGCCGTGCTGAGGCTCGCGACCGGCGCGACGAAGACCACGACGAGCCGGGCGCGCTGGCGGCGCGCCAGCCCCATCGCGTACCAGCCGGCCCGGATTGAGGTGGTGGAGTCGTCGGCACCGACCAGGATCACCGACGGCCCGTCGGTACCCAGCTCGAAGAGTGCCTCGTCGCCGGAGTCCACAGCCGAAGTCTAGGCCGCGGGCCGCTATCGCACACTCTGGCATGATCGGTCCGTGCAGCAGCCGTCAGCGATCACGCCACCGCAGCTGCGCGCCCTGGTCCGGGCGGCGGACCCGGACTGGCGGGCCGTCCGCGCCTGGCCGCTGCCGGGCGGCGCATCCGCGCAGGTGCACGGCATCGACATCGAGCGGCCGGACGGCGGCGGCCGGCTGGTGCTGCGCCAGTACGGCCCGGCCAACCTCGCCGCCGATCCGCATGTGGCGATGGCCGAGTACCGGCTGCTGGAGTTGCTGCACCGGGCCGGGCTGCCCGTCCCCCGGCCGTACTGCGCCGACGAGTCGGGCGCGATCCTGCCCGGCCCTTGGCTGCTCACCGAGCACATCGACGGCCAGGCCAGCACCGATGCCGCGGGCCTGGCCGCGTTCGCGGATTCCGGCGCCGGATTCACCGGGCTGCTGGCGCAGGCACTCGCCGACCTGCACGGCACTGGGCTGCGGGCCGCTGACGTCCCGTTCCTGCCGGACGCGGACACCGTCGTGAGCCGCCGTCTCGCGGCGGCCCCGGCGCGGTCAGACGACGCGCTCAGCGAGCCGGCCGTCCGGGCCGCTCTCACCGCGCACTGGCCGCCGCCGCTGGTGCACCGGCCAGTGATACTGCACGGTGACTACTGGCCGGGCAACGTGCTGTGGCGGGACGGCCGGCTCGCCGGGATCATCGACTGGGAGGACGCGATGTTCGGAGATCCGCTCGCTGATCTGGCCGTGGCCCGGCAGGAGCTGTGGTGGTTCTTCGGCCCGGACAGTGCGCACTCCTTCACCAGCGAGTACCTGACGCTGCGACCCGACGTCGACACCGGCGCGCTGCCTCAGTGGGACCTGTGGGCCGCGCTGCGGCCGGCCGGGAAGCTGGCCGGCTGGGGATTGAGCGCCAGCCAGCAGGCGAGGATGATCGCGGCACACCGCCAGTTCGTAGCCGAGGCGCTCGGTCAGCCCGGTGTCGCCAAGCCCTGGGTCGCCGACCCAGCTGCCGCGAGGAGACGCCCGTGACCCCACCACTGCCCGGCTGGCGGGTTCTGGACATGTCCCAGGCGATCTCCGGGCCGTACGCGGGCCGCATTCTGTCCGATCTGGGCGCGGACGTGGTCCGGATCGACGGGCCGCGCACCGACGTGACGGAGCACTTCGGCGTCGTCCGGGACGGGCGGGCGGGGATGTTCGCCCAGTACAACGCCGGCAAGCGGAGCATCGGCGTGGATCTGGCGGCACCGGGCGCGGCCCGGCTCGTGGCCGGCCTGGCGGCCCGCGCGGACGTGCTGATCGAGAACTTCCGGCCCGGCGTGATGGACCGGCTGGGCCTGGGCTACGCACGCCTGTCCGCAGCCAATCCCGGTCTGATCATGATGTCGATCTCCGGCTTCGGCCCGGCCGGGCCGGACGCCCGGCGGCGCGCGCTCGCGCCGGTCATCCACGCCGAGTCCGGGCTGCTGGCCCGGCACGCCGAGCTGGACCAGCGCCCCGCCACCGACCTGCCGCTGGCGCTCGCCGATACCACCACCGCGCTGCACGCCGCCATCGCGATCCTCGCCGCACTGCACCAGCGCGCGGTCACCGGAGCCGGGCAGCACATCGACCTCAGCATGCTGGACGCGGTCACCGCGAGCGATGATCACGCGCACGCGATCCTCGACGACAGCGGGGAGGAGTACGCATCCCGCGGCACGATCTGGCAGGCACCCGGCGGCCCGCTGCTCATCGCCGCGCCGCCCAAGCACGCCTGGGCGATGCTCGCCCGCAGCGGCCTGGTCGCCGACCCGGCGCCGCCGGGCACCGACCTGGAGCGCAAGATCGCGCTCCGGCAGCAGGCCATCCAGGACTGGATGAGCGGCTTCGCCGACCGCGCCAGCCTGATCGCGGCGCTGGAGTCGGCGGGCGTCGCCTGGGGCGAGGTCCGCGGTAGCGACCAGGTCTACGCCGGCGGCGCGCACTCCGTCGCGGTGCCCGGCAGCGCCCGCCGCGTCGTCGGCCTGCCCTACAGCTTCTCCGCGGCCACGCCCGCCGTGCGCCGCCCCGCGCCGGTCCGCGGCCAGCACAACGCCGAGGCGCTCGCGGACTGGCTCGGCCTGGACGAGCCGGCCGTCGCCGCGCTGGCGACGGCCGGTGTCCTCATCGGCGGCTAGAAGTCCTCGTCGAACGCGACCTGGCCGGTGACACCGACCTGGTAGGCCGACACCCGGCGCTCGAAGAAGTTGGACAGCTCCTGCACGTCCTGCAGCTCCATGAACTGCAGCGGGTTCGCCGAGCCGTAGAGCGGCTCGATCTGCAGCCGGGCCAGCCGCCGGTCGGCGACGTGCTGCAAGTACTCGCGCATGCTGGCCAGCGACAGGCCGGGTAGGCCGGCGCCGACCAGGTCCGCGGCGAACTGCACCTCGCACTCCACGGCCTCGGCCAGCATGTCCCGCACCCGGTCCTCGAGATCCGCGTCGAACAGCTCGGGCTCCTGCGCGCGGACGGTGTCCACGACGTCGAAGGCGAAGGCCATGTGCATGGACTCGTCGCGGAACACCCAGTTGGTGCCGGATGCCAGCCCGTTCAGCAGCCCGCGCGAGCGCAGGAAGTAGACGTACGCGAACGCGCCGTAGAAGAACAGTCCCTCGATGCAGGCGGCGAAGCAGATCAGGTTGAGCAGGAACGCCCGTCGGTCAGCCGCGGTCGCAAGGGTGCGCAGCTCGCTGAGCGAGTCGATCCAGCGGAAGCAGAACTCGGCCTTGCGCTGGATCGACGGGATGTTCTGCGACGGCGGCGAACGCCGCGGCCCGCTCGCTCTCGTCCGGCACGTAGGTGTCCAGCAGGGTCAGGTAGAACTGCACGTGCACGGCTTCCTCGTACAGCTGCCGGGAGAGGTAGAGCCGGCCCTCGGGCGAGTTGACGTGCTGGTAGAGGTTCAGCACCAGGTTGTTCGCGACGATCGTGTCGCCGGTGGCGAAGAACGCGACGAGCCGGGCTCACCAGGTGCCGCTCGGCGGCGGTCAGCCGGGCCAGGTCGCCGAGATCGGCGTGCAGGTCGACCTCCTCCACCGTCCAGGTGTTCCTGATCGCGTCCCGGAACCGGTCGTAGAAGTGCGGGTACCGCATCGGCCGCAGGGTCAGGTCCATGCCCGGATCGAGCAGCAGGCTGCCTTCGGCCGCGGGCCCGGTCGCCGTGTTTGCCCGCACGGTGTTCGCGGTCACTGGCAGGCCTCGCACGTCTCGGGGTTCTCCAGCGAGCATGCGACCGCCGCTGTATCTGATCCGACCGGCCCGGGGACGTCGACCGCGCCCGATACCTCAATCGACACCGTGGCCTGGGCGATCCGCGTAGCCGGCCGCGAGCGCAGGTAGTACGTCGTCTTGAGGCCGGTCTTCCACGCGTGCAGGTACATCGAGGACAGCTTGCCGATCGTCGGCGCGGCCACGAACAGGTTCAGCGACTGGCTCTGGTCGACGAACGGCGCCCGCGCGGCCGCCATGTCGATCAGCGCTCGTTGTGGCAGCTCCCACGCGGTGCGGAACAGGTCGCGCGCGTGCGCCGGCAGCGCCGCGACGCCCTGCACCGAGCCGTCCGCGCGCTTGATGCGCTCGCGGACTTCTTCGGTCCACAGTCCGTGCGCCTTCAGCTCCGTCACCAGCGCGGAGTTGACCTGCATGAACTCGCCCGACAGGGTCTCGCGCTTGAACAGGTTGGACACCTGTGGCTCGATGCACTCGTAGCAGCCGGCGATCGAGGCGATCGTCGCCGTCGGCGCGATGGCGATCAGCAGTGAGTTGCGCAGCCCGGTGGCCGCGATCCTGGCCCGGACCGCTGCCCACCGGTCGGCCTGCGTGACCGCCGCCTGCCAAAGATCGGGTTGCAGCGCGCCGGCCGCGGCCCGCGTCTGCGCGAACTCCGGGTGCGGTCCGTGCTGCTCGGCCAGCGCGGCCGACGCCTCCAGCGCGGTCAGGTAGATTTCCTCGGCGATCCGGGCCGACAGCTCCCGCGCCTGCGGCGAATCGAAGGGCAGCCGCAGCGCGAAGAACACGTCCTGCAGGCCCATCACGCCGAGGCCCACCGGCCGCCAGCGCGGGTTGGACGCCGCCGCCTCCGGGCTCGGGTAGAACCCGAGGTCGATGACCCGGTCCAGAAACGGCACGGCCATCCGCACCGTGGCCGCGAGCCTGGCCCAGTCCACGGCCCGGCTGCCGTCCGCGGCCGTGGTCAGGTGCCGGGCCAGGTTGACCGAGCCGAGGTTGCACACGGCGGTTTCCGCGTCGCTGTTCACCTCCACGATCTCGGTACACAGGTTGGACAGGTGCACCACGTTCCCGGCCTGACCCGGTCTGGTTGCACTTCGCGTTCGAAGCGTCCTTGAAGGTCATCCAGCCGTTGCCGGTCTGCGCCAGCGTGCGCATCATCTTCCCGTACAGGTCGCGGGCCTTGACCTGGCGCACATACCGGCCTTCGGCCTCGGCCGCGCGGTACGCCCGCTCGAACGCCTCGCCCCACAGGTCGGGCAGTTCGGGCACCGAGTCCGGGTCCATCAGCGACCAGTCCTCGTCCGCCTCGACCCGGCGCATGAACTCGTCCGGTACCCAGTTGGCGAGGTTCAGGTTGTGCGCGCGCCGGGCGTCCTCGCCGGTGTTGTCGCGCAGTTCGAGGAACTCCTCGACATCGGGATGCCACGGCTCCAGGTAGACGCACGCGGCGCCCTTGCGGCGGCCGCCCTGGTTGACCGCCGCGACGGAGGAGTCCAGCGTCCGCAGCCACGGCACGATCCCGTTGGACTTGCCGTTCGTGCCGCGGATCAGCGCGCCGCGGGACCGGATCCGCGACCACGCGATCCCGATCCCGCCGGAGAACTTGCGACAGCCGCGCCACCTGGGCGTACCGGGCGTAGATGGAGTCCAGCTCGTCCCGCGGCGAGTCGACCAGGAAGCACGACGACAGCTGCGGGTGGCGGGTGCCGGAGTTGAACAGCGTCGGCGAGCTCGGCAGGTAGCGCAGCGACGACATCAGCCGGTAGAAGCCGATCGCCTCCGCGGGTGTGCCGGACAGCCCGCAGGCCACCCGCAGCAGGAAGTACTGCGGCGTCTCGGTCACCAGCCGGCTCGACGGGTGCCGGAGCAGGTAGCGGTCGTAGACGGTCTTGATGCCGAAGTACTCGAACTGCAGGTCGGCGCCTGCTCGTCGACGGCGAAGTCGAGCTTGCGGGCATTGTCCTTGACGAGCTTCGCCGTCTCGTCCCCGATCAGGCCCTCGGCGTGGCCGAGCGCGACCGACTGGCTGAACGAGGCGATGCCCTGGCCGCGCACCTCCTTCGCGATGTAGCCCGACAGCAGCCGGGCGGCCAGCCTGCGAGTACTGCGGCTCGACCGCGATCATCTCGGCGGCGGTCTGGATCGAGAGCCGGTCCAGCTCGGCCGTCGTGGCGCCGTCATAGAGCCCGCTGATCGTCTTCGTCGCGACTCGCATCGGGTCGACGTCGTCCAGGTCGCCCGCCCACCGCTGCACCGCCCGGACGATCTTGTTCACGTCGACTGGCTCGGTGTCCCCGTTTCGCTTGCGTACCTGCATAGTCGCCGCCATCTGCCGCTCCTCCGTAGTGTGCCTGTGCAACGGACACCATATGTAGGCGACGTACCGGTTCCCGGCACCACATGTTGTGCCGGCGTGTCGCGCCGCCGATCGCGCTCAGAAAGCTTTGACATCTAATCATTAGCTATCTATGCTTTATCACATGACTGCAGCGACAGAGTCAGGCAACGGCACTCACACGACATCGCACCCCGCCGAGGACAGCAGGCGCTGGCTCGGGCTGACGTGCATCTCGGTAGCGCAGCTGATGGTCGCGCTGGACGCGACCGTCATCAACATCGCGCTGCCGTCCGCGCAGCGCGCACTGGCCATCTCCGACCCGCAGCGCCAGTGGCTGGTGACCGCGTACACCCTCGCCTTCGGCGGCCTCGTCATCCTCGGCGGCCGGATCGCCGACACCATCGGCCGCAAGCGCGCGTTCCTGCTCGGCCTGGCCGGTTTCGCGGTTGCCTCCGCCGCGGGCGGTGCCGCACCGTCCTTCGGCACGCTCGTGGCCGCGCGCGCCGTCCAGGGCGCGTGCGCGGCGCTGCTCGCGCCGACCGCCCTGTCCCTGCTGGCCGTCACATTCACGCAGGCCCGCGAGCGGGCCAAGGCGTTCGCCGTCTTCGGCGCTATCGCCGGCACCGGCGGCGCACTCGGGCTGCTCCTGGGCGGCGTACTGACCGAGTACCTGCAGTGGCGGTGGTGCCTGTTCGTGAACGTGCCGATCGCGATCGGCGCGCTGATCGGCGCCGACCGGGTACTGCCCAGCCTGCCCGCCGTGCGCGGAACCAGACTCGACCTGCCGGGCGCCATACTGGTCACGACCGGCCTGGTCGCGCTCGTCTACGGGCTGTCCAGCGCCGCGTCCCGCGGCTGGGCCGCCCCGCTGACCCTCAGCGTCCTGGCCGCCGGCCTGCTGCTCCTGGCCGCGTTCTTCCTGGTGCAGGCCCGCGTCACCGCGCCCCTGCTGCCGCTGCCGATCCTGGCGAACCGCAACCGCGCGGGCGCCTACCTCGGCATCGGCCTCGCGGTGATCGCGATGTACGGGCTGTTCCTGCTGCTGACCTACGACTTCCAGGTGGTCGGGCACTACTCGCCGGTGCGGGCCGGGCTCGCGTTCCTGCCGCTCTCCGCCGCGGTCCTGGTCAGCTCGACCGTGATCTCGCGCGCCCTGCTGCCCCGGGTCCCGCCCCGACTTCTGATGGCGCCCGGCCTGCTCCTCGCCGCGGCCGGGATGGCGACACTGACGTTCCTGCACGCCGACGACAGCTACGCCACCCACGTGCTGCCCGCCGAACTGCTGCTAGGCCTCGGCATGGGCGCCGTCTTCGTGCCCGCCTTCTCCACCGCGACCCTCGGCGTCGGACCCCGCCAAGCCGGCATCGCGTCCGCCGTCGCGGGCACATCCCAGCAGATCGGCGCGTCCGTCGGCACCGCGCTGCTGAACACCGTCGCCGCCGCCGCCACGACCGCCTACCTGACCGCCCACCACACGGCGGCCGCGACGACCCGGGCCGCCGCCCTCGTGCACGGCTACGCCACCGCCGCCGGCTGGGCCGCCGCTATCCTCACTTTGGCGGCACTCCTTACGGCCTTGCTACTAACAGCTGGCCCGCCAGCTGCTCACGATTGACGCGCCGGACGCTAGATGACGCAGCGAAGACGCGGGCGGCACACACCAAACGTGCCTCCCGCGTCTTCGCCGCGTCCTGAGCCTCGCGGCGCGGTTGGCTGGGTGAGCCCAACGAACCCGCGACGTGGCGGGGCAAGCTCGTAAGCGCCACTCAAGCGCGAGCGTGGGCGACAAGGCGCAGGTTCGCGATTGGGTGACGAGGCCGGGATGCGCGCGGCGCGTTTAGTGTGCGCCGCCCGCGTCCTGGCTTCGTCAGCCCGCACGTTCGGCCGAGTTCTCCCGTCGCGCCATCAGGTTTCCCGGAGAACCGCGCAGAGGCGGGCGAGGGCTGTCGTGAACGCGTGGCCGGGCGGGTTCGCGTAGCCGACGACCAGGGCGGGCTCGTGCTCCTGGGCACCGAGGCTGAAATCGCCGAGGCCTTGCACGGCGAGGCCGCGCCGGGCGGCGCCGGCCACGACGTCCGGCTCGGTCGCGCCGGCGGGCAGCGTCACGAGCGCGTGCAGCCCGGCCGCGATGCCGGTCACGTGCGCCCGCGGCGCGCGCCGTTTCAGCTCGCTGACCAGCCGGTCGCGCCGCTGCCGGTAGCCGAGCCGGGCCCGCCGGACCTGCCGGTCGTAGCCGCCGGAGGCGATGAATTCGGCCAGCGTCAGCTGGTCCAGGCTGCTGGACAGGCGCATGGCCGCGCCCTTGGCCGCGACGACGTCGTCGACCAGCCAGGCTGGCAGCACCAGCCAGCCGAGCCGCAGCCCGGGGACCAGGCTCTTGCTTGCGGTGCCCGCGTAGGCGACGCGCTCGGGCGCGAGCGACTGGAGCGCGCCGACCGCCTGCCGGTCGTAGCGGAACTCGCCGTCGTAGTCGTCCTCGATGACCAGGCCGCCGGTCCCGGCCGCCCAGTCCAGGACCTCGCGTCGGCGCCGCGGGTGCAGCGCCACGCCGATCGGGAACTGGTGCGCGGGTGTCAGCAGCACCGCGGCTTCGTCCGCGAGCGCGCTGGTCACCGCGCCGTGCCGGTCGACCTCCAGCGTGCGCAGCCCGAGCCCGGTGCCGGCCGCGATGTGCTGATGCACGCGGACCCCGAAGCTCTCGACCGCCAGCCGGGTGGCGCCGCGGCCGGCCAGCACCTGCGACAGCAGCGTCAGCGCCTCGGCGTAGCCGGAGCATACGACGACCCGGTCGGGCGTGACCGCCACGCCGCGAGCGCGGCCGAGGTACTCGGTCAGCGCGGCGCGCAGGGCCGGCAGTCCGCGCGGATCGCTGTAGCCGAGGACGGCGGCCGGGGCGTCGGCCAGCGCGCGCCGGGCCGCCGTGAGCCAGCCGGCGCGCGGGAACGCCGACACGTCGGGGACGCCGGGCCGCAGATCGTGCCGGATCGCGCGGCCGCCGGACGAGGGCAGCGCCGCGGGAGCGTCGGGCGGCGGCGCCGTGTGCTCGGCGACCCAGGTGCCAGACCCGTGCCTGGCCGCGAGCCAGCCTTCGGCCACGAGCTGACCGTAGGCGTCCACTACCGTGTTCCTGGCGATGCCAAGGTCCTTCGCCAGCGCGCGCGACGACGGCAGCGCCGTACCCGCTGGCAGCCGGCCGGTGCGCACCGCGGACCGCAGCGCGGACTCCAGGCCGTCTCGCACCCGGCTGCCTGACACCTCGAGGTGCAGGTCAAGGCCGGCAGAAGTGGCCCAAGTTTTCTGCATGGAATTGGATCCTAGTCCTGAGCCTCTATGCCCCTAGCATCGAAAGTACAGGCAAGCAATCGGGAGGATTGAGCAGATATGACCACCACCACCGAGCAGGTTACGGAAACGATCCCGGTGCGGCTGGACTTCGACGAGCACGCGGCCGGTTTCTCTCGCGCGCTGGCCCACCTGGACAAGGCGGCCACGAAGGAACTCGACCAGGCCGGCATCGACCCGCTGCTGCGCGAGCTGATCCGGATCCGCGCCTCGCAGCTCAACGGCTGCGCGTACTGCGTCGACATGCACACCAAGGACGCCAGGGCGGCCGGCGAGAGCGAGCAGCGCCTGTACGCGCTGCCGGTGTGGCGCGAGACGCCGTTCTTCTCGGCCCGCGAGCGGGCCGCGTTCGCGCTCACCGAGTCGGTCACGCAGGCCGCGACGACGCACGTGCCGGACGAGGACTTCGCCCAGGCCGCGGCCGTCTTCAGCGAGACCGAACTGGCCGCGATCGTCAGCCTGATCGTGACCATCAACGCCTGGAACGCGATCGGCGTGACGACGCGCGCCTGGCTGCCGGGCTCGTACCAGCCATGACGGACCCGACTGCCGCCAGTCCGGCCGAGCGGGTGCGGGCCATGCACCATGGCCCGCACCCGCTGGTGCTGCCGAATGTCTGGGATCCGGCGAGTGCCCGGGAGTACGCGGGGGCGGGCTTCGGCGCGCTGGCCACGTCCAGCGCCGCGGTCGCGCTCACCCTCGGCTACACCGACGGGCACACGCCCGGCGCCGAGATGCTCGCCGCGGCCGCCCGCATCGCCGCGGCCGTCGATGTACCGGTGACGGCCGACATCGAGGACGGTTACGGGCTGGCGCCGGCGGAACTGGTGGGCCGGCTGCTGGACGCCGGGCTCATCGGCTGCAATCTGGAGGACTCCGACCCGGCTGGCCGGGCCCTCCGGGATCCGGCCGCGCAGGCGGACTACCTGGCCGCGGTCCGGCAGGCGGCCGGACCCGCGCTGGTGCTCAATGCCAGGGTCGACGTGTTCGTGCGGCCGCTGCCCGACGGCGCCGACGCGGTCGGCGAAGCCGTGCGGCGGGCCCGGACGTACCTGGCCGCGGGCGCGGACTGCGTGTATCCCATCCTCGCCCCGCCCGACAGCATCGCCCGCCTGGTCGCCGAGATCGACGGCCCGGTGAACGCGATGAGCCGGCCCGGCGGTCCCACGGTCGCTGACCTGGCCGCGGCCGGCGTCGCGCGGATCACCTTCGGCAGCGGACTGCACACCCGGTTGATGGCCACGGTGCGCGAACTCGCGGACGCACTGGCCGCCGAGATCAGCGGCTGGTCAGGACCAGCGCAGCGGTAGCGAGTCGATCCCGTAGATGCCCTCGACCCCGCCGAGCGCCGCCGGGCCGGCCGCAGCCAGGCCCGGCATCCGCGGGGCAAGGAACGCGAGTGCCTCCTGCAACTCGGCCCTGGCGAGGTTGGCGCCCAGGCAGAAATGCGGTCCCGCGCCGAAGGTCAGCAGGCGGTCGTCGCGCGGCGCGGTGATGTCGAAGTCCTCGCCGTCCTGTTCCCGGTTGCCGCGCTCGGCGCACACCGCGACGATCGTGCCTGCCGGGAACAGGACACCGCGGTGCTCGACCGGCCGCAGGCAGATCCGGGCGGTGAAGGGCGTGATCGGCTCAGCCCGCAGCACCTCCTGCACCGCGGCGCCGACCAGCTCGGGCTGCTGGCGCAGCGCTTCCCACTGATCCGGATGCGCCGCGAACATCCGCAGCGCGTGTGACAGCTGCGCCTGCGTCGTGTCGATGCCGCCGGCGATCACGTTCAGGACGAGATTCACGCACTCCGCGTGCGACAGCCGGTCGCCCGCCTCTTCCGCGGTCAGCAACGTCGTCAGCAGGTCATCGCCAGGATCGGACCGCCGCGCGTTGAGCAGTTGCTCGACGTACGCGTAGACCTCCGTGACAGCCCGTTCCATCTCCGGCACCTGGCTGTCGAGGGCGCGGATGTCGAACTGGCGCTGCACCAGGCTGGACCAGTCGTGCAGGGCGGGCGCATCCGCCAGCGGTGCGCCGAGCACGGTCGCGATCGTGAGGGACGGATAGGGCTTGGCGATCGCGGACACGAACTCGCAGCCGTGGTCATCCGCCACCGCCGCCCACAGCTGGGCGATGAACTCGCGCATCGCCGACCGCCACCGGTCCGCCGCCCGCGGCGTGAATGCGGGCCCGACGAGGGCGCGGAGCCGACGGTGCTGCTCACCCTGCTGATTGAGGATGTTCGCGTCGATCTGCTCGCGCAGCCGGCCCGCGTTGACGCCGAATAGCTCCGCGATCTCGCGGCCGGGGAACGCGGTGTCGCGGGAGCGCAAGAAGAACTCCGCCGCCTCGCGGTCCAGGATGATGTAGGCCAGCGGCGAACGAGCCAGCCACTTGTATTCGCCCTCGCGCACGAGCTGAGCGAGGCGAAGGTGATAGTTGTCGCCCGCCAGCTCCGCCCCGTTGAGGTCGACATCGGCCAGCACCAGGTCGGTGACGACTGTCATGCTGCCACCGTCTCGCTACCGGCCGGTAAGCGCAAGACGCCGCACGGCCCGGCGCCGACCGCGGGGGTCAGGAACTGCCCGCCCCGAGCAACAGCGCGTTCAGCGCCGCGGCCAGTTGCTGCAGCTCGTCGAGATGCGCGGGCGTCAGCTCAGTCAGCAGCCGGTCGCCACGGTCGGTCAGCTCCACCCGGACGACCCGCCCGTCGGTGGCGTCGGCCACCCGGCGGACGAGTCCCGCCGCGGCCGCCCGGTCCACGAGCTCGACCGTGCTGTGATGGCGCTGCAGCAGGTACCCAGACAGGTCCCCGATCGCGGGCGGCAGGTCGCCGGGATGACCCTTGATCGCAACCAGCAGCTGATGCTGCACATGCGTCAGCCCGACCGCCTGCGCCTGGTCCTCGCTCCAGCGCTGGAAGGTCCGCAGCCTGGTTCGGAAGGCCAGCAGGCGTTCGAAGTCCGCGTGTGTCAGCTCCGCCACGTCTCCTCCGGGTGCTTGTCGGCAAACCGCGGACCTGGCACGTCAGGACGTGAACCTGCTCCGCGTGGCGCTGCTCGCGCAGCAGCCGGGTCACGGGCCGGCGCGAGGTCGAACTGCGTCACGTTGCACTACCCAGGCTGTCAGAGTCACCGCGGCCGAAGTCCGGCAGGGCACCGGGCCCGGCTGCTGCCGGTCCGGGCCTGCTATCGGCCGGGGCCGGGCCGCTCAGCCAGATCCGGCGCCGCCATCGGCCAGCCCCGACCATGGCCGCAGCGTGCCTTCGGTAGACCCGACGTTGGCCCCGAGCCTGCCCAGGAGGCCCTCCAGGGTGGCCACTTCGGCGGCCGAGATGCCGCGGCGGACCTTCTTGTCAAAGGACAGCGCGACGCTCGCGAGCCGGCCGAACATCTCCTCGCCGGCCTCGGTCAGCTCGACTACCTGGATCCGCCGGTTGGCGGCGTCCCGGCGCCGGGAGATCAGCCCGCTGGCCTCCATCGAGGTCAGGTGGTGGGTCAGCGTGGCCTCGCGGATGCCCATGACCTCGGCCAGCTCACGCTGGCTGGCGAGGCTCCGGGACTTCAGGCTGATCAGCACCAGCCAGACCGGCAGCGAGCCACCAGCAGCCGCGAGCGCGTCGTCGAACGCGCGGCTGACCGCGCGCGAGGTCTGAGTGAGCTGCAGGCCGATGGGTGTCCGCGCGGGTCGCATGCTCCGATTGTACCTTAGACATCTAATCTTTGCGGGGCGGCCGCGGCACCGGCAGCCGGGCCGGTTATGGTCCATTCGTGCGGGACGTGACTGTTATCGGCGCTGGCGTGATCGGCCTGTCCACCGCCATCTGCCTCGCCGAAGCCGGGGCCCGGGTCGCTGTGCACGCGGCCGAGCCACCGGAGCGGACCACCTCGGCCGCTGCGGGCGCGCTGTGGGGTCCGCACCTGGTCGGGGCCGACGACCGGATCGGGCGCTGGGCCGAGGAGACCAGGCTCCGGCTGCTGGAGCTGATGACGTTCCCGTTCGTACAGGAGTGCTCCGGGATGTCGGCGGAGGCCGGCGTCGCCGCGACCGGGTCGCAGCCGCCCGTAGTCGCCGCGACCGCGCCGGACCTCACCGCGTGCCCGCCGGGCGAGGTGCCGCCCGGCTACGCGGTGGCCTGGCGGTTTCGCGCGCCGCTGGTCTCCATGCCCGAGTATCTCGGCTACCTGCGCGAGCGCTATCTGGCCGCTGGCGGCCAGCCCATCGTCTCAGCGGCGTATCCGACGCTAGTGGCTGCCGCACAGGAGGCCAGCAGCGGCGTACTGGTGAACTGCGCAGGCACCGGTGCCCGGTCGCTGGTGCCCGATCCGGATGTCGTCGCGGTGCGCGGTCAGGTCGTGATCGCGCGCAATCCCGGCCTCACTGAGTTCTTCGTCGGCGCGGGACACCCGGCCGCCGAGCTGACGTACGTGTTCCCGCACGCCGGCCGCGTGGTGCTGGGCGGCACCGAGGTGCACGACGACTGGCGGCTGGACCCGGACCCGGGCACGGCCGACCAGATCCTGGCCGCGTGCGCGGCCGTCGTGCCCGCCCTCGCCGGCGCCACCGTCCTGGAGCACCGGGTCGGGCTGCGGCCCTACCGGCCCGCGGTACGGCTTGAGACCGAACGGGCCGCGGACGGCTCCGTCGTCGTGCACAACTACGGCCACGGCGGCTCCGGCGTGACGCTGTCCTGGGGCTGCGCGCAGGACGCGGCCGCGCTGGCCCTCGCGGCGCTCGACGCCCGCCCCTGAACTCAGTCAGGCCGCACGTTTCGCACCGCGGGCCCCGCCCTGGCGCTCGGCTCGGTTGAGCCCGGCGGCGGCCGGGCCTGGCGGGGGGTCGGAGTGGGGATACGCGGCCCGGTGGATCCCGGCTGCGGCCGGACGGGCTGGTCGGAGTTGGGGCCCTACGCGCCTTGCGCCGACGTCGCGCTCCGCCCGACCGGACAGGCCGGCGAGCACCGCCAGCCGGTACACCCGGTAGGGCGCGTCCCGGCAGCCGCTGCGCCCGTCCTGGCGGAAGGCAGCCTGCCGGTCTCCGGCGGGCAGGTTGTGCGGCCGCTCCACGTCGCGGACATAGCGATGCTCCAGCACCGAGAGCACGCCGGCCAGGTCCGGCGACAGCAACTCGGTCAGCACCGCGCGCCAGCGGATCCGGCTGCGCATGGTCAGCGCGGCTCGTAACCGATCCGGCGTCGTGAGCCTGCGGCCCAGCCCCCGCGTGACCCAGCCGACGGCCTCGTCGAGACCGCGAGCCGCATCGACCAAGTCCAGGATCGTGTCTTCAACCCTGGTCCGCGGTGGCATCGCCGTCGGGTGCATCGCCTGCGCGGCGCGCCGCGACCGGTGCAACGCGACTCCGCGAACCGGCTGGATCCGTCGTTCGGCCGGGACCGTGACGTGCACGACCCGGCTCGGTTCGTCGCTAAGCTTCCTGCAGCTCCGCCGCCGATCCGTGACTCAGCACGGCGCCCGTGCCGGCACTGAAAACGGCGGCCCAGAGCTCGGCGTCCCGGCCGAGTTCGCCCGAGAAGGTGGCGTAGACGCCGCGGTGAATTCGTTGCCATCGACCCGACCGGACCCGGGATCTCAGCAACTCCGCATCAAGGCCCGCCTCGATCGCCTGGCTCGCCGACACGACACCGGCCTGGAACCGGACTAGGGGTGCAAGCTGTGGCGGTAGATCGGCGGACACGGCTCCAGCGTGCCCGCCTAGTCCGACAAAACGGTGCGCCGCGCATCATTGTGGAGTTCTACCGTACGCAACGTACGGTAGAACTCCACAATGACGTGATCTTGGTGCTAGAAGCCGGGGAAGATCGCGCGGAGCTTGTCCAGGACATCCGGGTCGCCGATGACAGCCGACGGCGTGTGCGCCGGGTCGAGCCGGCCGTAGGAGAGCCGAATCAGCGCCTCAGCCGGCAGCGTGACCTGCGGCACCGAGGCGTCGCCGTCGGCCGGCCAGTCCGTCATCGCCACCGCCTCGCCGGAAGTCAGCAGGTAGTCGCGGTCCGGGCCGGTCGTCGTGATCCGCACCGAGAACGGCTCCGGCAGCGGCTTGCCCAGCCGCGGCGCCAGGAACCCCGGCACGTTGTCGACGAGCAGGTCCGCCGCGTCCGCGGACACCACCGCGGCCGGGTCGGCGTGCTCGGCCACGTCCCAGGTGTGCAGCGCGTGCTCACTCAGCCGGAGCCGGACGATCCCGACGGCGTCGAGCTGCATGCCGAAGAAGTCCATCTGCATCCGGCCGAGCTGCTCGTCGCTGAGTCCCTCCAGCGTGCTGATCTGGGATTCGTCTGTGGTCAGCGCGTCGGCCGCCTGGTCGTCGGGGCTCTTGCCGTTCCACTTGTCCCAGACGGCCGGGAACGCGTCCCGGCTGGCCGGCTTCCCCTCGCCCAGCGCGCCCGGAAGCATCATGAGCGAGATCTCCGCGCCGCTGCCCAGGTGCGACAGCACCTGCGCCACCGACCAGTCCGAGCAGTACGACTGGTCCCGCAGCTCCTCCGGGGACAGCGGCTTGACCAGCCCGGTCAGCCGGTCGTGCGACCGGCGCAGCGTCTCGATCCAGACGCGGGGATTGGACTCCATCGGCGGGCTCCAGGCTTTCCGGGAACGGGGCGACTCCACCCTAGCGGCCGCACTTTGCCTCGAGGCGACCCGGCTAGTGTGGGGTTCGTGAACATCGG
The DNA here is from genome assembly GCA_963726425.1 of uncultured Actinomycetota bacterium. Classification (GTDB taxonomy): domain Bacteria; phylum Actinomycetota; class Actinomycetes; order Streptosporangiales; family Streptosporangiaceae; genus JAJYUU01. The sequence continues at coordinate 19,322 of CAVSCN010000027.1, read as the reverse complement.
ATTCGGCGCGCCGGTGTCTGGCGCCTGGGCTACGCCCGCCAACCTCAGCACGTTCGCGACGGCCGCCGAGGAGGCCGGCGACAGCACGCTCTGGTCCTTCCAGCGGCTGCTGATCCCGGAAGGCTCGGGCATGGAGCCCGTCTACCTCGACGTCCTGGACCCGATGGCGGCGCTGGCGTTCGCCGCCGCGGTCACTACCCGGATCCGGCTCGGCGTCGCCGTGGTCAACCTGCCGTACGTCTCCCCCGGCTACCTGGCCAAGCAGGCAGCCTCGCTGGACGTACTGTCGGCCGGCCGGCACGACCTCGGCCTCGGCATCGGCTGGATGCCCGAGGAGTTCAGCCTGACCGGCGCCGACATGGCCAGGCGCGGCGCGCGCACCGCCGAGTACGTGCAGGTGCTGCGGCGGCTCTGGTCGGACGACGCCGCCGAGCACACGGGCGAGTTCTACCACGTGCCGGCCGGCGATCAGAGCCCCAAGCCGGTGCAGGCCGGCGGTCCGCCGATCTTGCTGGGCGGGATGGCCAGGCCAGCCCTGGAGCGGATCGGCCGGATCGGCGACGGCTGGGTGACGTCCAGCCGCACTGACCTGTCCCGGATTGCCGAGCTGATCGGCGTCGTGCGCGAGTCAGCCGAGCAGGCCGGCCGCGATCCGGGCCGGCTGCGGGTCGTCTGCCGCGGCGTGGTCCGCGCGGGCGAGCCGGTGACCGGCCCCGACGGTACGCGGGTACGGCTGTCCGGCAGCATCGAACAGATCCGCGAGGACGCCGCCTGGCTCGGCGAGCAAGGGGTCACCGAGGTGTTCTTCGACCTCAACTGGGATCCGCAGATCGGCAATCCGGCGGCCGACCCGGCCACGGCGCGCGGCCGGGCGATGGAGCTGCTGGCCGCGCTCGCGCCAGGGCAGGCCTAGCCCGACCGTCAGCTCGCGCCGGGGCGGGGCCAGCCTGGGCGTCAGCCCGCGCCGGAACCCGTCACCGTGCCGGGGCTCGGCGGTCCGGTCGTACCACCCGAGCCGGGGACCGCCGGGCTCAGCCGCGCGCTCAGCCACATCAGCGTCTGCGGCAGCTCGCGGCCCCAGGTCGCGAAGTTGTGGCCGCCCTGCGCCAGGTACAGCGTGTACACCTGCATCGGGGGCTTCACGAGCGATACGAAGTGCAGCGTGCCGCCGTAGGTCCGCTCGCCGACCTTGCTGGAGGTGACGAGGATGCTGACCGGCGCGGCGGGGAGATGCTGCAGCCGCCAGTCCGGGCTGTTCTCGTCCTGGTACCCGACGCTGCCGCCATACAGGTTGCCCGTCGTCTGGTCCAGGAGCGCCTGGTAGTAGCCGGCCAGCGAGACGGCGTAGCTGAACTGGCGCGGATTCATCATGGCCAGCTTCACCGCGCAGTATCCGCCGGTGGAGTAGCCCAGTGCCGCCCAGCTGCCCGGCCCGCCCTGCACCCGGAACGAGTGCTCGATCGCCGCGGGCACATCCTGCGCGAAGAACGTCTCCACCTGCAGTCCGGCCGGGACGTCGGTGCACTCGGTGTCGCGCGGCATGGCCACAGAGGCGTTCATCATGACGAGCACGGCCGGCCTGGCCTTACCCGACTGGACCAGCGCGGCCTGCTCGGCGGGCAGCTTCAGCCGGGACACGATGCTCCACGAGGAACCCGGGTAGCCGGTCAGGGCCAGCACGGCCGGGAACCTGGTGTGAGCGTAGGCGGGCTGGAAGTACTGCGGCGGCAGGTAAACGAAGTCCTTCGCCACCGCGATGCCGGAGTGCTCGCCGGTGATGTTGACCTGCAGCAGCTCGCCGGTCTGCTGCAGCCCGTTCTTGCCGCCCACCTGGCCGGCGAGATTGGTGATGCCGCGACCGGCCGCGACCGGGATGTGCGTGGTCACCTTCTGCGCGCTGCCGCCGGGGACCGGGGCCGGCTCGGCGCCGGTCACGAGGACCGAGGTCTGGCTCGGCCCGGTCGCCTTCGCGACCCGGACGACCGCAGTCGTGCCGCTGCCCAGCAGCTGTGACCACGACGCGTAGAAGCCGAAGTAGCTGTTCAGGAACACCAGGAACGCGGCGATCACTAGCAGCTGGCTGACGCCGATCAGGCCGACCCTGGCGAGCATCGTCACCGGCCGCTGCCGGGCGGCGCGTGGCCAGAACCAGACCAGCCCGACTATCCCGGCCGCCGCCAGGATGAACATGAGGGTCCCGAAGGATCCGCTGGTCAGCCCCACGGGCCCGCCCCCGTCACCGGGCCGCCCCAGACTGCCCGGCCGGAGCCGGAGCGCCAACCGCCGCGGCGACCCAGGTCAGGACGTGCGCCAGCGGCCAGTTGCCAGAGTCAAGCTCGATGGCTGAGACTCGCATCGGCTGCTGGGCGCTGGCGATGAAGGGCTGCGCGAGACCCGGCCCGGCGGCTGAGCCAGGGCCGGCGAACAGCACGGTGACCGGCGGCACCGGCAGGTGACTCAGCTGCCAGACCAGGTTGTCCTGCTGCCGGAACGCGCCGGGCAGCTGGGCCGCCGGTCCCGGCGGCTGCGTGTAGGCGGCGCGCGGCGCTACCGCGACCGAGAACACGTAGGAGTTGTCCAGCGCGAGCTGCAGCGCGCAGTAACCGCCGGTCTGGTCACCGAGCAAGGCCCAGTTCGCCGGGCTGGAGCTGACCCGGAACGCCGACTCAATCGCAGCCGGGAAGTCCTGAGCGAAGAACGTCTCCGCCTGGATGGCCGGCCGCTGCGGCCCGCGACGCCCGAACGTCGGCGGCAGGTTCAGGCAGGCCTGGTCCACCCGGTCCACGGTCGCCGGGAGCATGACGATGACGAGCGGGCCCATCCGGCCCGCCGCGATCTCGGTGGCCGCGCTGCGGGCCAGCCGGCCGGCGGCATACGGCGAGCCACTGCCGGGCGCGGCGTCCGAGATAACCGCCAGGACGGGGTAGTCCCGCCGTGAGCCGCGGGCGAAGTAGGCCGCGGGCAGGTAGACGCTGGCCGGGATCGAGATGCCGGACAGCTGCCCGGCGATCCGGACCTGCTCTAGGGCGCCGCCCGGCCGTCCGGCCGGCAACCGGATCGGGGCCCGGCCGGCGACCGAGAGCAGATCATGGCTTGCGGCGTCCACCCGTCCGGCCGCGATGATGCTGGCGTGGCCGGACGCATCGGTGCCGAGCAGGTCCGACCACGAGGAGTAGAACTCGCCCTCGTTGTTCACGATCACGAAGATCAGGCCGAGCACGAGCGCCTGCAGCACGCACAGGCTGACCAGCCGCAGGCCGATGCGGCCCGCCGAGCGACGGGACAGCCAGGGCCAGCCGAGGACGATCGCCAGCAGCACGATGAACGCGAGCAAGGCCAACAGGTATGGCAGGCCAGGGCTGGTCAGGCCCACCTGTCCACCTCCCGGCTGGCTGGCGACTCGCCGACACGAGTCGCCGACTGAGCATTGATCACGACGGGCACCGAGTGCCCTGACCCACCGCGACGCGGCGTGCGGCCTCACCCAGGCTAGCCGTTGCACGGCGCCCAAAAGGCGATCCGCGACGCAATATCGGAGTCAGGAAATATATATTATTCGTCACATACTGTTTCATGGGCCGGGTCGATGGCCTGTGCCCGCACGCGCCGGTAAAGCCGCCGCCTCGCCCCGGCATGTCCGCGGCAAAAACGCAAGACTGCCATCTTGCCGGTAATCCTCAGTGACGGCTCGCATGCTCTCCGAAACGGCCGCCGTATTTGCCTGCGATAACGGGCATTGAGGCCGAGGCCGCAGACGTTCGGGAGCGGCCAGCATCCGACCGCGCGTCAGACCCGGCGCCGCAACCGCGGATCGGCCAGCGCGGGCGGCTCGTACCCGCGATCCCCGGCATTGAGGTTTGTGCCGGGCGGCACGATCTCGTCGATGCGGTCCAGCAGGTCGGCCGGCAGCGTCACGTCGGCCACGCCCAGCTGGCTCTCCAGGTGCTCCATCGTGCGCGGCCCGATGATCGCGGCCGTGACGCCGGGATGGTTCAGCACGAACGCCAGCGCAAGGTGGATCAGGGACAGGCCGGCCTCGGCGGCCAGGCCGGCGAGCTGATCGGCGGCGGTCAGCTTGAGCTGGTTGCCCGGCAGGCTCAGGTCGAACCGCTGCGGCAGCCGCTGCGCCCGCCGGCTGACCGGCACGTCGGCATCCTTGCGATAGGCGCCCGACAGCCAGCCGCTGGCGAGGGGACCCCAGCTGATGACGCCCATGCCGTAGGCCTGGCAGGTCGGCAGCACATCCGCCTCGATGCCGCGGACCAGCACTGAGTAGGGCGGCTGCTCGCAGACGAACCGCTCCCGGCCGCGCCGCTGCGCGGCCCACTGCGCCTCGACGATCTGCTCCGCGGGGAACGTCGAGCTGCCCGCGTAGAGGATCTTGCCGGCCCGGATCAGGTCGGTGAGCGCGGCCAGCGTCTCGTCGATATCGGTCGCCGGGTCCGGCCGGTGGATCTGGTACAAGTCGATGTAGTCGGTGCCGAGCCGGCGCAGGCTGTTCTCGCACTCGCGGACCAGCCACCGGCGCGAATTACCGCGCTCGTTCGGATCCCTGCCCATGGCGCCATGCGCTTTGGTCGCGAGCACGACGTGCTCCCGCTTGCCGCCGGCCAGCGCCTTACCGACGATCTGCTCCGACTCCCCCGCCGAGTACACGTCCGCGGTGTCGACGAAGTTGACGCCCGCGTCGAGCGCGCGGTGGATGATCCGCACCGATTCCTCGTGGTCCGGGTTCCCCCAGGAACCGAACATCATCGCGCCGAGGCACAGCGGTGTGACCTGCACGCCAGTGGAACCAAGGACTCGCATCTGCATATCTCCACCCTATGTCGGCAGGCGGGGCCGGCTGCTGCGCATCCGTTATGCTGCCGCGGTGCCGATACCGCAGTTCGTCCTCGATCTGCGCGCCCGGCTCGGCCATGACCCGCTGCACCTGCCCGGCGTGACCGCCGTGGTCCTCGACGACCAGCAGCGCGTCCTGCTGGTGCAGCGTGCCGACAACCTCCGGTGGACGCTCGTCACCGGCTGCCTGGATCCGGGCGAGCAGCCCGCCGTCGGCGCGGTCCGGGAGGTAGCCGAGGAGACCGCGGTGCAGGCGCGGGTGGACCGGCTGCTCAGCGTCACCGCGCTGCCGCTGATGACGTTTCCCAACGGCGACCAGACCTACTGGCTCGATGTCGCGTTCCGCTGCCACGCCACCGGCGGGCAGGCCCGGGTGAATGACGACGAGTCGGTGGACGTGGGCTGGTTCCGACTCGATGCCCTGCCGGACATCCCCCAGCGGCACCAGGAGGCGATCGACGACGCGCTCGACCCTGGCCGGCCGGCCAGGTTCCTGACCGGGTAGGCACGGGGGGCTTATGCGAGTGCACCCGCCGCGAGGGCGCGGCTATGCTTGGCGCCATGAGCACCGACGCTGACCGCACGAACAAGCCGGCCCTGGACGGGCTGGAGGACAAGTGGACGCAGCGGTGGGCCGAAGCTCGTGTAGTACAAGTTTGACCGCTCCGCAGATCGTGATGGCGTCTACGCCATCGACGCTCCCCCGCTCACCAGCAGCGGTGCCCTGCATCTAGGGCACGCCTTCTCCTATACCCAGACCGACGTCGTCGCGCGGTACCACCGCATGCGCGGCAAATCGGTGTTCTACCCGGTCGGCTGGGACGACAACGGGCTGGCGACCGAGCGGCGGGTGCAGAACTACTACGGCGTGCGGTGCGACCCGGCGCTGCCTTACGACCCGGACCTGCGCCCGCCCGCGGCTGGCGGTGACCGGCCGCTGAGCCCGGCCGACCAGGTGCCCGTGTCGCGGCGCAACTTCGTGGCGCTGTGCCGGCAGCTGACCGGCATAGACGAGCGCTCGTTCGCCCAGGCGTGGCGGCAGCTCGGGCTGTCGGTCGACTGGGACATCAGCTACCGCACCATCGACGAGCGGTCGCAGACGATCTCCCAGGCTGCCTTCCTGCGCAACCTCGCCAGGGGCGAGGCCTACCAGGCCGAAGCGCCGGCCCTGTGGGACGTGACGTTCGGAACCGCGGTCGCGCAGGCGGAGATCGAGGATCGCGAGGTGCCCGGCACGTTCATCCGGCTCGCGTTCGAAGTTGCCGATACCACGGGCGCCGACGCCGAGGCCATCGTGGCGACGACCAGGCCCGAGTTGCTCCCCGCCTGCGTGGCGCTGGTCGCCCATCCAGACGATGAGCGATACCGGAGCCTGATCGGCGGCACCGCGATCACGCCGCTGTTCGGCACCAGGGTCCCGATCCGCGCCCACCGCCTCGCCGACCCGGCCAAGGGCACCGGCCTGGTGATGGTGTGCACGTTCGGCGACACGACGGACGTGACCTGGTGGCGCGACCTGCAGCTGGAGACCCGGCCGGTGATCGGCCGGGACGGCAGGCTGCGCCCGGATCCGCCGGCCGGCCTCACCGGCGAGGCCGGACTGGCCGCGTACGCGGCGCTGGCCGGCCAGACCGCGAAGGCAGCCAGGTCGCGGGCGACCGACATGCTGCACGCGGCCGGGGCGGTGCGGGGCGAACTGGAGCCGATCCGGCACGCGGTGAAGTTCTTCGAGTACGGCCAGGCGCCGCTGGAGATCATCACCACCCGGCAGTGGTACATCAGGAACGGCAGCCGCTCCGAATCGCTGCGGGACACCATGCTGGCCAGGGGCCGCGAGCTGCAGTGGCATCCCGAGCACATGCGGGCCAGGTACGAGCACTGGATCGAGGGTCTCACTGGCGACTGGCTCGTCAGCCGGCAGCGTTACAACGGCGTGCCGATCCCGGTCTGGTACCCGCTCGACGCCGAGGCCGAGCCGCTCCGGGATGAGCCAATCGCGCCCGCCGAAGCGGCGCTGCCGATCGATCCCGCGACGGATACCCCACCCGGTTACCGGCCGGAGCAGCGCGGCCAGCCGGGCGGCTTCGCGGCGGACCCGGACGTGATGGACACATGGGCGACGTCGTCACTCACCCCGCAGATCGCGACCGACTGGCCCGCCGATCCGGACCTGCTCGGCCACGTGTTCCCGATGGATCTCCGGCCGCAGGCGCACGAGATCATCAGGACCTGGCTGTTCTACACGGTGCTGCGCTCGGAGCAGGACTTCGGGGCGCTGCCGTGGCGGCACGCCGCGATCTCCGGCTGGATCCTGGACCCGGACCGCAAGAAGATGTCCAAGTCCAAGGGCAACGCGGTGACCCCGGCCGAGCTGCTGCGCGAGTACGGCGCGGACGCGGTGCGGTACTGGTCGGCCAGCGCCCGGCTCGGGGTGGACACCGCGTTCGATGTCGCGCAGCTGCGGATCGGGCGGCGGCTGGCGATAAAGATTCTGAACGCCACCCGGTTCGTGCTCGGCATCGGCGCCGAGGCCGCGCGCCAGAACGACCCGGAGATCACCGAGCCGATCGACCTGGCCCTGGTGCGCCGGCTCGCGGCCGTGACCCGGCGCTGCACTGCGGCGTTCGAGGCTTACGACCACGCGACCGCGCTGGAGCAGGCCGAGCGGTTCTTCTGGTTCTTCTGCGACGACTACCTGGAGCTGGTGAAGGCGCGAGCCTACGGTGAACACGGGGCAGGTCCGGCCGCGTCGGCCGTCGCCACTTTGCGACTTGGCCTGTCGGTGGCGGTGCGACTGCTCGCCCCGTTCCTTCCGTTCGCGACCGAAGAAGCCTGGTCGTGGTGGCAGGACGGGTCGGTGCATCGCGCGGCGTGGCCCGACGACGCGGAGCTAAGCGCGCGCGGGGGTCCCGGCAGCGACGCCGTCTTGGCGGCCGCGTCCGCGGCCATCACCGCGATCAGGAAGGCCAAGTCGAAGGCGCAGGTGCCGATGAAGACGGCAGTGCCGCTGCTGACCCTGACGGCCGGCCAGCAGGACCTCGACGCGCTGGCGGCGGCGGCCGCGGACGTGCGCTCGGCCGGCCGGGTCGAGGCGATCGACCTGCGCGACGGTGACCCGGCGGAGCCGCGACACGAGGTCGCGATCTAGCGGCCATCCGGGCGCGTTCACCGCGGCACAGGGCGCCGGCGGTCACCTGGGGGGCATGGGCCAGCGCCTCTGGCAGCAGGTCGCCTACTCCTGGCTCGGCGCGATCGTGGCCCGGTGAGGCGGTGACCGGCAGCCGGCGCGGCGTGAGTCGGTGACCGGCGGTCGGCGCGGCCCGCGGACTCCGATCAGGGGAAGCGGCCTGCCAGGACGCAGAACTCGTTTCCTTCCGGATCGGCCAGGGTGACCCAGCTCTCGTCGCCGGTCTGGCCGATGTCGGCGGGCCGCGCACCCAGGTCGAGCAGCCGGCGGACCTCCTCGTCTTGCTCCCGGTCAGTCGGGTTGACGTCGAGGTGGACCCTGTTCTTGACGACCTTGCCCTCGGGCACGAGCGCGAAGGTCAGCGTCGGTGGCACCGGGCCGAGGCGGTGCTTGCCTTCGGGCACCTCCGGCGAGCCGATCGTGACGAGCCCGTCCTCTTCGTCTTGGACCTCATAGCCAAGGACCGCGCACCAGAACCGGGCCAGACCGCCGGGGTCGGCACAGTCGATCGCAAGCTCGGTGAGCTTACTGGTCACGTCAAAACCTCCCGGTTAGGTAGCGAGTCCGCCAACTGCCACACGATAACCGGAGCACTCGACGGCACCAGCGAATTAGAACAGAGTTTCGCGAAGATGGCAGACCGGAGCGCTACGATTAGATCGTGAGTACTGAAAGGGTAGTCGCGATCCGGACGCAGCATGAGGCCCGCCCCGGCCGGCGGGCGATCGTGGTGCTCGATCTCGCTGACTTGCGCGGTCCGACCTCCGGCAGTGTCGAGCTGCCGCTGCGGCTGTACTGGAGCAACCCGGACCAGGCATTCGACCTGGCAAACTCGGAGATGCTGCGCTGGCTCTATCAGACCGTGCTGCGGGAGGCGAACCGGGCTGAAGACCTCACCGGTTACCTGGACCGCGAGACGCTGATCGCCCTGTGGCCAGGATTGCACCTGCCCAAGGGGGTCCGGCAGGCGTGGGAGGACCAGCATCCGGTGCTACGGACCGAGGTGGCATGATGCCGATCCGCAGATTCCATCGCCAGATCGCCGAGTTAGTCCTTCACGCCGCTAGCCCGCACGGTTTCGCGCTCGCCGGCGGGAACGCGCTGATAGCGCATGGACTAGTGGAGCGCCAGACCCAGGACGTGGATGTATTCACCAACGAGGAAGGCGGCGTGGGAGCCGCCGCCGAAGTCGTTGAAGCGGCACTTCAGACGGCCGGATTGGGCACCGAGCGACATGACAAGACCGGTGGCATCGCGGATCTCTTCCCAGGAATGGGCGAAGGCTTGGCCGAATGGAGTGTCTGGGGGCCGGGCGGTAGCGAGACAGTTCTTCAGCTGGCGTATTTCTACCGCTGTCGCACTCCGGTACTGATGGAGATCGGACCAGTACTCGATATCGAAGATGTCGTAGGCGGCAAGGTCTCCGCACTCGCCAGCCGCGCTGAGCCGAGGGACTACGTGGATACCGCGGCGGCGCTTCGCAGGTACTCGGTAGAGCAGCTCATCGGCTTCGCCCGCCGGCTCGATTCGGGCTTGGGACAGCGAGACTTCGCCGAAGCAGGTTCGCAGCTGGATAAGTGGGGCGATAACGTCTTCGCGTCCTACGGCTGCACGCCGGCTGATGTGGCGGAAATCCGGCGGCAGTTCGCGGACTGGCCGCGAAGGTAGCGCCAGCGATCAGAGCGCGCGGGCGAGGTCGGCCTCGACGCTGGCGAGCCAGCGCAGCGCGCCCGCCGTGAACTCCAGCGCGTCGGCCGCCATGACGGGACCGGCGCCCCAGCTGCGAATCCGCTCCGCGACGTCAAGCTGCGCCGCGGTGAGCGCCGGGATGATCGCCGTCCGGTCGGCCAGGCCGTAGGCGTCGACGAACAGTCGGAGCCGGGCCGGCAGATCGGGCAGCGGATCGAAGCCGGCCTGGCGGAGCTGGTCCGCGGGTGCGAGCGGCACGAACGCCCAGGCGGCCGACGCCAGCTCGGTAACCGGGTCGCCCGCCTGCGCGCCGTCGAAGTCGATGAACCCGGCCGGGCTGCCGTTCCGGTACACGGTGTTCCACGGCCCCAAGTCTCCGTGCGTGATGATCTCGCCGGGCAGCGGCGGCCGCGGCCGGAACCGGTATCGGGTCGCGCGCGGCACGAACCCGGCGGCCGCGTCGTGCAGCTGCCGGATCAGCCCGGCCGCGGTGCACAGCGCGGTGTCAGTGCGCGCGTAGTCCGGTAGCCGGTGCCCGCGGCCTGGCTGCCAGCCGGGATCGTCGGCGACCTCACCCGGAAGGTAGGTCAGGACCTCGAAGCTGCCCTCGGTGCCGAGCACCCTGGGTGCGCCGGCGAAGTCCGCGCGTTCCAGCTGCCGGAGGAACTCGTGCACCGCGGGCGACCAGCTACCCGTCGGCCGGAGCACCCGGTCACCGCGGCGGGTGAGCCCGGTCGTCATCCGGCCGCCGGTGAGCCGCTCGTCCGTCATCCCGCCAGTATCACGCCCGGCGGCCGGGCCAGACCGACGGCAGGGGTGACCGGTGAACGTCCGGCGGGCAGCCAGTGAAATGCGTAGCGAGACCGGCGAAGCCAGGCATATCTTGCTCGCATGCCCGCTCTCATCAAGTGTGTGACGTTCGACTGCGCGGACGCGCTCATCGTGGCCGAGTTCTGGGCCGCTGCGCTCGGCACCGACGTCGACGAGGACGCGACATCCGAGCTGGCCTACGTAGAAGCCGCGGGCTGGGGCGGTCCCAATATGTGGTTCGCCAGGGTCCCGGAGCAGAAGGCGGCCAAGAACCGCGTGCACCTCGACCTGCGCGCCCCCGTGACGATGGCGGAAGAGGTCCGGCGGCTACGCGCGCTGGGCGCCACCGTGGTCGAGCTACACGAGGGACATACCGTACTGAATGACCCCGAAGGCAACGTCTTCTGCGTCGAGCTGGGCCCCGCCGACTAGCGGGAACACTGCAGGTACGCTCACGGTTATGAGCAACGTGGAGCGAACAGAAGACAGAGTGGCGGGACCAGCTGTCGCCCGAGGAGTACCACGTGCTCCGGGAGGCGGGCACCGAGGCCCCGTTCACGGGCAAGTACACCGACACCGAGACCACCGGCGTCTACCGGTGCAAGGCGTGCGGCGCAGAACTCTTCCGCTCGGATGCGAAATTCCACTCCGGCTGCGGCTGGCCGAGCTTCTACCAGCCGACCGAGGACGATGCCGTTGTCCTGCTGGAGGACCGGGCGATGGGCCGGACCCGGACCGAGGTCCGGTGCGCCAATTGCGGCTCGCACCTCGGCCACGTGTTCGAGGGCGAAGGCTATGACGTACCCACCGACCAGCGGTGGTGCATCAACTCGGTTTCGCTCAACCTCGAGCCCAAGTAAGCCAGCACAGTGAGCCTGGACGCCCTGCGGCTCATCCGCGCGGATGAGCTGTCCGGGGCGACCGCGCAGACCAGCGGCATGATCAGGTCGGCCGCGATCTCCGGGGATCTCACCGGCGCGCAGTCACTGTGGATGGGCCGGACAGAACTGCCGCCGGGCGTCACTTCGGGTGACCATCACCATGGTGACTCCGAGACCGGCATCTACGTCGTCGTCGGGCTCGCCAGTGTTCGTGTTCCGCGATCCCGGCACCGGCGACGTCGTCCGGCTGGAGACCCGGCCAGGCGACTACGTGTGGGTGCCGCCGCACGTGCCGCACCGGGAGGAGAACCCGGCCGCGGCCGAGACCGCCGTCGTCGTGATCGCCCGGTCCACCCAGGAAGCCATCGTCGTCAACGTCGCCGGGCTCTAAGCCCGCTACGGCCTGCGCTGCAGCAGGTCGGGGCTGAGTTCGGCCAGGCTGGCGACTCCGGCCAGCCGCATCGTCAGCTCGAAGTCGTTGCGCAGGCCCGCAGCACGTGCCGTACGCCCGCCTCGCCGCCGAGCCCGAGACCGTAGACGTACGGCCGGCCGATCAGCACCGCCTGCGCGCCGAGCGCGAGCGCCTTGACCATGTCGGCGCCGGTCCTGACCCCGCTGTCGAACAGCACGGTCAGCCGGGAGCCGACGGCGGCGGCCACCGCCGGTAGCGCGTCGAGGGCCGCGATCGCGCCGTCGACCTGGCGGCCGCCGTGGTTGGACACGATGATGCCGTCCATCGCCGGCGTCGGCGGCGCGGCGCGCGTCCGCCGCCGACAGGACGCCCTTGAGCACGATCGGCCCGTGCCAGTGCTCGCGCAGGAACGGCAGGTCCTCCCAGGTCAGCGACAGGTCGCCGAAGACCTCGGTGTAGCGCAGCACGGCCGCGCCCGGATCGACGTCGACCGGACTGGTCCAGGCCCGGCCTGGAACGCCGGGTCGCTGACATGTAGTTCTGGATGCCGATGCCGTGCAGGAACGGCAGGTAGCCGTTGTCCAGGTCGCGCGGCCGCCACGCCAGCGTCCGGGTGTCCAGCGTGACGACCAGCACGGAGAAGCCGGCCGCCTGCAGCCCGGCCGAGCAGGCTGGCCGCGAACGCGCGGTCCTTCGGCCAGTACAGCTGGTACCAGCGCTGCCCGTCGCCGCTCGCGGCGGCCACCTCCTCCATCGCGGTCGACGCTGCCGTGCTCAAGATCATCGGCACGTCTGCCGCGGCGGCCGCGCGGGCCACGGCCGGCTCGCGCGTCGGGATGCGCGATCGCCAGCACGCCGACCGGGGCGAGCAGGAAGGGTGCCGTCAGCCGGTACCGAGCACGGTACTCGCGTACGACGGCGCGCTGACGTCGGTGAGCATGCGCGGCACGATCCGCCAGCGGCGGAACGCCGCCAGATTCTCCTTGGCGCTGTCGCCCGAGCCCGCGGCGCCCGCCACGTAGTCGAAGGCGCGCGGCGTCATGACCTTGCCTGGCCGCGTCTTCCAGCGTGGACAGGTCGGTGGGGTAAGCCGGGACGGCCCAGGACAGCCCGGTCAGGTAGATCTCATCCTGGTAGGTCTCCAGCGGCTGGCTCACGCGATCTCTGCCCTTCTGGCCCGCAGCCCGAGTCTGCGGTGGCGCTGACCGGCCGTTCGCTGGCCGGCGCCCTGTCATCGTGTCATGGCCGCCGGCCCGCGCCGCCGAGACCGGGCTGCCCCGGGCCAGGCCGCTGCGCGACAATGGCGGAGTGTCCCAGGCCAACGACAAAGTAGCCGCGCTGATCGAGGAGTACGCGGACCTGTACGTCATGACCGGTGGCGATCCGTTCCGCGCCCGCGTCTACAGCAAAGCCGCCCGCGCGCTCGCCGCCCAGACGCAGGACGTCACCGAGCTGTCCGGTCCGGCGCTGCTGCGGATCCCCGGCGTAGGCAAGTCGATCGCGGCGAAGGTGGGCGAGATCAGCATCACCGGTACCTTCGGCGAGCTGGAGGAGCTGCGTGCGGATATCCCCGACGGCGTCCGCCAGCTCACCCGGATTCCCGCCCTCGGGCCGCGCCGGGCGCTGCAGCTGTATCACGAGCTGCAGATCAGCTCCCCGGAGCAGCTCCGCGACGCGATCGCCGCCGGGCAGCTGAACGACCTGAAAGGTTTCGGCCCCAAGAGCGGCGAGAAGCTGCTGCGCGGCCTGGACCTGCTCGCCACCGCCGGCAGCCGGGTGCTGCTGAACGTCGCGGCCGAGACCGCGGCGAGTGTCATCGAGGCCGTCAGCGCGGTCGGCGGCTGTCAGCGGATCGCGCCGGCCGGCTCGCTGCGGCGGGCCAAGGAGAGCATCGGCGACGTCGACGTGCTGGCGGCCGCGGACGACTCAGCGCCGCTGATGGCGGCGCTCACCGCAATGCCCGACGCCGTCGAGGTCATCGCGGCTGGCCCGACGAAGACGTCGATCCGGACAGCGGCCGGGCTGCAAGTGGACCTGCGCGTCGTCGCGCTCGATGCCTGGGGCGCGGCGCTGCAGTACTTCACCGGATCGCAGGAACACAACGTGCGGATCCGGGAACTGGCCGTGCGGCGCAAGCTCAAGCTGTCCGAGTACGGCCTGTTCGACACCGAGTCCGGGGAGCTGATCGTGTCCCGGACCGAGGAAGAGGTGTACCAGCGCCTCGGCATGCAGTGGATCCCGCCGACGCTGCGCGAGGACACCGGCGAGGTGGCGGCCGCGCTCAAAGGCGAGCTGCCCAAGCTGGTGACGCTGCCGGACGTGCGCGGTGACCTCCACTCACACACGAATCTGACCGACGGCACAGCGCCGCTGGCGGACATGGTCGCCGCCGCCAGGGACAGCAGCGGCTACGAGTACTACGCGATCACCGACCACGCGCCCGATCTGGTTATGCAGCGGATGACCGACGAGAAGATGCTCGCCCAGCGCGAGCAGGTCCGGAAGCTGGCCGCCGAGCTGATGAGCGACGGCGGCAGGCCGATGGCGCTGCTGCACGGCACCGAGCTCAACATCGCGCCCGACGGCAGCGTCGACTGGCCGGCCAGCTTCCTGGCCGGGTTCGACGTCTGCGTCGCCTCCGTGCACTCACACTTCGATCAGCCGCGCGCGGACATGACCCGCAGGTTCCTCACGGCCTGCGAGAACCCCTACGTCAACGTCATCGGGCACCCGCTCACCCGCAAGATCGGCCGCCGCCCGCCGGTCGACGTCGACCTGGCCGAGCTGTACAAGGCCTGCGCGCGCACCGGCACGGCGCTGGAAGTCAACTCGCATCCGGCCCGGCTGGACCTGCCGTCGGCGCACATCAAGGCTGCCCGCGACGCGGGCGTGAAGTTCGCCATCGACACCGACTCGCACTCGCTGCGCGACCTGACCTACTTGCAATACGGCGTCGCGACCGCGCAGCGCGGCTGGCTCACGCCGGACGACGTGATCACCACCTGGCCGCTAGACCGGCTCACGGCGTTCCTGCGCAAGGGCCGGTAGCCGGAAACCGGCGTTGACGCGCCGCTACGACGCGCCGCATCCGGAACGTTGATTACAGAGAGTAACTCTCTGTTACTGTCTGCAGTCAGTTCACTACCGCGACGAGATCATCTGGAGCACTCACTATGCGTTTGCCTGCCCGTGCGCCGTTCGCCGCCAGGTGGCGGCTAGCGGTCCTCGCCTGCGGCGCCCTGGCAGGCTCGGCGGCGCTGGCGGCGCCGGGGCGGAGTTCCTGGCCACCATAACCGGCGCGGCCGGCCAGACGCTGGGCGTCACAACCGGCGGTGCTGGCAACGGCCGGACCGGCGGCACGAACGGCGGCGGGCGGCACGAGCGCGGACACGGCGGGCACCGCGGGTACTTCCGACACCGTCATCCAGACAGGCGGCGCCGGTGCCAGCGCGAGCACCGGCACGATCCCGCCGGCCGGCGGCGCGGCCGGTCACTCAGTGCTGTGCGCGGCCGCTATTTCCCGCAGCCCCGGTGTCGGCGGCGGCGGCGGAACTGACTGCGGCACGAGCCCCGGCGCCTTCGGCGGGGGCGGTGGCGGCGGCGGGGACTTCTCCGCCGGTGGCGGCGGCTCGTCGTTCCCGGCGCAGATATTCACAGCGGCCAGCGGGATCACCGTCACGCCCGACCCGGCGGACGCCGCCAGCAGCGCCGGCAACGGTCAGGTGGTCATCAGCTACGCCATGCCCCGGCCAGTAGAGCACACTGACCGGGACCGTCCCGCCCCGGTCAGGTCAGGTCAGGTCCGGTCAGCCGGTGCCCGGTTCGACGCCGGCCCGGCCCTGGGCCAGGCCGGCCTGGGCGGCCGGGGCACGGGTCGAGGGGTCCAGCGGGTTCGCGCCCATCGCCGCCGTCGACGCGGCGTCCGGCACGAGCACGGTGACCTGCGCGCCGCCATCGCGCAACTGGCCCATGACCGCGCGCAGCGGCAGCGGCGACGGTAGCGGCGAGTCGTAGCCGAGTGGGGACACCACGGTGATCCGCGCGTACCCGGCGGCCAGGTCGGCGTTGTCGGACGAGCGGACTCCGCCGTCCATGTAGCGGCGGCCGCCGATCGTCACGGCGGGCCATATGCCTGGCACCGCGCAACTGGCCGCGACGGCGTCGATCAGGGCGACACCAGAGTCCCGGTCGAATACTCGCAGCTCGCCGGTCTGCACGTCGACGGCGGTCAGCCGCAGCGCGCGGTCCGGCCAGTCGGGTACCGGCAGCCGCGACTCGATCACCGCGCGCCGGGCCGCCTCGGGCACTGTGTCCGCCCCGACCGCGTAGCCGCCGATGCGGCGCAGCATCTCGGCCGGCGTCGTCACCCCGGCCAGTTCCGCGCCGAGTTCGGCCGCCATCGCCGCGAGGTCTACCTCGGCCGGGATCTCGGCGGCCTGCCTGGCCGGGTCCGTCTGCCGCGCCAGCAACTCACCCAGCGGGAGGCCGCTGCCGAGCTGCGCGGCGACCGCCGCGCCCGCCGACGTCCCGATGAGCAGGTCGGCGCCGGTGACATCGCCGCCCGATTCGGCCAGCCCGGCCAGCAGACCGGTGATCCAGGCGATCCCGGCGACGCCGCCGCCACCGAGTACGAGCACGTGTCCGTCCTGCATCCGTCCTCCCGTTCCCCTCGGATCCGGCCTTCTCGGTCTAACCTCTGGCCTGCGCCGGCATTCCCGTGGTCGCCGGACGGCGCAGCGTCAGCGACTGAAAATCAAGCCGATCCGGACCGATCTTGACGACGTGAAAGTCGACGATCTCGAAACACTGCCGGGCGAAGGCCTGGATCTGCGCGTCCGTCCGCCACGCGAAGAACCGAGGCGGCACGTGGTCGTCGTCGGCCGCCGGCCCTTCCTCGCCGACGCCACCGTAGACACCGAGAAAGAACAGCCCGCCCGGCCGCAGCAGCCGCGCGATCGCCGCCAGTACCCCCGGCAACTGCGAGTTCGGCACGTGCAGGAGGCAGTTCATCGCGTGCACGGCGTCGAACGACCCGGCCGCGAAGGCCGGCGCGGCGAAGTCCATGACCACTGCGCGCAAGCCCTTGGCCCGGCAGCACGCCGCCATGTCCGCGGACAGGTCCGTCGCCGTGACGTCGAGCCCGTGGGCCGCGAAATACGCGGAGTCCTGCCCGGTGCCGGCGCCGAGCTCCAGCAGCCTGCGGCGGTTCTCCTGCCGCAGTCTGCGCCGGAATCCGTCCCGCTCGGCCAGCTTCCAGTCCGCCTTCTGCTGGGCCTCCCGGTGCCGTGCGCCGGCGGCACCGTAGGAGGCGCGCAGGTCAGTGCGGATCTGGTCGTAGTCAGCCATCTGCTGTCCTGGCGGGTATACGAAGGCGGGCGGATGCATCGTCAAACCTATCGTGATCGTGACATTGCTCCTGGCACAGCGTGCAATTGCACGCGGGCGCGGCCGACGGCGCTATATTCCCGTCAGTGTCAGGCTTGGTTTCGCCTGAGGTGAGCCTGACCCGCTTTGACGGACATCCACCATCAGGGGTTCGCCCCCGGAAGGATGTCCGATCATGGAGAGCATGGGGAGCAAGAAGCCCCGGCAGCGCCGCTCGTTCACCCCGGAGTTCAAGGCCGAGATCGTTGATCTGTGCCAGCGCGGCGACCGGTCGGTCGGCCAGGTCGCCAGCGACTTCGACCTGACCGAGACCTCGGTCCGCGAATGGGTGAAGCAAGCTGAGCGGGATGCCGGGACGCGCCAGGACGGCGGCCTGACCAGTGAGGAGCGGCAGGAACTGTCTGAGCTGCGCCGGGAAAACAGAAGGCTTCGCGAGGACGTGGACATCCTCAAGCGGGCCACGGCTTTCTTCGCCAAGGAGACCCGGTGAACATCTACCCGTTCATCGAGGCGGAGAAGGCGTGCAGGCGCAACGTCAAGCGGGCGTGCGAGCTGCTGAAGGTCTCCCGTGCCGCCTTCTACCAGCACCTGCGCGGGCCGTCGCCGCGTGAGCAGAAGGACGCCGAGCTGGCCGCCGAGATCCAGTCTGTGCATGCGGAGTCGAAGGGCCGTTACGGTTCCCCGCGGGTGCACGCGCAACTGGCCCGGCGCGGGCGCCGGCACGGCCGCAAGCGGGTCGCCCGGATCATGCGGGCCGGTGGCCTGCGGGGCCGGGCCGCGAAACGGTGGAAGAAGACGACCATCGCTGACCCGGCCGCGGCCGCGCGGGCGGACAGGATCCGCCGCGACTTCACCGCGAACGCGGCAGCGGTCAACTCCCGGTGGTGCGGGGACATCACCTACATCGCGACGTGGCAGGGGTGGCTGTACCTGGCCACGGTCATCGACATCGCCTCCCGCCGGGTCGTCGGCTACGCGATGGCTGATCACCTGCGCACCGAACTGGTCGCCGGCGCCCTGGTCAATGCGGTCGCCGCCCGCGACCCGCAGCCGGGAGTGATCTTCCACAGCGACAGGGGCTGCCAGTACACCTCAGCCGCCTTCGCCGCCCTCGCGGCAGACTGCCAGGTCGACTTGTCGCACGGACGCACCGGTCAATGCTGGGACAACGCTCTCGCCGAATCGTTCTTCGGCTCGCTCAAGGGCGAGCTGATCGACCTGCAGCCCTGGCCTACCCGAGCTGGCGTCCGCCGCGCCGTCGTTGAGTACATCGGCTGGTACAACGGCACCCGGCTGCACAGCAGCCTCGGCTACCAGACACCCGCCGAGTTCGAAGCCAGCCGCCACAACGAGGTCAAGAATGTAGCCTGACAAGCCATCAGCCCTGTCCGTCAAAGCGGGGCAACCTCAGAGGGGTTGGCTCCTATGCTCCCTGCCGTCGTGGCTTTCATGGCTTGTGCCGCCCCTCAGGCCCGGCGGACCAGCTGGCCTGGCTTGATAGGAGCGTGGCTTCGCCCCCACTGACGTGTGCCGGCCAGCCGGTCCCGGTCACCCTCGATTCGGGAAAGGCGACAGGTCCATGGTGGTACTGGGGATTGACGCGCACAAGCGGACGCACACGGTGGTGGCGGCCGACGAGGTGGGACGGCAGTTAGGGGTTCGGGTGACGAAGGCGACGTCGACGGCCGCGCACTTGGACCTGGTCCGCTGGGCGGGCCAGTTCGGGCCGGACCGGCGGTGGGCGGTGGAGGATTGCCGTCATCTGTCGCGGCGGCTGGAACGGGACTTGCTGGCGGCCGGGGAGACGATTATCCGGGTGCCGCCCAAGCTGATCGCGCACGCCCGGGACTCCGGCGCGTACTTACGGGAAGTCGGATCCGATCGACGCGCTGGCGGTGGCGCGGGCCGCTTTGCGCGAGCCGGGCCTGCCGACGGCGCGGCTGGACGGCCCCGAGCGGGAACTGCGGCTGCTGGTCGATCACCGCGACGACCTGGTCGCCGAGCGGACCCGGGCGATGAACCGGCTGCGCTGGCACCTGCACGAGCTGGACCCGGACTGGGACCCCGGCCCGCGGACCCTGACCCGCTGCAAGACGATCACCGGGATAACCGCCCG
>CAVSCN010000026.1:0-37478 GCA_963726425.1 uncultured Actinomycetota bacterium | reverse complement strand
TCCAATTGCCCGCGCGAAAGGCCGAAGACATGACCGCACCCACGACCCGCGCAAAGCCAAAAATAGCCCTTGATCAGCGAGCGGCGTCCAGACATGACGATGCCGTTTTTCCCCTTCACGCCCTGGTGGCCGCTAGCTTTCGCCTTCAGACGCGCCACGGTCGCGGCCGTCCACACAGCGGCTCCAGCCCGGAGAAGTCGCTGAAGCCGCACCGCCCGCCAAGACGGCCATCGTGGCTTTTCGAACCGGGCCACGATTTGACAGTCAAATCGCCCACCTTGAGCATGTCGGCTCCCGCGCACGCGAGGCTAGGAGGGCGTGAAGCGAGACGCGCGATGAGCGCGCGTTGCGAGCGCTTGAGAGACCGGCCAGACCGGCCGCTATAACCACTGCGCGCGGGCGGGTGCGCGCGTTCAATAGGCTTCTTGCGCGTCCCGCTGGTGGTAGCCGAGAAGGCCAATGGCTCCGCCCGGGCCCTCGGGGTTATCTACCTCAAGGACATCGTCAAGGAGGGCATCGCCGAGCGGTTCGCCGAGATGCGCAAGATGGGCATCCGCACCGTCATGATCACCGGTGACAACCCGCTGACCGCTAAGGCGATCGCGGACGAGTCCGGCGTGGATGACTTCCTCGCCGAGGCGACACCCGAGGACAAGATGGCCCTGATTAAGAAGGAGCAGGAAGGCGGCAAGCTGGTCGCGATGACCGGCGACGGGACCAACGACGCCCCCGCGCTCGCCCAGGCCGACGTCGGCGTGGCCATGAACACCGGGACCTCGGCCGCCAAGGAGGCCGGGAACATGGTGGACCTGGACTCCAACCCGACGAAGCTCATCGAGATCGTGGAGATCGGCAAGCAGCTGCTCATCACCCGCGGCGCGCTGACGACGTTCTCCATCACCAACGACGTGGCCAAGTACTTCGCCATCATCCCGGCCATGTTCGCCAGCGTGATTCCCGCTCTCGGCAAGCTGAACATCCTGCACCTGCACAGCGCGCACTCGGCGATCACCTCGGCGATCATCTTCAACGCCCTCATCATCGTGGCGCTGATCCCGCTGTCGCTGCGCGGCGTCCGCTACCGGCCCGCCTCCGCGTCCTCGATGTTGCGGCGGAACCTGTGGATCTACGGCCTCGGCGGGCTGATCATCCCCTTCATCGGGATCAAGGCCATCGACCTCATCATTCAATTCATCCCCGGATTCAGGTGATCGGACAATGAACCGCCTTCCCAGTGTCGTCCGGCAGCACATCGTCGCGCTGCGCGGCCTGCTGGTCTTCACGGTGCTGACCGGCATCGCGTACCCGCTGGTCATGTTCGCGGTTGGTCAGGTGGCCTTCCACCACCAGGTCAACGGGTCGCTCGTCAGCTACAAGGGCCGCGTGGTCGGATCCAGCCTGCTGTGCCAGGAGTTCACCACCGCCAAGGGCAACCCGCTGCCGCAGTACTTCCAGCCGCGGCCGTCCACCGCGAGCGACGGCGATGCCAACGACCCTGGCTGTGACCCGCTGTTCTCGGGCGCGTCGAACCTGGGGCCCAACAACACGACGCTGGTGCAGAACATCAAGCAGCGCCAGGCCCAGATCGCCGCGTTCGACCATGTCAAGGTCTCGGCCATACCGCCAGACGCGGTGACGACGTCCGGCTCCGGGCTTGACCCCTACGTCTCGCCTGCCAACGCCGGCATTCAGGTGGCCCGGGTCGCCGCCGCCAGGCACATCAGCCCGGCGCAGGTGCGGGCGCTGGTCAGCAAGTACACCCAGGACCGGACCATCGGCTTCCTTGGTGAGCCGCGAGTGAACGTGCTGCTGCTGAACATCGCGCTCGATGAGCAGTACCCCGTCTGATGCTGGCCGCGTCCTCATCGTCGAGGACGAGCCAGCGCTGCTCCGGGCGCTGCAGATCAACCTGCGCGCCCGCGGATACGAGGTCACCACCTCGACCGCGGGCGTGCAGGCCCTGGCCGAGGCGGCCCGGCGTCCCCCGGACGCTGTGCTCCTGGACCTGGGGCTGCCCGACCTGGAAGGGACCGACGTCATCCGCGCGCTCAGGGCCTGGACCGGAGTCCCCGTCCTGGTGCTGTCCGGCCGGACCGGCTCGGACGACAAGATCGGCGCGCTGGACGCCGGCGCCGACGACTACGTCACCAAGCCGTTCTCGATGGAGGAACTGGTCGCCCGGTTGCGCGCGCTGCTCCGCCGGGACGCCCACCCGTCCAGCCGTCAGGTCTTCAGCCTCGGCCGATGCACGATCGACCTGGCCGCCCGGACCGTAATGCGGCGCGCACCCGGGCCCGGTGCGGTCGCCGACGGTGACGAGGCGGCGCCGGTGAAGCTCACCCGGACCGAGTGGCGAGTGCTCGAGGTACTGCTGCGGTCACCGGGCCAGCTCGTCTCGTCTGCCCGGCTGCTCACCGAACTGTGGGGACCGGCAGCCGAGGGCAGCACCCACTACCTGCGCTTTCACATGGCGGGCCTGCGGCGCAAGCTTGAAGACGATCCGCCCCGGCCCCGGCACCTGCTGACCGAGCCCGGCATGGGTTACCGGTACCAGCCATGACCCGGCCCGTGACCCCCGAGCCGCCGCCGGCCGGCCTCCCCGCGGCCGGCCGGGGGCATAGCCTCGGGCAGAGGAGCGCATTCTGACCACGATCGGCCGCAGGGGCAATCCATGGCGAAAGAGGGCCTGGCGGACTATCTGACCCCGCGCGGGCCCGGCAGCCGCGGGCAGTTGCGTATCTACCTCGGCTGCGCGGCTGGCGTCGGTAAGACGTTCGCGATGCTGAATGAGGGCCACCGGCGCCGCGAGCGGGGCACCGACGTGGCGGTCGCTTTCGTGGAGACGCACGGCCGCCCGCAGACCGCCGCCCAGATCGATGACCTCGAGGTCATCCCGCGGGCCCGGATCCCCTACCGGGGCACCTCGTTCGAGGAAATGGACCTCGGGGCTGTCCTCGCTCGCCTGCCGGATGTGGCCCTGGTCGACGAGTTCGCGCACACCAACGTGCCCGGTTCCGGGAACGAGAAGCGCTGGCAGGACGTCGAGGAATTGCTGGACGCCGGCATCGACGTGATCTCCAATGTCAACATCCAGCACCTCGAGTCGCTCAACGACGTGGTTGAGAAGATCACCGGCGTGCCGCAGCGGGAGACCGTGCCGGACGCGGTCGTGCGGGCCGCGGATCAGGTCGAGCTTGTGGACATGACACCGGAGGCACTGCGCCGCCGGATGGCGCACGGCAACATCTACAAGCCAGAGAAGATCGACGCCGCGCTCACGAACTACTTCCGCATCGGCAACTTGTCGGCGCTGCGCGAGCTCGCCCTGCTCTGGCTCGCCGACAAGGTGGACGAGGGCCTGCAGCGGTACCGCGAGGCACACGACATCCGCACTACCTGGGAGGCACGCGAGCGCGTCGTCACCGCGCTCACCGGCGGCCCGGAGGGCGAGACGCTGATCCGGCGCGCCGCCAGGATCGCGGCCCGGTCTGCGGGCGGCGACCTGCTCGCGGTGCACGTGACCAGCTCGGACGGACTCACCGGATCCGATCCGGCCGCGCTCGCCGCCCAGCGGCGGCTGACCGAGTCGCTCGGCGGTACCTATCATCAGGTCGTCGGCGACAACGTACCGGAGGCTCTGCTGGCCTTCGCCCGCGCCGAGAACGCCACCCAGCTCGTGCTCGGCGTCAGCCGGCGCAGCTGGCTGGCGTCGTTGCTGACTGGTCCCGGCGTGAGCACGCGGACCATGCGCGCGTCGGGCGACATCGACGTGCACATGGTCACGCACTCCTATGTCGGCCGCGGGCGCGGATTGCCGCGGGCGCAGCGAGGCGGCCTGAGCCTGGGCCGCAAGCTGGCCGGGTATGGCCTCGCCGTAGCACTGATGCCGCTGCTCACGCTGCTGCTGGCGAACCTGCGCGGCAGCCTGAACCTGACCAGCGACGTGCTGGTCTTCCTGGCCGGGGTCGTCGCGGTCGCGCTCGTCGGCGGATTCCTGCCCGCGATCCTGGCTGCAGTGGCAGGCTCGCTGCTGCTCAACTACTACTTCACCCCGCCGTTCTACCGGTTCACCATCGCCGAGCGGAACAACGCGCTCGCGCTGACCATCTTCGCGGCGGTGGGCGTTGCGGTCAGCTCGGTTGTGGATGCAGCGGCCCGGCGGACGAAACAGGCGGCGCGGGCGAGCGCGGAGTCCGAGCTGCTGGCCACCACGGCCGGCAGCGTACTACGCGGTCAGCGGGCACTGTCCGCGGTGCTCGACCGGGTGCGGGAGGCCTTCGGCATGGACTCGGTCACGCTGCTGGAGCGGGCCGAGCCCGCCGCGGCCGGCCAAGTACCGGACCCGTTGCGGCCACGGCCCGAAGGCGACCCGGCCCGGCCGGGCGGCCCAGGCCGACCCGGTGGCGGGCGGTGGCACCCGGTCGGGGTCTCCGGCGAGCTGCCGGTCTTCCGGCCCGAGGACGCCGACGTCGAAGTGCCCGTCAGCGAGGGCCTCGTGCTGGCGCTGCGCGGGCGGCCGCTGCCGGCCACCGACCGGCGAGTACTGGGGGCATTCGCGGCCTACGCGGCCGCCGCCCTGGAACAGGGCCGGCTGGCCGCGGCCGCGGAGGCGGCCCGGCCCATCGCCGAAGCCGACCGGGTCCGGACCGCGCTGCTGGCCGCCGTCAGCCACGACCTGCGCAGCCCGCTGGCGTCCGCCAAGGCGGCGGTCACGAGCCTGCGCTCGAACGACATCGAGTGGGACGCGGCGGATCATGACGAGCTGCTCGCCACCGCGGACGAGTCGCTGGACAAGCTCGCGCACCTGGTGGACAACCTGCTGGACATGAGCAGACTGCAGGCGGGCGCGCTCGCGGTCTTCCCGCGGCCCGCGGACTTGTCCGAGATCGTCGCGCGGTCGCTGGACGACCTGGGCCCGGCCGGCCGAATCGTTACCGTCGACATCCCGCACGATCTGCCTGAGGTGGCCGTGGACCCCGGCATCCTGGAGCGGGTCATCGCCAACCTGGTCGCCAACGCGCTCCGGTACGCGCCAGCCGACCTGCCCCCGGTGCTCACCGGGAGCGCATTGCATGACCGGGTGGAGCTGCGCATCATCGACCGCGGGCCCGGCATCCCGCCGGAGCATCGGCACCAGATGTTCGTACCGTTCCAGCGGCTCGGCGACACCGATAACACGACCGGCGTCGGCCTCGGTCTCGCGCTGTCGCGCGGGCTGACCGAGGCGATGGGCGGCAACCTGGAACCGGACGAGACGCCCGGCGGCGGCCTGACGATGACGCTGTCGCTACCGGCGGTCCCTGCCCCCGCAGATCCGCTGGACGTCAGGCCCGGCCACCCGGAGTCCGAGGACATCGCGCATGAATAGCCCCGTAACGCACGGCCGGCGTTGCGCCAGACCCCGGGCCGCGAGGCATGACAGCGTGGTGGCGTGACCGCGGTCCTGGTAATCGACGACGAGCCCCAGATCGTCCGCGCGCTGCGGATCAACCTGCGGGTCCGCCATTATGAGGTGCACACCGCGGGTAGTGGCAGCGAGGCACTGGAGATAGCGGCGAAGCATCCGCCGGACCTGATCATCCTCGACCTCGGCCTGCCCGACCTGGACGGCGTGGACGTCATCCACGGCCTGCGCGGCTGGACCGACGCGCCGATCATCGTGCTCTCTGGCCGGGCCGACAGTACCGACAAGGTCGAGGCCCTGGACGCCGGCGCGGATGACTACGTGACCAAGCCGTTCGCGATGGACGAGCTGCTGGCCCGGATGCGCGCCGTCACCAGGCGCGCGACCCCCGAGACGGCGGAACCGCAGGTCCGGCTCGGCGACCTGGTCGTGGACCTGGCCGCCAAGCGGGTGTACCACGAGCGGGGCCAGGACGGGGACGCGGCGGCGGCGGCCGACATCCGGCTCACCCCGACCGAGTGGCACCTGCTGGAGGCCCTGCTGCGCAACCCCGGCAAGCTCATGAGCCAGCAGCAGCTGCTATCGACGGTTTGGGGTCCCGGCTATCAGGACGCGACCGGCAACCTGCGGCTCTACATGGCCCAGCTGCGGCGCAAGCTGGAACCGGACCCGGCGCGCCCGCGCTGGCTGCTGACCGAGCCGGGGATGGGATACCGGTATCAGCCCGATTCAGATAGCGCGTAACCGGAACTTCGGATCTTCCGCCGGGATATAACTAAGCGCGAAATTCAGATTACGTACAGTTATTGGAAATCCGACTCACTACCGTGCGATAGCCGGCACGATGGCGTGCATGGGATTTCGAAGACTGCCTGCTGTCCTTGTGGGGGCGCCGGCCGCGTGGCTGGACCGGGCCGGCACGCCCAAGGCGGTAGCGCTCACCAGCAAGCTCAGGATCGCCATCGCCAGCTACGTGTCCGGCAACTGGTCGCGCTGGCGCGAGCTCGGCTGGGGATTCTGACCGATGTGGCTCCGGGTCAGGGGACGGGCTTGCCGCCGGGCAGCTCACCGCCCGCCACGGTGGCCAGCCGGTATCGGAGCCGGCAGATCACCACGTCGCTGGTGCCGCGCTGGACGGCCTGCTCCAGCACGAAGCCGCGCTGGTTCTGCAGGATCCGGTGCCACGGCCGGGTGGCCTGCACCTCGGGAATGAGCACGACCAGCTGGTCGTAGGTTGCGGCCCGCTCCAGCTCGCGCAGGAACTCGACCACCGGCGGGCCGAGCGAGCGGTGGACGCTGCGGAGGCTGAGCAGCGGTACGTCCGGGTGCCACTCCTCCCACTGCTCCCGGAAGTGCGCGTCGCGCTCGGCGTCCTCGGGCTCGGCGTAGCTGACGGTGACCGCGATGACCTCGTCGCCGAGCGAGAGGGCGGTCGAGATCGCGGCCGCAGTCAGCCGCGACATCCCGCCCACCGGGACGACCACCAGCGAGTTGCGGCGCTCCGGATGCGGCGGCCGCTCGCCCAGCGCCAGGGCCGAGCCGATGCGCTGGTACAGGGTATGGATCCGGCTGAACAGCAGCACGAACGCGGGCACGATAATGACGATCAGCCACGCGCCCTCGGTGAACTTGCTGATCAGCTCGATCGCGAGCGCGGCCAGCGTGAACACCGCGCCAACGCCGTTGATGACCGCGCGGGTCCGCCAGCCGTCGCTGCGGTTCTCCCGCCAGTGCCGCACCATGCCGGTCTGGGACAGGGTGAAGCCCACGAACACCCCGATGGCGAACAGCGGCACGAGCGCCTGGGTGTCGCCCTTCGACACCAGTAGCAGCAGGCCGGCGAAGAGGGCCAGCACGATCACGCCGTACCGGTGCACCTGCCGGGCGGCCCGCAGGAAGAACAGGTGCGGCAGGAAGTTGTCGGTGGCCAGCAGCGAGGCGAGCACCGGCAGGCCGCCGAACGAGGTGTTGGCGGCCAGCGCCAGCAGCACGGTCGTGATCAGCTGGATGGCGTAGAAGAGGAAGTTGTGCCCCAGCGACGCTTGCGTCAGCTGGGCCAGCGTCGTCACCTTCGCCGACGGGAGCGCGTGGAACTTGTCCGCCAGCACCGCGATGCCGATGAGCATCAGGCCGAGGATGACGCCGAGCCCGAGCTCGGTGTGCTGGGCCCGGCGGACGCGGGGCTTACGGAACGACGGCACCGCGTTCGCGATCGCCTCGACCCCGGTCAGCGCCGAGCAGCCGGAGGCGAAGGCGCGCAGCAGCAGCAGCAACCCGACCGTCTCGGTGGCCGAGCCGACCGAGCCGCCGACCGGCACCACCGGGTGGGCCCGGGCCAGGCCGGCGAATATCACCGCGAAGATACCGGCTATGAACAGCAGCGTCGGCACGATGAACAACCGGGCCGACTCGGCGACGCCCCACAGATTCGCCGCCGTGATCAGCGCGAGCACGCCCAGGCACAGCCACGTCCGGGCCGGGTACAGGTGCGGAAACGCGGAGGTCAGCGCCTCGACCCCGGCCGAGACCCCGACCGCGGCATTCAGGATGTAGTCGACCACCAGGGACGCGGCCGCCAGCAGGCTGGGCTTTACGCCGAGGTGCGCCTTGGCCACGGCGTAGGCGCCGCCGCCGTTCGGGAACGCCTCGATGACCTGCCGGTAAGACACGACCAGCACCGCGAGCAGCACGGTGATCGCGATCGTGACCGGGAGCGTGTAGTGCAGCGCCGCGACGCCCGCGGTGGCCAGCACGATGATGATGGCCTGCGGGCCGTACGCGACCGAGGACAGCGCGTCCAGGGACAACGCCGCGAGGCCCTCGAGCGCGGTGAGCCGGTGACGCTCCTCCTCGTCGTCCACCCCAGTGACGACTGCGGCCTTGCCCGGACCCGACCCCCCGTGATCGGTCACGAGCGCGCGGCTAGGTGAGCGTCACGACGAGAATCGCGATCGCGGCCAGGACGACGGCGACGATCACGACGAGCATCGCCATTTTGGCCACGTTCCGGCCGGGCGCGCCCATATCCCAGGGTCGCTCCGGGTCGGCCTCGTTGCCGGCGAACGCCCGGAACTGTGCCGTGCTCGCCGACGCATCCGGGGCCGCGCGGAACTCGCCGGTGGTCAGCCTGCGGCTGGTCGCCGCGTCCTCATGACGCTCCGTCATGGCCGCCACTGTAGCCCAAAGCACCGGCGAGAAACTCCAGGAGGGGCAGATCCGGCTAAAGATGCGCTGAAACTCCAGGCTGGCTGTCAGTTCCGGGGACGAGCAGGTCAGGACGGCTGACGAGCCGGGAGAGCACGATTACGCTCCGTGTCCGGACGACGAATGGTTCGGCCCCGATTCGCTCCACCACGCGCTCGAAGTGCTGCACATCCGAGGCCCGGATGTGCAGCAGGGCGTCGGCCTCGCCGGTGATCGTGCAGGCGCTGGTGACCTCCGGATGCTTGCCGACCGCGGCGGCGATATCGGCGGGCGAGGTCCGGCCGCGGCAGAACAGCTCCACGTAGGCCTCCGTCGTCCAGCCCAGCGCCGCGGGGTCGACCTGGGCGGAAAAGCCGGTGATCGCCCCGGAGGCGCGCAGCCGGTCCACCCTGCGCTTGACCGCAGGCGCCGAGAGCCCGACCAGCGCGCCGACCTCCGCGTAGGTTGCCCTGGCGTCATCGACCAGCGCCGCGACTATCCGCTTGTCCAGTTCGTCGAAGGC
Organism: uncultured Actinomycetota bacterium; assembly: GCA_963726425.1. Lineage (GTDB taxonomy): Bacteria > Actinomycetota > Actinomycetes > Streptosporangiales > Streptosporangiaceae > JAJYUU01. The sequence goes on along the minus strand of CAVSCN010000026.1, from coordinate 28,368 downwards.
CATGCGGCCCGTCCTCAGCCGTCAAGCGCGGCGCGCAGCGCCGCCAGATCCACGCCGGTCAGGCCGTGCGCGAGCAGGTAGCCGTGCACCGACCCGTGCCCGGCCCGGGCCGCGGCCAGCACGTCCAGGATCAGCCGCGGCGGGCTGCTGAGCAGCTCGCCGGTCAGCTGCTCGCCGAGGCCGGTGCCCGCCTGCAGCTGGCCGATCGCGGCGGTCCGGCCTGGGTCGAGATAGCCGCCGCTGAGCGCGTAGTCCGCGGCGATGACGTCGTCCGGGACGCCGGCCACGGCGAGGATCAGCGCGATCACGATCCCGGTGCGATCCTTGCCCGCGCTGCAGTGCACGAGCGCCGGGAAGGCGTCGGGCCGGCACAGCGGCCGGATCGCGTCGGCGACCACGTCGCCGCACTGCGCGATGACGTATGCGTAGATCGCGTCCAGTTCCAGCGGCAGCGCCTGCAGGTCGCCGCCGAGGATCGAGACGTGGGTATGCCTGGCGGTCAGGTGGTCCAGCGGGCTCGGCGCGATTTCCGCCTCGACATGCGTGCGCAGGTCCACGATCGTGCGCAGGCCCAGGGCGGTCAGCGCGGCGAGGCCGCCGGCATCGAGCATGTGCAGCGCGTCTGACCGCAGCAGCGTCCGCCACGGCAGCGAACCGCCCGCGGTCGGGTAGCCGCCGAGGTCGCGCAGGTTGTAGAGGCCAGCCAGCTCGATCCGCCGGCCTGGCGCCGCCACCAGGTCAAGAGCCTGCCCTGGGTCGTCCCCGGCCGGCCGGGCGTGTCCGGCAATCTGCGTCAACCGCCTGCTCCTTACCCTGGCAACTATCACTGGCACGATCTCACACCGACAGCCAGGCCGGCCGGGTGCTCCCCCGGCCGGCCACCTTCCGTTCCCCGCCTGGACGGCGACCATCCGGTCCGCGGCGCTGGCAGTAGAGTCTGCTTGATGACCAGACTTGGCGGGATGTATGGCCCGGACGCCACGTTCCTCGGCGTCGAACGGGCGGACCTGGCGGACCCCGCGTCCTGGGCCGGGACTGACATTATGATCATCGGCGCGCCGTTCGACGGCGGCACGTCGCACCGGCCGGGCGCCCGATTCGGGCCGCAGGCCATCCGGTTCACCGACTACTTGCCGCACGACTCGTCCCGGCCACATCTGGCCCTCGGTGTTGACCCCCTGGTCGAGCTGACGGTTCGGGACGCCGGCGACGTCGAGATGCCGTCCGGCGACACCGACCGGTCGCTGCAGCGGCTGGAGGAAGCCGTGCACACGGCCAGCCGGGGCGGCGCGCTGCCGGTGATCCTCGGTGGTGATCACACGATCGCGCTGCCGGACGCGACCGGCGTGGCCCGGCAGGTCGGCTGGGGCCGGGTCTCGATGATCCACTTCGACGCGCACGCCGACACCGGCAACACCCAGTTCGGCGCCCTGCACGGGCACGGCACGCCAATGCGCCGGCTGATCGAGTCCGGCGCTGTCCGCGGGGACCGGTTCCTGCAGGTCGGCCTCCGCGGCTACTGGCCGGAGCCGGAGACGCTGGAGTGGATGGCCGGCCAGCGGATGCGCAGCTTCGAGATGACCGAGGTCGTCGCCCGTGGCCTGGACGAGTGCCTGACCGAGGCGTTCGCCATCGCCACCAATGAGTGTGACGGCGTCTTCCTGTCCGTCGACGTCGACGTCGTCGATCCGGGCATGGCGCCGGGCACCGGCACGCCCGAGCCCGGCGGCCTCACCGGCCGGCAACTGCTGGACGCGGTCCGCCGGATCGCGATGGAGCTGCCGCTGGTCGGGATGGACGTGGTAGAGGTCGCGCCGCCCTACGACCACGCCGAGGTCACCGCGTACCTGGCGAACCGGGTGGTGCTCGAAGTGCTGTCCGGCATCGCCTGGCGCCGCCGCCGCCAGGCCGCCGACCCGGCCCGGCCCGCCAGGGACCCGGCGTCCCCGCTGCTGGCTGGCCGGGACCCGGACTAGCGGCCGGTCAGCGCAGCACCAGAATCGCGATCAGGAACGCCGTCGAGTCGTACAGGAAGTGCGCGAGGATCGGCCGGCTGAGCTTGCCGTGCTTCTGGAATGACCGGGTCACGAAGTACCCGAACGGCACGGTGAGCAGGAACCCGACCCCGTAGTACACGTGGTAGGACGTGCGCAGCGCGAGGCTGAGCCACAACGCGCGTACCGGTGACCAGCCGAGCTGGTCCAGCCGGGTGAGCAGGTAGCCGTTCACGCAGACTTCCTCGGCCACCGCCGTGATCAGCGACTGGCTGATCCCGAAGATCAGGTAGTACGCGGGGACGTGCAGCGTGCCGGTCTGGTTCAGAAACCGGGAGTGCGCCAGCGGCGACACGGCGACGGCGATCAGCAGCTCACAGCCGAACGCCGCGGCCGCGATGCCCACGCCGGCCCCGAAATCGGGCCAGCGCATCCGGGTCAGGCCAAGGCTGGATGGCGGCTGCCCGGTGCGGGCGAGCAGCAGCAGCACGAGCGGCACGACGGCGGCGGTCGGCAGGTAGCTGAGCAAGCCGAGCACGACGTTGAGCACTGGCTGGTTCGGCGTGAACGTGGGCAGCTGACTGAGCGTGTTGCCCAGGTCGAGGTGTATGCCGAGGATCACGACGGCGTTGACGATCCACGGGAGCAGGGCCGCGATCATGACCAGCCTGGTCTCGCGCACCAGGCCCGTCCGGGTGAGCTCGGTGGTCAAGATCGGGGTCGGCACCCGCGGCTGCGCCTGCTGCCAGAAGACCCAGTCCGCCGGCGGCGGCGGCCAGTCTGGCGGGGGCTGCCAGCCCTCCGGCGGGTACCAGTCGGGCGGGCACTCGGGCCAGCCGGGCGCAGGCCGCCAGACCATCTTCTTCGGGCTCACCCGCACATAATGCAGGAAGAACTCAGGCCCCGATAGCCACCGGCCCGGTGCGGGCCGACGGTGCGGGTCGACTGTGTAAGTCGATAGGTCGCAGCTGCTGATTCAGGCAGATCTATAGTTGGTGGATGCTGGACGTGACCAGGCTCCGGGTGCTGGTCGCCATCGCGAGGCACGGTTCGGTCACCGCGGCGGCCCGAGCTCTCAACTATGCCCAGCCTTCCATCAGCCACCATATCGCCAGGCTGGAGGCCGAGACCGGCGCCCGGCTGCTGGAGCGGGCCGGCCGCGGGGTCCGGCTGACCGAAGCCGGGCGGATGCTGGCCGAGCGGGCGGAGGAGATCATCGGCCGGCTGGACGCGGCTGAAGCCGAGCTCGCGGCCCACGTCGGCCTCCGGGAGGGGCGGGTCCGGCTGGCCGCCTTCCCGTCCGCGCTGGGAACCCTGGTGCCAGCGGCCGCGGCCCAGCTGGAAGACGAGACGCCCGGCCTGGACCTGCGGCTGACCGAGGCCGAGCCGCCGGAAGCCCTGCGGATGCTCCGGGCCGGGTACGTGGACGTCGCCCTGGTGTTCCAGCACTACCAGCAGGACCTCGACGAAGCGCCGCCCAAGCCGACTGAAGAGGGCACCCGCGGCCGGCTGATCATGGACGAGCCGGTGCACCTGGTGACCAGGGACCCAGGATCGGCCGGGGGTAGCCGGGGCGCGGACGGCCCCGAGGCGGACGGCCCGGACGCAGGAGGCTCGGCGGCCGGGGATATTCCGGCCGAGACCAGCCCCATCCCGATCAGCCCGGTCAAGATCAGCCCCGTCGGCGACTCCGCTGCCCTGGCCGGGCCGGCCGACCCGGCTGGCAACGGCGCCGCCCTGGCCGACCTCGCCAAGTACGCCGACAGCCGCTGGATAGCCGGGTGCGAGCGCTGCCGCAGTTACCTGGTCAGGCAGTGCGAGGCGGCCGGCTTCACGCCGAAGATCGCCTTCACCACCGACGACTACGTCGCGGTGCAGGCGCTGGTCGCGGCCGGCCTTGGGGTCACGACGCTGCCTGGGCTGTGCCTGCGCGCGGCCCGGCACCCAGGTCTGACCACGGTGCCGCTGTCGGGGGCGCGACGGCACATCTTCGCGGTGACCTACGGTCAGCCGCCCGACCCGGCCACGACGACCCGGCTCATCGACGTGCTCGAACGCACCGCCAGCTCCGGGTAGGCCGGCGCCGGAAGATCGTCAGGAGGGCGTGACGGTGACGGGCTCGGCGGTTGCGGCCGCCTCTACGCGCACTGGCACTCGCTCCTCGGCCGGCCTGCGGTGCCGGCCAGGCGCCCGGCGGCCGATCGCGGGCCGGGACCGGCCGATGGCCAGCGCGATCGCGCCCCAGGCCAGGTCGGACGCCGTCGTGCTCGCTCTGACGACCAGCGCGATCGCGATCGCCGCGCCGTGCGGCACCACGGTGGCCAGAGTCGCCACGAGAATGAGGTCGCGCGGGCCGATGCCGCTGGGAAACACGACCAGCAGGAGCCCGGCTGACCAGGCCAGTGCGTAGGCCCCCAGCGCGAGCAGGAACGAGTGCTGCGCGTGGCTCGTCACGTCCGTCAGCACGACCCAGACCTGAAAGCCGAGGAACAACCAGCCGAGCGCCGTCCACCCCACCGCGCTGACCAGCCCGCGCAGGGTGGGCCTGCGCTCCAGTGGCTGCATGCGCGCGAGCGTCAGCGCCCGGTCTACCAGCCTGCCGAGGATCGGCGGGTACAGGCAGACGGCGATGAGCGGGATGACGGCGACGATCCAGCGGTAGTGCCGGGCGGCCGCCGATGAGGCCAGCGGCAGCGCAACGGCGGCGACGGCCAGCCCGACCGCGACGCTGATGGCCAGTCCGATCGCGATGGATGCGCCGCCGCGGCGACGGGGCACGGCCTTGTCGTGTCCTAGCTCGACCATCGCCGCGATCGACCAGACGGCACCGGGCACGTACTTGGCAAGCTGCGCGAGGAAGTTCACCCGGACCGCGGCCGGCACCGGGAGCCTCGAACCAAGGTCGGCCAGCACGGCGCGCCAGGCGAGCATCATGCACGACCCGCCAGCCATCGCGGCCGCAACCGAGGCCAGCACCGAATACCAGTGCAGCTGACCGAGCGCCGTCCGCATCTGCGGCCATTCGGCGTGAATGCCGTAGCCGCAGCACGCCAGTACCAGCAGCAGCAGGCCGGCCCTTACCCGGGAACTGGCCAGCAGGCGACTGAACACGGGTAAATCGTACTTGTCTGTCATAGTTCAAGCAATTACTTGACCAGCCGGGCGATTACGCACGGCCGCGGGGCCGGCCTCATCCCGGCGCCGGGACGAGGGGCACCGGGGTGTCGGACTTGTTCTCGAACAGGCCTCCCACCGCGAGATTGCCGACGCACAGCGCCTGCGGATCCGGGCTGTAGATCTCGACGCTGCTGCCGCTCCCCTGGACCGGCGCGTAGGCCGTGTTCTCGCCTGCCTTGAGCACAAGCGGCTCCGACTGCCCGCCGAACGAGACCGAGACGCGCTGCGCCTTCGTCGCGATGTAGGACAGCCGCAGCGTCCACGGACCATTCGTGACGGTCGCGGCGGCGTTCAACGGCACCGAGATCGCGTCCTGGCTGGCCGGCCAGCAGCCTGCGCCGCCCGGTATCAGCCTGCTGTAGACGCCGACGACCGCGGCCGGCGACAGCCTGCCATCCGAGGTGAAGACCTTGAGATCCTTGATCACGCCGTAGGGCGCGCGGACCCAGCGGATCTTCCCGACGGCCATGCTGCCGATCACCTGGTCCTGGTATCCGATCGGGCCGAGCAGCAATGCCGCCATCACGCTCGGGGGCGCGAGCTGATCCACGACCGTGGTGCCGGCCGGCACCGCCGCGAGGGCCTGGCGCGCGGTGGCGATGAACGAGCGCCCGGCCCGGCTCGTCGTGGCGCCGACGTAGGTCTGCACCGAGTAGACGGATCCGATGACGAACGCGGCGAGCACGAAGCCAGTCAGCGCGGGCGCGACCTGGGGCGGCATGGGGCGCAGCGGCCGGGTCCGGCGGTGATCAGGCCTGGCTGACCGGCCAGATGGCCAGTCCGAGACAGACGACGAGAATCGGCACGGCATCACTGACGTAGTGCGTGTCCAGGCCGAGAAACACCGTCAGCGCCGGGTCGAGCAGCACAGTGCGGCCGACGATGATGGGGGCCATGTCGGCGATGAGCAGCCAGAATGCCAGGATGGCCCAGGCCCGCCAGGCGTACTTGCGGTACCAGATCGTGATGGCGATCACCGCGACGGCCGCGAACAGCGCCAGCCGCATCAGCGCTTCCGGCGGAGTCGCGAACGCGTCGATGCCGTTTCCGAACCAGCGCCAGGGGCCGCCGAACGCGCCGGGCACGAAACTGTCCTTCATCAGGTCGGTCACGAACGTGCCGACGTCGCGCGGCGTGCCGATCTTGGTTGGCCGGGCGCCCGGAGCAGCCAGCTGAATCAGGAACACGACACCGTAGACGACGAGCAGCCCGCCGTAGATTGCCCACGCCCGCCAGTACCGCGCCCCGGATCGCAGCGCCGCCCGGAGCCAGGACCCCTCGGCGAAGTAGGCCGCGGTGAGCCCGAACAGCACGAACGGGAGCACCAGCCCCTTGTCCGAGAACAGCATCCCGACCAGCACCCAGACCGCGGCCGCTATCAGCGACCGGACGCGGCCGGTACGCAGGTAGCGAATGTGCGCATCGAGGCACATGAAGATCGCCAGCTGCAGCCCGACGCCCTCGATGCCGTTGGACCACCAGACCAGGTCCGGGATCGTCAGCGGGCACAGCAGGTAGATGACGAGCAAGATCAAGATCGCTGGGCGGTTGCCGAAGAGCGTACGCAGCAGCCGGAGCAGCGCCAGGCAGCTAGCTAGCAGGATCGCCAGCATCAGCCCGGCCACGAGCGTCCAGTTGTACTCCGAGATCCGGCCAACCGCCCACGCCAGCGCGAACGGGCCGGGATCAAGGTGGCCGGCCTGGATCGTCGTCAGGTACTTCCAGGTGAGGCCCATGTGGACGGCACGGTCGAAGTAGGTGAAGTCGTCCTGCCAGAAGTAGAAGTGCCGGAGCACCTCGGCCTTCCAGACCAGCTGGAGCGCGATCAGCGTGTACGCGGCGAGCGCGACGTGATTCCCGCGCAGCACCCGGGCCGAGAACTCCGACCACGTCATCGGCTCGGCCGCGTGCGCGGGCCGGCTCGCGGGCAGCGCCGCGCGGTGCGGCTCTATCGTCACGGCAGCGTCCCGGCCCTGGCCAGGGCCTCGTCGGCGACCGCCGCGAAGCCGTCGATCGCCGCCGACCAGTGCAGTTGCTCGGCCCGTACCCTGGCGGTGGCGCCCAGGTGCTCCGCCCTGGCCCGGTCGAGCGCGAGCGATGCCCAGGCGGAAGCGAACTGGCCCTCATTGTCGACGAGGACCCCGGTCTCGCCGCCCACGACCGAGTCGCGCAGACCGGGGACGTTGAAGCCGACGGCGGGAGTCCCGCGGATGGCCGCCTCCGCGATCACGATCCCCCAGCCCTCGATCAGCGCCGGATGCAGCAGCAGCCACGCCGCGCACAGCAGCTTGTGCTTCTCTTCTTCGGATACCCGGCCGGCGAAGACGACCCCCGGGCCCGCCATGGCCTCCAGCCGCTGCCGCTCCGGTCCGTCGCCGGCGATTACGAGGGTGCCGCCGGTCACCGGCCGTACCCGCCGCCAGAGCCGGAGCAGCAGGTCGATCCGCTTGTACTCGGTCAGCCGGCCCAGCGCCAGGAACATCGGCTCAGGCGAGCGGGGCGTGAGCGGATCCGGCCGGACGACGCCATTGCAGATCTGCCGGATCCGGTCGTCGGCGATGCCGATCTCCCGCAGCGCGTCGGCGGTGGAGTTGGAGACGGTCAGGAAGAGGTTGTTCCGGTGCGCCCACGGCAGCACCCGGCTCTCGGCGAACTGGCCGAAGGCGGCGACCGGCCGCGGGAACATCATCCGCCACAGCTCGGTATGCACGTGATTGACCAGGCAAATCTGCGGCCGGTTGCACCACAGCGGGGTCAGGAAAGGCATGCCGTTGCAGACTTCGACGACCAGATCGCTGGCCCGGAACCGGCGCCAGTAGGCCAGCGGGGCCCGCACGAACTGGGTGACAGTGCCGCCGTTGCGCACGACGGAGTAGTCGCGCTCGGCCGTGCGCCCGCCGCACAGCAGCGTGACGTCCGCGCCGCGCGCGGTCATCCCGGCGGCGAGCATGTCGACGAGAACTTCGGAGCCCCCGGCCCGCTGGTTGGCGAGGTCGCGCCAGGCCACGAACAGGAGCCGGCGGCCATCCGGGCGCGGCGCCGGAGCCAGTTCCGGACCCGCCTGGTCCCAGGGCTGGCCGGCCAGCACGCCGGCCGCGGCCGGCTCCTCCGGCCGGCCAACGGTGCGCAGCTCAGCGATCCCGTCCGGGTCGCCCGCGGCGGCCGCCTGCCAGCTGGCCGAGTCGTGGTTCAAGCGAGCACGCTCCAGTCGTTCGCGGTCCGGCGCGGATGAACCGCGGCCTTCATGCCGGTTCTGTACTAACCAGTAATGTGTACCGGACATTGACGTATCATTCTGGTAATTTCACCGAACTGTTAGTGCTCGCTAGTCCTCGCCGCGCCGCTGCCACGGCGATGTGACTCAGGAAAGGCGCACCCCCTAGACCGCTATGCTGCGTTCACCAGATCAGGGCCGGCTGGCCGCTCAGCGCGATGCCCCGCCGCCCCATCCTGCTTCCGGCGCGGCTGCGACCAAGCAGGGCCTCGCGCGCTCGGTGCGGCTGCTGCGGCTCTTCCGGCAGGAACAGAGCGACCCGGACCTCTTCTACTCGGGCGTGGCCGCTGACGCGGTCAGCCAGCTGGCCAGGCACATCGACCTGGCCGGGCGGACGGTGGTGGACGTCGGTGGCGGTGCCGGCTACTTCTCCGCCGCGTTCCGGGCGGCCGGGGCGGACAGCTTCCTGTTCGAGCCCGACCGCTCCGAGCTGCTCAGCCGGGGCGCGGCGCCGGGCGGTGCGGTGCTCGCCGACGGCTACTGGCTCCCGGTCGCCGACGGCTGCGCGGACGTCTGCTTCTCCTCGAACGTCCTGGAGCACGTCCCTGACCCGGCCGGGCTGATCGCCGAGATGATCCGCGTGGTCAAGCCCGGCGGGCTGATCTACCTGTCGTTCACGAACTGGTACTCGCCCTGGGGCGGTCACGAAATGTCGCCCTGGCACCTGCTGGGCGCCGGATACGCCGCCCGGCGGTACGTCCGCAAGTACGGCCGCCAGCCCAAGCACGAGGTCGGCACGAACCTGTACCGGGTGCACGTGGGACCCACCCTGCGGCTGATCCGGGCCCGTCGCGACGTCGAGATCATCGACCAGCTGCCGCGCTACTACCCGCGCTGGTGCAAATTCCTCCTGCGCCTGCCCTGGCTGCGGGAACTGGCTAGCTGGAATCTGCTCGTGATCGCGCGGCGCACCTCATGACATCGGCCGGCCAGGGCCTGTCTCAGTCGCCGCAGCATCCGTGGCGCGCGTTCGAGCAGACCGGCCCAGGCCTGGCCGCCACCTGGCCCGGCGGCTCGATCGACACCACCATGACGACACCGCTCCCGGCGCTCGCCGGGCCGTCGCCCCCGGCCGCGGGCCGGCCGCTGCTACGCGACCGCTGGTGGTTCGCCATCGTCTTCCTCGTCGCGCTGATCCTGCTGGCGAGCACTGACGCCGGCCGGATCTTCTATGACACCAAGCTCGGCGTCGACATCGACGCCGGGCACTTCCTCACCCGGCTGTGGTCGCTGTGGAACTCGCGCGAATGGCTGGGCAGCCTGGAGGACCAGTACATCGGGTACGCGATCCCGATGGTGCCGTTCTATCTCGCGGGCCAGCTGCTGCACGTGCCGGTGTGGATGATCGAGCGCGTCTGGCTCGCCCTGCTGCTCGCGGCCGGGTTCATCGGCATGGTCAAGCTGGCCAGGGCGGTCGGGATCGGCAGCGAGACCTCCAGGCTGCTGGCCGGGCTCGCATTCGCGTTGTGGCCGACCTTCACGATCCTGGTCGGATCGACCTCCGCCACGGCGCTGCCCGGCCTGGTGGTGCCGTGGGCGGTACTCCCGCTGGTACGGGCCGCGGCCGGCCGCACCACCCCGGGTCGGGCTGCGGCCAGGTCCGGCCTCGCCATCGTGGCGATGAGCGGCGTGAACGCGGTCTGCACGCTCGCCGTGCTGATCCTGCCCGCGATCTACATCGTCACTCACACCCGGTCCAGGCTGCGCATCCGGCTGGGGCTGGCCTGGGCGGCCGCGGTCTTCGCCGGGACCGCCTGGTGGGCGATCCCGCTGCTCCTGCAGGGGCGCTACGCCTTCAACTTCCTGCCGTACATCGAGCAGGCCGTGACCACCACCCGGACGATGTCCGCGGCCGCCGTGCTGCGCGGCACCGGCACCTGGACGGCCTATTTCAGCCTGAACGGCACCCCGTGGCTATCGGCGGGCTGGACCGTGGTCACCTCCAAGCCGGTGATCCTCGCTTCCGCCGCCGTCAGCGCGGCCGGGCTGGCCGGGCTCGCCCGGCGGGACATGCCCGAACGCCGGTGGCTCACCATCTGCGCCGGCGTGACGGCGATGGTCGCGCTGGCCGGGTACTACGGCCCGCTCGGCGGGCCCTGGCACGCTCCGGTCGATCACCTGCTGGACAGCACGCTGGCCCCGTTCCGCAGCCTCTACAAGCTCGAGCCGGTGCTCGCGGTCGTGCTGACGCTGGGCTGCGCGCACGCTCTCGACCGGTGGTCACGACTCAGCCTGCCGCTGCGGCAGATCTGGCTGACGGGCCGCGCCGTCATCGCGCCCGTCTCGGCCCTGGCCCTGATCGGCCTGGCCTGGCCGCAGCTCGGTGGCCAGCTCCTGCAGGCCGGGTCGATCACCGCCATCCCCGGCTACTGGTACAAGACGGCTGACTACCTCGCGACGCACGCCCCCCGCCAGACCGCGCTGGTGGTGCCGTCCGACCCGCACGGGCAGTTCACCTGGGGCGAGACCATCGACGACCCGCTCGAGCCGCTGGCGACCTCGCCCTGGGTCGAGCGTGGCCTGGTGCCCTACGGCAACGCCGGCTCGCAGGTGCTGCTCGAGGCGATGGAACAGGCGGTCGAGTCCGGGCACGAGGTGCCCGGACTGGCCGGGTACCTGGACCGGGCCGGCATCCGGTACGTGGTCGTGCGCAACGACATCGCGCCGGGCATCGACGGCTACACGCCACCGCAGGTCGTGAACGAGACGCTCGCACAATCCGGCTTCCGCCGGGTGGCTGCCTTCGGACCCGAGATGCCGGTGGCACTCGGGCACCCGAATCTGGCCGGGATCACGCCCGGGCTCGCGACCGCGTACCCCGCGGTCGAGGTGTTCCAGGCCGCCGCCAGGTCGCTGCGCCCGGCCAGCCCGGTCACCGCGTTGCCGGCCAGCGCCACGGTGCTGGTCAACGGCGGCCCGGACTCGCTCCTGCAACTGGCCGGCCAGGGCCTCGTCACCAGCCAGCCCACCGTGATCGCCGGGCAGCGACTGCCCGCGCGGCCAGCCTTGTGGGCGGTGACGGACGGTCAGCCGCGCGCGGACAACGCCTTCGGATCGACGCAGGACTTCGAGTCCTACCCGTATCCGGCCGACGGCACGAACCCAGCCGACAGCCCGCTCGGCGCACCTGGCGGCCAGCCCAGACAGCTGCTGCCGGTCACCGCGGCCGGGCACCAGACGGTCGCGGTGCTGCGCGGGGCAGCCAGCGTCACCGCTTCCTCGGTGGGATCGTGGCTCAGTGAGAGCCCGCAATACGACCCGGCAAACGCCTTCGACGGCAACCCGGCGACCGCTTGGGTCGAGGGCAGCCCGTACACCCCGGCCGGTCAGTGGATCCAGATCACCTTCAGCCACCAGGAAGACCTGCCGGCGGCCGCGAGCATCCGGCTGCTTGACGACAACCGCAGCCGGCCGGTCGCGACCCGGCTGCGGGTCACGACGGCGGCCGGGACCGTGACGACCAGGACCGCCAGGACCGGCGCCAGCCAGGTACTGCGGTTGCCGCCCGGCCTGACCCGCACGCTCAGGATTACCGTCCTGGCCGCGGGACCCGCCCGGCCCGGTGGGCCCGGCGCCGGCATCAGCGACGTGGACATCCCGGCCGTGCAGGTCACCAGCTATCTGCAGCCGGCCGAGGACGCCGCTGGCGCGGCCGCACCCGCCACCGCGTTCTCCTTCACCCAGCGGCCGGTCCTGCCCGCGACGCAGAACAACGCCAGCGGACTGCCGCGCGGCCAGCGACTCGATCGCACCTTCGTGCTGCCGACGTCCGCCACGCTGGCGGCTGCGCTGACGGCGGTGCCGCAGACCGGTCCCGCCCTGGACGCGCTGCTGGCCAGGCTGTCCCGGCCCGGCAAGTCGGCATTCCGGGTCACGGCCACCTCGTCTTCCGGCGGGCTGCCCCAGTTCGGTCCGGCCAGCATGTACGAGCCGGGCACGAAGCTGCCCTGGATCGCGGCGGCCTCCGACCGGGATCCCGGACTGACTTTCAGCTGGCACGGCCGCCGGACGATCAAGCAGATCAACCTGACCATGGCGGCAGGCCTGGCCCGGCCGTCCAGCGTGCTGATCAGCACCAGTCGCGGGGTCCGCACCGCCAAGGTGGGCCGCAGCGGCGTCGTGCGGATCAGGCCCGCGCTGCACACCAGCAGCCTCGGCCTGAGCTTCCCGCGTAACCGGCCGGCGCGGCTGCCGACCGGGCTGGCGACCGTGACCATCCCCGGCCTGCACGGCCTGCAGCCCGCGGTGCCGCGGGCGAGTGCCGGATTCCACCTCGGTTGCGGCCAGGGGCCCGCGGTCTACGTCGGCGGGCGCAGCTACCGGACCTCGGTCTCGGGAACTGTCGGCGACCTGACGGGCCTGCTGCCCGTCCGGATCAGGCTGTGCACGCGGGCCAGCAGCCTGTCGCTGACCGCGGGTCGCCAGTGGCTCAGCACCGGCATGTCGACGTTCCTGACCGTCACGGGCGCGAGCCTGACCAGCCCGGCCGGGAGTTCGGGCGCCCCGGCGACGGCCACCGAGGCCCGTGCGGTGCGCATCCTCAACTGGAGCAGCGACAACCGGGCGGTGCGAATCGGACCTGGATCCGCGGCGTATGTCGAGGTGCACGAGGGATTCAACCCTGGCTGGACGGCCAGCCTCAACGGCCGGCCGCTGACGCCGGTCACGCTCGACGGCTGGCAGCAAGCGTTCGTCGTCCCGGCCGGCCAGGGCGGCACCATCACGCTCGCATTCCGCCCGGCCACCGTCTATCACGCTGGGCTCATCGTCGCCGGGCTGGCGCTGCTGGCCCTGATCGCCTGCGCGCTGGGTCTCGGCCGGCGCCGGCGCCGGCGCGAGCGGGCACCCCGGCGGCCGCCTGCGGTTGCCGCCGGCCACGTCGGCAGGCACGCCAGGCCGGGCGGGCTGGCCGCCGGGCTCGGCATCCCGCCCGCGGTGATCTTCCGGGACGGCCGCTGGCGGCTGCCCGGGCCGGCCGCGGCGGTCGAGCGAACGGCGCAGGCCGCGAACATCGCGGTGCGGCCGTCGGCGCCCGGGCCGGCCCGGCGCCCCCGGCTCCGGGCGATACTCGCGCCGCGCGGGCGCGGCCAGGCCCGCCTGCGCTGGCCCGGCGCTCCCGGCCGGCCGGCGGCGGGCGGCTGGCGGGCCGAGGTCGGCTGGCTGGTCCGGGCCATCCTCGTGCTGGTCCCGATCGCGGTGGTCATCGCCGTCGCGGGCGGGGCGGTCGCGATCGCCGTTCCGCTACTGGCGGTTCTCGGCTGGTGGCGGCCGCGATGGCTGCCCGCGGTCAGTGCCGTCGCGATGATCGCGGCCGGCCTGGCCATCTGCGTGTCGGCTGATCCGACCGTCCTGGGCAGCGGTCCGTTCACGGCCGCAGCGCAGCTGCTCGCGCTCGTCGCGCTCGCCGCCGCGTTGCTGCCCGCGCCGCCAGGCCGCAGGAAGCAGTCATGATCCAGAGAGGCACCTGATGGCGCTCGATGCGGCCCTGCTCAAGATCCTCGCGTGCCCGGTGGACAAGGGCAGCCTGCTGTACTTCGCCGCCGACCCGGCGCTCTACAACCCGCGGTTGCGCCGCCGGTACCGAGTCAGCGACGGCGTCCCGGAACTGCTGGTGCAGGACGCCGAGGCTGTCGGCGGCGACGAGCACTCGCGGCTTATGGACCGGGCGCAGGCCGGCGAGGCAGTCCAGACCCTGAGCTGAACCCGGGCCCTGATCAGATATTGGCCGCCTGGTCAGCCCAGTAAGGATCGCGCAGTCGCCGCTTCAGCAGCTTGCCGCTCGGGTCGCGCGGCAGCTCGGCCGTGAAGTCGATGGACCTGGGCCACTTCATCTTCGCCAGCCGGCCCTCGAGCCCGGCCAGGATCTCGGCCGCTAGCGCGTCGCCGGGCTCCACTCCCTCGGACGGCTGCACGACCGCCTTGATCTGCTCACCCCAGTCATCGTCCGGGATGCCGAAGACCGCCACGTCGGCGACCTTCGGGTTCATGATGATCTCGGCCTCGATCTCGGCCGGGTAGATGTTGGCGCCGCCCGAGATGATCATGTCGGACTTGCGATCGCACAGGAACAGGAAGCCGTCCTCGTCCAGGTAACCGATGTCGCCGACGGTGAAGTAGTCGCGCAGCCGGTTCGCGTCGGTCTTCTCCTGGTCCCCGTAGTACTCGAACGTCGCGACGCCCATCTTCATGTAGATGGTGCCGGGACGGCCGGTCGGCTGCGGCTCACCATTCTCGTCGGCGATCAGCAGCTCGCTGATCGGCCACGCGTTGCCCACGGTGCCGGGATGCGCCCGCCAGGCCTGCGGGGAGGCGATGGTGCCACCGCCCTCGGTGGCCGCGTAGTACTCCCAGACACAGTCACCCCACCAGTCCAGCATCTGCTGCTTGATGCCGATCGGGCACGGCGCGGCCGCGTGGATCAGCCACCGCATCGAGGACAGGTCGTACCTGGCCTTGACGTCGTCCGCCAGCGACAGCATCCGCTTGAACTGGGTCGGCACCATGTGCGAGTTCGTGCACTTGTACCGCTCGGTCAGGGCGAGCGCGGTCTCGGAGTTCCAGGCGTCCATGCACACCAGGGTGTGTCCCATGTGCAGCGCGCCGCCACCGAACACGGTCACCGCGGTGTGGTAGTTCGGCGAGGTCAGCAGGTGCGCGTTGGGCTGCCCCTCGGTCACGCCGAAGAACTGCAGCAGGAACGACGCCAGCGCCATGGCCTCGTCCGGGTCCATGCCGGTCAGCGCCCGGCGCACGCCCTTCGGCCGCCCGGTGGTGCCCGAGGTGTAATGCATCGTGGCGCCCGCGGTGCGGTCCTCGGGCAGGCTCGTCGGCTGGCCGGCCCGCAGGTCCTCGACCGGCGCGAAGCCGGGCACGTCGCCGTAGCTGAACCTGGCGTCAGCCGGGATGCCGGCCTGGTCCGCAGTGTCGGTGCCGAGCTGAGCGAACTGCTCGTGCACGAAGAAGGCCTTCGCGCCGCAGTCCTGCACGATGTACGCGGCTTCCGGCACGGTGAAGTGCCAGTTGATCGGCGTCAGATACCACCCGGACTGCAGCGCCGCCAGGTACAGCTCAACCGGCGCGACCCCGTTCGGCAACACTGACGCGATGCCGTCTCCTGGCTGCAGCCCGCGGGCTCGCAGCGCATGGGTCAGCTGGTTGGCACGGGCCAGTACGTCGCCCGCTGTGTGCTCGGTGCCATCTGGTTCCACGACCGCGATCCAGCCCGGATCCGCGAGTGCCCGCCGCCAGAAACCCATCGAGCTCACTGCCACCTCCACGCCGTCGGTACGCGTCCGCTTGCCCACGATTAGAACACGTTCTAGCCAGACTCTGGCAAGCGGGCCTGGTCCCTGGTCACGAAGTGCCGGTATCCGCGCCAGTGCGGCCCCACGCACGGTTCCGGATCGGAGGCGACGACGCTCCCGCCCGCGGCCTCGACAATCCGCCGCACTCGCCTGGCGGGCAGCACCCGCATCTGCATCGCCGCCGGGTAGCCGAAAAGCCTGCGCTGGACGATCCCGATCAGCCGCTGGGGCGTGATGGCGTAGACGACGCCCGACGGGGTCAGGCGATGTGACTCCGGCACCACGATAACGATGGCGCCGCCTGGCCGGACCACCCGGACGAACTCGCGCAGATACCGGGCGGCCAGCCGGCCGGGCATGTGCTGGAGCACCAGACTGCAGTAGACCAGGTCGAACGAGCCGTCGGGGAAGTCGCCGAGATCGGGCTTGTCGTTCCGGATCAGGCGGCAGCCGGGCTCACCGGCCAGGATCGTGCGCGCCCTGGCCAGCATCTCCTCGGCGATGTCCACGCCGGTGACGGACCCGAAATAGCCGCTCAGCGCGCCGGTGAGCCTGGCCAACCCCGCAGCCGAAGTCCAGCGCGCTGTCCCTCGCCGCGCCGATACCGAGCTGGTCCAGGCGTCGCACCGCGGTGGCGATTTCGCCCCGGCCGCTGGCCATGAACTCGCCGACGTCCCAGCTGCCGGCCCGGTGCTCGCGGTCCACGCACACCGCCCAGAGCGGATCGACGCTGGCCAGGACGTTCCAGGCCCGCCGGGCGGCCTGCAAGCCGCTGCTCGTCGCAGCCGTGCTCCCGACCCGCAGCCGGTCACCGGTCCGCGCCCACACCGTCATCTCGTCATCCACCCCGCTGGCGCCGCTGGCCAGCCACGATAGCCGCACTCGGCACCGTAACTGGCCAGCGGGTGAACTGGCGGCCAGACCGGATCAGGCCGGGACCTCACCGACCTCGCGCTCGTCCACGTACTCGGCATCCCTGGTCCGGGAGGTGAAGAACAGCACCAGGCCCATGAGGAGCAGGATGACGCCGACGATGCCGATGATGAGCGGGAGGACGACCTGGACCAGATTGATCTGGCTGTCGTAGTTCCTGGCCGTGTGGAGGGTGCTGGCCACGCTGGCGGGGGAGGTCGAGAACGTGGCGTCGATCAGCGTGAGCACCTCGTTGCCGCTGGCGTCAGCCAGGTACTGATGTTGCGACGAGACACCCTTGACCGGCGCCCCGGTGATCGGGTCAACCCACTCCGTCGTCGTGCCGGCGAAGAACTCGGGCAGCGTGACCGAAGCCTCGCTGGGCTGACCGATGAGTGAGCCGGGCACCGCCTGCGTGCCGATCTGGGTCGGCTGCACGGTCTCGACGAACTTGTAGGTGTTCGTGCCCTGCACACTCGCGGTGCCGGAGTAGACGGCAGGCACCGTCTTCATCAGCGTCGTGTTGAAGACCTGATACGTCTGCTTCTGGGTGTTCAGCGGCCAGACCAGGCCCAGCCCGGAGTAGTGCACCTTCGTGCCGGTTCCGAGCGACGCGCCGCAGCAATTGCTCAGCTCGCCCGACTTGCGGTCGAACGCGTACCGATCCGTCGAGTACGACACCGTCTGGAAATTGGTCCGGTCGTAGACGTAGTTGAACTGATTCCAGACCGCTGTGCCCGAACTTCCGGCGGCGTTGTCGCCCTGGGTTGTCAGCGTGTCCTCAAGGGTGACGCCAGTCTGCGCGGTGAGCAGGGAGGGGCTGAAATACTTCGCGTTCTGCGCCGTGAGGGTCGTGATGGTGTTCTCGTTCAGCGGGAACTTCACGGCTTCGCCGGCGACGACGAACTTGGTGAGCAGGGCCAGGACGATCAGGAACGTTCCAAGGGCGCTCAGAACAAGGCCGGACACCCTGCGCATCCATCCTCCAGGAGTGAGGTACTTTGGTCGGTCATGCCGTAGATCCTCGGGATCTGTTCCGGGGATCATAGTCTGGTGCGTGTCCGGCGTCACCGTCAATCAGGACACATAGCCATAACAGCCATGGCTAACTAGGTATTTTCCGGCCAATCGGTCGATCTGTTGTCCGGAATGCCGCCTTCAGCGCCTGCCACCAGGCCAGCGGCCAGTCTCGCCACTACCAGCAGGCACAGCACTTGCGGCCCGGTGTTGGTCAGCACCGTGGCCATGGCGCTGCCGGCGAGCGTCAGACTGCCCGCCGCTGCGGCCCCTGCCGCGGCCAGCACGAGCCCGGCCGGCACCCACCGGCTGTACAGCGCGCGGCAGGCGGCCGGACCCACGGAACCCGGTCCCCCGCGGGCGACTGGCCGGCCAGCCAGCGCGAAGATCACCGTGGCGACGGGCAGCAGCGCGGCGCCCGGGTAACCGCCGAGCCACAGCCCGGCGCAAGCGAGGACCGCCAGGCCCCCAGCCCAGCGGGCCAGCCGGACCACGCCCGTCCGCCGGGCCGCGCCAGCCACCTCCCGCTCGGCTGGCGCCCGCTCGCCCGACGCCCGCTCGGCCGACGTCAGTTCGGCTGGCACCCGCTCGGCCGACGCCAGTTCGCGTCGGCTGCGGCGGCGCCGGGCCGGGATCAGCGCGATGGCCAGCATCACCACGAGCAGCGCGAGCCCGCCGAACAGGGCCTTCCGGTAGACCGCGTCCGGCCGGTACGTGAGCGTGACGGGCCCGCGGGTCCCGGCGGGCAGCAACCACGCCTGCTCCCATCCGTCCAGCCGCACCGGGCGCAGCGTCTTACCGCTAGTCGTGGCCACCCAGCCAGGGTTGTAATTCTGCGCGACCTCAAGGTAAGCGCGCTGGCGGGCGGTCACCTGCAGGACGCGGACAGACGCGGTCCAGGTCAGCGTCCGGACCGGCGCGTCCGCCGCACCACCCGCCACCGCACCACCCGCCACCGCCCCCCACCGGCCGCCAGCGCCGATCAGCACACTCTGCACGTCCCAGCCGGTCGGGTCGGTGGCCGGCTCGGTAACCGTGTTCTGGCCGGTCCTGACCGCCGCTGGCGCGCAGGCGGTGAACGTCATCGGCCGCCCGTACCGCAGGTCCGCCTCGGTCCCCGAGATCCTGGTCCGCACGAGTTGCCCGTTCAGCCGGAGCGTCGGCCCGAGGCCGCAGCGCAGCCGGACCCGGGCATCGCTGCTCGCCGTCAGCGGCCGCACGCCCGGTATGCGCACCTCGGCGATCTGCAGCGGCAGGCTCGGCGGGCTGAACCGCAGCGTCAGCTGGTCGGTTCGCACCGGCCGCGGCAGCTTGATCGTCGGGGTCCGGCCGATGAAGCCGCCCCCGATCAGGCCGGCCCGGTCGTAGACCTGGACCTCGTCCAGGGTGCTGGCGCCGCGCGGGACGGTGACGGTGACCTGCCGGACCGTCCGCGGACGCGGCCACCTGATGGTCAGCGCCGGATGCCGGTCGGTCGCGGCCGCGACCCAGGCGGTCGCCGCGCTGCCGTCGAACGCGGCGCTGGGCGCGTCCTGCGGGTCCCTGGTGTAGACCGACGTGCCCGTCACCCGCGGCTGGTCGTGGCCCGGCCACGCGTCGCGCGTGCTCAGGGTCGTGCTGGTCATGATCGCCTGCCCGCGCATCGCCGCGAGCCGGCTGCCCGCGCTGGTGAACCCCTCATCGAAGCCGTATTCCTCCTCCGTGGGCGTGGCCAGGAACGGGGAGCACACCCACCGCAGTGACGTCCGCATGCAGTCGGCGGGCTGCGGCTGCGCCTTGGCCAGCAAGACGGACTCCGCCGCGCCGGCCGGCAGCCGCACCGCGGGAGCCATGATCGTCCGGCTGGCGGTGACGCCCGGCACCGAGATCTCGCTGATCCCGACTTGCGCGCCCGGTGCCGGGAACCGGGCGACGGCCGCGACCGTGATGCGCAGCCAGCGCGCCGGGCCGGGCGGGACAGCTAGCGACTGCGGCTTGCTGGTGCCGCGAACGGTGTCGGTCACCGAGCCAGCTGACGTCCGGACGATGACCCTGGTCACCGGCGGCCCGACCAGAGCGCTGTCGGCGAAGGCCACCCGGATGGTCCCCGGATCGACCGGGTGGTCGAAGCTGACCTGCAGCCACTGGTGCACCGGGCCGGTGAGCCCGCCAGACTCCCACATCGTCCGCCGGTCGCCGTCGACGGCCGCGAACGGGTTGCTGCCGGTCGCGCTCTGGCCGGGCAGCGCCGCGATCCCCGCCGCCGACGAGGACGCGGTGACGTTCGCGATGCCGTGGTACACCGCGACGCTCTCGTCCGGCAGCCAGGACGGCTCCAGGTAGTCGTCGGCGGCCTCGAACGTCGACAGCGGATCCGCGGCCGTCAGCGTCTGCGAGTAGTCGATCCGGATCTCGCCGAAGTTCCGCACCTTGCGGCGCAGCGAGCCGGTGACAAAGTACTGGCTGGCCGGGATGTCGCGGGCGTCGGAGTTGAGCAGCACCGGGCGGCCGTCAAGCGCGCCGTCAGTACCGAGGTCCAGCAGCGCCTCGGGCGCGCCGAAGACCCGGATCGTGCCGGCCACCGGGGCCACGGATGCCACCGGCTGCGCGGTGTCGACCCGGTAGATCTCGACCGGCGGGTAGGGGGCGTAGACGTTGCTGACCGCGTCGTCAGGCCTCTTGTCCCCGACCTTGTGCGTCCCGAACGTGGCCACCTTCGTCAGGCCCGGCGCGGTGGCCAGGGCGTCGTGGATCCTGGCCGGCCAGGCACCGTAGAGATCGAAGGGATTCAGGTCGTTCCTGACCACGAGGTAGCTGACGCCCATCGAGGCGAGCAGCTGGGTCAGCCCGGCCGACCCCTGGCCCGCGTCCAGCTGCTGCTCGATGGCGCTGAGCAACCGTGCGTTCCCGGCCGAGCCGATCGTCGACAGCTGGTCGTTCGCCCAGTCGCCGGAAAACAGCGGCTCCAGCGCGTCGTCCAGCGGCCTGCCCCAGGTGTACTCGCCGAACCGCGCCCCCGGTACCTCCAGCACGGCCTGATGGCCCGCGTGCGCGGTCAGCCAGTCGGCGGCGCTGGTCCAGTACGAAGGGATGGCGGGGAACGCGCCCGCCTGCGAGAAGCCGGTCACGGTGGCGGGCAGCGCGACCAGCGCCACCCCGGCGGCGGCCAGCAGCGCTGCGGCCGTCTTCCGCCAGGGCACCCGGACGGACGCGAGCACGTGGGCTAGCCCCAGCGCGAGCGGCAACCGGATCAGGGCGTCGAACTTGTGCAGATTGCGCAGCGGAGCCAGTGGTCCGTTGATGAGCTGGCCGACGGACGCCGCCAGCGGATTCCCCAGCCCGCTGACGTAGCCTGCGCCGATGATCAGCAACCCGGCCAGCACCGCGCAGATCAGGAAGCGGCGTTCGGGCACCCGCCTGGTCAGCAGCCCGCCCAGGCCGAGCCCGGCCACCAGTCCGGTCAGCAGCGTCGGCAGCGTCCCGGTGGCGATCTGGTATCCGACCGGCCACCAGGCGCTGCCGTTCACGACGAGGTAGGCGTCCCAGTCCTCGGTGCCGCGCAGCGAGTTCGACAGGCTGGTCACCGACGTCGTGACCTGCGCGCTCTCGGTGTACGGCAGGATCGACACGCCGTACTTGCCGAGCAGCACGAGGGGTATCGACCACCAGCACGTCGCCAGCGCGGCTGCCGGCAGCCAGAGCGCCAGCACCCGCCACCGCGCCCAGGCGCGGTCACCGGTCAGCACGTAGATAGCCGCCAGCCCCGCCACGGCAGCGACGGCGGCGGCGTTGACCCCGCCGCAGAGCGCGACGGCAACGGCCGACTGCGCGGCCGCCCGGAGCCGGCCGAGGCGGCCGAGGTCCTGGCCGTGGCGCAGCAGCCGCACGAGCGGAATCAGCACCAGCGGCGCCATCATCGCCGGCAGCAGTTCGCCCGAGTTCACGCCCAGCAGCGTCAGCGCCCGCGGCGCCAGCGCGTACGCCATCCCGGCCGCGATCCGGGTACCGTCGGTGCCCAGATTCAGCCGCCGGGCCAGCCGGACGAGCCCGAGGAACGCGGTCACCGACAGCGCGGTCAGCCAGAGCCGCTGGACCACCCAGCCGGGGATCGCCAGCAGCTTGCCGACCACGAAAAACGGGCCCATCGGGAAGAAGTAGCCGACTGCCTGGTCCTGCAGCTGCCCGAACTGCGCCGGATCCCACAGGTGCGCCGCCCGGCCCAGGAATCCGAGCGGGTCGATCGCCATGTCGATCTTGGTGTCCGCCAGCAGACTGCCCGGTCTGGTGCTGAACATCATCAGCGCCAGCAGCAGGCAGCAGGCGGCCAGCCAGTGCCAGTGCCGGATCTGGCCTGCGATCGCGCCGCGGCGGCGGTCTCGCCCAAGGCCGGCTCCGGAACGGTGGCTGGCCGGTGCCGTCCGAATGCTCCCGGTGACAGCCGGCGCGGGCGCTAGCGGACGTCGCAAGCCCATCAGCGGGCCGTCTGCCGCGTCCGGCGGCGGGCGTGGCGCACCCAGCTCACTGGCCCCGCCGGCGCGGCCAGGACCTGCTTATGGGCGCCTTCATGCCGCATAGATTACATAACGTATTTGCTGCTGAGACCGCGTTCGAGGGCTCCTAGGCTGGCGGTCAGACGCACGCCCGAGGCTGTCTACCCGAGGAGCCAGCGCCCATGCCCAGCCCGCCACCCCGGTCCGCCGCGACCGCGCGCCCGGTCGTCCGCACAGCCCGGCTGACCGGCTGGGGGCGCATCGCGCCGACGGTCGCGCGGCTGGCGGAACCGGCTAGCCCGGCCGAGGTCGCGAACCTCCTGCCCACCACACCCGGCCGCGGGGTGATCGCCAGGGGCCTTGGCCGCAGCTACAACAACGCGGCCCAGAACGACGGCGGACTGGTCATCTCCACCGTCGCGCTGAACAAGATCATCTCCTTGGACCCCGAGTCGGGCCTGGCCACCTGCGAAGCGGGGGTCAGCCTCGAGCAGCTCATGGTCGCGGGGCTGCCGGCGGCTGGTTCGTTCCGGTCTCCCCCGGCACCCGGCAGGTCACGGTCGGCGGCGCCATCGCCGCGGACGTGCACGGCAAGAACCATCACGTCGCTGGCAGCTTCGGCCAGCACGTCCGGTGGCTCGACCTGCTGCTGCCGGACGGCGATCAGCGGCGGATCACCCCGGCCGCCGAGCCCGACCTATTCTGGGCGACCGCCGGCGGGATGGGGCTCACCGGCATCATCCTGCGGGCCGAGATCCAGCTCAAGCGCGTCGAGACGGCCCGGATCCGGGTGGACACCGTGCGCACCGCGGACATCGACGAGGCCATGGCCTACCTCAAAGCCACCGACGAGCAGTTCGGCTACACCGTGGCGTGGCTGGACTGCCTCGCCACCGGCGCGAGCCTGGGCCGGTCGGTCATCACCAGCGGCGACTTCGCCGCGGTCGCCGACCTGGCCCCGGCCGAGCGGCGTGACCCGCTGGCCTTCCGCCCCGCGGCCAGGATCGGCGCGCCGGCCGGGTGCCCGCCCGGTCTGATCAACCGGTACACGGTCGCGGTCGCCAACGAGGTCTGGTACCGCAAGGCGCCGCGGCGCCGCGAGGGTGAGATCCAGTCGATCGGGAAGTTCTTTCACCCGCTCGACGGCATCAGGAACTGGAACCGGGTGTACGGTCCGGCCGGGTTCCGCCAGTACCAGTACGCGGTCCCGGCCGGCCAGGAGGCCGTCGTCCGCCGGTCGGTGGAGATGATCAGCCGCGGCCGGGCCCCGTCCTTTGTCACGGTACTGAAGCGGTTCGGACCCGGCAGCCCCGGACACCTGTCGTTCCCCATCGAGGGCTGGACGCTGGCGCTGGACTTCCCGGCTCGGACACAAGGCCTGGACGGGTTGCTGGACCGGCTGGACGAACTGGTGGCCGAGGCGGGCGGCCGGGTGTACCTGGCCAAGGACTCCAGGGTGCGCCCGGACGTGCTGGCGGCAATGTACCCGCGCCTGCCGGAGTTCCGCCGGGTGCGCAAACAGGTCGATCCGGCCGGGCTGCTCACCTCGGACCTGGCCAGGCGGCTTGGTCTGTCCTAGCCGTCCGCGCCGGGGCGGCCGCTAGCGGCGCAGCCGGCGCCAGACCGGCCGCGGCAGCAACCGCATGACCGCGGCGAACGGGCCGAGCACCCGCGGCACCCAGATCTCGCTGCGGCCTGCTGCCAGCGCGGCCGCCACCGCGCTTCCCACCTGGGCGGGGGTGGAGGACAGCGGCGCGGCCGGCATGCCAGCCGTCATCCGGCCGAGTACGAAGCCGGGGCGGACCAGGAGCACCCGGATGCCCGTGCCGTGCAGCGCGTCGGCCAGGCCCCTGGCGAAGGCGTCCAGTCCGGCCTTGGCGGCCCCGTAGACGAAGTTGGCCTTGCGCGGCCGGACGGCAGCCACCGAGGACAGCACGATGATCGTGCCGTGACTGCCCGCGCGCATCCGCGCGACGGCCGCCAGGATCGTCGTGACGTGCGCGGTGAAGTTCGTGTCCACCAGCAAGCCGGCGCGCAGCGGGTCCCGATCCAGATCCGGCTGCGGGATCAGCACGCCGGCGGCGGAGATCAGCAGGTCGACCGGGCCGTCGGCGAACGCGTCGTCGATCACTCGCTGGTGCGTGGCCAGCGCCGTGGCGTCGAACGGCAGCGTGCGCGCCGCATACCTGAGCTGTTTGGCGGCGGCCGTCAGCCGCTCCTCGTCCCGCCCCGCGAGCAGCACCTCGGTGCCGGGCGGAGCGTCCAGGGCGGCCAGGATGGCCAGCCCGATCTCGCTGGTGCCGCCGAGCAGCAGCACCCTGGCCGGCCAGGCCAGCGCCCAGGCCGGCATCAGTGACCGGCCGCGCAGTTCGTCATCGGAACCGTCCTTCAGCGAGCGCAGCCCCCGGCGCTCAGAACGGTAGGTTACCAACGCCGGCGCCGGGCCGGCCGGTCGCCGCGGCGATCAGATCGGCCAGCCGGGCGGCGCTGGTGTCCCAGTCGAACTGGCTCGCCCAGGACCGGCACGCGGCCGCCACCTCGGCCCGGCGCGCGGGGTCAGCGAGTTCCTTCAGCGCCCGCTCGGTCACGTCCTCGATCCGCTCGCCCGGCCGGACCAGCCAGCCGGTCTCGCCGGGCCGCACCGCGTCGCGCAGTCCGTCGACGTCGTAGCCGACAGTCGGCACGCCGAGCGCCGCGGCCTCCAGCACGCAGAGCCCCCAGCCTTCGCCCAGGGACGTGTTCAGGTGCAACAGCGAGCCACCCACCGCGGCGCGCTTCGCCTCCTCGGACAGAAAGCCGCGCAGCCTGACGACGCCGCCGAGCCTCCGCCCGGACACGCCGTCAGCGAGTTCGGCGCTGCCCGGCCCGCGGCCGATCACGTCGATCGTGATGCCGGTATCCCGCAGCCGGTCGGCGACATCGAGCACCAGGCCGGCCCGCTTGTGCGCGACGATCCGGCCGACCCAGGTGACCGTGCCGGCGCCGCCGACTCCCGGACCGGCGGGCGGCAGGGGCGCGGCTGCGTGCAGGCCGTTCGGGATGATGCGTACCGGGCCGGGCCACTTCAGCCGGCTCGCGATGGCCGCAGCGGTCGACGGCGAGACCGCGATCGTCGTCCGCCGCCGGTAGGTCCGCCGCGCCACCGGGCCCTCAAGCAGCCGGCCGAAGGCCGCCATGACCGGCGGGAAATGGACGCCGAACTGCGCATCGTGCACGTGGTGCACCACGCAGAAGACGGGAACGGAGCGCGGCAGCACCCAGGGCGTGAAGAACGGGATGCCGTTCTCGCAGTCGATGACCGCGTCGAACGCGCGCCGCCGGGCCAGCAGCCAGGCGAGGACTCGCGGGTAGACCGTGAACCGCCCGCCGAGCCGGACGACCCGCACTCCGTCCAGCCGCTCGCTGGCCGGCTGGCCCTCCGCTCGCGCGGTCACGAACGTCACGGTCGCGCCCCGCCGCAGCAGGCCGCGGGCCATCTCCCAGGCGTACACCTCGGCGCCGCCAGCGTCGGGATGGCCGGGATCACGCCAGTTCACGATCGCGATGCGCAGGCCGCCGAGCCAGGGCAGCGGACCGCCCGGCCGGGTCACGGCTCGCCGACCGCCGCGATGCCCGCCACCGCGCCGGGCACCAGGGCCGGGGCGGCATCCGCGGCCGCGCTGGTCCACACCGACTCCGCCCGCAGCGCCAGCCGGATCGCCGCCACCTCGGCGAACGCCGCGAACGAATGCCGCCCGATGGAGAAGGTCGAACCCGGCACGTCGCGCCAGTTCACCGGTACTTCCAGCAACTCCGCGCCGAGCTGCCGGCACCGGGCGAGCAGTTCGATGTCGAAGGCGAATCCGGTCGCGCGCAGGTCGCCCGCCACCTGCCGGGCGAGCGGTCCGGAAAAGAACTTGAAGCCGCACTGCGTGTCGCCGACGCCCGGCACCACCCGGCGCGCTACCCAGCGGAAGACCGCGGCCCCGGCCTTGCGTACCTGGCTGTGCCGGACCCGGACCACCGAGGCCGGATGGGCCCGAGATCCGATCACCACCTGATACCCGGCCCGCAGCCGGTCGATGGCGTCATCGAGCGCGGACAGGTCGGTCGCCATGTCGGCGTCGCAGAATCCGACCAGCGGGGCCCGGCTGGCGAGCAGGCCCGCGCGCACCGCCGCGCCCTTGCCCGGCCGGTCGCAGCCGACGAGCCGTACCGGCACCGGGCCGGCCGCCCACTGCTCGGCTATCGCCGCGGTCTGGTCGGTGCTGGCGCTGTCGACGACGATGACGCCCACCCCTGGGGGCAGCGCGGCGGCTTTCGCGCACAGCGCGGCGAGCCCGGAGGGCAGCCGGTCTTGCTCATTGCGCGCGGGGACGATGACCTCGAGCCAGGACGGACCCGGGGAGCCAACCTGATCTGTCACGGCACGCGTGGGTAAGGAGGCAGGTCTAGCGCTGGCCGTAGTTATACAGCGTCGAGTTCGCTGGCTGGCCGTTGGCGACACCGGACACGACGGCGCCAGCACCAAGACCGGCAGCAACGGCCAGCACGGCACCAACCGCCAGCGAGATGATCAGCGCTCTCATTCACCACTCCTTTGGATGTTCCGGCTCAGCCTAGTGCCAGAACCCCCCGACTCTGAAGAAGTAATACTAAAAAGTAACATCGTGGCGCGAGCCGGTTATCTGCACTGTGAGCTGGGATCCGCGAGCCCCGGTACCGGGGGACCGAGCGCGGTCGCCCAGGGCCGTCACGGCGGGCCCGTCGCCGCGGGCCGTCGCCGCGGCGCGCGGGCGCGGGCGGCTTGCGGCGCCAGGCCCGCTAGCCAGGTACCTCGTAGACCAGCAGGCCAGGCCCGGACACGACGATCCGGCAGCCTGCCAGCCTGGACCGGAACGGCTGGCTCCCGGCGGGCCCTGGCCCGAACCCGGCGTCCACGACCACGTACCGGACGCCGGCCGAGCGCAGCAGGCTGGTCAGCGGCCGGCCGGACCGGATCGCGCCGTTCAGCGCCACTGCCGCCGGGTCCTCCGGCGGCAGGCGGACGGCGCCGACCTGCACCCCGTCGTTCCAGATCACGTCGCGGTCGAGCAGTCGCGGCCACGGGTCGAGGACCGCCTCGCCGTGATTCCAGCCGTAGCGGCGGTAGGCACTCCACGGCAGCAGCAGCGCCGTGCCCGGCCGCGGATCGGCGTTGATCACTTGCCGGGCCTCCGCCCAGTCGGCCGGGTAGCTGACCGGGCGCAGCCGGCCCGCCCCGCCCCAGGCCAGCCCCGGCAGGATCAGCACCGGCACCACGACCAGCGCCACCGCCGCCGCGACGAGGGTCTCCCGTTGCTGGCGGGTGCGCCCGGCCGCGAGCAGCCGGGCCGTGACCAGACCGAGCCCGAGCGCCTCGGCGAGCGCCAGCGGGGCGATGAACTGCTGGCCGTCGCGGAGCACGGCGAAGCCCGGCCACCAGCCGATCAGACCGCGCAGCAGGGCCTGACCAGGACCGAGCGCACCGAGCAGCGCGATCGCCAGCCCCGCTGCCGCCGCGACGAGCAGGCCCGGCCAGCGGCGCCGGCCGAGCAGCACGAAGCCCGCCAGCGCGGCGACGGCGAGGCCGAACCAGGGCGCGCTGGCGACGCCGCCGTAGCCGACCGGGGTCGTCTGCGCGTTCCAGAGCCCGCCGAGCATCAGCAGACTGCCCAGGGTGCCGAACGGGGTGTCCGCTCTGGCCGCGAACAGGCCGACGCCGACGGTGCTGGTCGCGACGTGCCGGGTGAGCGCCGGGATCAGCCAGGGCACGCTGAGGACGACGAGCACGGCCAGCACGAGGCCGACCCGGGTCAGCCGGCCGCGCAGGCCAGCGCGGGTCTCACCCGCAGGCAGAGCGGCGACCGGCACCGCTGTCAGACCCGAGATCAGCATCGCCGCGAAGCCGCCGATCGCGGCCGGCACCAGGGCGGCAACCAGCCGCGCCCGGCCCGCCAGGCCGCGCGCGGGCGCTGCCAGCACGGCGACGACCCAGGGCAGCCCGGCGAACCCGAGCAAGGTCGCCCACTGGCCCAGGATCAGCCGTTCCGCCACGAACGGGTTCCACGCATAGCAGACGCCGGCCACGAGCTGGGCTGGCAGCCGCTCGCGCGCCAGCAGCCGCGCCACCCCGGCGCAGGCGAGCACGAAGATGGCCAGCAGCACTGCCTTCTGGATCGCGTCGGCCGGCAGCAGCCGGGCCAGCGCCGCGACCACCGCGT
>CAVSCN010000025.1:0-97541 GCA_963726425.1 uncultured Actinomycetota bacterium | reverse complement strand
TGGCCAAGGCGTCGCTGAACAACACCTTCGGCAGCAAGGACGAGCTGGTCCGCGCCTACCTGGAGACCCGCCAGGCGAGCGTCACCCAGCGGACCATGCAGGTGGTGGACCGCTACGACACGCCGCGCGAGCGGCTGCTCGCGGTGTTCGAGGGCCAAGGGGACCTGTTCGCAGGCCCGGACTAACCGCGGCGCGCGTCCGCCCGGGCCAGCGCCGAGTCCGCAGCCGGGCGACCAGGCCAGCAGGCCCGCCGGCGCGTACCGGCAGTGGGTGCGCGCGCTGCTGACCGACCTGGCCGCGGCGGCCGGCGCGCCGAACCGGACGTCCTCGCTCGACCAGCTGCATTGCTCTACGACGGCAGCAGCCAATCCGCGGCGGATGGACGTCACCATCCGGCCGTCGCCGCCGCGGCCCGCGACGGCGCGGGGATACTGCTGGACGCGGCGCTGCAGGCGGGTCGACGACGCCCGTTCCTGACCTGGCGGTGCGAACGTGCGTCAGGCGTCGCGGCGGGCCACGACGATCGCGGCGACGGTGACGAGGATGGCCGCGAGAACCAGGTAGATGGCGGTCTCGATGCCCTGGAACGCCGAGTACCGGCTCGCGGGCTGGTAGCTGATCAGCGCGCGGTAGCCGTGGCCAGCCACGCACGACGCGAACTCGCGGCGGACTCTGGAAGGCGAGGCGTCTGGCACGCTGACGGCATGCTCGCTGAGTGGAATGGGCACGCCGTCGAAGGGAGATGCCGGGGCCACCCCGGCTGTGGCCGCTCGCGAGCTGGCCGGCCGAGACGAGGTCGGGCGGAACAGCCAGTGAGCCGCCGGGCAGTACATGGGGAGCTGCAGGAAGCTGAAGGTCTTGGTGACCGCCGGCAGGTAGTGCCAGCGGAGGTCCTGGCCGACCACCAGGCGCAGGAGGGTGAAGACGCCGATCGTGACGGCCATGGCGGGCAGGGTGCGGCGGAGCAGCGCGCCCGCGGTGATGCCGAGCGCCACCGCGAACACCGCGTAGCCCGACCGGCACGACGGCCTGGATGTCAAACTGGCTGGGCTGGAAGTTCCGCAGCTTCAGGGCGTTCACCGGGCTGGACCACGAGGTGACCAGGGCCGAACAGCGCCGCCCGCAGGCGGCCGCGGCGAGCAGGACCAGCCGACCTGGGTGCCGAGCGACAGCGTCGGCGGGAGACGCCCTGCATCCAGGCCGAACTGATTGGTGCCAATTTCGAGCTCCCTGGCCACCAGCGGGCCGCCGAAGAACACGCCCAGCAGGCACGGCACGACCACGGTGAGGGTGATCAGCAAGGTCATGCGGGGGCTGCCGATCGTCAGCGTGTTCGCGAGGTTGGCGAGGAATGGCTGGCCGAGCAGGCGGCAAGCGTGGGGACTGGATATTGCGACGCCATCTGCCGGCCGGTGATGAGCAACACCACCGCCAGCACCGCGAAGGCGGCGACGGCGACGAACGCCTGACTGCGGTGCTGGCGCCAGACAACCCGAGGTCATTGACCTTCTCCGATTCGCGGACAGGCCGGCCGGCGCCGGATCGCCGTGCAGGCCGATAGAGCCGAGCACGAGTTCCTCCAGGCCGACGTCGGCGGCTTCGTAGGCCGGGTCAACAACGGGCCCGTTCCGGCGGATGAGCAGGGTCGCCTGCCGCGCGGTGCGCACGGCGTGCACGAGCGTGTGGTCGCGCTCGATCGCCGTGGTGTCCTTGCGCGGGCCGATCAGGACCTGATGCTCGGCGAGCAAGGTGTCGATGTCGCCGCACAGCTGGACTCGCGCCGCGGCCAGCAGAATCAGGTGGTCGCAGGTGCGTTCCAGGTCAGCGACCAGATGCGAGGACAGCACGACGGTGAGGCCGGTGTCGGCCACGGCCTCGGCCAGATGCGCCAGGAACTGCCGCCGGGCCAGCGGATCGAGTGCCGCGACGGGCTCGTCGAGCAGCAGCAGCCGGGATCGCTGGCCAGCGTCAGCGCCAGCGCCAGCTGGGCCCGCTGGCCCCCGGACAGCGTGCCCGCCGCCTGGTCGAGCGGGATGCCCAGGCTCGCCAGCCGCTGTCGCACCGACGTTCCGTCCGCAGGGCGAGTTGAGGTGCGCGCCAAAGCGGATGTGATCCGTGGCGGTGAAGCGCCGGTACAGCGGGATCTCCTGGGCCAGGAAGCCGACGCCGGCCAGGAAGGCGGGGTTCTGGCGCGGCACCGCGCCGAGGACCGCGATCTCGCCCGCGGTCGGCCGGGCCAGCCCGGCCAGCAGCCGCAGCAGCGTCGTCTTGCCGGCGCTGTTCGGGCCGACCAAGGCCGATATCCGCCCCGGCGGAACCGTGATCGTCGCCTGGCTCAGCGCGGTGACGTGGCGGTAGCGCTTCGACAGCTCGCTGGTCTCGATCACGGCCTGGTCGATGCTCGCCATCACGCGGTCTCCTCGGCGGCCTGCGCTCGCAGCGTGATGCGCAGCAACGACTCGATGGAATCGTCATCCAGCCCGGCCTCGCGGGCGCCGCGCACCCACTGCGCCAGGCTGCGGGCCAGCCGGGCGTGCGTACCGGGCGGGGGACCCGACGGGCGCCCCACCACGAACGTGCCGTGCCCGGCGCGCGGCTCCACGAGACCGTCGCGCTCGAGTTCCCGGTAGGCCTTGAGCACGGTGTTGGGGTTGACCGCGGTGGCCGCGACGACCTCCCGCACCGTCGGCAGCTTGTCGCCGACGTCGAGCACGCCCATCCGCAGCGCCTGCCGGACCTGTTCGACGATCTGCAGGTAGGGCGGAACGACCGAACGGCCGTCGAGCCGGAAGCTGATCACATCGCGCCTTTCAAAGTACTAATACCCTAAGACTTTAAGATCCGCGATCCCGGCTGTCAACGGACGTGCAGGCATGGCTCGCGGGTTGGGCACTGGCTCGACGTCAGGCGCGCGCTGGCACTTCCGGCCCGAGTGCGCGGATCTGGCGCAGCACCAGAGCCAGCGGCGGCCAGGCGGTGCGCCCGCGCGCGGTGTCCGCGAACGCGCGCAGGTTCAGGCCAGGGTCGCGGAGCGAGAGCATGGTGATCCCCGGCCTGGCCGGCCGGTCGGCGGGCAGCAGCCCGATCCCGAGACCGGCCAGGATCAGGTCCTCGACCAGGTCCAGGCTGTCGGCCTCGTGCGCGAACTCGGGCTCGAAGCCGGCCATGGCCGCGATCAGCCGGATGACCCGCTCGTCGGCCACGTTGCGCGAGTTGCCGATCCAGCGCCGGTCGCGGAAGACCCCGAACACGTCAGCCGCCCGGCCGGTCAGGCCCGCGCCGTCGGCGGCCGGCACGCCGAGGGCCCACGGCGCGGACCACAGCGGCACGGTCACGATCGCATCGTCGGCCGCCGCCGGGGCGAGGTCATAGTCATAGGTCAGGGCCAGATCGATCTCGTCGGCGGCCAGCAGCGCCCGCGCCTCGGCCGGCTCGTGCTCACGCACCACCAGGCGGACGTCCGGATAGCTGGCGGCGAGATCACGGATGACCGGCATGAGCGCGTGCCGGATCGCGGTTGCGAACCCGGCGACACGGACCGTGCCCGCCGGCTCGGCGCCCGGATCGAGGTCGGCCCGGGCAGCCGTCACCGCCCCGAGAATCGTCACCGCGTGGCCCGCCAGCCGGCGCCCGGCCGCGGTCAGGCGCACATTCCGCCCGTCGGCCTCGATCAGGTCGGCGCCGGACTCCCGGCTCAGGGCCGCCAGTTGCTGCGACACCGTGGACGTCGTGACGCCCAGATGGTCGGCCACTGCGCGCATAGAGCCGAGCCGGGACAGTTCGAACAGGAACTGCAGGCGGCGCGTCTCCATCGCTCCATCATTCAGAATCTATAAACAATATGTCAATGAATCTCACGTGGACATGAACGAACGGAGCAGTATTTACTGCTTGCATGAGCAGTCTCACCGACGAGCGCGGCGGTCCGCGCGGCGCGGCCCGCACCGGCACGCTGATGGCCCTCGGCTCCATGTCCTGCGTTCAGCTGGGGATCGCGGCGTCGGTCGGGCTATCGAACCGGATCGGGCCGGAAGGCGTCGCGTGGCTGCGGCTGGCCTGGGCCGGCGTGGTGCTGCTGATCGTCGTGCGGCCCTGGCGGGTGCGGTTCACCCGCGCGACGCTGCTCACCTGCGTGCTGCTCGGGGTCGTGACGGGCGGGGTGACCATGCTCTACATGGCCGCGGTAGTCCGGCTGCCGATGGGCACGGCGAGCGCGCTGGAGTTCCTCGGGCCGCTCGGCGTCGCGCTCGCGCGCGGCCGCGGCCGGGCCCGGCTGTGGGCGTTGGCCGCCGGCGCTGGCGTGCTGCTGCTCACCGAGCCCTGGCACGGTGGCGCGGATCCGGTGGGTATCTTGCTGGCCCTCGGCGCCGCGGTTTGCTGGGCCGCCTACATCTGCCTGACCCAGCGGGCCGGTGACGAGGTGGCCGGTCTCAGCGCGCTGGCGATTTCCATGCCGGTCGCCGCGGTGCTGGCCACGGTCGTCGCCGGGCCCGGCATGATCGGCCACCTCAGCTGGCGGCTGGTCATCGCGGGCCTCGGGCTGGCGTTGCTGCTGCCGGTGATCCCGTTCAGCCTCGAACTGCTCTCGCTCCGGCGGCTGAACGCGGCCGCGTTCGGCACGCTGATGTGCCTGGAGCCAGCCTTCGCGCTGATCATCGGCCTGGTGGCGCTTGGCCAGATACCGGACTCCGCGGCCATCGCCGGCGTCGTCCTGGTGGTCGCGGCCGGGGTGGGAGCCGAGCGCGCGGGCGCCCGGACGGCCGATCCGGGCGCGGGCGCCCGGACGGCCAGTCCGGCGGTATCTGCGGCTATGGCGCCCAGTCCGGCGGCACCTGCGGCCGCGGCGGCCGGTCCGGCGGCGCCTGCGGCCGCGGCGGCCGGGCTGCCCGAGTCAGCCAGGCGATCGGTGCCGGCATCCTCGGGAGCGGGCGGTCAGCTGTAGTCCGGCCGAGGAGCCAGCCTGGACCGGCTGAGCCGGACCGGGACCGGTCTCGCCGTTAGTTGCCGTCGCGCCGCGCCGCCGCGCGGGCCGGCCTGGCCGGCGGCTTCCACGGACCATCGGTCATCAGCCGGCGGGCGTACTCGATCACGGCGTCGATGATGTCGGTGGCCTGCCGCCGGGTTTTGGCCGCCGCCACCTCGCGGGCGCCCTCGGCGATCATCGACGTCAGGATCGCCGCGTACAGCCGGCTCGAACGAGGTGTCCGGCAGCTTGAGCAGCGCGTCGTTCTGGCCGACCCACTCGTGGCTGCGGCGCCGCTTCATGACCTCGAAGCCGGGCGGGCTGTCGCCGGCGACGAACAGCATGGCCAGGTCGCGGCGCTGCCAGCTGCCCTCAAGGAAGGCCCGCGCGCCCGCGGAGAACAGCTCGAACGGGTCGGTCACGCCGGCCCGCCTTGCTTGCGCGACCGCTCTGCTGGCCGCCTCTTCGTGCGCCTGCTGGTGCTCTTGCCACAGCGCAACGAACAGCTCGCTCTTGCCGCCGAAGTGGTGGTACAGGCTGCCCACGCTGGAATCGGCGCGCTGCACGACGTCGGCGATGCTGGCGTTGACGAATCCCTGCTCGACAAACACCTCGCGGGCCGCGGCCAGCAACGCTCGCCGGGTCTCCGCGGTACGGGCCCACTGCCAGGCGCTGACCGATGGCTTGGTGCGGCCAGGTCGCAGCGCTGGTTCCGCCATGTGTCCTCCGCCCTGCCGGCCCGGGCCACCGCCACCCGCGGACAGCGTGCTTAGAACAAGATTCTAGGAGTCTATTCGCGATCAGTAGCGGTCGAGGAAGGCTTTTACCTCGGGACCGGCTACCTGGGCGCCGTACCCGGCGTTGACCACCAGGCAGGCGATCGCGACGTCCCTGGACGGCTCGAACGCGAGGAGCCAGCTGTTGGGCTGCCCCTGGCGGTTGACGTCCGCGGTGCCGGTCTTCGCGTACACATCCGGGCCGAACCCGACGGACGCGGCCGTGCCGCTCGTCACGACCGCGCGCATCATCTCCTTCAGCCAGGCGTCAGTCGACGCGGGCAGCGGCTTCGCGCTGACCCGCGGGCCCCCCGAGGCCAGATACGGCTGCCGGAACGTGCCGGTGGAGATGGTGGCGGCGATCGACGCCATAGCCAGCGGTGACGCGGTCAGCGAGCCTTCGCCGAATGCCTCCTGCGCGAGCTCGGAGCCCGATGCCGACGCCGGGGCGTTGAAGTAGCTCGCGGCCAGGTTGCCGAGGCCGATGTTCCACTTCTGGTCCAGGCCGTAGTAGTCCCTGGCCGTCTCGGCGAGGCGGCCGCCGGTCAGGTGCTCCCACTGAGTCGAGAACGCGTTGTTGCAGGACTGGGCGAAGTCGGTGATGAACGGGGTCGAGGCTGGCTCGGACTCGCCCTTGTCGTTGTGATAAGTGAT
The DNA here is from genome assembly GCA_963726425.1 of uncultured Actinomycetota bacterium. Lineage (GTDB taxonomy): Bacteria > Actinomycetota > Actinomycetes > Streptosporangiales > Streptosporangiaceae > JAJYUU01. Next base: position 91,148 of record CAVSCN010000025.1, on the reverse strand, counting down.
GCCCTGGATCGTGAACGTCTTCGGGCACGCGACCTGGCTGTTCGGGGTCAGCACCCCGGCGTTGAACAGCGCGGTGGAGGTGACGGTCTTCATCGTGGACCCGGGCGCCACGGCCGCGGTCAGCGCGAAATCGTTGAAGCCCGCGTTGTTGGCGACGGCCAGGATCTTGCCGGTCGACGGCTGGATGACGATCATCGAGCTGTTGTTGTGCTGCGCGACGGCCGCCTGGGCGGCCTGCTCGGCGGACCCGTCAATGGTGGTGGCGAGCCCGGTGACGTTCTTCGGCGCGACGATGACCGCCTGGGTGTGGGCGACGGTCGTGCCGGTCGGATTCCGGACCTCGACGGTCACGCCGGGGGTGCCGTGGCCAGGAGGTGCGCCTGCCTCCAGGTTAGTGGTGATGTGGTTCAGCCCCGCGTCGCCGTAGCTGGTGAGATCGTTTCCGCCGGCGTCGGTGACCGAGGTGACCCGTGGCGGGACCGAGGTGGTCGCGAGGTGAGTGGCCGCCGTGAGGTTGGGCGCCAGGTCGGCGGGCGCCCAGGCGATGTACCAGTACTGGGTGTGCTTGCCTCGGTAGGCGACCAGCGAGGCGTGGTAGTGCCAGGTGCCGCGGACCGCCGTGGCGCTGCCGGAGGCGGCCACGCTCGCGCTGGCCGCGTACCGGACCGTCGCCCGCGGGGCCGCAGAGCTCGACGAGACCGCGGTCACCGCTTCCGCCGTGCTGGTGAGCTGCCCGAGGTGGATGCCGGTCCCGAAGGTCTTCAGCGCGGCCCTGGCGATAGCCGGGCGATTGGTGTAATTGGCCGCCTTCCTGAAGTTCCCGGCGTCCCAGGCCCGCAGGAAGGCGCTGGCCGTCTGCCGGGCGTCCTGACCAGGCGATGAGCCAGTCGGCAGGTAGCCGGTGGTCGGCGTGGCCGGGCCACGCGGCAGCACGAAGACCGCGGTGATCCCGGCCGCGACCACTAGGACGGCGGCGACCACCAGATAGGGGAGCTTCCGGCGATTGCGGGCCCGGCCCGCGGCTGGGCGCCCGTGCCGCCCGTGCTGCTGGGGATGCTGGGGGCGCTGGTCACGGACCGGGGGCAGCTGGGCCGCCGCGGGCTCGGGGCGGAACCACGAGTCCCACGCCGCGCCGTCATCCGGAGTACCGCTCACCTCAGTGAAGGTACCTACTGTCCCGAAAGCTCACCAAATTACGGGGAAAACTTGACCAGGACCAGGTCGCCGCGCCGACGCCGCCCGAGCCCGTTCCCGGGCCGGGTCCAGGGCCCGATCCGGGTCCGGGCACTTCGCCCGTGCGGTCACAACGGGTCCAGCCGCGGCGAAGCTCGTTCCCGCAATGCGGCCGCTATCTCCGGAGGCAGCGGCACGGTCGAGCCCTGGAAACCGCGGAACGGCCGGAACGAGGCGAGCGCGGCGGTCGCCAGCAGCTCGGTCCGCAGCAGCGGCGGGTCGATCCGGTATTCGAACCTGACGTCGGTCCGCCACCGAGCGTACGGCGAGTCGCCGTCGCGCCACTCGGGATCCTCATAGGTGGCAGCCGTGATCGTCGCCAGGTAGTAGATCCCGGCCGCGGCGCGCCCGGCGACCTGCAGCCAGACCGGGTCCCCGGCCGCGGTCCGGTCCCGGTACCTCGGCGTCCGCCACGAGCGCACGGGCGAGGCCGCGAGCGCGGCGTCCAGGTCGTAGTGCTTGCCGTTGCCCTGGAAGATCCAGTCGGTCATCGTTCGCATCCTGATCGGGCGGGTCTCGGCCGGGCCCCAGCATAGGCACGGGCCGGACCGCGCTGCCGCGCTAGCCCGTAACCCGCAGCAGGTCGGCGGCCGCCTGCCGGACGTCGCCGGCCAGCCCGTCCAGGTCCGGAACCGCGCGGGCGTCGGCCAGCAGCCCGATCGACAGCGTGTCGGCGGACGAGATCGCCGCGACCCGCAGGACGTGGCCCTGGGCGATCTCACTGAGCGCGTACAGCTCGCGGACCCGGCCGCCCAGGACGTAGACCGGCTGGCCGGGGCCGCGGACGTTGGACACATTGACGGTGAACACGCGCGGGCTCATGGCCCACCGCGCCACGAACGGCCGCTGGCCGATCTCGTACAGCGCGTCGGCGTCGTGGCTGCGTTTGCGCTCCGCCGTCTGCCGGCCGATGGCCAGCACCCTGGCGGCCGGATCCGGCTCGGTCACCGGCAGGTCCACGAAGAAGTACGAGTCCCGGTTCCCGACGACGCCGTGCTCGCCGGGCTGATGCAGGCTGACCGGCACCTTGACCCGGATGCCCAGCTCCGGCTCGTCCCGGCGCGCCAGCCAGGCCCGCAGCCCGCCCGCGATGATCGCGAGCAGCACGTCGTTCAGGGTCGCCGACTCGCTGATCGCCTTCCCGGCCTGCCTGCAGGCGGTCAGCGGCAGCGGGATGAGCGCGGCGTTCCGGTTCGGTCCGGCCCGCCCGGCCAGCCCGGTCACGGCCGCGGTGCGCGACAGCTCGCGGGCCGCCGCCGTGCGGGCGGACAGCAGCGCCAGGACCGAGGATCGCAGGCCCGGGTGCAGGAGCTTTCGGCCGCGCTCCCGCAAGCCGCTGACCAGCAGCGCCGACGGGGCCGGGAGGGGCCGCGGCGTCCAGGGCCGGGCCTGCTCAGGCACGGCGGCGGGGTCAGGCCGCCACAGCACGGCCGAGGCGAACGCCATCGCGGTCGCACCGTCGGCCATGCAGTGGTGCAGCCGCCAGATCAGCGCCATGGCCCCGTCCGCCAGCTCCGGCACCACGTCGAGGTGCCAGAGCGGTCTTGACCGGTCCAGCCGGCGCGCCATCAGGCCGGCCACGATCCGCTCCAGCCCGGACCGGCTGACCGGTCCCTTGACCGGAACGAGTTCCACGTGCCGGGTGACGTCGAAATGCGGGTCGTCGGCCCAGGCCGGCCGGGACATGGGCAACGGGCTGCGGACGAGTCGCTGGCGCAGGCGCGGCGCGGCGTCGAGCCGGGCCGCGATCGCGGCGCGCAGCTCCGCGAGGCTGGGCAGGGCGTGCGGACCGGCCGGTTCCAGCACGATCACCTTGGCCGAATGGCCCCGGATGGGCCCGGCTTCGAGCCTGAGGATCTGCGCGTCCTGGGCGCTGAGCCTGCTGATGACCGCGCTAGTCATCGCGATGCCTGCCCCCCGGTTCCCGGCTCCCCAGCCCTTCTGCCGAGGCTTCCCCGGCGGGCGCTCGGGCAAAACAATCGTCCGGATATATCGCCGGGACCGGTCAGGATCAGGACGGCAGCGGCGGGTTCTGGCAAGGTCGGGGAGATGAGAGACAACAGGTCGGTTCCGCCGGTGACCGTCGTGCCGGTGCTGTCCTACGCCGACGTGCGCGCGGCGGTGGCGTGGCTGACTGCGGCGTTCGGGTTCACCGAGCGGACCCGGATCGGCGAGAGTCACCGGGCGCAGCTGAGCATCGGCACCGACGGCGCGATGATCGTGACCGAACGACCGGACGGGCACTCGCCGCCAGACGCTGCGGCCCGGGCCCTCGTCCGGGTCCGGGTGGAGGACGTCGACGCGCAGTTCGAGCGCGCCCGCGCGCACGGGGCCCGCGTGCTGGAGCCGCCCGTCGACCGGCCGTATGGCGAGCGCGACTGCAGTGTGCTCGACCTGGACGGGTACAAGTGGCAGTTCGCCGAGTCGGTCCGGGACGTGGCGCCCGAGGAGTACGGCTGTCAGACGATCGCGCCGTGGCCGGTCAGGTCGCCGGACCGAGGCTGACGGTGGCCGACCCGTACCGGGCGCAGACCGGCCATACGTCGATGATGACGCCGTCCCTGGCGACGCAGTAGAAGTCGTAGAAGTTGACGGTGGTGGGGGAGTAGCCCGGCATCAGCTCCACCCGGTCGCCGACGGCGAGGGCCGACCCCGGCGGCAGGTCGAGCACCGTGTGCTCCTCGTGAATGAAGTACTCGCTGTGCTCGTACCGGATGGTCCCGGCCCCGCCGGCCACTTCCGGTGGCGTCCGGTCGATGCCGATGGACTTGCGGCCGCAGTCCAGCACCGCCGTGTCGCCGGCCCGGGAGATGACGGTGGCGAGGACCGTCAGCGCGGGCTCGAAGCCGGGCACCAGGTTGCGGTGGAACGCGTCGCTGAAGATGTAGGACCCGGCGTGCAGCTCGGTGATGCGCGGGTTGGCCCCGGTGATGTCCCAGGTGCCGAGCCCGCCGCCGGCCACGATGTCGGTGCACAGGCCCGCCGCGACGAACTCGTCCGCGGCTGCGATCAGCACCGCGTTGGCCGCGTGCGCCTTCTCGATCCGCAGCGCGCGGTCCGGTTCCAGCATGCAGTGGCCCTCGTAGCCGAGCAGTCCGCGCAGCGCGACCCCCGGCGCCTCGCTCGCCTGCCGCCCGAGCGCGACCGCCTCGGCCGCCGTGCGGACACCCGAGCGGTGCAGGCCGACGTCGACCTCGACGATCACGCCGACCTCGGTCCCCGCGGTGCTGGCCGCGGCGGACAGTTCAGCCAGGTTGGCGGCGCTGTCCACCGCCGCGGTGACGGTCGCGAGGCCCGCCACCCTGGCCAGCTCGGCCGCCTTGACCGGCCCGACCACCTGGTTCGCGATCAGCAGGTTGTCCAGCCCGGCGTCCGCCATGGCCGCCGCTTCCCAGACCGTGGCGGTGGTCAGGCCGATGGCGCCCGCGTCGAGCTGCATCCGGCCGAGCACCGGGCTCTTGTGAATCTTCGCGTGCGGCCGCAGCCCGGCGGGCAGCGGCGCCATCCGGCGCGCCATCTCCCGCAGGTTCTGCTCGACCTTCGGCAGGTCCAGGATCAGCGCCGGGGTCGGGACGTCGGTCCGGTCGTGGCCGATGAGCTGGCGGGCCGGGCTGATCCGGTCGGTGTCGGCAGTCATCTGTCCTCCTGTGCCTGGACGCCGGCCATCTCGGCGGCGAGTCCGAGGATCATGTCCTCCTGGCCGACGACTACCTTGCGGCGGCCAAGCTCCACGATGATGTCGCGGGTGTCCAGCCCGAACCGTTCCGCCGCCCGGATCGCGTGCAGCAGGTAGCTGGCCGGGACCGACGCGTATCCCATCGTGATGGTCAGCCGGTCGACCTCGATCCGGCGCCGCATCACCTGCGCCCGCACCACGTCGTCGGCGACGTCGAGCAGCGACCACAGGTCGACGCCGGTCTTGATGCCCATCTTTTCCAGCACCGCGATCAGCGCCTCGGTCTGGCAGTTGCCGCCGCCGGCCCCGAGACCGGCCAGCGAGACGTCGACCAGGGTCGCGCCCTCCTGGATGGCGGCGACGGTGTTGGCCACCCCGAGCGCCAGGTTGTTGTGCTCGTGCATGCCGATGGCCACGTCGTCCGGCAGCGCGGCACGCATCGCCGCGACCCGGCGCCGGACGTCGTCGGTGAGCAGCGCGCCCGCCGAGTCGACGATGAAGATGCCAGTGCTGCCGGCGTCGGCCACGATCTTGCACTGCTCCACCAGGCCGTCCGGGTCCAGCAGGTGCGCGGTGTTCAGGTGCGAGTGGGCGGTCATGCCGAGCTCACGGGCCAGGCCGAGGTGCTGCACGCCGATGTCGGCCTCGGTGACGACGGTGGAGACCCGGGCGACGGTGGCGCCCGCCGCCCTGGCCCGCTCCAGGTCTTCCTTGGTGCCGATGCCCGGCAGGATCGCGATCGCGATCTCCGCCTGCTGGCTCACCGCGGCCGCGGCGGCGAGCAGTTCCTCGTCGGTGTGCAGCGGCCGGCCGTACTGCAGCGAGTTCGCGCCGAGGCCGTCGCCGTGCCCGACCGCGATCGCCCACACGCCGGCCCGGTCGAGTGCGCCCGCGATCGTGGTGACCTGATCGACGGTGAACTGGTGCGCGATCGCGTGCGATCCGTCCCGCAGCGTCGTGTCGACGATCCGCAGACTCTGCTTCCCGCTCATGCCGTAGCTCCCGTGGCGTACAGCTCGGCCACGCGGACGGCGGCTGAGGTCATGATGTCCAGGTTGCCGGCGAAGGCGGGCAGGAAGTCCGCGGCGCCCTCGACCTCGACCATGACGGTGGCGATGCCGTCCGCCAGCTGCGGCGCCGCGGCGAGCCGGTAGCCGGGGACGTAGGCCGCGACGTCCGCCGCCGCGGCCGTGACCGCGGCGGTGAGCGCGTCCAGGCTGACCCGGTCGCCGACGTCCAGGTAGATCGTGTTGCGCATCTGGATCGGCGGGTCGGCCGGGTTCAGGATGATGATCGCCTTGGCCTTCGCCGCGCCGCCGATCCGCTCCAGGCTGCGCGCCGTGGCCGTGGTGAACTCGTCGATGTTGTTCCTGGTGCCGGGCCCGGCCGAGCGGGACGCGACCGTCGACACCGTCTCGGCGTACGGGAGCTCGGCCAGCCGGCTCACGGCCGCCACGATCGGCACCGTCGCCTGCGCGCCGCAGGTGACCAGGTTGATCTCGGCGGCGTCGGGGTAAGCGGCCAGGTTCACCGGCGGCACGATCGCGGGGCCGAGCGCGGCCGGGGTCAGGTCGACGCTGCGGATGCCGCGCTCGGCCAGCACCGGTGCGTGCTCGAGATGCGTGCGCGCCGACGTCGCGTCGAACGCCAGGTCGATGTGCGGGACGAGATCCAGGAGCCCGGCCAGCCCGGTGTCGGAAACCGGGTGCCCGTGCTCGCGCGCGAGCCGCATGCCGGGCGAGGACGGGTCGATGCCGGCCACCCCGGCTAGCTCCAGCAGCGGGCTGCGCTCGACCTTGAACATGAGGTCGGTGCCGATATTGCCGGTCCCGATGATCGCCACCCGGAGGCGGCTTCCTGCACCCATCTGATCCTCCTGTCGGGTGCTAGCGGCGCCGCTGTGCTAGCGGCGTCGCAGGCCCGGGTAGTCGGCCAGCGCGTCGCTCAGCCGGGCGCCCGCGCGGTCCAGGTGGTCCCGGATGGCGGCCTGCGCCGCGGCGACGTCCGCTGCCTCGATCGCGTGAAAGACGGGCACGTGCTCGAGGTAGGACGGCGTCATGTCGTCGGCGGCGGCGATGACGCGGCTGATCCACGCGTGCAGCAGCGACTGGGTCCCGCTGAGCATGCTCTGCAGCACCGAGTTCCTGGCACTGCGCGCTACCCGCAGGTGGAAGGCGACGTCGGCGGCGACGAACTCGGCCGACTCGGTGGCGGTCTCCATCCGCACCAGCAGCTCGCGCAGCTCGGCCACGTCCGCGTCGGTGCGCCGCTCGGCCGCGAACCCGGCCAGCACGATCTCCAGCTCGCGCCTGGCCTCGATGACGTCTTCCAGCTGGTTCTCGCCGAGCAGCAGGCCCCACTCGAACGACGCCGGCAGCAGATCGGATGGCCGCCTGCGCAGGTAGGTGCCGTCACCCGGGCGCACTTCGATGAGGCCGAGCAGCGTCAGGGCCTTCAGCGCCTCCCGGATGAGCGACCGGCCCACGTTCAGGGAGTCCGCGAGCGCGCGCTCCGGTGGCAGCCGCTGGCCCGGCTCGTACTCGCCGCTCACCAGGTGCCGGAGCAGTACCTGGGCGACCTCGTTCGACACCGGCTCCCTGGCCCGGCGGAGCGGGGCGAGCACCGGCTCGCTAGTACTCAACTGTGTCCCCGTTCACTGGGATGACCGCTTCGGTGCGTCTTCATACGACCGCAACTTAGCGATCAGCCCGTCCCTGACCGTGATCAGGTTGACGCCCTCGATGAGCCAGGGCACGCCGGCGGTATCGGTCAGCACGGCCGCGTACTCGAACGCGTGCTCGCCCCGGCCGGCGAACCGGCCGGTCACGGTCACCTCCAGGCCCGGGTAGGCGGCGAAGCTCGCGGCGTACAGCGCCGCGATCGCGTCCTGGCCCGCGTACCGGCCGTCCGGGGTCAGCACCTCCGCGTCGGCCGCGAAGTGGGTCAGCAGCCTCGGCAGGTCCCGGCTGCACTCGTCCGCCCAGTAGCTCAGCAGCCGGCCCAGCGCGGTCGCGAACGTGCCGAAGGCCTGCCCGCCGCCGAACTCGATCAGCTCGACGTACAACCCGGCCGGCCGGCTGGTGAGAAAACAAGCCGGGCGCCCCTGGCCGCCGCGGAACGTCCCGTCGGCCGGCTCGCCGAGGCCGGCCAGCGCCGCGGGCAGGCCGGGCACGCCGAAGCACAGATGGTGCAGGCCTGGACCCTGGCGGTCGAGATCGTCGGCGAGCCGGCCCGGCCCCAGCGGCTGGACTAGCTGCAGGTCGACGTTGCCAGCGTCCAGGTGCACCAGCCGCGCGCCCGGTCCGTCGAGCCGTTCGTCCGAAACCGCGGTCAGCCCGAACCGGCGGCCGAGTTCGCTGCGCGCGGCGTCGGCGTCCGGGACCAGCACGGCCACGTGATCGACGCCGCGCAGCACGGATCCAGCCAGGCTGGCGATGGCGGCCAGGCCCGCCGTGTCCGTCCCGGTGCCGGGACGGACACCGGGGTCGTCGCCGGGCCCGCTGTCGGGACTGACGCCGGAGCCGATGCCGTCCGCAGTTATCCGCAGCACCCTGTCCGTCTCCTCAGCGCGCACCCGGTTTCAGCCATGCCGGGTCTCGACCTCGAAGTGCCGGAAACCGTGATCAACGTTGGTGTCGCCGACGCCGAAGTTGAACCCAATGCCGGGACTGCCGTCGGTGAAGACGTCATCGGTTGCCTCCAGCACCAGCACGCCGTTGATGTAGCTCTTGATGCCGTTGCCGGTGATGCTGGCCTCGACGATATCGCCGTCCTGCACGCCGTACTGCGATCCGACCGCCCTGGCGAGCGACGTGAAATCGCCGCGCTTGCCGTTCCACCGGACGATCTCGGCGTACGCGTTCTCGGTCTTCAGGCAGCGCCAGAAGACCTCGTAGCCGGTGCACGAGTGCGGCGTGATGGAGCTGCGCAGCCGGAGCTCGACCTCCTGGAAGTAGTCCTCGGTCTGGTTCCGGCTGAACACGACGCCCTTGGCGTACTGGTCGGGACCCCACTCGCCCGCGAGCACTCCCGTCGGGTCGTCGTAGTCGCCCTCGGGCTCCGCGTCGTCCGCGCCCAGGTTTCCCTGCTCGCCGCGCCGTTCGGCCGCGCCCATCCGGCTGACGGCGCCGTACCCGACCCCGTTCCCGGCGACGATGTCGATCCAGTCGATGCCGTCGGCCCGGCCGTTGATCCACATCCCGCCTTCGGAGATCGGATCCTCGTCGCGTTCGAAGCTGGTCGAATACGAGCGCACCACGGCGCCTGGCCGCGCGGCGTCCTGATCAGTCATGTGTCCGTCCTTACTGCGGGTCAGGCGGGCTGGCTGTCGGCCGGCTCCAGGTCGGCGCTATCGTCCACCACGGCGCTGGCCTTGGCCAGCCAGTCCTCCGAGCCGCGCAGCCGCAGGTAGCCGAGGACACCGATACCGGCGAGCAGCCAGACGGCGACGATCACCGGCGACCAGTTGTAGGGACGCGCGGGCGCCGGGCTGAACGACTTGTACAGCGAGTAGAACAGCACGGCGCTGGTACCGATCGGGAACACCAAGTGCAGCAGCCAGTTGAAGTTCGCCCGCTCCTCGCGCCAGTAGTAGCGGACCACGCCGAGGTTGGCGACGACGTAGATGAAGATGACGGCGATCACGAGCACGAAGCCCAGGGTCAGGTTGAAGATCTCAGCGGCGCCGAGCCAGAAGACCAGTGGCAGGCCGAGCACTACGGAGATGACGAGCTGGGCGGTTACGGCCAGGGTCGGCGTCTTGCGGGTTGGGTGCGTGCGGCCGAACGCCGCGGGCAGCACGCCGCTGCGGCCCATGCCGTACCACATCCGGGTGGCGACGTTCTGGCAGGCCAGGCTCGCGCCGAAGACCGACGTGAACATCGCGATCAGGGCCAGCCACCAGAGGCTCCCCCAGACCCGGTGCGCGATCGTCAGGGCCGGCAATTCTGCCGACGTCGGCAGCTTGGCGAGGTCGGTGGTGCCCCAGCCGATGACCTGGCCCCAGATGACGATCACGAGCATCGCACCGATGATCGCGATGGAGGTCATGGTCGCTCGCGGCACGTTGCGCTTGGGATCCTTCGTCTCCTCGGCCAGCGGGACCGCGGCCTCCCAGCCGGTCAGGCCCTGCACGGTGAACACGACCGCGAGAGCGAACCCCGACGACGTGGCGATGTGGCCGGGATTGAAGCCGTAGCTGAACGACGAGAACGTGAAGCCACCGGGGCCGGGCGAGATGAGCCCGGACAGCCCGAGCGCCAGCACGATGAGGAACTCCAGCGCGCCGACGATCACGATGGTCCGGACTGAGAGCGTGATGCCCAGGTAGCCGGCCAGCGCGATGAGCGGCAGCCCGACGACCACCAGGATCCACCACTGGAACCAGGTCACGTGATAGTAGCTGCTCAGCTCGCCCTGGATGATGACCCCGAGAAAGGCCAGCGCCGGGCCGGCCACGATCGGTGAGTAGAGCGCGTAGAGCCAGCCGGTGAGAAAGCCGAGCCGCGGGCCGAGCGTCCGGCTCACGTACGTGTAGTAGCCGCCGGCCGACGGGAACCGCTTGGCCAGCTGGACCAGGCACATGCCGAGGGCCAGCACGACGACGAAGCCGATGAGGTAGGCCAGTGGCGCGTGCCCGCCCGCGAAGCTGACGATCAGCGGGGTGAAGAAGAACGCGGCGATCGCCGGCGCGATGTGGGTGACATTCTGCATGACCGCGCCGGGCAGTCCGATGGCATCTTGCTTGAGCTGGCTCCTGGCAATTAATCCGCCTTCGGGCCGTTCGACGAAATAGTCACCCGAGCTACTGTGCTGGCTGTCGGTCGTCATTTACGTCCGCCCTTCTCGCGGATCACCGTTAAGGCTGGGAACGTGGCTGCCGCCGCGGCAGTCGCGTAGGTCGGGCAGGCGGTCACGCACTCGCGGTCGCCTGGATTTCCAGGAGCATGCCGGGAATCACGAACGAGGCGACGAACGTCGTGCGGGCTGGGCGCGGGGCCGGAAACCGTGCCGCGAACAGCTCGTTCCACGCGGCGAAGTCCTCGGCCCGGGCGAGGATGCACTCGACCCGCAGCACGTCCGCCATGCTGGCGCCGGCGGCCGCGAGTGTCTGCGCGATCTGGTCGAGCACGAACGCTGCCTGCTCGCCGAAGTCGGCGGAGCAGACGGCACGGGTAGCGGGGTCGATGGGGGCCTGCCCGGATAGGAACAGCAGGCCCGCCGCCTTGGTCGCGGCCGGGAACAGCGGCTCGGTACTGGCGCCGAGTGCGACGCCGCCGATGGCTTCCTTCGCGGTGCTCATCCTGGCTCCGGGGCTAGAGGGACCGTTGCCACAAACAGGCTCAATGAGTACGGTGGTCTACCGGTCGACCAATTGGTCTACCGGTCGACCGTAGCGACGAATCCGAGCAGATGTCAACGATTGATCTGCTCTCCGCCGTGCCGGTAGCGCACCCGGTCGAAAGGAGTCGCATGCAGCGATTCACTGGCAAGACTGCGATTGTCACCGGCGCCGCCACCGGCATCGGGCAGGCGATAGCGGTGCGGCTGGCGAGCGAGGGCGCGCAGGTCACCGTCGCGCACAAGCCCGGCCAGTCGGCGCAGGAAACGCTCGCCGCGGTCGCCGCGGTCGCCGGGCCGGCGGGTCGGCGACTGCGTACGCCGCGGACATGCGCGATCCGGCCGCCGTGCGGGCGATGGTCGACGCGGTCGCGGCCAGTCCTGGCGGGCTCGACTTCGCCGTCAGCAACGCGGCGGTCAACCCGCTGATCCCGTGGGACGAGCTCACCGACGAGGTCTGGGACGAGATTCACGAGACGAACCTGCGCGGCTGCTGGGCGCTCGCGCACCAGTCGGCCAAGCACATGGTCGCGCAGGGCCGCGGCGGGGCGATCGTCGCGGTGTCCTCGATCTCGGCCAGGGTTGGTGCGCCCGAGCAGGTCGCGTACTGCCCGTCCAAGGCTGGCGTCTCGAACCTCATGATGGCGCTGGGCTGCGTGCTCGGGCCGCACGGCATCCGGTGCAACTCGGTGCTGCCCGGTGCCACCGCCACCCCGATGGCCGCGGACCTGCTCGTGCCGGGGTCACCGAGCCTGGCCTACTACCTCGACCGGGTCCCGCTGCACCGGATCGGCCAGCCCGCCGACATCGCCGGCGCCGTCGCGTTCTTGTGCAGCGACGACGCGCAGTACATGACTACCGCCGAACTGCTTGTCGACGGCGGCTTGATCGCCAACGCTGAGTAGCGACGCGCAACACTCCCGAAAGGGCACGGAGCATGACAGCACAGCGCGACCCGCACGTGAGTGCGGATGAGTTCCGGGCGATGTTCGAGGCGGCCAGGACCTGGGGTCAGTGGGGCGCCGACGATCAGCGCGGCGCACTGAACTACATCACGGCCGAGCAGGTCACGGCCGCAGCGGCGCTGATCCGCTCGGGTACCAGCGTCAGCCTCGCGCTGCCGCTGAACACGGTCGCCGGCCCGGACAACCCCAAGCCGGTCGCGCACTACATGACGATGCTGCCTGACGCCGACATCGGTTCCGGCGAGCTGCGGCTGGCCTGCGACTACATGGGCATGGAATTCCACGGGGACGCGCACAGCCACATCGACGCCCTCAATCACGTCGTCTACGAGGGCAAGCTGCACAACGGCTGGCCGGCGACCAAAGTGCTGTCCACGGGCGCGCTGGTGCAGTCGATCGACGTCGCCGCCGCCGGCATCGTCGGCCGCGGCGTGCTGCTGGACATCGCGAAGGTGCGCGGCGTCCGCTGGCTGGAGCCGGGCGACTACGTGTGGACCGAGGATCTGCTCGCGGCGGAGGAGGCGCACGGCGTGCAGCTTCGCCAGGGCGACGTGCTGTACCTGCGCACTGGTCACCACCGGCGGCGGCTGGATCTCGGCCCGTGGGATGCCGCGGTGGCCAAGGCCGGGCTGCACTCCAGCGCCATGCAACTGCTGCACGACCGGCGGATCGCGGCGTTCGGCGCGGACGGGGACGGCGACGCCGTGCCGAACGACTGCGACGCGGTGATCTACCCGATCCACGTCCTCGGCGTGAACGCGATCGGCCTGCACTTCATGGACAGCCTGCAGTTCGAGGATCTCGCCGCCGCTTGCGAGGCGGAGCAGCGGTGGGAGTTCTTCACGGCGATCGCCCCGCTGCGGCTGGACAAGGGCACGGGGTCGCCCGTTAACCCGATCGCGGTCTTCTGATGCCGGGCCGGCATGTCGTCATCGTCGGCGGCGGCATCATCGGGCTGAGCACGGCCTGGTTCCTCAGCCAGGGCGGCGCGCAGGTCACCGTGCTCGAAGCGCGCACCGTGGGCAGCGGCTCGTCGTTCGCGAACGGCGGCTGGCTCTGCCCCGCGCAGGCCGGGCCGCTGGCCGAGCCGGGGCTGACGCTGTTCGCGATGCGCTCGTTCCTGCGGCACGACTCGCCGCTCTACATCAAGCCCGCGCACCTGCCGAGCGCGGCCGGCTGGTTCCTGCAGTTCCGCCGGTTCTGCACGGCCGACGCCTTCCAGCACGGCATGGCGGCCATCGCCCGGCTCGGCCTGGACACGTTCACGCTGGCCGAGGAGTGGCAGGCAGCCGGCGTCAGCTTCGAGATCCGCAAGCAGGGCCTGGTGTACGCGTCGAAGGCGGAGGCCAGCGCCGCCGCGGCGCTGGCCGGCCTGCAGCCGATGCGCGAGTTCGGTTACGAGCTGCCCGACGGCCTGCTCACCGGGACCGAGTTGCACGAGTTCGAGCCGGCCCTGTCGCCGGCTGTCACGGCCGGCTTCTACATCGGCGAGCACTGGCACGTCCGCTCTGACTCGCTGGTCGCCGGGCTGGTCGCGTGGCTGCGCGAGCGCGGGCACACGATCTGTGAAGGCACCGAGGTCACCGGCATCGACATCGACTCCGGCGGCCGGGTCCGCGCCGTCAGCACGCCGGTGCAGCGGTACGAGGCGGACGACTTCGTGTTCGCGACTGGCTCGTGGACGGCGGCGATGGACCTGCTGCCGGGTCCGAAGATTCCGGTCCAGGCCGGCAAGGGGTACAGCTTCGCGGTCCGGCCGACGGTGATGCCGAAGCACGCCGTGCTGCTCACCGATGTGCACGTCGGGTGCACGCCGTTCGACGGCTTCCTGCGCATCGGCGGCACGATGGAGTTCAGCGGGGTCAACCGGGACATCGACAACCGGCGGGTGCAGACGATCGTGACCGGCGCGCGGGAGTGCTTCCAGCCGTTCGCCGACAACGAGATCACCCAGGTGTGGACCGGGCCGCGGCCGATCACGCCGGATGGCCTGCCCGTGCTCGGCCGGGCGCCGGGCACCGCCAACGCCTACCTCGCCAACGGGCACGCGATGCAGGGGGTATCCCTGTCGCCCGGCTCCGGGCGGGCGCTGGCGCAGCTGATCCTCACCGCCAAGGCCGAGCCGGTGCTGGCTGACTTCAGCCCGGACCGGTTCGCGGGATCCAGGCTGCGCCGGTACGTATGAGCCAGCACCCGGCCGGCCGGGTCGTCGTCCTCGACGACGACCCGACCGGCACGCAGGGCGTCGCTGGCCTGCCGGTCGTGCTGAAGCCCGACGCGGACACCCTGCGCCGCACGACCCGGCAGTGGCCGGGCCCGCTGTGGGTGCTCACCAACACCAGGGCGATGCCGGAGGCGGCCGCCGTCGGATTAGTCCGGCAGATCGCCGCCGACGTACGGGCCGCGGCCGGGCCCGGCACTCAGCTGGTGCTGCGCGGCGACTCGACGCTGCGCGGGCACGTGCTGGCCGAGATCGACGCGCTGTCGCCGGCGGGCGCGGTGGCACTGTTCGTGCCCGCGTTCCTCGACCAGGGCCGGGTCACCGTGGCGGGCGTGCATTACGTGACGGCCGGTGGCCGCCGGGTGCCGGTCGCGCAGACCGAGTACGCGCGCGACCCCGAGTTCGGCTACCGGAGCAGTGACCTGGTCGAGTGGGTCGGCGAACGGGAGCCGGGCCGGCCTGCCGCCGGGATGCCGCTGGATGTGCTGCGCGCTGCCGGCCCGGCCGCGCTGGCCGACCTGCTGGTCGCGGCGCCGGATCGGTGCGTCGTCGTACCCGACGCGGAGACGACCGGTGACCTGGAGATCATCGCCGCCGCGTGGGCGCAGGCACAGTCGCGCGGGCGCCCGGTCGTGCTGCGCTGCGCTGCCACCATGGCGAGCGTCGTCACCGGCGCCCGGCCGCACCGGCTCACGCTCGCACCGGCCGGCGGACCAGTACTGGTCGTGTGCGCGTCGTATACGTCCGGCGCGACGGCTCAGCTCGCCGCCCTGGCCGGGCTCGGCAACGTCGGCTGGCACGAGCTGGACCTGGCCCGCGCGCTGCCCGGCGCGTGCGGGCCGGACCGGTACCGCGCGGAGCTGACCGCCGCCCTCGCCGCGTCCCTGCCGGTGACGCGGGTGTGCGTCCTGTCGACGCCGCGCCAGCCGCTGCCCGCGCACCTCAACCTCGCCACCGGTGAGCAGATCATGGACGCGGTCGTGCAAGTGGCCCGCGGGCTGGACGGCCAGTTCGCGGCCGTCGTGAGCAAGGGCGGGATCACCTCGGCCCGGCTGGCGAGGGATGCCTTCGCGGTCCCGGTCGCGTACGTGCACGGTCAGGTGCTGCCAGGGATCCCGGTCTGGGAGCTGGGTTACCCGCCGGCCGGGGCGGTCCGGCAAGTGGTCGTGCCGGGGAACGTCGGGGAGCCAGCCGCACTGGCGCAGATAGTCGGCCAGCTCGCCGGCCAGTGATCGCGGCGGCCGCTCCGGCCGCCGGATACCGGCCTGGCCGGCGGATATGCTCGCCGGCATGGCCGCCGCGAGTGTGACGGAACCAGGCGGCCCGGCGACCGCGCGCGCTGTCGTGCTGGTGATCCATGGCGGCCAGTCAGTGAGTCTCCGGCCGACCAGCCCCGCGCAGCTCGCAGTCCTCCGGATGATTCCGGTGCGCCGGGCGATCCGGCACCTCGTGGGCGGGAGCGGGGTAGCAGTAATCCGGCCGAGGCTCCGGCTGCGGGGCTGGAACGGCGCGCAGGCTTCGCCGGTGGACGACATCGAGGAACTGCTGGAAGCTCTGCCCCGGCGTTTCGGTCCGGTGCCGGTCGTGCTCGTCGGGCATTCCCTGGGTGCCCGGGCAGCACTGCGCGCGGCCGGCCATCCGTCCGTGATCGCGGCGGCCGGCCTCGCGCCGTGGCTGCCCGCAGAAGAGCCCGTCGCGCAGCTCGCGGGCCGTCGGCTGCTGCTCGTGCACGGCACCGCGGACAGAATCACCAGCCCGGCCATGACCTGGCAGTATGCGCGCACCGCAAGCGACTTCGCGGCGGTCCGGACCATCGCCGTGGACGGCGGTGACCACGCCATGCTGCGCCGGGCCCGGCTCTGGCACGGGCTGGCCGCCGAGTTCGCTGGTCTCGCGCTCGGGGTTCCGACTCGCGATGACGCGCTGCGCGAAGTAGTCGCGGCCGCGCAACCGGGCGGCGCCCCCGTCACCTTGTAGGCACTGTCGCCCTGTAGGCGCTGGCGCCAAGCCGTACTACTGCAGCGGCTCTGTTATCGGTCCCAGCATCACATCGGCGATTAGCAGGCCTTCCCCGTCCGTGCGCGTGTACCGGAGTTGGTGGCCTATCAGCGCGCCGTCGCCGTCGTAGCTCCCATAGAGCTGCAGGGAGTCGCTCGCCGAGGGCAAAATCGAGGCCGCGTAGGCGGGCGGCACGGTCCATCTGGCGGCAACTTCAGCCGCGGCGACCGCATCGGCGCCGCCGCGTTGACCTCCGGCCGCAATGGGAGCCCTGACTGTTGGCGCCGCTGCTGTTTTCGCCCCCAAACCAGGGACTGGGTCGGTCCTGGCCGGCGCTGCGGGCGGTTCGCCGATCGCGCGTGCAGCGTGGTTGGGGGAGCCGGCGGGCGTCGGGTAGACATCCGCGCTGAAGGTCGTGGCGAGCATGGGCAACTCGGCGAGGTCGGCCGCGTTCACCTGGTTAAAGGCTGCCTGGCCAGGGGTCCATGACTCCGTTAGGTTGACGGCATACCGAGCGGTGACCGGCATGGCGGCGAGCTTAGTCGTCCTCAACTTGGGCGGGGCCTGCGGCCGCTGCTGAACGGAGAGGCCCGCGGCGCGCGGCGTGGCCACGCTGGTCCCGATCATGTCGCTCGTAGCCCGTTCGTTCTTCAGCGTATGGATCAGCCCGCCGATGTAGGACTCGGCCGCCGCGGCGCTGTCCCCGGCGCCGGCTGGTCCGTTCCCGGTAGCAGTGACCTGGCAGATCACCCGGGAGTCTGCTGTGGTCGAGCCATCGCCCCAGGCGATCGTCGGGCTTACCCAGTCCCGCGGCGACCTCGACGCCGGGAGCGGCCGGAGCGGAGCCGCCGGGACCGGAGGTCCGTCGGGGAACGTCTCATCGACGCTTTGGTCGCAAAGCACAGACCACGTAAGGCCGCTGTTGGGCACGTTGCATCCCCCGGCCGGAGCGCTCTCAGTCAGATCGGCCTCTGTGAACGTGGTGTAGAAGACACTCTGGACGGGCGTAGGGGTGGTACACGCCTGCCGCAGCTGGATGCCGGTGAAGTTGTATGCCTCCTGGAGCACCGGACCGGCGCATACAGGCTTCCCAAGCAGATCTGCCCAGCCGAGAATCTCCCCGATGGATTCGACGACCCCGGCAAAAACAGCGAGTATGCCACCTACAACAGGGTCAGCTATCGACACAGCGGCCGCCAGGGCGGCGTCGATATCCCCGCCGATCTTGAGGCCCTCGGCGATGTACTCACCTTCTGATGGGTTCTTATTGGTATTCAGGTTCGTGACAGCTAGTACTACCGTTAACGAGTCGGTGTCCTGAATGGGAAGGGTAAGCGACCAGGCCTGCTCTAAAGGATTCGGTTCCGCTTCCTGACCCCACGCTTGGGGACCCATGGGTCCGTAGAGATAGATCTGCGTCTCACCCGTCGCAGGAACGAAGAAGTTCGACACCGGACCGAGAAAAGCGCCAGGTGGACCGGCGTTAGGCATACAGGCCGGGCATGGCTGAATCTTCCCTCCTACCTGCACGGCGAAGTAGGCACTGTCTACGTCCGGGTTGTCGTTATTCTGACTGAGCATCTGATTGATTTGAAGTGTGTTGAAGTAGAAGGTGTAGTTAGCCCACGTCACGGTTGGATCCTTTCGTCTCGCCCTGCCGGTGCCGACGCTAGTCGTGACCACGGCACGGGCCTAGGGTGCTACCTCGTGTTTGCGCGGAGGCCAGCGGCGGTTTGAGGCGCGCGGACCGGCTGCTCGGACAGGATCGAGACGGTGCCGTCGAATGCATCGGCGATGTAGATGGTGTGGTTTCCGGTGTCGATGGCGATGGCTTCGGGCAGGCTGCCCACGGCGACCCTCGGCGGTGACGCCGGGTGGCCCGCGATGGGAGCGGCGACGTCGACAACCGAGACGGTGGCGTCGAGCGCGTTCGCTGTGTAAACGGTGTGGGTGGACGGGTCGGCGGCAATGCCGTTAGGGGCGCGGCCAACGCCGCGAATGGCGGGCGGAACCTGACCACAGCCGGACGTGTTGCTCGCGTCGCAGGTAGCGCCGTTCAGCACCGAGAGGCTGGCCGGGCCGTCGCCGCCGTTGTTGTTAGCCACGTAGATGGTGTTGCTGGCTTGGTTGACTGCTATGCCCCACGGGGCCGGACCGACGGTGACCTGGGCCGGAGTCTGGCCGCAGCCGGAGTGCTGCTGCGCGTTGCAGGTGGCGGCGTTGATAACCGACACAGTGTCCCCTGAGAAGTTGCTGCCGAGATCTGTGACGTAGACGGTGCCGGTAGCGTCGTCGACCGCGACGCCGATCGGCCCGCTGCCGACGGTGATGGTCGGGGGAGTCTGGCCGCAGCCGGAGTGCCGGTGGCCGTTGCAGGTCGCGGTGTTGATGACCGAGATCGTGCCGGCGCCGCTGTTGGCGACGTAGACGGTGCCGGTGGCCTGATCGACCGCTATCCCGGCCGGCCCGCTGCCGACGGTGATGGTCGGGGGAGTCTGGCCGCAGCCGGAGTGCCGGTGGCCGTTGCAGGTCGCGGTGTTGATGACCGAGATCGTGCCGGCGCCGCTGTTGGCGACGTAGACGGTGCCGGTGGCCTGATCGACGGCTACTCCGTCCGGTCCGCTGCCGACGCGGATGGCGGCTGTCCGCCGGCATCCGGTTCGGCGGCGGGCGTTGCAGGTGGCGGCGTCGATGACCGAGACCGTGTTGCCGCCGCCAGAAAAGGTGGTGCCGCCGCCGTTAGCGACATAGACGCTGTCGTTCGCCCGGTCAACGGCGATCGCGTCCGGGCCGGCCCCGACTCGGGCAATGGCAGCCTGATGGCGGCAGCCTTGGGTGCGGGCGGCGTCGCAGCGGGCGTCGTTGATCACGGAGATGGTGCTGTCGGTGAAGTTGGCCGCGTAGATGGTGTCGTTGGCTGGGTCGGTGATCACGGCTTGCGGGGACTTGCCGACCTGCGCGGCGGCCGGGCGCTGGCTGCAGCCGGATCTGTGCGTCGCCTCGCAGGTCAGCGTGTTGAGCGCGGAGATTGTGTCGTCCTGGTTGTTGGCGACGAAGACGGTGTGCCGGGCACTGTCGATCGTCAGTGCCCAGGGGCGGAAGCCGACCGGGACGGCGGATGTGTGCTGGCGGCAGCCGGAGTGCCGGCGGGCGTTGCAGGTAGCGGTGTTGATGACCGAGACGGTTGAGTCGGTGTTGTTGGCGGTGTAGGCGGTGTGAGTGGCCTGGTCGACGGCAATCCAGAACGGGCCGTGTCCGACCCGGGCCGTCGCCGCGGCCTGCGTGCAGCCGGAGTGCCGGCTGCCGTTGCAGGTGGCCCCGTTGAGCACCGAGACAGTGTCGCCGTTGTTGGTGGGACCGTTATTGACCACGTAGACCGAGTCGGTGGCCTGGTCGACGGCGACGCCGTCCGGACCTTCCCCTACTCTGACCCTGCGCGGCGGGCGAGCGCAGCCGGAGTGCCGCTGGCCGTTGCAGGTGGCTCCGTTGATTACTGACACGGTGCGGCTCTGGCCAGAGAAGTTGTCGCCGATATTGGCCACATAGACCGTGTCGGTGGCCTGATCCACGGCAAGCGCTATCGGCCCGCCCGGGTCCTTGATGCTCGCCGGGGCCTGCCGGCACCCGGAGAAGTTGGCGGCATTGCAGGTCCTCGCGTTGATCACCGAGATCGAGTTGCCGCCGATGTTGGCCACGTAGATGGTGCCGGTGGCCCGGTCCAGGGCAATCCCCTGCGGGCTGGCGCCAGCCGGCAGGGACACCGAGCGGACTCGCTGACGGCAGCCTCGACTGTGCGCGCCGTCGCAGCCAGCGATGTTGATCACCGAGACTGAATCAGAATTCTGGTTGCTGCTGTACAGGGTGTGGGTCGCCGGGTCCAGGGCCAGTCCGTCGGGGCCGTTCCCCACTGAGACGGTCGGCGCGAGAACGATCGCGCGCTGCGTCGACCCGCCGCTAAGCACGCTCCGCGCAGCTCCGCCTACCTGCCCGGCGTGACTCAGACGGTTAGCCCCGCCCGTCGAGGTAGCGCCGGCCGGAGCCGCTGCGGCGATTACCGTGACTGCGAGAATGGCGGCGGCCGCCGCTCCGGCATACCGCCGGACCACGCGGCTGCGCGGATCGCGGTCAGGATGCGGCGACGCTTCATGAGCCAGGTGAACCGACATCGCGAATGCCTTCCTTAGATCGAGAGACTCTGCGACGACGGTATTTATGGGTGATTGGCCCGGTCATCAGTGTCACCACTGAAATCGCCTGGCGGAGCGCTCGGCCAGCGCGAGCGGGTCAGGTCAGCGGAACGTCGGCGCGGATGCACGTCGGGCCGCCGGGCGGGCTGTCCGCGGCCAGCGAGCCGCCGGCGACTTCGATCCGGTCCGCCAGCCCGCGCAAGCCGCGAGATCCGGAGAGCGTCGCGCCGCCTTGACCGTCGTCGAGCACGCTCATCGTGAGACGACGTCCGTCGAGTGTGTAGCTCCACGGATGCCCTCGTTGCGCGGGCGTGCCGAGCGAGGTTGGCGAGGCATTCGGCACAGAAGAAATAAGCCAGCGCCCGTTGTTCGGCCGACATCATCTCCAGCGGGCCGCTGGTGGCAAGTTTCACCGGTATCACCATGCCGTTGGCGAGATCACGCAGGACTTCCTCGATCGGGCGCGCGGTGAGTGCGCTCGGGAATAGGCCTTGAGCGAGCCGCGCCAGGTCATCAAGCGCGATGGCGAGCTGACTGCGGATCTCGGCCGCATCCTGGCCGGCCAGCCCGGCCAGAGACTCGTCGACGCGCTGCAGCCGGCCGCCGGCCGGCGCGCAACCGGGCCTCGAGGACTCGGCGTTCGGTGTCGCCGACGGTCAGCAGACGTCGCCGGGACTCCCGGACCGCGGCGGCTTGCTGCCGGACCTCGGCGCCGAGCCGGGCGTTGTCCAGGGCCAGGGCCGCGGCAGTCGCCGACGCGCGGGCCAGCGCCGATCCGGCTGAAGCCGCCCTCCCATGGAGCACCGCGACCTCGCCGCCGGCAGGCGCGGCAACCCGCGTCACCCGCGCGCCATCGCCGCTGCGGTCGGCGGGCGGGGCCTCGACGGGCTGCCCCGCCTCATCGAACCAGCCCAGCCCCGGTACCGCGTAGCGCACCTCAAGATCCGGATCGGCGAGCGCCTTGGCCAGCTGAGCAGACACCGGCGCGGCCCTACGATCCGACGGGCCGAGCTCGACGATGAGAGCGCTGATCGCGCCCGGCAGCCAGCCGCGCTGAGCCGAGCAGACAACCGGCACCGTCGCGGCTGAGAGCAGCACCAGGTCGTTGCCGAGCTGCAGGCCCGGCCCGGCGGCACCGGCAGCGGCAAGCGACCAGCAGGCGGCTAGCGCGGCGGTGCAGACCGCGGTCGCTATCAGCACCGGCCGGCGGTCGGCCGGTGCCCGACGTGCGGCCCGGCCGGTCACGGCCGTCAGCGCGACCGCCAGCGCGGCAGTTACCAGTCCGACTGCAGGCACGGGCAGTAGCACGGCGAGGTAACCGGCAGCGATAAGGAAGGTCGCTCCGCGGCCCGGCGCTGGCCGGCCGAGCGCGCGCACGAGCAGGTGCACGAGGAAGCCGCGGTAGGCGAGGACGGCCACGTCAGCCACGTACGCCGGGCAAGCCCGGGAGCGCGGCCGCGGCGGTGCCGGCGAACCAGCTCGCGGCCGTCGCCAGGCTCAGCCGCCAGCTCGCGCGATCGGACCTGAGCCACACGCTGGCCAGCGTGAAACCGGCGCCGACCGCATAGTCGGCCCCGGTCAGCGGGAGCGCAGAGCCGGGACTGGCGAGTTCAGCGCCAGCGCCGGCGGCAAGTACCGTCGCGCAGCCGGCCGCTGC
This sequence comes from uncultured Actinomycetota bacterium, assembly GCA_963726425.1. Lineage (GTDB taxonomy): Bacteria > Actinomycetota > Actinomycetes > Streptosporangiales > Streptosporangiaceae > JAJYUU01. The sequence continues at coordinate 68,872 of CAVSCN010000025.1, read as the reverse complement.
TCTCAGCCGACTTTGCGCCACGGGTGTGCGATGTAGGTGATGCGGCTCGCCGTGTCCTGCACGTGCAGGATGCTGAAAGTCAGCTGCCCGCCGAAGTAGCTCCAGCGCACCATCTCGGGAGTCAGTCCCATGTACGGATCCCAGATGAAGGTGACCTCGTCGCCTCTCACGACGTAGCGGCCCCGGCCGAACGGCTGGTCGGGGAAGTCGGGCTGCTGGGTTTGATAGACCTTCCCGTCCGGATACAGGTGCCAGGTGAACGTGACCGGCGTGTTCCAGTCGGCGCCGAACTGACCGCCTGCTCGCCAGTCAGCCACGGTGTCGGTCGTGACGTAGGTGCCCGGCGGGATGGTCGCGCCGCCGCGTAGTCTCGGGCCGCCGGGGACCTCCAGCCGATGCAGCGCGATCGCTTGCGCGGCCGTCGTGGCGATGCGGCACGCTGGGGGGAGGGGAATAGGGCTCAGCTGCGGGGCGATGCCGGGGATGGCTGCCCCGATCATCCGGACCATGGCGCTGACCTGCGCGCCTGCGGGTACGGCGCCGCTCGATTCCCGCGCCAGGGCGGCGAGTTGCGCTGGCGACGGCGCGTCGATGACGAGGCCGCCCGCGCAGAAACCGGCGAGTTCCTGACTCTCGCGGTCCGGTAGCTGCCGGGCGTGGACGAGGGTGTCGGCGGCGGCCCGGCTGATCGCGGCCCGCTGCGCCGCGGTGAGCGCGTGCCAGGCCGCGCGGGTGGCAACGATCGTTTCGAACTTGGGGATTACTGCGTAGGAAGTCAGGTAGGAGGCGTCGGCGTTGTAGGAGTTATCCAGAATGTACTCGGGCGAAGTCTCCACGCCGGTAATCGATCCTGACTGCAGCAGGCCGCGTACCTGGCTGGCGGACGTGCCTTGCACGGCTCGGGCGCCGATGGCAGCGGCGAGCGCCGCGGTTTCGGGATTGTCGGTGATTCGCAACCGGATCCCGGCAAACGCTGATGGCGCGATCAGCGGCCGGGTCGACAGGATCTGGCGCGGCTCGGCCGGGATCAGCCCGATGCCCACGAGGCCAAGGGATGACAGCTGACCGAGCACGGTGCGCGCCAGCGGACTGGCTGCCAGCTGCTCACTGGCCCGGACTGTGGTCACGAGGAATGGCGCGTCCAGTGCCTGGAAGCCAGGGACTCCCGCCGCCGCGAAGTCGCGCGCGGGCTGGTAGCTGAAGCCCGCAGTACCGGCCCGCAGCGCGGCGACGAGGCGTGCTTCGTTCGCGGGCAGCGTGCTCGGATAGCTGCTGGAGTCGATGACAATCTTCAGCGTCCCGTGGGAGCGACGCGCCACGTCCTGGGCGAAGTAGAGCCCGTCCGGGTCGTTCTCATCGGGCATCTGAAGCCGGATGACAGTCGCAGCATGCTGGATGGTGCCCGCCTTGCTGACTGTCGGCAGGCCTTGACACCCGGCCAATCCGACTAAAGCAGCCGCGAGCCCGGCCAGCGTCGGGATTCGTTTGGTTCGGTTCATGCCGGACACGCTGCCCGATTCCAGCCCTGGGGACATCAGTGCGGACACCGAAACCCGCCCGCTAGCTGCAGACTGGCCGCCGCTTGCCCGCCGCGTCAACCCCTGTCACGCTCCCGTTATGATCGCGAGCTCGCGTACCGCGCTCGTCGCCGGGTCGGTGCTGGTACTGGCCCTGGGCGTCGAGACTTCGCGGCTTGCGGCGGCGCATGCCGGTGCGGCGCTCGGCGGCGGTGCCGGCTGGCAGAACGCTCTGCAGGTGAGCGCCGCGGTCGGCGCGGTCATCGCCGGACTGGGCCTCGCTCTGGATCGCGGGGTCGATGACGTGCGGGTGGCTGTTCGCGTTAACCGGCCCGGCGATCATATTGGCCCAGGTCCCCATCCCGGATGCCGGCTCGGGCCTGCTGTTCACTGCGTCTCTCGCCGGGGGCCAGCTGGCGCCGGCACTGGCCGGCTCGGCTGCCCTGGCCTGCCCGCTGGCGCGATTGCGCCGCTTCGACGTGGCCCTCATCACGCTGAGCCTGGTGACCGCAGGAGCGGTCAGGGGCCTGCTGCCAGCCGCCGTGTTCGACCCGCGCGCGACCGGGTGCTTCTCCTGCGCGGATAACCTCGCGAAGATCCGGTCCGATCCGGCGCTGTACGCCGATTTTCTGCACTGGGGACTGGTCCTCACCATCGGGTGCGGAGCTGGCCTCGCCGCGCGGACTATCTGGCGCTGGCTCCGCGCACCCCGCATCGTCCGGCTGCTGACTGCCCCGCTCGTTCTCGGCGGCGCCGCGATTGCCTTGCTCGCGGCCGTCAGCGCTGGTCACGCGCTGCAGCTACCGACGTCAGAGACGGATCCGACGCTGCGCACCTGGTGGCTCGCGCAGTGCGGCCTTGTGCTGGTCATGGCCGTCGGCGTCGCCGGCAGCGTGCTGCGGGCACGACGACTGGCCGGGCGCGTGACCGAGGTGGTCCTCGCGGCGGTCCCGGATGCCGATTCGGTCCGGCAGGCCCTGGCCACCAGTATCGATGACCCGGAACTCACGCTCGTGTTCCCCCGCGATGACGGCACTGTCGTCGACTCCGCCGGGGAGCCAGCCCGAGTGGCTGGTAGCCCACTCGCAGTCATCCGGGTTACCCGGGCCGGCACCCTCGTCGCCGAAGTCCGGTACAGCGCGGGCCTGGCCGGAGCGTCGTACCAGCTAGCCGCGGCTGTCCGAGCCGCCGGTCTCGGTGTGGAGCACCTGGCCGCGCGCGCGCGATTGCGCGCCGAGCTCGGCGAGCTCGCCGCCTCCCGGCTGCGGATCGTCGAGACGGCCGACGCGGAGCGACGGCGCCTTGAGCGGGACCTCCATGACGGCGCGCAGCAGCGCTTGATCGCACTGCAGGTACTGCTGCAGATGGCGAGCGTAGCCGCGCCGCCGGCGTTGAGCGTTTGTTATGCGGACGCCCGCGGCGAGGTCGGCATCGCGCTCGAAGAGCTTCGCGATCTCGCCCACGGCATCCACCCCGTCGTCTTGACCGACGCCGGCCTCGTGGCGGGCCTGCGGACCCTCGCCGAGAGCAGCCCGGTGCCGCTGGTCGTTGCGGGACATGATGCTGCGCCGGCACCCGGCAGCAGTGGCGGCGGCCTACCGGCTGGTGGACGACGCCATCGCGATCGCGGGCCAGAACTCCGATCGGCGTGCGGTCGCGGTTGCGGTTAGCGACGGCCAGAATCTGCTGAAGATCCGGCTCAGCACGGCGGGCCTCTCCCCGGCCGCCGGAGAGCAAATCGTGGCCCGCGCGCAAGATCGTATTGTGGCGCTCGAAGGGTCAGTCGCGCTCGTGGCAGCCGGTGGCGAGATAGCGATCGAGGCGGCGATTCCATGCGCGTCGTGATCGCGGAGGATATGGCTCTGCTGCGCGAGGGCCTCACGCGCCTGCTCGCCGAGGCGGCCTTTGAGGTCGCTGGTGCGGCCGGGGATCTGGATGGCCTGCTTGACCTGGTCGGCCGGACGGCGCCGGACGTCGCGCTGATCGACATCAAGATGCCGCCGACTCACACCGACGAAGGGCTGCAGGCGGCTGCCATCATCCGCGAGCGCCATCCAGGCACCGCGGTACTGCTGCTCTCGAGCTATCTGGAATCGCGTTACGCGTCCGCCCTGCTGGCGGACCACCCAGCTAGTTCCGGCTACCTGCTCAAAGACCGGGTCTATGACTCGTCTGTCCTCGGTGATGCCCTTCGCCGGGTGTGCGCGGGGGAATGCGTCATCGATCCGGCCATCGTCGCTCAACTCCTCAACCGCAGCCGAGAACACGGGCCCCTCGACGAGCTGACCGAAAGGGAACAGGAAATCCTCAGCCTCATGGCCGAGGGCCACTCCAACCACTCGATCTGCGGCCGCCTGGTCATTTCGCCCAGGACGGTCGAGTCGCACGTGCGCAGCGTCTTCATCAAACTCGGGCTGAGCGAGTCACCGGACAGCAGCCGCCGTGTCCTCGCAGTCCTGGCCTTCCTGCAGTCCTAGCTGGGCCGGTGGCGGCGGGCTGCGCGCGCAGTGACGGGCTGGCGCGGATAGTCAGCCAGCTCCCCCCGCCGTAGGCTGTGTGCCGGTCGCGCGCCTGCGTACCGTCGTGTCCCATTGCCTGGAGGCCTTGCTGACAGCGGGCAGATTGGCTGGCCGGAGATTAGCGGTCTGAACTCAGTGTGCGTGGTCGGCGCCGGGATCCTGGGCCTGGCGGTCGCCAGGGAGCTGACGCTGCGGTATCCGGCCGCCGAGGTGACGGTGCTGGAGAAGGAAGATCACGTCGCCGCGCACCAGACCGGGCACAACAGCGGCGTGGTGCACGCCGGGGTCTACTACCCGCCGGGCAGCCTGAAGGCCACGCTGTGCCGCCGCGGGGCCGCGCTCACCCGCGAGTTCTGTCAGCAGCATGACGTCCCGCTCCGCGAGCTCGGCAAGCTGATAGTCGCCGCCAGCGACGCCGAGCTGGGGCCGCTGGCCGAGATCGAGCGGCGGGCGACGGCGAATCAGGTTCCGGGGATCCGGCGGCTGACCGCCGGCCAGATCGCCGAGATCGAGCCGTGTATCCAGGGCGTCGCGGCCGTGCACTCGCCGAGCACCGCGGCCGTCGACTTCGTCGCGATGACCGAGGCGCTCGCCGCGGAGGTCACCGCCGGGGGCGGCAAGGTCCTGCTCAGCACTCCGGTCACGAGCATCCGGGAGACGTCGAGTGGCGTGCGGCTGACAGCCGGCGACCAGCAGCTGACCTTCGATTACGTGATCGTGTGCGCCGGCCTGACCGGCGACCGGTTCGCCCGCGAGCTGGGCCGGGCCGGGGACCTGCAGATCGTGCCGTTCCGCGGTGAGTACTACGAGTTGCGGCCCGAAGCCAGGCACCAGGTGCGCGGCATGGTCTACCCGGTGCCCGACCCGCGATACCCGTTCCTCGGCGTGCACCTCACCCGGCACGTCGACGACACCGTCGCCGTCGGCCCGAACGCAGTGCTCGCGCTCGCCCTCCAGGGCTACCGCTGGCGGGACGTCAGCATGGCCGACCTGAGCCGGATCGCGCGCTGGCCGGGGACCTGGCAGCTGGCAAAGAAGCACTGGCGGGCCGGGGTCAGCGAGATCAGGGGATCGCTGTCCAAGCGCCGCTACCTCAGCCTCGTCCGGGCCTACCTGCCGAACCTGGAGCTGGCCGACCTCGTCCGGTCCAAGTCCGGCGTGCGGGCGCAAGCCGTGCGCCGGGACGGCAGTCTGGAGGACGACTTCGTGCTCGAGGCGTCCGGCCAGGTACTGCTCGTGCGGAACGCCCCGTCGCCCGCCGCGACGGCGAGCCTGGCCATCGCCGAGCACGTGGTCTCGGCCATCCCGGCCTGACGGGCTCGCCGCAGACGGGAGCTGACCTCCGGGCGGCCGGGGTCAGCCTGCACGCACGCCCTGCCCGGCCACCCGGCTCGCCTCGCGCAGTACCGCCTCGGTGTGCTCGCCCGGCTCTGGGAGCCTCCCCCGGCGGCCGCGGGGGCAGGCCGGGCATCTCCAGCCAGCGGCCAGGGCCGACCCAGGTGACGCCGCGATCGTCGCGGTCGATGACGGTCAGCAGGCCGTGGCGGATGAGCTGCGTCGTCGGCGGTGAGCTCCGGCGCCTGACGGGCGCGGACCGCGGGAATCCCGGCCGCGCTGGGCGCGGGCGATTACCTCGGCCGCCGGCAGGTCCGCGAGCAGCGCCGCGATTCCGGCCTGCCAGGTGCCTCGTCGCCGCCGGGCCGCTCGCCGTCGCGCCACGCTGGCGGGGCCAGGCCGGCCGCGAGCGCGGCGAGCTGCGCGCGAGCCGGCGGCGAGCCTGACCCAGCCGTCGGCGGCCTGGTAGAGCCGGTCGAGCGGGCCGGGCCCGGCGAAGTCCCTGCCGCCCGTCGGATAGGCGCCGCTCCCGTCGGGCTGCGCCGGGGACCCGGACTCGGCCGGGAACCTGCTGGTCAGGAACTCGGACTGGAGCAGGCAGGACGCGGCGCACAGCGTGACGCCGACGTGCTGTCCGCGGCCGAGGCGGGCGCGGGCGAGCAGCGCGGCGCAGCGCCGAGCGCGCCGAGGCCCGCGGCGAGCACGTCGTTGATGGGGACGGTCAGGAACGCGGGGCTGTCGGCCTGGTCCGGCCCGCCCTGGGCGCGCATGATGCCGCTCATCGCCTGGATGACCGGGTCGAAGCCCGGCCGGCGGCCGAGCGGGCCCGTGCTCGCCGAAGGCGCTGATCGACACGGTGACGACCGCGGGGTTGATGGCGGCCAGCTGGTCGTGCGTGATGCCGAGCCGGTCGACGACGCCGGCCCGGTAGTTGTCCACCACGACGTCCGCCGAGCCGACGAGGCGGTCGAACAGCAGCCGGCCTTGCCGCCGGACAGGTCGAGCAGCGCGCTGCGCTGGTCGCGGTTGTACACCTCGAAGCTGGAACCGCCGCGGCCGCCGTGCGCCACCCGGAACTCATCGCCGAGCGGCGGCCGCTCGATCTTGATGACGTCCGCGCCGAGATCGGCGAGCAGCGTCCCGACGTACGGGCCGGCGATGATCGTGCCGAGGTCGAGCACGCGAAGGCCGGACTAGCGGCGGCTGAGCGGCTCCGGCGCGCCGGCCGGCGCTTCGCGATGCTGGCCACCGTCGAGGCTGGCCGCCGTCGGGCTGCCGCCGGGACCCGGCCGCTGCGGACCACAGCGTGCCGCAGCTCGGTGATGCCCGGCCAGGAGGTGGCGGCCGGCCCGCGGACGCTGACCGGCGTCAGCGACAGGTCGATCAGCGGGCCCGGCATCACGACCCGCTGGCCCGTGTCGCTGACCGCCTCCAGGCGCAGCCCGAGCGCCCTGACCTGGTCGTGGTCCAGCCACGTGCCGATCTCGTCGACCGGTGCCGCGGGACAGTCCGCCGCCTCAAGCAGGTCAAGCCACTCGGCCCGCGGCCGGGTCGCGAACACCTTCTCAAGCTCGCGGGCGACCCAGGTCAGGTTCTTCCCAAGCCGCAGGTTCCCTGGGTCTCCGCCCACGCGCGGATCGTCGAAGATCCATCCGGCGCCGGCGGCGGTCAGCCCGCGCTCGATGAAGGCGTTGCGTGAACGCGCCGAGAAACAGCCACTGGCCGTCGGCGCAGCGGTAGGTCCGGTAGTTCGGCAGCGTCCCGCCCGGACCTCCCGGGCCGGTGGACGTGCGGCTCGTCGCGGCCCGCGGCGAAGTTGCCCGGCGAGACTAGCTGGCGCGCCGTGCGCGCCGCCCGCCACCGCCAGCGGGGCCAGGGCAAGGCCGCGCTGGCGGCCGGTCAGCAGCGCGACCGCGACGATCGCGGCCCAGATGCCCTGCATGTACAGCGCGAGCGGGAACAGGCAGTCAACGGGACGTCGTCGTACGACGACTGGTTCCACGCGTGACCGAGCCAGGCGAACAGCAGGCCCGCCGATTCCTCGGCCGCCCGGCCAGGGCGTCTCGTCGAGCAGGTAGGGCGGCATGGCGACCCAGAAGCACGGCTGGCCCGGCCGGCGGCCGCGATCGATGAGGCCGCGGTAGGTGATGCCTGGCCCGCTGGTGCCGACGAGCAGCACGTCCGCGCCGTCGATCAGCCGGTCGAGCGCCAGCAGGTCCGCCGCGCTCGACGGGTCCGCCGTGACGGCGCGCTTGCCGCGGTCCCACATCGCCGCACCGCGCTCGGCGCGCGAGCGGAACCGGTCCTGGCGGGTGCACCTTGACCACGTCGGCGCCGAGGTCGGCGAGCAGCATCCCGGCGACGGCGCCCGCCACGCTGCCGGTGAGGTCAAGCACGCGCACGCCGGCCAGCGCGCCGCCCGCGTCAGTTATCGCCACCAAGCCTCCGATTCCACCTCGTCAGGATCATCTCCCGGCGGCCGCGGCAGCGACAAACCGCCTGCCTCGTCAATCCGGCGGAGGCCGGGTGGACGGCGGCTCGCCGGCGGCCGGGTCACCGGGAAGCAGCGGACGCATGAACGTCCGCTCGTACCGAAGTACGCACCCGCTCTCGTCCCTGATGCGGTCAGCCGCCGCGAAATCCGGGTTCGTGCCGAAGAGCGCCCGATACTGCTCGTAGGCGGCCAGGCTCGGAAAGCTGAACAGCGCGAGTGCCTTGTCACTCGCGCCCTCCGCCGGCAGGAAGTAGCCATGGTGCCTGCCGCCATGTCGGTCGACCAGTTCCATCCAGCGCCGGGCGAAGGACCCGAAGGCGTCGATCTTCGCCGGGTCAATGACGTACTCGACGACGCAAGTGATCATTCCGGCAGGATATCTATCGCCGCTGCGATTGCCCGGCGGCGTATCCGTGCCAGACATGCCGGAAGCCGCCGACGGTGACCGACTTGGAATGATGGCACCGGACAGGAGCTAGCCGGGCTGCCGCGGTCCGGCGTGATCGCGGGTGGTGCGAGTGGATCTCCAACTGGCCGGACGGCGTGCGCTCGTGACCGGCGGAAGCCGCGGCATCGGCAAGGCGACGGCGGCCGCGCTGCTGGCGGAGGGTGCCCAGGTGGCCATCGCCGCGCGCGACCCGGGCCGGCTGGCGGACGCCGCGGTCAGCCTCGGCGCGCAGGCCGGCCGGGAAGTGCACGCGGTCGAGGTGGATACCGGCGACGACGCGTCAGTACGGCGCCTGGTCGCCACCGCGGAAGAACTGCTCGGCGGTATCGACATCCTGGTCAACTGCGCGGCCAAGCCCGCCGGGCAGGCGCCGCCGCTGTCCCTGCCCGAGGTCACGACGGACGCGTTCTGGTCGGACGTGAACGTCAAGGTGCTGGGCTACCTGCGGTGCGCGCAGGCAGTCGCGCCCGGCATGGCGGAGCGCGGCTGGGGCCGCATCATCAGCGTCAGCGGGCTGGCGGCGTTCAGCACCGGCTCGGTCATCGGCTCGATCCGCAACGTCGCGATCGGGGCGCTGACAAAAAACCTCGCGGACGAACTCGCCGGCACCGGGGTCAACGTGACGGCCGTGCATCCTGGTCTCACCCGCACCGAGGCCACGGCCGCCGTGGTCGCGGGCCGGGCGCAGGCCGCGGGCACGGACGCAGCCGAGATCGAGCGCCGGATGGCCCGGCTCAGCCTGACCCGCACGCTGATCGACGCCAGCGAGGTAGCGGCCGTGATCACGTTTCTGGCCTCACCGCTGTCCGTCGCCATCAACGGCGAGGCGATTGGCTGCGGCGGCGGAACGCCAGGCGTTATCCGCTACTAGCGGGTGCCGACCCGGCGGCGCCGGCGGGCTCGCCTGAGCTTCCACTGGCGGCCGCCGCCAGCAGCCTCAGGAACGGCCCGATGCGGAGCCCTTCCTGGGCCGGGTGCCGGAACACGCTGTCAGTGTTCACGGCGTAACGGGTCCGCCGGCCCGTCCTGGTCCTGGTGATATAGCCGGCCGCCTCCAGATCTGCGACGATCGCCTGAGCGGTGCGCTCGGTGACGCCCGCCGCCGTCGGCGATGTCACGGACCCGGGCCTCCGGGTCTCTGGCAATCTCCACGAGCACGTGCCCGTGGCCAGTGAGCAGCGTCCAGCTCCCGCTGCGCTCGTCGGGAAAACTCATGTGACCTAGTATAACGTCACCAGACGAGATGCTCAGGAGTAAAATAACCTGAGTGCATGATCGCGAAGGTAATCACGCGAGATTTTTTTCAGGAGAATATTGACACCGCTTCGGTGCATCGCCGATCCTTGAGATGCCCTGGCTCGCTCGTCCTGGCCGGGCCCGTCTGTTGGTAGCAGGAGGTGCAGCGACATGTCCGAGGCCAGCTTCCCGGTCAGGCTAGAAGGCGGCATTCCCGTCATCGCCGCGCCCGAGGAGATCGACATCACCACCGCCGGCCTGCTACGCACGACGTTGCTGGCGGCGGGCGCGGACGGCCGCCGCACGCTGGTGGTCGACATGTCCGGCACGCATTTCTGCGATTCGGCCGGCCTGAACGTGCTGGTCCGCGCGCACCAGCGGGCCGAAGCCGGGGGCAGCGAGGTCCGCCTGGTCATGTCCGGGGCCGACGTGCTGCGCATCTTCGTAGTCACCGGCATCGACCGCCTGATCCCGATTTTCGCGAGCCTGGGCGAGGCCCTGGGGGCCGCCACGGCGTGCGTCCCGGTGCCGCCGGCCGCTTGACGGCAGGCTGAGGCGGCGACGCGGGCCGCGGATCTCGCTCGGCTAGGGTCGGGTTCATGGTGTCCGGGCCCCGGTATCTGCACGGCCACGCCGAGAGCGTCCTGCGCTCGCACCGCACCAGGACCGCCGAGAACTCGGCCGGCTACCTGCTGCCTGAGCTGCGGCGGGGGCTGTCGCTGCTCGACGTCGGGAGCGGACCCGGCACGATCACGGCTGACCTCGCCGCGCTCGTGGCGCCCGGCCGGGTGACCGCGCTGGAGACGTCGGCGCGGGTGCTGCAGTACACCAGGGACGAGGTGACGCGGCGCGGCTGCACCACAGTCGACTTCGTCGTCGGTGACGTCCTCGCGCTCGACTTCCCGGCCGGCTCGTTCGACGTCGTGCACGCGCACCAGGTGCTGCAGCACCTCGCCGACCCGGTCGCGGCGCTGCGCGAAATGGTCCGGGTGTCCAGGCCCGGCGGCGTGGTCGCGGCTCGCGACGGCGACTACGGCGGGTTCGCCTGGTATCCGGCCAGCCCCGGCCTGGACCGCTGGAACGAGCTATACCACGCGGCCGCGCGGGCCAACGGCGGTGAGCCTGACGCGGGCCGGCACCTGCTCGCGTGGGCGCACGCCGCGGGCTGCCGGGACGTCCGGGCGTCGTCGGCTACGTGGTGTTACGCCGGGCCGGCCGGCGCTGGGTGGGGCGGGATGTGGGCCGACCGGATCGTCAGCTCGGACATCGCGGTGCAGCTGACCGGCTCCGGGCTGGCCACGCCGGCGGAGCTGGAGCAGATCGCCGCGGCCTGGCGCGACTGGGCGGCCGATCCGGACGGCTGGATCAGCATCCTGCACGGCGAGATCCTCATCCGGGTATGACCGGCTGGAGTGAGACACTGGCCGGCATTCCGGGCGCGCGGTACTAGCTGCCCTCGGTCCCGGCCGGGAGCTGCCCGCGGATACGGGATGGCCGGATTCCCGGTCGTCCGGGGCCGGAGTCAGGGGCTGAGCTGGAGCGCGGCGCGCATCTCCGCCTCGATGCCCGCGACCGCCTTGCGCAGCAACGGCAGCCCGCGGCCAACTAGTTCAGCCGGGCTGGTGCGCAGCGAGTAGGAGCACAGGTTCATCGCCGCGATCACTGCGCCCTCAGGGTCACGGACCGGCACGGCCATCGCGACGAGGCCGTCCTCCAGTTCATCCTCGATGAGCGAGTAGCCGTCGGCGCTGACCCGCTCGAGCGCCAGCCGCAATCCGGCTGGCTCGGTGACCGTGGCGGCGGTGTGGGCGCGCAGGTCGGCCGTCTGCAGGTACCGGTCGATCTCGGCGGCGGGCTCCGCCGCCAGTAGTACCCGGCCGAGCGCCGTGCAGTACAGCGGGTCCCGGCCCCCGATCGGCACGTTGATCGTCATCACCCGCTGCGGCGCGACGTGCGCGACGTAGATGATGTCGTCGTCGTCCCTGACCGCGATCGAGGTTGACTCGCCGACGTCGTCCACCAGCTCATCCATGAACGGGCGGGCCGCCTCCGGCAACTCGATCCCGGACAGGTAGGCGTAGCCGAGTTCCAGCACTCGCGGCCGCAGCCAGTAGTCGCGCCCGTCGTTGCGCACGTAGCCCATGCGCACCAGCGTCAGCAGGAACCGCCGTGCGGTGGCCCGGGTCAGCCCGGTGGCCTCCGCGACATCAGTGATCGTCAGGCTGACCCGCCGGAACCCGAACGCGCGGATCACCGCCAGCCCGCGCTCCAGGGACTGCACGAACTCACCCTGCACGTCAGGATCCGCGGCGTCCCTGACCTTCGCTATCTGTGCCAAGTGCGGGTTCTTCCTTCCGGACGACAGCGCAGCCTGCGCCGATTGTAAGTGCGCGCACGCCGCGCGCACTATCGGCCGCGAGCTGCCGGATCACCGAGAGATGCTTGACACCGTTCCCGCGAACTATACATCATACGGTCAGATGCTCGTATGCCGTACACGACGCGATGGACGCGGCGTACTACGCAGCTCGCAGGTATCCGGGTGGAGCAGGACAATGCGAGGTGGCTGTGGCAGGAACACTTGAGGGCAAGGTAGCCCTGATCACCGGGGCCGCGCGCGGTCAGGGCCGCTCGCACGCGGCCGTGCTCGCGGGCGCGGGCGCCGACATCGTGGCCGTCGATCTGTGCGGCCCGGTCGCCACCGTCGCGTACCCGCTCAGCACGCAAGCCGACCTGGCCGAGACGGCCAAGCTGGTCACCGACGCGGGCCGCCGGGTGGAGACGGTCGTGGCCGACGTCCGTTCCTCGGCGGACATGCGCGCAGCCACCGATCTGGCGCTCAGCACGTTCGGGAAGATCGACATCGTCGTCGCCAACGCGGGCATCTGGACTCCCGGCTCGGTCTGGGAGATGGACGACCAGACCTGGGCCGACATGATCGACATCAACCTCACCGGGGCGTTCAACACGGTCCGGTTCGCGATCCCGCAGATGATCGAGCGTAAGTCCGGCTCGCTGGTGCTGATCAGCTCGACCTGCGGGGTGAAGGCCCTGGGCTTCATGCCGCACTACAACGCCGCCAAGCACGGCGTGATGGGGCTGACCCGGTCGCTGGCGCTTGATCTCGGGCCGTACTTCGTGCGGGCGAACGCCATCCTGCCGTCGACCGTCAACACGCCGATGATCCACAACGATCCGTCCTACCGGCTCTACCGGCCGGATCTGGAGAACCCGACGCGCGAGGAAGCGATGGCGGGCTTCTACGACCACAACGCGATGCCAGTGCCGTACGTCGAGCCGGAGGATGTCAGCGCGGCAGTGCTCTTCCTGGCCTCGGACGCGTCGCGGTACATCACCGGCATCGGCCTGCCGGTCGACCTCGGCACCATCCAGACCACGTCCCATTCGTAACCCCGAGGGAGCACATCGATGAGCGCACTCCCGCAAGACGTCACGGCCGGCTCAGGCAAGGTCAGCACGCTCGAGTCCGAGAGCGTCGGCCTGATCGAGGTGCTGTTCCAGTCCCTGACCTTCATCAGCCCGGGTACCTCACTGGCCCTGGTGCTGCCGTTCGTCGTCGTCTTCGCCGGCGGCGCGCTGCCGCTGGTGGTCATCTTCATCTTCATCGGCTGCTTCAGTACCGCGTGGCTACTCGGCGAGATGGCGAGCAAGCTGCCCAGCTCGGGCGGGATGCTGACCTTCATCGCCAACGGCCTCGGGTCCAACGTCGGCTTCGTCGCCGGGTGGGCCTATCTGATGTGCCTGCTGGCCGACGTCGCCGGCATCTACCTGCTGCTGGCGGGCTTCGTGGCTAACCAGCTGAACGAGAGCTGGCACTGGAATACCACCGCGGTCTGGGTTGTCGCCACGATCGCGCTGGCGGGCTTCGTGACCTTCAACGGCCTGCGCCGGGCCAATCGCGGCACCCGGCTGGGCGCCATCCTCGGCACGATCGAGGTGCTGGTCTTCGCGATCCTCGCGATCTGGCTGATCTTCGCGGCCGGCGGCCGGAACACGCTGCAGGTGTTCACCACGCACTTCGCCAACGCGCCCGGCTACCACGGGTTCTCCGGCATCATCGCGGCCGCGGTCCTCACGATCCTGGCCTACCAGGGCTTCGAGAGCGCGGTCGTCCTCGGTGAGGAGGCCAAGCAGCCCAGGATCTCGGTGAAGAGCGGCATGCTGTTCTCCGTCGGCGGGATCCTGCTCTACTTCATCCTCGCCACGTACGCCTCCACCGTGTACTTCGGGCCCGCCAAGATGGCGGGGGGCTTCGCCAGCTACGGCGGCGGCGCGCCGTGGGACCAGCTGGCCCGCGACGTCTGGGGCGTCGGCTGGGTGATCGTCTTCCTGGCCATCGTGAACTCGGTCACCGCGTGCGCGAACGCGTGCAACATCGCCACTACCCGGACGCTGTTCGCGATGTCGCGCGCGGGCGTGCTACCCGACCAGCTCGCGGCCATCAACCGGCACAAGGTGCCAGGCCCGGCCCAGTGGCTGACCACCGCCGTGGCGTTCGTCGCGGCGATCATCACCGCGGCCATCTGGGGTCCCGGCGTCGCGGCCACGTTCCTGCTGACGATCACCAGCGGCATCATCATCGTGCTCTACATCGTGGTCGCGATCGCCTGCGTGACGTTCTTCTGGCGGCGCTACCGGAGCGAGTTCGGCTGGCTGAAGCACGGCCTGCCGGCCCTGCTGGTCGTCGTCTGCTTCGTGCCGGCGTTCCTGGCCACGTTCGGCATCAAGGCGTTCCGGTTCGTGACGCCGCTGGCCTGGCCGGAGAAGCTCATCGCGCCGATCGTGATCGCCTGGGTCGTGATCGGCATCGGGGTCGCCGTCTACCTGATCCGGACCAGGGAACGCGGTGTGTCCGGGGTGCGGGACCTCTACGCCGAGGCCGAGCCGGTCGGCGCCGCGAAGGGCTAGCGTCGGCGCGACCGGGCCGGGCCGGGGGCGGGGCAGCGCCCACGGCCCGGCCTGCGCCGTGGGCCCGGCTCGGCCTCCTCGGCGAAGAACCGCACGAAGGCGGCGCTGTAGGCGATCTCGCCCTTCGCCTCGGCCAGCGGGATGCCCAGCTCGATGGTCAGCTGCACCGCGAGCTCACCGGCGTGCTGGCGGATCTGGCCGTGCCAGGCGAGCAGCAGGTGGGACCCAGCTGTTGCCGACGAACAGGTCCTCGCGGAGTAGCCCGGCCGACCGCAGGTCCGCCGCGTGGCGCTCGACCAGAGCCGGGTAGCCGCCGAGATCCGCCGCCGGAACAGATCCCTTCATAACTCCCTCGCTACGTACTAAAGTCACTTGTGTTCGGCAAACGAGCTTCCGTTCATATAACGAACAATAGTCGGTACGGACAAGACCGGAGGGCGCATGCACGGGCCAGAAGGCAGCACGCATCAGGCCAGCCTGGAGGATCTCGACCGTCGCTACGCGATCCATCCGTTCACCTCGATACCCGCTCATGACGCGAGCGGCCCGGTGATGATGGTGGCGGGCTCTGGCTGCACGCTGACCGACTCGGCCGGGAACAACTATCTGGACGCGATGGCGGGCCTGTGGTGCGTGAACATCGGCTACGGCAACGAGGAGATGGCGGACGCGCTGCGGGCGCAGGCGAGCCCGGCTGGCGTACTACCACTCGTTCTCGTCGATGGCCAACGACGTGTCGACCCGGCTGGCGGCCCGGCTGGTCGACACCGCGCCGGTGCCGATGGCCAGGGTCTTCTTCGGGCTGAGCGGCTCGGACGCCAACGACACCGAGATCAAGCTGGTCTGGTACTACAACAACGTCGTCGGCCGGCCGCGGAAGAAGAAGATCATCTCCCGGTACCGCGGCTACCACGGCGTCACCGCGCTGACCGCCGGGCTGACCGGGCTGGACAACCTGCACGACGGCTTCGACCTGCCGCTGCCGATGATCCGCTACACCAAGTCGCCGCACCGGCTCTGGGACGCCGAGCCGGGGATGACCGACGCGGAGTTCAGCGCCGCGCTCGCGGCCGATCTCGAAGCGCTGATCCTGGCCGAGGACCCGGACACGGTGGCCGCGTTCATCGCCGAGCCACTGCAGGCCGCCGGCGGCGTGATCGTGCCGCCGGACGGGTACTTCGCCGCCATCGAGGAGGTGCTGCGCAAGTACGACGTCCTGCTGATCGCGGACGAGGTCGTGTGCGCGTTCGGCCGGCTCGGGCACTGGTTCGGCACCGAGGTGTTCGGCCTGCAGCCCGACCTGATCACGCTGGCCAAGGGCATCACGTCCGCCTACGTGCCGCTGTCGGCGAGCCTGGTCTCGGCCCGGGTGGCCGAGGCGGTGGCCGAGGGCAGCGACCGGTTCGGCGTGCTCGGGCACGGCTACACCTACTCGGCCCACCCGCTGTCCGCCGCGGCCGCGCTCACCAACCTCGCCATCATCGACCGGGAGGACCTGGTCGGGCAGGCCGCCAAGCGCGGCGCCTACCTGCAGCAGCGGCTGCAGGAGAGCTTCGGCGATCACCCGCTCGTGGGACAGATCCGGGGCTACGGCCTGATCGGGGCGGTGGAGTTCGTCGCCAGCACGTCGCCGCTGCGCCGGTTCGACCCCGGCGAGCGGGTGGCCGCCAGGGTGACCGCGGAGAGCCGAAGGAACGGGGTGCTCACCAGGGCACTGCCGGCGTCCGACACGATCGCGTTCTCGCCGCCGTTCATCGTCACCGACGCCGAGATCGACGAGATGGTCGGCGTGACCCGGAGCGCGTTCGACACGGTCGCCGCCGAACTCGGGCGCGGCTAGCGGGCTGCTTCATGTCAGGACTCATCGGGCTCATCGTGAACCCGGTCGCCGGGACCGGCGGCCGGGTCGGCCTGCACGGCACTGACGGCGCGCCCCGGTACGCCGAGGCGGTCCGCCGCGGCGGTACCGCGGTCAGCCCGCCCCGGGCGGACAGGGCGCTGCGGCGGGTGCGGCTGCCCCGTTCCTGGCAGATCCTCGCGGCGCCGGGCGTGATGGGCGCGGACCTCGCCGCCGCG
Organism: uncultured Actinomycetota bacterium; assembly: GCA_963726425.1. Taxonomy (GTDB): domain Bacteria; phylum Actinomycetota; class Actinomycetes; order Streptosporangiales; family Streptosporangiaceae; genus JAJYUU01. The sequence goes on along the minus strand of CAVSCN010000025.1, from coordinate 52,318 downwards.
TGCGGGCTTGACGTGACCGTGCTGCCCATGTCCCTGCCCGCCGGCCGGGCGACCACGGCCGCGGACACGGTGGCGGCCGCCCGGCTGCTGGCCGCGGCGGGCGCCGAGTTGCTTGTGTTCGCCGGCGGTGACGGCACCGCGCGCGACATCGCCAGCGTGCTGCCGCCGGGGCTGCCCGTCGTCGGCATCCCGGCCGGGGTCAAGATGCGCTCGGGCGTCTTCGGCCTCAGCCCCGAGGCGGCGGGCGATGTGGTCAGCGAGTTCGCACACGGCGCCGGCCGGCCGCTGGCGGCCGCCGAGATCCTGGATGCCGCCGCCGACGGCCTGCGCACCGAGCTGCACGCCGTGGTCGCGGTGCCGGGGCGCACCGGCAGGCTGGCCGGGCCGAAGAGCTTCACGACGGCCGGGTCCCAGGCCGAGCTCGACGCGCTATGCGCGGCCACGGCCGCCGAGCTCGCGCCCGGCCCGCTCTACCTGTTCGGGCCGGGCTCGACCACCGGCCTGGTGCTCGGCCAGCTCGGCCTGCGCGGCACCGCGCTCGGCGTCGACGCCGTCCGGGACGGTCAGCTGATCGGCGCGGACGTGTCCGAGCAGCAGATCCTCGCGCTGATGGCGGACGCGCCGGCCACCCGGCTGATCCTCGGCGTCATCGGCGGCCAGGGCTTCCTGCTCGGACGCGGCAACCAGCAGCTCGGTCCCGCGGTGCTGTCCCGGCTGCGACCGGCCGACCTGGTCATCATCGCGACCGCGGCCAAGCTGGCGGCGCTGGATCCGGCGCGGCTGCTGATCGACGTCGGCGACGACGCGGCCTTCAGCGGCTTGTGCGGCTATCACCGGGTCCGGACCGGACCATCCCGCTACATGATGATGCAAGTGGCCACGGCGGCCTGACGCCGCGGCTTCACGGAAAGAGGTGCGTGCTAGTGGCTCACCCGTACATGGCCAACTCGGCGCCAGGGCTGGCCGACGAGATGCTGGCGCAGACCGGCTACGCCACCGTCGCCGAGCTGTTCGCCCAGCTGCCGGCCGAGCACCGGACGAAACAGGAGCTGCGGCTGCCCGAGCGGCTGGACTCGGAGGCGGCGCTGCGGCGGCACCTGACCGAGGTGCTCGGCCGGAACACCAGCTGCGAAGACGCGCTGAGCTTCCTGGGCGCGGGCATGTACCGGCACCACGTGCCCGCGATCTGCGACGAGATCGCCGGCCGGCATGAGTGGCTAACCTCCGTCTGGGGCACGCCCGCCTCGGATCAGGGCCGGTTCCAGGCCTGGTTCGAGTACTCCAGCCAGCTCGGCGAGCTGCTCGACCTGGAGTTCGTCGGGCTGCCGGTCTACAGCTGGGGGTGCGCGGCCGGGCATGCGCTGCGGATGGCCGCGCGGATCACCGGCCGGTCGAAGGTGCTGGTGCCGCGCGTGCTGGATCCCGAGCGGCGCGCGGTGATCGGGAACTACTGCGCCAGCGCGCAGCCGGGCCGGCGGATCGACATAGAGACCGTCGGGTTCGGTCCCGACGGCCGGCTGGACATCGCCGACCTGCGGTCCCGGCTCTCGGCTGACGTCGCCGCCGTGTACGTGGAGAACCCGAACTACTTCGGCCGCATCGAAGATCAGGTCGAGGACGTGGTGGCCGCGGCGGCCGCGGTCGGCGCCGAGGTCATCGCCGGCGTCGACCCGCTGTCGCTCGGCGTGCTGGCCCCGCCGGGTGAGCTCGGCGTGGGCCTGGCCGTCGGCACTGTGCAGACCCTGGGCGTGCACCTGAACGGCGGCGGCGGCGCCGGCGGCTTCATCGCCAGCCGGGACGAGGAGCGCTACGCCAGGGAGTACCCGACCCTGCAGGTCAGCATCTGCGACACCACCGAGCCGGGGGAGCGCGGGTACGGGATACCGCTGTTCGCGCAGACCTCCTACGGGGCGCGCGAGGAAGGCAACGACTGGACCGGGAACTCGGTCTACCTGTGGGCGATCGCGAGCGCCGCGTACATGGCGGCGATGGGACCGGCCGGGTTCGCCGACATCGGCACCGCGATCCTGCAGCGCGGCCAGTACGCGGCGAGCCGGCTGGCGGCCGTCCGCGGCCTGCGGGTCCGGTTCGGGTCCGGCTTCTTCCGCGAGTTCGTCGTCGACTTCTCCGCGGCCGGGAAGCCGCTCGCCCAGATCGACGCCGAGCTGCGCGAGCGCGGCATCTTCGGCGGCGCGGACCTGTCCCGCGCGTTCCCCGAGCTTGGCCCCTGCGCGCTGTACTGCGTGACCGAGACCCACACCCAGGCCGACATCGACCGGCTGGCCGACGCACTGACCGAGGTGATCCGATGACCACTCCCCAAGCCGGCCTGCGCCGGTACCAGGCCGCCCGCTGGGACGAGCCGACCGTCATGGAGCAAGGGCGGCCGGGCCGCCGTGGCGTCCTGATCCCGCCGGTCGAGCCCGCGATCGCGGCCGCCGCGGCGGATCCGGCGGAGCTGATCCCGGCCCGCGCGCGGCGGGACCGCCCGCCGGTCCTGCCCGAGCTGAGCGAGTGGGAGGTGCTGCGGCACTACCTGCGGCTGTCCCAGCAGACGCTCGGCATGATGGGCGTCAGCCTGTTCGGGACGTGCACGATGAAGTACAACCCGGCCGTGTCCGAGTCGGTCTCCCGGCTGCACCAGGTGCGGGAGATGCACCCGCTGCAGCACCCGGACACGATGCAGGGCCTGCTGGAGATCGTCTACCGGCTGGACCTGGCGCTGCGCGAGCTATCGGGCATGGACCGGTTCGTCTTCCAGCCGGGCGGCGGGGCCGACGCCGCCTACACGCAGGCGTGCATCACCCGCGCCTACCACGCCGCGCGCGGCGAGCTGGAGCAGCGGGACGAGATCATCACCACGATCCAGGCGCACCCGTGCAACTCGGCGACGTCGGCCGCGGCCGGCTTCAAGGTCATCACGCTGCCGCTGGAGGCGGGCGGGTACCCGTCGCTGGCCGCGCTGCGGGCGGCGCTGTCCGACCGGACCGCCGCGCTGATGGTCAACAACCCCGACGACATGGGCATCTACAACCCGCAGATCACCGAGTGGGTGGACGCGGTGCACGAAGCCGGCGGGCTGTGCTTCTACGACCACGCGAACTTCAACGGCGTCATGGGCAAGATGCGCGCCGCCGAGCTCGGCTTCGACGCGTGCATGTTCATGCTGCACAAGACGTTCGGCGCGCCCAAGGGCGGCGGCGGCCCCGCGGTCGGCGCCTACGGCTGCACCGAGCAGCTCGTGCCGTATCTGCCCGGCCCGCTGGTGCTGGCGCGGGACGACGGCAGCTTCGGGCTGACCGAGCCGGCCGCGGGCATCGGCCGGGTGCGCGAGTACCTCGGCAACCTGCCGCAGGTGCTGAAGGCGTACGCCTGGGTCCGGGCCATGGGGGCCGAGGGCATCGAGGAAGCCTCCGACCTGTCGGTCCTGGCCAGCAACTACATGGACGCGCAGCTGCGTCGGAATCCGCGGCGTGACCCGGTCGCACCCGGAGCTGACCGGGCCGCGAATGGAGATGGTCCGCTACAGCCTGGAGACGCTCACCAGGGAAACCGGCGTCACCGCCGTGGACGTGCAGAACCGGATGACCGACTTCGGCATCGACGCCTTCTGGCTGAGCCATGAGCCGTGGCTGGTGCCGGAGCCGTTCACGCCGGAGGCCGGCGAGATGTGGTCGCGGGAGGACATCGACGAGTGGATCGGCGTGCTCCGGCACGTCTGCCAGGAGGCCTACGAGCAGCCGGAGATCGTCCGGTCGGCGCCGCACCACCAGGTCACCCGGCGCGCCGTCGGCAGCCACCTGGACGACGCCGACGGCTGGGCCACGACGTGGCGGGCCTACCAGCGCAAGCACGGGGGAGTGGCCGTCGGTGCCTGACCGGTATCGTGCCATCTGTTCCGGTCGCGCCACCGCGGCCGGCCGGGCGCGGAGGAGCCGAGCTGATGACCGAACCCGCCGCTGTGACCCAGACATTCGTCGGGCTGGCGTCCCCGCAGCAGGGCCGGGCCGGCGCCGGCGGCTGGCCGTGCCAGGGTGTCTGGTACGCGCCGCGGGGCGCCCGGCCGCGGGCCGCGCTGATCGCCACGCATTACAACATCGACTTCTCGCAGCACTATCTGGCCGACTTCATGGCCCGTCGCGGCGTCGGCTTCCTGGGCTGGAACACCCGGTTCCGCGGCGACGAGGCCCACTTCCTGCTGGACCACGCGCTGGTGGACATCGGCACCGGCGTTCGCTGGCTGCGCGAGACGCAGGGCATCGAGCGCGTCATCCTGCTCGGCAACTCCGGCGGCGGCTCGCTGATGGCGGCCTACCAGTCGCACGCGGTCAGCCCGAACGTCGTCCCGCTGGCGGGCATGCGGCCCGCGGCGGGCCTGGACGACCTGTCGCCGGCGGACGGGTTCATCGCGCTGGCCGCGCACCCCGGGCGGCCCGACGTGCTCACCGCCTGGCTGGACGCCGCCGCCACCGACGAGCAGGACGTGACCGCCACCGATCCGGCCCTGGATCTGTGGAACCCCGCGAACGGGCCGCCGTACAGCGCGGAGTTCGTGCAGCGTTACCGCGCCGCGCAGGTAGCGCGCAATCAGCGGATCACCGACTGGGCGAAGGCGGAACTGGACCGGCTCAAAGCCGCCGGGCTCGGCGACCGGCTATTCACGCTGGCCCGTACCTGGGCCGACCCGCGGATGGTCGACCCGGCCATCGACCCCAGCAACCGCAAGCCGAACTGGTGCTACCTGGGCGACCCGCGCCGGGCCAACCGGTCGACGTGGGGCATCGGCGGGTCGTCCACGTTGCGGACGTGGCTGTCGATGTGGAGCCTGGAGACGTCCCAGTGCCGGGCCGAGCCGCATCTGGCCAATGTGCACGTGCCGGCGCTGGTAGTCAGCGCCGACGCGGACACGGGCGTCTACCCGAGCGACGCGGCCGGCCTCCACGCCGCGATCGCCGCGGCGGACAAGTCCCTGGTGAAAATGGCCGGTGACCACTACTTCAGGGAGCCCGGTGACGCCAGGGACAAGGTTGCCGATCTGCTGGCCGGCTGGGTGGCGGAGCGGTATCCGCTGAACTGACTTACCGGCGCATGGGCGGGCCCTTGGCCCCGCGCCACCGGCGCGGGGCCAAGGGCCCGTGAGCTAGCTGCTCGCTCGCGCTACTGCCGGACGACCTCGCCCGTGGTCGGGTCGAGGATCAGCCGGTTGTCGTTCGGGCGGCCGTGGAAGTCCAGCACACCGCCGTGCGCGTCCAGACTGCCCGCGATGTTGGTGAACGAGCTGGGCCCGGTCGACTGGCCGTGCAGCCAGTTGTCCTCGATGAACTTGGTGATCGATGACGTGTCGGTCTGGTTGCTGCTGACGTAGTTCGACCTGGTCCAGGGCGAGATCACGATCAGCGGCTGGCGGACGCCGTAGCCGCAGCGGTCGTTCTCGTTGCCCAGCTGGATGCTGACCGACGAGCACAGCGCGGTGTCGTTCGCAGCGTCGTTGGAGCCGTTGACGACCGGCGGCGTCGCGTGGTCGTACCAGCCGTCGGAGTCGTCGTAGGCGATGATGATCGCGGTCGAGTCCCAGTACCTCGACTGCTCGATCTCGTTGACCGTGTTCACGATGAAGTTCTGCTCGTCCAGCGGGTCCGAGTAGCCCGGGTGCCCGTCCTGGTACTCCGCGGCCTTCAGGAAGCTGACGGCCGGCATGTTGCCGTCCTGCAGCGTCTGGCCGAACAGCGACAGGTCGTACTCGTGGTTGGCCTGGTCGCTGCGCCCGATCGCCCGCTCCGAGGACGGCGGCAGGTGGTGCGGGTTGGCCGTCGAGGCGTAGTACTCGAACGGGTTGTGGTGCGCTGAATAGTCGGCCACCGTCGCGCCGCCGATGTTCTGGTGGGTGGCGCCGCACACGGCGAACCCGGTGCTGCTGTCGGCCGCGCTGGTCGTCGGCGCGAAGCCGCCCTGGAACCAGCCCCAGGTGACGTGGTGCGCGTTCAGCAGGTCGCCGATGTTCTTGCCGGTCATGACGCCGAGCGCGCTGGTAGCGGTGTGGTTGGTGTCCGAGCAGTCATCGAAGTACGGGTCGATGTCGCCGAACGTGGCGCCGAGGCCGTCAGCCCCGTACGTCCCGATGTGGCCCGCGGAGGTGACCTCAGAGCTCACCGGCGGAACCACCGTGGTCGGCCCCGGCGGCACGGCGTACGCGCTGCTGTCGTCGCCGGAGATCAGGTTGAGCGCGCCCGGCGTGGACGGACCGTAGTTGGTGTCGTAGTTGTTGTCACTCATCGCGTAGTTCTGCGCGTAGTTCCACAGCCCGGTGACCGTGTTGCCGTCGAAGTAGTCCATCACCAGGCCGGGCGACGCGAACTCGGCCGGCGCGTTCACGTTGCAGGTGCTGCTGCTGCCGGTGAACTGGACGTACTTGTCGTCCGCGCCGTTGTCGACGGCTTCCTGCTCGGGGAAGTAGCTGTGGTTCTCGTCACAGGTGAGCGCCTCGGAGTGGGTGAGCCGCTGCGGGTTGTACAGGTTCGGGTTATTGGTCAGCAGCGGGCCGACCGGGCCGTTCTTGGTGATCTTGGCGTAGAGCCCGTTCACGTTGGCGGTGCCGGGCCTGGCCACGAACTTGGACCCGTCGGTGTTGGCCGCGAACGGGTAGGTGCCGAAGTAGTGGTCGAAGGACTCGTTCTCGTCGAAGAGCACGACCACGTGCTTGATCGGAGTGGCAGTCCGTGAGTGCAGGTAGAGGGAGGCCGACACCGCCCCGGGCACCGGCACATGCGCAGGCTGTTTCGAGTTCGCGCTGGCCAGGGAGACAGTGCTCACTGTCAGCGCGGCCGTCAGGGCAGCGGCAGCGGTCAGGACGTACCGCTTGCGCAGCAGCCTGCTGCCCTTAGTCGTGCCCGCCGTCCGGGCATCGCCCATTGTGCTTCCTCCTTCGAAGAGCAATCAGATCGGGCCCACGGCAGCCGGTCCGGCTAGCACAGTGGCCAGGTAGCACAATGGCCCAGCCAGGCAGCCAGCCGGCTCCCGGAATGTAACGCGCAGTCAAACAGCATGCCAATATGGGGCGTCATTGCACAACGGCATCAAGGGGGACAACCGGCTACCGTAACGGTCAGGCGAGCAGCGGGCGGCCGAGGTAGTCGGACCGATTCCGGACGCCGGGCAGCGTGAAGAAGTAGCCGCCCCCGAACGGGCTGATGTAGTCGGTCAGCGGCTCGCCGATCAACCTCGTCTGCACGGCCTCGAATTGCCGCTTCACGTCCTGCTGGTAGCAGGTGAAGATCAGCCCCTGGTCCAGGTCGCCGACGTTGTCGATGCCCCGGTCGTAGTTCCAGGCCCGACGCAGGATGCGGCTCGAAGCGGTCTGCGGTGTGCGCGGGTTGGCTAGCCGCATGTGCGCCGTGAGCGGGATGACATCGCCGCCGGGGTCCTGGGCATAGTCAGGGATCGAGTACTCGTTCGTCCCGTCCAGCGGCGCTCCGCTGGCGCGGCGGCGCCCGAACATCTCCTCCTGCTCCTGCACCGAGACCCGGTCCCAGAACTCCACCAGCATCCGGATCAGCCGGACGACCAGGTAGCTGCCGCCCGCGGCCCACGGCGGCGCTGTCGCGGGCGACGCCCAGATCAGGCTGTCCATCTCCGCAGCGTTGTCCACGTGCGGGTTGGAGATGCCGTCCATGAAGCCCATCAGGTTCCGCGGCGTGCTGCCAGGGCCGGCCGGGGCTGGCGAATCCATCCATCCGCCAGCGCACCTGCATCCCGCCGCGGGTGAACCGCGCGATATCGCGCAGCGCGTGCAGGACGACGTCGTTGTGCCCGCCGGTCAGCTGGATGCACAGGTCGCCGTGGCACTGCGCCTGATCCAGGTTGTCGTCAGGGAACGAGCGCATCGGCGTCAGCTGGGCCGGGCGCTGGGCGGCCAGGCCGAACCGGTCGTCAAACAGCGATGAGCCGACCGAGACGGTGACGATCAGTCCGTCGGGGATGACGGTTGGCCCGAGCACGCCCGAGTCCAGGGCCGGCTGGAGATGCCGACCGGCGGCGGCACGCCGCCCGCGGTGAGGAACCGGGCCCGGTCGGTGATCGCGCGCAGCAAGTCGGTCAGCTCGGCGCGGTTCGCCGCGGTCACGTCGAAGGCCACGACGGCGGTTTCGCCGGCGAGCGGCTCGATGCCCGCCTGATGCCTGCCGTGGAACGGGACGGCGGGCAGCCTGCCGTCCATGACCGCGAGCGCGTCGGCGTCCGCGGCTGGTACGGCCCCTGGCGTGCGCAGCGCGTAGCCGACCGCCCCGCCCGCCACCGCCGCGCCGGCCACCCCGGCGCCGAACGCGCCGCGCAGGAACGCCCGCCGCCGCGGTGCGCCGGGCGGGGGCGCAGCGTCCGGCGGCGGGCCGGTGGCCGGCGCATCGGGCTTCGGCGGGCCAGGTCGCGGCACGGCGTCCGGTTCCGGCCCGGTCACGATGTCCTCCTGGGCTCGGTGATGACCGCTATCGGCGCCAGGTCCTGCAGCAACTGCCCGGTCGCGGCGTCGATCTGCTCCCTGGCCGTGGTCGTCAGCCGGCTGACCGGCGTCCAGCTGCCGTCGGCGTGCCGCTGCCCCTGCAGCAGCCGCTGCAGCCCGGTCAGCCCGGCGTAGACCTGCGATAGTCCCTGGTACCTGGACGCCAGCAGCGGGTGCAGCACCGTGAGCAGCTCCTCGGTGCCGGCGATGTTGGCCGTCACCGTCGCCAGCGTGGTGCCGCTGCCGTAGTCGTCCTGGCCGGTCAGCTGGAACTGCAGCGCGTTTTCCAGGATCTCGTGCGTCCGCAGCCCGATGTCCAGCAGCGAGACCTCCATCGTCGGCCACGCCTTCTGCAGTGCGAGCACGTCCCGCAGCAACCCGCTGGCCGGGCCGGTTAGCTGCTGGCCGCGCTGGCCGTGCCACAGTCCGTACTCGAGCCGGTAAAAGCCGGTGAACTTCGGACTGGCGACGCCGCCGACCAGGCCGGTCGCACGGCCGTCGATCTCGTCGTCGAAGGCACCGAACGTGCCGTACGCCGCGCCCAGCCGTTCGTAGGTCAGATGGGCGGGCAACCAGGCCCGCCGCGCGGCCGCCAGGTCGCCTTTCCGCACCGCCGCGTCGAGCGCCTTGACCTGTCCGGTCAGCGCCTGCAGTCCCGCGGTCACGTACCCCTGATACCGCCGGGCCGGTTCGATCAGGTCGTCGCTGGTTACCGGTGCCACGGCGCGGTCACCCTTGACGTGACCGCCGATCCGCACGGTCGGGCCGGTGATCGCGTCGTTGTCCTCGACCAGGCACCGCAACTCGTACCGCCCGGACCCGAGGTCGACCGGCATAGCCGCGCTGGTGCCGGGTCCGATGTCATCTGCCTCGGCGTAGACCGCGCCGGTCGCCGGGTCGATCAGGTCCACCTCGGCCCCGGCCGTGGCGCCGTTGTACAAGCGCAGCGTCTGCAGCCCGGCGGCCGGATGCGTCCAGCCGACGCCGCAGGAATTCGTGTTGAAACTGATCACCCCGGCCGCGGCCGGCGTGCCGCCGGAGCCGCAGCCGGACACGACGGAGGCGGCCAGCGCGGCGGCGAGGAAGGCAGGCAACGGCGGCCGGAGGAGGCGCCGAGCCGGTGCGTACGTCATCAGCAAGGAGAATACGGTCATCGCCGGTTGCTTCCCAGCCGGTGTCGCGACGGCTGCCGAAGGTTCACCGACTGCTTACCTAGCGGCCACCCGCGCTCGGGCTCTCTACCGGATGAGGACGGCGCGCTGTCCAGGCGGCCGAACCGGGCGGACCATCCTGCGCGGCGGGTGGTGCTGGCCCGTTCAGCCTCCTGGCTGCCGGGTCTCGGAGAACCGGATCATATTTCCGGCCGGGTCGCGGAAGGCACAGTCCCGGACGCCATAGGGCTGGTCGATGGGCTCCTGCAGCACATCGGCACCCGAGTCGGCGATGTGCTTGAAGGTCGCGTCGCAGTCACTGGTCGAAAAGATGAGCGGACTGAGTACGCCCTTCGCCAAGAGGGTCGCGGCGGCCTCCCGGTCGGCTGGCGACGCATCCGGGTGACCGGCAGCTGGCACCAAGCCGATCTCGATGTCGGGCTGGGACGGCGGGCTCAGCGTCAGCCAGCGCCCGCCCTCGAAGGACGCATCCGTCGTGACCAGCAGGCCAAGGACGTCGCGGTAGAAGGCCAGTGCCTTGTCGTAGTCATCGACGGCGATAAAGCAATGCGAGAGCTTGATATCCATGCCAGTCACGCTAGGGGATCGCGGGCGCCGACGCTTCTCCGTTCCTGCTCGGCCGGCTCATGATCTTGAGCATGCACGGCGGGATGGACGCGGCGGCATCGTGGCGGCGAGCGCGGTACGCGCTCGGAGTGTCGCCGACGATCTCGGTGAAGCGCGAGCTGAACGAGCCGAGCGAAGAGCACCCGACGGCCAGGCAGACCTCGGTGACCGAAAGGTCGCCCCGCCGGAGCAGCGCCTTGGCCCGTTCGATCCGCCGGGTCATCAGATAGCTGTAGGGCGACTCGCCGTAGGCGGCCCGGAACTGCCGGGAGAAGTGCGACTGGCCCATCAGCGCGACCCTGGCGAGCGCGGCGACGTCGAGGGGCCGGGCGAAGTCCCGGTCCATGAGATCGCGGGCGCGCCGCAGCCGCGCCAATTCTTCCGGGCTCACCGCAGGATGATGCGCGCTCGGGCTGGCCGGGTCAAGCGGCGTGCCGGGCCCGGCCGGGTTACTGGTGCGGCGGGGCCGCGATGTCGAGTGCGGCCAGGCCCGCGGGCTCCGCGATCACGAAGATGTCGGTGATCTTGTCGTCGCGGAAGCCGAACAGGACCGCGAGGCGGGCCTGGCCGGTCGGCGCGACGACGAGTCCGGGGGAGCCGTTGATCAGGGTCAGCCGGGTGTAGCGCGCCGCGGTCAGGGAGTAGGACAGGCTGCCGCGAGCGACTGCATCGGCCCCGGTGAGCATGGCCGGCACCCCGGCCGGGGCGGCGAGCCGGTCTGCGCGCCGGGTCACCTCCGGGTCGAGTACGGCGAGCAGCGCCGGGACGTCACCGTCCCGGAGGGCGGCCAGGAACGCCTCGGCGGTGCGCCACTGGCGGGCCCGGTCGGCCGCGGTGACGTCGCGGCCGCGCACTTTGGCCCTGGCCCGGCTCGCGAGCTTCTTGGCCGTGGCCGGGGTGCGTCCGACCACCGGGGCGATCTCCGCGAACGGGATCGCGAACAGGTCATGCAGCACGAAGGCGATCCGCTCGGCCGGGGTCAGCCGGTCCAGCACAACCAGCAGCGCCAGCCCGACCGCGTCCGCGGTGATGGCCTCCTGCTCCGGATCGGCGCGAGCCGCAGGTTCCCGAGCCGACGTCGCGCGGGCCGGGTCGAGTGGTTCTTCCTTGCGCGCGGACCGGGCCCGCAGCATGTCGAGGCAGATCCGGGCCGCGACGGTCGTTAGCCACCCGCCGAGGTTGCTGATCTCGGCGGTTCGCGAGTCGGCCAGCCGCAGCCAGGTCTCCTGGATGGCGTCCTCGGCCTCGTCCGCTGAGCCGAGCATCCGGAAGGCGAGCGCGCGCAGTCGCCCGCGGTGCGACTCGAACCGCTCGGCCAGCCAGTCCTGTTCCGCCGTCGCCGGTCACCTCCCTGCCGTGGACACCGTCATATCCAATGACGAAGGCCGGCCGCGCCAGGTGACGCGCGGTCCGCGGCTGGTTTCCGAACCAGGAGGAAAGCGATGTTTATCAGCTATGTGATAGTCGCCGCTGTCGCCGCGGCGATGAATCTCTGGGCGGGGTCGCTGGCGCTGCGGCAGGCCGAGACGCCCGTCCAGAACGCAGTGAAGCTGCAGGTCCCGGTTACCTGGGTAGCCCCGCTCGGGGTCCTGCTGCTGGCCGGAGCGGTCGGCCTGCTGGCGGGGATTGCGGTACCGGCGCTCGGCACCGCCGCGGCGATCGGCCTGATCCTGTACTTCGTTTGCGCGATGTTCGCGCATCTCCGGATCGGGTGGTACGCCACGCTGCCGTTCCCCGCGATGTTCCTGGCGCTCGCCGCGGCTGCGCTGGCATTGCGCCTGCGGGCATGAACCGGAGTATCTGACTGGCGCCCGGCAATCCGGTTCATCGCTGGCGGTCCGCTCATTCAGTCTGCGTGCGGACGATACTGGCTTGTCCGGCCGGCCAGTCCGGGTGTCTGGTCACCGCCCGGTCCGGGCCGATACCGTGCTGGACGGGACGCGCGCGACCGGACCCGCTGGTACCCGGCGTCCCGGATGGCAGGCTCACAGGTGAGTTCTCCCGGCGTCTTCGCCGACCTGCGCGCGTTGCGCGCGTGCTGGCATCCCGTCGGCTACTCCGCCGGGCTGACGGACAACCCGGCGCACGCTGATCTGCTCGGCGAGCCGCTGGTGCTCTGGCGGGGCAGCGACGGCAGCGTCCGGGTGATGTCGGACGTCTGCGTGCACCGCGGCACCGCGCTGTCGCTCGGCGCGGTGCACGGCGACGAGATCAGGTGCGCCTACCACGGGTGGCGGTACCGGGCGGACGGGCGGTGCGTCGCCATCCCGCAGCTGGCCGACCCGACCCGGATCCCGGCCAAGGCGCGGGTGGCGGCGTTCCGGGCGCAGGAACGCTACGGCCTCATCTGGATCGCGCTGGATGAGCCGCGCTGGCCGCTGCCGGAGGTACCCGAGCTGGAGGACGGCAGCTGGGCGGCGGTGAGCGCGGGGCCGTACGCGTGGGAGTGCGACGCCGCCCGGCAGGTGGAGAACTTCACCGACTTCGGGCACTTCCCCTGGGTGCACCCTGGTCTGCTCGGTGATCCGGACCGGCCGGTGGTGCCGCGGCACGAGGTCACGACCGAGGAGCACGTGCTGCACTACACGATCGTGCGGCCGGAGGCGCCGAACTCCGACGACTTCCCGGTCTTCGGCAACGAGGAGGCCGGGCCGCCGGAGCGCCGCAGCCGGTACGAGCTGCATCTGCCGTACACGATCGCGCTGCGGCTGGGATGGGGCGGCGAGAAGGGCATGGTGTACTTCTTCGCCTCCCAGCCTGTTTCCGCCGACCGCTGCATCGGCTACGTGGTGATCGGCCGCAATTACAACTTCGAGCAGGACGATCAGGTCATCCGTGAGTTCGAGGACACGATCTTCGGCCAGGACCAGGTCGTGGTGGAGTCGCAGCGGCCGGACCGGGTCCCGTTCGACCTGGCCGCAGAGCTGCACCTGAAGTTCGACGCGGTCGCCGTCGGCTACCGGAAGGCGATGCGCGCCGCCGGGCTGGCGGCCGACGCGCCGATCGGCATCGAGGCCTGAAGCCCGGGCGAGGAGGCGGCGCATGCGTACGAGTCGGTCACCAACGCGTGGAATCAGCTCGTGTCGAACCCGCCGGACGGGATCGTGACCAGCTCGCAGCCCGACACCGAGTTCAAGTCCCAGATGGCGGAACTGGCGAAGAAGAACATCCCGGTCGTCGACTGCTGCACGGCGAACTCGGCGCACGACAACCTGAAGGTGGTGTCCGACGGCCTGAACGCGGTGAACGTCCAAGCCCAGCTGGAGGCCGCCTGGGTGGTCGCCGACAGCAAAGGCAGCGGGTCCGCGGTCTGGCTGGCGACGCCCGCCTTCCCGGTCCTGGCCGCGGCGCAGACCCAGTTCCAGAACTACCTCAAGCAGTACTGCGCGAGCTGCGGTTTCTCGGCGCTGACGATCAACGTCACCCAGATCGGGACGAGCGCGCTGCCCACCGCGGTCGTCGGCTTCCTGCGCGCGCACCCGGCGACCAAGTACGTCGCGGCCGGCTTCGACGACGAGTTCATCGGCCTGCCCGCCGCGTTGTCGGCGGCCGGGCTGTCCGGCTCGGTCAAGCTGATCGGATCCGACCCCGGCGCCACCGAGCTGCCCTACCTCAAGTCCGGGCAGGAATCGGCCAGCGTGACGTTCCCGGCCGGCTCGACCATGTTCCTGCTGGCCGACTCCCTCGCCCGGTCGTTCGTCGGGGCCTCGGTCGCGCCCGATGACATCGTGCTGCCGCGCCAGCTCGTCACCGGCTCGACCCTGACCAGCACCACGGCGCCGCCCGACATCCCCAACTACCAGCAGCAGTTCGAGGCGCTGTGGACGCCGAGCTGAGCTGACCACCGACTCCGGGGCCAGGCGCGGGTCCGCTCCTGGCCCCGGCGTAGCGGCGTCCGGTCGCGCCTGGTGCGCCGCACACCCGGCGACAGTCCGTCGACGGCGAAGGTGAGAGGATCACCGGGTGGTATCCGTCAGCATCCGTGACTTCTTCCTGGGAAGCGCGGGCGTGGCCGGGGCCTTGATCGGGCTGTTGTTCGTCGCCATGTCGATCACGGCAGGGCAGCTGGCCGGGGAAACAGTTCGAGCCCAGTTGCACCGCATCCGGGCCGTGGCGGCACTGACGGCATTCACAAACGCGCTGGTCGTGTCGTTGTTCGCGCTAGTCCCCGGCCACAAGATCGGGCCGGCCGCGCTATCCGTGGCCGCCGGGGGGATCCTGTTCGTTGCGGCATCCCTTTTGTCGCTGCACCGACTGCGGCTGGTGCGGAGCGCGAAGCACGACGCACTGTTTCTGCTCAGCCTGGTCATAACGTTCGTCATTCAGCTGGTCCAGGCCGCTGAGATCGTCGCTCAGCCGGCGAACCCCGGTTCCGTGAACGCGATCGCGATTTTGGTGATCGTCTGCTTCCTGATCGGGATCGCCCGGGCCTGGGAGCTGATCGGCGGACCGTCGATTGGCATCGGGCACGAGGTCACGGCGCTCGTCCGTCACTATTCGCGGGCCGCGGCGGAGCCAGGACCCGGGCGAGACGAGGACGCGTGATCCTGGCGCGGCGGTCGCCGGCGTTGCGCTGCGGCGGTGCCCTCGAGTAGCTGGCCGCCCAGCGGCGTGAGTGAGTGCAGCACCGCCTTCCCGGCCCGGGCGGTGACGATCAGGCCCGCCTCCCTGAGCCGCTTGGTGTGCCCGGATACGGTAGCGGCACTGACGCCGAGCTCGCTGGCCAGCTCCGTGGTGGTGCGCTCGCGAGAGGTCAGCCGGAGCACCGCCGCCCTGGTCCGGCCGAGCAGTTCGCTGACCGGGTCGGTGGCGGCCTCGTCCACGAGCGGGAGCGGGGTTATCGCCGGGTAGACGATCACGGTGGACCCGTCCGGATGCGATCCGATCATCGGCCGCCCGGTCCACAGCAGCGTGGGCAGCAGAGTGATCCCGGCGCCACGAGGGTAGAAGTCCAGGTCCTTGCCGGTCGCGATCTCCAGCATCGTGCCGCGCCAGCTCACGCTCGGGTGCAGGGTGGACAGCGCCGACTGGACGCCGTGCTCGGCGATGAGCCGGCCGCGCCAGGCCAGCTCCGCCCGGAAGCCGCTCCAGGTCCTGGGCCAGCTGGCGTGCAACAAGTGCTGGTAGGCCAGCCGGAGTCCGCGGTCGAGGTCGCGCCAGCTCTGCGGATCCCTGGCCGCCAGCAGCTGCACCCAGCCGGGCGGGCGGCCGCCGCTGACCCGGTCGAGCTCGCTCGTCACGAAGCCGTCAGGCGATCGCTGCACGAAGTCGAGGCCCTCGGCGAGGCTCGTGCTCACCGGGTCCAGGAACAGCGGGCCGGTCGCTGACGGCGGGATCAGCTCCAGCAGCGGCCGGGCCGCGACCGGGAATCCCGGCGTGACGCTCCGGCGCCACCGCGCCAGCACCGGCTCGTTCCGTTGCATCGCGGCGAGCGCGTGGCCCAGCTCAATCAGGGGCGCCGGATGGGTGGCGAACCTGGCGCGCAGCAGATCCTGAGCAGTCAGGTGGACTCTGATCACGTCTGGGTCATCGCCGCCAGGTGACATTTCGGCTGTCGGTTAAAGGATCGCATCCGGCTGGCGGAGCCAGAACGCTGTGCGGGCAACCGTTATGCAAGGAGGTCCGTAATGAGACTCACCCGCGTGGTCACCGGCGCCGCACTGGTACTTGCCGTCGGCCTGGCCGTGCCCGCGACGGCGAGCGCGTCCACCAGCCGTGCCTCAAACGACCGCGGCATTCCGTGGCAGTCCTACCGCACGTCGCCGTGGACGGACGCGCCCGGCGCCGTGTGCACCTTCGGGGTGTCCACGAGCATCGTCGAAGACCAGGAGCAGCAGCGCGTGCTGGCGACCTATCCGGACGGCGATCCGAAGCTGCAGGAGTTCCGCGGCCCGCTGGTCATCCGTTACACCAACACCAGTTCCGGGGCCTCGGTTGTCCGCGACCTGTCCGGCTACGCCTGGTTCCACTACGGTGCCGACGGCAGCATCGTCGCCTTCATCGCCAGCCACATCGGCCTGACCGTGCCCGTGGGCAATGCGGGCTGGCCGGCGGGGGAGTGGGTTATCTCCGGTCAGTCCGTGGCGACCGTCAGCAGTGCCGGGGCGATCAACGTCAAACTGCTGCACGCCACCGCAGAGAATCTCTGCCAGACGCTGTCCTGACCCACGACCGATGCCACTGGGCGCGGCCGGGGACGCTATAGCGTCCCCGGCCACGCCCAGTCAGCGGAAATAGTGGCCCGCGTCGAGGTCCTCGATCAGCCCGGGGCGCTCCGGCTTCCAGCTCATCAGTTCCTGGGTCAGCGCGCTGGAGGTCGGGTTGTCGAGCTGGACCAGCATGCCGAGGAAGCCGAAGTGCCCGGCTGCCTCGTCGGCCGGGATGCTGGCCGCGGGCACGTTCAGGTTCCGGGCGATGGTCTCGGCGATCTCGCGGAACGGGATCCCCTCGTCGCCGACGGCGTGCAGCCGGCTCCCGGCCGGGGCGGCTTCGACCGCGAGCCGGTACAGGTGCGCCGCATCCAGCGTGTGCCCGGCGGGCCAGCGGTTGGCGCCGTCGCCGACATAACCGGCCACGCCTTTCTCCCTGGCGATCGCGATCAGCGTCGGGATGAAGCCGTGGTGGTCCAGGTCGCTGTGCACGGTCGGGGGCAGCCGGATCACCGACGACCGGACGTTGCGGTCGGCGAGGCCGATCACCTTGTTCTCCGCGTCGACGCGCGGGCCCGAGTCCACCACGTCGGCTTCGGTGCCGGCCCGGCCGAGGTTCAGGCCGGCGAGCAGCAGGGTGCCCGACGTGCCGACGAGCGGCTTGCCCGAGCCGCCCAGCGCGTCGGCGAAGGCATCCACGGCCAGCATGTCCGCGGTGATAGCGCTGGCGTAGTCACCCGACTGCATGGCCTCGTGCTTGAAGGCGAGGTGGATGACGCCGTCCGCCGCGGTGGCTGTGTCGTGCAGGAGGCCGGTGTCGTCCAGGTCGCCCCTGATGGCCTCGGCGCCCGCGGCGGTGATGGCGGCCGCGGACTGGTCCGAACGAGCCAGGCCGACGACCCGATGCCCGGCGCCGAGCAGCTCGCGGACGACGGGCGAGCCAATGTGACCGGACGCTCCGGTGACGAAAACGCGCATCTGAATCTCCTGGTGGTCAGTGCCCTCGCTGGCCTGCGTCAGCAGGACGGTGATGTCAGTTACTGTCATCACAGTAGCACGTGATGACAGCCGCTGTCATCGCCCGGTAGGATCGCGGGCATGGGACGGTGGGAGCCGAACGCGCGCGGCCGCCTGGAGCAGGCGGCCATGGAGCTTTACCGTGAGCGCGGCTTTGACAGCACCACGGTCGCGGAGATCGCCGAGCGGGCCGGGCTCACCGAGCGGACGTTCTTCCGGCACTACGCCGACAAGCGGGAAGTCCTGTTCGGCGGCGCCGGAATCCTGCAGGAGATGCTGGTCGGCGGCGTCCGGGCGGCGCCGGCCGGGCTGCCCCCGGTCGACGCGATCGTCGCGGCGCTGGTGGACGTCGCGGTCGGCCTGTTCGAGGAGCGGCACGACTTCGCCCGCCAGCGGCAGGCAGTGATCGCGAGCAACGCCGAGCTGCAGGAGCGCGAGGTCGTCAAGCTCGCGACGCTCGCCACTGCCGTGGCCGGCGCGCTGCGCGACCGCGGCGTCGGCGAACCGGCCGCCAGCCTGGCCGCCGAGGCCGGGATCGCGGTCTTCAAGGTCGCCTTCGAGCGCTGGGTCAGCCAGCCCGCCGATCGGCCGCTCGCGGAGTACATCCGCGCGTGCGCAGCCGACCTGAGGCTCGTCACTGGCGGGCCGGGAGCCGGAACCTCTGCGTCACCCCGGTGACTTAGGGATGGTTTTGCGTCTAGTGTCCACTGCAGGCGCCGGCGTGGCCGGCCATCCCACCGCGGAGGAGAGCAGACCATGGGCTTTGACGTTGCCGCCGACATCCGGCTGGACCCCAGGCTGAAGGCCATCCTGGCCGGGATCCCGGTGGAAGGAGGCAGCGACGCGGACAGCCGCGAGCAGCTGATCGCCGAGGCCAGCACGCCGCAGGCGCGGGAGCAGGCCGAGCTGTTCCGCGCGTTCATGGAGATGTGCGACACCGAGGAGGCCGCCCCGTCAGCCGGCCTGCGGGTGCACTCGGAGCACGTCGTCTCCCAGCCCGACGGCAACACCATCAACCTGCAGGTGATCCGGCCGGACAACGACGAGGTCGTCGCCTGCGTCTACTACATCCATGGCGGCGGGATGGCGGCGCTGTCGTGCTATGACGGCATGTACCGCGGCTGGGGCAAGCTGATCGCGGCCAATGGCGTCGCCGTCGTGATGGTCGACTTCCGCAACTGCGTGACGCCGTCCTCGGTGCCGGAACTGGCGCCGTTCCCTGGTGGCCTCGACGACTGCGTGTCCGGGCTCAAGTGGGCCGTCGCGAACGCGGCCCAGCTCGGTATCGACCCGGCCCGCGTCATCGTCGCAGGCGAGAGCGGCGGCGGCAACCTCACCCTGGCCACGGGCCTCAAGCTGCGGCAGGACGGCGATCTCGGCCTGATCAAAGGCCTGTACGCGCTGTGCCCCTACATCGCCGGCCACTGGCCGACGCCGGAGTGCCCGTCCTCGACGGAGAACAACGGCATCCTGCTCGACCTGCACAACAACCGCGGCGCGGTCGGGTACGGCATCGCGGCGTTCACCGCGCGCAACCCGCTCGCCTGGCCGTCCTTCGCGACCACCGACGACGTGCAGGGCCTGCCGCCGACCGTCATCAGCGTCAACGAGTGCGATCCGCTGCGGGACGAGGGCATCAACTTCTACCGGCTGCTGCTGAAGGCCGGCGTCCCGGCCCGCTGCCGCCAGGTCATGGGCACCATGCACGGCACCGAGATCTTCACGATCGCGTGTCCCGAGATCAGCCGCGACACCGCGCGCGACCTCGCGGCGTTCTGCCAGGGCTGACCGGGGGAGCGCCGCGTTGACCGAAAGCACCGGGCTGCACCTGCTGATCACCGGGGGCGCGGGTTTCCTGGGATCACGGCTCGCCAGGGAACTGCTCGCCACCGGGCAGCTCGCGGCGGCCGGCGAGCCCGCCGCACCTATCGCCGCGATAACGCTCGCCGACGCGGCGCCGCCACCCGCTGACCTCGTCGCGGACGCTCGCGTCCGCGTCCTGCGCGGGGATCTGCGCGACCTGCTGACCATCGGCGGGGCCGGCTGGCAGGCGGTCCGCGATACGCACGTCATATTTCACCTCGCCGCGGCCGTCAGCGGCGAGTGCGAGGCGGACTTCGACCTGGGCATCCGGGCGAATCTGCGGGCCACCGAGGCGCTGCTGGCCGCCTGCCGTACGCACGGCACCGCGCCGGTCGTGGTGTTCTCCAGCTCGATCGCGGTGTTCGGCGGCTCGCCCGCGCACCCGCTGCCGGCCGTGGTGACCGACCAGACGCTGCCCGATCCGCAGTCGAGCTACGGGACCCAGAAGGTGATGAGCGAGTACCTGCTCGCCGACTACACCCGCAAGGGATTCCTGCGCGGGCGCACGGTGCGACTGGCCACCGTCGCGGTGCGGCCCGGCCGGCCGAACGCGGCGGCATCCGGGTTCCTGTCCGGCATCATCCGCGAGCCGCTGGCGGGACAGCGCGCCGTGTGCCCGGTGGCCCCGGAGACGGCCGCGGTGATCGCTTCCCCGGACAAGGCGGTCGCGGCGCTGCTGTGCGCGGCCAGCTCAGCCGCGGACGCCTGGGGCGGTGGCAGCCCGGTCAATATGGCCGCGCTGACGGTGACGGTCGCGGAGATGGTCGCCGCGCTGGAGCGCGCGGCAGGCCCGGCCGCGGCCCGCCTGATCGACTGGGTGCCCGATCCGCAGGTCGGCCGGCTCGTCAGCAGCTGGCCCGCCCGCGTCCAGGCCGACCGGGCGATCGCGCTAGGCCTGTCGCCGGACCCGGACGTCGACTCGATCATCGCGCAGCACCTGGCGTCCCGGCGGCGCTGACCGGCGGCCGTCGGCGACTATCAGCACGATCGAGAATGAACCGGCCGCCGACACCGGCAGAGTTGCCATCCCGGCCAGCCTTCACCAGGGCTCGGCCTCATTCCTTGAGCGCGCCCTGGTCGGTGCGCATGATGTGCTTCTGGAACACGAAGAACACGATCGCCACCGGGACGGTCATCGCCAGCGCGGCCGCCAGCTTGAGCGGGTACTGGGTGGCGGTGCCGAGCTGACCGCTGACCAGCCGGCCCACACCGGTCGTCAGCGTGTCTAGCGAAGGGTTCTCGTGCGCGATCAGAATGTTGGAGAAGTCGTTTCCACGAGCCCTGGAAAGACAGGATCGTCAGCGCCATCAGTGCCGGGGTTTGCCGCAGAATCGGTTACTACTGGGGGCACAGGGTCGAATGGTGAATGCGGGCCAGCCATGGCTGCACAACCTGACTACGGTGCTGTGCGCGCCGACGGTCGTGCTCTCCGAGCGGAGCGGACAGCTGCGTAGATCGGGGGCCCAGGGCGTGCTGCACGCGAACTCCAGGGTGCTGTCCCAGGCCGTCCTGGAGATCAACGCCGCCGAGCCGGTCCCGGTCGGCTCCGGCCTCGTGTCGGCGGGTACCGCGCTGTTCGCCTACGTGCCGCGCGAGACCGCGGCGGATGCCGCTGATCCCGCGCTCTCGGTGACCCGTCACCGCACCGTCCGGCCGGGCGTGGTGCACGAGATCGTCCGCGTCGTCGGTGGCCCGCGGGCGCGCGGAACGGCGCAGGTGCGGGTGCGGCTTGCCGCGGACCTGGCGGTGCTGACTGACATCAAGGCGGGCCTGTCCTGCCCGTCGGTGCCGGTCACGGCGACCGAGGCCGACTTGCGGTGGGGGACCGGGGCGCTGACCGCGCGGCTGACCGCGCCCGGCGCGGTGGCGACCGCGGGCGCTGACGGCGAGGCACTGCTGACGTGGCAGATCCCGCTCGGCGCGGGAGCCGTGGCCGAGCTGCACTGGGAGCTGACGGTGCGGGATCAGACCGCGATGGTGACGGCACCGGTTGCCGATCTAGCGCGCGTGCCCAGGGCGCGCAGCGGCACGCCCGGCGATCCGACCGCGCCAGCCCGGCGCTCCGGCGGCGGTCCCTGGTCGCAGGTGCGCGCCGAGTCGGCTGACCGCCGGCTCCCGCGGCTGCTGGCCCGCTCGCTGGATGACGCCACAGCGCTGCGCATGCAGACCGAGAGGGTTCCTGGCGAGGTGTTTCTGGGCGCCGGCGCGCCGTGGTACCTGACCCTGTTCGGGCGGGACAGCATCTGGGCGGCCAGACTGCTGCTGCCGTTCGGCTGGCAGCTCGCCGCCGGGACCTTGCGCGCGCTGGCGGCGCTCCAGGGCCAGCAGCCGGACCCCCTCACCGGCGAGGCGCCGGGCAAGATCCCGCACGAGCTGCGTCCCACTGGCCGCTCGGCGCAGGCGGATGCGCTGCCTCCGCTTTACTACGGCACCATGGACGCGACACCGCTTTGGGTGTGCCTGCTGCACGAGGCGTGGCGATGGGGCATGCCCGCGGGGGAGGTGCGGTCGCTGCTGCCCAGCCTGCGCGCCGCGCTGGCGTGGCTGCGCGACTACGGTGACGCAGACGGTGACGGGCTGCTGGAATACCGCGACGTGACCGGCACGGGCCTGGCGAACCAGGGCTGGAAGGATTCGGGCGACGCAATCCGGTTCGCGTCCGGGGCGATCGCCGTACCGCCGGTGACGCTGTGCGAGGTGCAGGGATACGCGCATCAGGCAGCCCTCGCTGGCGCCGACCTGCTCGACGCGTTCGGCGAGCCAGCCGCCAGTCAGTGGCGGGACTGGGCCTGCCAGCTTGCCGGGGTATTCCGGTCCGCGTTCTGGGTGAGCGATGCGGCCGGGCCGTACCCGGCGCTCGCGCTGGACCGAGACAAGCGCAAGGTAGACGCCCTGTCCAGCAACATCGGCCACCTGCTCGGCACTGGCCTGCTGACCATCGACGAAGAGGCGCTGGTGGCCGGGCGGTTGTGCGGCCCCGACATGGACTCGGGCTTCGGCCTGCGGACAATGTCGGCCGCCAGCGGCGGGTACTCGCCGCTGAGCTATCACTGCGGATCGGTGTGGACGCACGACACAGCCATCGCGATGCTCGGGCTCGCCCGCGCGGGTCAGCCGGTACCGGCTGCCGCGCTGGCCGACGGCCTGCTGGCCGCCGGTGCCGGGTTCGACTGGCGGCTGCCCGAGCTGTTCGCGGGCCACGCCCGGGCCGAGCTGCCGTGGCCGTCGCCGTACCCGCCGTCGTGCCAGCCCCAGGCGTGGGCGGCCGCGGCGGCCGGGGCGCTGGTCCAGGTCGTGCTCGGCCTCGACGCCGACGTGCCCGCGGGCACCGTCCGGGTCGCCCCGCCGCTGCTCGATCCGCGGCCGTCCTGGGCGCCGCTCCGCGTCGACGGGCTGGTGGCTGGCGAGGATCACTTCAGCGCGGGCATCGACGCCGACGGCGCGGGCTATGTCGGCGGACTATCGCTGGCGGCCGTGGCGCCGTAACCCGCGCCGATCGCCGGATGTGCCGGTTCGCCGCCGCGGCCGCGGCGGCAAACCAGCACGGTTACGCAGACGGCTACGCGGCGAGGGGCTGGATCGTGAGGTGGTAGTCCTCGCGGATCGTGCCGTCGTCGTCGAGCAGCAGGAATACTCGGAGCCGGTGCATCCGCTCGGCCGGGTGACGTCGCTCCGGGTCCCGGCCGCCGAGCTGGCTGTCATCGAGCACCGCGGGCCGCCCGCCGAGGCGGACCGGGCCTACGGCACGCTGGCGAGTTACGTCGCCCGGCACGCCCTCGAGTCGACGGGCCGATCCGGGAGTACTACCTCGTAGGCCAGCAAGACACGCCCGATACGTCCCGGTGGCGGACCGAGATCGGCTGGCCGGTCTTCCGGACCAGCACCTCCCAGGTTCCGCCTCAGGCCGTTCACCGGCCAGAATGCGGTGGCGACGACCGTCCCGATCCGAGATAGGTTGGCTGGGTAGGCGGAAATCCGACGGAGAGGGACTGCCCGGTATGAATGGCACGCTGGCCGCTGCTGACCTGGAACAGCTACGCAAGAACTTCACCGCGAATCCCGGTTACCGGCTGGCGCAGAATGCTGTGACCCGGGTCACGATCGACGACGTCGCGATCAACCGGGAAATCCTCAACGCCATCGATCACTCGCAGTCCACCACGCTCGATGACTGGAAGGTGACCAACCAGGAGCGCAGCGGCCGGTGCTGGCTGTTCGCCGGGCTGAACCTGCTCCGGGTCGGCGTGATGCGCAAGACGGGGCTCAAGGACTTCGAGTTCTCCCAGAACCACGCGATGTTCTGGGACAAGATCGAGCGGGCCAACTACTTCCTCGAAGCCATCATCGAGACGGCCGATCGCGACCTCGACGACCGGACCATCGCGTTCCTGCTGGAGTCACTGGCCAGCGACGGCGGCCAGTGGAACATGTTCGCGGCGCTGGTGGCCAAGCACGGCCTCGTTCCCAAGGGCTACATGCCAGAGACGCAAAGCTCCTCCAACACGGCCCGGATGAACTCGATCCTGCAGTACCAGCTGCGGCAGGGCACCCGCGCGGTGCGCGCCGCGGCGGCGGAGAGCGTCGCGGCCGCCCGCGCGGTCAAGGCCGACATCCTGCAGGTCGTCTACCGGGTGCTGTGCATCCACCTGGGCACGCCGCCGGAGAGGTTCGACTGGCAGTGGACCGACAAGGACAAGCAGTTCCACCGCGACGGCGTGCTGACCCCGCAGGAGTTCGCGGCCAAATACGTGGACCTGCCCGTCGCCGACTACGTCTGCCTGGTCCACGACCCGCGGCCCACCAGCCCCGTCGGCCGCACGTTCACGGTCGAGTACCTCGGCAACGTGACCGGCGCGCCGCCGGTCACCTACCTCAACGTCGACATGTCCGTGATCAAGGACATCGCCGCCAGGACGATCGAAGGCGGCGAGCCCGTGTGGTTCGGCTGCGACGTCGGCAAGATGATGAGCAATGACTACGGGTTCTGGGACGCCCGGCTGTACGACCTGCCCGGCGTCTACGACGCCGAGTTCGGCCTGGACAAGGCCAGCCGGCTCGCGTACCACGAGACCCAGATGACACACGCCATGCTCTTCACCGGCGTGGACGTGCTCGACGGAGCCACCCGGCGGTGGCGGGTCGAGAACAGCTGGGGCGCCGAGCGCGGCAAGGACGGCTTCTACACCATGAACGACTCGTGGTTCGACGAGTACGTCTTCGAGATCGCGGCCCGGCGGGACACGCTGCCCGCGGAGCTCCAGCAGGCGCTCGACGCCGAGCCGATCGTGCTGCCGGCCTGGGACCCGATGGGCGCCCTCGCCCGCTGATCGCCCGCGCGTGACCGCAGACCTCGCTGCCGGATTGCAACCGGCGGCGAGGTCTCGCGCATCTACAGGGCAGTAGCCGTCGCCCGTCGGGGCGGGGTCGCCCAACCGAGGAGCCTGTCACGGTGCGCGCCGCAGATGAGGAGTTCGTCGAGTTCGCCGCCGTCGCGTCGGGCCGGCTCCGCCGGACCGCATTCATGCTGTGCGGCGACTGGCACACTGCCGAGGATCTGGCGCAGACAGCGCTGGCGAAGGTCTATGTCTCCTGGCGCAAGGTCAGGCAGCGGGACGCCGCTCAGGCCTACGCCGCCAGGACGCTGCTGAACACGTTCCTGGCGGACCGGCGCACCAAGCGCGCGGGCGAGCTGCTCATCAGCGAGCCACCCGAACGGGCGGCGCTGGCGCCGCCGCCGGATACCCGGCTCATGGTCCTGGACGCGCTGGCCACGCTGCCGCCCAAGGCCAGGGCCGTGGTCGTGCTGCGGTACTACGAGGACCTCAGCGTCGAGCAGACCGCCGAGCTGCTCGGCTGCTCGACCGGGACCGTCAAGAGCCAGACCGCGAGGGCGCTGGACAAGCTTCGGCCCTTGCTAGGCGAGCTCGCCCCGGGGGTCGGTCTCGTGGCGAGGCCGGCGCCGGGGCGAGATCCGGTCGCTATCGATTCAGAACGGGGTGGGCAGAATGAATGAGCTGATGCTGCGTGAACTCCTGGAACACGCCGCCGACGGGGAGCCGCCCGCGCCGCAGCTGGCGCGGAATTCGCTGCTGCTCGGAATCCGGTATCGCCGTCGCCGCCGGGCCCGGGTAGCCGCGTCCTCGGTCGCTGTGCTCGCGGTCGCCGGGGTGAGCGCGCCAGCCGTTATCGGCGCGATGGACTCTTCCCGGCCGCAGCCGACGGGACCTTCCGGGCCGTCAATCGCTTATGTCGTCGGATCGGGAGTCAGCGTTAGGTGCCAGAGCTCACTGCTGGGGAGTGCTGGCAAGGATTGTCCCAGGAACCCGGGCGGCTCAATCACGGCGATCGACACCGCGACCGGCAAGGTCATCAAGACGATCAAGGTTCCGCCCCAGCCAGCGGCCTTCGCGCTCAGCCCGGACGGCAAGACTCTCTACCTGGCCGACAGCCAGGGGATTACGCCGGTCAATCTCATCGCGGGCACCGCCGGGACGTCCGTCAGCGTCGGCAAGAGCGAGGCCAGTTTCCTGCAGATCGCCATCACGCCGGACGGCACGACCGCTTACGTCGCGAACTACAACACGAACAGCGTGATCCCGATTGACACTGCCACCAACAGGGCGGGCCAGCCGATCCGCGTCGGCTCAGCTCCCGATGCCATCGCGATCACGCCAGACGGCAAGACCGCCTACGTGGCCAACGGGAATGCCCACTCCGTGACGCCGATCGACATCGCCACGAACACGGCCGGCCAGCCGATCCAGACCGGGGACTGGCCGGGCCCGGTCGCGATCACGCCGAACGGCAAGACCGTCTACGTGGCCGACAACGGAGCTGACACAGTGACTCCGATCAGCACGGCCACCAATATGGCCGGCGCGGCGATCAAGGTAGGAGCCACGCCCGCGTGGCTGGTGCTGACCCCGGACGGGCAGACCGTGTACGTCATGAACGCCGCCGGCAAGATCGCCGTGACCCCGATCAGTACCGCGACCAACAAGGCGGGCAAGCCCATCCCTCTCACCGGGCTGCCTGCGGACCGCACCATCTCATTCGGGCCCAGCCGGCCGACAAGCCGCGTCGCCGCGCTGCCGGCCGATATCGCGATCGCGCCGGACGGATCGACTGTCTACGTCACCAACGGCACCAACTATGTGCTGCCGATCAGCACGGCGACGAATACGCCGGGCGAGCCTATGCGCGCTCGCGCGGCTTACGCCATCGCGGTCACGCCGGACGGGCAGACCGTGTTCGTGACCGACGCCGGGGCCGGTACGGTGACTCCGATCAGCACCGCGACCGGCACGGCGGGCAAGCCGATCAAGGCTGGGTCCGGGGCCGACGACATCGTGATCGGCCCGTAGCCCGCGGCTTGCGGGCCGGCCGGGTGGCGAGCATGCTGGCCTTTGTCCCGGGCCGGGTTGCGGCCCGGTCCGGTGCCAAGGGAGCGGCATGGCTGAGTCCGCATGACGGAGTACCGGGCGGCCTTCGACGCGACCGTCACCTTCAGCAACGGGGGCGGTCTGAGCGCGCGCGGATTCCGGGTGGATCTGCCCGCCGCCGATACCGGCCCCGAGGAGATCGGGACGCTGTTCGTGGCGTCCCTCGGGCTGCTGATGACGGCGTCGGTCACGGTCACGAACGTGCGGGTCGTGGCCGAACCGCACAAAGGGACGCGCGGCGGCCCGTCCGACCGCAGCCACGGCGAGCCGCCTGCGGCCGGGCGGCTCGTCGAGCTGAGCCACGTCATCCGGGCCGGGATGGTAACCCTGCCCGGTCTGCCTGGCCCGCAGATCACGCCGTACCTGACCAGGGAGGCCTCCCGGGCGACGTACGCGCCAGGCACCGAATTCGAGATCGACCGGCTGACCATGATCGGCAACACCGGCACTTACCTGGACGCCCCGTACCACCGCTACGCCGCGGGCGCCGACCTGAGCGGGATACCGCTGGAACGCACTGCCGACCTCCCGGCCGTGGTCGTGCGCGTCGCGGGCGCCCGCCAGCTGGCCGTCGACGTCGGTGCGCTCGCGGCGCTGGACGTGGCGGGCAAGGCGGTGCTGCTGCACACCGGCGACGCGGCCCGGTTCGGCACACCCGGCTACGCGCAGGACCGGCACTACCTGACCAGGGCGGGCGCGGCCTGGCTCGCCGACCACGGCGCGGTGCTGGTCGGCATCGACGCGCTTAACATCGACGACACCGACGACGGCGAGCGGCCCGCGCACACGCTGCTGCTGGCCGCGGGCATCCCGGTGGTCGAGCACCTGACCGGCCTGGACCAGCTGCCGCCGTCCGGATTCTGGTTCACCGCCGTGCCGCTGCGCATCGACAAGTTCGGCACCATTCCGGTGCGAGCCTTTGCCCGCCTGCCTGGGTAGACATACCAGGTCACCGGCACTGTGGTGCGGCCGGTCCGGAGGGAGTTGTACGCATTGCCCTGGTTCCTGATCGTGGTAGCCGGACTCTTTGAGACCGCGTTCGCCGTGCTGCTGAAGCAAAGCCACAATTTCAGCCGGTTGTGGCCCACTGTCGGCTTCGTCGTGTGCGCGCTGATCAGCTTCGCCTTGCTGAACCTGGCGCTGAACAAGCTGGAAGTGGGACCCGCCTACGCGGTGTGGACCGGCATCGGCGCGGCGGGCACGGCAGTCGCCGGGATCGTGCTGCTCGGGGAGTCAAACTCGCCGCTCAAGCTCGTCTCCATCGGGCTGGTCCTGGCCGGGGTCATCGGGCTCAACCTGTCCGGCGTGACCCCGTAGCCGCCTTCCGGCCGTCAGTTGCGCACGCCAGGGCTCAGGCGGCCCGCCGGGCGGACCACCACATGGCGAATCCGAGCAGCGCCGCGGCCGCGGCCACCAGGATGGCCGCACATACTGCCTGCAGCGGCCAGTAGTTGGACGCCGGCTGGAATGCCTGGCTGAGCTGGAAGCCCTTTGAAGCCAGGCAGGAGACCTTGATGCCGCTGGCCCCGTTGCCGATCGGGCGGGCGCAGGCCTGGTACAGCACGCTGAAGTCGACCTGATGCCCGGCCGCGTCGCTGTACTGCGTCTGCAGTGCGTAGCTGCCGGGCTGGACCGGGCTGGTCGTCGCGAACGAGCCACGCACGGAGTGCGGGGCGAAGAACGCGGTGTACCGCAATGACGTCAGCGGCAGCATCACACCGAGGTAGCCGCCGAGCGCGACTGCCATGGCCGGCACGGTCCGGCGGATCAGGACGCCCGCGGCAGTGCCGACGGCGAAGGCGAAGAGCAACGCGGCCAGCGGCGTGATGCCGGTGAGATCGAACGCCGGCGGCTCCATCCGGTTCACGTCGGTGTCGCCGGCCACGCTGAGCCGGTCGTACTCGCTGATCCAGGCCGAGAACGAGAGCGACAGCACGACCGCGGCCACGGCAATAATGACCAGGAATGCCGTCAGCTTGACCGCCAGCCACCTGGTCC
This sequence comes from uncultured Actinomycetota bacterium, assembly GCA_963726425.1. Lineage (GTDB taxonomy): Bacteria > Actinomycetota > Actinomycetes > Streptosporangiales > Streptosporangiaceae > JAJYUU01. Next base: position 23,580 of record CAVSCN010000025.1, on the reverse strand, counting down.
GGCCGACCGACTGGGTCCAGGCCAGTTGCAGGGTGCCGGCCTCGGCCTCGCGGGCGAGCAGCGGCGCGCCGAAGAACAGCCCGGCCAGCAGCGGCAGATAGGCCAGCAGGCTGAGGCCCGACGGGATCCCGCCGAATCGCTGGAACCAGGCTTGCGCCATCGCACCGCAATCCCGGTGCGGTACCGCGTCGAGGCAGGTGCCGAGCCCTAGCTGGCGGGCGTAGCCAGCGTGCTGCCAGGCGCCGAACAGCAGATAACCGGCGGCTCCCGCCAGCACGACGGCGGCTACCAGCAGCTGCAGCCGGTGCTGCCGCCAGGTCATCGCGATCATCGGGAACCTCCCGTTGCGGCGAGGGCCAGCGTCGGCCCGGTGCCTGCGGTCGGCTCGCTCATGTAGGCCAGGACGAGTTCTTCGAGCGCCGCGGGCCGGACCGTCCAGGCCGGGTCGACGATGGGGCCGCGCTGTCGCACCAGCAGGACGGCCTGCCGCTCGGTCAGGCTGGCCGAGACGACCGGATGCGCCGCGGCGATCGCGTCGGCCCTGGCGGCCGGGCCGGTCAGCACCCGGTGCGCGCCGAGCAGATCCTCGGTGAGCCCGCACAGCTGAACGCGCGCCGCGGACAACAGCACGAGGTAGTCGCAGCACCGCTCCAGGTCGGCGAGCAGATGGGAGGACAGCACCACGGTCAGGCCGGTCTCCGCGGTGGCCTCGAGCATGACCTGGAGGAACTGCCGCCGCGCCAGCGGGTCCAGGTTCGCGACCGGCTCATCGAGCAGCAGCAAGTCGGGCCGCTTGCCCAGGGCGAGCGCCAGTGCGACCTGAGCGCGCTGACCGCCAGACAGCGAGCCGCAGCGCTGCTGCAGCGGGATGTCCAGGTTGTCGAGGTGGCGGCGGGCCCGACTGCCGTCCCAGCCGGGATTCAGCCAGCCGCCCATCTTCAGGGTGTCGGCCACCGTGAACCGGCCGTACAGCGGCTTGTCCTGCGCCACGAAGCCGAGCCGGGCCAGTACCCCCGGATCACGAGGCCGGCCGCCCAGGACTGCCAGGCTGCCCGTGCTCGGGTCGAGCAGGCCGGCCGCGATCCGCAGCAGCGTGCTCTTACCTGCTCCGTTCGGGCCGACCAGGCCGACAACGTGACCGGCGGGGAGGCTGAGGGTGCAGTCGCGCAAGGCCCACCGGTCGCCGAATCGGCGGCCTAGGCCAGTCGCCTGGAGGACGGGATCTGATCTCACGCGACACCCTCCGCGAACGTGTCCCGCACCGTCGCGCGGTAGATGGCCTCGATGTCCTCGCCACCCAGGCCGGCCGCTTTCGCCGCCGACATCCAGCTGGCCAGCTCGCCCGCGAATCTGGCGCTGGTGCCGGCGCCTGGTCCGTCCAGTGTCCGCAGGATGAACGTTCCCTGGCCGGGCCTGGCGCTGACCAGGTGCTCGCGCTCCAGGTCTCGGTAGGCCTTCAGGACGGTGTTCGGATTGATCGCGAGCTTCGCTACCACCTCGCGGGCGGTCGGCAGCTGATCGCCAGGGCGCAGCACCCCGAGCCGGAGCGCCTGCCGGACCTGGTGCACCAGCTGGAGGTAGGTGGCAACACCCGAAGTGGGGTCGAGCTGAAACTCGAACACTGGGAGCACCCTTTCACTAATCAATTAGTGGAATGGTGCCACGCGAGCGGCGTGGGCGCAACCCCTGTATCTGGCCAGGAATAGCTAGTCGCGGATCGCCGCGCCCGACTCCGGGTCGAAGAACTGCAGCTGAGTGGTCTGCACGTGCACCCGGGCCGGCTGGCCTTCGGCCAGCGTCGTCTGCGGGTCCATCCGGGCGATCACGGTGGCCAGCGAGGTGACCTCCTGGGCCGCGTCCGCGTGATGCGCCACCGCGCCGATCGCGCAGTGAATGTGCACCTCGGCGCCGAGCTCCTCGCGCAGCCGGACCGGCAACTCGACCACGGCGGCCGGATCGGCGTCGGGGATCAGCGCCGCGTCGCTCAGGTGCTCGGGCCGGACGCCGAACACGATCGGCTTGCCCAGGTACTGCTCCAGGGCCGGACGCTCCGCGAGCACCTGCGCGGGAATCCCGAGAGTGTGCTGGCCGAAGACGACCTGCGGCCCGGGTTCGGTGCCGCCCCGTTCCAATCTCGCGTCGATGAGGTTCATAGGCGGCGACCCGATGAACCCGGCTACGAACAGGTTGGCGGGCCGCCGGTAGAGCTCCTGCGGCGAGGCTATCTGCTGCAGGACGCCTTGCCGGAGCACCGCGACCCGGCTGCCTAGCGTCATCGCCTCGGTCTGGTCGTGGGTGACGTAGATCGTCGTGGTGCCCAGGGAGCGCTGCAGCTGGGCGATCTCCGCGCGCATCTGCACCCGCAGCTTGGCGTCCAGGTTGGACAGCGGCTCGTCCATCAGGAACGCTCGCGGCTGGCGCACGATGGCCCGGCCCATGGCCACCCGCTGGCGCTGCCCGCCGGACAGCTGGCGCGGCTTGCGCTCCAGGTAGGGCTCCAGCTCCAGGATCCGCGCGGCCTCGTCGACCCGCTGCTTCACCTCCGACTTCGGCACCTTCCGGTACTTCAGGCTGAACGCCATGTTGTCGTAGACCGACAGGTGCGGGTACAGCGCGTAGCTCTGGAAGACCATCGCGACGTCGCGATGGCGCGGCTCCAGGTCGTTGACCGGGTTGTCGTCGATGTAGATGGTGCCGGAACTGACCTCCTCCAGCCCGGCCACCATCCGCAGCGCGGTCGTTTTGCCGCAGCCGGACGGCCCGACGAGTACGAGCAGCTCACCGTCGGCGACCTCGAGATCCAGCGCGCTGACCGCGGTGGTCCCGTCCGGGAACTGCTTGGAGACCGCGTCGAGCACGATCCGGGACATGTCCTTGCTCCTATCCGCCGTAACAAGCCTGCTGGACACCGCGAACGCCGGGCCGCGCCCGGAGCAGGTGACCGGCGAGCGGCTCGGCCTCGCGCTGCTGCCGGGTCATGCCCTCCCACGCGGTGGTGAGGTACAGGTCGTTCAGGTCCGGGCCGCCGAAGCCGCAGCAGGTCGGCTGGCTGCACGGCACCGGGTAGAGCCCGAGCAGCTCGCCGGCCGGGGAGTAGCGGCGCACGCAGCCGCCCTCCCACATCGCGACCCACAGGCACCCCTCGGCGTCGATGACAAGGCCGTCGGCCATGCCGTCGCCGGGCTCGAACCGGATCAGGTCGTACTCGTCGCCGAGCGTGCCGGCCGCGAGGTCGAAGCCGAACGCCCGGATCCGGGAGGTGTCCTCGCCGGAGTCGGTGTAGTAGAACACCGTGGCGTCCGGGCTCCAGCCCAGGCCGTTCGACTCGGCGATGCCGGTGAGCATCTCGTGCACCGAGCCGTCCGGGTCGAGCCGGTACAGCGACGCGATGGGCGACTTCATGTCCCACGCCTCGGTGCCGGCCCAGAACCGCCCGGCCGGGTCGCACGCCCCGTCGTTGAAGCGAACGTTGTCCGGCATGCCCGGCGGGCGCAGCGCCGGGCCGGCGGCCGCGCCATCCTGGTCGGTCAGCCGGAAGCCGTCCGCCGCGGCGAGCACGTAGCCGCCGCCCGCGCGCGGGGCCGCGGCGCCCACCGGCACGCCGGGCGTGCCGAGCACCTGGTTGTCCCCCTCGTGGCCAGCACTGTCCGGCGTGAACCGGTGCAGGTTCCCGGTGCTGATGTCCACCCAGATCACCGCGTTCGCGATCGGATCCCAGACCGGCCGCTCGCCGAGCTGCGCGCCGGCCGCCGCGACGACCTCCCAGGCCAGTTCCGTGCCCATCACTTGCCCATTCCCAGGGTCAGCCCCCTGATCAGGTACCGCTGGAAGATCAGGTACACGATGATCGCCGGGATGGCGCTGACCAGCGAGCCGGCCATCAGCGGCGGGATGCCCGTCGTCCGGCCGGACGACAGCACAGCCAGCCCGACCGTGATCGTCCGGTCCCCGGTCGGCAGGAACAGGTAGCCGACCAGCAAGTCGTCCCAGATCTGGATGAACTGCAAGACCGTCACGGTCGCGATGGCCGGCAGCGACAGCGGGATCGCGATCTGCAGGAACGTCCGCTCGTAGCTGAGCCCGTCCATTACCGCGGCCTCGATCAGCTCGTCTGAGATGCCGCGGTAGTAGGTGGCCATCAAGAACGTGGCGAACGGCGCGCCGAGCGCCGCGTACACCAGCACCGCGCCGGTGTAGTTGCTGGTCAGGTTGAACTTCGCCAGGTTCACGTACTCCGGGATGATGATCGACTGCAGCGGCACCATCAATGCGGCGACGATCAGCAGGAACACGATGCCGCTGCCGCGATAGCGCAGCTTGGCGAACGCGAACCCGGCGGTCGTGGCGACGACCAGGATGATCACGATCGCGGCCGCGCAGACGATCGTGGAGCTGACCAGCTCGTGCACGACGGGCAGGTTCTGGAACAGCTGTGACCAGCCGGCGGTCGAGTGACCGCGCTGCTGGTCGAACTGGGCCTGGTTGCGGAACGAGTTGTCGATCATGTACCAGAACGGGTACAGCATGACGATCGCCACGATGATCATCACCGTGAGGATCACGATCGCCGCGATCCGGCGGCGCAGCCGGGCGGACCGCCAGCGGCCGATCAGGGTCGGCCGGGACGGGGCCGGACCCAGTCGCGGGCCAGCGGCGGGCTGGGTGGTGTCGAGCGGGGCGGGTTCGGCCGTCACGGTTACCAGCCCTCCCCGTCCTCGGCCCGGATCAGCCGCAGCTGCCCGATGCCGACGATCATCATGATGACGAACAGGATGATCCCGTACAGCGCGCCGGTACCAAACTGGCCCTGGGCGAAGCCCGCCTGGTAGACGAAGAACTCCAGGGTGGTGGTGCCGAGGCCGGGCCCGCCGCCGGTCATCACGAAGATGAGGCTGAACAGGGCCGAGAACGCGCTGATCACCGTGATGACGAACGCGAACTGGATGAACCTGGTGAGCAGCGGGAGCGTCACCCGGTAGAAGATCTGCCACCGGTTCAGGCCGTCGACCCTGGCCGCCTCGATCAGGGTCGGGTCGAGCGTCGCCATCCCGGTCAGGAAGATGATGGTGTTCGTGCCGATCATCGACCACACGAACGTGATCGCCAGGGCCGCGAGCGCGCTGTACTCCGACGCCAGCATGTCGGTGTGCACCGAGCCGAGCCCGACGTCGGACAGCAACTGGTTGAGGATGCCCTTGTCGGCGAAGAACTGGAGCGCGACCATGCCGATGACGACCCAGGAGATCGCCGTCGGCAGGAAGTAGACCGAGCGGAAGAACCGCCAGCCGTGCACGTGCTCGTTCAGCAGCGCCGCGATGATCAGCGGGATGCCGAGAGCGACCGGCACCGCGAGCAGCAGCAGCGCGTTGTTCTCCAGCACGCGGTGCACGATCGGGTCGGACAGCGCCGCGGTGTAGGCGCTCGGCCCGATCCAGGTCGGGGCCGAGTACCCGTCCCAGGTCGTCATCGAGTACCGGATAGCCTGCACAATCGGCGCCCACAGCAGGGCCGCGACCAGCACGACAGCCGGGATCGACAGCAGCATGCCGGCGCGCCGGCGACGGCGGGCCAGGCGGCTGCGACCGTACTTGCTACGACCGGAACGCCGGGCCTGGCCGGCTGGCCGGGCGGCAGTGATACTCACGGGCGGGCTCCTGGTGGGCGGACGGGATGTGCCGGCGCCTCGCCGGCACATCCCGCCCACGGATCTCGGGTTACGGGAATGTGTTGCCGCGCTGGTTGGCCGGCAGTTGCTGCAGCGTGGTCTGCATGGCCTGGAGCGCCTTGGTGATCGACTCGCTGCCGTTCAGCACGGCGGGCAGGAACTTCGAGCCGATGTTGACCACATTGCCCTGGACGACGTTGTCCAGCATCGGGTAGGCCGTCATGCCGCCCTGGCTGACGAAGTTCAGCATCTGCTGGTTGACCGGGTTGGTGGTCGAGGTGCCGTTGATCGCGGGGATCAGGCCGGCCGCGTTGACGATCGACGCCGCCTGCTTGGTCGTCATGAAGGTGAGGAACTCGGCTGCCTGCGCCTTGTGCGGTGAGTAGCTCATCATCGACAGGCCGTCGCCGGCGAAGTCGACCACGCCCTTGATGGGGGTACTCGAGAACGGCGGCACGAACGCCGCGACCTTGCTGCCGAGCGCGTCGGTGAACTTCTGGGTGTCCCAGGTGCCATCCACCATCATGGCCGCCTTGCCGGACTCGAACTGGCCGAGATTATCGGTGTTCGTCACGACGTCGGAGTTGGTGCAGCCGGAGGTGTGCAGCTTGTTCCAGTTCGCGAGCTGGCTGGTGATCGGCGGCGCGGTCCACGGGGTCGATCCGCTGTAGAGGCTCTGCCACTGCGACACCGAGTAGGCGCCGATCATCATGTAGCTCATGTCGTACCACGGGTAGAACGTCGCGCCCAGCGGCTGCCCGCCGTTGCCGTAGACCATCGGGGTGAAGCCAGCTGCCTTGAGTTTCGTGCAGGCGGCGTAGAGCTGCGACCAGTCGGTCGGCACCGAGGTGACGCCGGCCTTGGTGAAGTCAGCCTTGTTGTAGAAGCCGATGTAGAACTGGTTCTCCAGCGGGATCACGTACGGGCCGTTGGCCGCGTCGAAGCTGTTCGAGGTCCACCTCAGCGCGTTCGGGTCGACATTCTGGAGGGCGGACGCCGGGACGAGGCCCTTGAGGTTCTGCAGGAAGCCCTTGTACTGCAGGGTGAACAATCCGGTCCACATGACCGCGAGATCCGGGCCGTTGTGGGAGATCGCCTTGGACTGCAGCAGCGCGAAGTAGTTGCTGGCCGGCTGGCTCACCACGTCCACCGTGATGTTCGGATGCAGCTTGTGGAACTCCTTCGCCAGGTTCTGCAGCGCGGTGGCGTTCTGCTCGGTGCCGTAGTTGTGCCAGATGGTCAGTATCACCGGCGCGTTGCTGCTGCCGCCGGCGCTTCCGTTCCCCCCGCTGCTGCACCCTGCGGCCAGCAGCGCGGCGGCGGCAGCCGCTGCCGCCCCGATCTTCCATCGCCTCACGGCGTTCTCCTTTCTCGTGCGGGCTGGCCGGTCAGGACCGGCCCACAACTGGTTCAACGAAGGTCTGGTGTGCGGGTGTGGGCGCCCGGAGGAAGTCCAGATCACATCCCTCCGGCGCCTGCAGGACGTGCCGCGCGTACAGGGCCGGCCAGCCGCGCAGGTGCGGGCTTGGCGGGGGAGTCCAGGTGGCGCGGCGGCGGTCAAGCTCGTCGGCGCTCACTTCTAGCTCGATCGTGCCGGCCGGCACGTCCAGGCTGATGACATCGCCGTCGCGGACCAGGCCGAGCGGGCCGCCGACGGCTGCCTCGGGTGCGGCATGCAGGACGACCGTCCCGTAGCTTGTGCCGCTCATCCGCGAGTCGGTGATGCGGACCATGTCGGTCACGCCGGCCCGGACCAGCCGGGCCGGGATCGGGATCATGCCCCACTCCGGCATGCCGGGGACCCCGACCGGGCCGCAGCCGGCCAGGATCAGGACGCTCTGCGGCGTCACGGCCAGAGCCGGATCGTCGATCCGGGCGAGCATGTCGTCGTAGCCGCGGAACACGACCGCGGGTCCGCGGTGCCGCAACAGCGCCGGCGTCGCGGCCGAGGTCTTGATCACGGCGCCGTCGGGGGCCAGCGAGCCCCTGACGACACCGAACGCACCGCCTTCGCGCAGCGGCGCGCTGGCTGGCCGGATCGCGCCGGTCGCCGCCGCGGCGGTGCCGATCACGTCGCCGATCGTCTGCCCCGTGACGGTGCGGGCGCTGGTGTGCAGCAGGCCGGCCAGCTCGCGGAGCAGCGTCGGCACCCCGCCGGCCCGGTCGAAGTCCGGCATCAGCCCGGAACCGGACGGCTCGATGTCCGCGAGCACCGGGACGCTCTCGCCGAGCTCGCGGAGGTCGTCCAGCGCGAACGGCACGCCCGCCCGGCCGGCCATGGCCGTCAGGTGGATGACGGCGTTGGTCGAGCCGCCGATCGCGTGCAGCGCGACGATCGCGTTGGCGAACGCGTCCGCGGTCAGCAGGTCGCGCGGGCGACGGTCGGCCAGGACCGCGTCGACTGCGACCCGGCCGGCCGCGCGCGCGGCGTCCCGGCCGCGCTCCTCCCCGGCCGGGATCGACGCGGCGCCGGGCACCATCAGCCCGAGTACTTCGCACAGGACGGCCATGCTGGAGGCCGTGCCCATGGTGTTGCACGCCCCGAGCCCGCAGCTCATGCACTGCTCGAACTCGGCCCAGGCGTCGTCGTCGAGCCGTCCGGCCCGGCGCTCGTCCCACATCCGCCACAGCGCCGTCCCGGTGCCGATCGGCTGGCCGCGAAACCGCAGCACCGGGCGGGAGCCGCCGGTGACCAGGACGGTCGGCACGTTGGCGCTGATCGCGCCCATCAGCGCGCCGGGGACACTCTTGTCGCAGTTGGCGAGGATGACCAGCCCGTCGAGCGGGTTGGCCCGGATCAGCTCCTCGACCTCGATCGCGAGCAGGTTGCGGTACAGCATCGCGCTCGGCTTCATGAGGTCCTCGCCGAGCGAGATGGTGCCGAACTCCGCGCCGATCCCGCCCGCCTCGGTGATGCCGGCCTTGACCTCGCCGGCCAGCTCGCGTAGCGGCAGGTTGCACGGATTCAGGTCGCTGGCCGAGTTCGCGATCCCGATCACCGGCTGGCTGGCGCCCTTGCGCACCGGCAGCCCGGCACTGGCCAGCGCCACCCGATGCTCGACCGCTACCTCGTCGTCCCCGGCCAGCCACACCTGACTGCGGAGCCCCGCCCCGGTCACCGGGCCGGCTCCGGGACGCCGAGGCCGGGGGCACCGGGCTTGGACTGGGACAGCTCCAGCCCGCTGCGCTCTATCCACTCCAGCGCGATCTGGGCCCGGCGGACCTTCTCCCTGGCGATCGCGGTGGCGTCGCTGACCAGGTGCACGCCGCTCGGGTACAGCGGCCGGCTGTTGCGCAGCCCGAACTTGACGTACATGGGCGCCGCGACCGTGATGAGGTCGGCCGCCTCGTGGCCGCGGACCACGCCGCCCATGCCGTCCGGCGTCTCGACGTACAGGTCGATCGGCAGCGCGCTGACCGCGCGCATCTCCGCGAGCTGGCCGAGCGTCGAGGTCCGACGGCACGTTGATGGTCGAGCCGCCGAGCCGCTCGAGCACCTGGAAGCGCGAGCGGGTTCGACGGGGCGAGGACGGCCGAGACCTTCCAGACGATCGAGGCCGGCAGCTGCGCCGGCTCGCCTGCAGCTGGCGCGCCAGCTGAAGCAGTCCGGGGTCGGCGATCGAGGAATCCGCGGATGCCCAGCTCGGCCGCCCGCACGATGTCGTCGACCGCGTAGCGCAGCTGCCTGGTCCCGCGCAGCTGGCCCGTGCGAGCGCCGCCCCCCGGCGCCGCGGCCGCGCCGGCCGATGTCCCACTCCTCCCGCGGGCCGACGAACAGCGAGACCTCGATGCCGTTGTCGGCGCCGATCCGGGCCATCTCGGCCAGCTCGGCCTCTGACTGCAGCATCGCGCCGCTGCCCTGCGACACCCGGTTGACCGTGACGCCCCGCGCGGCTGCCGCGTCGACGACGCCGCGGAGCACGTCGGGTCCCTCGCCGCTCGGGATCTCGATGCGGAAGTGGGCGCCGTCATCAAACCGCAGCTCGCTGGCGGGCGCGGCGGGCTCGGGCGTGAGTCCGTGCTCAGCCAGCAGGGCGGTACCCGTCAGGTGCGGGACGTGCGTCACGAAGTGACCTCCAGTACAGCGGGACGCGGCGGCTGCCGCTCGTCATCGGGCTCGGCCTGCCAGCCCGGCGCGCAGGTGATGAGCGCGAGCTGGCCGTCGTCGGTCACGAGGTAGGTGTCCTCCGCCTTGGCCCCGCCGGGCAGGCTCGGGTTCCAGGCGATGGCGTGCCCGGCCGCGACCGGCTGCCGGTACCAGCGCGAGCTCACCTGATCGGGTGCGATCTCGAACTCCCGCTGCGCGAAACCAATCGGGCCGCCCTGATAGTGGCCGGCCCAGCCGCCGGGCGCGCCGGCCCGGTCGTAGCCGTCTGCGAGCGCGGCCAGCGCGGTGCCGTAGGTCGCGCCCGGCGTGCACGCGGACAGCACGGCGTCCTCGACGGCCAGCACCCGGCGGCGCAGGCTCAGCTGCGCCCGGCCGGCCTGGCCCGGCGATGGCGGACGCTGCGGCGGCGAACCTGGTGGCGGCGACGTGCAGTCCGCCGCGCCGGGCGACGACCACCGCCATCACGGCACGGCGGACCGGCGCACCCGTGGCCATCGGGTGCCGGTAGCGCTCGAGCCGGTCATCGCCGCCGACGATCAGGACCGGCGCGTCCGCGCCGGCCGACTCCAGCGCGGCGGCGCAGCGCGCCTGGATGTCGAGATCGCGCTCGCCCGGCCGCCAGGCTGCGAGCGCTGACTGCAGCGCGGCCGCGGCGTCGTGGCCGAGGTCGGCGAGGTCGGCGCGCTCGGCGACCGACAGCGCCAGCCGGAGCGCGACGAGGTCCGCGCTGGCATCGCCGCCGAACGCGGGGTGCCCGTCGGCGCCCAGCCGGGCGGCCGGCTGGCCGGCAAACCGCTCGGCCGCCTGGACGAAGGCGTCGGCATCCTGCCAGGGCACGATCATCAGCTCGGCGAATCCGTGCGCGGCCGGGCCGTATTCGTCCCGGATCCGGTCGGCCTCGACGTTGGTCGTGATCAGCGCGGCGCTGCCGTCAGGGGTAAACACGGCCCAGACGAGATCGGTCGCCGCGGTCCGGTCGACGGGTGGCGCCACTCCGCCGCAGGCCCACGCGACCGCGGCCGGACCGGTCAGCACCAGCCCGGCCGGAGCGGGGTCCGCGTCACCCGCGAGCCAGGCGCGGATGCGCAGCGCGGCCGACTGCGCGCGCTCCGCACTGCGGCCCGCGTGGTCTCGCGCTGTTTCGTCTCGCACTATCTGGTCTCGCACTGTGCGCTCTCCCGGCAGCGCACGGTTCCGGTCTGACTTTGGCGCTGCCGTCTGCCCTGGAAGGTGTTCTGCTGTACCGAACGATGTTGTGTGATATAGAATTATGTGGTCAACGAAACTCGGCATTAGCACCACATGTCAAGTCTCGTTACCAGTTCCTTACACGCATTCGGCTCTGCCGAACGACATGCGGAGGATCGGTGCGTTGACGGCGGCGCAGCTCGATGGCGAAGGGGCGGCAGCCTTCGAGCAACTGGCTGGGCGCTATACAGTGCGCAGCGTGGCGAGAGCACTACGAGTCGTGCAGGTCGTCGCGGACGGACCGGCCGACGGACTCTCGCTCAGTGAGCTCGCGAAGGCGATCGGCGCGTCGAAAAGCACGACGCTCGCGCTGGTCCGCACCCTCATCGCGTTCGGCATGCTTCGCGACGGCCGGCCCGGGCCGCGCTACACCCTCGGCACCGGTCTGATCCGGCTCGGCGACATCGCCAGAGGGCAGCTGCCGCTCGGCGACGTATGCCGGCCGCTGCTGACGGAGTTGTCGGACCTGACGAAGATGACCTCGCGGCTGGCGATCTGCGACGAGGGCTTCCCGGTGTTCATCGAGCGGGTGGACGGGCCGGGCAGCGTCCGCTTTCACACGCCGCTCGGCCAGCGCGAGCTGCCGCACGCGTCCGCGGCCGGCAAGGCCATGCTCGCGACGATGCCAGCGGACGAGGTGCGCGCGGTCTGCAGCCAGTCCGGGCTGCCGCGGCGGACCAGCCATACGATCACCGACCTGGCGTCGCTGCTGGAGAACCTCGTGCTCGTCCGCAGCAACGGGTTCGCGCTCGACGACGAGGAGGACGCCGAGGGCATCTTCTGCCTCGGCGCCGCGTTCTTCGGTCATGACGGCGTCGCCGCGGGCGCCGTCAGCGTCACCGGGATCAAGGGTGACCTGCCCGCGTGGCGGGTCAACGAGCTCGGGCAGGCCGTGCGGCGGGCCGCGGACGGAGTCAGCGAGATGCTGGGCGGCCCGCGCTACGCCGACCGCGAGACCGCCGCCGGATCGGATTACGCGTGACCGGCACTCAGCACGTCAGCGCTCGCGTCGCCCTCGTCGTCAGCAAGCCGGGCGAAGTCGGTCTCGCCGACCGCGCGCCGCCGGCCGCCGGTCCGGGCGAGACACTGGTCCGGCCGGACCTGGTCGGCCTCTGCGGCACCGACCTGGAGATCATCGCCGGGCAGATCGACCCCGCCTACACGCGCTACCCGCTCGCGCTCGGGCACGAGTGGACCGGGATCGTCACCGGGGACTCGCCGCTGGCGGGCGCGCGCGTGGTCGCGGAGGGCGTCGTCGCGTGCGGGCACTGCGCCCGCTGCGGGCGTGGCGAGACCAACCTGTGCGAGACCTATGACGAGTTCGGGTTCACCAGGGACGGGGCCGCGGCCGGCCTGGTCGCGGTGCCGAGCACGCTGCTGCACCCGATCGCGCCCGCGGTGGCGGCCGAGGACGCGGTGCTGACCGAGCCGGCCGCGGTCGTCTACCGCGGGCTCACGCGGGCGGCGGTGCGCCCCGCCAGCCGGGTCCTGGTGGTCGGGGACGGGACCATCGCGCTGCTGGCGGTGTACCTGGTCCGGCTGTGGTCACCGGCCGAGGTCGTGCTGCTTGGTCGCCGGCCTGGCGCAGGCGCAGCTCGCGGCGCAGGCAGGCGCGGCCCGGTTCGAGACGTCGCCCGAGGCGGCCGGCGGGGATTACGACCTGGTGGTCGAGGCGGCCGGCGCGGTCGAGGCTGCCGCCGCCGCGATCGCCGCGGCCCGGCGCGGTGGCACCGTGCTGCTGCTCGGGTTGCCGCCGCACGGCCAGACCGTCGCGCTGGCAGTGGACGACGCGGTCAACAATGACCTGGCGATCCTCGGTAGTTTCTCTTACACCGCGGCCGCGTGGCGGGATGTGGTGCGGCTGCTGAACGCCGGGCTGATCAGGCCCGGATTCCTCGTCACGCACCGGTTCGGGCTGGCGGACTGGGCGGACGCGATCGCCTGCCTGCGCGACGCGGACGGCCCGCGGGGCAAGGTACTGCTGGAGATAGCGACACCCGGAAGGCAGGAGCCATGACGTTCACGAGCGTTAACCCGCACGATCCGGCGGATGTACTGGGGGAGTGGGAGCCCGCCGGGCCGGCCGGGGCGGAGGCCGCGGTCAGCCGCGCTGCCGCGGCGGCCGCGAGCTGGCGGGACACGCCCGGCCCGGCCAGGGCCAAGGCGCTCTCGGACGCGGCGGCCGCGCTGGAGCAGCGCGCCGCCGAGATCACCGCGCTGGTTGTGCGGGAGGTGGGCAAGCCGCTGTCGGAGGCGCGTGGTGAGGTCGCCCGCGGCGTCGCGATCCTGCGCTACTACGCGCAGGCCGCGCTGCTGCCCGACGGGGAGACCATCCCGGCCGCCGCCGCCGATCAGTTGCTCCTGGCCCGGCACGTGCCGGTCGGCGTCACCGCCCTGCTCACGCCGTGGAACTTCCCGGTCGCCATCCCGCTGTGGAAGGCCGCGCCCAGCCTGGCGTACGGCAACGCGACGATACTCAAGCCGTCCAGCGCGGCCGCCGCGACCGCGCTGGCAGTGGCGGAGATCGTCAGCGCCTCGCTGCCGGACGACGTGTTCCAGGTGGTCCTGGGCGGCGCGGCGACAGCCGGGCCGCTGGTCGACAACCCCGGTGTCGCGGCCGTCTCCTTCACCGGTTCATCGGAAGTCGGGCGGCACATCAGCCGGCGCGCGGCCGAGCGCGGCTGCCGGGTGCAGGCGGAGATGGGCGGCCAGAACCCGTCGGTCGTGCTGGCGGACGCGGACCTGGACCGGGCCGCGACGGCCATCGCGTACGCGTCAATGGGCTACGCCGGTCAAAAATGCACCGCGACCAGCCGCGTGATCGTGCAGGACGCCGTGTACCCGCAGTTCCGTGACCGGCTGGCCGCAGCCGTCGAAGCCCTGCAGGTGCTGGACCCGGCCGACGACAAGACGCTGGTCGGGCCCGTCATCGACGAAGGCGCGCGGGCCAGCGCGCTGGCCGCGGTCGCCGGCGCTGGCGGCCGGGTGCTGACCGGCGGCACGGCGCTGGACGCGCCGGGCTACTACCTCGCGCCGACCGTGGTCGAGCTTGACCGGCCGGAGGGCCAGCTGGCCACCGAGGAGGTATTCGCGCCGGTGGCCGCGCTCATCCGGGCCGGCTCGGCCGGGGAGGCGATCTCGATCGCCAACGGAGTGCGGTACGGACTGGTCGCTGCCGTGTTCACCAGCGACCTCGGGCATGCGCTGCAGCTGACCCGGCAGCTGGACGCCGGGATGATCCGCGTCAACGCACCGACCTCGGGCGTCGACTTCCAGGCGCCGTTCGGTGGCGCCAAGGACTCCAGCTACGGACCGCGCGAGCAGGGCATGGCCGCCCGCGCCTTCTACACCGAGTCCCGGACGGTGCTGATCGTGCCCTGAGGTGCGGAACTCAGCGGAACCGCTCGGCGAGACGTTACTGGTCGTCGGGGTACTCGGGCCCGGCGATGGCGACGAGCTGCGTGCGGGAGCGCGCTCCTGCCGTTCGGAGTAGCGTTTCGACGTGCTTCTCCACAGTCCGGACCGATAGCTGGAGCCGGGCAGCGATCTCCTTATTGGACCTGCCCTCGGCCACCAGGCGCAGGACGTCGGCCTGGCGGTCGGTGATTCCGAGGCGGGCCCAGCGGCTTCGTGGCGGCTCGTGCAGAAGCAGACGGCAGCGCTCTGCCAGCGGCTCAATGCCGTAGCGGCCAAAGCTGGTGGCGGCTGCCTGCAGCCATTGTCGTGGCTGGCCCCAGCCTTCGGCGGCGGCCGGCGCGGCAGCGTAGAGCCGCGCGAGGTCGGCCCACACCGGGTAATTGTGCAGATCGGCGTCCGCGTCGACGGCGAGTTGCGTGGCTGCCTGCAGTTCGCCTGCTCGGCCGGCGAGGATGGCGCGGGCGTAGCCGAGCAAGCCGCGGTTGACCCGGTTAACCAGCAGGCCGGTCTGGCTCGTGTGATCTACCGCAGCGGTTGCGTCCGCATCGCCGGCCGCCGCCAGCAGCAGTGGATATAGCGCACGATAGGGGGCCGGGCCCTGCTGCGGGAGTGTGTCCAGCAGTGCGATTCCACGGCGCAGGCGATCGAGCGCCACGGCAATATCGCCGGTGAGCAAGGCCAGCATCCCCTGCGCGCCCGCCAGGGCGCTGCCCTCGATCTCAGCATCGCCGGGCCCGGCAGCCCGGGCGAGCGCGAGAAAGTGCTCCATTTCCGCGCGGTTGCGGCGCAGCGCGTACACCTCGCCGAGGAACACGAGCACGACGGCGCGCGTTTTGGTGAGGCCGAGCTGGGTGCATATCGCCAGTGCCGACTGAGCGCAACGCTCGGCTTCGCCGAGCTCGAAGCGGAAGATCGCTGCCGCCGTCAGCTGCAGGTCGATCATCGCGCCGGTACTGGCGGCCCCGAGTTCGCCGGCGATCTGCCGCGCCTGGTGCAGCCGACTCGACCCGGCATGATCGAACATGTCAATGGTGCCAAGCTCATGCAGCGCGCGGAGCCGCCAGACAGCCAGGCCCGAGGACTGTGCCGTCGCCAGCGCTCGCTCGAAACTGTCTCTGGCCGCGTTCAGATCGGAACTGCGGCGCAGTCGGCCGAGCAGCTCCAGCGCGTGACAGCGGACCTCGGGGCGCGCCGCCGGCTCCGCCAGCGCGTGCTCGGCCAGCCAGGTCCCAGTCCTGATATCGGCTTCGGCCAGTGCAACCTCGGCGTTCAGGACGTCCGTCTCCGCGCCGAGGCTGGCGTCAGGCCGGGCGGCCAGCAGGTCGGCGACGATGGCCAGCTGCCGCCGGGAGTCGGCCCAGCGCGTCGCGTCCACCGCGGCGTGAGCGAGCTTCAGGTGGATCGTGATCCGGGCCCCAGCCGGGTCGGCAGCGGGTAGTTCAGCCAGCAGCCGCTCGCCGGTTGCCATTGCCTCGTCGACCCGGCCCGCGAGCGCGAGGCTCTCGACGAGAAGCGTCGCAGCTTCCAGCCGCGTCTCGCCCGCCGGCAGCAGGCCGGCGGCCCGGAGCAGAGTACTGATCGACGTCGCCAGCGCGCCGCGCCCCAGAGCGGCCCGACCCGACGTGACGAGTATCGCGCCCGCCTCGTGCTGTCGTCCGGCTGCGACCGCGAGATCGGCGAGCAGATCGGCCGAGTCAGCGCCAATCGCGGGTCCCGATTCCCGCAGTGCCGCGAGCGAGCTCGCGGCGAGGGCGGACCGTCGGGTGGGCAGCAGCTCGTCCAGCACAGCCTCCCTGGTCAGCATGTGCCGGAACCGGAACGCGCCGCCGTCTGAGTCGAGCAGTTGGGACCGGATGCCGCCCTCTAGGGCCGCGTCGACCACATCGGAGCTGAGCCCGGTCGCCGCCGGCAGCAGCCGCCAGTCGAACTGCCGCCCGAGCAGCGCCGCGGTGTCCAGCACGAGACGCTCAGAAGGATTCAGGTCGGCCAGCCGGACGCGGATTCCGTCCGCGAACGAGCGCGGCACGCCGGTAGCCGCCAGCGACTCCTCGACCAGAAAGGGCACTCCCTCGGACACGCCCAGTACGCGCCTGATGAGCTCGTCGGAGGCCGACGGCAGGCAGGCGCGTACCATCGCGGCCGTCTCGTCCGGCGTGAGGCGGTCCAGTGCGAGCACGAGCCCGGCGCGGCGGCTTGCTAGCCGCGCTATTAGCTCGCCGCCGGTCGAGACGGTGCCCTCGCGGCAGGTCGCGACGCACAGGACGGGCTCGCTGGAGAGATTGTCGGTCAGGTACTCCAGGACTGCGACAGTGTCCGGGTCCGCCCAGTGCAGGTCCTCGACCAGCAGCAGTACGACGCGACCATCGCGGAGCCGTCGCAGCAGTTGCAGAACGGCCTCGCCACGGACGGCATCCGACAATTCGCCATGACTTCCGATGCCAGGCACCGTGCCACCCGGATCGGTGACAACCGGTATTACCGCCCGCAACGCTGGCAACCATGGCACGAGGGACGAATCTGCGGGCATGCCGCGCTCGCGCAAGCCCTGCTGCAGCGCTTCGGTCAGCGGGCGGTACGGCGCGCTGAGGCCGGCCGGGACAGCCCGGCCGGTCAGCACGAGCGCACCGGCTGCGCTGGCCTCGGCCGCCAGGGCGGCGGCAAGCCGGGACTTGCCGATCCCCGCCTCACCGACCAGGAACGCGACGACGCCAGAGCCGGTCTGTGCCGCTGAGAGCGCGGATCGGAGCCTGCCGAACTCGGCCTCGCGGCCGATGAGCACCGGGCACACCAAGTCCGCCATCCGATCATTATCGGCAGCCGGGCCGAGGTGCGGATACGTAGCGGGATACGTGTTCCCACCGATGCGGGTGGCCTGCGCCGAGCTGACGATGGGGACAAGGCAAAGGCCCGGCCTGCATCCGCAGGCCAGACGGGCCGTCACGGAGAGGAATCGGCCATGGGAACAGGCAGCAAGCAAGCCGAACTGTGGGCGCCAGGAGCACGTGACTGGGCGGACTACAACGAACCAATGTGCACACCCTTCTACGAGGCAGTCCTGGAGGCGGCTGGTGTCGGAGCCGGCACTTCGCTGCTCGACGTGGGCTGCGGCGGAGGATTTGCGCTGCTGCTCGCGGCCGGTCGGGGCGCGGTCGTATCCGGAATCGACGCGACCAGGCAGCTCGCGGATATCGCATCCGAGCGGGTCCCTGGTGCGGCCATCACGGTGGCGGACCTCGAAGACCCGCTGCCGTTCGGCGCGAGCAGCTTCGACGTCGTCACGGCCTTCAACTCGATCCAGTTCGCGAACGACCCGGTCGGCGTGCTCGTCAATATCCGGAAGGTCACCAAGCCGGGCGGACTGGTGGGCGTCGTGGTGTGGGGTCCGCCTCAGCTGTGCGAGAGCGCAGTCATGTTCACCGAGCTTGGACCGCTCATGCCGCCGGCCCCGCCGGACGGGCCGAAGGCCATCGCGTGGAGCGAGGACGGCCAGCTGGAACGACTCGCGTCGGCCGCCGGTCTCGAGGTTGTTGCCGTCAGCGACGTCGCGAATCCGCTTATCTACCCCGACCTGGCGACCGCGGTCCGCACCCAGCTCAGCTCCGGGCCCGCGCGCGCGGCCATCACGCATTCGGGTCTGCCGGCCGCTCGCGGAGCCCTCACCCGGGCGTTCGCAGGCAGCCGCAAGCCTGACGGCACCTACCGCCAGGAGAACGTGTTCCGCTACCTGATCGCCAGGGCGACCTGACCGGCCCGCCCTGCGCGGGCTAGCCGCGGACCGCGCCGTCGAGCAAGGCTGCGAGGCCGCGTTCGAACCTGCGGTCAAGCTCCTCCGGATCGCCGATCGACCCGGCGGCCGGGTCGCCCGCGAGCGCGCTGATGTGCGGGTAGCTGCCATCCGCCAGCAGCCCCTCGATGTACCTGGCGATGGCGGCGCCGTCCTCCGCCGTGCGCGCGTCCGATCTCGCCTGCTGCTCGGCCACGCGCAGCACGTGGCCGAACACGTAGTCGTCGACGATCGTGAGCAGGTCGAGCTTCGCCGGCCGCGTCATCGCGGCCGGGCGCAACCAGGAGGTACTCGGCCTGCTGCCGGACCTGGGCGCGGACGCGATGATCCAGCTCGGCGAGCCCGACGACCGGCTCGCGGCCGCGTTCGCGGCTGAGTTCCGTGCGCACGGGTGTGACGTTGTGCTGGATTACCTATGGGGCCACCCGACCGAGGTCCTGCTCGGCGCCGTGACGCACTACGACGTACAGCCCAGGTCTCAGCGCGTCCGGCTGGTGCAGGCCGGCGAGATGGCGGGTGCCGAGATCACGCTCCCGGCCGAGGTGCTGCGCAGCGGCGGCCTGGAGATCCTCGGGCAGGGCACCGGGACGATGCCGCCGCTGGACGTCATCACCGGGATGCTGGGGGAGTTGCTGGACCTGCTGGCCGCGGGCACGCTCCGGGTGGACGTCGATGAAGTGCCGCTGTCGGCCGTCAGCGAGATCTGGACCTCGGACCAGCGCGGCCGCCGCCCCGTGTTCGTGCCGTAAGGCCGCTGGCCGACCGTTTGTCGCACGGATCGACCGTTCTTCGCGCCGATCCGTTAGTTGGCCGATCGGGAATATCGCAGTGGTTCCGGCGCACATATGCTCCCCCCAAACTCAGCCGGCTACGGGACGCGCCAAGTAGGAGAGGGGCCAGCCCGCCGGCCTGGTAGATGGGACGCGCATGAGTTGTGACACGGACACTGGGTCGGGCCTGAAGCTCTCGTCGCGCGAGGAGGAGATCCTCGGCCTGATCGCCGCTGGGCTCTCGAACGGGCGGATCGCCGAGAAGCTGTTCGTGGCGGAGAAGACCGTAAAGAACCACATCAACAGGATCTACGGCAAGATCGGCGCCGCATCCCGGTCGGACGCCATCGCGCACTGGGTTGGCGAGTAGAACCTGGGCCACCACTTGGTCCTGATCGATTCCGCAGCTCTCGACACGCGAGCCAGCTCCTGGTGATCGCTCTGAGCGGGCTCATATTAGTATGACTAGTATGTCGGAAATGCCTAGCGGGTTGCCGCCCGAGGTCGATGCCGATGCGGCTCGCCCCTCCGCGCCTGCCGCGGCGAATACACGCCGAGTCATCACGATCGACGTCGACCGGAAGCTGGACAAGCGGCTACGGGTGCTGGCCCGATGGCAAGGAGTCAGCGCTGAGGATCTACTCGCCGATGCTATTGAGCAGTACCCGAAGGTCTCCGATCAGCGGCGCGTGACGGTTCAGGTCAGCGACGCGGCCGCGGACCGGCTGGCGGCCGCCGCGGCAACCATCGGGATGAGCGAGGAGGGGCTGATAGTCGAGGCGATCGACTATTACTCTCCGACAGAGCCGACCGCCAGGTTCTGGCCTGCCCTCGGCATTCCCGGGCTGCTGGCGGCGCTGCCGCTGGTGCTGATGTTCGTCTCACCCGCCATCGGGCCTTCCATATCACCGCTGACCTGGGCCGTGTTCGGGTCGGCCATGCTCGTGTGCTGTATCGACGCGGTGTATCTGATCTCTACCGTCCTGTATGCCGAGTGGCTGGTCATCAAGTACGGGGTACGCGGCCTGGTCTCCGCGGCCGGATGCGGGGCGATGGCGGTGCTGTCGGCGTTCGCCTACATCTACTGGCTGCTCGAAGGCCTGAGACCAGGCTCCTTCAACCTGCCGTTGGCCAGGATCGACGCGATCTACTTCACCCTGGGCACGTTTACCACGACGGGTACCGGGCGTTTCGTGGCCCAGTCATCGCTGGCCGAGTTGCTTGCCAGCTGCCAGGTCGTACTTGGCTGGGGCTTCGTGGCTGTGCTTCTGGCGTTGCTCGTGCCTCGTGTCGCTGCCGCCCGCAAACGACTTTCGAACGGCCGCATTATCGTCCGTACCGGGTCTCGGGATTAGCCGGGACAACGTGTTGTCGCCATTTCCACTGCGGATCACGAAACCGCGACCATGAGCGTGCCCAATGACCGGAAGATTCCCAGCCGAGGACGCGTTCTGCGGCGCCTGGACGTCAAAGAGGTCACACTCCTCGGTGCAGCCCGAGGCGAATGCGGCAGTCCGACCGGCCCTGGCTGCCGATCGCAGTGGCCTGCGGCGTCGAGCTCCGCCGCGTCGCGGGCAGGCTAAAATGGCGATTTGCTACGCTGCCTTCGGAATTGCTGAATTCACCGCGCATATGCGCGGCCGGTCGCGCTTACGACCGCATGACAGCAGGAGTTCTGGCCGTATCCTCGTGCGACGAGACCAGCGACGCGTCTGACGAATGGTCAGTAATGGTGGATGAACGGGATTCCGTCGCCGTTCGTCTCCGGGCTTTCCGCTGCCGCCGTCATACTCTTCTCATACCGGTCGGTACTGGCTATAGTTCGGCCATGGCGGGCCTTTGGATCTTGCTGGTGGCGGTCGCGGTCGCCCTGTCCGGGGCGGTGGCCTTCTGGGCGCGCAGCTCCCGCCTCATCGGACCCCCCCGCCAGCACGCGACCTACGAGACCCTGCACACCGCGAGCCTCGCGGTCTCGGCCCTGCGGGGCGGCCTCACCACGGCGTCGGCCGCGAGCGCCGCGCCCGCGCTGCGGCGGCTGCTGGGCACGCCTGCGGTGGCGCTAGCGGACACCCGCAGTCTGCTGGCCTACGACGGCTGCGACCGGCACCGGGACGCGCTGGCCCGGTGCCTGCAGGAAGTGGTCGACTCCGGCCGGTCAAAGCAGCTCACCGCCGCCGATCTGATGTGCAGCCACGAGGACGACTGCCCGGCCGGCGCGGGGGTGGCGGTGCCCATCGCGGTCGAGGGCACGATAGCCGGGGCGATGGCGGCGCTCGCCCCGTCGGCCGCCGCCGACCTGGTTCGCGCGACCGGCGAGGTAGCCCGGTTCGTCTCCACCCACCTGGCGCTCGCCGAGCTGGACGCGTCCCGCACTCGCACCGTGCAAGCCCAGCTGAACTTCCTGCGCGCGCAGATCAGCCCGCACTTCGTGTACAACGCGCTCACGGCGATCGAGTCCTACGTCAGGTCCGATCCGGACCGGGCCCGTGACCTGCTCCTAGGTTTCGCCGAGTTCACCCGGAGCAGTTTCCGCGAGCACAGCCAGTACGTGACGCTGGCCGAGGAACTGCGCCTGGTGGAGACCTACCTGGAACTGGAACGCGCGCGCTTCGGCGACCGGCTCGCGGTGGTCCTGCGGGTCGCGCCCGAGACGCTGTCCGTGCGGCTGCCGTCGCTGGTGCTCCAGCCGCTGGTGGAGAACGCCATCCGGCACGGGCTCGAACGCCGGGCCGGGAGCAGCCTGCTGCAGATCGTCGCCGCGGACGCCGGGCACGAGGCGGTCGTCACCGTCGAGGATGACGGGGCGGGCGCGGACCCGCAGCAGCTGCACGAGATCCTGGCCGGCCGCCGGGCCTGCCGAGTCGGTGGGGCTGCGCAACGTCGACGAGCGGCTGCGGGCGACGTTCGGCACCGGCCACGGCCTGACGATCGAGACGGGCGTCGGGGCGGGCACGAAGATCACGATGCGCGTGCCCAAGTACAGCGCGGCGGTGAGCACCGCATGACGTCCACCCACGTTCCCGCTGATCATGTGCGGACGCCGGGCGATACGGCGCAGCGCGCCGGGCTGGTGTCCGCCCTCGTCGTGGACGACGAAGCGCCGGCCAGGGACCAGCTCGTCTACCTGCTGCGCTCGATCCCGATCCGTGGGCCTGGTGCACGCCGCGGGCAGCTCCAGCGACGCGATCAGGCAGCTGCAGCAGCACCAGTACGACCTGGTGTTCCTGGACGTGCGCATGCCGGACCTCGACGGCCTGGAGGTGGCACAGCTGCTGCAGCGGTTCGCGGTCCCGCCGGTGGTGATCTTCGTCACCGCCTACGAGGAGTACGCCGTCCGGGCGTTCGAGGTGCAGGCTCGTGACTACCTGCTCAAGCCGATCTCGCTGGCCCGGCTGCAGACAGCGCTGCAGCGGGTGCTGCGGCCGGACCGGACCGCGCTGCCGCCGGCGGCCCGCGAAGCCAGCCCCGGCCGATCGCGGTCGACGTCGGCGGCCGCACGCGGATGATCGAGTCCGACGCAGGTGTGCTGGGTCGAGGCCGTCGGCGACTACGTCCGGCTGCACCTGCACGACGGCACGGCGCACCTGGTCCGGATGCCGATCTCACACGTCGAGGAACGCTGGTCTGCGTTCGGATTCGTGCGGATCCACCGGGGTCACCTGGTCCCGGTCCGGGCCATCACCGAGTTCGCGATCGTCGGCGGCAATCACACCGTGACGGTCGCCGGGCGAGTGCTGCCGGTCAGCCGCCGGCACGCGCGCGACGTCAGGGAGCGGTTCCTGCAAGCCGCCGACGGTCGCTGAGCGCCGCGCCGTGTACGAGCCCGACCAGCCCGAGCCGTCGCGGCAGCGAGTCGGCGACCGGCCGGGTCCGGAGCAGCCGGCCGCGGCCTGCGGTCCGCGGCCTGGCCTGGAGCCCGGAGCACGTCCCCCTCCGGGACCACCCCCCGGCACCGTACGGCGTTCGAGGTAGACCACGGTTACTGGCAGATCATGATCAGGTCGCTGATCCGGGCTCAGCTCGGCCTGTCCCTGGTCTGCCTGGCGTTCGCGCTGGCGGTGACGGCGTCGTTCCCGATCCTGTGCGCGATCCTGCCCGGACTCGACCACGTCAAGATCTTCGGGCTGCCGCTCACGCTGGTTGCGCTCGGTGCCGGAATCTTCCCGGTCATCCTGCATCATCGGGATCTTCTACAACTACCAGGCCGGCCGGCTGGAGCAGCGCTTCATCAGCCTGGCCGACCGGGTGGACGGGCCGAGGCGGCGATGACTGACCCGCCTCCGTCGCGGCCATCGCCGTCGTGGTGCTGCTGACCGTCGTGGTCGGCGCGCGCGGCATCCGGATCGCGCGCACCCCGGCCGACTTCATGGTCGCTGCGCGCGAGGTGTCGCCGCCGGTGAACGCCGCGGCGATCTCGGGCGAGTACCTGTCCGCCGCCTCGTTCCTCGGCATCGCGGGGCTGATCTTCGCCCAGGGCCTCGGCTCGCTGTGGTACTCGGTCGGGTACGCCGCCGGCTACCTGGTGCTGCTGCTGCTGATCGCTGCGCCGCTGCGCCGGTTCGGCGCGTACACCATCCCGGACTTCGCC
>CAVSCN010000024.1:0-475767 GCA_963726425.1 uncultured Actinomycetota bacterium | reverse complement strand
AGCGCGATGTTGGTGCCGATCAGCCGCGCGATCAGCCGCGGCATGGCAAGCCTTCTCAGTGCGAACCCGACTGATGCCGCCGACAATTTAGTCAGGCTGTCGGACTCCGCCTGGAGGCGGAACTGATGAGCGCTCTGGCCCTGGCCGCCTGGACGCTGGCTGAGAGTGTGTCGATGTCGTAGGTGCCATGGTGGCGCTTGCCGTTGATGAAGAAAGTCGGCGTGCCGGAGACGCCGCTGAGGTCAGCCGAGTCCACGTCAGCGATGACTTCCGGCTGCCCGGCGCGCTTGCGCATGTCGCGGGTGAACTCGTCGGTGTTCAGGCCGACTTCGCCCGCATACCGGACGAGGTCTTTGGCTGTCAGCGCATCCTGGTGGCGCAGGAGCTGGTCGTGCAGTTCCCAGAACTTGCCCTGCTTGGCTGCGGCCTCGGTTGCCTCGGCCGCGAGCTGCGCATGCGGGTGAACGTCGGTGAGCGGCAGGTGGCGCCATACGTAGCGCAGGTCGCCGTAGTCGGCCAGTAGCTCGCGCACCACCGGCTCGGCCTGGCCGCAGTACGGGCACTCGAAATCGCCGTACTCGACCAGGGTGACCGGCGCGTTGGCGGGCCCGCGGACATGATCGCGCGCTGGATCAACTGGTACGGCCAGGTCGGTGATGGTCTCTGCCGTGCCCAGAAGGGCACGCAGCCGCAGCCGCTTGGGCAGCAGCGCCGTGGCCCGGAACACGATCCACGTCAGGGCCGACGAGACGGCTGCTGCGGTCAGGACGCCTACCTTGGCCTCAGCCAGTCCCGCGCCGTGAAACGCCAGCGAGGCGATCAGCAGCGACACGATGAACCCGACGCCCGCGATGGTCCCGGCGCCGGTAACAGCCGCCCAGCCGATCGGCGGCTGGACTCGGCCCCGGCTGAGCTTGGTGAGCAGCCAGGCCGCGGCTACGGTACCGATTGGCTTCCCAGCCGTGTAGCCGACCAGAATGCCCAGGGTCACCGGAGAGGTGTAGGCACGGGCCAGGAATCCGCTGTTGATCACAATGCCGGCGTTGGCAAGCGCGAACAGCGGCACGATCAGATAGCTGGTCCACGGATGGAACAGCTGCTGCAGCCGGTCGTTCGGCGAGATCGCCGTGCGCACGCTTTCCCGCGCCTGGCTCGCCAGCTCGGGCGTCGGCTGCTCGCGGAACAGCCGGAACGAGTCTGAGGCCTGCTCGAGGTCAGTGCGCGCGGCCGGGTACGCCAGCGCGAGCAACCCCACGGCCAGCCCGACAAGGACCGGGTCTACGCCGGATTCGAAGAAGGCCACCCAGGCGGCGAGCCCGAGCAGCAGGTAGACAGCGCCGAACCGGATGCCGAGCCGCCGGGCGACTGCTACCCCCGCAACAAGGGCCAGGCCAACGCCGAGCGCGACCATGTCGATGTGCCCGCTGTAGGCAAATGCGATGACCACGATCCCGGCTACGTCATCGACGATCGCGAAGGTCAGCAGGTAGGTGCGGACCCGGTCCGGGACGCCGGAGCCGACCAGCGCGAGCATGCCGAGCGCGAACGCCGTGTCGGTGGACATGGCCGTGCCCCAGCCGCCGGCCGATGCTCGGCCCGCGTTGAAAGCCAGGTAGATGCCGATCGGGACCACCATGCCGCCGAGCCCTACCACGAGCGGCAGCGCGAGCCGTCGGCGTTCGCGCAGTTCCCCCATATCGAACTCGCGACGTGCCTCCAGCCCGGCGACCAGGAAGAAGAACGCCATGAGGCCTGAGTTGACCCATTCATGAAGATCGGCCGACAGGCCCGCTGAGCCCAGCCGGAACGACAGGTCGGTTCCCCAGGTAGCGGCATAACCGGACGGATTCAGGTTTGCCCACGCCAGGGCAGCCAATGTGGCAGCCAGCAGGACAGCCGCGCTGCCGGTCTCGGTGCGGAGGAACCGGCGCAGCGGAGTTTCGCCGCTGCGCACCCAGGCAGTTCGATCCGCGAGCCTGGATACGAGGTGCCCGGGTTCGGTCATCGCCCGGCCGGCCAGGCTGACCGAAAGCTCACGGCCGCCGAGAAGTACGGCAATTGCTGGCAAGTCACCGCATGGGCTCCCTGGATCGACTCATCACAGATTTCTGCTGCGTTCCGCCGACCAGGCTTCCCGGCTCACCTGCGCCCAGTCTACGACGGGCGCTGCCCTACGCGGCTCCGGCATGAGGCCAGGGACTGCGCTCAGTCAGCCGCGCTGAAGTGACTGGCGATGCGTTCTGCGTAGAACTGCTCCCAGGGTTCGGCAGGCTCGTCGGCCGTGTACTGCTTGTCGAGCTTGACCAGCATGTAGACAAGCTCGCTCCGGACGGGACGCTGGCCGAGCAGGCGAGGCAGCTCAGACAGGTTGATGAGCCAGTCGGCGTACCAGGACGCCCAGTCCGGGTCGGCACCGTCGACGATCCGGTACACGTGATGGTGGGTTTCGCCGGCCTCGTGCAACAGCCCGCTAATGGCCTCAGAGCGCTCAGACATCTGTCTTCCCTTCTGCCGCCGCGGCGTGGCATAGGTCACCCCTACAAGTCTGCCCGCTGCGCTGCGTGACGGCCGGGCGCCTGGCCGTTTGGGCGCTGACCGCAGGAACGTGGCGGGCGAGGCTCGGATGACCTGCCAGTTCGCGGCCGGTACCCGACCGCCTCCGGGAGACGAGTGCCGTGCGCGGACTTACGCAGACGGCTATGCCGTGGATCGGCTCTGGGCTGGCCACCCGAAGCGATGCCAGGGCGGGCTGAACGCTTGGTCCGGTACCGAACATCTTCCCCGTGGGCAGAATCGCATTTCTCCTGAGGTGCGCTAGGAGCGGCGAGAGCGAGATATGGAGTCGTCTCGTCCGAGGCACCGGGAGTTTGGCCGCGCCTAGGGCTTCAGCATCGGGCGGACCTCGACGGTGCCGCCGAGGCGGATGACTGGATTGCGCGCCGCGAACGCGGTCGCCGCATCCAGGCCGGGTCCTTCGTAGACGTAATATCCGTCCAGCTCGCTTCCCGCCTCGGCCGCGGATCCAGGGCTGACCTGCGTCTGCCCGTCCGTCACGCGAACCGTCGCCGCCTGGGTCGCAGCCTGGAGCTGGTTCCCGTCGACGACGCCAGGGGACTGGCGGAAGGCGATGAACTCACTGGTCACTTGCTGCCTCTCCTCGGCGGAGAGCGCGGCAATTACCTTGTCAGCGCCGTTGAAGCGGACTTGAAGCAGGAACTTCATCGGATCTCCTTGTTTCTGGTGAGAGGGCTGCGGCCGGTTTCCGGCAGCGGGGCGGTCGGCGGCGAAATCTAGTCAGCCAGTTCCGCTGCGCGGGGTTCCCGCACGGCGGTGTGGGTGCCGGGTTGTGCGGACTCGCCGCGGCTGTTGGCGGCACGCAGGCCGATGGCGGCGGCGGCCAGCAGGGCGATCGCGCATGCGAGCAGGGCACGGTTGAATCCCGCGGTGATCGCGGCATCGCGCGGGTCGTGGGCTACGAGGAGCGCGCTGGTGCGCGCAGTAGCAATGGCGGAGAGGATCGCCAGGCCGAGGGCGGTGCCGAGCTGCTGAGAGGCGTTCAGCAGGCCAGCGGCGAGCCCGGCACTGGTCTCCGGGACGCCGGCGTTGGCGGCGGTAGTAACTGATACCAGGACGGCGCCGATGCCGATTGCCATGAGCACCAGGCCGGGCAGCAGGGTAGCGGGATAGGTCCCGTGGACCGGGATGCGGGAGAGGTACCAGACTCCGGCGGCGGCGATCAGCGCGCCGGCGACGATCACCGGACGGGTGCCCAGGCGGGAGAACAGCCGGGAGGAAATCCCGGCGGCTACCACGATGCCCGCGGTGACCGGAAGGTAGGCCGAACCACTGCGGATGGGGCTGAAGCCCAGGACGTCCTGCATGTAGAGGGTGAGGAAGTAGAACACTGACACGAACGCGGCGAAGGCGAACATCTGGACCGCGTCGGCTGCAGCCAGCCCCCTGATGCGGAAGGTCGAGAACGGGAACAGCGGCTGGCGGCGGCGCAGCTCCGTGGCAGTGAATACGGCCAGCACCACGGCGGCGGTGACCAGCTCCCCGATCGTGCGGACGTTGCCCCAGCCCTGCTGCGGCGCCTGGACCAGGGCGTAGACCAGCAGCAGCATCCCGCCGGTGCCGAGCAGCGCGCCGGGGATGTCGGCCCCTGCGGGCCGGACGGCCGGGCGCCCGCCAGGCACCAGCCGGAAGGCCCCCGCCAAGATCAGCCCGCAGACCGGCAGGTTGACAAACAGCACCCATCGCCATCCCGGCCCCTGAGACAGCACGCCGCCAAGGAAGACCCCGGCCGCGGCGGCCAGGCCCGAGATCGCGCCCCAGATTCCCAGTGCCCGGCTGCGGTCGTCGCCGGAGCTGAACGTCGTCGTGAGGATTGCTAGCCCGGCGGGTGCCATCAGCGCCGCGCCGGCGCCCTGCCCGAGCCGGGCCGCGACCAGCATGCCTGCGCTGACGGAGAGGCCCCCGGCCAGGGAACATGCCGCGAACGCTGCGGTACCTGCCACCAGCAGCCGCCGCCGCCCCAGCAGGTCACCGGCCCGGCCGCCGAGCAGCAGCAGCCCGCCGTAGGTGACCAGGTAGCCCGACAGGACCCACTGCAGGCCCTGCGCCGAGAAGCCCAGGTCGCGACGGATCGACGGCAGGGCGACATTCATGATCGAGGAATCGACGACGTCGAGGAACTGCACCGCGCACAGCAGCAGCAACGTGAGCTTGCCGCGGCGGGTGGCCAGGACCGGGACGGACGGGGCGGTCACGAGATCGTCCTCCAAGACTGGACGGATAGGTACAGTCCTGAGGCTAACAGCAAGTGGACGACTTAGTACAGTCCTATCTCGCGCCTGCTCTTACGTGCGCTAGCCCGGCCGCCACCGCGACGCGCAGCGGCGCCATGTCCTTGCGGACCTGGCTGAGCACCATCCCGCCCTCGATGCTGGCCAGCAACCCGGTGGCCAGCGCGGCCGGCTCGGCGTCCGCGTGAAGTTCCCCGCGCTGGCGCATCCGCTCCATGGCGTCAGCTAGCAGCCGCTCCCAGGCGTCGAACCCGGCGGCAGCCTGGATCCGCGCGTCCTCGTTGCGCCCGGCGACCTCGGTCGCCAGTGTCCCGATCGGGCACCCCGGCATCCCGGACTGCTCGAACCCGGCCACAAACCCGGCCAACGCTTGCTCCAGTCCGGTCAGCGACGAAACGCTCCCGAGTGCTTCGGTCAACTCGGCCACGACTTGCGCGCAGCGGTACCCCACCGCCGCCGCCGCCAGTTCATCCCGGCCGCGGAAGTAGTGGTAGAACTGGCCCTTGCCGGCCCCGGCAGCGGCCAGCACCTCATCGACGCTCGTCGCAGCGACCCCCTGGACAGCGAACAACTCCGAGGCCTCGCGCACGATCCGTTCCCGGCTGGCGCGCCCGCGCTTGGTCATCGGCTCAGCTGGCATGCGCCCATGCTAAACCGGGGATTGTACTAGGCAGTACAGGATGTCAGTGTTTCGGACCTGACCGGAGCCAGACCAGCCCGTAGTGCGAACCTCAGCTAGCTACTGCGACTGCCAGCCCAGCTGTCGTCCCGGCGCTGATGGCACACAGGTCCAGTTGCCGCTTCAGCCAGACCCGGCCGGCCGTCGGCTCCGTCCTGGCTCACCCTCGCGCAGTGGCTGTTTGGCCGGCAGGGCGCGGGCAAAAGACGCGGCCGCGGTCACCCAGTCGCCCAGGGCCTCGCCCTTAAGCTCCTCCGCCGCGACATAGACCATGGACTTCATCGGCCTGCCGGTGAAGTCCATCTCCCGGACATGCTCGCGCCGCAACGCGGCTTCGGCGCCATCCTCGCCGAGCCGCACCATCAGCTCGCCGCCCACAACACCAGCGAACATGTTGCCGTTCACCAGAAACGCGAGACCCCCGAACATCTTCCGCTCAGTGACTTCGCCGTCCACGGCAGCAATGACGCCGCGTATCCGGTCGGCGAGAACCTCGTCGTAGGCCATGCCATCACCTCACTCGCTCGATCAGCACCAAGTCATCCCCGCACCACGCGAGAACGAGGCGACGATCTAAGCCGTGTCCCGGCATCGCCGCCTGGATCGCGACCCGGCGAAGCGCTGCCTGCAAGACACCAGCATGGCAACACTGGACCTGAGTCACCAGGCGTAGCGCAATGGCGCAGCTAGCGCCGATCGACACCGGGTGGAACTGAGCGCCGGTCACAGTACGCTCGCGTTCAAGCGGCTTCACCATGCCACTGAGCCGCCGGGTCAGGCTGGCATTCGCGCGACATCCTTCAGGGTCGCGGCCGAACAGCAGTTCCTCCAGCGCCTCACCGGCGCCGGAATGCCCGGCGGGGCCGCTGAGCTCCTCATCACTCGCGAGTGGGCGATCCTTGGCAGGCGAGAACGACTACACCACGGACACCTTCCAGCAGGATCACCGGCCGTGCCCCGCGACAGGGGGCCGAGTGCATTCGCGAGAATCGCGCGGAATTCATCTGATGATCATTCGCCTCCGTCGTGGCTCAGTTTCTGGCTCATTCGCCGCCGTCCGGGCCCGTTCACTGGCGGCCGTTCCGATCGCGTTCGTGCTGCTCACGAACGGTCCCGGCCAGTGGTGAACACGGGCGCGCAGTGTTGGAAAGCGTGTTGGGGGCAACCCCTCAAGAGTTCGAATCTCTTATCCTCCGCCACGCTGATCTGCGGTGATGCCGGACCTTGTTGCCAGGTAACGATCGCCTGGCATCCTCTGGGCTCAAATCTGGGCTCATTTCGTTCCCCGCAGCGCGGTGTCATTGGCGCCCAGGCCTATGCCATGAGCGCCTCCGGCGACAGTCCGGGCGTGGGCCTCGAGGGCCGTCTTTAGGTGCTCCACGGCCTGGCGCGCGCCGGCTACATCAACTGGTGGGCATTCGGCCAGAGCGCGCTCCGCCACCTGGAGGATAACGGCGAGCACGTCTCGCTGAACTGGCACGATGCCTTCACGGTCCGTCTGACCCTCGCCGCCGCCGTCCCGGCGCCGCGCTTGCCAGATCAAGTCGTCGACCTGCCTGGCGACCTCCTGCCGGATGGGGTCGGTGACGTGCTGGTAACGGGCAGCCATGTCAGCGCTCGACCAGCCCATCAGCGCCATCACGGTGCGTGCGGGGACGCCGAGGAGGAGCAGCACTGTCGCGGCGGTGTGTCTGGCGTCATGCAGCCGGGTTTCGCGCAGCCCGGCGGCCCTCAGCAGCCGCTTCCAGTCGTGATAATCGGAGTTCGGGTTCAGCGGTTGGTCCGTCGGGCTGGCGAATACTCAGCCCTCGTCGCGCCAGAGCTGGCCCGCACGCGCCCGTTCCTGCTCCTGCTCGGCCTTGTGCGCGCGCAGCAGCTCAGCGAGTTCGGCTGGCAGGCCGATCGTACGGCGGCCGGCCTTGGACTTCACCCCGCCGGTGTCCGGCCTGGTCTGGAGTCGCTGCGGGCAGTACCCAGGAGTCCGGCCGCAAGTGCTATCGCCGCCGTGCGCGTACTTAGGCCTCAGCCGCGAGCGGCGGATGCGCAGGGCGCCGGCGTCTAGGTCAACATCCTCCCACCTAAGTCCTAATAAGAGCTAACGGGTTGGTCGGCCAGTCCGACAGACTCGGGTGTTGGTAGCCGCCGGCAGGTGAGCACTGGTGAGTCCCGGGCTCTTTCGGGAAGCCCTGCCGCTAGATCGTGCCCCTTCCGGTGGCCGGGAGAGTGGATCGCTGCTGGGATGTCGTGCCCGCCGTGATGGCGTGAGCACTGGTTTATTAGGTCGTGATGGTTCTCCCGCAGGCTGCCGTTGTTATCAGCGTCGAGGACGGGAGAGCGCGTGCTGTTCGCGGGCGATGACTGGGCTGAGGACCATCACGACATCGAGCTGATGGACGCGACGGGGCGGGTGCTGGCCCGGGCGCGGCTGCCTGAGGGCGCGGCCGGGATGGCCCGGCTGCACGCGCTGATCGGCGAGCATCTCGGTGAGGACGCCGACGCCGCCGGCGTGCAGGTGCAGGTGGGGATCGAGACGGACCGGGGCTTGTGGGTTCAGGCGCTGGTCGCGGCCGGGTATGTGGTGTTCGGGATTAATCCGCTGCAGACGTCCCGGTACCGGGAGCGGCACGGGGTGTCGGGCGGCAAAAGCGATACCAGCGACGCGCACGTGCTGGCGGACATGGTGCGGACCGACTCCCATCAGCTGCGCCCGGTAGCCGGGGACAGCCCGGCCGCGCAGGCGGTCAAGGTCGTGGCCCGCGCGCATAAGACGCTGATCTGGGAACGGACCCGCCACGTCCAGCGGCTGCGGCATCAGCTGCGGGATTTCTTCCCGGCGGCGCTGGCAGCGTTCGACGACCTGGATGCCCCTGACGCGCTGGAACTGCTGGCTAAGGCCCCGGATCCGGTCTCGGCGGCGAAGCTGACCACCGCGCAGATCGACGCGGCGCTCAAGCGCGCCGGCCGCCGGAACCGGGCGGAGAAGACCGCCGCGATCAAAGCCGCGCTGCGCAGCCGGCAACTGGCTCAGCCGCCGCAGGTTACCCTCGCCTGCGCGGCCGTGGTCCGGTCGCTGATCGCGGTGATCACCACCCTCAGCGAACAGATCACGGTATTGCAGGGGCAGGTGGATGCCCATTTCAGTCAGCACCCGGACGCTGAGATCATCATGTCCCAGCCCGGCCTGGGACCGGTCCTCGGTGCCCGGGTGCTGGCCGAGTTCGGCGACGACCCGGATCGCTACGCCTCCGCGAAAGCCCGCAAGAATTACGCGGCCACCAGCCCGATCACCCGCCAGTCCGGGAAACGCAAAACGGTGATAGCCCGGTACGTGCACAACGACCGGCTCCGCGACGCCCTCGACGGCCAGGCTTTCGCCGCCCTCAACGCCTCGCCAGGCGCCAGGGCCTGCTACGACGCCCACCGCGCCCGCGGGACCGGCCACCGGGCCGCGTTGCGCCACCTCGCCAACCGCCTCACCGGCATCCTGCACGGCTGCCTCAAAACCCGCACGCTCTATAGCGAGACCACCGCCTGGCCACCCGCCATCAGCCAGGAACTCAAGACCGCAGCTTGACAACCCAAGCTCCTGGGACGCTTCTATGTGCTGTCAAGTGGCCAGGGCAGCGGTGAGCGCCCGGTAAAGCTGGCGGGCGATATAGCGCTTGATGCACCGGCGGATCTCGCGGTCGGTCTTGCCCTGGGCGCGGCGGCGGGTGACGTAGGCGATGGTCGCGGGATCGCAGCGCATCCGCGTGCCGGCGATGACGTGAATGGCCCGGTTCAGCGCCCGGTCGCCGCCCCGGTTCAGCCGGTGGCGGGTGATCTGGCCGCTGGATGCCTCGACCGGGCTGGTCCCGGCCAGCCGGGCGAAGGCGGCCTCGTGGCGGCAGCGTCCGGCGTGGGAGAACGACACGATGGCCTGAGCGGCGGTGACCGGGCCGATGCCGGGACGGCTGGTCAGCCCGGGAGCCAGCTCACCCACGATGGCGTCGAGCTCGGCGCGGTTGGCTTTCAGGGCCCGGGACGCGTCTCGCAGCGCCAGCGCGAGGCGGCGGATCTCGCCCTGGCGCACCGCCACGGCGCGGCTGGCATCCGGCGGCTGCCGCCGGCGGGCCAGCCCGGCCAGGACGGCGTCGCTGAAGCGGGCGCGGGCCAGGTCAAGGTCGTGGTCCTCGCCGTCGCGCAGCAGGGCCCGGAGCCGGTTCGTCTGCGCGGTGGTCGTGGTGGTCAGCTCCTGCGCGTGCGCACAGCAGGATGCGCAGCGCCTCGCGGTCTCCGTCCGCGCGGGGAGTCGGCAGCTTGGCGGCGTCGAGCTGCAATGCCGTCAGTACCGCCAGGTGCGCATCGATCGGATCGGACTTGCCCTTGCCGCGGCGGGTCTTGCGGGTGGGCTGCTCGCACTCGATCACCGTCAACCCGGCGGCTTCCGCCGCCCGGGCCAGTCCGGCGCCGTAACTGCGGGTCCCTTCGATGCAGGCTGCCAGCCGCGGTCCGGGAGCATGCTCGCGGGCCCAGCCCAGCAGCTGGGCAGTAGCCGGCGCTGGTATTGCGGACCGAGCAGGTCGCGATCACCGCGCCGCTGGGTGCGCGATCTCGGCGTGATGAACGTCGCGGTGGGTGTCGACCCCGATGACGGCGTCAACGACATCTGCCAGCATGGACACAGACGGTGCTCCTTTCACGAGCGCGGTCAAGGTCGGCACCGGCCTGGGTGAAGGTCACCGAAGTGGCATATCTGTGACGGGTCACGCTCGCGCGGACATGCTTCTGATCAAGCCAACTGGTGGGCCAGGCCGGTGCCGGCAACCCGGGCGGCAGGTCCCACGAAAGGCACGCCGTCAGGCGGCCAGATGTCTAGCGAGCCAGCCCAGATCACCGGCCCCGATCCTGGCAGCGGATCAGACCGGAGCCGCTACACGACACACTCACAGATGTCTAGCGTCTCGCCCTGGCGCAGTCCGAGCGCCAGAGCGACGGCCCACCGGGCGCTGTTGCGCCAATTGCTGGCGACGTCCAGCAAGCGGTGGATGTCCTTGACGCCGTACGGCTCGACTTCGATCTCGGTGAGCTTCGGCGCCTTGGCTAGCAGGACCGGATTGCGGGAGGCATGGGACCGGCGGACCGCCTCGTTGAGAGCGGCCCGCAGCGTCCGGTGCACATGATTGATTCCGCCCGGTGACATGCCGTTCTGCTGGAGCTTGGCGTACAACCGCTCGACGTGCTCGGGAGTGAGCTTTTCCAGGCGATGCGCGCGCCGATCGTTGACGCTGGTGCAGGCGCGGTCGCTTCCGGCAAGAGCCCGGATCGCCTCTCGCCAGCACCTTCGCGTGGGACCCGATCGCCGGATGCCAGAACCCGGCCACTGCCATCCGGCGCGCCGTAGATGTCCGCCTTGGTGGTGGTGGACAGTCCACGGGTGCGGCAGTTGCCTGCTGCGGCAGGGGTCGCGATAGCCGTCGGGCTGGGGCCTGTCCCAGTACTGTCCGCCATTCCGGCAGCGAGAGGAGGAATAGGGACCTGTCAGGTTCCCTTAGCGAAGGCTGGGCGCTGGCGCGCCGTAAGCCTTCTGGCGTGCTCCCGGAGGTAGGTCGTGTCTGTTCATGATGGTCTGGTTACCTCGTCCACGATCGCGGTCGCGGTTGATGTCGGGAAGAACGTGGTCGCGTTGTCGGCTACTGATGCGGAGCAGGCGCCGGCTGTTCGGTCCGGCGGAGTTCGCGATGACGGCCCCGGCGCTGCGGGCGGTGACGGCGAGGGTGGAGCAGGTGCTGCCGGCCGGCGCGGTGGTGAGGGTCGGCGTAGAGGCCGCGGGGCATTACCACCGGCCGTTGCTGGCCAGGTCAGCGTGGCCGGCGGCCTGGCAGATCCTGGAACTCAATCCGGCGCATGTGACCGAGCAGCGCCGGGTCCGGGGTCGGCGCGGGGTCAAGACCGACGCGGTTGACCTGGAGGCGATGACTGACCTGCTGCTGGCCGGGCAGGGCGTTCCGGTCGCCGGGCAGGACACCGTGATCGTGGAGCTGGCCGCGTGGGCCGCGCACCGGGCCCGCCGGGTCCATGCCCGCACCGCGGTGAAGAATCAGTTGCTGGGCCAGCTCGACCGGTGTTTCCCCGGGCTGACGCCTGGCGCTGCCGGATGTGCTCGGCACGAAGGCGGGCCGGCTGGTCGCGGCGGAGTTCGCCGATCCGGCCCGGCTGGCCGCGCTCGAGGTGACCCGGTTCATCCGGTTCGCCGCGGCCCGCGATCTCGTGGTCCGCCGAGTCCTGGCCGAACGGCTGGTGACCGCCGACGCCGATGCGCTGCCCACCGGCGACGCGGCGGTAGCCCGGCAGGTCCTGGCCGCGGACCTGGCGCTGCTGGCCGATCTGGATACCCAGGTCGCCGCGCGCCGACGCCGAGCTGGCCCGGCTGCTGCCCGCCAGCCCGTACGCGACCTTGACCACTGTGCCGGGCTGGGGCACGGTCCGCGCCGCGGCCTACGGCGCCGCACGGGGCGACCCCGGCCGGGCCCTGGCCCCGGCCCAGCTCTACCGCGCCGCCGGCCTGTCCCCGGCTGCAGTACGAGTCGGCCGGGCGAGCGCCGCGACGGCGCGATCAGCCGTGAGGGCAGCGTCGAGCTCCGCCGCGCGCTGATCGACCTGGGCATCGGCTTGTGGCTCTGCGACACCCCCGCCAGAACCCGCGCCGCCGCGCTGCGCGGCAAGCACGGCGGCGTCATCGCCTGCGTGCTCGCGCACCGGGCAAACCGCATTGCCTTCGCCCTGGTCCGCGACCAGGCCCGCTACGACCCGTCCCGGTGGACCACCAGCAAGGACTAGCCAGGCTTCACAATTCCGGCCGGCGATGCCACGCTAGACGGACGAAGGGCCGGACCAGACGCCGAATGCGCTATGGCGGACGCGCTCGCGCGTGACGCCGTTCCTAGCTTGGCGCCCGGCCCTTCGCCATCCCCGGCAGCCCGAACGACGCCAGCTGACCCCGGCCCCAGACAAACGGGACCCGAGGTCGCATACATCAGCGTGGGCGCCCAGGCACCGCCTCTCCAGGTACACCCCGGCCAAGACCACCATCAGCCCCGCCACGCGGGGCCAGCCAGCCATGCCCATCCGCCGCCTTGACACCACCTACCGCCAGCTAGGAGCGGCCCGTCTGCATGGGTCTTGTCGATGGACGTCCGCGCAATTGAGTGGCACGCTCCTGGCGGGCACGGCGAGGTCGTAGGGTCCAACGAGCAGTTCTTGGCAGGCGACGCGGGTTGGGAGACTCATGTCGGTTGCTGCGGCGAGCGGCCGCCTTGGGGGCCGAGTGCGAGCGGTTCTTGGGCCGGCTGGTGGTGCGTTCACCCCCAGCCGACCGCCGAGTCAGCTACAGAGCATCTCGATGGTGAACGGGCCGTCCGTGAGCACCCGGCTGGTCGCGTCGAACTCGCCCACGGCCATGGAGTTCGCGGTCCCGATGTCGTTCAAGACCGTGAAGAACGCGTGCGACACGTCGGGCACGTCTGTGGCGTTGGGGTTGACACCGACAAGCCCAGCCCCGGCGTACGCGGACGCGGAGAGGCTCAGCCCGCAGTGGGATACGTCCCGCGGGAACGTGATTCGATACTCGCCGGTCTTGATCTGGGTAGCCGTGACGCCAGTGCTGCCCGCTTGCACTTGGCCGTCAGACCGCACGAGCGCCCACAGCGCGCCGGCGCTGGCTGCCCGGCAGGCCCGGCGGATCCCTGAGGCCCGGTGGGCCCGGCGGGTCCCTGAGGCCCGGCGTCGCCCGTCGCGCCGGTGGCGCCGGTGTCGCCCTTTGGTCCGGCGGGGCCCGCGTCCCCCTTGGGGCCCGGAACGCCGGGCGCACCGTGCTGGTTCCAGCTGATCGCCGTCTCGAGACTCCCGACACAGTGCTGGCCCTTGGCCGAGTCGATCACGCGCAAGGTGCCCGTGATCTTCAGGTAGCAGCCGTTGATCGTGCCATCACCCCCCGGGATCGCCGCCAAAGCGACACCTCCAGTGAGCGCACACGCAGAACACACCACCACTCCCATCACAAACCTGCGCCCAAGCGGTCTCACGGCATTCCTCCTCAGTCAGACTCCGGCCGTTAATCGAGGACCACCCTCTTGGATGCGCGGCGGAAAAGCAACCCCGGGCGATGGCAGGGATACGGCCGCTAATCGGTATGGGAAGCGATCGGGCATCTCACGTCATCCGCCGACGCCATCCCCGGATCCCCTTCACACCCCGCACCTGGAGCGCCTGCCTCCTATCCCCCCGAGAAGGATCCGGTGACAGTCGATGTCCGGAGTCCTCTGCACTGCTGTCCGAACTCCTCTGCACTCGCGCAGGTTCTCGTCGGCCGGCTCAGCTGGAGCAGCTTCGGCACGCGGATTACACACTTCGCCCTTGCGGGTCGGTGATCCGCACGCCGCCCCGTGGTGCTCTTGCCGTAGTGCGCCTGACAGGCGGCCGAGCGCTGGTCCAAGTCAGCTCCGAGCTCGTCGATGAACGCCGTCGCGTCGAGCCGCTGACTGATCGCGGCGTAATGGGGCCGGCGAGAAGTTTCATTCGGAAAACCGGGCTAACGGTGCTCGTGTGCGGGCGACCAACACCGCGATCCTGCGGCCATGAGCGGGCGGGAGAAAGCTGAACGGCGGCAACCAGCGTGAGCCCGGGTAGTCAGACATTGGGCATCCTTTCTCCGCAGGATGAGGCCGGGCCAGCTGGTGCCGTCACCGTAGTGCGGCGCCGTTGTCCTTCGCCCTCACCGCGCGGCCAGATGATCAGGAGAAGCCGCCGGTCTGCATGATCATCATCTGGCTTTGCAGGACGACCTCCGAGCCTTGGCCGGAGCACTTGATCGAGATGATTCCGAAGTCGTTTGAGATCTCGGCCCCGCCGTTCATGCTGAGCGATCGGATGACATCATCGGCCCCCTCCGGCACGACCCGGCGATCGGTGGTGCCGCCGATGACGTTCTGGTCGCTGAACAGGTTGCAGTTGACGGTTCGGATGTGGTCGCCGTTGAAGTCGCCGAAACTCTCGGTGTTGACAGTGGCGACAATGGCATAGCTGCCGCGCGGGAGCACCTTGAAATTCACGCCCTGCGGGCTTCCGTCCTCGGGCAACTCCTCGCGGCCGCCGATCGCAAAGGTCGTCGTGGAGATCCCTGGCGCTCCCGGGTCACCCTTGGGCCCGGACGGTCCTGGGGGACCGGCAGGCCCCGAAGGTCCCGCTGCCCCGGTCAGCCCGGCGGGCCCGATCGGTCCTGTTGTCCCCGGCCGGACCGGCGGGGCCGGTTGGACCCGGGGCGCCCGGCTGGCCCTTCTGGTTCCAGGTGACCTGGGTCTCCCGGCCGAAACAGTGGCCCATGGGGTTGCTACCGCCGAGGGACGGGTCGATCAGTCTCAGCGTCCCGACGTTGTTGAGCATGCAACCCGTGAAGGTCTGGCCCGAGTCCGGGATCGACGCGTAAGCCATCCCCGCCCCGGTCACGGCCAGCCCGGCCGCCGCCACCGCGATGAGCACCGGCCGTCGTGCCAGCTTCGCTATCATGGCTCCTCTTTTCCGATGCGCCGTCGGTGGGTGCGCAACCCCTCGCTGCCACCACGATGACGGCGCGTGCACGCCGGCGCATCGGGTGTTTCCCTACGTTGCTCGTGTTTGCCGACCAACAGGCGTGCGACATTCGCCCGGTGAGGGCGAGATGGCGGTCGGGCGTCGGAGGTCGTGTCGGTGGTGGCTTTGCCGTGGCCGAAGAGCGCGGAGCGCCTAGTTCGGCGGGTCGTTGCTGCGCTGTCTTCCGACCGCGTCGCATTACCCGCGGCGCCTCTGGCAAGGTTCGGGGCGCTCGAGTCTCCGGCAGGCTTGGACCTTTACGCTCGATCGATCGGGGTGGGAGCCTGTCGGCATGTGCGCCGATGTAGTCGGACGTGATGCGGAGCTTCGGGCGATCGCGCGATTTCTTGATTCGCTGGCCGGGCAGCCGCAGGCTCTGGTGCTGGAGGGTGAGCCGGGGATCGGGAAGACGACGCTCTGGCTTGCCGCCGTCGAACAGGCGCGTCAGCGCGGTTTTCGTGTTCTGTCGTGCCGCCCGTCGGCGGCCGAGGCGCAGCTGTCTTATGCGTCGCTGGCCGATCTGCTGGCCGACGTCGGCGATTCTGTGCTGGAGTCCTTGCCGCCACCTCAGCGGCGGGCGATCGACGTCGTCTTGCTCCGGGCCGAGGCCGAGCCTGCCGTCGCGGATTACCGTGCGACCGGCGCCGCGCTGCTGTCGGTGGTCGAGCGGCTCGCGGACGAAATGCCGGTGCTGCTGGCCATCGACGATCTGCAGTGGCTGGATGGCTCAAGTGCCCGGGTGGTCGAGTTCGCGCTCAGGCGGTTGGCCTCGCGGGCGGGGGTCCTTGGTGCGCTGCGGAGTGCGGAGGCCGGCGACCGAGGGCTGTCGCTCCCGTTCCCCGACCCGGGCCGTGTCAGTCGGGTGCGGGTGGGGCCGCTGAGCCTCGGTGCCTTGCATCAGATGCTCCGCGAACGTACCGGACGGTCGTTCCCCCGGCCGATGCTGGCGCGGATCGGGCAGGTGTCGGGCGGCAACCCGTTCTACGCACTCGAACTCGCGCGGGAGGTTCCGCGGGCAGGTACGCCGGATCTGACGTGGGCGCTGCCGCACTCGCTGGCTCAGGTGATGAGGGCCCGGGTTGAGGGGATCCGCCCGGATGTGCGGCGGGCGCTGCTGGCGGCCGCGGCGCTGGCGGAGCCCACGGTCGGGCTCGTCCAGCTCGCGCTGGCCGCCGAGCCAGCGGCGGCCGGGCGGCTGCTCGAAGAGGCCGAAGAAGCTGGGGTGATCGCGATCGACGGCCATCGCGTCCGGTTCACTCATCCGCTGCTGGCCGCCAGCGTATATTCAGCCGCCTCGCCTGCCGACCGGCGCGGCATGCACCGCAGGCTCGCTGAGATCGCCGCCGATCCCGAGGAGCGGGCGCGCCACATCGGGCAGGCCGCCATCCGCCTCGACGCCGAGTCTGCCGCTGCGCTGGACGAAGGCGCTCTCCGAGCTCGCTCTCGAGGTGCGCCTGCCGCCGCCGCGGAACTCCTCGAGCAGGCGATCAGGCTCGGCGGGGACACTGCCGAGCGCCGGATCACGCTGGCGCAGTGCCACTTCGACGCCGGTGACCCCGCGCGTGCCCGCTCGCTGCTGGAGGAGTCCGTCGTCGAGCTGGCGCCGGGGCGCACACGGGCCGAAGCGCTCTTGCTGCTGGCCATGGTGCGGCTGCATGACGACAGTTACCGGGAGGCTGCAGGCTACCTCGAGCAGGCGCTTGGCGAGGCGGGTGAGGAGCTGCGGCTGGTGGTGCAGATCCTGAACCAACTGATGTTCGTCCTGGTCAACCTGGGCAGCATCCCCGATGGCCTGCGACTGACCGGCCGGGCGGTGGCTGATGCCGAGCGGCTCGCCGATCCCGGCCTGCTGGCAAACGCGCTGGCCGGCTCGGTCATCATCGGTTTCCTCAGCGGGCACGGGCTGGACGAGCCCACCCTGAAGCGCGCCCTCGACCTCGAGGACCCGGACGCCCCGGTGCCGGTCATGTTGCGCCCGAGCTTGATCAGCAGCGTGCTGCTGGCGTGGACGGGGCACCTCGACCAGGCGCGAGACGGGCTGCGCTCCATCCGAAGGCGCTGTCTGGAACGGGGCGAGGAAAGCGACCTGATGTTCGCCGCCTTCCACACCGTGATCGTCGAGTGCTGGCGCGGGAACCTCGCGGACGCGCGCTTAGATCGCCGAGGACACGATGGAGCGGGCACTGCAATTGGGAACGGAGTTCCCGTTGGCGATTGCACTGGCCGCCCAGGCGAACGTCGCGGCCTACGCTGGCCAGGCGGACGAGACCCGCCGCGCCGCCCGCGAGGCACTGGCGATCTTCGAGAGGGGAAGTTGCCTCGCGGTCACTGTCTGGCCGGCCGTGACGCTGGGATTCCTGGAGGTGTCGCTCGGTGACTACCAGGCTGCGGCCGCGACGCTGGGCCCGCTCGCCGCAGCAGCAGCCGCCATGGGATACGGCGAGCCGACGGCCGCGCCGTTCGCCCCGGACGCGGCGGAAGCACTGGTCGCAGTGGGCAGGCTGGACGAGGCGGCCGCCCTGGTGGATCAGCTAGAGAGCAACGGCCGGCGGCTGGATCGCGCGTGGGCGCTGGCGCTCGGCGCGCGGTGCCGAAGCCTTCTCCTGGCCGCCGCCGGCGACCTCGACTCGGCCGCCGAGGCCGCCGGGCGGGCCCTCGACGAACACCGGCGGCTGCCCATGCCGTTCGAACGGGCCCGAACCCAGCTGGTCCTCGGGCAGATCCAGCGCCGTCGGCGCCAGAGACGAGCTGCTGCGGTCGCGCTGCAGGAGGCGGCCCGGGTCTTCGGCGAACTCGGCGCGTCGCTGTGGGCCGACCGGGCGCAGGCCGAACTGGAACGGGCCAGCGCCAGCCCGGCAGGCAGCACCCGGCTGACGCCCTCCGAACGGCGCGTCGCCCAGCTGGCCGCCACCGGCATGACCAACCGTGAGGTAGCCGGAGCCCTGTTCATCAGCCCGAAGACCGTCGAAGCTAACCTCGCCCGCATCTACCACAAGCTGGGCATCCACTCCCGGGCCGAACTAGGCCAGCGGATGGCCGAGCCGGGCACATAGGGAAACACCCGATTCGCCGGGCGGAGCCCGCGAACTACCGTCGGCCCATGCCAGAAGGTTCGCCGCCCAGCCCCTCCCGTTACCTCGTCGAGTGGTACCAGCCTGCCTTGACCGAGGCGCTGCTGAAACGAACCGCGCGCCGCATCGATCGTTCGACGGCCGGGCTGTCCAGGGAGGGCACTGCCGTCGACCTCCTCCTGACACTCTTCATGCCCGATGACGAAGTCGCGTTCTGCCTGTTCGCAGCCGGGTCCCTGGCCTGCGTCGAGGAGGCATGCCGACGTGCGGAGCTTCCGTTCGAACGCATCACCAGGGCGATCACGTGCTGCGGGGCGGCCGGGGCCAGCCAGCCATATTCCGCCCTCCGGCACCCTGACGGCAATTTCCTGACGGGAATCTGATGGCCACTTCCGTCAAGACCCCGAGCCCGTCGCCTGCCGTCACCGGCCTGCGGCGTGCTGCCCTGACCGGTTACCGCTGGCTACTGCTGGCCTTCCTGCTCCTCGGCGCAGTCCAGATCTTCCTGGCCGGCCTGGGCGCCTTCAGGCTCGACCATCTGGATGCCTCAGCCGACGCCGCCTTCGCACCGCACCACGATTACAGCGGTTCCCGGCTTGACGAGGCCCTGACCTTCCTGACCTCCCGCTTCGGACAGGTCAGCCCGATCACCCTGTCGCGTTCGAGTCATTCACTAGTGATAGCACCAGTGATCGCATCTAGTGATGTGAGGTTGCGATGGTCAAGTCGGTTGGGCGTCCGGCTGTCGCCGGCGCCGCCATCCAGATCGCGTACGGCGTTCTGGCCTGCATATTCCGGTATCCCACCATCGCCGACCGGCCCTACGAGGTGCTCTGGGCGCTCGCCAACCTCGGCATGATCGCCAGCATCGTCGTGTGGCTGGCCAACCGCGTCGCCACACCAACCCTCGGGCTGATCGGCGGTGGGCTTGCCATCCTCGGTCACGTCGTCCGCGTCGGCATCTCCGCCGTGATCGAGGTACACCCCAACGCCGCCGTCGACCTGGCGATCGTGACAACCATCATGCTGATGTTCATCGGCCTGGCCTTGCTCGGCATCGCCACCGTCCGGGCGCACGTAATGACCGGTCCGTCCGCGTGGGCGCCACTGATCGTGCTGTCCGGAGGCCTGATCGCCGCCCCGTTCTACTCGTTTGACAAGGTCGTGCACTTCATCCTGCTCGGCCTGCTTTGGGGCGGCACCTGGATGTATATGGCACTGGTCGGATATCGCGACACGACCGCACAAGCCCCGACCCGGCCGGCGTCGGTCTCGGTTGAGGCGGCCTGACATGCACCACCGCGTCCTGGGCGTACGCCCCGATCAGTGGCGGGTTTGCTTCCGCTGGACCGAGTCAGGGGCCGAGGACGTCGCGGTAGTCGACTATCACTGAGGGGAGATGACATAGATGGCTCAGGTGCGGATCCCGGCTGAGCGTCCGCCGACTCCGCCTGGCGAAATGCTGCTAGAGGAGTTCATCAGGCCACTTGGCATGACGCAGGCGGACCTGGCCGACCGTATCGGGGTCTCGTATGTGCGGCTGAACGAGATCGTGAACGGCAGGCGCGGGATCACCCCCTCAACGGCGCTGCGGCTGGCGAAGGCTCTCGGTACCTCTCCGCAGTTCTGGCTCAACGGCCAGCTTGCACTCGACCTTTACCGAGCGTCCCACGACGAGGAAGAACTCCGACAGCTAGAGCTCATCGAGCCTGTGCCGCACTGAGTTCTGCCGGCGGTCGTGGCTCAGTTTGTGGCTCATTCATCGCCGTCCGGCGCCGTTCACTGACGGCCATCCGGATTGTTCCCGCGCAGTTCACGGACGGTCCCGGCCAGTGGTGAACACGGGCGCGCAGTGTTGGAAAGCGTGTTGGGGGCAACCCTCAAGAGTTCGAATCTCTTATCCTCCGCCATCTGACCTGCGCAAACGTGCGCGCCGAAGGGCGTAAAGGTACCTCGGCATCGAGATTTAGCTCAGTTTTTGGCCACAGAACGGGCCGCCGGCAGGACCGGGACGCGCACGCCGCTTAGTCGTGCGCCCATGTGTTCGCCGGACTTCACTGCCGTACGCGACCGTCCCGAGACACAGACGTCGCCCCGAAACCAGGAGCCGACTGCATGGCGCCACTCGCGGCGGAAATACAAGGCCTGCTGCCCGAAGGTGTCGTC
Organism: uncultured Actinomycetota bacterium; assembly: GCA_963726425.1. Taxonomy (GTDB): domain Bacteria; phylum Actinomycetota; class Actinomycetes; order Streptosporangiales; family Streptosporangiaceae; genus JAJYUU01. Next base: position 455,440 of record CAVSCN010000024.1, on the reverse strand, counting down.
ACCTCGCGAGCCACCGCAGGGTGTCAGCTCGCGAGTTCGTCCGCCTCATCAATGAGCGGCTTAGCGCGCTGGAACGAAACCCTCGCAGCAAGCGGCGCCGCCTGGATCAGGCGCCTTGCCTCTAGTGGGAGCGGTGCAGCGTGGCGGTGGGCAGGCGATCCGGCCGGGATTACCACTCAGGCACCACCGACAGCCGGAAGACGGTGCCCTTGATCACGCAGCCGACGACCAGACCCACGGCGCCCGCGGCCGCCCACATCCGGTTTATGCCAACCGGCCGTGGGCCAGTGACCGGACGAACGACGCGGATCCAGTCTAAGAGTCGCCGCCGAAGTGCTGTGTCGGCCGGCCGGTGGCTCCATCTAACCGATCGGCTGATCTGTCATCCGGTCGGCTGGATTGTCTGACCGCGCGCCCGATGGCATTTCGTGAGCGAGTTCAACCATTGTGCTGGCTTGTTGATAGACAGGTTGCCGTCTGGTTGGTTAGTGACGTGTGATCAACTTCTAAGCCTCCGAAGGAGCACTCATGTGCAGGGTCATTGCGTTCCTGCAGAACTACATTGCCGAGCCAGTCCGCCGGGACGACCGTGGTGTGACCGCCGTGGAGTACGCCATCCTCATCACCGTCGTTGGCCTGGCCCTCATCACGACGCTGACGCTTTTTGCCACCCAACTCGTCAAATTCTTCCCCGGCTTCATCAAGGCCCTCTAAGAGCCGGGGCGACTGGACAACTGGCTCACCGGTTACGTCGCCCGACGACGGCCGCGATGTCCGCGCAGCGCAATTCTTGGCGGCCATCATCGCCGTGACAGCCGAAGTCACCAACGGGGCTGCACGGGCGGAGCCACTCCGCCCGGGCCGACGCGGCCAGGCAGCCGCGCGCGCGACGCCAGCCCAGGATCGCGAAACCAACCGCATTAGCAGGCCATTTCGGGTACTGATCGCATTCTCAACGCTGTGCCGGAGGTGCGCGGCCGTCGCGGCTTGATAGGGACTGGAGCAGCGTCACCGGGCTGGGAGTCGTAGCGTTGTCGAACCTGCCGGCAATCAGGTTCTGGTCGGGCGCCGGTCCGCACTGCTGCGCGAAGGCCTCGTGCGGCTGCTTGAGGACCGGGGGTACGAGGTGGCCGCGGCGGTAGCGGACGCGGGCTCGCTGCTCGCTGCGGTCGCGGAGCACCATCCGGACGTGGTGGTGACCGACATCCGGATGCCGCCCACGCACACCGACGAGGGCCTGCGAGCCGCGGCGGAGCTGCGCAGGCACTACCCGGAGGTCGGGGTCCTCGTGCTGTCCCAGTACATCGAGACCACCTTTGCGACCGCGCTGCTGGCCGGGAACGCCGGGGGGGGTCGGCTACCTGCTGAAAGACCGGGTCGCGGACGCGGCGGAGTTCGCCGGCGCACTGGAGCGGGTCGCCGGCGGCGGGACCGCGCTCGACCCCGAGGTGGTCACCAGACTGATGCGGGCAAGCCGGCAGATCGGCGGGCTCGGCGGCCTGAGTCCGCGGGAGCGTGAGGTCCTCGAGCTCATGGCGGAGGGGCGCTCCAACGCAGCGATCGCGGAGGCAATGGTGATCTCATCCGGAGCCGTGGAGAAACATGTGGCGTCCATCTTCAGCAAACTGGGGCTGCCGTCGTCCCAAGCCGACAACCGGCGGGTACTAGCGGTGCCGAAGTATCTGCGGGCCTGACCCTCCGCCGGGTGGAGCTGGCAGCACGGTCGGCCGACGGTGGCGCTGCCCGCGTCGGGGGCGTCCAGGCCTAGGGCGACGCGCATAGTGGTTGACTTGCCCGCGCCGTTCGGCCCGACGAAGCTGGTCACGTGGCCGGGCTGGACCGTGAACGTCACCCTGTCCAGAGCCTGTGTCGAGCCGAAACTGCTCAGACGACGGGGCTGAGCAGGCATCCGGTCTCAGCCACGTGTGGCATAGAATGTTGTGCCACTGGGTGCCACAAGGTGGCAAAAAGTGGTACTGTGATCGTATGGCTGATCACTACACCCTGAGGCTGGCGCCTGGCGTCCGGCGGCGGCTGTCGGAGTGGGCGCGTCGGGCCGGCGTCCAGGAGCGGACACTGGCCCAGCGTTATGTCGAGGAAGGACTGCGTCACGACGCGCACCCGCTGATCCAGTTCCTTGATGGTCCGAGCGGCCGCCGGGCCAGCCTGCTCGGCCGTGGCCTAGATGTCTGGGAGGTGATCGCCACCATCAAGGACAACAACGGGTCGATGGCTGAGGCAGCCGACTACTTGCAGATTCCGGCCGGGCTGGTTGAGGCGGCCGTGGCCTACTACGGCGAATACCGCGACGAGATCGACCGGGAAATAGAGCTGAACGAAACGGAATACGAGCGCGGCCGAGCGGCCGCCGCTGCCGGTGAGCAGGCTCTCCGTTCATGAAGGCCCTGCTCGATGAGCAGTTGTCTCCGCAGATCGCGGTTCTGCTGCGGCAGGCAGGATATGAGGTGGACGCCGTCGCGGCGCGCGAGGACCTGGTCGGGCGCAGCGACCAGATCGTCTTCGAGGCCGCGTCCGACGAAGGCCGGGCCGTAGTCACCAACAACATCAAGGATTTCCGCCCGCTCGCGGCTCAATGGCTGGCGCAAGGCAAGGTGCACGCCGGCCTGATTCTGTTGCCGTCATCACGGACGCGCACCCGCAGCGCAATCGCTGGTGTCGCTGCCGCGATCGAGATCGTGCTTCGCGACCACCCTGACGGGCTGAGCGGGAGCGAGCGCTGGATCGGCGCGCTGCCGAGCTGATGACGAGAGGACGTCAGCGCAACCTGCATCGCGCGCGAAAGCTCTGACCAGCTACCACCGCAGACGCTTGTCGCAGTTTGTGGCTCATTCGCGGCCGTCCGGCCCCGTTCACTGGCGGCCGTGCCCACCGCGTTCGTCCCGTTCACGAACGGTCCCGGCCGCGCACGCCGCTTAGTCGTGCGCCCATGTGTTCGCCGGAGTTCACTGCCGTATGCGACCGTCCCGAGACACAGACGTCGCCCCGAAACCAGGAGCCCACTGCATGGCGCCACTCGCGGCGGAAATACAACGCCTGCTGCCCGGAAGTCTCGTCACCTCGCGAGCCACCGCAGGGTCTCAGCTCGCGAGTTCGTCCGCCTCATCAATGAGCTGCTTAGTGCGCTGGAACGAAACCCCGAGCGCCTGGCCGACGTCTTGCAGCGGCAGGCCCGCTACCTCAACCGCTTGGCTGCGCGCCTGGCGAGTTGCGCAGCCTGGGCCTGGTCCGCCTTAGCTCGTCGAGGCAGCGCTCGAATTCCAGTCTCGCTCCTGTTCTCTTTCACCTGCGTCCCTGGCGCGCTCAGTCAAGGACGCAGCGAGGACGGGGTTTACCTGGTCGGCGGCCAGCAGGGGTGCGCCGTGGCCGAGGCCGGGTAGCTCGGTGTACTGGCAGCCGGGAATGCGCTTGGCTGCCTCGCGCACGGCGCGCGGCGGGAACCAGCAGTCATGCTCGAATGCTATGGCCAGGCAGGGGGCCGTGATGCGAGCAAGCCTGGGCTCAGTTTCGGTTTGCGGTTAGCTGGAGGTGCCGTACTGGATCGGTACCTTGATCTGCTGGATTTGCTGCCAGGCGGTCCGGTCTGGTGTGAGCTGCCAGACGGTGAGGGTTGCCCGGTTCACGGCGAGCGCTTCAGTGCCGCTGCGGCCGGAAGCGAGCGTGACGGTCCGGGGCGGAAGTTTCGGCAGGGTTTGCCAGCCCTGATCCGGGGCGGTCATGATGGCCGCGCTGCCGCTGGTGGTGATGAGTGCGACGATGCCGCCCGGCCCGAAGGAAGCGGACGCGATGGCGGCTCCGCCGAGGCTCAGCGGCGGGGACACCGTCCAGGTCCCGGTGCTGTCCGACTGAGCGGCGTAGACGGTACGGGCCGAGCCGGTGCCCGCGGTCAGGAGCACGAGGTTGCCGGTCGCGGTGCGGATGAGGCTGCGTACTGACACCTGCTCACGGGCTATCGCGGCTGGCAGCCGCGGGCCGGCTGCCTGCCAGGTCCCGTGCGCCCGGGCGAACAGGCCTGCAGTTCCCGGCTGGTCACAGATACCGGCCAGCAGCGGCGCGCCGGCCGGGGTGAAGGTCCCGGCAGTGACCTGCCCGAGACCGCATCGCTTGCCCGCGGCGCTGGCGGCGATCTGCGCCCGGCTGGCGAGCGTCCGCCAGCCGGTTCCGCCGGGTGCGGCAACCTCGGCCGTGCCGCTGGTCAGCACCGCGAGCAGCTGCCCGGCGGTGGGTCCGGCGGCGAGCGCATCGGGATCATCAGCCAGCGCACCGCGGATAGGTGCCGACGATGACGACCAGGACCGGCCGGCGTTGCCGGTCCGGGTCAGGGGCGTGAAGGTGAGGTACTGACTGGGCCGGAACGCGGTGATGACTGCCTGCGGGGTCTCGCCCGCCAGGACGAGGCCGCCGTTGTCGGCGACACCGGGCGGGGTTGCCAGCTGCCAGCGGGTAGTGCCGGCCGGGCGGACGAACAGCTGCCAGAAGTTGTTCTCGGTTGCCACCGACCCGCCCATCACCACAACAGCCCAGGTGCTGTCCCCCACGGCCGCGGTCGTGTCCAGGAAATCTGACCCGCCCGGCGGCGCCTCGGCCGCGGGGGCGTGGCCGGCAGGCGCTGCTGCGGTGCCGCAGCCAGCCAGCAGCGCGGTTGCCCCGAGCAGTGCTGCCAGGCCGATCGCGCGCCGCTTCACCGGGCGGCCAGCAACTGGCGGGCCGCGTCGGTCAGCTCAGCGGCGAAAGACGACTTGGTGGACTGTGTGCCGGGGCCCGGGTCGAAGTCCAGCTCGCGGCGGATGTGACCGCGCTGGTCGATGACGAACGCGTAGTCTCCGTGTCCGATCATCGATCCGGCCGGGAGGGCTTCCGCCGGGGCCGCTCCGAATTTGGACCAGATCCGCGCGAGCGTGGTCGGCGGGCCGGTGAGGTAGTGCCAGTCACGCACGCCGTTCAGCCCTTCCTGAGCGTCGAATGCCTGCAGGTAGCTCACCTGGGTGTAAAGCGGGTTATAGTTCACGGCCACCAGCTCGACCCGGCTGGGGCCGAGGAGCTGGCCGGCCTGGCGGAACTCCTGCGCGATCAGCGGGCAGTCGCTGGTGCACACCGGATCGAGGAACGTCAGCAGCACCACCTTCCCGCGCATGCTGGCAAGGCTTACCGGCTGTCCGTTCTGATCGGTCAGGGTGAAGCCGGGCGCCGCGATGTTGAGCGGCGCGCTGGAGCCGTCGATGGCCTGAGCGAGGATGGTGTCCGCGACCGGGTTGGCCTGGGCGGCAGCCATGGGAGCGGCGCCCAGGATGGTCATGCCGATCGCGCCGAGGGCGACGACGGAGCTGATGCGCGCGGCGGCCAGGGCGTGCGGGTCGGCCGCGGCCCGCAGCTGTCGGCTCCAGCCGGCCCGAGTGCGCCCGGTCAAGCCCGCGGCCGCCGGTGCCTCGGCGGTTTCGGCGGCGGCGGCCGGCTGCGGTACCGGCTCGGCGACCAGCGCGAGGTAGCCCGCGACCGCGAGCAATCCGAACGGGATCATGCTGTTGGGGTCGGTGCCGAGGCCGCCGAAGAAGCCGAAGTCCTCGATCAGTACCCAGTCCGTGGCACAGAGCAGGATGAAGACCGCTAGCGCTGGCCGGACCAGCCGCAGTCTCCCGGTCAGGAACGCTGCCCCGCACGCGGCTAGCGCTACGACCGCCACGAGGTTCACCGCGAAGCCGTGACCCTGGTCGAAGGTGGTAAATGCGCTGACCCACGTGCCGAGGAGGTGCGGCTGCGGGGTCCCGGCCATGTCCCCGGTCATGCCGGCCAGCGTGCCTGGCTGGCCGGCCAGGGTGCCCTGCCAGAAGCCCCGGCCGGGCCAGGCCTGCAGGACGGCCATTCCGATGAGGAACGCGCCGAGTCCGGCGAGCAGCCGCCGGCCGGCCCGCGGCGAGTGCCAGGCGCGGTCTGGCAGTGCGATGAGCGCACCGGCGACGCAGTAGAGGAGCACCGCCCCAGGGGCGCCGAACAGCCAGGTCAGGCCGGGCGCGAAGATGCCGCCGAACGCCTCGCCGAACACCCAGACGACCAGACCCCAGGCGACGCTGGTAAGCCCGGCCAGCCGGGACAGCAGCCCGCGCGGGGCGGCCAGCAGCCACAGCCCGATACCGGCCTGGATCCACACAGCTGCGGCGCCGGCCTGCATCGGATGGTAAGACCAGGTCGTCCCGGCCCAGTTCACGACGTCCTCAACCCAGCGCGGGGAGTTGGCGGCCGCCGGCTGGATCACCTGCGACGGCAGGCCAACCGCCATCTTCGGCTGCGCCTGCAGGACGCCGTCGAATACCCACAGCAGGCCGAAGCCGATGCGCAGCACCTGCCGCCAGGCCGGCTCGGCGGTAAGACTGCCGGGCGCGGACGGACGCGCGGTGGCGGGCAAGAACGCCCGCAGGCTCAGCCAGACCAGCCCGATGAGGGCGAAGATCAGCAGTGCGGCGAGTCCCTGGTGCAGCAGCGCGGTCTTGAACGCGGCCACGACGGTGGGATCGCTGATGTTGACACCGGAGTTCATCCCGGGCATGCGCAGGCCTCCTGTTCAGAACCCTCGTTGCAGTTGTTGGCGGCACCTGGTGCCGCGTCCTCGCCGTGCAGGCGCAACCGGATGCTGCTGGCGACCACGAAGGCAGAAGACGCCGCCATTGCCGCGCCGGCGATCAGCGGGTTGAGCAGACCGCACGCGGCCAGCGGGATCGCGGCGGCGTTGTAGCCGAACGCCCACGCCAGGTTCCGGCGGATGGTGGCCCTGGTCGCTCGGGCCAGGGCGATGGCCTCCGGCAGCACGGTCAGGTCGTCGCGGAGCAAGATCAGGTCGGCGGCGCCGATGGCGAGGTCAGCGCCCGAGCCCAGAGCCAGGCCCAGGTCGGCGGCGGCCAGCGCGGGCCCGTCGTTGATGCCGTCGCCCGCCATAGCGACCCGCTGCCCCTGAGCCTGGAGCCGCCGCACCACGTCGGCCTTGCCGGCCGGAAGCGCGCCAGCGATCACGTCATCCACGCCGATCTGACCGGCGATCGCGGCCGCGACGACGGCCGAGTCTCCGGTCAGCAGCAGGGTCCGCAGACCAAGCCGCCGGAGCTGGCGTACTGCCGTCGCGGCGGAGGGCTTCAGGGTGTCGGCGATGGCGACCGCACCGCGGGCCTGGCCGTCCCAGGCCGCCAGGACCACAGTGTCGCCGCGGTGCTCCCAGTCCGAGCACTGCCGCTCCAGATCCGGCGCTATCGCGAGCCCGCTGGCCGCAAGCAGTTCGCGGTTCCCGGCCACGATCTCGGTGCCATTGACCACGCCGCGGATTCCGAGGCCCGGCACGTTCGCGAACCCGCTTGCCCGCTCCAGCCCGCCCAGCGCAGCGCGGGCGTGCGCGGTCACCGCCGCCGCGATTGGGTGCGCGGATGCGTCCTCCACCGCGCCAAGGTTGCGCAGCAGCTCGCCTGTGCTCGTACCCGGGGCGGCCTGCACGCCGGTCACGGCCATGATCCCGGTGGTGACCGTGCCGGTCTTGTCCAGCAGCACGGTGTCCACCGACTGCGAGGCTTCCAGCGCCTGGTGACCCTTGATGAAGATGCCGAGCTGTGCGCCGCGGCCGCTGGCGACCACCAGCGCCGCCGGGGTAGCCAGGCCGAGCGCGCACGGGCACGCGATGATCAGCACGGCCAGCGCGGCGCTGACCGCCCGTTCGGCCGGGCTGCCCGCCAGCAGCCAGCCCGCGAGCGTCAGGAAGGCCGCGGCCAGAACGACGGGCACGAACACCCGGCAGATCCGGTCGGCCAGGCGCTGCGCCGCGGACTTGTCCGCCTGGGCGGCCGCTACCAGCGCGATCAGGTGCGCCAGCCGGGTGTCGGTCCCGGTTCGCTCAGCCCGGACGACGATCCGGCCGGTCGTCACGATCGTGCCGGCCGAGACCGCGGTACCGGGTCTGACATCGACGGGCAGCCACTCGCCGGTCATCATGCTCGCGTCAACCGCCGACTCACCGAATTCCGCGACCCCGTCGGCGGCAATCGTCTCACCCGGCCTGGTCACGAACCGGTCGCCAGGGCGCAGGTCAGCGATCAGGACCGGTCGTTCCGTGCCGTCCGGTTCCAGCAGGCAGGCGTCCTTGGCCGCGGCGCCGGCGAGCTGCCGCATCGCCTCGCTGGCGTCCCGGCGGGCTCGTGCCTCATACCACCGGCCCGCGAGCAGGAACGTAGTGACCGAGGCAGCGACCTCCAGGTAGATGCCGCCGCCGGAGGCGTGCTCCAGCAACTGCAGGGCCCTCATCCGCGGCTGCCGCGCGTCCAGGCCGAACATCGCGTAGACCGACCAGCCGCACGCCGCCACGATGCCGAGCGACACCAGCGTGTCCATCGTCGTCAATCCGTGCCGGACCGCGCGCAGGGCGGCCGCATGGAACGGCCACGCGGCCCAGCCCGCCACTGGCAGCGTCAGCGCGATCAGCACCCACTGCCAGCCGGTGAACCGGAACGCCGGGAACAGCGACAGCTGCACCGACAAGTCACTGAGCGGGATGAAGAAGATCAGCGCCACTATCAGGCGGCGCCGCAGAAACACGGTCCGGTCGCCGGCGTCGCCAGGCCCGTCCGTGTCCTCGGCGGCAATGAACCCGGGCCAGGTCTCCTCGGCCGAATACCCCGCACGCCTGATGAGATCGATTAGCTGCTCGACGGAGACTGAATCCGGCGCGGCCACCGTGGCTTTCTCCGTCGCGAAATTAACCACGGCGGCCACGTCAGGAATAGCAGTCAGTGTCTTTTCCACCCTGGCCGCGCAGGCGGCGCACGTCATGCCGCCGATCGACAGCTCAATCTGCCGTACCCCCGGCGCCGCGATGCTGCTCGCCGTACCCGCCTGACCCATCCGGCTGCCTTCCGGTCCTGGGCACCCGGCACGTCACGCCGACCTCGAGCAGGGTTCGACAGGCAGGCTGAGCTGGGTGCGCGCAGAGGAATCTACCGGTCACGATATCGGCCCGGGGACGTATTAGTGGTTTGCTCATCGCTTCATGACTGGAATTTCATCTCGTTATACCCTAGCGAGGTATTGAGGTCAGGCCGCTATACCCCCTTGACGTATTCCACATACCCGGCAGGGGTTTCCCGGCGCGCTTTCTGAATTGCTCAGGCAATGGAATGACCTTGTGGCAATAGTTATCCGGGCACTAGCCTCTGAAGGGCCATGCCAAGTCTGCTGCAATCCGTATCGCGCTGCCCTGACACCCGGCGTCTCCATGCCCGCTGGCGGCACAGTTGACCGGGCCGGGCTGGCTCGCGCCAGGTCTTGCCGCCCTGATGCTGCTCATCACCGCCAGCTGCGTCGCCAGGCTGGTGCGCTGGCCTCGCCGTCGCCCGGCCGAGCCAGACGTCGACGCGCTGCACGCCGTCATGGGTATAGCCATGGCCGGCATGCTGCTGCCACACCTGAGCGTCGTACCGGGAGAGGTCTGGCAGGCGCTGTTCGCCATCGCCGCTACGTGGTTCGCGGCCCGGGCGATAGGCTCGCGCGCCCGGCAGGCCGGGCACCGCCGGTTCTCACAGCTGGCTCCGCACGTTGTCGAGTGCGCCGCCATGATCTACATGCTTCTTCCTGCCCGCAGCGACAGTACCGGGCGAATGGCAATGGCAGGCATGGCCTCCGCGTCGACAGCTAACCCGGTCGTCACGCTGCTGTTCGCCGTATTCCTGCTCGGCTATCTGCTCTGGACCGCAGACCAGCTGACGGCGCGGCCACGGCCAGCCCCATCCGGCATCGTCACGACACCGCGAACAGACACAGCGCGGCGGTCGACGGTGATCGACAAGATCATAATGAGCACAAGCATGGGTTACATGCTCTTGACGATGCTGTGAGCACGTAAGCCGAGGAACGTGGCTCAATTTGTGGCGCATTCGCTCCCGTCCGGCACCGTTCGCTGGCGGCCATGCGCACCGCGTCCGTACAGGTCACGGACGGTCCCGGCCAGTGGTGTACACCGGCGCGCGGTGTTGGAAAGCGTGTTGGGGCAACCCCCTTGAGAGTTCGAATCTCTTATCCCCCGCCACGCTGACCTGCGGAACGCGACGGGAGGTGGCTGCGATCTTGTCTCGACATCGAGACTTGGCTCAGTTTTTGGCCACGAAGAGCCGCTGCCATCGGGCCACCAGCCACACGCCGGAGAAGCGTGCGTCGTGCGCATTAACCTCCTCGATGAGCAGCAAGCCTGGTCAGTAGCGCTCGCGGTTGTAGAAGCTGCGGGTGATTCAAGGTGACTCGCTGATTCGTCGTCTGTAGGCGGAGGGGGTCTCCCCGCAGTGCCGGGCGAACGATCGAGCGAACGCCCCCACGTCGTCGAAACCCACGGCGATTGAGACCTCGAGGACGGAACGGCTTGGCTGGGCCAGCAGGGCCATGGAACGAAGCACACGGGCACGTAGCAGGTAGCTTCGCCACGACATGCCCAATTGGGCGCTGAAGACTCGGCGCAGTGTCCGTTCCGAAACGCCGACCGCGCGTGTGACGTCACTGACCGTGACGCGGTCGAGGTGCGCGTGGGTGTAGTCGGTGGCCGCGGTGACAACCGGATCGGCCGAGACCGGCAAGTTCAATGGCCTCTCGTCGTCCAGTGCATCGCCGACCACATACCCGAGGGTCTGAAAGAACGAGTCTGCTTCTACCCCCGATTCGGTACGCGAGATCGGCCATCGCACCGAGTAGAGCATCATCTCGCGAAGCAGCGCGGAGACGGCAATTATCCGGACCCGGTCTCCGCCCGCCGGAACGAGCCTTGGCTCAAAGAGCACCGCGAGGGTCTGCGCGCCAGCGTTCAGCGTCGTCTGATGATGCAGGCCCGCCGGGATCCACGCGGCTTGGTGCGGCGGCAGCAGGTAGTGGCCGGCCTCCGTCTTGACCTCCACCATCCCGCGGCAGGCGTACTCGATCTCGTGCACGTCGTGAAAGTGCCAGCCGGTGACCAGCTGCTCGCCGCCGTCATACATGAGGCTGCCCCCCGCCCAGCGACTACTCTTCCCGCAGGTTCACCAAGCCAGTGGTGGCCGTTTGAACCTGATCTTTGGCCGAATCGGCAGAGACGGTCATACCTCGGGAAGTTTACAGTCGGTTTCGAACGCAGACCGTGCCCTCGCTGGTGATCGAGGACGCGCCGAGTAAGGAGTCCTGATGCCTACGCTGATCTACTCCATGTCCGTGTCGCTGGACGGTCACATCGCCGGACCGGACGGCGCCATCGACTGGGCCGCGCCTGACGAGGAACTGATGCGGTTCCACAACGAGCAGACCCGGGAACTCACCGGGCACCTGTCCGGGCGAGGGCTCTACGAGGACATGCTGGGCTGGGAGACGGCCGAGCAGACCCGCACCGATCCACGGGAACTCGAATTCGCCCGGATCTGGAAGGCCATCCCGAAAGTGGTGTTCTCAGCCAGCCTGACGACGGTGGAAGGCAACGCCCGCCTGGCGCGCCGTGATGTCGCTGACGAGGTCGCCGAGCTGAAGAATCAGCCCGGCGCCGGCATCGTGTCCGTTGGCGGTGCCAGGCTCGCCGCCTCCCTTGCCGAGAAAGACCTCATCGATGAGTACCGGCTGTTCGTAAGTCCCGTCGTGCTGGGGGGCGGCACCCCGTACTTCCCGTCACTGCCGAAGAGACTCGACCTCGAACTCATCGAGACGCGGACCTTCTCGCAGGTCGTCTACCTCCGGTACCGGCGGGGCTAGTCCCCGATCAAGCGTGCTCGGCGGCTTCGCGCTGCCATTGCGGATCCCGGCTGAACGGCAGGCGCGGGATCACTCCTCAACGGCGCTGCGGCTGGCGAAGGCTGTTCACGGACGGTCCCCGGCCTGCGATATAAAGACGGACGCGCAGTGTTGGAAAGCGTATTGGGCAACCCCTCAAGGGTTCGAATCTCTTATCCTCCGGCACGCTGACCTGGGGCGATGCGATATCGGACGCTGCAGACCGGACAAGCCCGAGGTCGCTCAGTCAGCTTCGACCTCTTCACCGCATTCCGGGCAGAGGAATGGGCTCCGCTTGGCGCGGTATCGCTGGACGGCGTAGAGGATGAAGGGGAATCCCCATCCGGGGATCTCCCTGGTGGCCCGGACAGTTCCGTGCGTCGCGCATCGGCCGGTCTGCGTCTGGACTTCGGTAGCCATGATCTTCCTCCGGTGATCGGACCGGGCGGCGGCCGGGTCAATGCCCGAGCGGCAGCCAGCTGAATGTGCGCAGAGCGATGAGAAGGCCCGCGGTTCCCCACGCGGCCACGATCAGCAGATCCAGGCCGGCGAATCCGAGGCCTGTGGTGTGCGGGTTGTAGGCGACGAGCAGCGCGTTGGCCAGATGGCGGACGGGAAAGACCGCGCCCACGTCGGCCAGCCAGTGCGGCAGGATCGTTACGGTGACGAATATGCCGGATATGAAGTACAGGGGCAGCAGCAGTGCCTGAGTGGCGGGCACCGCGGCGTCCTCGCTGCGGATCAATGACGTGAGCGCGTAACCCATGCAGCAGAAGGACGCAGCTCCGATGACCACGGTAACCACCAGCGCGAGCGCGGTGTGGCCGGGGACGTGGGCGCCGTATGCGGCCCAGCCGATCGCGAGCAGCACCGCGGTCAGGACGATGGCGACAACGACGGCCGTGAGTACGCGACCGGCGATGACGGCGGCGGCCGGGACTGGTGTCGCGCGGCGGCGCTTTAGCACGCCGCGTTCGCGCTGAGCAGTCACCGACGCCACCAGGTTGCCGAAGCACGCCGCGATTACCCCGAGCGCGATGATGCCGGGCACGTAGGACACCGAGGTGCTGATCCGGCCGCCGGGGACCGGCACCGTGTGGCCACGGCCTCCGAATACCGAAGCGAAGATCACCAGAAACAGAATCGGCAGGGCGAGGGTGAAGAACTGCGACTGGCGGTTGCGGATGAACGCACGCAGGTCGTAGCTGCACTGGTGCAGCGCCATTCTGGTCATCGCTGGTCCTTTGTGCCGGTGGAGGCGGTGAGGGCGAGGTAGACCTCTTCCAACGTGGGGCGGTGGACGTCGAGGTCAGGCACGTCGAAGCCGCAGCCGAGGGCCCAGTTGCCGAGCATCTGGAGGTGGACCAGCGGGCTTTCGCTGTGCAGGACGGTCGATCCGTCCGGGCCCAGGCGGGCCAGCGGGCGCAGGGCATCGGGCAGGTCGCGGGCCGTGACGCCGTCGGGGAGGGTGAAGCTGATGGCAGTGGCCAGGTGGTCACGTCCGCCTATCGTCCGCGGCGTGCCACAGGCGACGATGCGCCCGGCCGACAGCACCGCGATCCGGTCGGCCAGGTACTCCGCCTCGTCCATGTAGTGCGTGGTGAGGAAGATGGTCTTGCCGAGTTGCCGCAGCCCGGCGACGACATCCCAGGCGGCCCGGCGGGCAGAAGGGTCGAAGCCGGTAGTCGGCTCGTCGAGGAAGATGAGCTCGGGATCGCCGACGAGCGCGAGCGCGAAATCAAGCCTCCGCCGCTGGCCCCCCGACAGCCGGGTGGCGAGCGTGCCGGCCTTGCCGGCGAGGCCGACTAGGGCAATGGTCTCGTCAATGTCGCGCGGCGCGCGGTAGAACCCGGCGTACATGGCGAGGCACTCGCGTACGGACAGTCCGGGCTCGGGCTCTGATTCCTGCAAAACGACGCCCACCCGGTCGCGCCAGGCCCGGCCTGCTGTGGCCGGGTCCTGGCCGAGGACGGAGATCTCGCCCTCGGTGCGCGGCCGGAAACCTTCGAGCATCTCCACCGTGGTGGTCTTGCCGGCGCCGTTGGGGCCGAGGAAGGCGAAGATTTCTCCGCGCTGCACATCCAGGTCGATGCCTGTCACGGCCGTGTGGCTGCCGTAGCGTTTCACCAGTCCGCAGACGCTGATTACCGGTTCACGCTCTTGCTGGGCGGAAGCGGTGCCTCGGCGCGTCATGGCCCTGCTCAGTGTCGGCAGTGTCCATATCGCTCCCCAGAACCGGGTAGGTCTTGCCCGCAAGCCTGTTCCGGGATAGCCGCACAGTCTTCAGCGCAGCGGTGGAACTTGGCCCGGCCAGAACCCGAACCGTGGGCGGAGGCTGTCCACCCGCGGGTGGAGGTCTCACTGGCGCCGAATCCACCCGGCGGGCACAAGACGGCGGCCTGATCCGGCCGTACGGTTGACCGGTGACCAGCAAAGCCGCTGCCTCGGCCGCGGTGTCCGACCTAGACCTAGACCTAGACCGGGCACGGGGGCGCGAACAGGCGGCCTACCGAGCCATCCGCGTGCTCGCGGTCGCCGTGGTCGCGTTCGTGGTAGCCACCTCGTTCCAGGCCCGGCCGATTCCGGGCGGGCACGGCGAGGCGCTGGGCGCCGCAGCGGCCCTCATCGTGTTCAGCGCCGCGACCCTAGCCATGATGTGGCCGAGCCAGGGACGGCCGGCAACGCAGCTAGCCGCGCTGCTCATCGCAGTGGTCAGCGCGGCGGCGCTGATCGGTGTGCAGGGCAACGGCGCCGCCTTCCTCGGGGTTTTCCCCGCCGTCTGCATGGCTGCCCTGGCGCTGCCGGTAGGTGTCAGTACGTGGGTAGTCGGGGCGGCCGTCGCCGCGGTCTCGGTGGCGTGGCTGGTCAACGGACGCGCGCCCGTCGCCGGCATCGTCTTGAATGACTTCGGGATCGTGGCTTTCTTTGTCCTGTCGCTGTTCGCCCGCCGGCTGAGGGAAAGTAACCAGCGAGCAGAGCTTCTGCTCGCCGAGCTGGAGCAGACCCGGGCCGCGCATGCCCAGGCCGCCGCGCTGGCCGAGCGGCAGCGCCTGGCCCGCGAGATGCATGACGTCCTGGCCCACTCGCTGTCCGGCCTGGTGCTGACCCTCGAGGGCGCCCGGCTGCGTGCCGCCCGGGGCGGCGCGGACCCCGACGTGGGGAACGCGATCAACCGGGCCCACCGGCTGGCCAAGACCGGGCTGGAAGAAGCCCGGCGTGCTATCGGCATGCTCCACGACGACGCACTGCCCGGCCCCGACCGGCTCGCCGACCTGGCCGCCGAGTTCCAGACGGACACCGGCGTGCCCTGCTCCGTCACCGTGACGGGCGACAGCCAGCGGGACCTGGGAACCGAAGGCCGTCTGACCTTCTACCGGGTCACCCAAGAAGCATTGACCAACATCCGCAAGCACGCCCACGCCGACCACGTCCAGGTCTGCCTTACCTACGAGCCGCCCGGCACTACGCTGACCATTCAGAACTTCGACTCGGGCCGCGAACGCACGGCTCCCGATGACGGCACCGGCTACGGGCTCACCGGCATGAGAGAACGAGCCGAACTTCTAGGCGGAACGCTCACCGCAGGCCCCATCGGCGGCGGGTTCCTGGTCGAGCTGTGGGTGCCATCATGAGCCGGATCATTCGCGTCGTCGTGGCTGACGACCAGCGCGTGGTCCGGGAAGGTCTTGGCACCTTGCTCGGTCTGCTGGCAGGTGTCGAAGTACTAGGCACCGCAGCCGACGGCGAGGAGGCGATAGCACTCGCAATCCGGCTGCAGCCAGACGTCGTGCTGATGGACCTTCGGATGCCCCGCTGCAACGGCGTCGAAGCCACCCGCCGCTTGCGCGACCACGATGCCAGCATCAAAGTGCTCGTCCTCACCACATACACCGATGACCGCTCCGTCATCGACGCGCTGCGGGCCGGCGCCCGCGGCTACCTGACCAAAGATGCCAGCGCGGAAGAAATCCGGACTGCACTCGAGCAAGTCACCAGCGGCCAGGCCGCCATCGACCCCATGGTGCAGCACCATGTGCTCGACGCCTTGACAGCCGGCCTGCCCGCCATTCATTCCCGGCACGGATCTCAGTTCCCCGATGGGCTGACCCAGCGGGAAGCCGAAGTGCTCGAACTGATCGCGCGGGGACTGTCCAACGCGGAAATCGCGCACCAGCTGGTCGTCAGCGAAACGACCGTGAAGAGCCACATCAACCACCTGTTCGCCAAAACCGGCGTCCGCGATCGAGCCCAGGCCGTCACCTACGCCTACCTGCACGGACTCACCTGAACCCGGCCATCGCGTTTAGGCCCTCGTTCGCGTGGGCTTGCGCTGCCTCTGCCGCCGGTTACTCGAGGCTTGCGCCATCTGGCCGCTGATTGCGATGCCGGTCGCCCCTTGCTGTGTGATATTCCGATTTCTATGTTCACTTGCGGGTGCGGTCACGCGACGACGCGTACTGGAGGCGACTTATGAGACGGTCAGGCCGGCGATACCTGGCATATGCAGTGGCCATTACAATCGCGGCGCCATGAGTCGCGCTTTCCGGGCAGCCTGCGGGCGCGAGCCCGGGCGGCCAGAGCGGCGGCGTCTGCATCGGGCGGCACCCGAACGAGACCGCCGTCTGGTACACCGGCGCGTGCTCCGGGCACGACGAACCCGAACTCGACCCGGTGTCTTCGTTGCCAGGGTCGGCTCAAGACCTCACCTGGACAGCAGTGCTGCCCGCGGACGGATCGGTCCCGGTCTCGGCCGTCGGCCCGACGTTCTGGTGGGGCGGGGCAGTGTCGGACCCGAGTCCGCACTCACTGTTCGGCCAGGGCTTTCTGGAATTGCAGTTCTACCCGGACGCGATCGTGAACACGTGCTCGTCCGACGGCGGCTACAACGTCACCTACGCGCCCGACAAGTTCAGCGTGTGCGCGCCCGTCTGGCAGGTGAGCACGCAGAGCGGTGCGGAAAACGCCGCGTTCAATGCGGAACTGCACGACGGCGCCAGCAAATCCCCGCTGGTAATGAACGCCGGCGACACGATCCAGATCCACTTCCACGTGGTCACGACCTCGCAAGGCTGGAACATCACCGTCACCGACCTGTCCACCGGTCACTCCGGCACGATCGTGCTCGACAGTAAGTACGGGCCTCTGCTGCCGCTGTTCAGCACCCAGCAGATCGGGAACGCGCTCGGCTGGGGCCTGGTCAACGACACACCCAACTCTTTCGTGTGGGAGATCGGCCACACCTCGAACTTCAGCACCCCGGCGGGGAAGCTCTGCAACCCCGGCGACACCAGCTGTGACTCCTACGACACCATTCAGTGGCTCGGCTTCAGCCCGCTGAAAATCCTCTCGGTGACCTTCGCCAACGGATCCGCCGCCAGCCAGTGGGCGGTTGTCAGCGACCTGGGCGGCGCCGCCGAGGTGACCGCATCGTGCGGAACCTACGGCGGCGCCTTCTGCACTTATCCCTGGTACGCGGCAGGCAAGAGCGGAGCCATCACCTACGGCGCCGACTATCCCGGCACCATCCACGACTACGGACAGGGTCTGCAGTTCGCGACGGCGCCGCAGTGCGGCGGACCGTTCGGCCCGGACTCCACCTACTGCGACAACGTAGTTACCCCTGCGCCCTAGCCAGACCGGACGTGGCTCCCGGCCGGGCATCCGCTCGGCCGGGTGCCGGTCAGCATGTCAATAGCCGCGCGCAGTGACTTAGCTCACGAGGGCCATGAGCAGCCCCAAAGTCCTGCCCGTAATGCCCGCTGTCGCTACGATCGACCCGTGGAATCTGACCCGGTCTTTTCCGACCCGTCGGGTCGCAGGAGACGGGTCATGCGCCGTCTGGGCCTGGCCGGCGCCGGAGTCCTCGGTGCGTGCCTGGTGGCGATTCTGGTGTCGATGGTAGGCGGTCCCCAGGCCCCTTTCACGCGCTGGGCTGATCCCGCCTCGACGGCGGTCCCGGCGTATACCTCGCATCCGCGTCAGCACCGCCCGCATCACTCGGTGGGGCCGTCGGCCCCGGCCGATGCGGGCGGGTCGTCCGGAGCCGTCTCGGGGCCGTCTGGATCGTCATCGCCAGCGGGCGCGGCACCCACGTCGGCCTCTCCAACCCGGTCGGCCACTCCCACGTCAACCGTCTCGCCGACGTCTCCTGCGCCGACGAACCCGGCCGGTCACACCCCGCCGGGAAAGTCCCGGCCGAAGCCCAGCAAGTCGCCTACGCCGCATGCCGGCTGAACGGCACCGCGGGCCCGCGCTTCCGGCCAGGGCCAGCTGGCGGCGAGGCCTTCCGGCCCATCGAGCGGCCTTATCGCGGCGCCCGCGGCAGGCCGGCCAGTCACCGCCGGAGCCGGACCCCGCGCGGCCACTGGTTCCTGGTCAGCCTCCTGCTGGTCGTCTTCACCGTGGGCCTGCTGATCGAGGGTTACACGCACGGGGTTCTGGGCGAGAACAGCGCGGATGAGCCGGATACGGCAGGCCAGACGACAGCGCCCGCGGCCGTCCTAGACGGCGGGCCGGTCATCAACGCGTCCGGCGCCCGGCCGCGGAGCTACTCCATGCCTGCCCGGACCATCGCGCTGACGTTCGACGACGGCCCGGACCCGGCCTGGACACCGAAGATTCTGGCCGTCCTGCGCCGCTATCACGTGCCCGCGACATTCTTTGTCGTCGGCGCGCATGCCGCCAGCTACCCGGGCATCGTCCGGGCAGAACTGCGGGACGGGGACGAGATCGGCTCCCATACCTACACCCACACCAACCTCGGCACGGCTCCTGCCTGGCGCCAGGACCTGGAGCTGACCCTCACGCAGAACGCGCTGGCGGGCGCGGCCGGGGTGCGCACCCGGCTGCTGCGGCTGCCGTACTCGTCCCAGCCCGATGCGCTCACCGCGCTTGACTGGCGCGCGGCCCAGCGCGCCAGCCAGAACGGGTACCTGGTCGTCACCACGAATCTGGACACCAGGGACTGGGCCAGGCCGGGAGTGGCGCGCATCGTCGCAAGCGCCATGCCGGCCGGGCCGCACGGCGACGTCATCATGTTCCATGACGGTGGCGGGAACCGGGCCCAGACAGTCGCAGCGCTCAGCCAGGTGATCAGCAGGCTGCAGGCGCGCGGCGACCGGTTCACGACCGTGACCGGCGGGCTGCGGCTGGCCGCCGGAAACGTGCCGGCCAGCCGGCGGCAGCGCCTCGTCGGCGAGGCGCTGGTGCTGACACAGCAAGCCGCAGACAGGATGATCGACGTCCTGGCCGTCCTGTTGCTGATCGCGAGTGTGCTGACCGTTGCACGGGTGCTCATGCTTGTCTGCTTTGCCCGGGCGCACCGCTGCCGGACCGGGCGGGCACCGCCCCCGCTGGCCGGTTTCTGGCCGGACGTGTCGGTCATCATCCCCGCCTACAACGAGGCGGCGGGCATCGCGGCGGCTGTGCACTCGATGATCCGCACCGACTACCAGGGCCGGGTCGAGGTCATCGTCATCGACGATGGCTCTGCCGACGACACTGCCACGATCGCGCGCGGCCTGGCCTTGCGAGGCGTGCGGGTCATCAGTCAAGCCAACGAAGGTAAGCCGGGCGCACTGAATCGCGGTATTGCCGAGGCCCGCAGCGAGATCCTGGTCCTTGTCGACGGCGACACCATCTTCCAGCCCGACACACTCCGGTTCCTGGTCGCGCCGCTGCGTAATGCGTCAGTCGGCGCGGTCAGCGGCAATGCCAAGGTCGGGAACCGCCGCGGGCTGCTGGGCCGGTGGCAGCACCTGGAATACGTGATGGGCTTCAACCTGGACCGGCGGTTCTTTGACCTGGTCGGCACCATCCCGACGGTGCCCGGCGCGATCGGGGCGTTCCGGCGCGCAGCCCTGGACGCGGTCGGCTGGCTGAGCCCGGACACGCTGGCGGAAGATACCGACGTGACCATGGCCCTGGCCCGGACACGATGGCGGGTCGTATATGAGCCTGGCGCCATCGCCTGGACCGAAGCGCCAGCCAGCCTGCGGCAGCTCTGGCGGCAGCGATACCGCTGGTCCTACGGCACCATGCAGGCGATGTGGAAACACCGGCACGCGGTCGTCGAGCGCGGCCAGTCCGGCAGATTCGGCCGCTATTGCCTCAGCTACCTGGTCTTCTTTCAGGTGCTGCTGCCACTGACGGCACCAGTGGTGGACGTCTCCTCGCTCTACGGGCTCATGTTCCTGAATCCCGTCCACGTCGCGGTGTTCTGGTGCGCGTTCATGGCGGTGCAGGGCCTGGCCGCGGCCTACGCGCTGCGACTGGACGGTGAGCGGCTCAGGACACTGTGGGCTCTGCCACTGCAGCAGGTCGTCTACCGCCAGCTCATGTACCTGGTGACAATCCAGTCGGTGATGACTGCCATGCTGGGGACCCGGCACCGCTGGCAGGCGATCAGGCGGACCGGAACGTTCGCTGCGGAGTCAGACCGCCGCGCCGCACCGGCTGGCTGATGCTAGAACTCCACGACACGAGCGCTGCCAGCGGCCATCACTGCCGCCCTCCGTGTCAGCGGTCAGGCGGTTCGGCCAACGGGGCCGGAGTGATTGCCGTGGAAATCCTGGCCTTCCCGGGCACTACGCCGAGCTGAGCGATGCAAATCTCACATGACAACGGCGGCTCTAATCGTGAAGTACTGCGGTTCTTGCGGACAGAAGGCAAGAGCCTTGCTAAGGCGGTTATGTCTGTTATAAGACTCGGATGAGTGTTAGATTGCTGCGAGCCATACCTCGCTGGGGACTTCGCGACATGTACTGAACCGGCGAGTCGTACCGACGATATCCGGTTGTACGCTGTTATAATGCCAATTAGCTACCCGTCTAGACCCAGCGGCTGCTGTAAGTCGGTTCTCTGTTGAGATGGCACTCTCCCGAGAGCGGGGCATATGGACGGCGAGTCGTGTTGGCAGCAGACCGTTGACACTTGGCGCCGGGCCAGGTTTGTGGCCTGGACCACGGCGGTGGGCGCAGCCCTCAGTTCGATAACCGTAGCTCTGTCGGCCCTGAACGCGATCAGCGCTCAGCAAGCCATTGCCATGGCTTTACCAGCCGTGCTGATCACGGTTGGCGGCATAGCCAGCTGGATTGTGCCTGATGCGTGGATCGCATGGCGACGAGGGTTTCGTCATGGCTGCAAAGCCGCTCTGACTGGTCAGGCTTACGCCTTACTGGCTGAAAATGCGGGGAACGAACCGCGTCCGATCCAGGATGCAAAAGCACCGGCTATTTCCGCGCTCCCGTACTGCGCTGTCTGCGGCCGAGCATACGGCTAATGGAATGGCGTTCAACGCAGTGCGTTAGGATCACTAGTCCTGGAAACTAGACCACAGGCCCAGCGCGCGCCGAAGCTAATGTGTCCCCTTGCCCTGGCGGTCGAAGAGTGATCGCCACCGTCTGCGCAGGGTTCCAGCTTTCAATCCGGCCCGGAAGCCCTGACGTTCGGCTGTCTCCGGATCGGACAATACTGCCACTACCAGTCCGCCGAAGATCAGGACGACGGCCGGCAGACCCAACATGATCGCGTGCCTGCCGCTAAGGTCACCGAGGGCGAAGGCGATAACGGTCGCGACCCCAGCACCGATACCTACCCCGGCAAACCACGGTGCTCGCCTTGCTGCCCGCCCGTCGCGACCGCGCTGGCCGGCGCGCTGCGGCGGTTCGGCGTCCATGGATACCATCTCCCATGACATTGAACGCCGAATTAAGAGGCGGTGATATGCGGCAGTGTTCAATGATCCAAACTAGGCTGACTTGTGAATAACTTGGCCGCCCGGCTCTGTTTGCTTGGATTGTTATTCGGGCCGCAGCAGATACCGGACTCTATACCAGCGATGAACATCGCTGCTGCCGCAAGGATAATTTCATCTTGAGACGAACCGTATCGATACAGCTCAGGGCAAGCCTCATGCGCGGTGCTCACCGCCCTGCGGCAAGAGCGCGCGGATCAGGCGAGTGAGCCGGACCGCCTCGGCGGTCAGGCCGGGGCGTACCGGATCGGTTGCGGGGCCGGTCGCAGGCAGCCCTCGTTGAACACGAGGAACAGCACGGTCAGTACGCCCGCGACAGGAGCCGGCAGGGTCCTCCGCGGAGCCCCCCCCCCCCGCGCAGGCACTGGCGGTAGGAGCTGATGTCGCAAGCCGACGGCGACAAAGCCTGGACCCTCGGGTGCGGCGCACACCGGGCCGGCCAACGCCTCGACGCCGGGCGGGATGTTGACCAGCGCAGCCCGCAGCCCTCTCTAGCTCGGCCAACCCCCGTCACCCCGGTCGGACCAGGCCACTGACGCCGGTGACCGCCGGCCACGCCCCGGCCCGCAGCATCGATCGACCATCATGCGTGGACGGCGTGGGTGAATCCGCCTCCTGCGGCCAGCACAATCAGGATCGCGGCCAGCGCTCCGGCGACGCCGAGGGCACGGATGGTCCGCAGGCGCGCTTGCCCTTCTGCCGAACGCAGCAGCGCCGCCAGTACCGCAGTCGCGCACAGCGCGAGTTGCCAGCCGATGAACCACCATGGCGAGCCGCGCCAGGTCGTGACCTCGGCGCCGTTCTCGTTGTAGCTGAAGAACGCGAACGGCGCGAACAGGCGCAACACCACTTTCGGCATCGGGTCCGGGTTCGTGAAGCTCACGATCGAAACCAGGCTCACCCAGCCGTACAGGACCAGGAACAGCACGAACGCCGCGCCCGGAAACCTAACCCAGTGGCCCAGCGCGACCCCCAGCAGTGGTCCGCCGAGCGTCGGCAGGACCATTTGCGCGATGAGCACGGCGATCCGGGCGGGCGGGCTGAATGCCCCGTACACCCAGTCGCCCGCGACCGGCTGGTAGAGCCGGAACACGATCAGGCTCAAGACGCCGCACAGGAACGGCACGATTGCCACCGCGCAGAGCGCGGCGATGCGCATCGGCAGGGTCGTCGGAGTGACGCCGACGACCGGCTCGCTGTCGCGCATCGACCGCGTCTGCCAGAACGTGGCCATCATGCCGAACCCGCCGAGGAAGATCGCCGGGTACGAGTTCACGGTGTCGATCTCGGTGACCCCGGTGTGACCGTTGTTCCACACCGCGAGTGCGGTGAGCACGACGCCGGCCAGGAACACCGGGTTGACGACGAACCGGTGCATCTCGCGGGCGGCGAGCGTAATGAACGTCGTCCGGTCGGCGCCGGTCCGCCAGGAGACGGTCGCCGCCGGGTCCGGCTCGTCGGCCAGCAGCGTCTCGTCGCCGGGAAGACCCTCCATACCTCAACTGTCGCGTCCCAGGGCCGGAAAAGATTCGCCCCGGGCCGGGAACTTTTCCGGCCAGATTTCCGGCTGTCGGTGAATCTTTTCCGGGGCGGCGACGCGACAGTTAGGTCATGGACAGCTGCCCGGGCGACGAGACGCTGCTGCTGGCCGTCGCCGGACGCGATATGGGCGCCTTCCGCACGCTCTATGAACGCCACGCCGGGTGGCTCGCGATCCGGCTTGCGCGGCGGTGCAACGATCGCGACCTGGTGGCGGACGCGGTCCAGGACACTTTCATCGCCGTCTGGCAACGGCCGCAGGGTTTCCGCGGCGACGGCGATGTCGCGGCCTGGCTGTGGGGGATCGCGATCCGCCGGCTGGTGAGCCGGATGCGGACCAGCGGCAGCGTCGCCGCCGTATTCGAGCAGGCCGGGGCCGTACCGGCCGCGGAAGACCAGGTTCTGCTGTCGGTCGAATACGGCGACATCGGCCAGGCGCTGGCCCGGCTGTCACCGGAGATGCGCGCCGTCATCCAGGCCGTCGTGCTGGACGGACTGACCGCAAGGGAAGCGGCGCAGCTGCTGCACGTACCAGTGAGCAGCGTGAAGACCAGGCTCTACCGGGCCAAGGCGCACCTGCGGGCCGCCCTAGCGGAGGGATCGTCATGACCGGATGGCATCTCGATGACGACATGCTGCGGCGCTACGTCGGACGGACCGACTCGCTGGCCGAGGGAACCTCGGTCGAGCAGCACCTGCTGTCCTGTGAGCCGTGCCGGGTGCGAGTCACCGCCGCCGTCGACGTGATCGACTTCGCCGCGGTGTGGGACCGCACCCGGGACGCCGTAGAGGTACCGCGGCCGTCGCTGTTCGAGCGGCTGCTGCGCGCCGCCGGCCTGCCCGAGCACGAGGCGCGGCTGGTCGCGGTGGCCAGCGCCTTCCGCGGCGTGTGGCTGACTGGCGCGGCCGCGGTCCTGGCGTTCGCCGCGCTGGCGGCGGCGATGGGACACGCCACCGGGGTGTGGGTGTTCCTGTCCATGGCACCGGTCGTGCCCTGCCTGGTGGTCGCGTCCAGCTACGACCCGTGGCTGGACGTGGCGCTCGAACCGGAGCTTGTCACGCCCTATCCGGTGCTCCGGCTGATCCTGTTGCGCACGATCGCGGTTCTCGCGTTCGCCTTGCCCGCCGTCCTGCTCTTCGGGCTGGTCGTACCCGGGGAGACAGCGTTCGCCTGGCTGCTGCCAGCCGTCGGCTTCGTCGCGGTGGTCCTGGCCGCGTCGACCTGGGTCAGCCCGCTGCGTGCGGCCATGGCGGTCAGCTCCGCCTGGCTCGCGGTGGTCTGGCTGCTGGCGACGCGAATCGGTTCGCCCGACGCGCTGCTCCAGGCCCGGGCCCAGGCGGGCTTCCTGGCGCTGGCGGCCGCTTCGTTCGTGATCTTTCTCTTGCGCCGGCGCCGGCTGCGCCAGCTTCGACCGTGGAGGTAGCGATATGACCGCTTCGATCAGATTGCGTGAGGTCGGGCGCACGTTTGGTGCCACCCGGGCGCTGGCCGGCGTCGACCTGGACCTGAAACCCGGCGTGACCGGGCTGCTCGGCCCCAACGGAGCCGGCAAGACCACCCTGCTGCGCCTGCTGGCCACCGCGCTGCCGCCCAGCCAGGGAAAGGTGAGCGTGCTGGGCCTGGACCCGGAGGTGCCGGCCGAACGCACCGGCATCCGCCGCCAACTCGGCTACCAGCCGCAAGAGGTCGGTTTCCCGCGCGGCTTCACCGCCTTCGCCTTCGTGGATTACATCGCGCTGCTCAAGGAGTGGACCCAGCCGGCGGCGCGGCACGCCGAAGTGCGCCGCGTGCTCGACCTGGTGGGGCTGTCCGACCTCGGCGCGAAGCGGATCCGAGCCATGTCCGGCGGCCAGCGCCGGCGCGTCTCACTCGCCCAGGCGCTGCTCGGCTCGCCACCGGTACTGATCCTGGACGAGCCGACCACCGGCGTCGACCCGGAGCAGCGGGTGACGCTGCGGACCGTGCTCGCCGAGATCGCGCGGACGTCGATCGTGGTCCTGTCCACCCACCAGACTGAAGACGTCGCGGCCCTGTGCGAGCGCGTGATCGTGCTCGACCGCGGCCGGATCCGCTACGACGGCCTGGTCACCGAGCTGACCGGCCAGGCGGCCGGCCGGGTCTGGCTGGCCGACGAGCCGGACCCGACGGCGAGCGTCTCCTGGCGGACCGGCACCGGCCGGTACCGCAACGTCGGTGCCCGCGCGCGGGACGGTGCCGAACACGTCGAACCATCCCTCGAAGACGCGTACCTGCTGCTGCGCGGCTGGGCACCGGAGGACGAGCCAGCCGAGGAGGTGGCGTCGTGACCGCCGTGCTCGCGCCCGCCCGACCCGGAGCCGTGGCTGGCAGGGCCACGTTCGCCGCGCTCGCCGTCCGGGAGATGCGCCGGTTCGTCCTCAACCCGGTCTTCCTGTTCGGCGTGGCGATCACCGTGGCCGTGCTGTCGGTTAGCCCCGGCCCCAGGGTCACCGACATCGACAACGTGAACTGGGTCGCGGCGATCTTCTCGGCGGGTTCGGCATGATGGCCGCGTTCGGGCTGATCCGGTCGATGCGGGCCAGCGAACCCGTCACCGGCGTCACCCCCGTCACGGTGCCGACCCGCACCGCCGCCCTGTGCGCGGTCGCCGTCGTGCCGTTCGCCTGCGGCAGCCTGGCCCTGCTGAGGTTCGTGCAGATCATCCCGGTCAGCAACCCGGCCTACGGGCCGTTGAGCCCGCCGGGGCGGGTCGCTGTCCTGGTCGGGCAGATCGTCATGCCATCGCTCGGCGGCCCGCTGCTCGGTGTCGCGCTGGGCCGCTGGGTGCGGTTCCCGGGCGCTGCGTTCGTGCTGTTCCTGCTCCTGTACGGCTGGGTGAGCCTGGTGGGAATCCTGGCCGTCTGGCATCCGGACTCGGCGCCGGTGGCGGTGCTGCGGCTGTTCGCGCCGTTCGCCTTCTTCACGTATACCCTGAACGCCGGCCACGTCACCGCCTGCCGCGGATCGCCGTGGTTCTTCATCGGCTGGCAACTCGCCCTGTGCGCGATCGCCGTCCTGGTCGCGCTGCTGCGCGGGGCCGAAGGACCGGTGCGCTCCCGGATCATCCGTGCCCTGGCGATCACTGGCGCGGCGGCCCTGGTCCTGCTCGTGCTGGCCGGCACCGGCGGATTCACCCACGCCGTCACCGCATGACGACCGGACCGGTGCTGCGGGCTGGGGCCTGGCCGGCGGTCGCGGGCGTCACCGGCGCGGCTGTCGTGGTGGGCGGCTGCGGGGCCGCGTTCCTGGCGGCCGCCACCGTGCTGCTCCCGATCTGCTTCGCGCTGCTCGCCGCGGCTGCGGCGTTCACCCTCGACGAGCCGGCCAGCGCGGTTGTCGACGTCACGCCGACCGGGCCCGCCCGCCGCACCAGGATCCGTGCCGTGGCGCTGCTGGGGCCGCTCGCCGCCGGGGCGCTGGTGCTACTGGCGGCGGACACGCGCGGGCTGGCACTGCCCTGGGCGGCGGCCGGTCTCGCGCTGGCCGGCAACGTGCTGCTCGGATTCGCCGCGGCGTGCGTGATCCGGACGCGGACCGGGGAACCGGGCGCGGCGGCCGGCGCCGCCGTCGTGCTGGTCCTGATGACGCCCAGCCTGGTCCCGCCGGTCGCGCGCTGGGTGCGCACGTTCCCGGCCCCCGGCCCGGGCGGGCCGTCATCGGACCCCGTGTGGTGGACCGTCCTCGCGGTGTGCGTGCTCGCTATCGCCATTTCGACCGGTGGCCGATGGCCCCGGCGGAGGGCTCACCATGGGCCGCTGACTGGGATCCGCGGCCCCCACAAAATGAAGGAGCGGCTGAGATGAGCAAGAACAACACAAGCGTGACCAGCGAGCACGATGTCGGCGCCGCCGCGAAGGCGCGACCAGGCGGCGTCATGCTGACGGTCTATCGCTGGGCGCTGCTGGTGTTCCTGGCCGCCGGAGTGGTCCAGATCTTCCTGGCTGGCCTCGGCGCCTTCAAGCTCCTGCACGGCGCCGGTGATCCGGCGCTGGATCCGCACCGGACGCTGGGCTTCGCGATGGCCGGGGCGGCGATCGTCATCCTGATCCTGACGCTGATCGCGCGGCCGGGCGCGCGCGCCATCGTCGGCGGCGTGCTGCTGGTTCTGATGACGGTGGTCTTGCAGAGCTTGCTGGCCGAACTGGCCGACGACCACGTGATCTTCGGCGCCTTGCATGCGACCGACGGCCTGCTCATTCTCGCCATCCCGGCCTACCTGTACGTCTGGACCGGGCGCAGGGTCGCGATGAACGTCACAGGCCGACGGCAGAGCACCATCGCGACGGCGGCGTGGACCGTCGCCGTCGTCCTCGCGGCAGGCGCCCTGGTCCTGATCATCAGAGCCTGGAACGACATGGTCGCCGGTGACGCGATTTCGACGGCCTGCCAGGTGCCATCAGCCGTTTTGTACGCCACTCTCGGAGCGCTGATCGTCCGTCGTGCGGGCAATACCATCGGCTGGTATCTGCTCATCGCGGGCATCGCCGACGGCTTGGTGGCCCTTGCTTCCGCGTACGCGGTGCTCGGCATCAGGCATCCGGGTGCCCTGCCAGGTCCCGCGATCATGGGCGTTCTGGCCGAGTGGTCGTTCATTCCGCTGATATGCAGCGTCGGGTTCATGTTCCTGCTCTTCCCGACCGGGCACCTCCCGTCACCGCGCTGGCGACCCGTCGCAGGCTTGTGCCTGCTGCTCATCGCGCTGACCTTGACCGGATTCCTGGTACAGCCGAAGAGAGTGCAGCTTCCGGCTCCCGGCGGTATCTCGCTCTCGGTCCAGAACCCGCTTGGCGTGCGTTCCTTGCCCCGGCCGCTGGCGTCTGTGCTGATCGGAACCATCAGCCAGGCGTGGTTCGTGTTCATCGCGTTGATGGCGGCCGCCACGGTGGCCATGACGATCCGCTACCGGTCAGGAGGCCGGGAGTTGCGGCAGCAGATCAAGTGGGTCGCCTTCACGGCGGCCACCGCGATCGGCTGCTCGGTCGTCGTCCTGGTCTCTATGGATGTCGGGGGAAAGTCCTGGGCCGGGCTGACCACAGCGGCAGACGTCGTGGTCTCGGCGATCGGGCTGGCCGGATTCCCGATCGCGATCGCGATCGCGATCCTGAAATACGGCCTGTACCAGATCGACGTCATCATCAATAGAGCCGTCAGTTTTGGCCTCCTGTCCGCGGCGCTGACGGCCGTCTACATCGGCATCGTGGTGGGCATCGGGACGCTGGCCGGTTACGCTGGCGGCCCGGTCATCACCGTGGCGGCCGCGGTCGCGGTCTCGGTGCTCTTCCATCCGGTGCGCCAGCGAGCCAACCTGCTCGCGAACCGCTTCGTCTATGGCAGGCGCGCCTCGCCCTACCAGGTGCTCGCCGACTTCGCCCAGGACATGGCCGGTCAGCTCGACGCCGACGCCGCGCTTGACCGGATGGCCGCTGTGCTCGGCGGGGCGACCGGGGCCGAGCGCGTCGAGGTCTGGGTGCTGGTCGGCGCCGGTCTGTCACCTCGATCGGTATGGCCAGCCGGTGCCGAACCGGGAGCCGCGCCCGCGATGGTGACCCGCTCAGCAGGCCTGGCCACCCTTGGGCCGGTCGCCCGGGCGATCGGCGTGTATCACCAGGACGAACTGCTCGGCGCCATCACGCTGGGCAAAGCCAAGAACGAACCGGTATCCGCCGCGGAGGACAGGCTGCTCACCGATCTGGCCTCGCAGGCCGGGCTCGTGCTCAGGAACGTCAGGCTGACCGCCGAGTTGCAGGCCACGATCGACGATCTGCGTGCGTCGCGCCGACGGCTAGTGCGGGCTCAAGATGATGAGCGGCAGCGGATCGAGCGGAACCTGCACGATGGCGCCCAGCAGCAACTGGTCGCGCTGAGCGTTCAGCTTGGCCTGCTCGACGGAGTCGCCGACGATCCCGGCGAGGTCAGGGAGCTGACCGGCCAGCTGCGATCCGGAGTGCGGGCAGCCCTGGATGACCTGCGAGCGCTTGCCCGCGGTATCTACCCGCCCGTGCTAGCCGACCAGGGTCTTCGCGCTGCCCTGCAGGCACAGGCCGACCGCGCGCCGATGCCGGTGCTGGTCGACGCCGACGGGATCGGGCGGTTCTCCCGTGACACCGAGACGACGCTGTACTTCTGCATCCTCGAGGCACTGCAGAACGTCGCGAAGTACGCGCAAGCCTCCATGACCACGGTGACCCTCAACCAGGTCGGCGGCACGCTCGAATTCAGCGTCGCGGACGACGGGGCAGGCTTTAACCCTGCGGCAGCCGTGCACGGCACCGGCTTGCAGGGCATGGCCGACCGGCTGTCGGCCGTGGGCGGCCAGCTGGGGATAGCGTCCGAGCCGGGCCGGGGCACGACTATCAGCGGAGCGGTGCCCGTCGCCACCGTTGCCCCGGCGCTGGCCGGCTGAGCAGGCTCGCTCCTGTCACCTCCCGGCCGCCGTGCATCAAACCCGCACGCCCCTGACCAGGCGAGACTTACCACGGCGCGAAAAATCGGCCGAGCCGCTGTGACCGCAGATGCATCGGGATTGACGATGGATTACCGGCCCGGAAAGCTGTGGCCGTGACTGCGGACCAGGCCAGGGCGGAACGCTTCGCCGACCTGTTCCGGGCTGTCTACCTGACGTTTCATCGTCGTGACCGGCCGCGGAGCGGGCTGCCCGGCGCCTCCAGGGCAGTGCTGGAACACCTGGCCCTGTCCGGCCCGCTGACCATAGGCGAGGCCGCGGTGCACATGCGCAGGGCGCAGTCGGTGATCAACGAGATCGTGACCCACCTGGAGCGCGACGGCCTCATTGAGCGCGAGAACGATCCCGGCGACCGGCGGCGGACGCTGATCTGGCTGACACCCGCCGGGCACGAGGCCCTGCGCCGGGATCGCGAGGTGCTCGGCGTCGACCTGCTCGCCGGCGCCATGGCCCGGTTGCCGCCTGGTGGGCCGATGCGCTGAACGCCGCGATGGGTGCCCTGATCGAGTGTGCCCAGTCAGATGACATACGACCTGACGGAGGAGAAAGCCATGACCACGACGGCAAGCTGTGAGAGTTGCGGCATGCCCATCGAGAGCGGCCGCTACTGCGACTACTGCACCGACGACAGCGGCGCGCTGCAGTCGTTTGAGGACCGCTTCGCCCGGATGGCCGCATGGCAGGCGCGCAGGGATCCGGCAGCTTCCGGGCAGGACATCGAACGGCAGGTGCTGGACTACATGGCCACCATGCCAGCCTGGCGCGACCATCCCTCGGTCCGGGCGCGCTGATTCTGGCGGTTCCTGGCGGCTACTCCGCCCGGAGCAACAGCCGGGTTGGGGCTAGGTTGTTCCCATGAACGAGCCTTTTGCCCGGTACTTCGACACCTCCGGCTGGGACCGGAGCGCTGTGCTCTCCGGCGGGGCACGGATGATCCCGATCAGTACCCCAAGTGGCCCGTTCCGGGTGTGGACGAAACGCACCGGCACTAACCCGGACGTGAAGGTGCTGTTGCTGCACGGCGGGCCCGGCGCCACGAGCGAAGCATTTGAATGCTTCGACACCTGGTTTCCGCCGGCCGGCATCGAGTACTACCACTATGACCAGCTCGGCTCATTCCGCAGCGACCAGCCCGACGATCCTTCGCTCTGGGATCTCGACCGCTTCGTTGACGAGGTCGAGCAGGTCCGTCAGGCCCTCGGGCTTACCGCCGACAACTTTGTGCTGCTAGGCCAGTCCTGGGGCGGCCTGCTCGCCATGGAGTACGCCGTTCGCTACCCGGCGGCGCTCAAAGCGCTGGTGATCTCCAACATGATGTCCAGCTGCCGGCTCTACAACGCCTACGCACAAGATGTGCTGATGCCAGCGATGGACCAGGCCGCGCTCGCAGAGATCAAGCGGTTCGAAGCCGAGGGGAAGACCGATGACCCGCGGTATGAGGAGCTGCTCACCGAGCATCACTACGTCTTTCATGTGTGCCGGATGCCGGTCGCGGACTGGCCTGACCCGGTCACAAGGGCATTCAGTCATATCAACCCGGCGATTTACGTCCCCATGCAAGGTCCCAGCGAACTTGGCCTCAGCGGCACGCTTGAATCCTGGGATCGGTCCGCCGACCTCCAGCACATCCAAGTACCTACGCTGGTCATCGGCGCCGCCCACGACACGATGGACCCCGTGCACATGCGCTGGATGTCCCAGCAACTGCCGCGCGGCCGTTACCTGCACTGCCCCGATGGCAGCCACCTCGCCCAGTTCGACGACCCCGAGCACTACCACCCCGGTCTGATTGACTTTCTCCAGTCGCTCTAGTTCCGCTGGCCCGACGTAGCGTCGATACCGGGTCATCACGATGGATCCCCGCGGCACCGGGCTGACTGTCCAGGGACTAGCCGGCGGCCGGTTCTGAACCCCCGCCCGGCGCGCCGCCTTGTGCCGGTCGTAGGGCTGGGCCGGGGGCTGCTCCCCGCGCAGCTCAGCCACCAAGCCGGTCACCGCGCGCATGATGTCCGCAGTCGCGGCGCGCAGCGTCGGCCCCGTCAGCGGCTGGCCCTGGTACTGGCCGAGGTCGATTGGCGGGCCTGCCAGGATCTGCACGGTCTTGCGGGGCAGCGGGTGGAAACCCGGCTTGAGGGTGCCGGCCAGGCCGCCCTGCTCGCCCTTGCGGTACGGCAGCAACTCGTGCGCGCCCCACGAGGCCAGCGGGATCACCGGAGTGCCGGTGCCCAG
Source organism: uncultured Actinomycetota bacterium (assembly GCA_963726425.1). Classification (GTDB taxonomy): domain Bacteria; phylum Actinomycetota; class Actinomycetes; order Streptosporangiales; family Streptosporangiaceae; genus JAJYUU01. The sequence goes on along the minus strand of CAVSCN010000024.1, from coordinate 423,679 downwards.
GGCGAGTCTCGCCGCGCCGGTCTGGCCGGTCATCGGCCACAGGTCGGGGTCGCGGGTGCAGGTGCCCTCCGGATAGACGATCAGGCACTGCCCCGCCGCGAGCGCGTCCTCGGCGACCTTGAGTGAGTCGGCGGCGCTGGTCCCGCCGCGCAGCACCGGAATCTGCCCGGTTCCCCGCACGACGGTACCGACGAAACCCTTGCCGAACAATGATGACTTGGCCAGGAAGATCGGATAGCGGCCGCACCGGTAGAGGTAGTGGCAGATGGCCAGCGGGTCGGCCTCGGAGACGTGGTTGGCCGCCACGATGAGACCGCCGTCGCGGGGCACGTGCTCCCGGCCGTGCCAGCGCTCGGTGATCAGCAGCCGCAGCCCGGGCGGCACCGCCGCGATGGTCAAGCCGCGCCACCAGCGCGAATACTCGTAGCTCATGCCGAACCTTACTGCCGGCCGGACCGCACCGTACCCGGCACCAGCACAAGGCGTCCAGGCAGGCTCGCGCGATCCGTCTCGCTCGGTCACAGCCGCAGGTCTGAGCCTAATTGAAGCGATCAAGGTCTGGACCGTGGCACAGCTCGGTTTCGCGGGTACGAGCAGGAGGTGACCGGGCTGGACCTGGACCGTCCGGCTGGGCGTGAGCCCGGGACGGTATCTGATGGCCGGTCAAGACACGAAAGGGGCGAACGCGGTGCGCACTCCCGTGTGCGACTTGCTTGGCATTGAGCAGCCCATCGTCCAGGCACCGATGGCCGCGGTTCCCCCGCTGGCCGCGGCGGTCTCGAACGCTGGCGCGCTCGGCATGCTGACGCTGACCTGGTCAGAGGATGTCGGCGCCGACGTCCGGGACACGGCGGCGCTCACTTCCAAGCCGTTCGGCGGCAACCTCATCCTCACCGAAGACCGGCACCGCCGCGTGGATCAGGCGCTGGCGGCGGGCCTGCGGATCGTGTCGTTCATGTGGGGCGATTCGAGCAGCTACGTCCAGCAAGTGCACGACGCGGGCGGGGTTGTCCTGCACACCGTCGGTACGGCGGACGAGGCGCGGCGCGCGGCCGCGTCCGGGGTCGACGTGATCGTCGCCCAGGGCTGGGAGGCAGGCGGGCACGTCTGGGGTTCAGTGGCGACGCTGCCGCTGGTGCCCGCGGTCGTGGACGCGGTCGCGCCGGTGCCGGTGATCGCGGCCGGCGGGATCGGCGACAGTCGCGGTGTCGCCGCGGTACTCGCGCTCGGCGCTCAGGCCGCGTGGCTGGGCACGCGCTTCCTGCTGGCAGCGGAGATGCCGATCCATGATGAGTACCGGCGCCGCCTGCTGGCCGCGGCCGAGTCCGATCCGCAGTGGTACAACGGCCTGTACGCGGTCGGCTGGCCCGACGCGCCGCATCGGGCGCTGCCTAACTCGACCGCCAGAACGTGGGAGGCCGAAGGCGAGCCGCCGCTCGGTCAGCGGTCCGGCGAGGGCGATGTGATCGCGCACTTCGCCTCCGGCGAGTCGATCGTCAGGTACGAGCCGGCGCCGCCGATGATGGGCACCACCGGGGACATCGAAGCGCTCTCGATGTGGGCTGGTCAGAGCGTCGGGCTCGCGCGGAAGCCGCAATCGGCGGCCGAGATCGTAGCCGAGCTGAGCTCGCGGCTGTAGGCCTGCGAACAGATCGAAGGGCGTACCGATGGAATCTCTCGGCACCGCGACGCAGGCGGAGCGGGTATGAGCGGGACCGGCCAGCGGGTCGCGGTCATCACCGGCGCCGCCAGGGGCATCGGCGCCGGACTGGTAGCTGGGTACCGCGACCAGGGCTGGGCGGTAGTCGCCAACTCTCTGACCATCGAGCCGTCCGCCGACCCGGCCATCCTGACCGTCCCCGGCGACGTCTCGGAGCCGGGGACGGCCGACCGTATCGTCAGCGGCGCGCTGGACCAGTTCGGGCGGATCGACACACTGGTGAACAACGCGGGCGTCTTCATCGGCAAGCCGTTCGCGGACTACACGATGGACGACTACCAGCTGGCCGTGAACGTCAACCTAACGGGCTTCTTCCTGGTAACCCAGCGCGTCATCGCCGCGATGCTCAAGGGCGGCGGCGGGCACGTCGTCAACATCTCCACCACGATGGTCGAGCACGCGCACGCTGACTCGCCGGCGCTGCTGGCGTCGCTCACCAAGGGCGGGCTCGTGGCCGCCACCAGGTCGCTGGCGATCGAGTACGCGGCGCGCGGCATCCGGGCGAACGCCGTCTCGCTCGGCGTCATCGAGACACCGCTGAACCCGCCCGAGGCATTCACATCCCTCGCGAAACTGCATCCCATCGGCCGCGTGGGCCAGGTCAGCGACGTGGTGCAAGGCATCCTCTACCTTGAGTCCGCCCCGTTCGTCACCGGCGAGATCCTGCACATCGACGGCGGCCAGAGCGCCGGCAGCTGACGGTTGTGACCCAGCCGGCCCGGAGAGCTAGGCAGACACGGCCTCAGCGGTGCCCGGGCGGTTGCTGACCTCGCGCGCCATCCGCGCCTGGCTTCTTGCCCCTCAGCTTGACGCCCGTGATAGTACAGGCTTAGCATAGTGATATCAGTTTATGGACAGCACAGACCGCCGGAGCGGCGGACGGAGCCGGCCGCGGCAGCGGATCCGCGGCAGAGGGAGGCAGCAATGAGTACTTCGGCCACCACGGGCGCGCGGGCTGGCCGCAGCCACTTCCGCTCCCTGGCCGGCGTGCCGGCTGTAGCCGGGCCTGCGGTCAGCGCCGGCTGGTCCGGACCGGACAGCCAGTACGCGGTCGAGATCGCCAACCTGCGCAAGACGTACGGGAACCTGGTCGCCGTCGACGACATTTCGTTCACGGTCGCCCCCGGCGAGATCTTCGGAATCCTCGGCCCGAACGGCGCGGGCAAGACCACCACCGTCGAGTGCGCGATCGGGCTCCGGGCGCCGGACTCAGGCACGGTCCGGCTGCTCGGCCTGGATCCGCGGACCGACCGGGACGAGGTGCACCAGATAGTCGGTGTGCAGCTGCAGTCGAGCGCGCAGTCGGACAAGCTGCGGGTCGGCGAGATCCTCGACATGTACCAGTCCTTCTATCGCGACCCCGCCGACGTGACCGGGCTGCTCGAAGCGCTCGGCCTGGCGGCCAAGCGGCAGGCCAGCTACAAGTCACTGTCCGGCGGTCAGCGGCAGCGCCTGTCGGTCGCGCTCGCGCTCATCGGGCAGCCGCGGATCGCCGTCCTGGACGAGATGACCACCGGTCTGGACCCGCAGGCCCGGCGCGAGGCCTGGGGACTGATCGAGGGCATCCGGGCCCGCGGCACAACCGTGCTGCTTGTCACGCACTTCATGGAGGAGGCCGAGCGGCTGTGCGACCGCGTAGCCCTGGTCGACAACGGGCGCATCGTGGCGCTGGGCAGTCCGGCCAGCCTGGCCGAACAGGCCCGCGGCGGCAAGACCGTGCGGTTCGTGCCCTCGGCGGCCTTCGACGATCGCGTCCTGACCAAGCTCGCCAATGTGACGGGCGTCGAGCACCAGCGCGAGCACATCGTGGTCAGCGGGACCGGCGAACTCGTCAACGCGGTGCTCTTCGCGCTGGCCGCGGCCGGCGTTGACGCCGGGGACGTGCGACTCAACTCGTCGAATCTCGAAGACGCCTTCGTGCGGCTCACCGGAGATGGCAGCTCAGCTAGAAAGGAGCACTGAGATGTCGGTACTTTCCCTCACTCTGCCCGCGGCGCCACGCCGGACCGCGTTCGGCAAGATCGTGCACAACGAGGCCAGGATCGCGCTGCGACGCCCGGCCGGACTGGTCGGCGGCATCATCCCGATCCTGCTGCTGGTCGTCTTCGGCGAGCTGCCGTCGTTCAAGACGCCGCTGCCAACCTTCGGCGGGTACTCGCCGTTCGACGTGTACGTGCCCATCCTCGTCGTGTTCTCACTGGCGATGTTCGCGCTGATGGCGCTGCCGGTGCCGCTGGCTTCCTACCGCGAGCTGGGGGTGCTGCGCCGGCTGTCCACCACCCCGGTGCCGCCGTCCTGGGTGCTCGCGGCGCAGGGGCTAGTGCAGGTCTGCATCACGGTGACCACCATCCTGATCGTCGTGCTGGCCGGCATCACGTTCTTCGGGGCACCCCTGCCGAAGAGCATCATCGGGCTGGTGGTGTCGATCGCGCTCGGGGTCGCCGGTGTCTTCCCGATCGGCCTGTTCTTCGCCGCCGTAGCGCCGAGCTCGGGCGGGGCCAACGTGATCGGCCGGGTCGCGTTCTTCCCGCTGATGTTCTTGGCCGGGCTGTGGCTGCCGCGGGCGCTGATGCCGCCGCCCCTGCTGTTCCTGAGCAACTACAGCCCGCTCGGCGCCGCGGTCAACGCCATCCAGGCCTCGTTCCTGCAAGGCTTCCCGTCGGTCACGCCGCTGCTGGTGCTGGCCGGCTACGCGGTGCTGTTCAGCTATCTCGCGCAGCGCTTCTTCCGCTGGGAGTAACCGGCGCCGTGCGTTCCTACCGGGCCGCGTCCCGCAGCGCGAGCGAGGCGACGTCCAGCGCCTCCCGCAGGGCGGCGGTGTCTCTGGTCGGTACGCAAGCGGCTTCCAGTGCGCTGATCGCATCGTCGAGACGCCAGCTCCGTTCGACTCGCACATCAAACCGGTCGGTACCCGCCGACGACGGCTCGGCCCGCGCCGCCTCGAACCGGTTGAACAGCGGGCTGACGTTGCCCGCGGTGTGCGGGTCAAACAGGTCCGGCCGGACGGTGTCCTCATAGCCTTTGTCGAATCCGCTGAAATAGATCGGAACCGAGCAACCAATATCGCGCAGCGTTCCGATGGCGAGGTCAAGCAGGCTGACCGGCCAGCCAAGATCCCGGATCGCGTGGACATACAGCTCATCAGCCTGTGCTCCCAGGCCGGCCTGCAGCAGCAGCTGGGCCGATTCCCGCGCCGACTGCGCATAAAAGACCACGCCGGGCTCGTGCAGCCGGAAGAACCGGTCCTTACCGCAGGCGCGCAGCCGCCGGTGCACGAGCGAGTTGTCGACGATGTGGGTAAACCGTGCCATCGCGCAGTGCGCGAACTCTTCCTGCGCCTGATAAACGATGTATTCCGCCACTCGTTTGCTCGCGGCGTAAACCTCGCGGGAATACGGCCGCATCGCCTTCCCGGTCGACGCATGCACCACTCGCTGCGCGCCCGCGGCTGCGGCCGCCGCCAGGACGTTGCGCGTGCCCTGGATGTTGGTGCTCACCGTCTCATAAACGCTGCGCTCCGCCAGTCCTGGATCACGCTGGCCGGCCAGGTGAAAAACGACGTCCGGATGGATCTCGGCCACCCGGTCCTTGAGCCCCTGGCCGTCCCTGATGTCGACGCGGCGATAATCCACGTCCTCTTGCCGGATCCACCTGTGCTCACCACGACTGATGCTCGCGATCTGCCCTGGCTGATACGCGCGCAATTCCCTGATCAGGGCCGAGCCGATGCACCCGGTCCCGCCCACGACAAGCACCGCCTTGCCCTGCAGCCAGGAGCCGAGCCCCGTCGGCTGGGCCGGGATCTCCCGCTCACCGATCTGCCGGAACCGCGCGTATTCAGCATCCGCGTCCGCCCGGACTCGAAGCAGTTCCGCCGTCCAGTGCCGCAGGTCAGCCACGGTGGCGTCATCGAGGCTGGCCTGGCCAGGCGGTGCGATCGCGCGCATCGCCGAGATGATCTCGCCAGCGGTCTCCAATGGACCATCTCCCCAGTGCGGCAAGCTTGCTGGAGTTCGAGCGCGCTGCTCAGCGTCATGGTGGCAGGTCACGCGACACCCGCACCATCCGCCACGCAGATGACCCCGCACGAAGCGGGTTCAGGCACGAGCGTCTGTCCCACGCCGCGTGTCATGGCCGACCGCGGACGAGTCGCGGCAGACGCGTGGCGTACCGAGTACGGCGTGGCAAGAGCCGAGTCTAGTCCGCGTCCGCCGCCGGCGCTGCGGGTCCCGGCCCGCTGGTCAGGCCGCTACGGCAGCCACGGTAACCGGGGCTGACCTGCGGCGCTTCGGTCAGAGTGAGCCGTCTGGGAGTTCAGACGTCGCAGCGGGCCGGTAGCTCGCCACGATGCCTGCCCACCAGCGGTCGGGATCGCCCTCGCACATGGCCGCCGCCATCGCGCGACTGGTCTCGCTCTCCAGCGCGGCCTGGCTCGCGCTGATCCATTCCTGGGCGCGCGGGTAGCCGTGCGCGACGTACTCAATCGCCTGCGCGAGGCATTCGAGCTTGTCGGCGTCGTGCGCGAGCCGCGCCTCGGGCGTCACCCGTTCGCGGAACTCGCTGATGATCGACGTGTAGGCCTCGACTACTGGCAGCGGCGCGCCGGCGATCTGGTCCCAGGCGACCTTGTCTTCGTCCGCTTTTTCCAAGTACTTCTTCCCGACCGACGGGATATCGCCGAGGCGCGCCTCGGTAGCGTCGTGGAATAGCGCGAGGATCGCCGTGTGCTCTGCGTTCGCGCCTTCCTGGAGCGCGAGGAAATAGGCCAGCGCGGCGGTGCGGAAGCTGTGCTCTCCGACAGTTTCCGGTTGTTTTACCCCAGCCAGCCACCAGCCCGTGCGCACACTCTGCTTCAGGTGGCCGAGTTCGTGCACGAACGTGTTGAGTTCTTCGATCGCCATCGTTGCATCAGATTCTGAGCCGGAGTCGCGGTCACGATTCACGTCTTATTCTCCCTGCTTGCTGGCGAGTCCGTCAGCAAGATTGAGGCACGCGGTCCGCAACTCCGTCAGCTCAGCCCGTTCTGCCCGGTATCTGAGCGCAGCAATGAGCTCATCGATCATGCCACCGAAGGTTGCGTCGGCTTGCTCGAGTGTCAATGGAACATAGGTTGTGACGAGATACCAGGCATAGACCTCATTGTAATTTTCTATCTCGTGAATGACTTCTCGGGCGGAATTGCGGAGCACGAGGTTATGCGGCAGCGAGAAGTTGTCCGCTGACGGACTGAGATCCCCGGTCCAGCTAGGGAAGGTCCAGAGCTCGACCAGCCGGGCGGCGCCCTCGGTGGCGACGAGCTCGTTGTACCGCCCGGCCAGATCCAGATCGTCGCTCCGGCGCAAGCTGCCCATGATGGCGCCGCGCACGAAGAAGCCAGCCATCTCATCTCGCAGTCCGGCCCGGCGCCGGGCGGGCGACTTGATGTCCATCTCGATCTCGGCCGCGAGGTGGTGGGCGAGATGGCCGAGCGCGATTGAGCGCTGATAGGTAATGCGGGACGAGGACAGCTTCTCGAACATCTCCCGCGACGCCCCGATGACCGCCGCGTGGTCCGGGAAGACGGGTGGCGTCCCGACGCTGCCGTAGATGGCGTGCAGTGCCCGGGTCTGTGCGCGGCCCCAGCACGACCGCAGCTTGCGCACGGACCGCTCCTGGTCACCCTTGAGGATGTGCAGCCCGGCCTCGGTCGCACTGCACAGGAACTGCGGGACGATATCTGCCTGCTCGATAGCCTGGGTAAATGCCGCACCGCTGATCTCGAAGCCCGCGGCCGCGCCTTCCCTGATGAGCTGGTCGACCCGTTCTTGCACCACGGACCGGCTGTATTCCTGGTCAATGCCGGGAACGACAGCCATCAGCTTTCTAATCGCGTGCGACTGCATGCGGTCCAGCCAGTCGTCCGCGACCCAGTGCCGGTAGATCGTTGTCTCGTCCACCCCGAGCGCGTCCGCGAGACTGGCTGGCGAGTGGCCCGCCTTCTCGGCCAGATCCCGCAGAGTGCGGTAGCGTGCTGCCACAATTCTGCAGCGTACCCGAATTGTCGGCCGAAGCCGGCCTGGCCCGTACAGCCTCCAGAGCACCTGCATCCGTGCAAGTGCCACGGACACGGTGACGGCTGAGCAGGGCGGCCGGCAGGGTCAGTGCGGCGGTACCGGCGGCGTCTCAGCCAGACCAGTCCGCTGGGCCGCGGGCGGTTGGACCGGATTTACCGCAACACAATTTGCGCCAATTCATCTGGCCTATTACCGCGGCAAGTTTTCTGACATTGCTGCTGCCATTGCCGCACAACTACTTGTGGCTAATAAACGGCATCACTTGCTATCCAGTCAATATGCAGTACTTCAAAGCTCACCGCCAGGCCGGCCAGCCGGCCAGCCGCATCTGGATCGGTCTCGTTGCCGCGTCGGTCGTCCTGGCCGGGGTCAGCGGCTGCGCCGGCGCACCGTCGGCGTTGCCCGTGACGGTCGTGCTGGCCGCCAGCGCAACCGCCAACGAGCCCGAGCCCGTGCTCGCGGCGCCAGATGTGACGCTGCTCTCCCGTGCGGCCGCCGGCAGCACGGACGCGGTCGCCTTTGTCGTCAGCACGGCCACCGGCGAGCCGACTCGCGTGCCCCTGACCCCGCGCCGCGCGGACGGCCAGGTGGAGTACGGTCCCCGCCGCCAGCAGCTGATCCGGCAGAGCGTCAGCATGGTCCAGCGCGTGCTCGGTACCCAGGCGGCCACCGGACCCTTCGACCTGCTGAGCACCCTCGCCGCGGCGGTCAGGGTCGCCCGCCCGCCGGGCACGCTGATCGTGCTGTCATCCGGGCTGTCGACAGCCGGCCCGTTCCAGTTGCAGGAAGCGGGCTGGGACGCGAACCCGGCCGGGATAGCCGCGCAGCTGAAGCGGCAGGGCGAACTACCCGACCTGGACGGCTGGACCGTCATCTTCTCCGGGCTCGGCGTTACTTCGGGCCGGGCAGCCGCCGCTGCCCCTGCCGCAGCGGGCGACGCTGACCGGCTACTGGATGGCCATCTGCCGGGCGGCCTGCGCGGCCGCGTGCCGCACCGACAGCCTGACCCGCCCGGATCCGCAGTCGCGCAGCACCGTGCCGGTGCCGATCGTGGCGATGCCAGCCGTACAGCCAGTCCGCGGTCCGGGCGGCGGCCGGGGCCTGGTCGTTCCTGACGACCTGTTCTTCACGTTCGCCAGCGCGCGGCTGCTCTCCACCGCGGACTCCGTCTTGCGCCCGCTCGCCGCCAAGGCCATCCGGCGCGGCCTGCTGATCTCCATCCGCGGTCAGGCTTCACCGGACGGGTCCGCCGTCTTCAACGCTCAGATAGCCGGGGCCAGGGCGCGTGCCATCGCAGCCCGGCTTCGCGCCCTTGGCGTGCCGTCCCGCCAGTTCATTCAGGTTGCTGGGATCGGCACGGCTGGCCTGACCATCCGGGCCTGCGAACGCGACGGCCGCTTCGAGGACAGCTTGTGCGCCCGGCTGCGGCGCGTTGTCATACTCCTGACCCCGCCCGGGGCAGGCACATCCACCCAAGGGAGCATCTGATGACTGGCATTGACGGCAACACCCGGGCGCATCCCGACCGGCTGCAGGACCTGGCGCTGCCACCGGCCGCCCCAGCCCAGCGGCTGCTGCCTGCCTATCCGCTGGCGGACCCAGACTATGAACTACGCGAGCGCGATCTGGCCGGTGAGGACGCCGTCCAGCGGGACCGGCGGCGAGCGCGCCAGCGGGCGCATCGCGGTCTCGCGCGGCTGCTGCGGCTGCGGCCGGTCTCGCGCCGGGCTATGCACGCGGCGCTCATCGCCGAGGACGCGCACGTCGCGTCCGGCCGGGACCCGGCCGGGGCGACGCACGGGGAGATCGTCGTCGGCGGCCGGGCGAAGGCGGCGGCAGACAAGGTGCTAGGCCGCTGCCAGCGCCGCCTGCACCGGCTCGCCAGCCGGGCTGACCGGCTCCGGGCGAAGCGCGCCCGGCTGCTGACGCGCGCAGAATTCACCGACGCGAGCCAGGTACGGCACCCCGACGGCGGCCATCGGCCGGTCGCTGAGGTACGAGCCGACACCGACGGTCAGCGCACCGAGATCGAACGCGAGACGGCGCAAGGGTCGCGCAAGCACCGGCGACTGCCTGCGTGGCTCGCGAGTATCCCGAACGTCGTCTTTGTGCTGGATTTCAGCCTGCTGACTTATTTCTTCGGCGGCGTCACCGACGTCGACTGGGCCAGCCCGGCGTCAGTGAGCCTGGCCTTCGCGCTGCTCCTGGCGCTCCTGGTCACCGTGCCCTGCTACGGCTTCCTGACCTTCACCGGGCACCAGCTGCGCCGCCACAAGGACCACACCGGAGCTATCTGGCCGGGCGACATAGTGAGCGCGATCGGGGTGGCCGGCGCGCTCCTGCTCATCTGCGTGGTCGGGACGCTGATGTTCGTCCGGATGCGGACGGAGGTCGGCTATGCGCTCGGGCCGGGGTCCGCGCAGACCGCCATGCTGATCGCCCTGACCATCGCCGTGGTCAGCGCGGCCGCGAACGTACTCGTGATGGCGGTCCACACGCTGGACGGCTCGGACCAGACCGCCCGGCTGCACGCGCTGTCTTCGGCCGCTCGGCGGCCGACGGCGAAGGCGGAACGGCTGCGCAGGCGGGCCGCGCTGATCCCGCATCGCCTGGCCGTCCTGGCGCGGCGGGCCCGGCGGCTGACTGACCGGGCAATCGGCCGGGCGAGTCGGCGCCTCGCGGCCGCTGACCAGGTGATCACCGCGGCGCGCGGGGTTCACCTGAGCAACGGCGCGGAGGCCGGACCCGTCCTCGACCCCGGGGCACACCCAGGCGTTATCGGCTACCGCGCGCCGCAGACCGGCCCAAGGCCGGACGTGCGGGCGGTTCGAACCGCGCTCGCCCACGTGGAGGAGGGCGAGTGACGCCATGGAGTGCCTGTTTGCGGTAGTAAGAGTTATGTGGATACCGACTCGGTCCGGATTCGCGGCTACCAGCCAGGAGACCTGGCCGACCTGTACCGCATCTGCCTGCTGACCGCCGACGCCGGCCGGGACGCGACGCCGCTCTACAGCGACCCGCGGCTGCCCGGCGAGATCTACGCTGCGCCGTACGGCGCCCTCGAGCCCGGCCTCGCCTTCGTCGCCGAGGACCGGCACGGCGTCGGCGGGTACGTACTCGGCGCCCTGGATACCGCGGCGTTCGAGCAGCGCCTGGAACGGGACTGGTGGCCGCGTCTGCGGCTGCGCTATCCGGCACTGACGCCCGCCGAGAGCGCGGGGCTGTCGCAGCCGGAGCAGCTCGCGCGGCACGACATCCACCAGCCCTGGATCACCGACGACCGCCTGACCCGGCGCTTCCCGTCCCACCTGCACATCGACCTGCTGCCGCGACTGCAGGGCCGCGGACTGGGGCGGGCGATGATGGACACGATGCTCGCGGCGCTGCGCGCCCGCGGATCCCGCGGCGTGCACCTGTTCGTCAGCCCGGACAACGACCGGGCCATCGCGTTCTACCGGCACCTGGGCCTGGCCAAGCGGCCCGAATCCAACGTGTTCGCGCTGGATCTCACCGGGCCGACTGGCGGCTCGGGCTAGTCCGCGAGAATGGCGGCCACGGCACCGGGCCGCGGACGCCGTCGCACTACCCGGTGATCTCGGCCCGCTGCCGGTTTCCCTGACGGCCACTGATGTCGCCGCTAACCTGCAGATATGGAGCTCAGAGACGCGACCCTGATGCTGCTGTCCGAGTCGGCCGCGTATCCCGTGGTCGCGCGGCTCGCCCAGTCCGCGTACGAGCAGCTGGCCGACGGCGGCGTGCCGGACCACCGGCTGCTCAGCGACATGATCGGCGAGGCGAGCGGCAAGGGCATCCTGCGCGCGCTGCGCGGCAAGTACAGCCAGACGGCCTTCGACGCGATCATCATGCCGATCTGCTCCGAGATCGGGCGGCAGGCGCCGGTGCCGCCCCGGCGGCGCCAGCCTGACCCCGGTTACCTCGACCCGCTCACCGCGCCCACCTGGCCGGCCTGACTTTCGCCACCGGCGCGGAAACTGGAGGAATCCCATGGTCCTCGGACTCGGCGTGATCGTCGTCGTGATCATCCTGGTCGTCGGCCTGATCGCCAGCCGCGGCAAGTAACCGCCTCGGCCCGGCGGCCACCGGTCACGTCACCGGTGGTAGCTCCTGACCGCCGCCGAGTACCGGGGCGAACACATCGCCCAGGCTTGCTACCCGTTCCGGCATGGATCGGATCGTGAACCCGTCCGGCCGCAGGTCCGGGATCGTCGAGCTCGTCCCAGGTGATCGGCGCGGAGACCGGAGCGCCGGGCGCGGCCCGCGGGCTGTACGGCGCGACGAGCGTCTTGTTGCTGACGTTCTGGGTGTAGTCGAGCCGGGCCAGGCCGCCGCGGTCGCGCACGTCCCACTTCCAGCTGACCAGCTCGGGCACGACGGCGCCGATCGCCTTGGAGAGCTGCTCGACCCAGACGCGGGTGTCCTCGTAGGTCAGCCCGGCGCGAGACCGGGATCCAGATCTGGATGCCGCGCCGGCCGGTGACCTTCGGCTGCGCCCGGACGCCGAGGTGCGCGAGCGCGGTGCGGTGCAGCCGGGCGAGCACCAGCACGTCCTCCCAGGACGTCGCGGCCCGGGGTCGATGTCGATGAGCGCGTAGGTCGGGCGTCTTCGGCGCGCTCGCGTGCGCGGTCCAGGCGTGCCACTCCAGCGCGCCGAAGTTCGCCGCCCAGACCAGCGCGGCGGGCTCGTCGATCACCAGGTAGGTGTCGGTCTTGTCCCGGTCCGGCCTCGGGATTGTGCCAGCGCGGCACCCAGTCGGGCGCGTGATCGGGCAGCTGCTTGTGCCAGAACCCGGTCCCGCCCGCGCCGCCGGGGAAGCGGTGCATGTTCAGCGGGCGGCCGGCCAGGTACGGCAGGATGACCGGCGCGATCACCGCGGCGTAGCGGATCAGCTCGCGCTTGGTCACCGCCGGCTCGCCGTCCCGGCCGGGAAAATCTCCTTGTCCAGGTTGGTCAGCTGCAGCTGCCGGCCGAACACCTCCCAGCTCCCGTTGTTGCCGAGCGCGTCGAGCGCGGCGAGCTCGTCGTGCGTCCGGCCCGGCGATGTCCGGGCCGGCTCCGGGCTCGGGGCGCAGCGATACCGACGCCTGGTCTGGCGGCAGGTCGGACCGCCACAGCCGGTCCGGATCGGCCTTCACCTCGTCGTTGGTGCGGCCGCTGAGCACCGAGCGCGGATGGTCCTCCGGATCCCAGCCGGGCACCGCGAACTCGTCGTCCTTGTGCAGCAGCAGCCACTGCTTGTCCTCGGCGCCCGCTGCGCACCAGGATCAGCCGGCCGCGCAGCTTGTGCCCGGTGACGTCGACGTGCAGCTCGCCGGCCGCGACCGCGGCGGCCGGGTCGTCGGTCTCGTGCGGCTCCCAGGTGCCGATGTCCCAGACGATCACGTCGCCGCCGCCGTACTCGCCCCTCGGGATCACGCCCTCGAAGTCCAGGTACTCGATCGGGTGATCCTCGACGTGCACGGCGAGCCGCCGCGCCTTCGGGTCGAGCGTCGGGCCCGTTCGGCACCGCCCAGCTCACCAGCACACCGTCGATCTCGAACCGCAGGTCGTAGTGCCGCCGCCGGGCGCGATGACGCTGCACGACAAACCGCCTCTGGCCGGGAACGGCATGCTCCGCCGCGACTCGGCGCCGTGCCGCCGGACGGCTCCGGAGTGCGGCCGAAGTCGCGCATCGCCTGGTACCTGGCGAGCTTGGTGGCCGGATCGGCGGGCGGGCTGCCGCGCCTTACCTGCGGGCGCGCCGGCGATCTGGCATACCTCGATGCTGCCACGGACACGCCGCAGCAGGACAGGCCAGCCGGGCACCGCGGCGCTCCGCAGGACCCGGCGGCGCTGGCCCGGTCTCCTCTAAACTCGCACTGTGGTCTTCAAGCAGGTCGGGGACGGGCGGCCATACCCCGATCACGCACGGACCGGCCGGGAATGGGCGGAGATACCGCCCCGGCCAGTCCGGCTGGACCAGCTCATCACCACCAAGAACGTGCTGGACCTGCACAGCGTGCTGGCCACCGACTCCACCTTCTACGGCGACCTGTTCCCGCACGTCATCCGCTGGCACGGGGAGCTCTACCTGGAGGACGGCCTGCACCGCGCGCTGCGGGCGGCGCTGCAGCAGCGATCCGTCCTGCATGTCCGCGTGCTCGACCTCGACGACGGCGACGGCGCCGCGGCCAGCCCGCCGGCCGCAGCCGGGGTCCTGACCTACGCCGCGCCCGCGGGCAGCTCGGTCGGCAGCCCGAACCGGGCGAACACTTCCGCCCCGGCGTGGAACCCGGTCACCGCGCTGATCTTGTCGCCCGCCAGCGTGAGCACGTCGATGACGGCCGGAACGAAGACGCCGGCGGCGGGTCGAAGAGATAGCAGCCGACCGCGAGCTGCCCGTTCGCCTGAGCGGGCACGTGCTTCCAGCATTCGCGCAGTGGGTAGCGCTCCGAGGAACGCCCGGACGTCGCCCCGGCCGCCGAACCAGGTCGGGTATGGGCGGCATCGACCAGGTCGCGTCGGCGGTGAGCATGCTGACCAGCGTGTCGGCGTCGCCGCGCTCCAGCGCGTCGGCGTACCGCTCGGCCAGCGCGCGGACGTGCTCGTCGCCGAGCTCGCGCAGCGTGGCCTGCTGGCTCTTGGCGGGCAGCCGGTTCCTGGTCGCGCCCGGGCGCGCTGCAGCGCGCTGTTGACGGCGGCGGCGACGTGCCCAGCTGGACGGCGATCTCGGCGGCCGAGAACCCGGCGATCTCCCGCAGCAGCAATGACTGCCCGCTGCAGCGGCGCCAGGTGCTGCAGCGCGACCACGAAGGCAAGCTCCACGCTCTCGCGCTGCTCGTACCTGGCTTCCGGGGAGAGCGCGGCGCCCGACGGCAGCCACCGGTCCGGAAACGGCTCCAGCCAGCTCGCCGTCGGTCAGCGGCGGGTCCAGGTCCGATCCCAGCCCGGCGGCCGGGCCGAAGTCGACGGGCAGCTCCCGCCGCGACCGGTGGCTGGCGGCGTCGAGCGCGACGTTGGTGGCGATCGAGTACAGCCACGAGCGCACCGAGCTGCGGCCCTCGAAGCCGCCGATGGCCCGCCAGGATCGCAGCAGCGCCTCCTGCACCGCGTCTTCGGCGTCCTGCAGTGAGCCGAGCATCCGGTAGCAGTGCGCGCGCAGCTCGGCGTGGTAGCTGGCCGCGAGCTCACCGAAGGCGTGCTCGTCCCCGTCCCTGGCCAGCTTCAGCAGCGCGGCCTCGTCTGCGTGCCCGGTCCTGCTGACGCTCACCGGTACACGCTAGCTTGACCTGCGTCCGAGCGCGCCGCGCGGACGCAACCGGCCGCTCGCGGCCGGCCTTCAGCCGGAGGGTCCCGAATACTTGCTCGATCCGCGGGCACCCTCGCGGCATGACGACAGTGAGCGAGCCCGTGGATCCGTCCGTGCAGGCCGATACCGGCACCCGGCTGCTGCCTGAAGAGGCGAAGGCGGCGGTCGAGGAGATCAAGGCAGACAACGCCGCGCTAGAAGAGGCGGCCCAGGTCGCCGAGGCGCAGGCGGAGGCGGTGACTGAGCGGGCCGAGCTGCTGGCCGAGGTCACCGAGGAAGTACTGGACGAGCTGAAGGAACGCCAGGAGGGGGCGGCCGCGGGCTGACCGCCGGGCGCGCCCTCGCACGCCTTATCCCGGCCTGCGGGACCGCGTGCTCACAGCCCGGACGGGAAGCTGATCGACTCGGGCGTCACCAGGGGCTTGCCCACCTCCAGCTGAATCTGCCCGTGCGCGGTGAGCGGGATGTCGGCCGGGTTGCCGGTGAACACCTTTCCGTTGTAGATGGCGGTGACGTGCCCGGTGGCCGGGCCTACCCGGCTAGAACTCAGGGGCTGGCCCCACTCGGCGAAGAAGTTTCCCAGCGTGTACGTCCGCTTGACCGGCGACTCGATGTGAATGATGCCGTCGGCGGCGTGCGTGTGCAGCCAGTAGAAGCAGGTTCCGGCGGCGATGAACGGCCCGCTGGCCGTGTTCTGCGCTTGCGCGCCGGGGATGCCGATCGCCGCCGGGATCTGCCGCGGCGTGCCGTTTACAAATACGGTCAGATGGGCGTGGATGTGGAACAGCGTCTGCTCGTTGGTCTGGCAGCTGATCCCGTTGACCTGCTGCCCGGTAGCCGCCGTGCCCAGGCCGGCCAGCGGCGCCGCGTTGGGCACCGGCACGCCTTCGGGCCCGAGTGCCCCGGCCGCCGGGGCCGGCTCGAGTGCGCCGAGGGTGCTCAGCGGTGCGCTGCCCGGCCCGGACTGTGCGCCGCCCGCGTTCTGACTGCCGCCGCCGCTGGCCGCCAGCGCGATGCCGACCGCGGCCCCGATGACGACGACTGCACCGCCGGCGGCCCCGATCTGGATGCGCACGGCGCCGGCGGCGGGCTTCCTCGGCCCGCATGCGCGCGATCCGCTGTCTTGCTTCCTGTTGCTTGTTCCTGCTGCTCTTGGACACCGGTCTCAGCCCCTTTCACCCCGACGTAGCTATAGACCGGAGCCAGCCTGAAAGCACCCTGCGCGCCCGCGCTGGTTCTCCTCTGTAGCCGCCCGTACAGACAATCTATTGGTCGCTGCCCATTGCCCGGCTGACAGCCAGCGGTCAACGCCCGCAGCGCGCTGTGCTCCTGACCCAGCGTCTGGCGAGTGCCGGCCGCGCAGGTATGGCCACTAGTTGACGGATGAACCCCGGCACGGCATTATTCAGTACCGCTTAGTAAGTGGTGCTGATCATTCGTCTGGGAGGCCGGGTGCACGGCAAGTTCGATGACCTGGGGCGGTTCGCCGACCCGTCGGTGCTGATCCTCACCAGCCTGTCCGACGGACCCAAGCACGGTTACGCGATCATGACCGACGTCGCCGGCTTCAGCGGGGTAGCCATGGAGCCCGGCACCCTGTACGGCGCGTTGTCGCGGCTGGAGAAGCGGGGCTGGATCCGGCCGCTGGAGACCGAAGAGCGGCGCCGCCCGTACCAGATCACCGCGACCGGCCAGTCCGTCCTGGCCGAGCAGCTGAAGACCATGCAGCAGGTTGTCCGCACCGCGACCCGGCGCACCGCGCCCGCGTAGGGAAGACCGATGCGCCCGGCCCTGGCTGCCCGGCTGTCCCTTGCCCTGGTCGCCTGCTACCCGCCGCGGTGGAAAGAGCGCTACCGCGAGGAGATGCTCGACGTCCTCGACCAGCACCGGGCCAGCCATCGGACGGTGCTGTCCCTGGCCGGCGGCGCGGTGACCGCCCACATCGACCCTAGTTACCGGATGGAGAAGCCGGTGATCCGCATCAGGAACGATGTCGTCCGGAAAATCTTGATTGGCGTGGGGGCGCTGGCGGCCGTGCCCGTGCTCCTGGCTGGCATCCTCGGCATCCTTGTCGCCACCCAGACCGGAGACTTTGGCTGGCACCCCGGCTATGCCGACGGCGACACCGCCCTGCAGCTCACCCCGGATCAGCGCCTCCTGGCCAGTGACGCGGGCGGTGAGCCGAACGCTTCGGTAGTCACCTTGTGGTCGGTCAGCAGCGACGGGTTGCGGAAGCTGTCCTCGTTCGAGGGCGGCGTCACGGTGGCGATCGCTCCCGACGGTCAGCTGGTAGCCACGTCCTCCTTCCAGGGACAGGCGGCGCTGTGGAGCGTGGCCCGGCCGCGGCATCCGGTCTGGCTCGCGGACCTCACGCAAGGCTCCTCGAACGCGCTGTGGGGCGAGGCGTTCGCTCCGGACAGCAGACTCCTCGCCGCCGCGTATGGCGGTGGCGTGGCGCTGTGGGATGTCGCCCGCCCGCACCAGCCGCGGCTGCTGACCGTGCTCGATACGCATGTCGGCCCCGTTATGCACGGAGACATCGCGTTCTCGCCCGACGGGCACCTGCTGGCCCTGGCCAGCGGCGACGGCCAGGTCAGCATCTGGAACGTGACCCGCCCGGCCCGCGGTTTCCCGGTCGCGACCGTCACCGGCCGGGGCGGCTATTTCCAGGCCCTGGCGTTCGCGCCGCGGGGCGACCTGCTGGCCGGGGTGACCACCGCGGGCACCGTGCTGGTCTACCGCCTGACCGACCCGCGCGATCCAGTGCTGACAGCCATCCAGCCCGGCCTGGCGGCGCGGGCTCGGCTCCCGGACGGGCAGGGCACCTCGGCCGCGCTGGCCGCCAGTTGCCCTGGCTGCATGGTCCCGTCGTACGCGCTGGGCTTCGGTCCAGGCGGGCGCATCCTCACCGTCGTGCTCGACCGGATCACCCCGGCCAACTCCTCCAGGGACACGACGTTCAGCTGGCGGGTCACCGCTTCCGGAACCCTGACCGGCGGCACCTCTGCCACCGACGACGGCTGGGACGGGCAGCCTACGGTCGGCCCGGACGGACGCACCATCGTCGACGGCTCGGCCTACGGCCGCACGGCAGTGGGCTTGTGGCAAGCGCCGCCCGTGGCCGGGTAAGCGCGCCCGGCCGCAGGACCGGCAGCCGCCGCGGCCTGTGTTTGGCGGCTCACCTGCGGGGCAAGGACGGCCATGCATTCAACAGCTGCCGCTCGCGCCTCCGGTAAAGCCAGGCGCGCATCAGACAGCCCGGCCGCACGGGCCCTGGCTCGGCTGGGCCTCACCGCGCGCGGGGTGTCTGTACATCCTCATCGGCTGGATCGCGATCCTCGTCGCACTCGGCCACAGCTCACACGAGGCGGACCAGCAAGGTGCCCTGCAGCTGCTGGCCGGCCAGTCCTACGGCCTGATCTCGCTGTGGCTGCTCGGCATCGGCTTCGCCGGGTACGCACTATGGCGGCTCAGCGAGGCCGCCTTCGGGGTCACCGGCGACGGTAACGGTGCGGGTCCCCGGCTGAAGTCGCTGGCCCGGGCCGTGATCTACGGGTTCTTCGCCTACCAGTCTTTCAAGATCATCTCTGGCGCCGGTGGTGGCAGTCAGGCCGCGAAGCAGGAAGACCTGACCGCTTCGGTCATGCACCACTCCGGCGGCCAGTGGCTGGTGGGCATCGCCGGCCTGGTCATCGTGATCGTTGGCGTCATCCTCGTGCTGGAGGGCATCCGCCGCAAGTTCCTGAAATACCTGCAGCTGTCGCAGCTGAGCCCGCGGGCGCGGACAGATCGTCGAATGGCTCGGCGTGATCGGTACCGCGGCGCGCGGCATCGTGTTCGGCTCGCCGGGGTGCTGGTCATCGACGCGGCCGTCACCTATCAGCCGTCCAAGGCCGGCGGCATCGACAAGGCCCTGCTGACCCTGCGCAGCCAGCCGTTCGGCGAGTTCCTGCTGATCATCGCCGCGCTCGGCCTGATCATCTTCGGCATCTACGGCCTGTGCGAGGCCCGCTGGCGACGGGTCTGAGCGCGTGGACGTAGCCCGCGACGCCGACGAGGTGATCGACCAGATCGACGATCTGGTCCAGCCCGCCCCCGAACCGGACAACACCGTGCTCGTCGACGATGCGCGGGCGGTCAGGTGGGCGGGCCCGGTGTTCGCGCTGTTCTCGCTGATATTGCTGCCGTGGATCGTCTACCTGGCGTACTCGCTCCCCTCGCGCCAGGTGTCAGCCGACTACGACATCGCCTGGGTGGGCTTCGACGTCATGCTCCTGCTGGCCCTGGCCAGCACCGGTTACTTCGCGCTTCGCCGGTCCCGGTACCTGGCGACGGCCGCGGTCGCGACGGTCACGCTGCTCATCGTCGATGCCTGGTTTGACGTCGTGACCGCGCTGCCGGGCCAGCGGCTGGAGCCGGTCGCCGAGGCGATCCTGGTAGAGCTACCGCTGGCATCGGTGTGTGTCTGGCTGGGCCTGCACACCCAACAGCTCGCCGAGCGGCGGCTGGTCCTGCTGATGCGCCGCGCACGGAAGGAAGCCCGCGAGCGGTGACCCGCATCCGCTCGGCTAGACGGCCCGGACGGCCAGGCGGCCTTCGGGCCGAGGGTGGAGATAGCGAGTTCGGCCCCCGCGGCCGATCGGCTGGCCGCGTTCGAGGGCCGGCACCCTGACGCTGGCGGTCCCGTTAGCGCGCCGAAGGGAGATCGGCCGGCCGGAGGCGGTACACCTGCAACCGCAGGTGATGGTATTTCTCCGTCTCGCCGATCCACTCCATGCCGATCCGGCGTACCACCGCGATGGCGCGCGTGTTGGCTGGCCGGACGACGGCGATGACCTGTTCCAGGCCTTGCTCAAATGCGCGCCGTGCCAGCGCTGTGCCGGTCTCGGTGGCATAGCCGTGGCCCCACGCATCCTGGTTCAACTGCCAGCCGATCTCATACTCATCGTCGGGCGGCAGCGGCAGCAGGGTGGCCCCGCCGATCACTCTCCCGTCCTCGCGAAGCTGGATCGCCCACCGGCCGCCCGGTGTCAGCATCCGCTCGTCCTCGGCCATCCACTGCTGCAGGACCACGCGCATCGCGGCCTCATCGCCGACCTTGTCCATCGCCGGAGCGAGCCACCGCGCCACATCGGAATCGCCATAGGAGCTCAGCGCGGCCCCCGCGTCATCGCCGGTCCACTGGCGAAGGATCAGGCGTTCAGTTACCAGTTGCTCGGCCATTAGCTCACGATAGCCCGGCCAGGGCTCCGTAAAGTGGCGGCATGAGTCAGCCTGTCAGCTGGGGACCACCGACCGAGCGGGCCGACGCCGCCCGGAACCGGCGGGTCCTGCTGGCGACTGCCCGCTCTATGCTCGCCGAGCGCGGGCCGGACCGGCTGACCATGGACGCCCTCGCCGAAGAAGCGGGCGTCGGCAAGGGGACCGTCTTCCGCCGGTTCGGAACCCGCGCTGGCATCTTCCACGCGCTGCTCGACGACGAGGAGCGCGGATTCCAGCAGCAGGTTCTGGCCGGGCCGCCGCCGCTCGGTCCGGGCGCTCCGCCGCTGGCCCGGCTGGTTGCCTACGGGCGGGCCAGGACCGAGTTCCTGGTCCGGAACCGCGTAGTCGCCCGGGCGGCGCTGGATGGGCGGGGGAAAGAGCCCGCAGGCTGGCAGACTCCCATGTCCCTGGCACACATCCGGCTACTGCTGCGAGAGATTGACCCGCGGACGCCCGACCTGGACGTGCTGGCCATCCAGCTGACCGGAGCGCTCGACGGCCCACCGCTGCTCTACCTGTCCGCTGATGTCCTCGCCGCCAGCCCCGAGGCTGTCACCGATCGCCTCGGCCGCGCTTGGGAAGACCTGATTCGCCGGTTGTGCCGCGCTTAGCCGTGAGGCACCCGGCGGACGCCTGAATGGTCAGGCGGCTGCGGTCCCGGCCAGCTCGCGCAGCGGCGCCAGAGCGCCGCTCCAGGCGATGACCTGGTCGAGCAGAGTGTCGAGGGCGGTGCGGTTGTAGTCGCCCGGCTTGAACACGCTGAAGTTCTCGAACTCGGTGAGCAAAGACAGCGCGACCTGCTGCCGTACGTCTGCCATCTGCAGCTCGCCGGCCACCAGGCGCAGGTGCTCGGCGGCCCTGGCGCCGCCGACCGCGCCGTAGGACACGAAGCCGACTGCCTTGTTGTTCCACTCTGCGTAGAGAAAGTCGATGGCGTTCTTCAGCACTCCCGAGGTGGAGTGGTTGTACTCGGGCGTCACGAAGACGAAGCCGTCGAACGAGCCGATCTTCGCTGCCCACTGCCGGGTGTGCTCGTTCTGGTACTGGCCCATCGAAGGCGGCAGCGGCTCGTCCAGGTGCGGCAACGGGTAATCGCGCAGGTCAACGAGCTCGAACTCAGCGTCACTGCGCTGCGCGGCGATCTCATAGACCCACTTGGCCACCTGCTCGCCATTGCGATTGGGTCGGGTACTGCCGAGGATGATGCCGATCCGGGTCATGAAGGTTCCTCCTGCTGGACGTCTCGTCAGGTGCGAACGTAAGCGGACCATACCCCGGTTATATTCCGTGAGCGGCTGCGCTGGAGGCCGGATTAGTCACCGGCGAGCAGCCGCAGAGGGCGACGGGAATCGCCTGCGGCGCGGGCTTCGGCTGCGGCTCGGGCTGGGGCGCCTGCCGCTCCGGGGCCGGGGTGGGTTCGGCGGCAGCAGTCCCGGGCGCGGCGAGCCGGCGCCGGGAGGGCAGCAAGACGACGGCGACGATCACTCCCAGGCCCAGTATCGCGGCGGCGACGGTGAAGGCCGTGGTGTAGCCGTGGGTAGCCGCGATCGCCGGCGCCAGCGGGCCGGTGTGGTGGGCAGCCAGGTAGCTGGCCGTGGCCGTCAGCGCGACGGTGCTCAGCGCCGACAGCCCGATCGACCCGCCGACCTGCTGCATCGTGTTGACCAGCGCCGAGGCCACGCCCGCGTCCTGGCGGCTGACGCCAGCGGTGGCGGTGTTGATGGTAACGGCGAAGATGATGCCGAAACCCAGGCCCATGACGATCACGGCGGGCAGGATGATGGTGGCGTAGCTTGATGTCGCGGTCAGCTGGGTCAGGTAGGCCATGGCACCGACGCCGAGCAGCATGCCGGAGGCGATCAAGACCCGCGGCCCGACTCGCGGCAGCGCGACGGTGCTGGACACGCGTCGAGCTGACCAGGATGCCGCCAACGAACGGCAGGAACAGCAGCCCGGAGGTCACCGGGCTGTATCCCTTAACCTGCTGCAAGTAGTAGGCCAGGAACAAGAAGACGCCGAAGAGCGCGATACCGGTCAGGCCGAGCACGGCGTAGGAGCCGCCCCGGGTCCGGTCGAGGATCACCCGCAGCGGCAGCAGCGGGTGCGCGGACCGCCGTTCGGCCGCCACGAACGCGGCCAGCAGCAGCGGGCCGGCGACCAGGCAGAGGATGGTGAGCGGGGCCGCCCATCCGGCGGTCTCGGCCCGGGAGAAGCCGAACACGATCAGGAACAGCCCGGCGGAGGCCAGCACCGTGCCGGGCCAGTCCAGCCGCGGCCGGGTGGCAGGCCGGCTGGCGCGGATGTAGGCCAGGGCGCCGGCGATGGCGAGCGCGGCGAAGATCAGATTGACATACAGGGTGTAGCGCCAGGACAGGTACTCGGTGAGCACCCCGCCGAGGATCAGGCCCACCCCGGCGCCGCCAGAGGACACCGCCCCGTAGACCGCGAAGGCCCTTCCCCGCTCGCGCGGGTCGGTGAAGGTGCTGGTCAGGATGCCCAGCGCGGCCGGCGCGAGGAGGGCGCCGAACGCGCCCTGCAGCGTCCGCGCCGCGGCCAGCATCGGGAACGAGACCGCAGCGCCGCCGACGGCCGAGGCGACGGCGAACCCGGCCAGGCCGGTGACGAGGACCCGCTTGCGGCTGAACATGTCGCCGATCCGGCCGCCGAGCAGCAGCAGGCTGCCGAAGGCCAGTGCGTAGCACGTCACGACCCACTGCCGGTCATTGTTAGAAAACCCGAGCGCATGCTGGGCTGAGGGCAGCGCGATATTGACCACGGTGGCATCCAGCACCACCATCAGCTGCGCAACAGCAACCACCATCAGGACCAGCCAGCGTCGGTCAGCCGGCGCTGCCTGGCCGTCTTGCGTGGCAGCTGGCTTCATCCCTGTGGGCGTGTAATCGGGCAGGTCGGGTGCGCTGCCCGCGCCGGAGGCTGGCGAGGTCACGGTGTCCCCCTGGATCTCGGTGCACGTCCTGGCGGCCGTGCGAATCTTGGCGACAAGGCCAGGCTTGCCGCCAGCCAGGTGAGAGGCCGTCACCGGATCCCGGTGATTGCGGGCGGCAGCAGCTGCGCGCCACGAGCGGGCACAGGCCACGCCTGGAACGGGCCTCGGTGGCCAATGGCTTGCTATGAGACATATGGGCGGTCGTCCCCGGGTACGGATGATCCACCGCACCGGGACAACCAGGACGGGACAGGGCAGGATCAGAACGGTGAGGGTGGCTCCGACAACTCCCCAGCTGATCGACCGGGGTGATCTTCTCGCTGCGCTGGATCGCGCGGCGGCAAGCAAGGTGACGATCATCTCGGCCCCGGCCGGCAGCGGGAAGACGTCATTGTTGCGCGCCTGGGCCGGCCGGCCGGGCCAGCAGCACCGGCTCGCGCTCGTGCAGGTGCAACGCGACCAGCACGACGGCCAGCAGTTCTGGCTGGCCCTGCTCGACGCGGTCCGGCACGCCACCGGGCCGGGCGGCGGCGCGGAACTGTCAGCAGCGACACCCGGCTTCAACGCACCGGCGATGGTCGACCGGGTGCTGTCGGAACTCGCCGGTGTTCATGGTGGCGTCATCCTGGTCGTTGAGGATCTGCACGAGCTGCGCTCGCCAGCGGCCTGCGCTCAGCTCACCGGGCTGCTGACGAGCCTTCCGCCGGGAGTGCACGCGATCGTGACCACGCGTCATGATGTGCGGCTGCGGCTGCACCGGCTGCGCGCTGGCTGGCGAGCTAGCCGAGATCCGGGCGGCGGACCTGCGCTTTTCCGGGCGCGAAACGCGCGAGCTGCTCGAAGCCTCGGGTATCGCGCTGTCTGATTCCGGGGTGGCGCTGCTGCACCAGCGGACGGAGGGATGGGCCGCGGGTGTGCGGCTCGCGGTGCTGTCGCTGGCCGGTCACCCCGACCCGGAGCGGTTCGTCGCGGAGTTCTCCGGCAGCGACCGGACGGTCGCCGAGTACCTGACCGCCGAGATGCTCGACCGCCAGCCGCCTGATGTCCGGGATCTGCTGCTGCGTACTTCCGTGCTTGACCGGGTCAACGGCGGCCTGGCGGACGTGCTGACCGGCCGGCCGGGCTCGGAGCAGATCCTGCTGGATCTCGAGGACGCGGACGCGTTCGTCGAGTCGCTCGACCCCGGGCGTACCTGGTTCCGCTACCACCGCCTGTTCGCCGATCTGCTCCGGCTGGAGCTGCGCCGCGCGCTGCCCGCGGAAATACCCGCGCTGCACCGGCGCGCCGCCGGATGGCTCACCGAGCACGGCCAGCCTGGCCGAGGCGATCCGGCACACTCAGGCGGCCGGCGACTGGCCGGAGGCAGCCGAGCTGCTCGCCGACCGTTCGTTCAGCCTGACCCTCGACGGGCAGGCGCAGACCATGCAGGCGCTGGTGCGGGCCTTCCCGCCGGGCGCGGACCGCCCAGAGCTGGCCCTGGTGCGCGCGATGGGTGACCTTGCCCGGGGGCGCCTGGACGAGGCGGCCGCCCACCTGGCGGCCGCCGAGACCTACACCGCGACGACGCCGCCACAGCGCCGGCGCCGCCTTCAGGTGGCGGTCGCGTCGCTGCAGCTGTCGCTGGCCCGGCGGCGCGGTCACCGGGCCGGCGTCATCGAGCAGGCCCGGTTCCTGGCCACCCCGGTAACCGGGCATGTCCGACGAGGACATCGCGCTCGGCAGCGATCTGCGCGCGGCGGCGCTGGGGAACCTGGGGACCGCCGAGGCGTGGTCGCTGGAGCCGTCAGACGCGCCGGACGCCGAACGTCACCTGCGGGAGGGCGCCGCCCTGGCCCGTCAGATCGGCCGGCCGTACCTGGAAGTCGGCTGCCTGGCGCAGCTCGGGTTCGCATCGCTGGTGCTGCACTCGTTCGCCACGACCCAGCAGCGCTGCCGCGAGGCGATCGCCCTGGCCGAACTGCACGGCTGGGGCACGGAACCGGTGATCGCACCAGCGCTGATCATGCTCGCCGGCACGATGATCTGGACCGGTGAGTTCGACGAGGGCGAGCGGTGGCTGCGGCGCACCGAACAGGCACTGCGAACATACACCGGGCCGGACATCACGCTGCTGCTGCACCAGACGGCCGGGATCCTGCACGCCGGCCGCGGCCGCCACCGTGAAGCGCTCGCGGAGTTCACGGCGGCCGAGCACCTGGGATCCCGGCTAGCGGACTCGCCGGCGCTGGCGACCCGGACGACCCGCTGGCTGCTCGCCACCCAGGCCCGCCTCGGGATGACCGGCGAGGCCCGCGCCGGCCTCGCCGCGCTCGGGGCCGGGCGGGCCAGCTCCGGTGAGATCCGCAACGCCCTGGCGGTGATCTGCCTCGCCGAAGGCAACCCGGCCGCGGCCCTGGCCGCGGTAGCCGGTGTGCTGGAGGGCACGGCCCCCGTCCTCGGGTCCGTCACGGTCATGGAGGCGCACCTGCTGGCCGGGCTCGCCCAGCGTGAGCTCGGTGACCAGCGCGCGGCCACCGGGTCGGCGGAGCAGGCGCTAGCCCTGGCCGAGCCGGACCGGCTGGTCCTGCCGTTCGCGATCACCGGCTCAGCCGGGCTGCTCGAGGCGGTGCCCCGGCACCAGACAGCCCATGGCCCGCTCCTCGCCTGCATCCTCGACGTCCTCCACGGCTCACCCCCGGCGGCCAAAGAGCAGTCCCCGTCGCCGCCCGAGGATGAACTGAGCCCGGGCGAGCTCAAGGTGCTGCGATACCTGCCCACCAACCTGTCCCGGCCCGAGATCGCCGGCGAACTGTCCCTCTCGCTGAACACTGTCAGCACCCACCTGCGCAGCATCTACGCCAAACTCCAGGTCCGCGACCGCTCCTCGGCCGTCCAGCGCGCCAGGGAACTGCGGCTGCTGGCCGCCGGCCGCACGCGCTAGCCCCGGCGGTCACCGGATCCCCCGGTCACTCAGGCTCCGGTCGATCGAATCACCGTGATCCGGTGACGCCCCCTCACCTGACTGGCGGCGACTCTGGACAGCGGCTGGCCTCGCCAACCCCAACCGAAGGGAGATCGTCCGTGAGCACCGAACAGCAAGCGACCCTCGACGCGATCTTGCGGCAGTCAGCCTTTGCAGTCGACAGCGACGTCAACGAGCAACGGCGCCAGCTGCGAGAGCTGATCTCAGCGCAGCCGCTGCCCGCCGAGATCACCGTCACGGCGGCCGCACTTGGCGGCGTCAACACCGCCGAGATCGCGGTCGAAGGAATCGAACCTCGCCACGTTGTCCTCTACTTCCACGGCGGCGTGTACGCAATCGGAGACGCTTTCCAGGCCGCTAGCCTGGCCGCGCAAGTCGGCCGGCGGACGCGCGCCAAGGTCATCTCCGTCGACTACCGGCTTGCTCCCGAGCACCCGTACCCGGCAGCGGTCGACGATGCTCTCGCCGCCTACGAAGCCCTGCTGCACAACGGCACAGCCCCGGCTGACATCGCCTTCGCGGGCGAGTCGGCCGGCGGCGGCCTCGCCATCGCCACCCTGGTCAACGCCCGCGATCACGGGCTACCTTTGCCAGCCGCCGCATTCGTGATGTCACCGTATGTCGACCTCACCCTGGCCGGGGAAACGATCGAAACCAAGCGCGCGGCCGACCCGCTGCTCAGCCGCGAACTCCTCCAGCCCCGGGTCGCCGACTATACGGCCGGGCAAGACGCGGCTCTCGGCCTCATCAGCCCCGTCTTCGCCGACCTGACCGGCCTGCCGCCCCTGATCATCCAGGCCGGCAGTCATGAGGTGCTCCTCGACGACGCCGTCCGGCTCGCGCGTCAGGCCGCCACTGCCGACGTCGAGGTCACCCTCGACATCACGCCGGGCGTGCCGCATGTCTTCCAGGCCTATTACGCCATCCTCGACGAAGCGACCGCGGCGCTGGACCGAGCCGGGCGGTTCCTCTCGGCCCGCCTGGCCGTCGCCGAACGCGTGAACTGAGAGCGGAAGGAGTCCGGCATGAGCGACCCGGCCGGCTGGAATGCGAAGACCATCGCGGAGTTCCGAGCGAACGAGGGCAGGGTCGGCGGGGTCTTCGAGGGCGCGCCGATAGTCCTGGTGCATCACCGCGGTCGCAATAGCGGGCGCGAGTATGTCACCCCGGTGATGTACCTCCCGCATGACAGCGATCCGAACACCATCTATGTCTTCGCAACCAGGGCCGGGGCACCCACCAATCCGGACTGGTACCACAACTTGACCGCCGCCGGTGACGGCACTATCGAGCGCGGAACCGAGACATACGCGGTGACCGTCGGCGAAGTGACCGGCGCTGAACGCGACCGCATCTACGCCGAGCAAGCGCGGCGCTACCCGGGCTTTGCCGAGTACGCACGCCAAACTGCTGGAGTACGGACCATTCCTGTGCTCGAACTGAGGCGGGCTTAACCTAGCGCATCACTTGATCGTCAGGATTGCGGGCGGGAACCAGGAACCGTCGACTACCGATGGCGTGGGGTTGTACACCCGAAGCGCGAGGCTGAAGGCACCGCTCGGGGCCGGCAGCCAGTTCACGCCCGTCTCGCCGGGACGGCTGGCCGACAGGACGATGGTGAGTGAACCGCCGGCACCTTGCACGAGGCCAGGTGTTTCGCTGCCGATGGAGTAGCGGTTGATCGGGTTGGCCACAAGGTACCCGGCGGCGTTGTAGAGCGTGATCGACCAGAAGCCGTTGGCTCCATGCGGCGGGAGATCCCCGGCAGGGAAGCGGATCTCGTAGCTGCGGGCTCCGGTCAGCGCACTGGTAGTAGCACCCGACCGGGCCCGGGTGGCACCGAGGTAGACAGCTTGGGCCGGCACTTGGGCGCCGGGCGTCTGCTTCGCCACCTGGGCGCGCTCCAGGTAGTCGGTGCCATACGAACCCGCGTCAGCCTGGTTATATCCGGTCCAGATCCTGGCGGAGCCGCCACCGACAACCCCGGTCAGGAGGCGGGCACCAAGCCGCAGATCCCGGCGATACTGGGCCGCGTTACTCGAGCTCTGGGTTACCGGCTTTTGGCCCGGGCCGAGGCCGGCCGCAGTCATGGCCCGGACAACCGGACCATCGGCGGCAGCAGCCGGATCGGCCGCCATGTCCTTCTCGAGATCGTCCAGGAACCCAAGTGACGTCGATGCCGGCAGCGCCGGTGCCGGACAGGCGAGCGTGCTCGGTCCGCCGATCGTTCCCGAGCCGTGGCCAGTGAGAGGGGTGAGCGAGTACTGCGCTTCCAGCTCCACGGCCGCAAGCAGGTCAGCTGGCCCCTTCACCAGGGTCCGTCCGAGCAGCCATGCATCTGGCGTAGGGACGTCGATGCGGACGTCACCTCTCGGGAGGGTGCCGTGCCAGCCGGGACCGACGAAGGCGTAGGTACCACGATGACCGCCGTCGGTAAGCACGCCTACGTCAGCGATCGTGTTGGTGTACATGTCGAACAGCTGGAAATTGACG
Source organism: uncultured Actinomycetota bacterium (assembly GCA_963726425.1). Lineage (GTDB taxonomy): Bacteria > Actinomycetota > Actinomycetes > Streptosporangiales > Streptosporangiaceae > JAJYUU01. Next base: position 394,935 of record CAVSCN010000024.1, on the reverse strand, counting down.
TAGCGTCCGCTCACCGCGGGCAGGCTGAGCAGCTGCGGCGCGGCGCGCAAGTCGAGAAATGCCGTCGAGTAGAGCGTGTCGTCGTTCGAATACGGCACCGCGGTCGAGTCCGGACCATCCAGCCTCGTGGCGCTGTCGAGGACGTTCACCTTGACGAGGCAGGCTATGGTGTCCCGCAGCTGACTCACGATTACCAGCGGCAGCCCCCAGATCTCGGCGTCGATAGTGCCCGCGCACAACGTGACGTCAGGCGCGCCTGCTCTCCGGCACATTGCGCTTGCTTGGTTCAGCAGCGCGGGGTGGGCGCTGATCGGACCCGGCGGCTGGATTAACTTTGCGCTGGAACCCGGCGTCACAGCCGTTGATGTAGATGATTTCCCCGCTGCCGAGGTCGAAGTCTCGCGGCTTGCCGTCTTAGCCGGACCCGACGTGCATCCCGCCAAGAGGACTAGGCCGGCCGCGGTGATAACCCGGCCCGTCACCGCGAGGCCCCGGGGTCTGCCGCGTCGACTGTCCAGCTTCGCCGCCTCCTCCGGATTCGGGCGCTGAAGCATTTTAATCGACCTAAAGCGCCACCAGGAAGACGAAAATGCCCACTGAGCACCGCTATCCGTGCCGATAGCCGCCGCTGTGGCTACCGGCAGGCTGCTGTGCGTGGCCGGTATCCACGAATCCTGCGTGCTGGTCCAGCGGGCGGGTATAGCGCCTGCCTTCGTGCAGGTCTGGCAGACGGCTCCCGTCGCCAGTCCAGACGCCGGCTGGCTCCCTGCCGGCATTCTCCTGCCCGCCGCCGGCCGAGCAGTTCGGCGTCTTGCCAGCCAGCGAGGTTCACCCTTGGCGGGTGACTTATCTGAGACGCCACGTGCCTAAATTCAATGCCGGTGGGTTGGAGCGCCGGGTTGAGTTAGGACCGATTTACGGTCAGCGCGGGCACGCCGTCGAGGGACCGGGGGCATGGCATGGCGGGTCAGAGCAGGGGCAATGCGCTCGATCACGTGGTTGTGGTGGTGTTCGAGAACCGTTCGCTGGACAACGTGCTGGGCTGCCTGTACGGGCCGGGCGACGGCAAGACCTTTGACGGCGTGCTCGGCAAGGATCTCAGCAACCCGATCCCGGAGTGGGCCGAGCACGGCGCCGACCGTAAGAGGGTGCCCTACACGGCGGCCACCGATATGGACAGCCCGAACCCGGACTCCGGGGAGGAGTACCCGCACACCAACACCCAGTTGTTTAACATCCTGGATGAGGCGAACCGGTTCAAGCTCGGCGGGGATATCTCGGCGCCCTATAACGCCCCGGCGCCGGGCCAGGTGCCGACGATGGACGGTTACGTCACCGACTTCATCAGCTGCTTCACCGCCGAGATGGGCCGCCAGCCCACCTACGAGGAGTACTCGCAGATCATGACCGGGTTCACCCCGGAGCAGGTCCCGGTGCTGAGCGGGCTGGCGCGCGGGTTCGGTGTGTTCGATCACTGGTTTTGCGAGGTGCCGTCGCAGACGCTGCCTAACCGGTCGTTCTGGACCGCGGCGACGTCCTCGGGGTTCGCGGTGAACTCGCCGGTCAAGAACTTCGTGCAGCACAACGACGCCGAGACGATCTTCAACCGGCTCGATGAGCACGGCAAGACCTGGAAGGTCTACATCGCCGAGCCGATGCGGCTCTCGGGCACCGGCCTGACCCACTTCCCGCGGCTGAAACACAAATTCGCGACCCACTTCGTGCCGTTCGCCCAGTTCGAGACCGACGCCGCCAACGGCGACCTGCCCGACTTCTCGTTCATCGAGCCTGCGCTGGGCGTGGGCCACAACGACTACCACCCGGCCTGCGGGCGGGCCCTCGGGCACGGCACCGCGGTTCAGAGCCTTGACCCGCCCTCGTCGATCCTGGGCGGCGAGGCATTCCTAGCCCGGGTCTACGACGCCTACCGGTGCATGCAATCGGCCGAGGGGACCAACGTGTGGAACACGACCCTTCTGATCGGCTGGGACGAGCCCGGCGGAACCTACGACCACGTCCCGCCCGGCCTCGGTGCCCCCACCGGACCCGTCCGCTCCGGCGGGCCAGGACGGCTTCACATTCGACCGCTCCGGCTACCGGGTCCCGGCCGTCATCGTGTCGCCGTGGGTGGCCGAGGGCGAGGTCTTCAACGACGAGCACCGGCACACCTCACTGATCGCCACGCTGCGCGAGCAGTGGGGCCTAGGCGACCCGTTCACGGCGCGCGACGCTGCCGCCCGGTCGTTCTCCCACGTCTTTACCCTCGACACTCCGCGAGACCCGGACACGTGGCCCGTTCCTGATCCGCGGCCGGTACCGCCGTTCATGGAAGACGACACGGCCCTTGGTGCCAGCCTGTCGACGCTCGGCAAGACCCTGTATGAGGGGATCCGGGAGTATGCGGATCAGAACCACGTCAAGATCGAGGGTCTGCCCGCCGATCCCAACGCTGACGTGCCGCCGGAAGTCGCGCTGAGCGTGCTGCGCAACTTCCTCGCCGAGATCTTCCCCCAGCTGGCTCCCGCCGCCGCGGCCCGCGCATCATCCTGACCCCGATGTGAGGCCGCTGTGACTGCAGAACAATAAGCACCCGAGCCAGGCCCGCTCGGCCCGATCGCGCGCTACGTGCGAAGCGTGATCGACCGCATCAACGATTTCAACGACCCCGCACGCGATTATCAACGTCTCCGCCAGATTCGGGAGCAACTATCCGGCCCACGGCTACTCGCTCCTGGCCGCGTTCTGGATGGAGCTGATCCTCACGTACTGGGTCGGTAGCGTATCGCCGGGCCTGTCGCCAGGCGCCGCACTCGCCGTCGCCATCGCCTTCGTCCTGCGCGGCATGGGCGGCGGCAGATCCGGCGCCGCGGGAGCGCAGGGCGACTTGTTCACTGAGACTTACGAGACCGGCAATCTCCTGAGACTGCGGTCCGCGAGCCCAGGCAGCGGCTGCATCACAGTTCGGTCGGCAGCCGAAGGGCAACGCTGGCAGCCAGCGGAGTAGCCGCCCGCCCGGACCCACAGCCGCAACACCCCGCAAACGCAACGACCCCGACCCTAACGTGGGTTCAGGGTCATTCCAATGTCCCGAGAGATCACAATGGCGGTGGAGGTGGGATTTCGCGTGCGGCCGCGCCCGCGAGTGTCGGTCCCGCCGTGCCAACAACGAAGTACACGCCGTCGTAATGCGACTTCGTGGCTGATGCGAGGGCCCGATCAAGCTCCGCCGGGCTCGGCGAGTGCCGCGACAGCAGCACCTGCCGCCGCGACCACCGCTCGTCGCCGACGCCTATCTCCACCTCGGCGCTGCCGGTTATCCTCCGCGACAAGCCGACATCTAGCAGCAGCTCGACGCCCTGGGAACTTTGCACCATCCTTGGGCACCTGGCGGCATGCCCATCGCGAGCTGGCTGTCAGCCAGCCGTTACCGCTGAGATTCACGGAGATTCGGGATCATCAGAGGCGCCGAGCCGATCCGCGCAGTGGCGCGCTGCTGAGGCGATGGATCATGACCGGGCAGGCACCGCTCCCAGTCCTGCTGATGTCGCTGCATGGGCGGTTCGCGCGCGCTCCGGGAGCTAGCCGCCTCGACCGTGCGAACACAACTAACATCCGGAACCGGTTTCAGGCGGCTCCATCGACGTGCGCGCGTCGGTGAGGCTGTCATAAAACGGCAGGTTTACCAGCTCGGCGGCAGGGCGCATCACGCTGTCTGGAGAGATCACCACTACGACCCGGACCTCGTCGAGCAGGCGGTCGATCATCGCGAAACCGGCGCTGCCGAAGTAGTCGACGAGGCTGAGGTCAATGATCAGAGCCGGGGAGGCCAGCTCGCGCAGAGCGTTGCTGAGATCGGTGACGTTAGCGGCGTCGACGTCGCCGTGGATCTGGACGGCGGGCACCGTGTCACCGGAGTCTTCGGGCGGGCCGACTGGCCGCAGCTGGAAGTTCATTTCGCGTGCCGTCCCTTCCTTATCGGGCCGTCCGGCCAATCCGGTAGGTCATTGTGACTTGGGTGCCGAGGATCGTGCGTGCGGTCTGGGAATGGTGCGCAAGGCCGTGAATCAGCTTCAGGCCGCGTCCGCGCTGAGTAGCCCGGCTAGCCGCGGAGTCTTTCAGCCAGCGGCCTGAGTCGGTGACGGTCACTGACATCTCGTCTCCGGCAGCGAAGGCCTCGACGCTGACTGTGCGGCGGGGATCTAGGTCGCTTCCGTGCTCTATGGCATTGGTTAGTGCCTCCCCGGTGCCGAGCAGGACATCGTGGGTGGTCGCACGGCTGGTACCCAGATGTGCGAGCCAGCCCCGCATCCGGTCCCTGGCCGGGCCGAGCTCGCTGAAGCTGGCTGGCATCGCGTCGACGTGGCTGGCTGCCGTGGTCCCGGCTGGGCGCACTGCGATGATGGCGACGTCATCGGCGTAACCCTGGGCGGGGGTCATCTGGCTGATGAGGACCCTGCACGCCTGGCTAGCCGGTAGCTTCGCGCAGCCTGCCGCTGCAGCTGTCAGTCTGGCGAAACCTTCATCGAGCGGCTCGGACCGGCGCTCGATGAGGCCGTCGGTGTAGAGCACCAAAAGCGAGCCTGGCGGTAGGTTGGCGCGGCCGGTCGGCGCATCCGGCCCGGCTGCCAGGGACCTGGCCGCCAGCGGCGGCCGTCTGCCGTCTTCGAGCCAGGTCACCGTTCCCTCCGGCCCGACAACAAGCGGGTAGGGGTGCCCGGCGCATGCGTACCTCACGGTGCCGGCTGCGGTGTCGATGATCGCGTAGGCGACCGTAGCGAAACCGGCGTCGTCCAGCGTTTGGGCGTAACGGTCGAGCAGGTCGATCACGGCGGCTGGATCGTTGGTTGCGAGAGCGGCGGCTCCGAGCGCGCTGCGCAGCTGGCTCATGACTGTCGCGGCAGGCAGGCCATGGCCGACTACGTCTCCGACCGAGATGCCGATGCGAGCCGGGCCGAGCGGGGTCGCGGTGTACCAGTCACCGCCCACTCGCATGACCTCGCCGGCCGCTGATAGACGGCCGACACGGCGGCGGCCGGGGATATCACCCCGAGACCTAGCAGGCGCTCCTGCAGTGACATCGCGATCTGATGCTCTCGCTCGGCCACTGAAATGCGAGCGACGGCGCGGGCAAGGATCGCGGCTACCCGACCGGTCAGGTCAGTGTCGGCCGGACTTATCTCGCGCGGACCGGGCCAGCCCAGGCCCATGGCGCCGATCACCGCGCCATCGCCGGCATGCAGTGGCTCCAGGATGCTGGCACGAACGGCCCGCGCTTTGTCAGCGGCCTCTGCGAGGAATCGCGCGTCTAGCGCGGCGGTGTCGGGAACGACCATGCGCTGGTCCGTGCGGGCGGTTTCCGCCAGCAGCACCGGGGAGCTGATGCTTATCAGGTAGTACCGGTCCGTGACATCGGGCGTCAGGTCGCCGGCGTAGGTGATGCGCAGCTTACTGCCCGTCTCGTCCAGCAGCCCGACAGCCGCGGCGGTGGCTCGCAGCGAGCAGACCGGCGACCTCAGCAGCAGTTCAAGCGCCTGGCTGACGGACTTTGCCGCTCCCATATCCGCGGTCAGGCTCGCCAGAGCTCGTTCGCGCTGCGAGGCCTCATCGCCCGGCGGAGGGGTACGGTCCCGCGCGGCCGCCTTAAGCCGGGCAGCGACATGGCTGATCAGGTCCGGCGAGGTGAACGGCTTCACCAGGTAGTTGTCAGCCCCGGCGGCCAGGCCGCCGCCGACAGCCTCGGGCCCGGCGCGAGCCGACAACATGATCACTGGCAGGGCAGCAAGGCCAGCATCAGCGCGGATGGCGGCGATCAGCCCGAAGCCGTCCAGCTCCGGCATCATCACATCGGTGATCAGCAGATCCGGCCGACAACGCCGCGCCAGTTCCAGTGCCTGCCGACCGTCACCGGCCTCGACTACGTCCCACCGGCTGCCGAGCACCGTCGCCAGGTGGCGGCGCATGTCCGCATTGTCGTCAGCCACCAGCACGAGCTGCCGCGAGGAGAACGCCCGCTCAGCACCTGAACCGGCACCGAGCCACCCCAGCGCCTCGTCGGCATAGTCGTTCCCTTTGGCCGACCGCGCGATGCCGTCAGCGGCGCCCGCGGAAGGTCCGGCATCCGCGGCTGGCAGACTGACCCGCACGGCAGTGCCCTGGCCGGGCGTGCTATCGACGTCGATGGTCCCGTGATGCATCTCCACCAGACTGCGCACCAGCGCCAGCCCGATCCCGCTACCTTCAGCTGTGCGGCCGGCTGTGTCCGCCGGGCGGTAGAACCGGTCGAACAGCCGGGGCAGATGCTCGGCGGCGATGCCCGTTCCGGTGTCAAACACTGTAATCGTTGCCCCGCCGTCATGGCCCGGAGCGACCGTCACGGTGATCGACCCGGTCAGGGTGTACTTGAACGCGTTGGAGACGAGGTTCAGCACGATCGTTTCCCACATCGCCGCGTCCGCCTCGGCCCAGGCGGTCCGGCAATCGAGCACTAGCTCGATACCGGCGATCTTGCAGACTTCGGCGAACGACGACGCGATCCCGGCTGTCAGCGCGCCGAGGTCAACGACAGCCAGGTGCGGCTGGCTCTGGCCCGCTTCAATGCGCGAGAAATCCAGCAGCGCGTTGACCATCCGCAGCAGGCGCCGACCATTGCGCTGCACAATCCGCAGCCGGTCTGCCAGCGCGTCGTCGTCGCCGCTCAGCGACGCGAGGGCATCATCGAGCGGCCCGAGCATCAGCGTCAGCGGCGTGCGGAACTCATGGCTGACGTTGGCAAGGAAGGTCGTCTTGGCCTCGTCAAGCTGCGCCAGGGATTCCGCCCGGCGTCGCTCGCCTTGGTACGCCGTGGCATTAGCCATCGTGGCCGACACCTGATCAGCGACCAGGCGGCAGAATCCGCGGTACTGGTCATCTAGGGGCCTAAAGCGGCTCAAGCCAAGCACCAGAGCAGCCGTCGACGAACCGTCGGCCACGGTATCGGCCGCGCCGCTCAGCGTGATCACCAGGGCCTGCTCCGGGCAGTCGTCGCCCAGGCGGGCGGCGAGCGAGGGGAGGAGGGCCGACAGCTCAGGCACGAGCAGCAGGCCGTCTGCCTCGACGGAGCCGCGATCTGTGAAAGACGCGAGCAACTGCGGCATGACGGCGGCCGAGCCTGGAGTGGCACCGCGCAGGCGCACGCGGCTGTCCTCCTCATCGCTGGCGTACACCGCCGCGAACGGAAGATCGGCAGGGTGATGCGCGCATACATCGATCGCGGTATCCAGCGCCGTCTCCACCGACTGGACGTCCATCAGCGCAGCTGCCAACGTGCCCAGCGTCCGAAGCCGCCGCTCGCTCAGCACCCGCTCGGTCGTCTCGGCAACGGCGCAGAACACACCCTCGATCACGCCGCCTGCCCCGATCATCGGGCTGTAGGTGAACGTGAAATAGCGCTCCCGGCGACGGCCATCGTTCACCAGCATCAGCTTCAGGTCATCCGACCACGTGGCCTCGCCCGTGGTCACGACGCCATCTAGAAGCGGGTAAATGACATCCCATATATCCCACCACACGTCCGCGCCTGCAGAGCCCAGGGCCGCAGGGTGCTTATCGCCGAGCATCGGGATATAACCATCGTTATAGATCAGCCTCAGCTGGTCGCCCAGCCACAAGACCATGGGGAACCGGCACGCCAGCGCAGTAGCGACCGTCGTCCGCACAGCCGCAGACCACTCCGCCGGATCGCCCAGCGGGTGGGCTGGCCAGTCATAGGACAGGATCCGGCTGCCCATCTCGCCACCCAGCGAGGCTGCCATCCGCAACTCAGCCGGAACGCTGCTCATCTCACGGCCAGCTCCGCCGCTCATCGACGCCCTCGTCCCCGTTGACCGCGGCTACCTGGCCGGGCGCCGAGCCTGAACCTGCCGCCGGCAAGCATGCGGCTGCTACCGCCTCCCGATCGGCATCGGTACCGCACCTCCCCGGGTCCAGCCGAAGTGCCTACTCGCATACCGCGGCCTGTTTCAGCTGCTTCACCTGCTCCATCTGCGTCCGCGCTGCGTGCTGGGTGCTGTGTGGCATTCACAGCGCGGGGCCATCAGCTCATCTCGTCGGCTGCTCGCCGGGTCTCACATGCGGCGGCGGCAGACACGCCGCGCCGTGCGGCGGCTTGTCCGTCTCGCGACCCTGCGGGATCCGAACATGTCACACCTCCCCTGCGTTGTCGCTGGACCGGATCAGCGGCCCGCTGCTGCTGCGGTTTCCAGGTCGTGCAGTTCCTTCGCCTCTTCCGCGGACACGAGCCCGACCTCGATCAGGTCCAGCGGGCTGATGAACGCGTCGCTGATGCGGAACCCGCCCGTGCGGGCTATCGCGTCCCGCAACGGCACTGCCCAGTGATGCTCCAGCAAGATCAGCGCAGCCGCCGAGTCATTGGGGATGTCTTGTAGCACATCCCATTCCTCGGCATTCCCGAGCACGTTGATACCCTCGCTCTCCGCGCGTTCCGCGCCGGCCGCAGCGCCAGCCTCCGCTCCCTCCTCGCCCTCGATACCCAAACCGATGAGCGCACCGACTTTGGTGCCGAGCTCGACCGCCTCCTGCTCCGTCAGGTTGCTCAGATGCTCGACCTCCAGGTCACCGGCAGCGTCCTTGTACACGGCCAGCGCGTCGATCACGCGCACGGTGTCGTTTTGCCGCAGCCGTTCGAGCTCGTCGATGATCTCGCCGTGAAAGTCGGGACGGTTGAACCCCAACACGATGAGTTGCACAGGTCCTATTGCCATGTCTGCTCCCTATAAGCCGATCCATCGGGCCGCTGTCTGGCGGCAGCCGTGGCGGCTCGCCCGTACGTGTTGGCCGCCAGCGGCCAGCACGTAGCCGACCATCCGCACCACGAGTCTCCGACCGGCATCCGCAGCGACGCATCACCCGATGCGGGCTACCTTTCCCGGCCCGTCCGGCTACGGAGATAACAACCCGACGGTGCAGCCTAGAACTCGGCACCTGATGAAGCGTTCCGAAGCCGCCTGGACTCGGATGCGATCCGAGAGAGTCCCGGTGTGCTTGCATTCAGCGGATCAGTCGGCACCGTTTCGCCCTGGCAACGGATCGGCCGCCTGCCGGGATGCCTAGTTCGCCGCCAGTCAGTCGTGGCTAGGAGGACTCACTGGTGGCACTGGCCTGTTCGACTTCCTGAAGGGTCTCCTTGGTGATGACATGGGCTTCCGGGGCACCGCCTAGCTCGGAGAGCATGGTGGCCACGTAGCCAGGGGCCTGGTCGAGTCCAAGGCCTTTGTGATGCAATGTACCCAGCAGCCCGCCGCCGATCAGGCCAGCCCGAGGCTGCGAGTCGGCAGATCCCTCGTCTTGGAGATGGCCAGAACCGCGGTCTTGTCTGACATGAGCACTCCTTGTCTCGGCCAGATTAGAAGCCCGCATCGCACGACGCCGGACAGCTCAAAATCAGATGTTCCTACGCCACCGGATCGCGGGCATCACGACGGGCGGGTGTGCGAGGCCCGCCGCGCGTAGATCATCCTTCGGCGCGGCTGCGACAGCTGCGCCAGTCACGCGGTCGGTGGCCAGAACGGCTCTCGCGCAGACGTGCTCGTCAAGTTTGGCTCGTGCCAGGCACAGTGTGACAGGCGGTGGATGGCTGGCGCGGCAATCGAAATCGTTGACGGGATAGTCGTCCAGCACCAGGACGACGTCTCCCGCGATCGCGGCCAGGTCGTTCAGCAGCGCCGCCAGCACCGCTTCTGCCGCGGGCGTGCCGCCCGCGGCAGGACCAGCGCACTCCGCCTCAAGCTCGCCGAACAGCCGGACCTCCAGCACCCCACCGCACGGCCATTCACCACGCCGCCTCAGCTACGGCGATGGCCAGCACTTCTGTGAACTCGCACACGCACGCCTACGGAGCGTGCGCATCCTCGTTCAGCCGCGTGTGCCGTGCCTGTGGCCAGGCAGAACGCGTGGGACAACCCCGCGCGGCATGGCCGCTAGCGCCTCACAACTGAGACCAGCAAATGAGACCACCGCCAAATCAGCACACGCACTCGCATCTGTCTAAGCGGCGTTCCTGCAGGCCAGCGCGGTGGAGGTGGGATTTGAACCCACGGAAGGGTTGCCCCTTCACACGCTTTCGAGGCGTGCGCCCTCGGCCACTAGGCGACTCCACCGCAGCAGAGCCTACCTGAGCGAGGCCGTCGGCAGGATCACTGCGCTCCGTCCGGCCTCCGGCGGGCGAAGAACTCGCTGAGCAGCGCGGTGCACTCGTCCGCGAGGACGCCGCCGAGCACCTCGACCGGCGCGCCCAGCCGCGGGTCGTGCAGCACGTCCCAGACCGATCCGGCGGCACCAGCGCGCGGGTCGGCGGCGCCGAACACCAGCCGAGGGATCCTGGCGGCCAGCAGCGCGCCCGCGCACATCGTGCACGGTTCGAGCGTGACGACGAGCGTGCAGTCCGCCAGCCGCCAGCTGCGGCGGTGCGCGCCGGCCGACCGGATCGCCACGATCTCGGCGTGCGCGACCGGATCGGCCAGGGTCTCGCGCTGATTGCGACCGCGCGCGATCACCGCGCCGGTGTCATCCAGCAGAACGGCGCCCACCGGCACGTCGTCGCCGGCCGCCGCCGCTTCGGCGAGCGCGGCCCGCATCGCCGACTCAAACTGCGCCCGGTAGCCCGTCATCGGTGTGCCAGTCCAGCCAGGCGAAGCCCGTTACGCGCCCAGGGCGAAATCGAGGGCACGCTCCAGGGCGGGACCGAACCCCAGCCGTCGCGCGATGCTGGCCAGCACTTCATCGGGAAATAGGTCCAGATTGCCGGAAAGCGCGCCTAGGTCCATCTCGTCCAGGCCCAGATCGGCGAAGATCGACATGTCCCCGGCCGGCAGCACCTGATCGAGATCCTCATCCTCAGGGACGGGTATATCCAGGTAGTCGAGAACCTGACGGGCAAGGGGCCAGTCCACCGACGCCGTCACGTCGGACAGGAAAACCGACACCTGGCTGCCAATCGCCCGGAGCGCGACAAAGAAGTCGTCTCCGACGGCGGTCAGGGCGATGGCGCCGCCCCTGCTCGGCTGCTGCTTCGTGGCCAGGATGAGGCCTTCGAGGCTGCCAGTCAGAGCGGCGGGAAGGACATCCACCTCCCAGACGTCATCTTCCCGGTAAACGACGACAGCGAAGTCGCTGGCGCTCATATCGGTCATCGACACTCCGCAGCCTGGGTTCCAGAAGGGAAATGGTGTCAGACTCTGGGTTCTCGCGCATGGTTCTGGCCGCAGAGCGGGTACGCACCCTACACGACAAGCCCGTGCAGGCAAGGGCGCCGCGCGCCGGCGCGCCAGTGCGTTGCCGATCTTGTAAGGTTGCTTCAGTTGTGGCCATTGGTCGGCAAAAATGCACTGGGCTATGCTGATGCCAACGGCGGAGACGAACTGCATGCTCACGGGCTGTAACGGCTAGCTTCGAGCGCACCTAGGAGGTGATCACGTGCTGAAGAAGGTCATTACATGGGCGATTGTTATTTTTATCATCTACTACCTCGCCACCGACCCGAACGGTGCGGCCGGGTTCCTCAAAAACGCGCTGCACGGGCTCCAGGACGCCGGGAACTCCATGTCGAAGTTCGTAAACAAGCTGTAGACCGATGGGACCGCAGACGGTATCCGGCATAGGTTCCGGCCTCAAGGCGCCGGTAGCAATCAACAAGTACCTGCTTCCTCGCGAGGTTCAGGTCGCCACCGTCCGGCAGCATCCCGCGGTCCTCATCCCAGCCAGCGCGCAGGCACTGCTCGGGTTAGTACTCGTCGGCGTGCTGACCGCCACGATCGCCGACGGCCTGGTGGCGGGCATCCTGTGGATCGCCTGGGGCGTGCTGTTGCTGCGGCTTATCTGGAAGATCTTCAACTGGGCGGTCGACTACTTCGTCGTGACCAGCGAGCGGCTGCTCTATATCACTGGCTTTCTGACCAGGAAGGCAGCGATGATGCCGATGAACAAGGTCACGGACATGAGCTTCCAGCGGACTTTCCCCGGCCGACTGATGGGCTATGGCGAGTTCATCATCGAGTCGGCGGGCCAGAATCAGGCCCTGGACCGCGTTCGGTTTATTCCGTATCCCGAGCAGCTTTACCTGCTGGTTTGTGGGATGCTCTTCAAAGACAGTGCATCCGATGATGACGACCTGTAAGGCTCATCAGTTAAGGCTGCGCTGGGTCCCTTCCCCGGGGTTCGTGCGGCTGGATGACACCTCGTGTGTGGCGTCCGGCCGCACGAGCTTATCTGGGCCAGGTCAGGGCGTCCTCAGACGGTGACGAGCACGACGCCCGCGGCCGCGAGCAGCAGGCCCAGCCGCTGTGGCAGGCGCATCCGCTCGTTCAGCACGAACCGCGCGAGTAGCACCGTGATGCCGGGATAGAGCGAGGTCAGCACCACCGCCAGGCCGAACAGGCCGGCCCTGGTGGCGAGCACGTAGCAGATGTTCGCGGTGGCATCCAGAATCCCCGAGCCCGCGGTGGCCGCCAGTAGCCTCGGGCTGGCCTGCGTCAGTATCGGGCGGGTCCGCGTCACGGCGGCCGCGACCAGGACGACCGCGAGGCCGGCTGACCCGGGCCGACGACACCGGCCACAGCGCCCCGGACTGGCCCGCGTACCTGATGAACAGGAAGAACAGACCGAACGTGGTACCCGCGCCGAGACCATAGGACACGGCCCGGCCGTGGAACCCGGTGCCCGCCAGCACCGCCATGACCCCGCGGCGCCTCGGCCTGCCCGCCGACTGCTTGGTCTCGGCGGAGCTGACCAGCACGATCGCGGCCAGGCACAGGAGCGCTCCGGTGTACTCCATCGCGCTCAGCCGCTCGCCGCCGGCCAGGGCAAAGGTCAGCGGCAGGACGGTAGACATGAGCGCGGAGACCGGTGCCACGACGCTCATCGGGCCGGCCGCGAGCCCGGCGTAAAAGATGATCAGGCCAACCCCGCCGACTGCCCCGCCCGCGATGCCCCAGCCGAGGCCCGCCGACCGGAGCGGATCGCCGGCCAGCAGCGCCGACGCGATCATGATGACCGCGCCCGCGCCGGCCGACAGCGGCAGCACCGCGAGCACGCGCGCCCGCCGGGTGGCGACTCCGCCAAGGAAGTCCGCCGACCCGTACAGCAGCGCTGCCGCGAGCGCGAAGATGGTGACCACGAAGACTCGACTCCGGTCGGTTTATAGGTCTACACAGTTCACTATACTGACCGGATTGACGCCTCGGAAGGCGCCAACCGGACGCGCGGGAGCGACATGCCCACTCAGCCCGACGTGACCGCCGCCGTCGCCCGTGCGGTGCAGACGCTGCGCGCGGAGCGCGGCTGGTCCCTGGATCACCTGGCCGGCCGGTCCGGGGTAAGCAAGGGCGTCCTGGTCGCGATCGAGCAGGGCAAGTCCAATCCCAACCTGGCGACGCTGGCCCGGATCAGCGATGCGTTCGGCGTCCCGGTGACCCGGCTGGTAGAGACCTCGGGCTCACCCGGCGTCGCGATCACGGATGAGAGCGCATTCCGTACGCTCTGGCACGGGCAGCACGGTGGCAGCGGCGTCATCGTCGGCGCCACCGAGGCTCCGTGGGCGGCCGAGCTGTGGTCCTTCCGGCTCGAGGCCGGCGAGAGCTTCGGCGGCGACGCGCACACGCCGGAGACCCGGGAAATGATCTGGGTGCAGCGCGGGACTGTCACCCTGACCATCGCCGGGCAGGGCTACCAGGTCGGGCCGCAGATGTGCGCCACGTTTCCCGGCGGCGTTCCGCACCGGTACGAGAACGGCGGCGACGGGCGCGCCGACATGATCATGATCGTCGTGGTGCCGCCGGCGGGCTGACTAGTGCGCACGATCGGCCGATAGCGCGCAAAGAAGGCCGCAGTAGCGCTGTGTACGAGGGACGTTGCGCTGAGTCGCAACGATTCCGGCGGCGAGTCGTTACAGTGGCGTCACTCTCGATTTAGCCGATCAAGATCGGACATGATGAGCATGGAAGTGATCGCCTTACTCGCGATGATTGCCCTCATCCTGATCGTCCTCGCGATGTACTGGCTGCCCAGCATCATCGGCTACTACCGGCGGACCCCGGACATCGTCAGAGTCGTGGTCACCAACGCCCTGCTCGGCTGGACCATCGTTGGCTGGCTGGTCGCCATGTTCCTGGCGGCCCGGACGTCCGCAGGCTCGCTCGGCAAGCCCTCCGCCTCCTGACGTCAGCGGGTAGCCGACGGCGGATCGAGCCGGTACTGCTGGGTGACCCAGCCGCGCTTGCGGTGGAACCACGGGATCAGCCGCCCGTGCAGGAATGGGTGCCGCCCGGCGATGAGCCGGGCCGCGCGCTCGCTTTCGGCGCCGGTCAGCAGGTGCGCCTCCGCCAGCAGCACCGGCCCGCGGACGCGACCGCGGACCGTGCTCGGCGCCACCTCGACCGAGGCGGTATACCGGAGGCGCTTCGCCTTGCCGGACACGTCCCAGGTGCGGAAGTACGCGACCGGGCCGTCCGTCACGACGTGCACGGGTGTCGGGACCGGCACGCCACTGCGGCGGAAGCTCACCAGCCGTATGTAATTGGCCCGGCGCAGCGGCCCGAAGTAGCTGTCCGGTCCGCTGAGCTGTTCGTCGCTCGCTTGCATCTAGTTGCCTCCGTCTCCAGCTGGCGGCTCGCGCTACCGCGCCGCCCGTCCTCAGGAGACGAGACAGCCCGTGCCGCCGTGACGTCGACATCTGCTATTCCTTGGCGTGCTCACGGCCAGTCGCCCCGGACAGCTTCGAGCACCGCCGCCGCGTACTCGGCGGGTGCTTCCTCCCAGACGAAATGACCGGCGTCGATCGTCACCAGGCGGCTTATCGGCAACCGCTCGTCCAGGAAGCGCGCGTTGACGAGCGGCACTACGCGGTCGTGGCGGCCGGAGATGACCGTGACCGGCGTCGTGATTCGCGGCAGCAGTCCGGCGAGCACGGGCAGCTCGTCGGGATAGCTGCGGACGTAGCGGATCGATTCGGCGAACCGGTCACCGGCATAGCTGGCTACGTAGTCTGCCCGGACGTCATCGGGTATCCCGCCCGCGATCGTGCCGACGGCCGTGTCAACGACCACGCGGGAGTCCAGCTGGCGGTACTTGTCGAGGTCGGGGTCGAGCACCCAGGACGCCAGCGGCTCGCCGAGCTGAATCGGCACGGCTGTCGCGCCGGTGCCCACGATGACGCTGGCGAAGGCATCCGGGTGGGCGGCCGCCGCGAACAGCGCCGCCGCCGTGCCCACGTCCGGGGCGACGATGTGCGGGCGGCCCAGTTTCGCCTCGGCAGTGAGCCGGACCAGGAATTCGCCCATCGCCTGCGGTGCGAGCAGGTCATCCCGGCGCGCCGAGGCGCCGAAGCCCGGCAGGTCGACGGCGAAGAGCCGGGCGTGCCCGGCGAGCGATGCCCACGCGGGCCCGAACGCGTACACGCTCTCCGGCCAGGGACTGGTCAGCAGGACCGTCGGCCCCGGCGCGTCGGCGCTGTCGGCGTACCGGATCCGGACTCCATCCACGGTCCGGAAGAGCACTTGCGGCATCGTGAACGTCGGCATTGGCAGCCCTCCCCGAGTGTCCGGGCCGACCTTCGGATCGGTAAGTGCCAGGCCATGCCCGCGGCAACGCGAGGCCAAACGCTCGCCTGCGGACCGGGCCTCGCGCGCGCGGATTGAGTCCGCCGGTCCCGGGCAGGGCGCTGTCTGTGACCGGGCACCGGAGGCTGCCGCAGACGGCCTTGTTCTGGATCCTGGCGGTGCTGTTCATGATGCTGTTCTTCGCATCGGCGGCCGCGTCGCCCCTGTATCCGGTCTACGAGGCCCGGTTTCATTTCTCGCCGACCACGCTGACGGCCGTGTTCGCGGTGTACGTGCTGGTCCTGCTCGTAACGCTGCTGATTTTCGGGTCAGTATCGGACTATCTCGGCAGACTTCCGGTGATAATCGCGGCGCTCGTCCTCAGCACGGGCGCGTGCGGGGTCTTCCTGATCGCGAACGGAGCCGGAGCGCTCTTCGTCGCCAGATGTCTGCAGGGCCTCGCGACGGGGCTGGCCAGCGGTCCGATCGGCGCCGCGCTGATCGACACGCAGCCAGACGGCAGCCAGCGGGCGTCGCTGGTGACCAACGCCTTCTCGACCATGGGCCTCGCGCTCGGCGCGCTGATCACCAGCACGCTAGTCCAATACGCGCCGGCACCCACCCGCCTGATCTGGTGGGTGCTGCTGGGCATCTTCATCGCCGGCATCGTCACCGTGCTGGCCATGGCGGAGCCCGGCACCAGGCGGCCGGGCGTCGTAGCCTCGCTCCGGCCGAGGGTCGCCGTCCCGCTGCAGGCCCGCGGGGCTTTCCTCGCGGCCATACCGTGCCTGATCGCCGGATGGGCACTCGGCGGCCTGTACCTCTCGCTCGGACCCTCGCTGGCCGCCCAGACGACGGGATCGTCCGACGTCGTATGGGTGGCCTGGTGATCTTCCTGCTCTCCGGCGCCGGGGCCACGGCGGTGCTGCTGCTCCGCAACATCAGCGCCCGGATGGCGATGCTGGCGGGCTGCCTGTTCCTGCTCGCGGGCATGGCGGTGACATTCGGGGCGATCGCGGCGGCGACAGCGGCCGGCTTCGCCGGCACCGCAGTCGCGGGCGTCGGCTTCGGGCTTGCCTTCCTGGGCGCCTTCCGCATGATCACCGCCCTGGCGGCCCCCGGCGACCGAGCCGGCCTGCTGGCCGCCATCTTCATCGTGGCGTACCTCGCGTTCAGCATCCCGGCGCTGGTCGCTGGCATCGCGACGACGAACTACGGGCTGCACCCGACAGCCCTGGTCTATGCCGGCTCGCTCGCCGTCATCGCCGCGGTGGCGGTCGGCATGCTCTTGCTCCGCCCTGGCGGCGAGCCGTCCGGGCCTGCCGGGCCGCCAGCGAGGCGATGCCGCCGGGCCCGTGCACCGGTCCGCCCTGCCCGCGGGCGATGGACCCGGCGGGCCCCGGCCCTGCCACCGCGGCGGCCCGGCAACCTGGGTCCGCGCGCTAGCGCTGCCGGTCGCGGGCGAGGCCTGACAACCGGCGCACTACTGTGGCAACTGAACGCCATCGAGGCCGGCTGTGCAGAAGCGGACGATACCGATGGAGGACGCCGTGAACGTGTCCACTGACAGCGGCAGCGGCAGCGGTCCGGTCGTGATCGCCGGAGCGGGATACGCGGGATTGCACGTCGCCTTGCGGCTGACAACCAAGCTCCGCAACCGGCCCGAAATAGACATCATCATGGTCGACCGGCACGACTACCACCAGGCGATTACCGAGCTACCGCGGGTCGCCGCCGGGACCCGCGCCGCCGACGCGGTGCGGATCCCGGTCCAGGACATGCTGGCCAAGCGGGTTCGCTTCGTCCAGACCGAGATCAGCGGGTTTGATCTGGCCGGACGGAACCTGCTCACCGGCGATGGGCCGATCGGCTGGGGGCGGCTCGTGCTGGCCCTGGGCAGCAGGCCCAACGACTTCGACATCCCCGGCCTGGCTCAGCGCACGCTCTCGCTCTACTCGGCCAGCGATGCCGAGCGCGTGTGGTCGGCGGTCACCGGCGCGCTGACGACCGCGGCATCCGCCACCGACCCTGACCAGCAGCGCCGCCTGGCGACAGTCGTGGTCGGCGGTGGCGGCGCCACCGGAGTCGAACTCGCTGGTGAGCTGGCCGAGATGATGCCCGAGGTAGCGAAGAGCCACGGCCTGGCGCCGGATCGGCCCGCCGTACTGCTGATCGAGGCAGGCCCGACGATCCTGGCCGGTTCCTCACCCCAGCTGATCGAGAAGGCCACCCGGATACTTGCTGACCTGGGCGTGCACGTCCGCACAGAGGCAGCCGTCAGCGCCGCTACCCACGAAGGCTTCCGGCTCGAAGACGGCCAGCTGATCGAAGGCGGGGTGTTCATCTGGGCGGGCGGGCTGAAGGCGCCCGACCTGGTGGCCGAGTCGGAACTGCCGACCGGGCACAACGGCCGCGTCAAGGTCGACCAGTACCTGCGGGCGCTGGACCACCCGGATGTCTACGTCGCGGGCGATCTCGCTTCGGTGGTCGATCCGCACACCGGCCACGTCCTGCCCGCGCTGGCGCAGGTAGCGCTTGAGGAGGGCGAGACCGTAGCCCGCAATCTGGACGCGGAAGTAGCGGCCCGACCGCGGGAAGCGTTCTCCTTCAAGGACAAGGGTTTCGTCGTCTCGGTCGGACCGCGCCGCGGGGTCGCCGACATCGCCGGCATCACCACTGGCGGGCGGGTGGCCCACCTGCTCAAGGACGCGATCGAGTGGGAATACCGCCAGTCCGTCCGGCACCTGCGCGGCTGGGACCCAGTCGCCTCCTGACCGCGCGGGCCGGATCCGGCCCTACTGGCCGGGACCGAGCACGACCGGGAGTGAATCGAGGCCGCGCAGCACCAGTCCGTCGTCACGATGCGCGGGTCATCCGTCCTACGGATCGGCAAGCGACAGCGAGTCGGGTAACTGCCCCATCTTCGGGCCAGGGATCTGCGCTAGGACGCCATCGAGTGGGAACGGGAATGCGTCGGCAGCCGGCTTCTCGGCAAGGTCGGCCAGCAGGGTCTGCGCCCCCTGGCGCAGACCTGAGTGCGGACGATCTCCAGGGCGGCTCGGGCGCGGCAGATCGTGTCAGTAGTGGCCGCGGCGACACTGACGCACAGCGCAGCCATTCGCGTCAGACCCCTGGACCTGTCTGCTAATTCGTAGGCGTGCTTGGCGACGTCAGCATTCGTGAAACTCATCCCGGCCTCCGCACCCCATAGGCGATTGGTTGGCCTCAGCGTCGCCATCGGCTGTGACTCGGGTGGGACAGGGCCCGTGAGCTGGACCTAGTACCCGAAGGTCGCGGGAGAACTGAGTGCTGTAGCGCGGGCCGCTGGCATCATGGACTGTCATGCAGCCTGAGGCCAGCAAGTGGGTCGCCGACCACGACCAGACCGCGGTCGACATGCGCGCGGCGGTGCGCACTGGTGATGTCGCCGCGATCGAGAAAATGCTGCGCGCCGACCCCGCGCTGGCGAGAGCCAGGCTCGGCAGCAAGGAGAGCGGCTCCGCGACGCCGCTGCATCTGATCGCGACTGGCCCGGCTATTTCCCGAACGGTCCGCAGATCGTTGGGCTGCTGATCGCCGCTGGCGCCGATCCCAGCGCGCGCACGACGGCACGAGGTTCATCGCAGCCTGTGTCGCAAGCCTTCTGGCACGCCTGTGCCGCTGGCCAGCGCCGCGCCGCCGAATACCTTCTGTCCCGCGGCGCGGATCTGAACTGGGAGCCGGACTATGCCCACGGCACCCCTCTTGACTCGGTCGGATACCGGAACGGCAGTACGGGTGCGGGCTACCTCGACCGGCCCGCCGCCGCGCGGTTGAGCGCTTGGCTGATGTAGGTGGCGACCCGCTCAGGTTCCTCGTTCGGGATGAAGAGGCTGGTGCCCGGAATAGTGATCACGGTTGTGTCCGGGCACTCCTCAAGCGTCCGCCGCTCGGCGTCGGTGAGCCCGCCGTCGCCCTTTTCTGCGTGCACAACCCAGGCCGGGATGCCCGCCTCGCATAGCCGTGCCGCCGGTCCGTCCAGGCGGTCGAGGTAGCTCAGGTAACCGCGGAAGATCTGCCGCATGATCGCCGGGTCGTTCTTACGGAGGTCGGCGATGAGTTCAGCTCGGCGATCGGCTGGTACCCGCGCGCTCTTGGCGGCCATGGGGATCATCTTCAGCATGGCGGCGCACGGCAAGCTTCCCAGCACCACCCCGAGTCGGTCCATGGCGCGGAGGAACACCGGCTCGTCCTGAGGCGAGAGGCTGATTCCAAGCAGCACCACCGGTCCTGCAAACGCCCCCGATGCGGCCATCTCCAGCGCGACGCTGGCTCCGATGCTGAATCCCACTACGACGTCGCTGCCGAGGTCGGCAGCGAGTTCGGCGGCAAGCCGCGCATAGTGATCGATGCTGAAGTCCGCTGGCGGCGGCGTGCCGCCATGTCCTGGCAACGTGACCGCGACCAGGCGGACCCCCGCAAGGGCAGGTTGAGCCATCAGCTCGGTGTAGGAGCGCGCTGTATTCAGGCCGCCGGGCAGCAGCAGCACAGTGCGGTCGGCACGAGCCGGACCCGATTCGTACATCTCCCACTCAATGCTCATCTGAAGTCATTCCATCTCTATGAGCGCCAGACACTCCATTCGGGGCGGCATAGCCACTCCGGCGCCAGCTCAGGCCTGCCCGACTATCTCGCATACGTCGACGCTGACAAACGTCGCAGGCGCCTGGGGCAGGTTGCGGAGCTGGCGGAATGCCGCCGCCGCCGCACTGGCATTCTCCTCGTTGTCGAAGAGCCAGAACGAATGCTGGATGACCTCGTCCCCGCCGCCCCTGGCCCAATAGCCGCCCGCCGAGCCGGCCATGCTCTGCAGCATCGCGACACCGGTTGCAGCGATCATCGCGAGCGCTTCATCCGCCCGGCCTGGCTTGATTTCGACCCGTCCGATGACTGCGCGCATTGGCCTTCCTTCCAACGTCGGTCCCGCGCAAACGCCGACGCCTGGATCGCTGTCATCCCGAGCGGGCCGCTCGCACGGTTTCGTCATGAGGGCCACGATGACCTACACGGGCGGACCGGAGCATCGGTGAACTCACCTAATCCCGGGCTGATATCTCCCCTGTGCTCCGCGCCACGACTGCGGCGGCTTCGGCGCGCCCGCGCAGGCCGAGCTTGGACAAAATGCGCGCCACATGATGCTCCACCGTCTTGCGCGACAGGAACAGCCGTTCGGCGATCTGCGGATTGGACAGCCCTTCGCCGAGCAGGGCGAGCACTTCCTGCTCACGTCTGCTCAGCCGACCGATATTCCGTGGCCCACCCCTGGCGGCCTTCACGCCAAGATCTCGCATCAGCGCCGCGGCGGCGTCCGCGTCGCGGTTCGCCCCCAGATCCTCGAAAACCGACCACGCCGCGCGCGCCTCGGTACCCGCCACCTCGCGGTCGGTGCGGCTGAGCAATTGGGCGAGTAGCAGCCGGGTCTGCGCGGTGCGATAGGGAATCCCGGACCGGGCGAACGCCCCTAGCGCCGTTTCCAGATGCATGCGCGCCGCCGGGACGTCGGTCGATTCGAGTGCGTGCCCGAGCAGTCGCTCGCCATGCGCGACGATGAGATGGCAGTTACTGGCCGCGCCGAGCGCGACCAGTGTCCGTGCCCGTTCGATAGCCGCGGCCCCGTCGCCCAGCGCGATCGCTGCCTCGCCGAGCAACTCGATCACTGCCGCGACATCGAGCCGGTCTTGGCTGGTCGCGGCCAGCCTGCGCCGCAGCACCGCCGCCGCCGCCGCTGGCTCGCCCCGCGCCAGGTGCACCAGGGCAACCGCCGCTGCAGCTTCCTCGCGTCCCTCGACACCACGCAGCACCCGCGCCGCGTCTTCCAGCCGTCCTTGCGCGAGCCTGAGCTCGGCGAGCGTCCCGCAGGCGAACGCGTGCGGCGCCGCGAACACGTCCTGTGACATCGCGATCGCATCGATCAAGAGCGCCTCGGCCGCGCCCCAGTCACCATTCTCGAACAGGACACGGCCGTAATAAGTACGGCACTCCGCGTACAAAAACGGGCACCCGTATCGATCGATGAAGGCCTGCAGCGACTGCACCCATTGCGTCGCCCGCTCCAGATCGAAACAACTGCCGCACACCACCATCGTCATACAGCTCATTTGCGCGACGATCAGCGGATCGCCAGCCTCGCCCCCGATCACCGCGGCCATCGCCTCGTCCAGCAGCGACATGCCTTCCTCGGTCCGGCCTTGTTGCACCAGCGCCTGCCCGACCGCGTGCATTGCCATCAATTCAAGGCCGGAATTACTGGTCGCGCGGCCGATCTCCGCCGCCTGCCGTGCCAGCGCCTCGCTCGCGACCGGGTCGTCGGTGACATACGCGGTCGCCCCGAGAAGCTCCCCGCGCAGTTCCGGAGCCTCGCTGTCAATGATCCGCGTCGCCCGCGACAGCCATCCCCGCGCGGCCGCTGTGTTGCCGAGGTATCCCTTGTTGTAACCCACCAGCGCCAGAGCGGCGCCAGCGGCGAACAGCGGATCGGGGCGGCGGCGAAACCCGGCATATGCCTTCTCGCAATTAGCGATCGTGCCGGCGAGGTCGCCCAGCCAGAACAGCGCATTCGCCAAGCCAAGGAACGCCTCCGGCACCTCGGCCAGCTCAATGACGGCGGAGAAGGTATCGCGTGCGGCACCCCAGTCTCCGGCCGCCATCGCCTGAAACCCCGCCGCTACCTGACGTTCGGCAGTGCTTGGCTCAGCGCCCCGGTCCTCGCTCACCCCAGCATCGTGTCAGACTGCCAGACGGCGAGCACCGCGATGAATAGCCGCACCTGCACGTTCAGCCCCGCCTCGGTGCCGGCCTTAGCTGCCGCGACGGCCGGCTGCTCGCATCACCCGGCCCGTCCCCGCCGCAGCCGTGCGGTGGGCCGGCCGCGGTTCTGCCTGGCAATTCCACCGGGCTGGAACCGGATCAGCTGATCGGCTGGTGCAGAACTCCGGAACCACGCTGGCGCATCTTCCGGTAGGGCGGCTGCCAGTCTGGTCCGGGCATTACTTGCAGCAGTCAGGCCGTGTCGACGCTTGCGGCGAAGTAGAGAAGGGCCTTCGCCAGCTCATCAGGGGCTTCCATGGCGGCGTAGTGGCCCACGCCTTCGAGTGACACGGAGCTGACTTCGCCCGGCGCGGCCTGGGACATGGTGCCGGCCGTGAAGGCGCCTCCGCCCGCGCCGACCGCAAGCACGGGCACAGTCAGCCCGGGCGTCTGGGCGAGAGCCCTGATGTCGGGGCCCTCCCGCAGCATCGACTGGTAGAGGCCGGCCGCTCCGCGCCAGCCGCCGGGGCGCGAGTAGGTGCGGGCGAACTCGTCGATGTCGGCCTCGGTGATGGCCCCGGGGGTCGCGCTCATCGCCGGGAACGCGAACTGTCCCAGGAACTCGCGCTCGCGGCCGGCGAGCAGCATCTCGGGGATACCGGGCGTGGCGAGGACGCCGATGTGCCAGCTGCCCCCGTGGGTGACATCGGCCAGCATCTCCAGGCCGAACCCGGCCAGGCCCATCTCGATGGCGGTGAGGCTCAGCACGTCCTGCGGATGCGCGGCCGCGAGGCGGAAGACCGTCGCCCCGCTGATGTCCTGCCCGGTCAGGTGGACCGGCCCGGCCCCGAGCTGCCCGATGAGAAGGTGCAGGTCTTCGGCTGACGTCGTGCTGTCGTAGGTGCCCGGCTCGTTGGCGGAGTCGCCGAAGCCGCGCAGGTCAACGGCGAAGACCCGGTGGCTGGCCGCGAGCAGCGGGATGAGCTTCCGGAAGGCCCACCAGGTCTCGGGAAACCCGTGGACCAGCAGGACCGGAGATCCGCTGGTCCCCGCCGCGACATAGTGCAGCCTGGTCCCGTTGACGTCCGCATAGTGGTGCGTGATCCCCGGCAGGACGGGACCAGCTGGCACGACGTCCATGTCTTCTCCTTGCTTAGACAACCTGGATGTCATTAACCTTAGCCAACCTGGTTGTCATTGTCCAATCGCGGCCGTAGTCTTCTCCCATGTCCCGCTCCGGCGCCGACCTTGCCCTGCTCCTGCTCGGAGGCTTCCGCTCACTGGCGGACACCGCGACAGCCGAACTGGCCCGGCGTGGCTACGAGGATGTGCGTCCCGTCCATGACTTCGCGATGCGGGCCATCGCCGCCGGCGCTGGCAACGCCTCAGAACTTGGCCGCCGCCTGTCCGTCTCCAAGCAGGCAGCGGCGAAAACCATCGCAGTCCTGCAGGAACGCGGATACGTGACACGCGACACAGACCCCCGCCACGCCCGCCGCATGCTCCTTCAGGTCACCCCGCTCGGCTTCGCGGTGCTGCGCGAAGGTGAAGCGATCTTCGACGAGCTGCGCGATCAATGGGAGCGGCAGATCGGTCCCGCCGAGCTCGAGAACCTTGAGACGCACCTGACAGAGCTGGTTGGCACTCCCCCCGTGCGCTTCGACACACCCGGCTGGATGTCGCGAGACCTCGGCGAGCCGATCTAGCTGAACCGGCCCCCCGGCTCCAGCCGTCTTGGGCGATGAAGGGATTCCGCCCAGGATCCGCGGTGGGGCCAGAACTCAGGATCTGGATCCAATCCTGACGTGCCGGCCGCTATCGGGCAGCGTGCACCATGACCCTGCCAGCGCAAGACACCGCCGCATCCTCTCGGCGCCTTGGAGAGCGCGGCGCGGTGCCGGCGTGATGTCATCAGGTGAGTCTGCCGGCGCGCGGTATTCGGCGAGCCGACCGTGGCGCAGATCGCGGGCGACCTGGTGGGGCAGGTTCGGACACGGGGCCGATGAGGCTGCAACTAGGCACGGATAGTAAGAAGCGCGAGGGTGACGCACCATACGAGCCCCGTCTAGTCGTCCAGAGCACGAATGCAGAACAAAGCGCCGACACCGATTGCCTGGCGCGGCCGCGGCATGGCTTGATATCTAGCATGAGACTGCGCGCCGCAGCGATCGCGAGCGTGACGGTAGCCCCGTTTCTGGCAACCGCTGCGTGCAGCCAGACGGCGACGAGTTCGCACGCGAATTTTACCTGCGCCGGCCAGTGCGCCTCGCCCTACGAGCTTGACGTGGTCTTCCGGCCGGGGACTTCGCGGCCGGCCGCGCGGGCGGCCATGAACCGGTGCCGGACCGCCCAACCCGTAGTTATCCGGATCGGGCCGGTCCAATGGCAACCCGTCCTGAAGCGGCTCGGTGCGATCATCCTCACCAAGTCCATGCCGGGGCTCGCCTCCCCGCCGCCGACGGCACCGTCCAGCCTGCTGGTGTGCCTTCGTGCTACCGGGGTGATCGAGATGGCGGGCTGGCCGGACTGATCCGATCTGCGGCCGCGTCCCCTTGAGGGCCCTGATCACCGCGGGCTTGAGGTTGTCGGCAGGGATCCGGCCGGGGCTCCGGCCCCCCCGGTACGCCGACCTAGCGGTACAACCTCGCTAGCGCCCTGGGCAGAGCAAGCCGCCTACTTCATGACTAACCGGCACCGGATCCTCCAGGCGGCTGCCAAACCAGGCCCGTACCTCTACGGCGTCTACAAAGGCACGATCAAGATGGTGTGGCCGTCCGACGCGTAGCACACGGGAGGCGCCGCCGAGTGCCATCATCGGACCCATGAGCAGTGACCGCGCGCGCAAGCGGATAGTCGGCAGGAACGCGCGCCGCGCCGCCGAGGACCAGGCAGCGCTCGCTGACATCCGGGCCCGCTACAAGCTACAGCCGGCCCGCAGCACCGATGAGCTCCTCGCCCAGTTATCTCCCGAGGACGCGACGGCCGTCCGCGAGATCATGAGTCACGCCAAACTTGGCGCCGGCGCCACCGGATTCGAACTCATCGCCTTCTTCGGCGAGCGTCCCGGCGATTAGCCTTCCGGCTTCTCCCCGAGTTGCTGCGGCCGCGGAGAGGCACGGCTCTTCAACACCTATAGCCGTTACGGCAGGCCTAGCCCTGAGCTCACCGCGGTCGGCAGCGGCTACGCCGTGTGCCATCGCCTGCCAGGCCATCCGGCTCCTTGTCATTCGGCAGGGCGCCCGTGTTGCGCATGCCCCCGAGGTCTATTGCCACGCCTATGCCGGCCGCTGTAATCGGAAGTAGGGACCCGGCCGTCTTAATTGCGTCGGAAGGTGACCGCGATGGGGATTCTCTGGCGCCTGCTCGCCCCGAAGCCGCTGAAGAAAGCCCGGCGCACCGTGCGCCGCGCAGCGCACCCGGTACGGACAGCAGGCTGGGCCTTGTCGCCCACCCCGGTGAAGCAGATCCGCCGCGGCGCATTCAATGTCGCGCACCCTGGTGCGGCGCTCGAGTCGGCAGTCGCCGATCAGGTCGTCAGGACGATCAAGGGCAACGCCCGCGGCGGTCGCCGGAGGGCGGCACCAGCTGCGCGTGCGGCGCCGGCGGCGACAGGTGTCCAGCGCGTCGATGTTCTCTGGCTTCCGGGCACTACCGAGATTCCCGTTGCCGGGTTGCCCTATCACGCCGCGGCGGTAAATGAATCCGTGCGCGGCGTGCCGGACACCGGGCAGATTGACGCAGTGCTGATCGGCGAGCCGGGCAACCTGCACGACCCGAACGCGGTTGCCGTGTACACGCTGGGCGGGCACGTGGGCTACCTGCCGCGTCATGTCGCTGCCAGGCTGCGGCCAGCGCTCGCGACCCTGTCCGCAGCTAACGGAGGACGCCCGGCCGGATGCCCTGCGCGAGTCGATCTGCGCGCGGACGGGCCGCAGATCGTGCTCTTGCTGGACCTTGACGAGCTGGGCGTCGATCCCGCAGCGCTCGAACCGCGACAGACATAGACAACAGAGATGTCATTTGCCGCGGCCGCATCATCGGACCCACTGACCGCACCGACCTGGCTCACAGCCGCTCTTACCGGCGTACTCGCCGCCGGCGCCATCGTCACCGCCGTGTTCGCCTACCTCGCGTTCCGGAAGCAGGCAGCGGAGGTCAGCCTGCTCCAGCAGCAGGCGAAGGACGATCAGGACGATCGTCGCCGGGAGGCCGACGAACGACGGCGGCAGCGCGCCAGCCTGGTTTACCTCGCGACCTCCTTCCGAAAGGAGCTGACACGCTCCCCTGCCGGGAGTACCGGCAAGTTTCCCCCGGTCGCGCGCGCCAGGATTCACAACGCCGGCGGCCAGCCCCTTTACGATGTCCGAGTCCACTGGGTCGCTGCGGACACCGGTGTGCAAGCCGGGGCTGAGGATGTCCTCGGCAACATCGCTCCAGGGCAGGAAGGCGACGCGGAACGCGAACTTCCGCTCGGCACCGAGGAACTGCAGCTCCTCCCGGTCGCGTACTTCGGCGATGCCGCAGGCATCCGGTGGACGCTACTCGACAACGGCGAGCTCAATGAAGTCGATGCGACCTATCCGGCAGGCGCGCCGCCCATCGCGACGGACGCTGTCGCCCGGGCACGCAAGAAGGCAGAGGACGCCAGGCAGGCCAGGGCGGCGCTGACTGACGCGGGAGAAGTCCTCGCCGAAGCCGCAAAAGAGCACCCGTCCGGCACCCGGCGGCACGGGTTCCGGCGAACGCCGAACTCGCCAGGTAAATAGCTTCTGACCTGGTAAAATAGGATGGTGCCCGGAGAGGTGAGCGAACCGCAGCCGGAAGTACGCGATGCCGTGATCGACCTCGCGACACAGAAGTACCCGCTCGAGTTCACCCCCCGAACGAGACCTGCTCGCCACGACCCGCCCGCCGAGCAGAACCTCGCCAACCGGATCACGCAGGAACCCGCCGCGACCGCCCGCCGGGTCATGACCGCCGCGTACCGGGACCCCGAACCGGCAGCCCACGAAATCCACTTCGTCAACGACGGCCCCGACCCGGACATGAGCCTCTACGAAGGCCTGCCGGTCACCGACCGGGCGGACGCCATTCAGCGACCGTTGCCGGAATCTCTACCGCCTCGCCGGCCGGCGACCTCAGTGCCAGGATCTTGGCGGACGCCAGCGCGGTCCGGAACACCCGATCGCTGAGCTCGAGACCGGCCTGCGGGTCACCTCGGCGCCCGGTCGATCGCTGCTTGACAGAAATAGTAGAAATAGAGCGTCACCGAAATCTACTCATTGCTGCCCGGCCCGGCCCGACCAGCGGTTTTTGTGCGCGTTGTCGTCCTTGATGATCAGATCTGCTTACAGTCGATGCGCGGGAATGCCGCCTGTGTCCGCTGCTCGTGAGTGCGAGGACGATTCATGAACGACGCCGAGGCGGGCGGCTCGGCGGAAGAGCGGTGCGTACCTGCCACCAGGAAAGGACTCTCGCGTGGGTTCTGACTCCAACGCCGACCTTCCCCCGTCCGTATATCTCAGAGCGCGAACTTCCTCGTTCAGCGAATTCCTGATGTCCGCCGCCCCCGAGCTGCTGCCGGGCGCGGCGGGCGTGAGCTTGCCGGCCGACATGGCCAGGGAACTGCCACACGGCACCACGATCGTCGCCGCCGCGTTCAGCGGCGGCGTGGTCATGGCGGGAGACCGGCGCGCCACCTCGGGAAGCATGATCTCCCGGCGCGATTTCGAGAAGGTATTCCGCAGCGACGAGTTCACCTGCATCGGCATTGCCGGAACAGCTGGCCTCGCGCTCGACCTGGTGCGGTTGTTCCAGGTCGAGCTGGAGCACTATGAGAAGCTCGAGGGCCGGGAGCTGTCGCTGGAGGGCAAGGCCAACCGGCTGGCCGGCATGGTCAGGGCCAACCTCGGCGCCGCCATGCAAGGACTGGCCGTGGTGCCGCTGTTCGCCGGATATGACTCCGACGCGGGCGTCGGGCGCATTTTCAGCTACACCGTGGACGGCGGCCGGTACGAGGAACGGCGTTACTACGCCATCGGCTCTGGCTCGGTGTTCGCCAGTGGCGCGCTGAAGAAGCTCTACTCGGACGACCTGGAATCCTCCGGTGCCATCATGGCGTGCATGCAGGCGCTCTACGACGCCGCCGACGACGACTCGGCTACCGGCGGTCCTGACCCGTCCAGGCGGATTTGGCCGATCGTGGCGGCTGTCACCGCTGATGGATACCACCGCCTGTCGGATGATGAGTCAGGCAGGTACGCCGAGGCCGTCATCAACCAGCGGACGATCCGGCCGGACGGGCCCGCTTCGCCCGTGCCCTCACCCGCCATGTAGCAGCCAAGCGCTCGCGAAGCCGAAGGAGTGAGGTGAGCCGCCGTAACGCAGGCGGTGTAGCGGTGTGTTCGCCGTCGGGAACACCCCGGTGACGTAGCCGAAGGCGCCGCGCGGTAGGTGACATGCACCCGGCTGACAGCTTCTTTCACGGCACAGGGCTATCGGGTGAAGGGCCCGTAGCGGTCGGCGGCATGACACCCGCCGGTGGATGGGACATATCGAATCCTGAGCTAAAGTCCGGGGGTTGCGTCCAGCTCGCGACCCGGCTGAAGTCGACCGTCCCGCCCAAGAACCCGGCGCCGGCGAAGTCGACCGTCCCGCCCAAAAACCCGGCATCGGCGAAGTCGACCGTCCCGCCGGAGAACCCGGCGCCGGCGAAGTCGACCGTCTCGCTGGAGAACTCGGCGCGGGCGAAGCTGACCGTCCCGCCCGAGAACTCGGCGGCGTGGAAGAAGACCATCCCGCCGGAGGTGCCGGCGCCAGTGAACTTGGGCCTGTCGCCGGTGAACTTGGAGTGGAAGAAGTGGACCTCCGCGCCGGAGAACTTGGCGCCGCTGAAGTTGACCGTCTCGCTGGAGAACCCGGCGTAGCCGAAGTTGACCGTCCCGCCGGAGAACTTGGCGCCGGCAAAGTCAACGTCAGCTCCGGAGAACTTGGCGAGGAAGAAGTTGACCCCCGCCCCGCAGAACTTGGCGCCGGCGAAGTTGACCCTCCCGCCGGAGAACTCGGCGCCGGCGAAGTTGACCCTCCCGGCGGAGAACTCGGCGCCGACGAAGTTGACCGTCCCGCCGGAGAACTTGGCGCCGCTGAAGTCGCCGCCGTCGAAAACGACGCCGGCGAAGTCGAAGTTCAGGCCACACCAGGAGACGGCCGCGGTGCCGTTGAGATGCGCGGTGATGACCCGGATGACGGTGTGGCGGACCTCGCGGCTGGCCTGAAGGACCAACCGCTTCTCCACCGGGGCATCATCGCCGGGCCCGGATTCATACGGCATGCGCAAGTACGCGCACAGCACGTCGACACACATCTGCCGGTGGTCCTGCCAGTCATCAGCCAGGCCCGCCATCGCATACACCCCGGCCAGCCGGACGGCTGGTGACTTATCGCTACCCAGCTGCTCGGCGACCGTGTCGAATCGCTCGTACAGGGTCCGAGTGCGCTGCTCGGCAAGCGTGCTGTCCCGATGCCCGCTCTGCGTCTTCAGCCAGGCCAGCTCGACCGCGCGCTTCGCGGTGGTGTAGTTCTCGCCCGTGCTGGCCATGCGTGCGCGGATCGCAGCCTTCTGATCGGCGTTCGTCATCGTTCGACCTTTCGTGCGGGACGCCCACACCCGCCCGCCACGAGGGAACACATGACGACGACCAACCCGCGTTGCCCCTGGGAGCACTTGTCCTCGTTGCTGACCTCGGCGTGGCGAGGATCGCTCGGAGAGCGGCAGGCGGTACTGCCGGAGACCAGGCTATCTGACGCTCGGTGACGCAAGCGAGCCGTCCGGGCGCGCCGCCGTCTCCTGGTTGCCGCCCGCCCGGTGCTCCCCCCTTTGCTGGGACGGCGGCGCGGACAGTGGGAGCCAGCCCGGCCAGCTTGCGGCGCCTTCGGCTTCTCAGACGACAACTCGCCAGATGCGTGATCAGTTGCAGTGCTCGCGCCTAACGCCTCCTTTGGCGCCCACGAGACCCGGCGTCACCCACTATCCGGACATTTACTCCCGGATCAGCGGTGATCGACCGAGCGCCAGACGCGACAGCCGAGGCAAGGCGAGATCCCCGTCAACCTCAGCGGCCGCGGCGGCGGCATTTCGGCGCCGCGGTGCACACAGAGGCCCTCCGGCGTTGAGATCCAGGGCTTGTCAAACGACAGCGTGCGCAAAACCGCTGGTCAGAGTGGCGGAGGCTCGGGGATTTGAACCCCGGATGGGCGCGAACCCAAACCGCATTAGCAGTGCGGCGCCATAGACCGGACTAGGCGAAGCCTCCTGGTAGCCCTCACGGCAGGCCCCTAGGGTACCGGGCCAGCACCCAGCGGGGCAAAGCACGGCCGGCGCCAGCCAGCGTGGCTGGTCAGCGGGCCTCAATCACCTCGTACTCGCCGGCCGCATAGGCCTGCCGCATCTTGGTCTTCGCGAACTTGCCCACGCTGGTCTTCGGCACCTCGGTGATGAAGGCCCACCGCTCCGGCAGCTGCCAGCGCGGGACCTGGTCGGCCAGGAACGCCCGCAGCTCCGCCGCGGTCACCGTGACCCCGTCGGCCGGGACGACGGCGGCGAGCGGCCGCTCGCCCCACCTCTCGTCCGCGATCCCGATGACGGCGGCCTCGGTGACCGCCGGGTGGGCCATCAGCAGGTTCTCCAGCTCCATCGACGAGATCCACTCGCCGCCGGACTTGATGACGTCCTTGGCCCGGTCGGTGAGGTTCACGTAGCCGAGTGGGTCGATCGTGCCCACGTCGCCGGTGCGCAGCCAGCCGTCCCGGAACTTACCCGGGTCGTCGTCCTTGTAGTAGGCCCCGGTCACCCACGGGCCGCGGACCTCGATCTCGCCGACCGCTTCCCCGTCGCACGGCACCTCGGTGCCGGCCTCGCCGATGAGGCGGTACTCCACCTGGCATATCAGCCGCCCGGCCGAGTCCCGGTACCGCCACGCCTCGTCTTCCGGCACGCCCGCGGGCGGGTGCGCGACGCTCCCGAGTGGCGACGTCTCCGTCATGCCCCACGCCTGCAGGATGCGGACGCCCAGTTCCTTTTCGTAGGCCTCCTGAAGCGAATGCGGCACGGCGGAACCACCGCACGGAACCAGCCGCAAGGAGGAGATATCCCCGCCGTGCGCACGGATGTGCTGCAGCAGGCTGTTCCAGATGGTCGGCACCGCGCCGGCGATCGTGGGCCGCTCCGCCTCGATGAGCCGGACAAGCGGCTCGGGCTGCAGGAACCGGTCGGGCATGATCAGGCTGGCGCCGCTGAGCACGGCCGCGTACGGCAGGCCCCACGCGTTTGCATGGAACATGGGCACGACGGGCAGCACGCGGTCGACGTCGGAGAGGCCGAACACCCCGTTCATGCAGACGGCCATCGAGTGCAGGTGCATGGACCGGTGGCTGTAGACCACGCCCTTCGGGTGCCCGGTCGTCCCGCTGGTGTAGCACATGGCCGCGGCCTGCCGCTCGTCCACGTCCGGCCAGTCGAAGGTGTCCGCGGCGGCCGCGAGCAGCGCCTCGTAGGAGTGCACTGGCCGGCCCAGACCGGCCAGCTCGGCGGGCACAGTGAACTCCGTCTCGTCCTCGGCCGCGGTCACGATGACGTGCCGGATGGCCGGGGCGTGCGGTAGCACCTGGGCCAGCAGCGCCACCAGGGATCGGTCGACGATGACGATGTCATCGCCGGCGTGGTCGGCGATGTAGCCGATGACCTGGGGGTCAAGCCGCAGGTTGAGCGTGTGCAGGACCGCGCCCATGGACGGAATAGCCAGGTAGGCCTCAAGATGCTCGGCGTTGTTCCACATCAGGGTCGCGACCCGCTGATCCCCGTCGACGCCCAGGGAGCGCAGCGCGTTCGCCAGCCGGGCGGCCCTGGCCCCGGTCTCGGCGTAGGTCCGGCGGCGGATGCCGTACGTCGTGAGGGTGACGACCTCACTGCTGCCATAAGCGGTCGTGCCATGCCGCATGATCGCTGTCACTGACAGCGGGACGTCCATCATCGTGCTGCGCATCGCGCAACCCCCAGGTGAGTTACGTGGGGTGCCGACACCAGCCGGAGTAGCTGCGCCGGTAACCGCCCTGCCGTGGATAGTGCCACGGTATCGGCAAATCGTCAGCCCGTCAGCAGGCCGGTTACGGCCATAACCGGAGGTCGGCGTCGTCCCGGAGCTTGGCCACGGCGCGCGAAACTGTGCTCTTGACAGTGCCCAGGCTGACCCCGAGAACGTCCGCTACTTCCGCCTCGGTCATGTCCTCGTAGTAACGCAGCACGACCGCCGCGCGCATGCGCTGCGGCAGCCGGTCGACCGCGCGCCGCATGCTGTCCTGAAGATCACTGGTGCCGGCATGATCCGCAACCGCCTGATCCGGGATCTCGTCGGTCGGGTACTCCTCCACCCGCCGCCGGCGCCACCAGGAGATGTGCGTGTTGACGATGGCGCGGCGGACGTAACCGTCCAGCGCGCCGCGATCCTCGATCCGGTCCCAGGCGAGGTATGTCTTAGCCAGCGCGGCCTGCACCAGGTCCTCGGCGTCGGCGACGTTGCCGGTCAGCAAGTAGGCGGTGCGCAGCAGCGCGCGGCTACGGGCGGCGACATAATCACGGAAGCCGACGTCGTCGCGGCCGGCCCCGGCGAGGGCGGTCACGTCCGGGTCGGCGGCGACCTCGGGTTCGATCGGCGCCTGCCGCTGCTCGGGCGCCGTCAGCACGCCGTGCTGGACGATGCCGAGGCTCAGCTCCCCGTGCCCGTTCCGGCTGCTTTGCCGCGCTTGCGGCACCTGCTGGTCGGGGGCCTGCCGCGTCGTCGCGCGCGGTGCCGCCCCGGCCCCGCCGACGCGCGCATCCACCAGCTCGTGATCGCCCCCGACGCTCACACCACCAACGGTACCCAGCACGCAGGCAACACAGTCGCTCACCCCGCGTAACGGCGAGTCCGCGCCCCGATATGTACACACTGGGGGCGACGGCTGCTGCTCGGGCCCATCTACGTGCGGTGTAAAGATCACCAAACCGCTTGACGGCGACCGTGGCTGGTACGCATCGTCTTAACGCTGGCATCCGAGGACCAGGAGGACCTAATGCCGACCGGGCAGCTAGCACGCGGCTGTTGTGACCGCTGCCCGCGCGCGGCGGACGGACCGCGTACGCTCACGCCCTTACCGGGCGCGGCGAGCGCCGTGAGCGCCGGAGTCGCCGGCGCGGGCGCTGTCTCCAGGCGCCGCCTGCTGAAAGCCGCCGTCTTCCCGGCCAGGGCCAGCCAGTCTCCGTTGGCCGCCGCATCGGGTGGCGGCCACCTCGGCGGCGGACCGCGGGCCGCATCGGCGGCGGCCTATGCGGCGCCGCGAGCGGCCGGTGCGGCGCCGCGGGCGGCCGGTGCAGCCGCGCGGGCAGCCGGTGCTGAGCCGGGCGCGCTGGGACCTGATCCGGCCAGCGCCGGGTTTGCCGATCTCGGTGTGCTGCCGCGGGCCGTGTCGGGGCGGGTGCTGGAAGTAAGCCCGCAAGTGCTCGTGCTGGGCGACGAGAACGCGCAGCAGCGCTACGTCCTCACCCCGGATGCCATCGCCTGGCGCGGCGCGCTGTTAGAGCCGGTCGCGGTCCGGCCCGGCGATCACGCCGTCGTGCGATTGCATCCGTCGAGCCCGGCGAGTCGCCGACCGGGTCTGGGCGAATATCGGCCGCGTCACCGGCATCATCGCCGAGCGGTCCGGCGGCACCCTGATCGTGGACGAGGGCGCGACCCGCGCGCGGCGGGTGGTGTCCATTCGCGAGCGTGCGTTCGGCCGGATCCAGGTCCGGTTCCCGACGCTGGAGCCGGGCTACCTGGTGGACATCATCGGCCTGCGCCGCGGCGGCGAGCTTGACGGCGTGATCCCGGCAACGTCGCAGCCGGCCTACCCGGCCAGCAGGCTCCCGCACCCGCCGCTGGTCAGCGGACACGTCCCCGACGCGATCAGCGGTTCGGCCACCTGGCACGAGCCAATCGACGAGCCGCCCGGCGTCCTCGGGGTCTGCTACCCGGCACTCGATCCGGAAACTGGCTGCGCCGAGGACGAAGCGCATGGCCACACGCACGGCTATGCCCGGATGCCGTACCTGGCCATCGGCAGCGTGCTGCGGGTCAGGAACGAGTGCACGGGCCTGGACTGCATGCTGCCGGTTACTGGCTGCGCGCCGGTGGCCAGGCTCTTCAATGACCGGTGCGTCACGTGCGGAACGTCACCGCGGGGTCGGATCGCGGACCTGACGATGGCCAGTTTTGTCGCGCTCGGCGGCGAGCTCGACCGGGGCTGCTTCAACGCGACGATCAGGATTGGCGAGTGACGTGCTGGCTGCCATCCGCGAGGTTCAGCTCCCGGTGATCGCGGTGCTCATGCTCGGCGCCTGCGCGGCCAAGCTCGCGCGCACGCTGCGCACCTGGTCCGTGGA
The DNA here is from genome assembly GCA_963726425.1 of uncultured Actinomycetota bacterium. GTDB lineage: Bacteria > Actinomycetota > Actinomycetes > Streptosporangiales > Streptosporangiaceae > JAJYUU01. The sequence goes on along the minus strand of CAVSCN010000024.1, from coordinate 360,108 downwards.
CGAGGGCCTGGGCCCGACCGCCCTGTTCCCGATGCGGATGCGCGGGCCGATGGCGGTGCTCTTCTGCGCGGTCGAGGGCGGCCTCGGCCTCGGCCTGATCGTGAGCGCGGGCCGGGTCGGCCGCGGCGCACCCGCGGACTGCATCCGGCTCGGGTGCGGACTGATGTTCCTGGTCGCGACCAGCGCGCTGCTGGAACTGCGCGCGAGCCGACCCGACGTCGGCTGCGGTTGCTTCGGTGACTTCAGCACCGCGCCGGTCAGCACGCGAACGCTGGCCCGGTCGGCGCTGCTGTCCGCGGCCGCGCTCGCGACCCTCGGGCTGGCGCCGATCGAGCTGCCCAAGCCGGGGTCAGACACCGCTCAGCTGCTGATCATCCTGCTAGCCGAGCTGATCGTGCTGGCCGCCCTGTCACCCGAACTCGGCGAGGCCCTGGTCCGGCTGGGGTATTCGGAACCGTGCGAGCTGCGATCGCTGCCCGCCGACCGGACGATCGCCGCGCTGCGCCGGAGCAAGCAATGGCGGCGGCACGCCGGCCTGATCACCGCCGACGTGCCCGCCGACGTCTGGCGGGAGCTGTGCTGGCGGTACGCCGTGTTCCCGGCCCGCTGTGGCGAGCGGAGCACCGAGATCGTGTTCGCGATCCTTCTCAAGCATCGCCGGCCCGCCATCCACGCCGTGATGGTCGACGCGGCCACGGCCGAGCAGATCCCGTGGCCGGCCGCGCCAGGGCGGCCCGGCGGCCCGGCGATGCGGGCCAAAGCGCGGCTGCGACTCGCGCCCGGCTCGGGTATGCCGTTCTCTAGGGATATCTAGGATCCACGCTAGATAGGCCGATACAACGTCAGACGGATGACGCCCGCAGCCCGGCGCGGATCAGGCCGGCTGCATGCGCAGGAAGCGGCCGAAGTGCGGCACCGTGAACGCGATCAGGCCGCGCTCGGAGCTGTAGATCAGGCCCTTCTTGATCAGGTTGTCCCTGGCCGGGGACACGCTGGACGGCTTGCGGCCGAGTTCGTCGGCCACCTGCGCGGTCTGGACCGGGTCGTCGCCGAGCATGGCCATCGCGCGCATGTACTCTCGCTCGGCCGGCGTGGCCCGCTCGTACCTGCTGCCGAAGAAGCCGACGGCGAGTTCGCCGGCGGCGACCGGAGTCGCGACCGACACGTCGTGCGCGGTCACCGGGCTGGCCGCGGCCACGTCCCAGGTGACCTTGCCGTACGCCTGCACGAAGTACGGATAGCCATCGGCCGCCGCGTACAACGCGTCCAGGGCGCCGCGCTCAAAGTCGGCGCCCTCCCGCCGGGCCGGGGCCAGCAGCGCGATGTCGGCCGACTCGCGGTCGAGCCGGTCAATCGACACGTACCGGAACAGGCGCTCCGAGTAGCTCTTGCTCGCCGACAGCACCGACGGCAAGTGCGGTAGCCCGGCGCCGACGACGATCAGCGGTCCGTTGCTCTGCGACAGCTCATGGCACGCGGCGCACAGGGCGGAGATGTCCGGGGCGGGCACGTCCTGCATCTCGTCCACGAACAGTGCGATGCCCACGCCAAGATCGGCGGCTACCGCCGCGGCGTCCGTCAGCAACTCGGTCAGGTCGACTTCGAGGTCACCGGAGTCGGCCCGGCCACGCGCCGCCGGCACGTCGATGCCGAGCTGAACCAGCGGCGCACCCTTCACCGCCCGGACATCCCTGGCGGCGAACGCCTTGAGCACACCCAGGAAGCTGTCAATGCGGTCGGGGGCGCGGTGCCGCGGCGCGAGTTCGCGCACCGCCATGTGCAGCGCACTCGCCACCGGACGCCGGATCGACTGGTCGGGCCTGGCCTCGAGCTTGCCGGTGCCCCACAGCCGCTGCATCGCCATCGACCGGAACGAGTTCAGCAGGACCGTCTTGCCCACGCCGCGCAGGCCGGTCAGCACCATGCTCCGCTCCGGCCGATTGCGGGCCACCCGTTCCAGCACGATCTCAAACTGGCCGATCTCCCGGTCGCGGCCCGCCAGCTCAGGAGGCCGCTGGCCGGCGCCCGGAGCGTACGGATTGCGCACTGGGTCCATGGCACAGGAGCCTATGAGGCGATCTAGTGGATTCCCTAGATTGAGGTAGAGAGCGCTATCGGCGTGTCGCCGTCGGTGCTTTGCCCTGTTTCCGGCAACAGAACTGTGGATAACTCGCGGCCGGCCTGAAGATCTTGTCTTTTGATTGGGGCCCAAAAAGAGCCCGCCGGGCCGGTCAAGAGACGGGGCCATTAGTCCCTTGACACAGTCCGGCGGGCGAACGCCCCGCGCCAACGGGTGCGGCCAAGGCGCGGTGCCTACTGTTGATACGGAGCCGCTCGCAGACCGGTTCAGTCAAGTTTCGTAAAAATCTTCCGGCCCGCGTCCGTGGCGGCAGCGGGGCTGCGGCCGAGCCGGGCCGACGCCAAATCGGTCCGGGTCAGGCCCGGTCCGGCGGCGCCTGGTTCAGCCGCGCCAGGTAGGCGTTGTAGGCGGCGAGGTGTTCGTCGTCGTCGATGCCGCCGCGCACCGACGGGAGACCGCCCGGCTCCGCCGCCCTCGCGGCCGAGTCCTGGGGCAGGCCCTGGGAGGCAACGAGGGTGGCGAGGTTCTCCCGCCGGGCCAGCTCGAACCAGCTGCGCCCGCTGGTGGCGGCTCGCTCGTCCGTGCTCCACATCATGAAGACGAGCATCATCAGGCCGAACATGATGCAGTCGCCCGCGATCCACATCACCGCGCCGCCGAGGTGCAGGTCGTTCACCGGGCTCGGCGCCCAGGCGGGCCGCGGGCCGGTCGGGATCCCGGGCGAGGTGGCGCTGCCGTAGCCGAGGAACAGTCCGGTGAACGTGTCCACCGGCATGATGAGCACGAGCAGCACGAACCGGATCGGATACGACAGGCGCCACCTGATCGGCTCCCGGCCGATGATCGGCAGGAAGAACAGGTAGCCGACGAACAGGAACACCGCGTGCTCAAGGTTGTGCAGCGTCTGGTTCCGCTCGACCAGGTTCGCGACACTCGTCAAGTGGGCCAGCGCGATCGCGGCGGCGTAGGCCACCGCGCCGAAGACGGGCCAGGTCAGGAACGTCGCCGGCCGCGACCGGACGACGCGCTTGGCCCAGGTGTGCAGCGGATTGCGGCTGGCGTGCAGCAGCAGCGTGATCGGCTGCCCGCCGATCAGCAGCGGCGGCGCCACCATGATCAGCATCAGGTGCTGCACCATGTGGTCCCAGTACAGCAGGTCGTCGTAGACGCCGATGCCGCTCTGGGTGGCGAGCACGAGGACGGCGAGCCCGGCGGCAAACATCGCGGTCCGGCGAGCGGGCCAGGGCCGGGCCGGGTGGCGGCGGGCGACCCGCACGACGCCCCACCCGTAGAGGCCGAGCGCGACTGCCACCGACGCGCTGACGACGGGCGCGAACTGCCACTGCGTCAGCACAGCCGACCAGCCGAACGGCCCGAGCATGCGGCCTCCTTCCGGACAGGAGCCTACCGGCCCGCGCCAACCGCGCCACCGGCTCAGCCGCCCCTCAGCTGCCCGTGAGCCACCAGCTCAGCCGCCCGCCAGCCGAACCGGCCAGGCCAACCGCCAGCGCCGCCGCACCGCTATCGTTGTCGGCGGAGGGTTCGCCTAGTGGCCGAGGGCGACGGTCTTGAAAATCGTTGTGGCGCGCGAGCGTCACCGTGGGTTCGAATCCCACACCCTCCGCCCAGCCGCGATCTGCCTCAGCGGGCGAGTTCAAGCTCGGCCCGGCGGCGGGTGAATCCGTCCCCGACCGCGGCCGCTAGCTGCAAGAAGGCGTCCGACGTCTCTCTGGCCAGCTGATCCAGCTCCACCGACGCGCCCTGGTCCAGGTACGGATCGTAGGGAATCCTGACCACCGCACGGCATCTGGCCGCGAACTGCTCGGCCAGCACGTCCAGGTCGATGCCGTGCCCGGCGGTGCGGCGCAGCGCGTTCAGCGATGATCCGGTCGCTGCGCAGCGACGCGAGCATGAGGCCGAGGGTCACCGTCGTCGTGGTCTTCCCGACCCCGCCCTTCATGCTGAGGATCGCCACCGGTGATGCCCGGACCCCACCGGCGTTCTGGCCCTGGCGATCAGCTCCAGCCGCCGCTCCAGCCGACCCGGCGGCACCCGCACCAGCCCGAGCGAGCTGCGGTAGATCGTCCGGCGCCAGCCCGCCGACGGGACCCGCCGCCGCGGTCGCAGCAGCAGCTCGGGCGTGAGCCTGGCGACCAGCTCCGTGTTGGTCACCGGGCGCAGGTCCAGTCCCGCGCCGTCCGCCGGGGCGTGCTCCCCAGGTCCGGGCGGGGCATGACTGCCGGGTCCGGCGCTCACGTTGCCCTCGTGCGCCGCCGCCCGCCGCCGCTTGCGCTTGCTCACCGGATCGACCGTCCGCGACCAGGGAATGAGGTCCGGCTCCGGCTGACCGTCGTCCGGACCGCTCGCCGGGTCCGGCCGGTCCCTTTCGGCGGGAACGGGGGTCTCCGCACTCGCGGCACCGCCAGACCCAGCCCGGCCGGACTCAGGCGCCGCCGGACTCAGCGCCGCCAGCCGCGGGCCTGCCAGCCGCGGGCCTGCCAGGCTGCCGCCAGGCTCGGTGCCCGGCTCGGCGTCGTCCGGGCCGGTCCGGCCGAACCGCTCGGCCGCGGACACCAGCCGCTGCGCACTCGCCAGCGCCGCCTCCATGGCCCGTTGCGAGTGCGGATCCCCGTGGTTGTGCTCGTCCTGGGTAGCGCGATCCTTGCCGTCATCTGTCAAGGTGTTCTCACACCCCTCATTCCCCCTGAGGCTCTGGTCGCCGGCGTACGCCGGGCCCCCGACCGATGGTTCGAGCCTAGCCAGCGGGAACCGGATTTGACGGCCGGAGGCGCCCATGCGAGCAGTAGTTGTGAGCCAGCCGGGCGGACCAGACGTGCTGAAACTGGAGGAAGTTCCCGGACCCGGCGCCGGCCGCTGGCGAAGTTGTCGTCAGCATCGCCGCCGCAGGCGTGAACCGCGCTGACCTGATGCAGCGCCAGGGCTTCTACCCGCCGCCGCCGGGCGCGCCGCCGTATCCCGGCCTGGAGTGCGCGGGCCAGATCACGGCCGTGGGCGACGGCGTGACCGGCCTGCGGCCGGGCGACGAGGTTTGCGCGCTACTGGCCGGCGGCGGCTACGCCGAGCAGGTGGCGGTTCCGGCCGTGCAGGTGCTGCCGGTGCCCGCTGGCCTGACCGTGGCCGAGGCCGCGGCCCTGCCGGAGGTCGCCTGCACGGTCTACGCGAACGTGTTCATAGCCGCCGGACTGAAGCCAGGCGAGACGCTGCTCGTGCACGGCGGCGCGAGCGGCATCGGCACGATGGCCATCCAGCTCGCCCGCGCCCTCGGCGCCAGGGTGGCCTGCACCGCGGGCTCGGACGCCAAGCTGCGCCGCTGCCAGGAGCTCGGGGCCGAGCTCGCCATCGACTACACCAGTGCGGACTTCGTCGCCGCGGTCCGCGACTTCACCGGCGGCAGCGGCGCCGATGTCATCCTCGACATCATGGGCGGCGCGTACCTGGAGCGGAACGTCGCGGCGCTCGCGATCGGCGGCAGGCTGGTGGTGATCGGCCTGCAAGGCGGCGCGACGGCCGAGCTTGACCTCGGCACCATGCTCCGGCGCCGGCTCACCGTGCACGCCGCCTCGCTGCGGGCCCGGCCCGTCGCGGAGAAGGCCGTCGTGGTCGAAGGCGTGCGCGATGTGGTCTGGCCGCTCATCCTGTCGGGCCAGGTCAAACCCGTCATCGACACCGTCGTCCCGCTGGCGGAAGCGGCCAGAGCGCACCAGCTGATGGAGGCCGGGCAGCACATCGGCAAGATCCTGCTCGCCACTGGCGCCGGTTAACAGCGCGGCGGACCCCGGATTCGGGCCGGGGCGCCGGAGCCGCCAGACTAGGGGGCATGAGCGAGCAGCCAAGCCCCGAGACTCATGACAACCCGAAGGTCGTCGTCGTCGGCCCGGATGGCGTCGCGGTCGAGACCGCGATGGAGCAGTCGCGCGAGCGGCCGGTGACGGAGATGGTCGAGCAGCCGGCCAAGGTCATGCGCGTCGGCAGCATGATCCGCCAGCTGCTCGAAGAGGTCAGGGCCGCGCCGCTGGACGAGAAGAGCCGGGCCCGGCTGAAGGAGATCCACTCCAGCTCCATCAAGGAACTGGAGGACGGCCTCGCGCCCGAGCTCATCGACGAGCTGGAACGGCTCTCGCTGCCGTTCGCCGACGATGAGGTGCCGAGCGAGGCCGAGCTGCGGGTGGCCCAGGCTCAGCTGGTCGGCTGGCTCGAGGGCCTGTTCCACGGGATCCAGACCACGCTCTTCGCCCAGCAGATGGCCGCGAGGGCCCAGCTGGAGCAGATGCGCCGGGCGCTGCCGCCCGGCATGATGCCACAGCCGCAAGACGGCGACGAGGCCCAGCTGCCGCGCGCTTCTGGCCCCTACCTGTAGTCGCGATCCGGCTCCCTGGATCAGCTGTCCGGTCTCGGCCGGCGATGGCGGCCGGCCGATCGCTGATGGATGCGGCCAGCCAGGCCGCCGCGCTCTCGAACTCCGCGTCGGACTTCCCGGCCGCTGGCGTCGCCCGGCTGTCCGCCGCGGCCTGCGGGTAGCTGCCGAGGAACCGGACGTCGCTGCAGATCCGGTGCAGGCCCATGAGCGCCTCGCCGACGCGCGCCTCGGCGACGTGGCCCTCGCAGTCGATGAAGAAGCAGTACCGGCCGATGCCGTCGCCCGTGGGCCTGGACTCGATCCTGGTGAGGTTCACATCCCGGACAGCGAACTGGCTAAGGATGTCCATCAGAGCACCGGGGTGGTCATCAGCCAGGAACGCGACCACTGAGGTGCGGTCGCAGCCAGTTCGCGGGCCTGGCCCGCCGGGCCGCCGCACGCTCACGAACCGGGTGACCGCGTCGTCGCGGTCGTGCACGTCGGTCGCGAGCGCCACCAGCCCGTACAGGTCGGCGGCGAAGACGCCAGCTAGGGCCGCGTCGAGGATTCCCTCGGCCACCTGGCGGGCGGCGTCGGAGTTCGACGCCGCGGGCAGCCACTCCGCGTGCGGCAGGTTGGCCGCCAGCCAGCGCCGGCACTGCGGCTGCGCCACCGGGTGCCCGCCCACCCGCTTGATGCCGGCCAGCTCGGTGCCCGGCCGGGTGAGCAGCGCGAACTCGACCGGCACGAGCACCTCGGCGCAGATCACCAGCTCGGTGCCGACGGCAAGCTCGTCCAGCGTCGCCGTGACCGCGCCCTCCACCGAGCTCTCGATCGGCACGACGCCCTGCTCCGCCTCGCCGCTGCGGACCGCCTCCAGCGTCGCCTGGATGCTCGCGCACGGCAGCGCGTCCGGCCCGGCCGCGCCCCGCGTCCACGGCTCGCGGGCCCGCAGCGCCTGCACGGCGGCCTCGGTGAACGTGCCCCGCGGGCCGAGGTAGGAGAACCGGAACGTCATCTGGTCATGATCGCATTCTCGGCGGCGCCTCTGGTCAGCGAACCGCAGTCCGCGACCGGGCAGCTCCCGGTCGCAGCCGCACCGCCAGCGCGAGGGTCACGTCCCTGAGCTGGGCGAGCCGGTGCAGCTGCGCCCGCCAGTCGGTGCCGGTGGCGCGGTGCGAGAGCGGCACCTCCACCTCGGCGATCCGCAGCCCGCGGCGGATGACGTCGATGGTCATGCCGGTCTCGGCGCCCCAGCCGCGGGCCAGTGGCTCGGCGGCCGCGAACGCCGCCCTGGTCAGGCACCGCTGGCCGTTCAGCGGCTGAGCGGGCCGCCAGCCCACGGCGCGCTCGATCCCGGCCCCCGCGGTCGAGGTGACGATCCCGAAGCCGCCCTTGCGCACCCGCTCGGCGAAGACCGCGATCGTCATGTCGGCCGTCCCCGCCCGCACTGGTTCCGTCAGCGGACCGGCCGCAGCCGCGCTGGCCCCGAGGTCGGCATCCAGGAACAGCAGCAACCTGGGCGCGCCCTCCGGCTCGGCGGCCTCGATCCTGGCCACGGCCCGCGCGCCGGTCTCCAGCGCGGCGGCCTTGCCGCGCCCGCGCGGGTGCCGGACGACCTCGGCGCCAGCCTTCGCCGCGAGGGCACCGGTGGCGTCGCGGGACCCGTCATCCACCACGACAACGACATCGACGCCGGTCAGCCCCAGCGCGGCGGCGACGGTCGCGCCGACCCGGTCGGACTCGTTCCTGGCGGGAATGATCACGGCTACGTCGCCCGGCATAGCGGGGATGATAGTGCGCCGGGCTCGCTACTGCCCGGTGAGCTGGACCGGCTCCTCAAGCACGGTGAAGACCGACTCCAGGCCGGTGACCTGCAGCACGCGCCTGGTGGCCGAACCAGGCCGGGCGAGCACCAGTTCACCGCCGCGCTCGCGGGCGTGCCGGTGCGCTGCCAGCAGGACGTTGATGCCGGTCGAGTCGCAGAAGTCGACCCCGGCCATGTCCACCACCAGGCTGACCGGGCCAGAGCCGAGCGCGGTCATGAGTTCTGACTGCAGCGTGGGCGCGGTGTAAAGATCGATCTCTCCCGTCACGGAGAGAACGGTGTGCTCCCCTTGAGATCGGGTCGTGACCTTTAGCTCCACGTCGCGCACACTACCTGGTCCGCGACGATCTCGGCTAGATGGCCCTTCTAGTGCGCCTATTTCGCCGTTTCTGTAAGAGCGAGACCGTAGATATGGCTATCTGTGCCACTCCCGGTGCTGACAGCGCGGGCCGGGGGCCGTACCGTTGAGTCATGCTTCGCCTATTGCTGCTGATCGCCGGCGCGATCGTCGCCGTCCTGGTCGTCGTCGCCATCGTGCACGCGCTGTTGTGGCTCGCGACACTCGCGCTGATCGTCTTCGCGATCGGCCTGCTCTTCGGGGTCTTCCGGATCGGTCGGCGGTCCGGCCGCCGCAGATAGCGGCAGCGGCCTCCTAAGCTGGCCGACGCCAGCTCGTCGGCGTTGCCCTGACTCTGACTCGCCGCAGCCGCGGCGGGCACGGGCGTGTCCTGCCAGCCGGTCCGCTGGGCCGTGGCCGCCTCCGCCGGGGCGAGCCTTACGGTCTCCCGGAACAGTGACTCGCTGATGTCGGTGTCCGCTCGCGAACTGGCGGGCGCGGGCTCGCGGCTGACCGGGCAGGCCATGCACCGCGGTCCGCCCCGCACGCTGCCGAGTTCGCTGCTCGGCACCCGGATCACGCGGATGCCCGCGTCCTCAAGCCGGGCGTTGGTGCGGGAGTTGCGCTCGTGGCTGACCGCGACGCGGCAGCCCACCGCCAGGATGTTGGCGCCGTCGTCCCATTGGTCTTCGTCGGCCGGCGCCTCGGTCCCGGTGTCGACGACCTGCAGCCGCTCGATCCCCATCGCCTGCGCCGCCGCCTCCAGGAACGGCCGCCGCCGGGAGATCCGGGGCCCGTCCGGGCCGCTGGTGATCGCGTGCGCGGTCAGGGTGTAGGCGACCGCGGGGTGCATGATGACCGAGTCCGCGTCGATCAGCGCGCAGGCGGTGTCGAGGTGGCCGTTGCCGCCGCGCTGACTCATGGGCACGGCCAGCACCGTGTGCGCTAGGCCGGTGTCGAAGAGGTTCCTGGCCAGCCGCTCCGCGGCCGCCGCGGTGGTGCGCTCGCCGACGCCGACCGCGATCACGCCGACGGACAGCATCAGCACGTCGCCGCCATCCAGGGGCTCAAGCTCGGGCTGGTACAGCCACTTGATCCCGGTGAACCTCGGATGGTGCCCGTAGATCAGTCCGGCCAGCCCGGCTTCGCGCCGCCGCCGCGGCGCGGCCATGCTCGCGACCGCGATCTGGTCGCCGATCCAGAAGCTCGAGTCCCTGGTGAACACCAGGTTGGGCAGCGGATCCAGGACGAAGTCGTGCCGGTCGAGCAGCTCGAAGACGACGCCGCGCCCGAGCTTCAGCTCCGCGGGCGTGAGGCCGGCGACGAGGACCTGGGCGAGCGACTCCGGGCCGAGATCTTCCAGCTGCCCGCGCAGCTGGCCGCGCAGTTCGTCACCGAGACCAGCGTCGGCGACAGCCAGCCCGATCGCCTCGTCCCGGGCGCTCTGGTACTCCAGGCAGTCCTGGAGCAACTGCATCAGGTAGAGGACATCGGCGCCCTCGTCCCGCAGCACCTGGCTGAGGACGTCGTGCTCTTGCCGGGCCCGGCCGAGCCACGGCAGCGAGCGCAGCAGCACGCGATCCCGGTGTCGCGGGCTGAGCCGCTGCAGCTCCGGCCCCGGCCGGTGCATGAGTACGGTCCTGAGCTGGCCGACTTCGCTGTCGGCGCCAGTGGCCTGGTACATGTTTCCCCCCGCGCGTGCTGCCCCCCTGGGGCAGTATCACCAGTTCGGCACCCGGTTACGCACCAGCCCCGGTCAAGCCGGGATCGTCAGCCCGCCCGGCTCGTGACCCGTTCCGGCAGTGCATCGGCGGGCGCGGGCAGAACGGCCCGACGGTCAGGCCCTGCGAGTCCCGCGCGGACGCCCCAGGTCCGGGCCAGATACTCGACGATGTCCAGGCCGCGGCCGCCGAGTGCGGAGATCGACGCGTGCGCCGGATAGGGCCTGGTCGGCGCGCCGCCGTCGCTCACCGCGACCTCCACCGAACCGTTGTCTACGGCCCAGGCCACCTGCACCCTCGCCCCCGGCAGCGGTCGGGCGTGCCGGATGGCGTTGCTGAGCAGTTCGCTGACCACGGAGGACGCGTCGCCCACCGCGGCGTGCACGACCCCGGCGGCGGCCAGGTCGGCGGTGAGCCGCTGCCTAGCTACCGCCACGCTGGCCGGAGCATGAGGAAGGAGCACGGTGCCATGTCCTCACCTCCCTGCATCAGCGCCGTCGGGCGGCGCTCCGGGGAAGACCCGTCGCGTGCGGGATGCCCCGGCGAGCAGGACCGGAAACGCTACCGCGCCGCGGCCGTCGGGCCGCCGTCCGGCTGGTGATCAAGGCCCCGCCCGGAGTGCCGTCTACTCCGGGCGGGGCCAGCGCGGGCGGTCCCCAGCCCGCGGCCAGACGCGGTCCCCGCCTGGCGCCCCGGCCGGGCGGGAGGGAAGCGGAAATCGCCCTGACCCCGATCACCAGACGCCTTGCGGCGAGCAAGATCCCCGGTTTCGCAGCATACAATAGAGAGCGGGTGTCCGCTTTCTATCTTTGGCGGTGGCCAAGCCCGCTCAGCCGCCGCGGCGTAACATCGCCTGCGTGCCGACGCCGACGCCCCCGCCACGCCGCCGCACACAGCGAGAACGCCGGGAGACGACGATGGCGGCCGCGATCGACGCGACCATAGCGACCGTCGGTGAGCTGGGCTACCACGGCGCGAGCATGCGCGAGATCTGCCGCCGGGCCGGCCTGTCTCAGGGCACGGTCACCCGGCATTTCCCGACCCGGCTAGACCTGATCGTGGCCGCCGCCGGGGAAGTAGCCCGCCCAGGCAGGCGGCCCGGTTCCGGGCGGGCCTGAACGCGGCGCCCGCGGGCACCCCCGTGACCGACGTGGCGATCAGGCTGCTGCGCGACGGCACCCGCACCCCGCTGAACGCCGTCTGGATCGAGTTGGCGGTGGCGGCCAGGACGACGCCGGACCTGGCCGCCCGGATGGGCCCGTTGATCAGCGACGTCTACGGCCGCACCCTGGAGATGGCCGGCCTGGTCCCGGCCACCGAGAGGCTCGATCCGACCGACTTGCGGACGCTGGTGCTGAGCCTGGTGCACCTGTTCAACGGCGAGGCGCTGAGCCGCATGGTGGTCCAGGTGCCCGAGATCGAGGAGCGGCGGCTGGCGGTCGCCGGCGAACTCCTGTCCCGCCTGCTGTCCGCCGCCGAACCTCGGCTGCCCGGCTGAGCGGCCGGACCGGCGCCGGGCTCACCGCCCGTCCAGGCCGGCGGCATCGGCGACCAAGCCCTCGGCCGCCAGCCCGCGGACCAGTCCGCGCAGGCCGGCCGAGAGTCCGGCCCGCTCGTCTTCGGTCAGCGCGGCCAGGATGCGCGCCTGCCGCGACCGCCAGCCCTGCAGGATCCGCTCCGCGACCTCGCCGCCCTGGGGCGTCAGGTACAGCCGGACATACCGCTGGTTGCCCTCGTCCCGGCCGCGCCGCAGCCATCCTTTGCGTTCCAGGCCCGCAGCCAGCCGGCTGACCGTGCTCTTGTCGAGACTGAGCAGGGCCGCCAGCTCGCCCTGGGCGATCCCGCGGGCCGACATCAGCTCGATCAGCGCCCTTGCCTCCGAACCGGACAGCGACGGCAGGCTGGCCGGATCGCGGGCCGGCGCCGGGCGGGCTGCATCAGGCCCGGCGGCGGTGCCGGGTGCGCCGGCTGCACCGCCGGGTGCCTGCACCGCGTACGCTGCATCCGGAGCTGACTGCAGGCCGGGGGTTCCGGCTGCCGGTCCCTGCGGACGCTCGCCGAGCGCCGGGGACACCGCGCGCAGCAGCTGCGTGAGCAGCTGCTCCAGCTGACCGTCATCTGGCACGTTGTTGACCACAGCAACAGTTGTACCGCACAACTATTGCAGTGGTACAGTCTCGGCGTGAAAGTTGCCCCGCACAACTCACAGGCCCGCTGGAGCGAAGTGTGAGCGACCCGAAGACTCCACTCCGGGACCGGGAAGGCGACCGGCCGAAGCCCTCCGGCCGCCTGACGGCCGGCCTGCGCGCCCACGGCACCGGCCGGCTGACGTCCCCCGGCCAACTGCTGGCCGGCGACGTCGGCGTCGCAGCACCGGACGCCGAGGGGCTCGCCCTGGCTGAGTACGCGCTCCGGCACGGCCTGCGGCCGAGCGCCCAGCGGCCGACCATCTGGAACTACATCGCGCAGCTCTGGCGACGCCGGCATTTCATGATCGCCTTCGCGACCGCACGCAATATCGCCATGTACACCGAGGCCAAGCTGGGCCAGCTCTGGCAAGTGCTGACCCCGCTGCTGAACGCCGGTGTCTACTTCCTGATCTTCGGCCTGCTGCTGCACATCAACCGGGGCATCCCGAATTACCTCGCGTTCCTGGTGACGGGCGTCTTCGTCTTCAACTTCACCCAGCGAGCCTTCATCTCGACCTCAGCGGTAATCCCCACCAGCCTGCCGCTCATCAGGGCGCTGCAGTTCCCGCGGGCATCACTGCCGCTCGCATACGTGATCATCGAGCTGCAGCAGATGCTGCTGTCGATGGTTGTGCTGGCCGTGATCGTGCTCTCTAGCGGGGAGCCGATTACCTGGTACTGGCTGCTCGTCATCCCGGCCCTGCTGCTGCAGACCATCTTCAACGTGGGCATCGGGCTCCTGGTGGCCCGGCTCGGCTCGCAGGTCAATGACTTCAGCCAGCTGCTGCCGTTCCTGATGCGGACCTGGCTGTACGTCTCTGGCGTGCTGTTCAGCATCGGCACGCTCAGCCTCAGGACGCACCGCTGGCTCATTGTCCTGCTGCAGCTCAATCCGGCGGCGCTGTACATCACCGTGGTGCGCAACGCCCTGCTGCTCAGCCAGCGGCTGAGCCAGCCGGGCGCCCAGCCGTACAACGCGGCCAGGTGTCACATCTGGAACACCCTCGGCCACCATGCCGGGGCGTCCACGCAATACCAGTACGACAGCGCCTACTGCCATCCCTACGCGAACCCGGACTACTTCTGGTACTACGGCGTCGGCTGGGCGGCGCTCGCCCTGCTGGTCGGCTTCTTCATCTTCTGGCGAGCGGAGACGAGGTACGGCCGTGGCTGAGCCCATGGTGGTCGTGGACGACCTGCACATCGTCTACAAGGTCTACGGTGCCGGCGGCGATCGGGGCACCGCCGCGACGGTGCTCCTGCGCGTTCTCGGCCGCAAGACGCGCGGCTCGATCCGCGAGGTGCACGCGATCCGCGGCATGTCGTTCGTCGCCTACCGCGGTGACGCCGTCGGCGTCATCGGCCGGAACGGATCTGGCAAGTCGACACTGCTGCGGGCGATCGCCGGGCTGCTCCCGCCCGAGGAGGGCAACGTCTACACGACGGGGGAAGCGTCGCTGCTGGGCGTCAACGCGGCGCTGCTTGATGACCTCACCGGCGAGCGCAACGTGGTGCTCGGCTGCCTGGCCATGGGCATGTCGAAGCAGGAGACCAAGGAGAAGTACCAGAGCATCGTCGACTTCTCCGGCGTGGGCGACTTCATCGACCTGCCCATGAAGACCTACTCCTCCGGCATGGGCTCCCGGCTGCGATTCGCTATCGCGGCCGCGAAGAGCCAGGAGGTACTGCTGATCGACGAGGCACTCGCCACCGGCGACGCGGAGTTCCGGGTCAAGAGCCACGCCCGGATCCAGGAACTGCGCAGCCAGGCCGGCACCGTCTTCCTCGTCGCGCACAACCTGGAGGAGATCGAGCTGACCTGTAACCGGGTCATCTGGATGGAACGCGGCAAGATCGTCAATCAGGGCGAGGACGTCATCTCCATCATCGACGAGTATATCGCCGCGTCCGGCGGTGCCGCGGTAGCCAGGGACCCGGTGACCAAGGCCCGGATCAAGACCCAAACCCTGGACAGTGCCACCAGGTAACGGGGCCAGCAGCTAGCCAGCCGGGTCAGCTGATGACCCAGATGTGAACTGCGCGACCGTGTCATTCTTTTTGCGCCGGACCGAATTCCGACCGGTGTCAGGACGAGGTGGGTTCGCTGGCCGGCCGCGGCTTGGGCAGCGCCGGGATCGGCCGGGGCCGGCGGCACCGGCGCGCGCCGCAGGGTGAGCCGCATCGTGGTCCCGCCGTTCGGCCCATCGCCGACCGCGATCTCGCCTTCCTGGGCCTTGGCCAGGCGCTGGACGATGAACAGGCCCAGTCCGATACCGCCGAACCGGCGCCGGTCCCCGGCTTCGGCCTGAACGAACCGGTCGAACACCCGCTCGCGGTCCTGCGGCCTGATGCCGATGCCCTCGTCCTCGACCATCACCTCTATGTGTTCGTCGCTGTAGGTGGCGCGAATGGTGACCGCGCCGCCTTCCGGCGAGTACTTGTAGGCGTTCTCCAGCAGCTGGCCGACGATGATGTCGGTGGCCATCGCGTCGCCGTGCGCCTGCGGCAGGTCGTCGGGCAGGTCCAGCGACAGCGTGTGCAGGTCGGACAGCGGCCGGAATGCGACCGCGGCCGCGCGCAGCAGGACGCTTACGTCGAACGGGCCGTTGTTGACGTGGAGCTGATTGTCTCCGGCCCGGGAGCCGAGCAGCAGCTGCTCCACCAGCCGGGCGAGCGAGCCGGCCCGCTCAGCGATCGTCTGCACCGCCGACCTGCGGTCGGCGTCGTCCAGCTTGTCCCACCGGCTGGCCAGCGTCTTCGCGAACCCCTGCACCACGGTGATGGGCGTGCGCAGCTCGTGACTGGTGGTGGCGAGGAAGAGGTCTTTGGCGTCCTCGAGTTGCTTGGCCGCGGTGACGTCACGGAAGTCCAGCACCTTCTCGTCCCGGCCGTCCAGCCCGGTGCACAGCAGATCGATCCAGCGGCCGTTGGCCAGCTGGTGGGTCAGCTTGGCGCCGGGCTCGGGCAGCGGGAACGGCGGCCTGCGGCCCGCGGCGACCTCGGCCGGCAGGCCGGTCAGCCGGTGTGCGGCCGGGTTCCACTGCCGCACCAGACCATCGGAATCGAGCACCGCGATGCCGTCCGCGCTCGCGTCGATGACCGCACGCTCGTGTGCTCGCTGCCGCCTGACCTCCTCGAAGGCCGTTACGTTGGACAGCGCGACGCTGGCGTGGCCGGCCAGCAACTCAAGCAGCTCAAGCTCGACGTGCCCGACCTTGCGCCCGCTGTACAGCGCGTACAGCGCGCCGAACGGGCGGCCGGCCACGTGCGACAGGCTCAGCGTGATCGTGTGCAGGCCGGGCAGCGCGGCCCAGATCAGGTCGTCGAACCCGCCCGAGTCGCTGGTCGCCATCAGCACGGTCTTGCCCGACCGCATCAGCTGGCCGACGGTGCTGCTGGCCAGGTCAGCGGTCCGGCCGCGCAACTCGTCCGGCAGGCCGGAGAGACTGACCAGCCGCAGCTTGTCGCCCTCGATGAGGACGAAGCCGCCGGCGTCGGCCCTGGTCAGCTCCCGCAGGCTGGCAGCGATCCGGTCGAGCACCGCCTCCAGCTCAAGCTCGGCGTTGATGTCCGCGACGACGTCTCCGAGCCGGCGCACCACCCGCGCCCGCTCGGCCATGTAGTGCCGGACCGCCTCGTCGTCGCCGTTCTGGTGGCACACGTATACCCAGCCGGTGAACTCACCGGTGCTGTCGGTCATCCGGCTCGCGTCGATGCGCAGGTCGAGCTGGGAACCGTCCTTGCGGACCCGGCGGGTGGCAAAGGAGACCTGCCCGCCGCTGGCGACCCGCTCCAGCACCGCGTGGTGCTCGGCCCGCAGTTCCTCCGGCACGAACGGCGGCTCCAGCCCGACCACCTCGGCGGCGGTCCAGCCGAACAGCCGCTCGGCCGCCGGATTCCACAGGCTGATCGTCCGGTCCGGGCCGATCGCGAGGATCGCGTCGGCGGCGCAATCGATCACCGCGCGGGCAGTGCCGTCGATCCGTTCCCGGTCGCGCTGTGCAACTGCGAGCCTCCACGCCACGTGCCCATGCTCGCATCCGCCGCCTGGTTCCGCTCGCGGAAAACGGCAAACGTGCCGGTAGCAGGGGTGCGAGGGGTGACTTACCCGGCGAGAACAGCGCTCCGCGGCCGGCCGCCAGCCCGGTAAAGTAGGGCGGCCAGGCCGGGAACCGGGTGCGGAGGATGCACGTCCAATGGGCATGACGTCAGATCTCAGGCAGGGCACGACCCGGTTCCTGACCGGAGGCGCGCTGATCGCGGCGTGCGGGCTCGCGGCCGCCGCCTGCGGCAGCGCCGCCGCGCCGGCCAGCGGCGCGCACGGCAGCGGGACCACCTCCGGGTCCACCACATCGGCCGCGAAGGTGTCGCTGACGATCACGCAGACCGGCGGGTCCGGCGCTACCGCGAAGCACTGGACGCTGCGCTGCGAGCCGGCCTGGGGCTCGTTCCCTGACCCGGCGACCGCCTGCGCGAAGCTGACCAAGCTGCCCACCATCTTCGCCGCGTCGCCGCGCCACGTCATGTGCCCGATGATCATGGCCGACGCCCGCACCTACCTCGTGTACGGGACGTTCCTGGGCCAGAAGGTGCACCAGTCGATCGCCGACGGCGGCTGCACGCTGGCCCGCTGGAATCAGCTGAACCAGATCTTCAACTGAGGGCCCGCTACTTCAGCAGCCGGGACATCCGCCGGTCGGCCAGCGGCTTGCCGCCGGTCTGGCACGTCGCGCAGTACTGCAGCGCCGAGTCGGCGAAGGAGACCTCGCGGATCGTGTCGCCGCACACCGGGCACGGCTCGCCGGCCTTGCCGTGCACCCGCAAGCCCGCCTTCTTCTCTTTTTTCAGGTCGCTGGCGGCCAGTCCGTCCGACCGCCCGATGGCCTCGCGCAGCGTGCCCACGATCACCGCGTGCAGCGCCTCGACCTCCTCGGCGGACAAACTCGACGCGAGCCGGAACGGGGACATCTTCGCGGCGTGCAGCACCTCGTCCGAGTAAGCGTTACCGATCCCGGCGATCAGCTTCTGGTCCCGCAGCACGCCCTTGATCTGGGTGCGGCGCCCGGCCAGGATCGCGCCCAGCGCCGCCGGGGTGAAGTCGGGGTCAAGCGGCTCCGGCCCGAGCGCGGCAACGCCGGGGATGGCGTCGATGTCGGTCACCAGGTATACGGCCAGCCGCTTGCGCGTGCCTGCCTCGGTCAGGTCGAACCCGGATCCGTCGGTGAATCGCAGCCGGAAGGCCAGCGGTCCTTTGGCCGGCCGCGGCGGCTGCTCCGGCAGTTCCTCTCGCCAGCGCAGCCAGCCGGCCCTGGCCAGGTGGGTGACCAGGTGCAGCGGCGCGCCGCCGTCGGCCGGGGTCGCGGTGAGATCAAGGAATTTGCCGCGGCGCGCGGTGCCGGAGATCGTCGCACCGCGAAGCGCCTGCAGCGGCGGGTCATAGGTCTTCAGCACCGAGAACTCGGCGACGGAGGCCTGATCGATGACCCGGCCGACAGCGCGCTCGCGCAGGTCAGCCGCGAGCGCTTCTACTTCGGGCAGTTCGGGCACAGTATCGATTGTGCCTGCCCGGCCTGGCCTGGTTTCACCCGGAACCGCAGGCCGCAGGTCCGGTCAGCCGGTCGCCAGCAGGTCGAGGAGACTCTCCTTTATGGCCGGCCGAGAGCCGAACACGAGCAGGAACTGCGCCTCCCTGGCCAACCGCTGCGGATGCTGGCCGGTCAGGATGCCGCGGCTGCCCGCGGCGGCGACCGCGGCCCCGGCGGCCCGGAACGCGAACTCCGCGGCCGCCGCGCGGGCGGCCGGCATCGTCGACTGATCCGCGCCGTCCAGCTGGTCGCGGATAGAGCCGAGCTGGTCGGCCAGCGCGGGCTGACCGGCGAGCTGGCAGCACCTGGCCGCGACGCCGAGCGCCAGCGACCCGTTGGCCCGCAGCCCCAGCGGATCCCTGGCCAGCCACTCGGCCTGCGGGAACACCGAGCAGACCTGCTCGTCGGGCACCGGGTGCCGGGCAAAAGTCAGCTCGACCGTCGCGGCGGCATTGACCGCCACCAGCTCCAGCCTGCGGGCGGTCAGGCTCGCGGCGGTCCGGGCCTTGACGAGCGCGGCCACGAGGTCCCCGTCTTCGGTCCTGGCCAGGGTGTAGAGCACATCCACCAGGCCCCAGCCGGTCACCCACGGCGCCGTGCCAGCCAGCTCGTATCCGCCCGGCACCCGGCGCGCGCGCAGCAGCGGCGGTCCGGGCCAGCCGCCGGCCAGCGCCACCCCGGCGCGCTTGCCGCCCTGCACGAGCGGCCGGAGCCAGGTCGCACGCAGATCCTCGCGGGGACAGGCAGCCACCGCGCGGACCGCGCCGTGGTGCTGCAACCAGACGAAGGTGGTGGCCAGGCAGCCGCCGGCCATGATCTCGATCACATTGCAGAAGGTGGCCGCGTCGACCGCCTGGCCGCCGTACTCCGCCGGTCCAGCGATGCCGTACAGGCCAGCCGCGGCGAGCGCGTCCAGGTGCGCCGCGGGAATTGCCTGCGCCGCGTCCACCGACATGGCAGATGGGTACAAAATGGCCTCGGCTAGGTCCGTGGCCGCGCGCACCGCGTCGGCTGAGCTCATCCGCCGATCCTGCCAGAAGGCCCGGTCAAGCCGGGATCCGGTGACAACGGAGGCATCCGGCGCCTAAGCTGCGGCCAGCGCTATCGGTGGCGCATGAAATACGGGCCCGGAGGTAGCTAACGGCCGCGGATAAGCAGATGTGGGCGAGGAGGGATTTGAACCCTCACATCCTTTCGGACACACGGACCTGAACCGTGCGCGTCTGCCGTTCCGCCACTCGCCCTGGGCAGCAGTCAGGTTAGCACGTCCTCAAGCTGCCCCACATCGCCGATACGATCAGATACGGGCCGGGAGAGGAGGCACCAGGGTGGGAGTGCTGCAGCGCTTCGAGCATCGACTCGAGGGGATGGTCGAGGGTGCCTTCGCGCGCGCGTTCAAGTCGGAGCTCCAGCCGGTCGAGGTGGCCAGCGCTGTGCAGCGCGAGATGGACGACCGGGCCGCCATCGTGGCCCAGGGCCGGACGCTAGTCCCGAACGACTTCGTCGTCGAGGTCGCGGCCGATGACTACGAGCGGCTTGAGGTCTACGCCGACAGCCTGGGGATCGAGCTCGCGACGCTGGCCAGGGAGTACGCCAAGGAGCAGGGCTATTCCTTCGTCGGGCCGGTACGCATGCGTTTCGCGGGCGTGCCCGACCTCACCACCGGAACGTTCCGGATCCTGTCCGGCGTGATCCGCGGCACCACGGTCGAGGACGGCGAGATCCGCAGACCGGCCACCGACCAGCCGCAACCCTCGGGCGGGTTCCATGGCACGCCGCGGCTGCTGGTCTCCAGTGCCGAGCCAGGGCCGGACGGCAGCACGCAGCGCACGTTCGAGATCAACACGCCCCTGATCATCCTGGGCCGGGGCACCGACTGTGATCTTCGTCTTGTCGATCCGGGCGTATCCCGGCACCACGCCGAGATCCGGGTGGAAGATGGCGACGTTGTCCTTGTGGATCTGGGTTCGACGAACGGCACATTCGTCAACGGCCAGCCGGTCTCGCAGGATAGCGCTGACCGACGGGACCAGGGTGACGCTCGGCCGTACCACGCTCGTCTTCCGCCGGGACAGCGTCTATTAGCCGCAGCACGCGGTGCTGCTGGACAACTCAGGCAACCCGAGCCAGGCCGCAAGGACTCATGACCCGATGAACGCCCTCGATCTGACACTGATCAGGATTGGCTTCCTGGTCGTCTTGTGGCTGTTCGTTATCGCCGCCGTCGGGGTAATCAGGACTGACCTGTTCGGCCAGTCGTCGCCGCGCGCCCGGCGCCGCGCCGCGGCCGCCGCCCGGCCGCCAAGGCCCAGGCCGGAGCGTGCGCCCGCGCGGCCGCAGCGGTCCCCCCGGTCGGCGCCGCAGCAGCTGCTCGTCACCGCGGGCACACTGGCCGGCACCACTGTGGGGCTATCTGATCAGCAAATCACCATAGGTCGCGCGGGTGACGCTACCCTCGTCCTCAGTGACGATTACGCTTCGACCCGACATGCCCGGATCTTCCCGCAGGACGGTCAGTGGCTGGTGGAAGATCTTGGTTCGACAAATGGCACGTATCTGGACCGGCAGAAGGTGACCGAACCCACGCCTGTGCCGATAGGCGTGCCGATCCGAATCGGCAAGACAGTTCTGGAGCTGCGGAGATGACCGTCGCACTGCATTACGCGCTCCGCTCTGATGTCGGGTTGCTGCGAGAGGGCAACGAGGACTCCGCCTACGCCGGCCCGCGGCTGCTGGCCATCGCTGACGGCATGGGCGGGCACGCGGCCGGCGAGGTCGCCAGTGCGGTCGCGATCTCGGCCATCGCACCGCTGGACGGCCAGGGCCTGACCGACAGCGCCGACATGCTCGACGCGCTGGCCGAGGCGGTCGCCTCGGCCAGGTCCACGCTGCACGAGATGAGCGAGGCGGACCCCGCCACCGAGGGCATGGGCACGACGCTGACCGCGCTGCTGTGGGCCGGCGACCAGGTCGCGATCTGCCACATCGGTGACTCGCGCGCCTATCTGCTGCGGGACGGCGACCTGTACCAGATCACCAGGGACCACACCCTGATCCAGTCGCTGGTGGACGAAGGCAGGCTCAGCCCGGCCGCGGCCGCGAACCACCCGCAGCGATCGCTCATCATGCGGGCGCTGCAGGGCAGCACCGACGCGGACCCGGACCTGAGCATGCATACGGCACTGCTCGGAGACCGGTACCTGCTCTGCTCGGACGGGCTCACCGACGTCGTGACCGACATGGCGGTGCACGCGACACTTGTGTCCGTCGAGGACCCCGAGCAGGCCGTGGAGCAGCTGATCAACCAGGCCATCAACAATGGCGGGCCGGACAACATCACCTGCGTCGTCGCCGACGTGGTCGACACGATGACCGGCCCGGTAGCACCCAGCCGCGGCCACCAAGTGGTCGGCGCGGCCGCCAACCCGGACGCCAGGTCGCTGCTCAAGAGTCCAAGCCCGGCGGCCGCCCTGAGTCCGGCGGCCGAGGCACCCGCGTCCGCGAACGGCTACTCGTCCCGCGGTCTGCACGCCGCGGCTGCTGACGACGATCTCGATCACCTGGATGACTTGCCCAGGCGCCGCTGGCCGATCGTGACGACCGTGCTGGTGGTCCTCGTGCTGCTCGTGGCAGGCGGCCTGTTCGGCGGCTGGCGGTACGTCGAGGGCCAGTACTACGTGGCCGCGGACGGCGGCCAGGTCAGCATCTTTCGCGGCGTGAGCCAGCCGATCGCGTGGATGCACTTCTCGTCCGTCTACAAGCGGACCGGTATCAGCTCCGGCGAGGTGCCGACCACGCTCGAGCTGCCCACCAATTCGGGCACGCTGGCCCAGGCGCAGCAGACCGTGACTACGATCCAGCAGACCTGGACGTGCGCGCAGGACACCAAGCTCCTGCAGGCCTACAACGCGCGGCAGTCGAAGTACGCGACGGCCCTGGCGGCCTACAACAAGCTTCCGGTCAAGACCAGGAAGAAGGCGCACAAGCCCGCGCCGCCGACTGGCCAGAAACCGTTGATGCCGGCCTACTGCCCCGCCGCCCAGGGGGCCGGGTGACCGCGGCCGCGCTGCTGGACGAGCCCGTCCCCATGCCACGGGGCAGGCGCCGGACGGCACTGCTCATGCTGGCCTTCGGGCTGGCCGTGGTGCTGCTCGCCTTCATCTCGTCCAGCCTGGGGCTGAGCGGCAAGATCTCCGGGCTGCCGCTCTTCCTGCTGGTGTATATCGCGCTGATGCTGGCAGCGCACGCGGCCGTCCGGCAGTTCGCGCCGTACGCTGACCCGCTGCTGCTGCCGCTGGCGGCGCTGCTCAACGGCCTCGGCCTGGTGATGATCTACCGGCTGCAGGAATCCGGCCGGAACGGCAACCCCGGCCTGCTGGTCAGTGACCTGACCAGCTCGGCGACGACGACCCAGATCGTGTGGACCGCAGTCGGCGTGGTCGCCATGGTCGCCGTGCTGGTGGTGATCCGCGAGGCCAGGGTGCTGCAGCGGTACACCTACACGCTCGGCGCGCTGGCGCTGATCCTGCTGGCCCTCCCGGCGCTGATCGGAACGTCGATCAACGGCGCGAAGGTCTGGATCACCTTCGGCGGCTTCTCGGTTGAGCCCGGCGAATTCGCCCGGCTCGCGCTGGCCGTGTTCTTCGCCGGCTACCTGGTCGCCAAGCGGGACGCGCTCGCGCTGGCCGGACGGCGGATCCTCGGCGTGGACCTGCCGCGGGCCAGGGACCTGATGCCGGTCGCGGCCGCCTGGGTGGCCAGCCTGCTGATCCTGATCTTCGAGACCGACATCGGCACCTCGGCCCTGTTCTTCGGGCTGTTCGTGGCGATGATCTACATCGCCACCCAGCGCACCTCCTGGCTGCTGATCGGCATCCTGGCGTTCCTGTTCGGCACCTTCATCACGGCCCAGCTATTCGGGCACGTGATGGAGCGGTTCACCGTCTGGCTGCACCCGTTCGCCGGCAGCAATCCCTCCAACGGCTCGTTCCAGCTGATCCAGGGCCTGTACGGGATGGCCTTCGGCGGCATCTTCGGTACCGGCCTCGGCCAGGGCCAGCCGTACCACACCCCGCTGGTGCAGAGCGACTTCATCTTCACCGCGTTCGGCGAGGAGCTGGGCCTGGTCGGCGCCATGGCGCTGCTGCTGGTCTTCGGCCTGCTGGTGCAGCGCGGGCTGCGGGCCGCCCTCGCGGTGAAGGACCCGTTCTCTAAGCTGCTCGCGGCCGGGCTCTCGTTCGTGCTCGCCTTCCAGGTCTTCGTCATCGTCGGCGGCGTGACCCGGCTCATCCCGCTGACGGGCGTCACCACGCCGTTCCTGTCCCAGGGCGGATCGTCGCTGGTAGCCAGCTGGCTGCTGATCGGGGTGCTGATCCGGATCAGCAACTCGGCCCGCCAGCCGGCCCCGCAGCCGATCCAGGACGAGGGCATGACCCAGGTGGTGCGGGCGGTATGAACAAGGCGATCCTGAGGATCTCGCTGGCCGTCCTGGCGATGTTCGTGCTGCTGCTGCTCAACATCAACTACGTGCAGGCGTTCGAGGGCGCCTCGCTCGCGAACAAGCCGCTGAACGCCAGGATCTTCGACGAGCAGTTCAGCTACCAGCGCGGCTCGATCCTGGCCAACGGCGACGGCACCGACCTCAAGATCGCGTACTCGAAGCTGAAGCAGCGCCAGTACCACCGGGTGTACCCGCAGGGCCCCGAGTACGCCCCGATCACCGGCTTCCACACGATCTTCAGCAACACCGGGGTCGAAGGAGCCGAGGACAGCGAGCTGGCGGGCAACGACCCGCGGCTGGCGGTGCACAACTTCACCAGCCTGCTGACCGGCAAGAGCAAGCAGGGCGCGACCGTCGCGCTGACCATCAGCCCGACCGCGCAGAACGCCGCCTACCAGGCGCTTCAGCAGGACGGCGGGCACCAGGCGGCGGCGGTCGCGATCAACCCGAAGACGGGCGCCATCCTGGCGATGGCGTCGGTGCCGACGTTCAACCCGAACGAGCTGACCACGTTCGACGGAACCAAGCTGAACAAGATCTACAACCGGCTGGCGCACAGCAAGGCGCAGCCGCTGCAGAACTGGGCAGTGACGCCGAACTATCCGCCCGGCTCGTCCTTCAAGGTCGTGACGAGCTCGGCCGCCTTCACGCGCGGCCTGGTCGCCAGCCCGGCCACAACTGTTCCCGCCCCGCAGCCACTGAAGCTGCCGAACGGAAACTTGCTGAACAACGACGGCGACGAGACGTGCTTCAACGGCAACCCGCCGATCATCAACGCCTTCGCGCTGTCGTGCAACACGGCCTTCGCCAAGCTCGGCATCAAGCTGGGTGCGCCTACCCTCCGGAATCAGGCGGAGCTGTTCGGGGTGAACAAGACCTTCAACATCCCGTTCCAGGTCACGCCCGGATCCTTCCCGGCCGCGTCGGGCTGGACCGACCCGTCCTTCGCCGCCTTGTCGGCCATCGGCCAGTTCGACGACGAGATGTCGCCGCTGCAGGAGGCCCTGTTCTCCGCCGCGATCGCCAACGGTGGCACGCTCATGTACCCGTACATGGTGCAGCAGGTCATTGCCCCCGGGCTGGCCGTGATCCAGAACGCCGCGCCGAAGGCATACAGCCAGCCCGTCTCCCCGCAGGTGGCCGGGTACGTGAAGGCGATGATGCTGCAGGTCACGCAGAGCTCGTTCGGCACCGCGCACGCGACGGCCGGCCCGCAGGCCACTGGCGGCATCACGATCTACGGCAAGACCGGGACGGCGGAGAACGGCGTCAACAACTCGGCCACCAACGACGCGGTCTTCACCTGCTTCGTGACGGGGCCGAAGCCGATCGCGATCGGGGTGATCGTGAAGGGCGGCGGGTTCGGCGCGGACGCGGCCGCCCCGATCGCCGTGCAGATCATCAAGGCATACGAGGCCCGGCAATGAACACACACTGCCCTCGCGCCAGGACCTGGCCGTCCGGTCGGACCGTGCCGCCATCACCATCGGAATGTTCCCGGCCGCCTGGCTGCCATCCGGGCTTGTCACGCTGGCCGCAGCCCTCGATATGCAGGACGGTAACGTAAGTGCGAGACATGACTCAGCCACGGCTTCTAGGCGGCCGCTACGAGCTCGACGGCATCGTCGGGCGGGGCGGCATGGCCGAAGTGTTCCGGGCCCGCGATATCCGTCTTGACCGCATTGTCGGCGTGAAGACGCTCCGCGACGACCTGGCGCGCGACCAGACGTTCCAGGCCCGGTTCCGCCGCGAGGCGCAGTCCGCGGCTTCGCTCAACCACCCGTCCATCGTGGCCGTCTACGACACCGGCGAGGACATGGTGGGCGGCACGCCCATCCCGTACATCGTGATGGAGTTCGTCGACGGGCGGACGCTGCGCGATCTGCTGCGAGACGACCGCCGGCTGCTGCCCGAGCGCGCGGCCGAGATCACCGACGGCGTGCTCCGGGCGCTGGACTACAGCCACCGCAACGGCATCGTGCACCGGGACATCAAGCCCGGCAACGTGATGCTCACCCGCAGCGGCGACGTCAAGGTGATGGACTTCGGCATCGCCAGGGCCGTCGCCGACTCGCAGATGACCATGACGCAGACCGCGCAGGTCATCGGCACGGCCCAGTACTTGTCCCCGGAGCAGGCGCGCGGCGAGCGAGTGGACGCGCGCAGCGACCTGTACTCGACCGGCTGCCTGCTGTACGAGCTGCTGACCGGCAGGCCGCCGTTCACCGGCGACTCGCCGGTGGCGATCGCCTACCAGCACGTGAAGGAAGACCCCGTGCCGCCGTCCCGGGTGGATCCCGAGGTACCCGCGTGGGCCGACGCGATCGTGCTCAAGGCCATGCAGAAGGACCCGGCCGACCGCTATCAGTCCGCCGGGGAGATGCGCAACGACCTCCAGCGCGCGCTGGCCGGCGCGCCGGTCGCGGCCCCGATGCAGACCGCGGCCTACGGTCCGGGCACCCGGCGGATGGGCGCGGCCACCCAGACCGTGGGCCGCACCGCGGCCATCCCGCCGTACCGCTACGGCCCGGATGACGGCGGACCTGGGCCCGACCAGCCCAGGCGCAAGGTCTGGCCGTGGGTCGCGGTGATCACGACAGTCGTGGTACTGGCCGTGGCCATCTTCGCGATCGTGTTCCTCACCAGCAACAACAACGGCGTCGGGGTGCCCGATGTGTCCGGCCAGACGCTCAGGCAGGCCGAGGTCAGCCTGGTCCAGAGCGGCTTCAAGATCGGGACGATCAGCCGTCAGGCGTCGGCAACGGTCAGCAAGAACTCGGTGATCAAGACCAATCCGCCGGCGGGCGACAACGCCGGCAAGGGCAGCAAGGTCGGCATCGTCGTGTCTAGCGGACCGTCCACCGTCGCGCTGCAGAGCTTCATCAACCAGACCGTCAGCCAGGCCGAGCAGTGGCTCAGTCAGCACGGCCTCAAGGCCGTGGTCAAGCCCAGCACCTCGGCACCGGCCGGGTCGCCGCAGAACGTGGTGTTCAAGCAGAATCCACAGCCGGGCACCAACGTGCCGCCCGGCTCGACCGTCATCCTGTACGTCCCGCCGTCGTCGGTGACGATGCCGCAGGTGGTCAACATGAGCCGGGATGCGGCGATCAGCTTGCTGTCGGGCGCGCCCTACTTCCTGAACGTGACGACGTCCCCGTGCACGGGATCCCAGGTCGGCGCCGTCCCGACCGGCGACGTGTGCCAGTCCAGCCCGGTTTCCGGTCAGCAGGTCGTCCCGCACACCAATGTGGTCATCTACATCGAGCCCGCGCAGCAGACGTCGACGCCGACCCCGTCACCGACCACGCCGACGCCGTCACCCACCTCACCCAGCCCGTCGCCGTCCGACGGCGGCCACTAGCGCCGGGCCGTGAGCTAGCCAGTCTGGCCTGGGGCTAACCCAGGCCAGACTGGTCGAACGGCAGGTAGATGGACGCCCACGGATAGACGACGAACCACAGCAGGGCGGCCACGAGCAGCCCGAGTATCACCATCTGGACGGTACGGGCGCCGGTTGCGCCGGGCAGGCGCGCGCCAGATCCAGCCGTACATGACTCAGCCCCCGATTCCCTGCCCGCGTGGCAGCGTCGCGACGAGCGCCCCGGTGACGATGACCCGGTTGGTCCCGGTCCACGGCGGGTCGCAGGTGATCAGCGTGATCAGCCGCTGCCGCGGGCGCTGACCGGGGCGACCCGGCACCGCGGCGAGCATCGCCGTGTCGTCAGCGGACACCAGGACCGGCTTGGCCACGACCCGGTATTCATAGGTCCCGGCGACCGTCTCCACGTAGACCAGGTTGCCCGGCCCGCAGGCTCGGCAGGCTCCAGAACGGGTTCCCGGCCGTCACCCGGTGCCCGGCCACGGCGAAGTTGCCCAGCTGCCCAGGCAGCGCGGTGCCGGGCACGTGGCCAGGGCCAAGGGCCAGCTGCGGCAGACCGGTGCCCTGGACGACGGCGAACTCCCAGCTGCGGCCCAGCCGCGGGATCCGCATCAGCGCGAACGGCTGGCCGAGCCCGAGGTCGGCCGGGTCGCGCAGGATCGCCAGGTCAGACCCGGAGCCCGAGACCCACTGCTGGCCGAGCTCGGCCCGGAACGTGTGCTGCGCGTTGCCGGTCCGGACCGAGGTGCCCCAGTACATGTAGCCCAGGAAGCCCAGTACCACGACTCCGGAGAGATCAGGAGCTCGCCAGTCACCCGCAGGTAAGGCCGCACGCATCCTCGCAATCGAGTGAGCCTGATCACGGAGAGTAGCATCAGATTAGCGATGGGTAACGCCAGCTGGGGGCGGACGCGCCCACCGGCATCCGGATGGCCGCGAGCATCGCAGCATCCCGCCGGACCAACTACGCTACCGCGACAGGCGCACTCGGGTCCCGCCCCTGGCCGCCGGGCCGGCTGCCCGGCATCCGGCCCGAGGGAGATAGCAGCGAGCCGATCAGGAGACGACCGTGCCGAAGTCCCGCGTACGCAGCAAGGCGGTCTACACCCCGCCGTCACGGTCCGCCAAGTCCAAGGTCAGCCCGCCGTGGCTGGTCCCGGCGATGCTCGGATCGCTCATCGTCGGCCTGGCCTGGATTGTGATCTTCTACGTCAGCCAGCAGGACCTGCCGATCAAGGCCTTCGGCCAGGGCAACCTGGTGGTCGGCTTCGCCTTCCTGGTCACCGGCGTGGTGCTATCCACGAAGTGGCACTGACCGCCTGAAACAGCCGCCTAGAACAGGCGGCCCTGGTAGAACCCGTAGGTGGTCTGCAGGATCTCGTGATTGCGGATCACCACGACGGCGATCAGGATCGCGATCATGGCCAGTGTCGCCAGTACCTGGATGACCGCGCGGTTTCGCCGGGGGGCGTAGGCGAAGGCCGCGGTCAGCAGCCCGCCGGCGACCAGCCCGCCGATATGCGCCTGCCAGGCGATGTAAGAACCGGCCAGGAAGCCGATGCCCAGGTTCAGGACGATCAGCATGATGACCTGGCGAGAGTCGAGGCCGAGCCGCCTGGACAGCACGAACCACGCGCCGAACAGGCCGAAGATCGCGCCGGACGCACCGCCGGCGATCACGTTGAACTGGACCACAAGGTAGAACAGGGCCGATCCGCCGAGCGCGCTCACCAGGTAGACGGTCAGATAGCGCACCGGGCCGAGCACTCGCTCGATGGCTGGCCCGACGAAGGACAGCACCCACATGTTGAACGCGATATCCACGAACCCCAGCCAGCCCGTAGGCGGGATGAACGCCGTGGTCAGCATGCGATACCACTGGCCTGACGCGACCCCGCCGCCGTACAGGCCCCAGTCGTAGAACAGCTGACTGTGGGCTAGCTCGACCACGAAGATCAGGACGTTGATGCCGATGAGCGCCCAGGTCACCGGCGCGCCGGCGACGGCCGGGACGGGGAACCGTCCGGTCGCCCGGCGGACGCCCTGGTTACCCTCCCGGATGCAGTCGACGCACTGGTGACCGACGGAGGCCGGTCGCAGACAATCCGGACAAGCCGGGCGGCCGCAGCGGACGCAAGACACGTACGGTCTGGCGGCCGGGGTGCCGGTAGCACTCCGGAGGGGCAGGCTCGCTCAGTACTCCGGGCTCGCTCTGGCCGTCTTCAGGGGGGCTGGCCATGTGGTTTCGCCTACTCGTCCTCGCTGCGACCGATCTCAACGGACTCAATCACAACGTCCTGGACGGGCCGGTCGTTCCGCCCGGTCTGGACCCGGCTGATCGCGTCCACGATCGCGGCGCCGTCGACGACCTCGCCGAAGATCGTGTGCTTGTTGTTCAGCCACGGCGTCGGCCCGGCCGTGATGAAGAATTGCGAGCCGTTGGTGCCGGGTCCGGCGTTGGCCATCGCGAGCAGGTACGGCCGGTCGAAGTGCAGGTCCGGATGAAACTCGTCGGCGAACTTGTAGCCCGGCCCGCCGGTGCCGGTACCGAGCGGGTCGCCGCCCTGGATCATGAAGTCCGGGATGACCCGGTGGAAGATCGTGCCGTCGTAGAGCCTGGCCTGCCCCGTCTGCCGGGTTACCGGGTTGGTCCACTCCCGCGATCCCTCCGCCAGTTCGACGAAATTCCGCACCGTCTTCGGGGCGTGATCAGGGTAAAGCCGCAGGACGATTGGCCCCTGGCTGGTCCGCAGAGTTGCGGTCAACGTGTTTGTCATACGAGGAATCCTGCCACGCCCGGCCGGCGGTCTGGCGATGCCGCCGCCTGGTGGTCCGCGATTGACCCGGTCAGCCGGGGGAAGAGGTCCGCGAGGGAGTTATTCCGGGAGGTTCAAGTGTCCCTTTTGACAAGAAAACCACCAGCTAGCGGGTACGCCGCACTCGGCGCCCAAGCCAAGACCGCGGCCCGGCAGGCCGTCCCGGTCGCCGTCAACGCAAAGAACGCTGCAGCTCAGCAGGTTGCCCCGATCGCCAGGCATGCCGTGCCGCTGGCCAAGAACGCCGGTCAGTCGGTCAAGCAGGGCACCGACGGTGCCATCGCCTGGGCCACGCCCTACGCGGACGCGGCCAGAGCGTGGGCAGCGCCGAGGCTCGAGCAGTCGGCCGTCGCGGTCAGCGAGAACCTTGCCCCGATGATCTCGGAGGCGCTGGTCACGGCGGCTCGCAAGATCGACACCAGGCCGTCGAAGCGGCGGCGGATCGGCAACGCGAGCCTGCTTGCGGCGTCCGTCCTGCTGATCGCCGCGGGCGCGATGACCGCGCTGAGCCTGCGCAAGCGGGGCCAGGACGACGGCTACACGGCCGTGGGCGTGGCGGACACGAGCGCGGACTCGGTCACGATCATCAGCGAGGACGAGGCCGAGCAGGACTGGATCGACCCGGACGCGAACGGGCACCCGGGGATCAGCTGAGCGCGGCCGGCAGGGCTGCCGGACAGTGCAGCCCTGCCGGACGGCGCCGCCGTGCCGCATGACATCTGTCATGGCCGGTCCGGGACTGTCAGTACATGACGCGCGCGGCCCGGCTGCCTAGCCTGAGCACATGAACCGCGATACGCCCGGCGTCGGCGACGAAGACGGGCTGCGCGGATACCGGCGGGCAATCCTCTCGGTCATCATCGCTTTCGTGCTGCTCCAGCCGACGGTGCGCTTGCTCAGTCATCCGCTGACCGCCTCGGGCTGGTTCCAGGTCACCACCGCCTTCGTCCTGACCGGCCTCATCTTGTGGAAGGTCTGGGTCAACCGCCCCGGCGCACAGCGGATCCCGTGGCTGGTCCTGGCCGTCATCCTCGTGCTGGCCATCGCGCTGTTCGTCGCGGGCGGCAAATCCGGCGACTGGATCCCGGCGCTCGCATTCGCCGCGGCGATGTGCGGCCGCTACAGCAGCACCCCGGTGCCCGCGATCGTGGCCTCAGCGGCGTGCGCCGGCGCCGGGCTGGCCATGGCTTCGGTCCATCAGTACAACTCCGGCGAGGCGTTCTCGGCCGTGGTCATCGGACCGCTGGCCGGCTTGTTCGCCTACGGTGCCGGGCGGCGCGTCGACACGCTGGGCAAGCTGCGCCGGACGCGGGCAGAGCTGGCCAGGGCCGCCGTCGCCGAGGAGCGGCTGCGGATCGCCAGGGATCTGCACGACCTGCTCGGGCATTCGCTGTCCCTGATCGCGCTGAAGGCGGAACTGGCCAGGCGCGTGATCGGCACCGACCCGGACCGGGCCAGCCGGGAGGTGGCCGAGCTGGAAACCGTCGCCCGGCAGTCGCTGTCGGACGTGCGGGAGGCCGTCGCCGGGTTCCGCCAGCCA
This sequence comes from uncultured Actinomycetota bacterium, assembly GCA_963726425.1. Classification (GTDB taxonomy): domain Bacteria; phylum Actinomycetota; class Actinomycetes; order Streptosporangiales; family Streptosporangiaceae; genus JAJYUU01. The sequence goes on along the minus strand of CAVSCN010000024.1, from coordinate 328,776 downwards.
GACCTGGCCGGCGAGCTAGCCGCGGCCAGGCAGCTGCTGGACGCGGCCGGGATCGCCGTGGACATCCGGTCGGCCGACGCCGATGACCTGGCCCAGCCGGTCGACGCGGCACTGGCCTGGGCCGTCCGCGAGGGTGCGACCAACGTCGTCCGGCATTCGCGCGCGACCAAGGTCTCGATCCGGGTCAGCACCAGCGACGCGGACGCCATCGCCGAGATCAGCGACAATGGCCGGGCCGCGGCTTCGGAAGGGAACGGGGCGCGCAGTCCCGCCGCGCTCACGGCGCCGGGCGCGGGCGACCGGGCGGCTGCCGACCGTCCGATCGCCGGACTCGCGCCGGTTGGCCAGCTAGCCGCGGCTGACCCCGTCGCGGCCGAGCGAGCAGGCGGACACTGGCCGCGGCAGGCCTTCACCGGGTCTGGTCTGGCCGGACTCGCGGAACGGGTGCGCAGCCTCGGCGGCGAGCTGGCCGCCGGCGCGGTAGAGCCGCACGGTTTCCTGCTGCGCGTGGTGGTGCCGCTGAGTCAGCAGGCATGAGAATGGGCGGATGACGGTGCGGATCATGATCGCCGAGGATCAGACTATGGTCCGCCAGGCGCTGGTCGCGCTGCTTGAGCTGGAGCCCGACATCGAGGTCGTGGCGCAGGCCGCGACCGGCGACGAGGCGCTCGCGATGGCCCGCAAGCACGGCCCGGACGTCGCGGTCCTGGACATCGAAATGCCGGGGGCGAGCGGGATCGAGGTGGCGCAGCGGCTGCAGGCTGACCGCTTCGCCGGGAAAGTAGTGATCGTGACCACCTTCGACCGGCCCGGCTACCTGCGCGCGGCGATGGCGGCCGGCGCCAGCGGCTTCCTGCTCAAGGACGCCCCCGCGGCTGACCTAGCAGCGGCCATCCGGCAGGTAGCCGCCGGCGGCCGGGTCGTGGACCAGTCGCTGGCCGCGGCCGCGCTGGCGCAGGGCGACAGCCCGCTGACCGAGCGGGAGGCCGAGGTGCTCGCGGCCGCGGCGGGCCACGACGCGATCGCCGACATCGCCGCCGGGCTGCATCTGTCGAACGGCACCGTGCGCAACCACCTGTCCGCCGCCATCCAGAAGCTCGGCGCCCGCAACCGGGCCGAGGCGGTTCAGCTGGCCCAGCAGAAGGGCTGGCTGTAACCGATGCTGCTGGCTGAGGTGGAACGCACGTCCGCCGCCGTAGCCGACGCGCCCGGCCGGCTCGCGAAGGTCGACCTCATCGCCCGGCTACTCCAGGAGGTACCCGGCGACGAGATCACGGTCGCGACGTCGTTCTTGTCCGGCGACCTCACCCAGCGCCAGATCGGCGTCGGCTACGCGGCCCTGTCCGACCTCACCGGCGGCTTCGGCCAGGCGCCCGGGGACGGCCAGCGCCCCGAGCCCGCGGACGGCCAGCCGCCGGAGCCCGCGGCCACACCGCAGCTGACACTGACCGACACCGACCGGGTGCTCGGTCAGATCGGGCAGCTCGCGGCCCTGGCTCACAGGCCGAGCGACGGGTACTGCTGGCCGGCCTGCTGGCGCGCGCGACGGCACCGGAACGGCAGTTCCTGGTCCGGCTGCTGGCCGGCGAGCTGCGCCAGGGCGCGCTCGACGGCGTGATGACCGACGCGATCGCCAGGGCGGCTGGCGTCCCGGCCGCTGACGTGCGACGGGCCTATCAGCTCAGCGGCTCGCTGGCCGCCGCGGCCACTGCGGCGCTCGGCACCACGGGCGCCGCCACCACGGGCGCCGCCACCGACCGCGCGCAGGCGGCCGCCGCCGCGCTGGCTGCCGTGACGCTCCAGGTCGGCCGGCCGGTCGGGCCGATGCTCGCCGCGTCCGCGCCGACGGTGGCGGCGGCGCTGGAACGGGTCTCGCCGGCCGCGGTGGACTGGAAGATCGACGGCATCCGGGTCCAGCTGCACCGCTCCGGAGACACCGTCCGGGTCTACTCCCGGACGCTCGATGACATCACCGCGCGGGTGCCGGAGATAGCGGCCGCCGCGCTCACCGTGCGCGCCGACACGGCCGTGCTGGACGGCGAGGCTGTCGCGCTGCGGCCAGACGGGCGGCCGCGCCCGTTCCAGGTCACCGCGGCCAGGGCGGCCAGCCAGCCCGGCACCGATCGCGACCCGCTACCGCTGAGCTTGTTCCTGTTCGACGTCCTGCACCTGGACGGGCAGGACCTGATCGACGTCCCGGCCAGCGAGCGGTTCGCCCGCCTGACCGCCGTCACGCCACCGGAACTGCTGATCCCGCGGCTGGTCACGGCGGACGTGGCGGAGGCGGAGGAGTTCTTCGCCGCCGCGATCGAGCGCGGGCACGAGGGCGTCGTGGTCAAGTCCGTCGACGCGCCCTACGGCGCAGGCCGGCGCGGCAGTGACTGGATCAAGGTCAAGCCCCGGCACACGCTTGACCTGGTCGTGCTGGCCGCGGAGTGGGGCCACGGCCGGCGCCAGGGCTGGCTGTCCAACCTGCATCTGGGCGCCCGTGACCCGGAGACCGGCGGCATGGTCATGCTCGGCAAGACCTTCAAGGGCCTCACCGACGCCCTGCTCAGCTGGCAGACCGAGCGGCTGCAGGAACTGGCCGAGCCGGCCACCGGCGGCAGCGGAGAGCGATACCGGCACGTGGTCCGGGTCAGGCCGGAACTCGTGGTCGAGATCGCGTTCGACGGCGTGCAGGGCAGCACCCGGTATCCCGGCGGGGTCACGCTCCGGTTCGCCCGGGTGCTGCGGTACCGGCCGGACAAGACGGCCGCGGAGGCGGACACCATCGATGCAGTCCGCGAACTGTGGCACCCCGACGATGAAGAGTGACGACAGGTAACGCACAGTTAGGCATGCTGGCTGGCGCGGCGCTCGCAGGCCAAGGGTAAACACGCGACAAAGCTAGCTGAAAGCCAGGATTTCAGCCCTGGTCGGAGGGCTATCAAGGACTGCGTGCCTGGCAAGAGGAGATGGCGTTGAACCGGAATCCGCAGCCGGCCCGGCTGGCCCAGCCCCAGCGGGTGCTGGTGACCGGCGGGTCAGGCTTCCTCGGCTCGCACCTGAGCCGCAGGCTCCTGGCTCAGGGCCACGAGGTGCTGGTCGTGGACAACTTCTACTCCAGTACGCGGAAAAACGTGCTGGACCTGATCGGCGAGCCCCGGTTCGAGCTGATCCGGCATGACGTCACGTTCCCGCTCTACGTCGAGGTGGACCAGATCTATCACCTCGCGTGCCCGGCCTCGCCGGTCTACTACCAGCGCGACCCGGTGCAGACGACCAAGACGTGCGTGCACGGCTCGATCAACATGCTCGGCCTGGCCAAGCGGCTCCGCGCGAAGATCCTGCTGACGTCGACCTCGGAGATCTACGGCGATCCGGCCATGCACCCGCAGGCCGAGTCGTACTGGGGCAACGTCAACCCGATCGGCGTCCGGTCCTGCTACGACGAGGGCAAGCGCTGCGCGGAGACGCTGTTTTTCGACTACTACCGGCAGCACCGGCTGCCGATCAAGGTCGCCCGGATCTTCAACACCTACGGTCCGAGCATGCTGCCCAACGACGGCCGGGTGGTGTCCAGCTTCATCGTGCAGGCGCTGCGCGGGGACGCGCTGACCGTGTACGGCGACGGCTCGCAGACCAGGTCGTTCTGCTATGTCGACGACATGGTGGACGGGCTCATCGCGCTGATGAGTTCAGGGCCGGAGGTGACCGGCCCGGTCAATCTCGGCAACCCCGGCGAGTTCACGATGCTGGAGCTGGCCAAGAAGGTACTGGCGCTGACCGGCAGCACCAGCCCGATCGAGCACCGCCCGCTGCCGTCCGATGACCCGGTCCGCCGCAAGCCCGACATCAGCCGGGCCATCGAGCAGCTCGGCTGGCAGCCACAGATCGCCCTGGACGCGGGACTCGAGCCCACCGTCGAGTACTTCCGGCGGGAGCTGTCCGCCAGCCGGTGAGATGCTGATCGCGGGCGCGGCGAAAGGGAACGGGTCGATGCGCACGCTGTGGGTGGATGAGGACGGCTCCTGGCGCACGACGCTGCGCGGACGGCAGGTGCTCGGCGATCCGCGGATCAACAAGGGCACCGCGTTCAGCGAGCAGGAGCGGCGCGAGCTCGGCCTCATCGGGCTGATCCCGGCCGGGCACATGACCCTGGACCAGCAGGCCGGGCGGGTGTACGCGCAGTACCTGCGGCAGGCCACCGACCTGGCGAGGAACGTGCTGCTCAACGAGGTAGCCGACCGGAACGAGGTGCTGTACTACCGGCTGCTCGCCGATCACCTCAGCGAGATGCTGCCCGTCATCTACGATCCCGACGGTCGGGCAGGCGATCGAGCACTACAGCCACGAGTACCGGCGGTCGCGCGGCGTCTACCTGTCGGTCGACCAGCCGGAGCTGATCGACGAGTCGCTCCGCGCGTCGGCCGCGCGACCGAGCGAGATCGACCTCATCGTGGCCACCGACGCCGGAGCCATCCTCGGCATCGGCGACTGGGGCGTGGGCGGCATAGAGCATCTCCGTCGGCAAGCTCGCCGTCTACACCGCGGCCGCCGGGATCGACCCGCGCCGCGCCTTCCGGTCATGCTCGACGTCGGGACCGATCGGCAGAGCCTGCTCGACGACCCGCTGTACATCGGCAACCGGCACGCCGCGGGTGCGCCCGGCCGAGTACGACGAATTCCTCGACGCCTTCGTCGCCGGCCCTGCAGGAGCTGTTCCCGCAGGCGCTGCTGCACTGGGAGGACATCGGGCCAGGCTAACGCCCGGCGGATGCTGACCGGTACCGGGACCGGCTGCTCACCTTCAACGACGACATCCAGGGCACCGGCGCGGTCAACCTCGCCGCGGTCCTGGCGGCCGTCCGCGCCACCGGGATCGAGCTGCCCGACCACCGGATCGTCATCTTCGGCGCCGGGTACGGCCGGGATCGGCATCGCCGATCAGCTGTCCGCGGCGCTGGTCGTCGGCGGCCTGTCCGACGCGGCGGCCAGGACCGGTTCTGGGTGCTCGACCGGCACGGGCCTGCTGGCCGGCGACCCGGGACCTGACGCGCCGGCCAGGTCAGGTACGCGCGCAGTCCGGACGAGGTCGCCGACTGGCGCCGGGACGGGCAGCTCGGCGGGATCCCGCTGGCCGAGGTGGTGCGCCGGGTGCAGCCGACGATGCTGATCGGCACGTCCGCCGCGGCCGGGCGCGTTCAGCCGGGACATCGTGATCGAGATGGCCGCTGCACGCCGACCGGCCGGTGATCATGCCGATGTCCAACCCGACCGAGCTCGCCGAGGCCACCCCCAGCCGACCTGATCACCTGGACCGGCGGGCGGGCCCTGGTGGCTACCGGCAGTCCGTTCGCGCCGGTCGACTACCAGGGCACCAAGTACGTCATCGGCCAGGCCAACAACGCGCTGCATCTTTCCCGGTCTGGGGCTCGGCGCGATCGCGGCCCGGGCGACCGAGGTCACCGACGGGATGCTCAGCGCGGCGGCGCACGCGGTGGCGGGGCTCGTCGACAGCAGCGCGCCGGGCGCGCCACTGCTGCCCGAGGTGCACGCGCTGCGGGACACGTCGCTCGCGGTGGCCGTGGCGGTGGCGGCCGCGGCCAGCGCCGACGGGGTCGCGCAGCGCGAGCTGACCGCGGACCTGGCCGGCCAGGTGCGGTCGCTGATGTGGCAGCCGCAGTACCGGCCAGTGCGACCCGGGTAACAGGGGCCGCATGCGCACCGGCGGGCGCTTTGGCCGGCCCCTGCTCGCCGACCTGCGGGCCAGCCGGTCCTACCTCGCGGCCGAGCTGAGCCAGTCCAGCTGGCTGGACTTCGGCGCGTTCCGCTGGCAGGACCTGGCGACCGGCCGGGCCGCCAGGGCCGCGTTCGGTGTCATCACCCCGCTGGCGATCGGGGTCGGCACCGGCCACGTCGAGGCCGGCAGTTTCGCGGCGCTCGGCGCCCTGCCGGCCGGCTTCATCTCCTTCCGCGGCGTCACCCGCAGCCGGGTGCTGGCCGTCGCGCTGGCAGCGGCCGGGATGGCGGTCTCCACGTTCATCGGCGCTGTCGCCGAGGCCAGCCATCCGCTGCTGCTCATCCCCGTCATCTTCGTCTGGGCCTACGCGGCCGGACTGCTGGCCGCGCTCGGACCGACGGCGCTCGTCGTCTCCTTGCAGTGGCCGGTCGCGCTGCTGATCGCCAGCGCGCTGCCGCTCCAGCCCGCGGCCGCAGGCGGTCGCGCCCTGCTCGTCCTGGCCGGAGGGCTGTGGCAGGCCATCCTGGTGGTCGGGTCGTGGGCGGTCGCGCGCGGCAGCAGCGAGCGCACCGCGCTGGCCCAGTCGTTCCTGGCGCTGGCGCGGTACGCGGCCGACCTGGCCCGCGGTCAGCAGGACCCGCCGACGCAGGCCACGCTCGCGGGCCGCAAGGCGATCCGCGACCCCAACCCGCTGATGCGCAGCGCGGCCCGGATGCACATGCTCGACCTCAATGAGGAAGCCGAGCGCATCCGGGCCACCCTGACCGCGCTCGGCATCGGCAGGCCGTCCGGGCTGCCGGACCTGCCGGACGCAGCCTGCTGACATCGGCCCAGTTCGTTCTCGGCGAGATCGCGGCGGCGCTGACCGGGCGTCCAGGGCAGCGCGCCGTCGCCCTGCTCGCGGCCCGGCGCGAACTGGCCGAGGCCGAGGCCGAATCGGCCGCCCGGTGGCAGTGGGCCGGGGAGGCGCTGCTCACCCAGCTGCGAGCGGCCTGCCAGATCACCGAGCGGCTGAACGAGGCCGAGCCGGGCCGGCGGGACCGCGCGGCCGGGGGCGTACCCGGGATCGGGCTGGCCCGGTTCCGGGACATGATGCTGACCCTGCGCGCCAGTCTCGGCACCTCGTCCGAGGCCGGGCGGCACGCGCTCCGGCTGGCCGTCGTCACCGCCCTGGCCGAGGTCATCGTGCGGGCCATCGGCCTGCCGCACGGCTACTGGGGCGTGCTGACCATCTTCATCGTGCTGCGGCCGGACTACAGCTCGACCCTGTACCGCGGACTACAGCGCGCTGCCGGCACGGTCGTGGGGGCTGGCCTCGGCCTCGCGACCGTGCAACTCGAGCGGATCGGACTCGGCGCGCTGCTGGCCGGCGTCGCGGCGTCGCTGCTGGCGGCGTACGCGGTGTTCACGGTGAACTACCTGCTCTACGCCGTGTTCCTGACCGACTTCGTGGTCGTCCTGCTCGTGCTGCTCGGCCAGCCGGCGGAGGCCACGGCGCTGGCCAGGCTGGCCGGGACCGGCATCGGCACCGGCCTGGCCCTGCTCGCGTACCTGTTCTGGCCGACCTGGGCGGGCAGCTCCGCGAGTGAGAAGCTCGCCCGGCTGCTCACGTTGCAGGGCCGATACGCCGCCGCGCTGCTGCGCGCCTACACCCGGCCCGGCGAGGCCGGCTGGCCGAGATCGCCAGCTTGCGGCTGGCCGTCCGGCGGGCGCGCATCGATGCGGACGCGTCGGCGGACCGGCTGGCCGGCGAGCCGGACCACCCGCCGATGACCGGCGAGCTGGCCCGGTCGCTGACGTCGGCCGGGCACCGGATCGCGCAGGCGACGATCACGCTCACCGCCACCCTCGCGGTCCACCACGCCGGGCCCCGCCAGGGGCGCGAGGCCGCACCCCCGGACGGCGATAGCGCGCGAGATGGCCGCGGGCCAGCGCGGGCGCCGCACGACGCCGCGCTGCAGCCGCCGCTGGACCAGCTCGCGGCCGACGTGGTGGCGGCCACGGAGCTGCTGGCCAGCGCCCTGCATCAGGCCGCGAGCGCGGCGGCACCGCCGATGTCCGCCGGAAGTTGGCCCGTCGGGTCGGCATCCCCGGGCGAGGGAGCGGACATCCCGCCGCTGCCTCAGTTGCGGCTGCGCCAGCAGCAGCTGTGGCAGACCCCGGAAACCACGGCCGACGGCAGTCTTGACCCGGTCGACAGTGTTGACCCCGCCGGCGGGGCGGCCCCGGCCGAGGCGGCCGGGCTCCTCGCCGCGACCGACAGCCTGGTGGACGCGATCAACACGGTGGCACACGTCCTGCGGGCGGCCTGCTCGCGCGGCCTAGCGCGTCAGGACGCCTGGCTGATGACCTGCGCCGCCGCCCTGGCCGCGGCCGACACGCGAGCGACCCCGGCCGCCTTCGTCGCGTGCTGGTCGGACAGGATCGCGAGCAGCAGCCGGCGTCCGTCGTGCTCGACCACCCCGATGCTGTTGATGACCCACGCCTGCGGGCCGGCCAGCCAGCCACTCCTGACGGCGCGCACAGTTCCCGGGCTGGCCGCTGCCGTCACGCCCCACTGCTGGTCGGGCTGCACGTCCTGCATCAGGCCCAGCACGTAGTCACGGCTCTGCGCCGTCAGCGGCGACGTCGCGGCGGTCAGGTCGGCGAGCAGGCGGAGCTGATCCGCGACGGTCGTCCTGGACCGGCCCCAGTTCGCGGCCGGACCCGGCGTGGTGTGCGTGAGCCCGAGACGGCGGTTCGCGGTCGCGACCGCGGGGCCGGCCCCCAGCAGCTGCCACAGCCTGGTGGCCGCGCCGTTGTCGCTGCTCTCGATCATGGGCACGGCGAGCTGCGCCTCCCGCGCCGAAAGTGGCGTGCCGGCCTGCTGATGCCGCAGCAGCAAGACGGCGAGTATGTCGGCCTTCATGACGCTCGCGGCCGCGAACCTGCGCCGGGCGCCGTAGAGCGCCTCCGCGCCGGTGCCTAGGTCGATCACGCCAACCGCGAGGTGCCCCTTGTCACCGCGTACTACCGGTTGCAGTGCCCGGGCCAGCTTCCGGTCCAGGGCGGCCTGGCCGCCGGCGCGGGCTGCGGGCCCGGTGCCGAGCGCGCCAACTGCCGCTGGCTGGACCCGGTCACCCGGCGTGGCGCCGACCGGCAGCACTCCGTCCGGCACTGCCGTGCCGGGTCGCAGCTCACTGCGCTGCGAGTGCGCGGCGGACATCGTCACGGCCACGACGAACGCAGCCATCAGGGTGAAGACCAGCCCGAAGACGACCCGCTCCCAGGCGGGCAGCTTGCCCGCGTGGGACGGCCCGCGTCTCACCTCGCGCTCCGGAGCACAGCTTCCCCCCGCATGCCCGTAATGCTTGCCAGGCCCGAGATGCGTCTGCGGGAATGAACACACAGCGACTAGGACGAGCCTTATATTCCCCGGTTTTGCCACGTCTTCCGACGTCCAGACACTAGCAAAGCGGGAAGGCATTCCCGCAGGTCAAGCCGTGGTCGTAACCCAAAAGTTAGGTGCCTGAATTGCACCTCGAGGCAATATTTATGTACTCATTGGCGATTTCAGCATCATGGAAAAAGGTAAATTTCCAGCGCCGCCGGGAGAAAAGGTTGCCGCGGCGGCGGCGGCTACGCCGCGCGGTGCCGCGGGCCAGGCCCGGCCGGCCGGTCGCCGCCCGGCCGGTCCACCCCGGTGATCGCCATGTAGGCGACCGCCGCCACCACCGGGACCAGCAGCACGATCGCGACCACCCCGCGGCCCCAGTCCAGGCCGCCGAGGGCGTGCGGCACCCCGAGCCAGTCAGCGATCGAAGCACCGAGCGGCCGGGTGATCGTGTAGGCGAACCAGAAGGCGAGCACCGAGTTCATCCCCAGCTTCCAGTGCGCGACCAGCGGGATGGCGATGACCGCCAGGAACAGCACGGCGGAACCGAAGAACCCGATGTGCAGGGTCACCGCGGTCAGGTCACCGAGCGCGGTGCCGAGGGCGAAGGTCGCCATCACGGTGGCCCAGTAGAACAGCTCGCGCCGCCAGGTGGTGATGCTGTGGATGGACAGCGTCCCCTCGGTCAGGTACCAGGCCACGAAGATCACGGCTAGGCAGACCGCGTACAGGCACGTCGTCTGCCAGTACGGCAGTCCGATGACGATGTGCAGGCCATCGGCCGCCTCGGTGCCGGTCACAGCGACCGCGGCGACCGCGAACCAGTACACCCAGGTCCGGTACCGGCGCGCGGCGAACTGCAGCGCCAGGGCACCGGCCAGCAAGATCGAGCCGAAGGCGACCGCGACGGCGGTGCCGAAGCGCAGGTAGACGTAGTCGGCGAGAGCTTCCCCCATGCCGGTCGACGCGACCTTGGCGATCCAGAACCAGGCCGTGATGAGCGGCACCTTGGTCGCCGCCACCCGCAGCGGGCTGCTCGTCCTGCTCCGGACCTCACCTGTCGCCATGGCGGCCAGGATGCCACACCCCGCGGCGTGGTTTGCCCTGCGTTTACGAGAGCTTTGATCCCTTCTGACGAAGATCATCGATCGACTCGGTCAGCGCCGCGAACGAGGTCTCGGTGTCGGCGGTCCGCCCGTGCGGCGCGCGGAACTCCGCGGCGGCGAGGCACATTTCATCCAGCGGCCAGCGCAGCCGGTACAACTCGACCGCGGCCGGGTCCACCGCCCGGCCGGTCAGCCGCGTGTAGGCGGCCGCCTCAGGGCCGCCCGCGGTGAGCAGGTCCCAGAGGTCCCGCTCGGGCGGAGCGGTGCCCACCGAGTCCCAGTCGATGAGCCGGAGCTGCGACCCGGCGTAGATCAGGTTGCCGGAGTGCGGCTCACCGTGCGTCAGCACGGGCGGCGCGCCCGAGTTGGCGACCTGAGCGACGAGGTCGTCGAACCGGCTCAGGGCGGCGATCACCTCTTGCCTGCGCTCGGCCAGAATCGCCCTGGCCGGTTCGCCGAACGGGCCGTTCGTCCACGGCGAGGCCAGCTCCGCGAGCGCGGCCGTCAGCGCATCCCGGCAGGCCAGCCGTGGCGGCCGGACCGGGGCGGCCGCCGGCACGCCCGCGGTGTGCAGCCGGGCCAGCATCTCGATCACGCGCAACCGGTCCGCGACTCCCGGCGCGTCCCCCCAGTGGCCGGGTGTGCCAGGGACGTAGCCGAACACCGTGACGCCGAATCCGGGGCCGAGACCGGCCACGGTGCCGCCGGACCGCGAACGCACGGGCGCTACCACGAAATCGAGGCCCGACTCGGCGAGCCGGGCCGCCGTCTCCATGGCCGGCGCCAGGTCCGCGCCGTACACCTGGCTCAGGTCGCTGACGGTGATGAACCAGCGGGCCCCGGTCTGCTCGGTCGCTAGCCAGTGGTATCCGCCGAAGCCGACCGGCAGATACTCCAGCGCCACCCCGGCGAGCGCCCACTGATCGGACAGGACCGCGGCCAGTTCAGCTTCCTCCACGCCGCCAGGTCGTTCGCGCACAGGCCGAGGATAGGGAGTAATCCGCCCGCGATGCATCCGGTATTCCGGCCGCCGGGTCGAGACGGCGGCGGTCACCACGGATCACCCCCGGCGCGACAGCCCGGCCTGGATGTCGGCCGTGACGGAGTCGGGCGCCTGATCGGCGCTAACCGAGATGAGAATGCCCCGTTCCTGGTAGTAGGGCACGAGCGGGCCGGTCATCTCGGCGTACACGCGGAGCCGGTGCGTGATCACGTCGGCGGTGTCGTCGGCCCGCCCGCCCTGCTCCGCGCGGCCCAGCAACCGCCGGCTGAGCACCGGCTCGGGCGCGTACAGATAGACCGCCGCGTCCAGTTGCACGCCGAGCCGGGCCGCGAGGTCCGCGGCGGCGATCGCCTGCGGCAGCGTGCGCGGGAAGCCATCCAGGATGTAGCCGCCGGCGGCGGCCGCCTCGACCACGATCGGGGTCAGCACGTCCAGCACGACCCGATCGGGAACGAGGTCGCCGCGGGCCTGGCAGGCCGCGATCTCGTGACCGAGCGGTCCGCCGGTCCGGGCCTCGGCACGCAACAGATCACCGGCTGCGATGTGCCGCGCGCCGGACCAGGCTGCGAGCCGTTCACCCTGCGTTCCCTTCCCGGCGCCGGGTGGAGCGAGCAGCAGCAGTCTCATCCGACCGTGAGGCCGGCCGGCGGGACGATGTCCCGTTTCTGGATCTTGCCGGTGGGGCCCTTGGGCAGCACGTCGACGATCCACAGGTGGCGCGGGTACTTGTACGCCGCGACCTGGCTCTTCACGTAATCGCGCAGTTCCCCGGCGGTGACGGTCGCGCCTGGCTTCAGCGCCACCGCGGCGGCGATCTCCTCGCCCAGGGACGAGTGCGGCAGGCCGATCACCGCCGCCTCGGCGACGGCGGGATGCTCGTACAGCACCTCCTCGATCTCCCGCGGGTAGACGTTGTAGCCACCGCGGATGATCAGGTCCTTCTTCCGGTCCACGATGAAGTAGTAGCCGTCCGCGTCCACCCGGGCGAGGTCACCGGTGTGGAACCAGCCGTCCCGGACCGCGTCGGCGGTGGCCTCGGGGCGCTGCCAGTAGCCCTTCATGACGTTCGGCCCGCGGATGACGATCTCCCCGACGTCGCCCTGCGGCACCTCGTGATCGGCGTTGTCCACGACGCGCATCCGCACGTCCCGGATGGGGGTGCCGATGGAGCCGGGCTTGCGCTCCCGGCCAGGGTGGTTGAACGAAGCCACCGGCGACGTCTCGGACAGGCCGTATCCCTCCAGCACCGTGCAGCCGAACGCGTCCTCGAACCCGCGCAGCACCTCGACCGGCAGCGCGGCGCCGCCGGAGATGCACATCCGCAGCGTGGAGACGTCGTAGTCGGCCCGGTCCGGCTGATGCAGCAGGGCCACGTACATCGTCGGCACGCCTTCGAAAACGGTGACGCGGTGTCCCGCGACGATGCGCAGCGCGTGCGCCGGGTCGAAGCGGGGCAGCAGGGTCAGGCACGCTCCGGCCGCCACGGCCACGTTGAGCGCGACCGTCTGCCCGAACACGTGGAACAGCGGCAGCCCGCCGAAGATGACGTCCTCCGGCCGCGCCCTGACGATGTCGGTGCGGGCCACCTCGGTGTTGCTGATCAGGTTGCCGTGGGTGAGTTCGGCGCCTTTCGGATGGCCGGTCGTGCCGGAGGTGTAGAGGATCACCGCGGTGTCCTCGTCCTGCCGGTCCACCACGTCCGCGACCGGCCCGGCGGAGGCCAGCAGATCGGCGAAGTCGGCCTCGTCGACGACGATGAGCTCGGCGCCGGCCTGCTCGCGCCGGCCTGCGCCTCGGCGGCGAAGGCGTGCCAGGCAAACACCAGCCCGGCCCCGGAGTCGCCGAGGTAGTAGGCCACCTCCCGCGCCTTGAGCAACGGGTTCATCGGCACGACGACACCGCCGGCCCGCAGGATGCCGTAGTACACGACCGGGACCTCGGCGACGTTGGGCAGCATGAGCCCGACCCGGTCGCCGGGCTCCAGACCCCGTTCGCGCAGCAGTCCGGCGACCCTGGCGCTCGCGTCATCGAGCGCGCGGTAGGTCATCGCCGCGTTGTCCACCCGCACGGCAACCCGTCCGGCGTGGACCCGGGTGGTGTCGGTCAGGTTCTTCGCCAGGTTCGTCACAGTGCCATTCTCGGATCGGCAACCAGCGCAGTCGTCGGTCCGCGGGGTCAAGCCTGCTGCCGGTCATTGGTACCGCGGCACATTGTTCCGGCAATTACGTCCGCTTATGGTCGGAGCCAGACACGGTCCGAGCCTGGCGGATGGCGATGGAATTTGACGTCCTGATCGAGATACCGCGCGGGAGCCGGAACAAGTACGAGGTGGATCACGCGAGCGGCCTCATCCGGCTGGACCGGACGCTGTTCACCGCGACCCAGTACCCGGCCGATTACGGGTTCGTGCCGGACACCCTGGGCGAGGACGGCGATCCGCTCGACGCCCTGGTCCTAGTCCAGGAACCCACGTTCCCCGGCTGCCTGATCCGGAGCCGGCCGATCGGCATGTTCCGGATGACCGACGAGAAGGGCGGCGACGACAAGGTGCTGTGCGTGCCCGCGGGCGATCCGCGGCAGGAGCACGTGCGCGAGCTGACCGACGTGCCCGAGTTCTACCGGATGGAGATCGAGCACTTCTTCCTGATCTATAAGGAACTCGAGCCGGGCAAGAGCGTCGAGGGCGCGTCCTGGGCCGGCCGGGCCGCGGCGGAAGCCGAGGTGGAGGCGTCCCGGCGGCGGCTGCGCGCGCAGCCGGGCTCCGGCGCCTGAGCGAAGGCCCATCACCTACGGCGAAGGCTGAGGCTTACGCGAAGGCCCCGATGCCGGTGATGGCGCGGCCGACGATCAGCGTCTGCATCGTCTCGGTGCCCTCGAACGTGTGGATCGCCTCCAGATCGACCATGTGCCGCATCACCTGGTAGTCGAGCAGGATCCCGTTGCCGCCGAGCATGTCGCGGGCATCGGCGGCGAGCACCCTGGCCTTGCGCGTGTTGTGCATCTTGGCCAGGCCGGCCACGGTGGGGGTCAGCTTGCCGGCCTCGGCGAGGCGCCCGATCTGCAGGCAGTACAGCTGCATCGCGGTGAGGTCGGCCAGCATGGACGCCAGCCGCTGCTGGATGATCTGGAAGCTGGCCAGCGGCTGCCCGAACTGGCGCCGCTGCCGCGCGTACCGCAGGGCGGTGTCGTACGCGGCGGTGGCGTGCCCGAGCGCCGCCCAGGCGCACGTGGCTCGCGTGGTGGCCAGGACCCGGCTGGTATCCCGGAACGAGCGCGCCTCCGCCAGCCGGTTCTCCGCCGGGACGCGGACGTGGTCGAGGGTGATGTCCGCCTGCCAGACGGCCCGCAGCGACACCTTCCCTTCGATCACCGTGGCCTGGTAGCCGGGGCTGCCCTTCTCCACGACGAACCCGTTGACCTGTCCGTCCCCGGTGTTCCTGGCCCAGACGACGATCAGGTCGGCCACCGTGCCCAGGCCGATCCAGCGCTTGCTCCCGGTCAGCACCCAGCCCCCGTGCCCGTCCGGGGTGGCCGAGGTCTCCAGCGCGACGGAGTCCGAGCCGTGGTCCGGCTCGGTCAGCGCGAACGCGCCGAGCTTGGTCATCCGGGCCAGGTCCGGCAGCCAGCGTTCCTTTTGCTCTTCGGAGCCGCACATCGCGATCGACTGCATGGCCAGGCCCGCGTGCACCCCGAGCACGACACCGAGGCTGCCGTCGCCGCGGTGCAGTTCCATTGTCACCAGCCCGCACGCCATCGGGCTCATGCCCGCGCAGTCGTACCCGGAGATGTCCTCGCCGACGATGCCGAGCTCGGGCAGCCGCCGGATCAGCGGCCAGCAGATCTCGGCCCGTTCCCAGTACGGGCCGATCACCGGCACGACCTCCTCGTCGACGAACCGGCGGACGGCGATGAAGCGGGTCCACTGCTCCTCGGTGAACTGCTCACGCACGGAAAAGAAGTCCGTCCCGAGAGATTCGCCAAGGTGCTCGCCCAGTTGCGTCATCACAGTTTTCCTTTCACGACCTGGCCCGGCGGCGTGGTGCGGGGATTATCGAGGAACGTCTGCACAACCGGGGCGATGTGTTCCGGGCGCGCGGCCAGCTCCAGGTGGCCGCCCGGATAGACGTGCAGTTCGCTGTCCGGCATGAGCCAGTGCATGATCCGCGCGTTGGCCAGCGGAATGATCGGGTCATCGTCGCCCGCCAGGATCAGGACCGGCGGCCGCAGCCGGGCGAGCCTGGGCAGGCTCGTCCAGCCAGCCGTGGCCAGCAGCTGATAGAAGTAGCCGCGGGCCGGTCCCAGCCGGGTCGTCGCGTGCAACAGGTCACGCGCGACCGCAGGCTCGGTGCGCGCGCTGCCCCCGTACAGGTGGCCGGCGATGCGGGTCGCGTGCGCGGGATCGCGGTGCCGGCGGGGCGTGAGCATGTGCAGCAGGACTTTCGGTCCCGCGGGCACCATCAGCGCGCCGGGCCCGGTCGCCACGAGCACCAGGCGGCGGACCCGGTCCGGGCGGCTGAGCGCGAATTGCTGCGCCAGCGCGCCGCCCCAGGAGATGCCCAGCACGTCCGCGCGCCGGTAACCGAGCTCGTCCAGCAGCCCGGCGAGCAGTGGCGCGGACGTCATCAGGTGATACGGCAGCACCGGGGCCGGCGAGCCGCCGACGCCCGGCATGTCGAACCGGATCACCGGCCGCCGCTGATCCAGCTCGTCGACGAACGGCTGGAGCACTTCCAGGCTCGCCCCGAGGCCGTTGCACAGGAGCAGCGGTACCCGGCCCGGCGCGCCGTCCCGCACCGAGACGCGGATGGCCCGGCCGCCCACCGTCAGGATCCGCATCCGTTCGGCCGATCCGGTCCGGCGCCGCCGACCCCGGACGCCCCAGCCCGGACCAGGTCCCCGGCGATCGCCGGCCGGCGGCTCGGCCCTGGCGGCGTCAGCGGTCATAGACGTAGGTTCCGGGTGCGTCGCCGAGCGGGACCAGACCGCCGCCGCCCGGTTCCGACGGGGCGTCCTGCTCCTCACCGCAGCGCTCGGCGAGCCAGGCGGCGTAGTCCGGCCACCACGAGCCGCGGCAGGTCTGCGCGCGCTGCGACCACTGCTCCGGGTCCGCGGGATTGTCCGCGGCGACCCGGTAGCTGGCCTTCTCGTTGCCCGGCGGATTGACCATCGCCGCGATGTGGCCGCTGGTGGACAGCACGAACCGGCACTGCCCCGACATCAGCTGGGTCGACTGGTAGCAGCTCTGCCACGGGCAGATGTGATCGGTGACGCCCGCGACCAGGTAGGTGTCACGGTCGACCAGCGCGAGGTCGACCGGCGAGCCGAGCATCGTCGCGGTGCCCGGGCTGGTCAGCGCGTTGGTGACGCCGAGCTGCAGGAAATCCCGGTGCAGGCCCGCGGTCATCCGGGTGGTGTCTGCGTTCCAGAACAAGATGTCGAACGCAGGCGGCTTGCGGCCGAGCAGGTAGTTGTTGACCCAGTAGTTCCAGATCAGGTCGTTCGGCCGCAGCCAGGCGAAGACCTCGGCCAGCGACCGGCCGTCCAGGTAACCGCGGGCCCTGGAAGCGGCCGCGGCCAGTTCCGCGGTGCGCTCGCTGATGACGGCGCTGGCCAGGCCCGCCCTGGCCTGGTCCAGGACGGTGACCATGAGCGTGAACGCGGCGATCCGGTGCTGCTGGCCCGTGTACGCCAGGTGCGCGGCCACCATCGCACTGATGACCCCGCCCGAGCAGATGCCCATGAGCGCCGTCTGCTCGCTCCCGGTGATGCGCGCGGTCGCGTCCATCGCGTCGAGGATGGCCTGCCCGTAGGTGCTGAAGTCCCAGGCGGAGTGCCGGGCATCGGGGTTGCGCCAGGAGATCATGAATACCTGCAGGCCGCTGGCGGCCAGGTACTCGGCCATACTCCGGCCCGGCGCCAGGTCGACGACGTAGAACTTGTTGATCGTCGGCGGCACGATCAGCAGCGGGATCTGCCGCACCGACGCCGTGGCGGCGCGGTACTGGATGAGCTCGAATACCGGCGTCCGCAGGACGACCGCGCCCGGCGTGACGGCGAGATCCACTCCGACCTCGAACGCGTCCGGCTCGACCATGGACGGCACCCGCGGCGCGGTCGCCATGTCCCGGAGAAACTGCCGCAGGCCCGTTCGGAAACTGCCGCCGCCGGTGTCGACGGCGGCCTTCAGGGCGGCCGGGTTCAGCAGCGGGTTGTTGCTCGGGGCCAGCGCGTCAATCACGTTGGTCAGCAGAAAGCCGGCCCGCTCGGCGTCGGCGGCACCGAGCCCGGCGTCCGCCAGGACGCCTTCGGCGGTGCTGGCGGCCGCGAGGTAGCCCTGCATCGCGCGCCGCAGCATCGGGTTCCCCGCCCAGCCAGGATCAGCGAACCGGCGATCGCGGCGCGGCGGCTGCACCGTCGACGTGCCCGCGGCGATGCGTCCCAGCTCGGCCAGCAGGTCGCGGCCGCGGCCGGCGACGAGCCCAGGCCGCCGGGCCAGCGCCGCGGCGAGCCGCAGCCCGGAGCCGTCCGGGTTCACCCGGCGCAGCAGGCCGATGGCCGCGTCGGTGAGCAGCAGGTCCAGTGGCGCCGTGATCGCGTCCGCCGCTTCCGACCCGGCCGTGTCGTTATCGGGCTTCATGATCACCGTCCTCTCGCCGAGCGTAGGACGCGGCCGGTGCCCTTCCATCGGGCGCGCGTCACAAAGCTGGCGGCACGCGTCGTACCGCGCGCACAGGGCTCTAGGCAGCCTCGCCGCGATGCGCGAGTATCCACTGATGGACATGGACCCGAACGGCACCGGGGTCAGCGACCTGGTAGCCGACGTCGCCGCCGCGGTGCCCCGCCAGACGGTGTCGGCGGACGTCTTCCGGGCGATAGTCCGGGAGATCCCGCAGCTGGAGGAGGACAAGCAGCTGCTCGCCCTGCTCACGTCCAGCGTCGACGCCAACGTGGAAACGTGCCTGCAGGTCATGCAGCATCAGATCGACCTGTCCACGGTCCAGGCCCCGGCCGCGGCGGTTGAGTACGCGCGGCGGCTGGCCCAGCGCGGCACGCCGCTGACCACCCTGCTGCGGACGTACCGGCTCGGGCACGCCCGCTTTTCTGACTGGCTGCTCAAGGAGCTCGCCCGGCACGCAGACGCCGGACCGGTAATCAGCTCGGCCACCGTCAGCATGTCCCAGATCGTGGCGGCCTACATCGACCAGATCTCCGAGGAGATGGTCGCCGCCTACACCCAGGAGCGGGAACACTGGCTGCGCAACCAGAACGCGGCCAGGGCGGCCAGGATCCGCCGGCTGCTGGCCGGTGACCGCACCGACCTGCACACCGCGGAGGCCACCCTCGGCTACCGGCTGCGTCAGTACCACGTGGGCATCGTGTGCTGGGTCACCGACCCGTCCGGCATAACCGACGACCTCACCCGGCTGGAGCGCGCGGTCGGGGCGGTCGCGGTGCAGGCCGCCTGCGCTGGCGATCCGGTGTTCCTGCCCAGGGACGAATCGAGTGCGTGGGCCTGGCTGCCGCTCGGCATCCGGGACCGGTTCGACGCCGCGGAGAGCAGCACGGCCGACGTCAGCCAGGACATCCGCTTCGCCTTCGGTGATCCGGCCCGCGGGCCCGGCGGGTTCTGCCTCACCTACCTGCAGGCGATGGCGGCCGAGTCGGTCGCTCTCGCGGCCCGGTCGGCGGCACCCCGGGTGCTGACGTTCGCCGAGGTGGCACCCGTCGCGATGATGCTCGGATCCGCGGACCTGCTGCGCGGCTGGGTCCGCAGCACGCTCGCGGGGCTGGGGACCGATGACGAGCAGCACGCTCGCCTGCGCGAGACCTTGCTGGTCTTCCTGCGCAACGGGGGCAGTTACAAGGCCACGGCCGAGCGGCTTGTGCTGCACAAGAACACGGTCCAGTACCGGATCCGCAAGGCCGAGGAGAGCCTCGGCCGCGCCGTGGCCGAGAACCGCCACGACGTCGAACTCGCGCTGCAGGTGAGCTACTGGCTTGGCGCCGCGGTCCTGCGGCCTGGTACGGCCGTCGGCGCGCCGGGGGAGAAGGCGGATCTGTAACGGCGATGCGGGGCCACGCCGTAGTTCCGGGCCTCAGGATCGGCGTCGTTGCAGCGCCCAGCCCACGACGGCGCCGCCGAGCCCCACCAAGTCGAACTGGACTCGGAACCGCCGCCTCGCTCCGCTCCTGCTCCGCGAAGCGGGCCAGATGACGCGAGCTGACAGTTGTGACCGAGAGACCGTTACTGAAACGTGCCATGTCGGCGTTCAGCTGCGGTGAACAGTGCATTGCCTCCCAGGCGGGCGAGCGCGCTCGCTCGCCCGCTGCCGGAGCGGGGCCGGTCAGTCGCCTGGCCAGATCGGCGGAGGCGGGGGAGCAGAAGTCAGAACTTCCGCGGCATAGCGCGCGCGCCGGTGGGCACCTGGACGCTGACCGGCACGCCGTAGTCGGAGAAGGCCATCACGGTCGTGAACGTCATCCGCCCGCCATCGGCGATCTGGGGGTTGGCTCCGGTCACGCTCGTCTGCATGGTGATCGTGGCGATCAGGTTCGACTGGTCGTGCACCACTATCGTGCCGCTGAGCCGGTGCGGCCTGACCGAAGCATCCCCGGCAATGTTGTACCCGAAGCTGTAAGTGTCCACAGCCCGGGCGCCGCTGCCGGTCTTGCCGGCGAACTTGACAGTGCCCAGGCGGCGGACGGCTGCGAGCAGGACCGCCGGATCGGCTGAGGCGCCGTCCGTCGGCGCCCATGTTCGCCCGCCGTTGAGGACCAGCGCCTGAACCAGGGTGCCCCGGCCCGTGTACCAGGCCTCGCCATTTCCCGAGTACCGGATGTAGTACCTGTCGCCGAACATCCGCACCAGCATGTAGCCGTCGACTTTGCCGTACAAGCTCGGCTTGGTGAGGGTCCCGGACTGTTGCCGCATAATGTTGACGCCGGAGCCCGAGCGGGTTCTCGGGTCGTAAACGCCCGTGTAGTCGGCGTACCAGTTGATCAGGTCACGGGACTGCGAGGTCGGCGTCATCTGATGACCCGGCAGTTTGGACGTGTTGATCAGATGCAGCCGGTAGCTGAGCTGGGCGGATGTGGTCATCGCCGCCACCAGCCGTGCCTGCGGCGAACTGGCCGCCTGACGGCCGGACTTGGCCGCACCGGGTCCGGTCCGGACCGCGCTCGGGCTAGACGAGGCCACCGTCAGGCCCATGGCCACTGCCGCGGCGATCCCGGCGGTGCCGGTCACCGATGCCGCCAGCCGGATCCTGGTGCGCTGCCGGTGCCGCTTGGCGGCCCGCGCCACCAGGTCGGGTGCGGGCGTGAGGCCGACGACTTCTTCGCGCATTGACGTGGCGAGCAGATCTTCGATGGTGCGCGTCATGACCAAACTCCGTTCACGAGTGGCTTCTTCGCCGGGGTGCCTTCGACGGCCCAGGCGGCGGTGACTTCCCGGAGCCTGGCCAGGCCACGAGATGCGGTGGATTTCACGGTGCCGAGCGAGCAGCCCAGCATGTCCGCTGCCTCGGGTTCGCTGAGCTGCTCCCAGTACCGCAGGACCAGCACGGCCCGCTGCCGCGGCGGCAACTGGGCGAGCCCCTGTATGAGGGCGAGGCGCAGATGAACCGCGTCGGTCCCGTCCGGCTGGGCTGCCCGCAGCGCTGCGATCTCAAGTTCGGTCTCGGTCTTGCCGAGCACCTCAGGACGCCGCCGCCGGGCCCGCCACTGGTCGACCGCCAGGTGATAGATGGTGCGTCGCAGATAGATCTCCGGTTCGTCCCTGACCCGGTGCCAGTGCCGCATGACCCGTTCGAGGGCGGTCTGGAGCAGGTCCTCCCCGGCCGCCGGGCCTCCGGCCAGCAACGTCGCCGTCGCCAGCAGAGCGCTGCCACGCTCGGCGACCAGGGCGTCCAAGCCCTCAAATCTTTCTTCCGACCGCACGCGCTCTCCTCGGGGCATTCCTTCCGGCCATCTCTGACCCTCACCCCGACTGACGACGCCTCACCCCGGAAGGTTGACTGGCCGCTGTTTGCGCACCTGCCTAGACGGCCCGCCGCGGTTGATAACCACATCGACCTTGGTGAGAACACTTCGGTGGAACGTCAAATGCCGGGCATCGAAATCAGTTGTCTTTTTCTTGGGTAACCGCGGAGGCCAGCGCCTCGAGCGCGGCCGCGTCCAGGTCGATGTCGGCGACGGCCAGGTTTTCCTCGAGATGGCGCACCGACGACGTGCCGGGGATCAGCAGGATGTTCGGCCGGAAACTCAGCAGCCACGCCAGCGCTATCTGCGCCGGGGTGCGGCCGAGGCGATCGGCGATGCTCGTCACCTGCGGACTGGTGAGGACCGGGTTGTCACGGGCGAAACCTGAACCGAGCGGAAAGAACGGCACGAAGGCGATGCTGCGGGCTGCGCACTCATCCAGCACCGGCAGAGAGTGGCGGTCGGCCAGGTTCATGGGATTCTGCACGCACACGATGTCGGTGATCGCGAGCGCGTGCAGCAGGTGCTCGCGGGTGATGTTGCTGAGGCCGATACCGCCGATCAGCCCGCTGTCGCGCGCCTGCACCATGGCGGCGAGCTGGTCATCGAACTGCGCGCCAGGCTTGGCGCCATCCATCAGGCGCAGGTTGACCGCCGCGAGATGGTCGACGGCCAGGGTCCGCAGGTTGTCCTCGATGCCCTGCGTGAGCTGCTCCGGCGAATCGAAGCGCAGCACCCCGCCCGATGAGTCCCGGCGCGCGCCGACCTTGCTGACCAGCGCCAGTGCCCCGGGGTACGGGTGCAGCGCGGCCCGGATGAGCTCGTTCGCGACAGCGGGTCCGTAGTACTCCGCGGTGTCGATGTGATCGACGCCGAGTTCCGCGGCGCGCCGCAGCACCGCGATGGCCGCCTCACGGTCTCGCGGCGGCCCGAATACCCCCGGACCAGGCAGCTGCATGGCGCCGAAGCCGATCCGCGACACCGTCATCAGGCCCAGGCGGTACCGCTGATCGTGACTGGTCATCCGCGTCGTCGCCTCCCGTAGCCGGATTCACTCCAGTCAACGCTAGGGACGCGCCTGGTGACCTGTCGTCACCTGGTTCTGGTGATTACCTCGGTCCGCTAGCTGTTCAGGCCGGCCGACAGCAGCCGCATTTCCCGGGCGCGCTGCACGGCCGACGAACGATCCTGAGCCTGGAGCTTGGCGTAGATGTTGCGGATATGGGTGTTGACGGTGTTCACCGACACCGACAGCTCGCTGGCGATCTCGGGCCGGGAGAGGTTCGTCGGGAGATATCGGAGCACCCGGAGCTCGCTCGGGCTGAGTTGCTCGATCCCGGCGGGCGCAGACTCACGGGCGGGCGCCGGCGATGATCCGCGTAGCACGTCGAGGATGTCGGCCAGCAGCGCCGCGTGCGCCGTCTCATGCCGGGGCATCGCTTCGAGCAACTCCCGTGACCCCGTCATCGCGAACGGCAAGATGAGCCGGTCCGGCTCCGCGAGGGCAAGCGCGCGCTCCGCGGCCGCGGCCGCCGCGCGCTGGTCGCCGGCCGCGCGGTGCGCGAGGGCGGCCAGCAGGTTTGCCTCCACAACGGTCACATAGCCGATGGACGGGGCTATCTCGGTCAGGACATCTTTTACCGCCGCGAGAGCGCCGGCCGGGTCGCCTTCGGCGAGGCAGATGGCCGCCCTGGCGTTACCGATCTCGCCGTAGCCCGCCAGCTCCGCGTCCAGCGCGGCCAGCGCGGCTCGGGCCTCGCTGAGCTGCCCGAGCCGGGCCTGGGTGGCCAGCCGCCAGCTCGTCAGCTGGCGCATCAGCGCGTGTGAGCCTTCCAGCTGGGCCTGCAGGTGTTCGGCCGCGCTGTATTCCGCCAGCGCCTCGCGCTGCTGGCGGCGGCCCGAAAACAACTGGGCCGTGCCGAAATGCAACAGCAACCTGATGGGCGGCCCGGCGTCTGTTTCCAGCGCGCGGGCGGTGCGCCGCAGCCAGCGCTCTCCCTCGTCGAATTCGCCGGTCCAGATGAGAGTTCCGGCGAGGTTCACCAGCGCGGGCGCGATGACCGGCTCCGCGCCCCAGCCGTGTTGCTCGGCGAGCGCTATCGCCTCCAGGCACCGCTGCCGGGTGACTGCGAACGGCTCGATCTTCGAGGCGAAGGCGAGCTCGGCCAGGCACGCCACTTCGAGGTACGGGCGTCCGATCTTCCGGGCCAGGTCAGCGCCCTCCTGCAGGTGCCGCTGGCTGCCGGTGTTGGCCAACGACCATGCTTCGACCGTGCCGAGATTCATGAGTGCGACCGCACGCAGATCGCTGTCGAGCGCGATGTCCTCGTCGGACTCCCCGGTTATCGGCGAGGCCAGGAACCTGACCTGCTCGACCACGCCCGCGAGGTAGCCGCGCTTGCGCGCCAGCGCGAGTCGCAGGGCCGCGGTCGCTACTTCGAGGCGGTGCCGGCGGTCGGCCGTGGTGACGGCGATCGAGGCTTCGGCCACGGTCAGGTGAGCGGCCGCCTCGTCCAGGCGGCCACGGGCAACTTCGCTGGTGGCGCGCGCGAGCGGGATATCCGGGCCGTCGGTGACCGCACCCGGCGGGAACGCGCGCAAGAGAGACTCGATGGTCTGGGCCTGCCCGTCCAGCGTCAGGCCGAATGAATGGTCAGCCAGCAGCCGCGCCGCGTCGGACCAGTCACCCGCGGCCTGCCTATGCCGGATGGCGTCGACGACTTCGCCGTGCTCGATCAGCCACCTCGCGGCGATCCGGTGCAGGGCTGGCAGTTCTTCGGGCAGCCGCCGGCGCAGCTCCAGCCGGAGCAGGTCAGCGAAGAGGTGGTGATACCGGAACCAGGTCCGGGCCGGATCGAGCGACACGACAAACGCATTGGCGTCTTCGAGGTCGAGGAGCATGCGCTCGGAGCCGGGATGACCCGTCAGCAGATCCGCCAGCTCGCCGTTGACGCGGTCGAGCAGGGAAGTGCGGAGCAGGAGCTGCTGGATCTCTGGCGGCTGACAGTCCAGCATTTCGGCGAGCAGATACTCGGCGACGGTGCGGCTGCTGCCGGAGAACTCGGCCACAAATCGCTCTGGGTCCGGGCTGCCCGCCAGCGAAATCGCGGCCAGCCGAAGGCCGGCCGCCCAGCCTTCGGCGCGCTGGTGCAGCCGGGCGACCCCGGCCGCCGACAGCTTGATGCCCGAAGCCTCCAGCAGCTGGCGGGTCTCGGATTCGGTAAAACGCAAGTCGCCCGCGCGGATCTCGGCCAGCTCGCCGGCGAGACGGAGATTGTGCAGCCGCAGCGGCAGATCACGTCGGGTGGCGAGGATCGCGTGCACGTGCGGGGGGAGCTTTTGCAGCAGCCGGGTCAGCTGCGTGAGCGCTTCCGGCGACGTCAGTTCGTGCAGATCATCGATCACCAGGAAGGTGCGGTCGTGATGCGCGGTGAGCTCCGCCAGAACTCGCTCGGCGATGGCCGTTTCATTGAAGTCGGGCGTGGCGGCCAGCTGGGCGCGGTCGGCCGGCGCGCCCGGTACGTGCCGGATAGCGCCGAGGACTCCCAGCCAGAACTGCTGGGTGTCCTGCTGATCGCGTCGTACCTGCACGAATGCCAGCCGGTACCTGCGGCCAGGACCGTCGGCCCAGGCCCGCAGCAAGGAGGTCTTGCCGCTGCCCGCGGGGGCTGAGATCAGAGTCACCTTCGCCGCCGAGGCCCGATCCAGCGATGCGAGCAGGTCTCCGCGCCGAATCAGTCGCGGGGCTGCCTGACCAGGCATCGGAGGATTCGCGGGGTTCGCCCTAATCGCCACGTCTGTGACCGATCTCTGGCGCGCCAGCCTGGCGTTGTCCGCCTCTCCGCATCTAGTCAGATTACGTGTCCGGACGGTGCCTGCCACAGCGCCTGCCGGTCCGGGTCAAGCCGCCGCCGCGCGGCGTCACCAGATCCTGGCGATGCGGATTCACCTGCCTGCGCCAGACCATGGCCGCATGGACCCCGCATCGGCCAGGTACACGATCAGGATCAGCGGTCATCTCGGTCCCACGTTGCTGTCCGCCTTTCCGGCGCTGGCCTGGCAACGGCAGGGCCCGGAGACAGTCCTGACCGGCGTGCTGGACCAGCCGGGACTTCATGGCGTCGCTGGCCGAGATCGAGGCGCTCGGCCTTGAGCTGCTCGAGGTCCGCCAGATCACCGACCCGAGAAAGTGATGGTCACATGACCAGTGCACCCGTCCGCGACCAGCTTGCCGATCACCTGATCACTCCGCAGAACGCGGCGCTGCTCCTGATCGATTACCAGCCGGCCCAGGTGGCCAGCGTCCGGTCGATGGACCACGAACTGCTCGTCAAGAACGCGGTGTCGACCGTCCGGACGATCAAGGCGTTCGGCGTGCCGGTCGTCCACTCGACCGTGAACGTCGCCGCCGGCCAGGGACCGACAATCCCGGAACTCGCCGGACTGCTCGCAGACGACAAGCCGCTGGACCGGACCTCGGTGAACTCCTGGGAAGACACCGAGTTCCTCGCGGCCGTCCGGGCGACCGGCCGCCGGAAGCTGATCTTCTGTGCGCTCTGGACCGAGGTCTGCATGGCGTTCACCGCGCTCGACGCGCTCCGCGACGGCTATGCGGTGTACCCGGTGGTCGACGCGATCGGCGGGACTTCGCCAGAAGCACACCGCGCCGGTCTTGACCGCGTGCTCCAGGCCGGCGGGCAGCCGATCAGCTGGGTATCGCTGGCGTGCGAGCTGCAGCGCGACTGGGCGCGCCAGGAGACCGTCGCCGACGTCGTGCAGATCGTCCTCACCGACCGGCTGCGGACGGAGTAGGCGCCGGCATGGTCACGTCGCACCGGGACGACCGGACGGAAGCCGGCCACGCGAAGTGGCTGGAGCAGGCGCGCAGCCACCTGCGCACCGCCGACCCGGTACTGGCCGGGGTGATCGCTGACCGGCCCGACTTCGATCCGCGGCGCTGGCTGCGCGAGCTGCCGCCAATGGACTTGTTCGGCGCGCTGCTGTTCCAGGTCGTCGGCCAGCAGCTCTCGGTCGCGGCGACCCGTGCGACCATCGCCCGGCTGGAGGCGCGCTTCGGCGGCCGGCTCCCGTCCGCCGCCGAAGTGCTGGACTCGGATCCGGCGCAGTTCCGGGACGCCGGCCTGTCCTGGCGCAAGGTCAGCACGCTGCGGGATCTCGCCGAGCGCCTGTCCGACGGGCGGCTTGACCCGGACGTGCTGGCCACCCAGACCGATGACGAGCTGATCGCGGCGCTCACCGAGGTGCCGGGGATAGGCCCGTGGACGGCGCAGGGAGCGCTCATCATCGCGCTGGGCCGGGAGGACGTCGTCCTGGCCGGCGACCTCGCCCTGCGCAAGGCGGTCCGGACTGTCTACGGCCTCGATCACCTGCCGGCCGAGGACGAAGTGCTCGCGATCGCCGAAAGCTGGCGGCCCTACCGCAGCCTGGCGACCGCCTATCTGTTCTCGGCCGCGTTCGAAACCACCGGTGTAACCGGCGGGCGATTGGAGGAGACATCATGACCGACTCAGTTGCGATTGTGACCGGAGCGGGCGGCGAGCTGGGGCGCGCGGTCAGCGTGGCCCTGTCCGCCGCCGGGCTCACCGTCGTCGGGGTGGACCGGAGCGAGCGCGCGCTGCGTGAGCTTCCCGGCGGCGTGCGGTCCGAGGTGGCGGATGCGACCGACCCGGCGGTGCCCGCGGAGCTTATCGGCCGGATCGCCAGTGAACTCGGGCCGCCGGCGGTGCTCGTCAACACCATCGGCGCGTTCGAGCTCGGGGACTCGCTCGCCGCCACGCCCGACGGGCTGCGGCGCATGCTCGACGTGAACCTGGGGGCCGCGCTCTGGCTGAGCCAGGCGGTGGCGCCGCACATGCAGCAGCGCGGATCGGGGGCCATCGTGCACGTGACGGCCCGGCCGGCGCTCGAGCCGACCGCCGGGCATGGCCGCCTACAGCCTGAGCAAGGCCGCGCTGGTCCACCTGGTCCGCGTGCTCGACGTCGAGCTGCGGCCGCGCGGAATCCGGGTGAACGCGGTCGCCCCCCAGCTGCTGAACACGGCGATCACGCGTAGCTCGTTCCCCCCTGAAGTGATCGCGCACGCGGTGGCACCCGAAGTGATCGCCGGCTTGATCGCCTTCCTGGTCAGCGACGCGGCCGCTCCCGTGAGCGGGGCGATCCTGCCCGCCTACGGCGGCTGAGCAGGCCTGAGGTACCACACCGCGCACAGCCTGCGGGCGTGCCCGACAACAAAGGAGTGATGTCGTGACAACATCAGCTGACGGCGACGGCACCGCCGGCCTGCCCGAATACGCCCCGATCCCGGAATCGGCGCTCGGTCCGGCCCTGAACGAGCAGGGCTACCACGTCGGGCGGGTGGAGCGGAACCTGTACTGGGTCACCGACGGGGTGTACAACTCGGCGTTCCTGGCCACCGCAGACGGCGTGGTGGTGTTCGACGCGCCGCCGAGCATCGGCGGCAACCTGCAGCGGGCGGTGGACGAGATCGCCGCCGCGGAGGGCGTCAGCAACACCGTGACGCACCTGGTCTACTCGCATCACCACGCCGACCACGGCGGCGCCGCCTCGCTGTTTGAGAACGTCGTCCGGATCGGGCACGAGGAGACCCGCCGGCTGCTGATCCGGGACGGCGACCCCGGACGGCCGCTGCCGGAGGTGACTTTCGCCGACAGCTACACGCTGGAGGTCGGCGGCGAGCGCGTCGAGCTGGCCTGGCGCGGCTCCAACCACACGCCGGACAACATCTACATCCATTTCCCCGGCCACGACACCCTGATGTTCATCGACGTCGTCAACGCCGGCTGGGTGCCGATCTACAACACGAACCTCAGCGACGACGTGCAGGGGTACATGCAGGCTCCCGACATCGCCCTGTCGTACTCGTGGTCGCACCTCATCTCCGGGCACCTCGGGCGGCTCGCCACCCGCGACGACGTCACGCTGCACCAGCAGTACATCGCCGACATCGAGGCCAGCTCCAGGGAGGCGCTGGCGAACGTCAACCCGGTGCCGTACTACATGCACTACGGCGTGAACGTGTGGGCCGGGGTGAAGGGTCATCTCGACGCCGTCACCGAGCGTGCAGCCGCACCCGTGATCGCCAAGTACACCGGCGTGCTGGCCGCGGCGGACATCAAGGAGTTCACGATGACGACGACGTTCGCCATCATGCAGTCGCTGCGGCTCGACAAGGGCCCGCCCGGTCCGACTCACCCCTGAGTCCCCGCGCACGGTGCCCCGCGGACCGGGACCGGCAAGCCGCCGGTCCCGGTCCGGGCGGGGCCGACCTGCTTAGGTAGGTGCCATGCCGACCGCTGATCTCCCGGTGCCGGGAACGCTGCCGACCACCATCGGCGTCCGCGGCGCGCGCCACAACAACCTGCGCGACATCGACGTGGACGTGCCGCTGTGGCGCTCCGTCGCCGTCGTGGGCGTGTCCGGGTCGGGCAAGACGTCGCTGGCCATCGGCACCTTGTACGCCGAGGGCATGCAGCGGTACCTCGCCGGGCTGAGCACCTACAGCCGTCGGCGGCTGACGCAGGCGCAGCGACCGGACGTCGACCGGATCGAGCACCTGCCCCCTGCGCTCGCGCTGCGGCAGCGGCCGCCGGTGCCAGGCCCGCGCAGCACCGTCGGGACAATGTCCGAGGTCCTGAACGTGCTGCGGCTGATGACGTCGCGGCTCGGCTCGCACCTATGCCCGAACGGCCATCTCGTCGATCCGTCCGTCGCCGCGTTCGCCGAGGAGATCGTCTGCCCGGTCTGCGGCGCGCACTTCGTACATCCCAGCGCCGAGTCGTTCGCGTTCAACTCTTACGGCGCGTGCCCGGCGTGCCAGGGCCTCGGCGTGCGGTCGGAGGTGGACGAGGCCACCCTGGTGGCCGACCCGGACAAGACGATCGAGGCGGGAGCGGTTCTGCCGTGGAACTCCGGCGGGCGGCGGCTGTCGATGTATGCCGCCGGGGAACTCGGGGTTCGGCTGGACGTCCCGTACCGGGCGCTCAGCCAGCGCGAGCGCGACATCGTGCTGCACGGCGCCCCCGTGCAGCAGGAGGTGACACTGCACTCGGGCCGGAACGAGCGGACCGTGCGGCTATCGGTGCACTACGACAACGCCGTCGCCGCGGTCGAGCGGTCGCTCCGCAGTGACAACGAGCGCACCCGGCAACTGGTGCAGCGCTTCGTCATCACCCGCACCTGCTCGGTCTGTCACGGCACCCGGCTGCGGCCGGAAGCCCTCACCTCGCAGCTCGGCGGGCGGGACATCGCGGAGATCAGCACGCTGAGCCTGACCGAGCTCGCGGAGTTCGTGGCCGGCCTTCCGGCCGGACTGCCCGCCGAGCTCAGCCGGGTCACCACCGGCCTGCTGGCCGAGCTGACCGGGACGCTCAGGCCCCTGCTCGACGTCGGGCTCAGCTACCTCACGCTGGACCGGGCCGGCGCTTCGCTGTCGACCGGCGAGCGGCAGCGGATCGAGCTCACCTCGACGGTCCGGGCCAGCACGACCGGCATGCTCTACGTGCTGGACGAGCCGTCGGTGGGGCTGCACCCCAGCAACGTCACCGGGTTGCGCAAGCTGATCGCGGCCCTCGCCAGGAACGGCAATTCCGTCATCGTGGTCGAGCACGAGCGGGATCTCATCCGGTCCGCCGACTGGGTCATCGAACTCGGCCCGGGCGCCGGCACGCAGGGCGGACACGTGATCGCCGCGGGCACCCCCGGTCAGCTGGAATCCGACCCGCGCTCGATCATCGGCCCGTTCCTGGCTGGTGCGCCCGGCGTCAGCCGGGACCGGTCCGGACGGGCCGCCGGCGACGGGCACATCGCCATCGAGATCGCCGACCTCTACAACCTGCATGACGTCACCGCCGAGATTCCGGCGAACCGGCTGACCGCGGTCGCCGGGCCATCCGGGGCGGGCAAGACCGCCCTCGTGCTGGACAGCCTCATCCCGGCGGCGCGGGCGCGGCTGACCGGGTCGCCGGAGCCGGGCCACGTCCGCCGGCTGGACCTGCAGGAGATCCGGCAGGTCGTGCAGATCGACGCGTCGCCGATCGGGCAGAACGCACGGTCGACCCCGGCGACTTACTGCGGGGCGTTCGATCACATCCGCCGCTTGTTTGCCGACTCTGCCTATGCGCGGCGGCGGCGCTGGCAGCCCGGTCACTTCTCGTTCAACACCAAGGCCGGGCAGTGCCCGGTCTGCCGCGGACTCGGGCATCTGGACCTCGACGTGCAGTACCTGCCCGACATCACCGTCGAGTGCCCCCGCTGCCATGGCTCCCGCTACACCGACGCGGTCCTCGCCGCGCAGGTCGACGGCCTGACCATCGCCGAGGTACTGGGCCTGAGCGTGCACGACGCGGTCGACCGATTCGCTGGCCAGGCGCCGATCGCGGCGGCGCTGCGGCCGGTGGATGACGTGGGACTCGGCTACCTGAAGCTCGGCGAGCCGACCCCGTCGCTCTCCGGCGGTGAGTCGCAGCGTCTGAAGATCGCCTCCAGGCTGCGCAGCAGCCAGCGCGGCGCGCTGTACGTGTTCGACGAGCCCACCACCGGCCTGCATCCGCTCGACGTCGCGACGCTGGTGAGCGTGTTCGACCGGCTGCTCGACGCCGGCGCGACGATCATCGTCATCGACCATGATCTCGACCTGCTGGCCGCCGCCGACTACCTGATCGACATGGGCCCCGGCGGCGGCCCGGACGGCGGTCGCATTCTGGCCGCCGGGCCGCCGGCCGAGGTGGCCAGCGACCCCGCCAGCGTGACCGGACCGTGGCTGGCTGACTACCTGGGTCTGGCTGCGGTCAGCGGCTGACGCTGTCGAGGTCGCGCACGGCCTGGCTATCGAGGATGACGTCCTCGGCGGCCAGGTTCTCCCGTAGATGGGCGACCGACCCGGTGCCGGGGATGAGTAGCACGTTCGGGGCGAGCTGCAGCAGCCATTTCAACGCGACCTGGGCCGGCGTGACCTCGAGCCGGGCGGCCGTCTGGCGGACCACCGGACTGGTGAGAACCGGGTTGTCCTGCCCGCGGGGCCAGCCGAGCGGGCAGAACGGCACGAACGCGATGGCGCGGGTGCGGCACTCGCCGAGCAGCGGAGCAGAACTGCGGTCGGCGAGGTGGAACAGGTTCTGCACGCAGACGATGCTGGTCCGGGCCGCGGCGTGCCGAAGCTGGTCGAGGCTGACATTGCTGAGGCCGATCCCGGCGATCAGGCCTTCGTCCCTGGCAGCAATCATCGAGCCCAGCTGGTCGTCGAAGCGCGCGTCCACCCGGCCGTCCCCGGGCAGCCGGAGGTTGACGGCGGCAAGCTGGCTTACCCGCAACGCCCGGAGATTGTTCTCGATGCCGGCCCGCAGGTCGCCGGCGCCCGGTCCGGCCGCGACCTTGCTGACGATCGCCAGGCCGGCCGGGTAGGGATAGAGCGCGTCCCGGATCAGGGCGTTCACGGTGCCAGGGCCGTAGTACTGGGCCGTGTCGATGTGATCGACGCCGGCGGCGACCGCCGCCCGGAGCACGGTGATGGCCGTCGCCCGGTCCGGCGGCGTCCCGGCGGCAAATTGGCCGGCCAGCTGCATCGCGCCGTACCCGGACCGGTGCACCTGGAGGCGGCCGAACGGGTAGACCGAAGCCGGCGGCGTCATCGTTGTCCTCCGAGCGGTACATCGTGCGGCGAGACCGGATGCTTGTGACGGTAGCGAACGGCCAGGTGAGCTGGCCTCACCTGGTTATGGTGATCGGCGGCTGCGGGGCTATGGCCGTTTTCACTGCGGCAATCGCGGGTATCCGGCCCAGCACGGAGAGTTACGTCGTGGTAAATGTGGGGGGAACCATGGCACCAAGGACATCCAAGGCCGCTACTCGGCCGGCCGCGAAATCCGCGTCCCGGCCGACCGCGAAATCCGCGTCTCGCTCGCCGCGCAGCTCACGCTCGCCGGCCAGCCGGTCCGTCAGCGGCAACGGCCGGGCCCGCCGTCCCGGCAGCAGCCAGCCGTGGCTGCATCAGCGCGGCGCCGTGGTGCAGGAGTTCGGCACGGTCCGGCAGTTCCCGCTGGGGCTGTCCTATGACGCGCGGATGTACTCGTGCGAGCGGCTCAATCAGATCCTGGCCGACACGCAGATCCTGTACGCGCTCTACAAGAAGCATCACTGGCTGATGCGCGGGCCGACCTTCTACCAGCTGCACCTGCTGCTGGACAAGCACGCGGCCGAGCAGCTTGAGCTCGTGGACCTGATCGCGGAGCGGGTGCAGACACTGGGCGGCGTCGCCGTCGGCGATCCTCGGCACGTCGCGGAGATCACCTCGATTCCCCGCCCGCCGGACGGGGCCGAAGAGGTGCCCGCCATGCTGTCCCGGCTGCTCGAGGCGCACGAGACGATCCTGATCAAGGCGCACTCGGCCGCGGCCGACACGGCGGAGATGGGCGACGACGCGACCAACGACGTGCTGGTATCCGACGTGATCAGGACCGGGGAACTGCAAGCCTGGTTCCTGGCCGAGCACCTGGTGGACACCCCGCTCGTGCACGCCTGACCGGCGGCCCCTACCGACCGCAGGTCCGGCGTGGCCGCGGCGACCCGGTGATCCCGGCCGGCCAGCCGGCTCAGGCCAGCGCCCGGCGCCACCGCGCCTCGTGCCGGGCCACGTAGCGGGCCGCGCCGCCCCAGTAGTCGCCGTGCCCCTCGGCGTGCAGCCGGGCCCACGGCTGGGCGCCGGTCGCGGCGCCGCGGCGAAGCAGGTCGTGCATGGACTCGGTGCGGGCCGCGAGCAGCGCGGGCAGCCGCGCGCGGTCGGCCGCGGCGAGTCCGTACCCGTCGGCCAGGATCCGGACCCGGCGCGCGTCCGGGACCGGGTCGCCGCCGCCTTCCAGCGGCACGAACGCCCGGATCGCGTAGGCCAGGTCCCACAGCCGCGAGCCCGGCCCGGCCCCGTCCCAGTCGATGAACACCCACCGGTCGCCCGCGAGCACCAGGTTCCACGGGGCGAGGTCGTGATGGCAGATGAGGTCTTCCCGGTCCGGCGCGATGGCCACCCACCACTGCGCGTCCGGCGGCGGGGCGAACCCCTCGCTCACGTCGTGCAGTTCCCGGATCAGCCCGCCGATCCGGTCCAGGCCGGCGTCGTCCAGCGGCGGCAGGTCCTGCGCGACGACGCCGTCCACGTACTCCAGCACGTGCCGCCCGGCCGCGTCGCGCCCGAGCGTGCGCGGCGCGGCGCGGAACCCGGCCGCGTTGAGATAGCCGAGGTAGGCCTCGACCGCGGGCGTGTGCGGGCCCGCGGACTTGCGGACCGTGTCCCCGACCCGCACGACGGCACCGACGTTGCCGCCGGTCAGTTTCTGCTCGGCCGCCGGATCCATGCCTGCCATTCTGCGGCCCGACACTCGCCCGGCTCGACCCGTTTCTGGCCCCCGCCGGGCACAATCGGAAGTGCAGAGGGACCTGGCCGCAGACGGAGGTGGTCGCGCTGACCGAGACGCTGGGGCCGTTCACCCTCGACACCGTCACCGCCGGCGACTGCCGCAAGCTGGTACTCGACCTGCCCGACGACAGCATCGACGTCGTCGTCACCAGCCCGCCGTACTGGGGCCAGCGGCTGTCCGGAGGGAACGGGGTCGAAGCCGATCCGCGCGCGTACCTCGCCGAACTGACGGAGATATTCACGGCGCTGCTGCCGAAGCTGAAGCCCAGCGGCATCGCGTGGATCAACATCGGCGACGCCTACAACACGCCGGTGAACTGGCGGCTGGATGACAGCAGTTACAGCACGCTCGGCCCGGCCCGGTCCGGCCTGCAGCCGGAGAACTCCGCGTACACCAAACCGCGGCACCGGCGCCGCGCGTTCACCGACGACGCCGCGCCCTGGCTGCGCTACGGCAACCTGCTCGGCCTGCCGCAGCGCCTGATGGTCGCGCTGTCGGACGCGGGCTGGCTGCTGCGCGGCGAGGTGATCTGGCGCAAGCTCAACCCGATGCCGGAAGGGCGCTGCCGCCGCCCGCACCGGCAGCACGAGGCCATCTATCTGCTGGCCCGGTCGGAACGGCACGCGTTCCGCACGACACCGCCGGTCGGCTCGGTGTGGGAGTTCGGCAACGAGCGGGTCGACGGCCTGCCGCACTTCTCCCGGTTCCCCGAGCAGCTGCCGCTGCGCTGCGTGCAGGCCTACGGCACGGCGGGCCGGGACGTCGTGGTGCTCGACCCGTTCAGCGGGTCCGGCACGACCGGCGTCGCCGCGATCGGCGCTGGCTGCTCGTTCGTCGGCTTCGAAATCGACGGCGACCAGGTCGCCGCCGCCAACGAGCGACTGCGCGCGGCCGCGCGGCCGCGGACGGAAGTGTCCGGCCGGGTGGAGGGTTAGCCCCCGCATTCGCCGGATTCGGCGGTGCCCGCAAAGCCTTGCGTGGTCTGATACGAGCTGTGCCCAGTCACCACCGGACCGCGCTCGCGCTCGTCGCCGCGGCCGGAATCCTGGCTGCGGCGTACCCGGCGACCGCGACCCCGACCCCGACGCCGACGCCATCGCCCAGCCCCGCTCCGTCGCCGCAGCTGAACGCCGTGGCCTTCAAGGGCACCCCGGCCGTCGGTGCGCTGTTCGACGTCACGAAGAAGGGGCTGAAGCACTTCTGCACCGCGGCGGTCGTGCGGAGCAGGCCGGGGAACGTGCTGATCACCGCCGCGCACTGCCTGACCGGTGCGCACACCGGCGCGCACGGCCAGGTGGTCTTCGCGCCCGGATACCACGACGGCCGGTTCCCGCACGGCCGCTGGCAAGTGATGTCCGTGCTCTCGGACACCAGCTGGCGGCGGCATCATGACCCGAACGACGATGTGGCCTTCCTGGTGGTCGGCCGGTCCGGGCACCGGATCCAGAAGTACACCGGCGCCGAGACGGTCGCCATCGGGACCGCACTGCCCGCGGCGGTGCGGGTGATCGGGTATCCCAATGCCGCGAACGAGCCCGTCACCTGCACCGGTCAGGCCAGCAGGCTCGCGCTGACCGGCTACCAGCAACTGGTCTTCCGCTGCGGCGGCTACACGAACGGGACCAGCGGCGGGCCGTTCCTGCTGAACGTCAGCGCTCGGTCCGGTGACGGTGACGTCATCGGCGTGATCGGCGGCTACCAGCAAGGGGGCAAGCTCGCGAGCGTGTCCTATTCGGCGCGGTTCCTGCGCAACGTCGCCGCGCTGTACCGGCAGGCGCAGCGGGCCTGAGCCGCCGGGGTCAGATGTGGCCCCAGGTCAGGGTCGCCGCGACAGACGTCGTCAGCACCCCGTCGACCGTATGCGGCGCGACGAGCCGGGCCACCGCGGCGTCGAAGTCCGCCACCTCGGCCGGCGGCATCCACGTACGCGCGAGCGACGCGGTCGAGTGGAACTGCTCGACGTAGTCCGGCGCCGGCTGGCGGAACGGCACGGCCGCGGTCTCGGCCTGGCCGGTGACCTGGAGCAGCCCGCGGGCGGCCAGCGCGGCCGGCAGGGAGAAGTCCGGATCGAAGTCCGGGCTGCGCGAGTGCCGGGCGATGACCGGCCCGAGGCCGGCCCGCCACGGCAGGTCCCGGTACCCGTGCTCGACGATGACCAGCAGCGCGTGCTCGGTCAGTTGCGCGCGCAGCCGCGGCAGCGCGACGTCCCAGTCCATCCAGTGCAAGCTCGCCCCGGCCGTCACGAGCGCGTACGGCCCGGCTAGCGCGGCGGTCTCGGCCGCGCCGAGGATCCAGCGCAGGTTCGGCTGCCGGCCGCCGGGCCGCCGCGCGCCGCGGGCCAGCATCGCGGCCGAGACGTCCACCGCGTCGACGCGGTGCACCAGCGGCGCGAGCGGCCGGGCGAGCGCGCCCTCGCCCGCGCCGAGGTCCAGGACGTGCCTCGGCTCGTCGGCGATCAGCCCGGTCAGGATGTCGAAGACTTCGGCCGGGTACGGCGGCCGGTACTGATAGGCGGCCGCGACGTCATCATCGGTGAAGGCGGCGGCCAGTTCCCGGGCGGTCATACCGGCTTCCCGCTCAGCCGTCGAGGCGCTTTTAGCTGTCGCGCCAGCTCACTCGGAGTCCAGGCACCGCTGAGCCGCGGCAGCTTGCTCACGTGATCAGCCTCGCGCGCCGGCAGGCTCCCCGCAAATCAGGCCCCGCGAACCGGCCGGACGCCTGTGCGCGGCGACAGCCCGTTCTATTTGGAAGGCTAGACTTATCAGTGTAGCCTTACTAATTATGAGCCAGCCGCCGGGCGTCGACCAGGTCGCGACCGCGCTGCACGTCAGCACCGGCCTGTTGCTGCGCCGGCTGCGCCAGCTGAAGGCCGAGGGCGAGCTGACGCTGCCGGAGAGCGCCGCGCTCGCCCGGCTGAACCGGGGCGGGCCCACGACCGCGGGCGCGCTCGCCCGGCTGGAGCAGATCAGCCCGCAGTCGATGGGCGCGACTCTCGCCGGGCTTGAGGCCCGCGGCCTGGTCGAGCGCCGCCCCGACCCGGCGGACGGCAGGCGGATCGTGCTCTCGCTGTCCGCGGCCGGCCAGCGGATGCTCAGCGACCGCCGCAGCGCGAGGACCCGGCAGCTGGCCGCCGCGCTCGCGGCCGGGTTCACCGGCACCGAACTTGAGCAGCTCATGACCGCCGCGCCGCTGCTCGAGCGTCTGGCGGACAGCATCTGATGCGGCCGGGCGCACGCCGGGAGCCAGCCGCCGGGGCAATCCGGCCGGTCCGGCCCGATCCCGGCGATCGGTACCGCTGGATCGCGCTGTCGAACACGACGGCGGCCGTTTTCATGTCCGCGCTGGACGGATCGATCGTCATCATCGCGCTGCCCGCGATCTTCCGCGGCATCCACCTGGATCCGCTCGCGGCCGGGAACGTGGTCTACCTGCTCTGGATGATCATGGGCTACCGCCTCGTCCAGGCGGTTCTTGTCGTGACCGTCGGCCGGCTCGGGGACATGTTCGGCCGGGTGCGGATCTACAACGCCGGGTTCGTCGTGTTCACGGTCGCGTCGATCCTGCTGTCCTTCGACCCGTTTCAGGGCGCGCACGGGGCGCTGTGGCTGATCGGGTGGCGGGTGCTGCAGGCGTTCGGCGGCTCCATGCTGACCGCGAACTCGGCCGCGATCCTCACCGACGCGTTCCCGCCGGACCGGCGCGGATTCGCGCTCGGTATCAACCAGGTCGCGGCCATCGCGGGCCAGTTCATCGGCCTGGTCGCGGGCGGGGTGCTGGTGACCCTGGACTGGCGCGCGGTGTTCTGGGTGAACGTGCCCGTCGGCGTCTTCGGCACGATCTGGGCCTATCGCAAGCTGCGTGACAACGGCGAGCGGCACCCCGGCCGGATTGACTGGTGGGGCAACGTCACCTTCGCCCTCGGACTCGGCGCGATCCTGGTCGCCATCACCGACGGCATCCAGCCGTACGGGCAGCACTCGGAGGGCTGGACCAACCCGGTCGTGGTCAGCCTGCTGGTCGCGGGTGTCGCGCTGCTGGTGGCGTTCGGGGTCATCGAGAGCAGGGTTGCCGAGCCGATGTTCGAGTTGCGGCTGTTCCGGATCCGGGCCTTCGCCGCCGGGAACGTGGCCGGCCTCGCCGTCGCGATCGCCCGCGGCGGCCTGCAATTCATGCTGATCATCTGGCTGCAGGGCATCTGGCTGCCGCTGCACGGTTACAGCTTCAGCGACACCCCGCTGTGGGCCGGCATTTTCCTGCTGCCGCTGACCGCCGGCCTCCTCATCTCCGGGCCGATCTCCGGCGCGTTGTCGGACCGGTTCGGCGCGCGCGGCTTCGCCACGGCCGGCATGGTCGTGTTCGGCCTCAGCTTCATCGGCCTGATGCTCCTGCCAGTGGACTTCCCGTACTGGGTGTTCGCGCTGCTGACCGCCGCGAACGGGATCGGCGGCGGCATGTTCGCCGCGCCGAACTCCGCCTCGATCATGAGCAGCGTGCCGGCCCGGTATCGCGGCGCCGCGTCGGGCATGCGCTCGACGTACCAGAACTCAGGCACCGCGCTCTCGATCGGCGTCTTCTTCTCGCTCATGATCGCTGGCCTCGCCGGCACGCTGCCGACGGCGCTGACCAGCGGGCTGGTACGGCACGGCGTCTCGCATTCGGTCGCGCACCAGATCGCCGGCCTGCCGCCGGTCGCGTCCCTGTTCGCCGCCGTGCTCGGAGTGAACCCGGTGCAGCACCTCTTGCAGGCCGCGGGCGCGCTCTCCGGCCTGCCCGCCGCCAGCCAGCGGGCGCTGACCGGCCGGCACTTCTTCCCCGCGCTGATCTCCGGGCCGTTCCACCACGGCCTGGTGATCGTGTTCGCGGCCGCCGCCGGCCTCGCGGCCGTCGCGGCGGTCGCGTCGCTAATGCGCGGCGGGCGCCCGGTGCCCGGCCTGGACCGCACCGGGCTGGACGACCGGTGACCGGTCCTAGATGAGGGATCTCACCGGATAGGCGCCAGTTGGTGATCAGTCGGGCCTGACCGGGGCAAAGCTGCCGCCCCTCGCCAGGGGGCGGTCAATGTGTCAGCAGGTGCCCGATTAGGGCGAGAACGCCGAGGCCCAGGATGATCTTGAGTGCGAGGATCACGCCGGTGGCAGCGATCGTTATCAGCCAGCCTCGCAGGGTCCGCGGCCGCCGGATGTGCTTGCGGCCGGGCCAGCGCCTGGTGTTCCGCTCGGTCACGACGTGCCTCCAAGTACGGTGCGGATGGTGGAGCTGCGGGCTCCTCGGACTAGCTGCCGGGCCAGCTATCAATACCGTACTTGGTACAGTGTACTGCGTACAACTTAAGTATGCGGAAGGATGTTCCGATGCCCACCGAACACAGCAGCGGCGGTGACCCGGCCCGCACACTGCAACTGCTATGGCGCGAGCCCGGCCCCGCGGACTCCAGGCGCGGACCGCGCCAGAGCCTGAGTGCAGATCGGGTCGCCGGGGCCGCGATCTCGCTCGCGGACAGCGAGGGCCTGGGCTCAGTCACCATGCGCGCGGTCGCCCACGCCCTCGGCGTGGTGCCGATGTCGCTGTACACCTACGTGCCCGGCAAGGCCGAACTACTCGACCTGATGCTCGACACGGTCTACCGCCAGATGCCCCGGGGCGATCTGTTCGGCATGCCGTGGCGCGAGCGCTTGGCTGCTGTCGCCGAAGAGAATCGCGACCTCTTCACCCGGCACCCCTGGATCGTCGAGATCTCCACCAGCCGACCTCCGCTCGGCCCCGGACTCATGGCCAAATACGAGCACGAACTTCGGGCTTTCGAGGGCCTCGGGCTGGACGACGTCGAGATGGACGCCGCCCTCACCTTCCTGCTCGGCTTCGTCCAGGCTGCCGCGCGCTCGGCCGCCGAGGCGGCCGCCGCCCGGCAGGACAGCGCGATGAGCGAGGAGCAATGGTGGGCCGCCAACGCACCCCTGCTCGCCCGGGTCTTCGATGAAGCGAAATACCCCACGGCCGCCCGCGTCGGCGCCGCCGCCGGCGCCGCGCACGGCGCGGCTCATGACCCCGACCACGCCTACACCTTCGGCCTGCAGCGCGTCCTCGACGGCCTCGGCGCCCTGATCGACACCAGCGGCGCCTGACCCTCTTGGGATCACTCGTCTAGGCGCGCGGCCGCGCGACCACCAGCCGGTAGCCGAGGTCTAGCTCACCGCGGCTGAGCAGGTCGCCGTGCCGGTCCTGCCACCGGCCGCTGGCCAGGTCAGCGCCGAGCCTGCGCATCGCCGCCCCGACCTCGTCCTGGTCGATCAGCGACAGGCTGGAGATCGCGGCCCGCACCTCCGCCCGCAGGTAGGCCTCGGGTCGCCGCCAGTAGGCGCCGAGGAAGCCGTCCGTGCAGTCGGCCGGCACCAGCACCGGCCGCACGCTGACCTCGCGGGCTCCGGCGCCCGCGCTCGGGCCGGCCAGACCGGCCGCACGCAGGCCCGCGCAGACCGCGTCCAGGCAGGCCAGGCCGCGCTCGTGCGCGGGAATCTGCGGCAGGTAGTCGGTCAGCAGCCAGAACCGGCTGGTGATCTCCGGGTCCCAGGTGAGCACGACCTGCGCCCGCGCGACCCGCCGCAACTCCGCCAGCCCGGCGCTGGCGCTCCGCCAGTGATGCACCGTGAGCACCGCCAGGGCCGCGTCGAACGCGTCGTCCGGGAACGGCAGTTGCTCCGCCACCGCGCGCACGGCCGGCGCGGCGCGTAGTGACCGCTGCGCGATCATGACGGCCGACGGCTCGACGGCCGTGAGCCGCACATCCGGCCGCTCGTAGGCGCCGGCCCCGGCGCCGACGTTCACGACCGTCCGCGCGCCACCGAGCGCGGCCCGGATCATCGCGGCGATGCGCGGATCGGGCTGCCGGCTGGCTGCGTAGGAGACGCCGAGCACCGCGTACGGATCGGCGGTCCGGGTCACAGCCAGGCCCGCAGATCGGGGATCTCGATCAGCGGCAGACCCCAGCTCACGGCTGCGACCTCGAAGTCCGCCGCAGTGGCCATCGTGCCGTCCGGGTTCATCAGCTCGCAGCACACCCCGACCGGCGCGAGCCCGGCCGCGGCGCACATCGCCACCGTCGCCTCGGTGTGGCCGGACCGCTCCGCCAGCAGACCGGGCCGGGCTCGCAGCGGATACACGTGACCGGGCCGGAGGAAGTCGCCGGGTGCCGCCGCCGGGTCGGCGAGCCTGCGCACGACGGCCGCGCGCTCGGCGGCGCTGATCCCGGTGCCGGTGCCCGCCGCGAGGTCGACCGGGATGCGGAACGCGGTGCCCTGCCGGTCGCCAGGGCCGGGAATGGGACCAAGGTCCAGCCGGTCCACGACGGCGGCCGCGCACGGCACGGTCGGGTGCCCGCAGACCTGGGTGAGCAGGAAGACGAACGCGTCTGGCCGCAACCGGGTGCCCGCGAAGACGACGTCACCCTCGCGCTCCGCGTCCGGGTCCCAGACCGCCACCGCGCCGCCGGCCGCGAGCTGGTCGAGCGCCCGCTGCACGCCGGCCCGCCCGCTGACGTGGCCCGCGGTGCCGAGGCCGGCCGTGAGCCGGGCGAGCCTGGACGCGGCCAGGCTGCCCTGGCCCCTGGCCAGCCGGCTCGCCAGGTCGACCTCGAGATTCACCCTGGACCCCGGCGCCAGGCTGGCCAGCGTCGTCACCGAGCTCGTGGCCGGGATCAGCACGACAGAGAACCGGTCGCGCAGCCGGTCCGCGACCGTCACGCTGACGCCGTCTACCGCGATCGGGGTCTTGGCGGCCACGCGCCCGAGCAGCCGGTCGGGCGGCCGGATCCAGACCCTGACGCCGGCTTCCTCGGCCTGCAGCCGGGCGATCTTGCCCACCCCGTCCACGTAGCCCTGGACCAGATGACCGTTGAGCGGCTGACCCGCGGTCAGCGGCAGCTCGACGTTGACCTCAGCGCCCGGCCGCAGCTCATCGAGCGTGGTGCGGGAGCGCGTCTCGGCCGAAACGGTGACCGCGAATGTCTGCGCGCAGACGTCCTCGGCCGTGAGCCGCACGCCGCTGACGCAGACCGCGCCGCCGGCGCTGATGGTCGCGGCGCTGCCCGGCGCGCGCACGCGGACGCGCGATCCGTCCACGGCGTCGACGACGCCGCGCTCACTGACGTGTCCGGTGAACATGAGCGGTGCCTCCGATCGGGCACGGCGGAGCCGCGCCTGCTCGCGTCCCGGAACTGCGCGGCATGACGAGTCCGGGAGCGGGGTCTGACCGCGTGGCCCCGGAATCACACCGGGTCGATCCGCCGAGCGCGGATCTGGCCAGCTATATGGCCGCACCGTGGAGTTGCACCGAGTCGACGCTAACACGACTAAGCTACCGACCGGTAGCTATGGCTTCGCTGCGGAGCCAAGCCGGACCCTGCGCTTCTTTTCCGGTTCCGCCGGGAAATGCGGTTAGGCCGGGTTCATACTTGTCCGGTGCTCGGCAGCGCGTTCCCGGACGTCCTCGCCGCCGCGCAACGCGGTGACGAAGCCGGGTTCGCCGCGTTGTTCCGCGACGTGCAGCCGGTGCTGCTGAGATACCTGCACATCATCGGCCCGCAGGCGGCCGAGGACATCGCCAGCGAGACCTGGGTACAGGTCGTGTCCGGCCTGCCCAGGTTCAGCGGCGACGAGCGCTCGTTCCGGGCCTGGCTGTTCACGATCGCCCGGCACCGCGCGATCGACTTCGGTCGCAGCCGGGCCCGCCGCGCGGTCGTCCCGCTCGACGACAGCCGGGCCGAGGAGCTGCTGACCGCCCCGGACGCGGCCGACGTGGTGCTGGAGCGGATCGCGACCCGGTCGGTGCTGGCCGCGATCGCCACGCTGCCCAAGGATCAGGCCGAGATCATCCTGCTGAGAGTGGTGGCCGGCCTGGACCCGGCGGCCGTGGCCGAGATCGTCGGCAAGAGCCCTGGGGCGGTGCGGGTGGCCGCGCACCGCGGGCTGCGGCGGCTCGCGCAACTCGGGGACAGGGCGGGTGTAACGCTATGACCGGCCCGGACGCTTCCTGGCACGAGATGCCCGGGTTCACCCTCCACGGCTGGCTTGGCCGCGACGCGGATGAGCAGTTGCTGGACACGATTCTCGCGGGACTTCCGTTGCCCCCCTCGGCCCCGCGGGAATATCACGTTGTCGCAGCGCAGCTTGCCGGCCTCGCTACGCCCGCTGGACCCGGCCCGCTGCCGGGGGAGACCGCAGCGCTGGCGGCATTCAGCAGCAGCGTCTCCTCCGGCAGCCTCTCGTCGGTGGCCACCGGCGCCCGGGCCGACCGTCGGGACCTAGGCGGGGCAGCACGGGGCGGTGCCGGCGCTCGCGGCGCGGGGCGACGTGGGTTGCTGACTGCCGGACGCGCGCGGATCGCGGCCGCGGTCACTGCCCTCGGCCTCGTCCTGGGCACAACCGCGGCCGCGTACGCCGGGGCCCTGCCCGCCCAGGTGCAGGACTTCGCGCACCGGATGATCGGCGCACCCGCCGCCCACCACCAGGCCGGCCAGCCGCTCCCGGCCAGGTCGCGCCACCCGGGCCACCAGCACGCCCCGCCCGCGGTGCATCCCGAGCATCAGCCGCCCGGTCACCAGCAGCACCGGACGCCGCCAGGGCACGCGAAGGGGCTCCGGAAGCACCAGAAGCCGCCCCGGCCCGGCCGGACCCCCGAGCTTCCGGGTCCGGGTCACGGCGGCCATCAGCCCGGCTGAGATCGCCCGCATTCATGCGGCGACCCCACTGGGACTGAAATCCGTAGCCAGAGCTGCCG
The DNA here is from genome assembly GCA_963726425.1 of uncultured Actinomycetota bacterium. Classification (GTDB taxonomy): domain Bacteria; phylum Actinomycetota; class Actinomycetes; order Streptosporangiales; family Streptosporangiaceae; genus JAJYUU01. The sequence goes on along the minus strand of CAVSCN010000024.1, from coordinate 285,371 downwards.
GATCCATACCCAGTCGCGTGCTCACGGGGGCGGCGTAAACAGCGGGTGGCGGCAGGATCCGGTCCGTCGGGATGAGATTCCCGCCGGGACCGGGCCGCGCCTGCGCGCCACCCGCTGGCTCTGTGAAGTTGTCGCAGTCTGGCTGCGGCCCGGTGCTACTTGCGGACCGCCTTCAGCGTGATCACGTTGCTGGCGCTCTTGCGGTGCGTCGCGTCGCCGGCGAACACGAGCTTGTACTGGGTCTTGGCAGCGGGCGCGACGGTGAACGTCACCGCGCCGTTCGCCGCCGTGGTGGCGGAACCCGCCACGGCCCAGCGCGGCTTCTTCCCGGTCCGGCTCTCCAGCTTGATGGTCTCGCCGGCCACGCCCTTGTGCCGGGCGCTGAGCACGCCGCTGATCGCGTCGGCGTGATGCCGGGCGTGAGCGACCGCCTTGTTCCGGACGGACAGGTGCGTCGCCGCGAGCCGCGGGTGCCCCGTGGCCGCGCTCGCGGCCGTCGCCGATGCCATGACCCCGCCGGCGGCCAGGATCGCTACCAGTCCGCCGGACCCGATCCGGGTGAGCCGGGACGATCGATTCGCGCGCATGTAACTCCTCAAGGATGGCCTCGGGCAGCGAGGCAGCGTCTGATGGCTGCGAAGCGAACGCGACCGCCCTGCCGTTACAAACCCGGCGACATCATCCGGTGAAAGTCGCTAGTCGGGCAGCACCGCGATCTGCAGCTGCCGCAGGTTCTCCGGGTCGCCGACGATGTCGATGGCGGTGATCCGGCTGGCCGGGCTCACCGTGAACTTGAGCACGAGCTGCAGGTGACCGCCGGGAGCCCAGACCACGCCGACGTTCCCGTCGATGAGCGCGAGCTGCGAGTGCACGGCCCTGGCCGCGGCGGTGATCGCGCCCCTGGACACGACCTCGGCGCCGTGCAGCGCCGCCGGCGGCCGGCCGGCCCGGCGTACGCGTCGCCGGTCAGTGTGACGTCCGCGTCGAGCAGCGCGACCAGGGCGGCGAGGTCGCCGCCGCGGGCCGCGGCGAGGAACGCCGTCGTGACCTCACGCTGCCGGGTCAGGTCCGCGGCCCGGTCCGGACTCGGCGCACCGCGAACCCGCCGCCGGGCCCGGCTCGCCAGCTGCCTGGCCGCCTCCGGCGTCTTGTCCAGGACGGCGCCGACCTCGGCGAAGGACATCGCGAACATGTCGTGCAGCACGAACGCGAGCCGCTCGGCGGGCGTCAGCGTGTCGAGCACGACCAGCAGCGCGAGCCCGACCGAGTCGGCCAGCACGGCTTCGGCCTCGGGGTCCTCCGGGCCGGACGCGCCCGCTGTGGCCGGAGCGCGGGACGCCGCGCTCAGCTCCACCGATCCCGGCCAGGAGTCCCCGACCGGCTCCTCATTCCGGTGCCGGCGGGACCGGAGCATGTTCAGCGACACCCTGGCCACGACGGTGGTGAGCCAGCCGCCCAGGTTCTGCACCTCACTGGTGTCCGCGCCGGTCAGCCGCAGCCACGTGTCCTGGACCGCGTCCTCGGCGTCGGAGACCGAGCCGAGCAGCCGGTAGGCCACCCCCCGGAGGTGGTCACGATGCTCTTCAAATGCTGCTGTCAGCAGGTCGCCGTCGGCCATCAGTCACTTTCCCTCGCTGCCGCGTCTCACCACCCTGACACGCGGTGGCCGGCCGATGTGACACGGCAGCCGTCGGCCGACGCCCGCCGGCCGCCCCGCCCCGCCGTCAGTCCGTGGCGGCGTAGGCGCGGGCGAGTGCCTCTGCCAGGTCAATCGCCACGGTCAGGTCGGCCGCGTCGATCCGCTCGTTTGGCTGGTGCGCCACGGCGAGCGAGCCGCAGCCGAGCGCGGGCAGAGTCGGGATGCCGGCCAGGCTCAGCCAGGACGAGTCGGTGACGCCGAGCAGCACGCCGGCCGACGGCTCGCGGCCCAGGACCGAGCGCCAGGCGGCGGTGGCCGCGGCCAGCAGCCGCGGTTCCCGCACGGCCGGGCTCGGCGGGACCCAGTCCAGCGGGCTGGCGGCGGGCACGACGTCGACCCGCCCGGCCAGCCCGGCCTGCGCGAGCACCGCGCGGATGGCGTCGTGCACCGAGGCCGGACTCATGCCCTCGATGACCCGGACCTCGACGGTCGCGGCCAGCGTCTCCGGGTGCATGAACGGGGTGATCCCGCCACGCACCATCGTGCCGACGTTGACGGTCGGCGACGTGCCATCCACCGGATGGCGGATGTCGGCGAACAGGCGCGCGTCGGCGAGCGCCGTCATCGCGCGGGCCAGCGCGACGCCCGCCCGGTCGTCCGCGGGGATCTGCGCGGCCGAGTGACCCGGCAGGCCGCGCGCGACGAGGTCGACGACGGCGGAGCCGCGCTGGGCGATGAACAGGCGCTCCCAGGACCGGCAGTCCGGACCGCCGCCGGGTTCCAGGATCACCGCCGCGTCCGCGGTCAGCAGGCCCTGCGCGCCGAGCCATTTCATGCCATAGTCCGAGCAGTTTTCCTCGTCGGCGACGAAGAGCAGGTCGAGCGAGCCGGACCAGGACGGGTCGCGCACCAGCCGCGCGGCCGCCAGCAGCGCCGCGACCAGCCCGGACTTCATGTCCGCGACGCCGAGCCCGGCGAGCCCGCTGTCGACCCGCTCGAGCCGGTACGGGTCGGTCCGCCAGGAGCCGAGATTGCCCGGCGGCATCGTGTCCAGGTGACCCGCGAGCATCAGCCTGGGCCCGGTGCCGTCGATCCGGACCAGCAGGTTCGGCCGCTCCGCTGACCTGGCGAAGACCGTCGCGGGCGGCAGTCCCAGGGCCGGCAGCGCGTCCTGGATGACGCCGGCGACCGCGCGCTCGTCCCCCGGCGGGTTCGGCGAGCGCGCCGCGATCAGCGCGCTGAGCAGTGCTTCCGGGTCCAGCCCCGCATCCGCGGCGGCGGTCATGCCGGGCTGCCCCGGCATGGCCGCTGACCTGTCCATTCCGGCCGGCTAATCCCGGTCGGGACGGGCCAAAAGCCGACAGGCCATTGTATATTGCATGCATGCCCCTGCCTGAGGAAGCGCCGCTGGTCCGCCGGCCGTCGGCGAGCGCGCTCGCCCTGCAGCAGTTGCAGCAGTGGATCGAGGACGGCACGCTGCAGCCGGGCGAGGTGCTCAAAGACACCGAGATCGCGAAGACGCTGGGCGTCAGCCGGACGCCGATCCGGGAGGCGTTCCAGCGGCTGGAGCAGCTCGGGCTCGTCGTCACGACCCGCAACACCCGCACCGAGGTCGCCCCGGCCCGGCCGCAGGACGCCGGCCTGTTGTACGTGCCGCTGAGCGTGCTGCACGAGCTTGCCGTCCAGCTCGCGATGCCGAATCTGACCGACGCCGACCTCGACCTGATGACGGAGATAAACGACCGGCTGCTGGTGGCGGCGCGCAGCGGCGACGCGGTCGCGGCCCGGCAGGCGGACGAGGACTTCCACAGCGTGCTGTTCGAGCGGGCGAACAACCCGTTCCTCCAGCAGGTCACCGACTGGCTCGGGGTGCACTCGCGCCGGCTGGAACACGCTTTACTTCGGGCAGGACGTGCCGACGACGGCCTCCTACAACGAGCATCTGGACCTCATCTCGGCGCTGCGGGCCGGCGACGAGCAGCGGGCCAGCACGCTGGCGAAGCAGAACATCCTGCGCACCATCGACGTGGTCGCGGTCACCGAAACCGGCCGATCAGGCCGGAACGGGGCGGACGGCGACGAGGCGGACGTAGCCGGGCCGGCCGCGTAGCGGCTCACCCCACCGCCAGCTGCTCGAGCCGGCGCACGACGTCCTCGTCCACCTCGACGCCCAGGCCAGGCCCGGCCGGGATCGCGACGCGACCGTCGGCCACGGTCAGCGGGGTCGTCAGCAAGTCGGTGCGCATCGGGTTCTCGAACGTGTCCCACTCGATCAGGCCGCCGTAGCTGCCGTCGATCTCGGTGGGCTCGGGGATCACCGCGAGCACCTGCAGCGTCGCGGCCACCACGACCGCGCCGCCCCAGCAGTGCGGCACGGCGGCGCGCCCCTGCAGCGCGGCCAGGTCGGCGACGAAGCTCGCCTCCCCGATGCCGCCGCAGATGGCGACGTCGGGCTGCAGGATGTCGACGCCGTCGGCCAGCAGCCGGGCGAAGTCGGTACGCCGCTCCAGCCCTTCCCCGGCCGCGATGGCGATCCCGGCGTCGCGGGTCAGATCCCCGTAGCCCGGGTAGCGCTGGCTGCCGCGGAACCGGTTGACGGGTTCCTCCAGCCAGGTGAAACCGAGGTCGGCCAGCCCGGCCGCGACCCGGACCGCTTGCGCCACCGAGTAGGCGCCGTTGCCGTCGGCCATCATCTGCACGCCTGCCCCGACGCCGGAGCGGATCCCGGCGAGCACCGGCAGCTCACGCGCCGGCGCGTGCTTGCCGATCCGGAACTTCACCGCGCGAAAGCCTGCCGCCACCGCGTCGCCGACCTCGGCCGGCCACAACTCCTCGATCTCGCGCGTCGCGTGGTAGCCGGCGCTCGCGGCGTAGGCCTGCACGCTGTCCCGGCGCCGCCCGCCGTACAGGGCGGCGACGCTGACGCCGAGCTGACGCGCCCGCAGGTCGTCTATCGCGATGGCGAGCGCGCTGACGGCCCACTGGTCGGCGGTCGTCCGGGTGAGCTGGTCGAGCAGCGCCCCCGACCGCTGCGGATCCTGGCCGACGAGCAGCTCGCCGAGTTCCCGCGCGGCCGCGGGCACGCCCTGCCGCAGCGCCGCCTCGCCCCAGCCGGCCCGGCCGTCGCGGTCCCGGAGCCGCACCAGCACCGACTCGCGGGTGTCGTACCAGCCGCTGGACGGGCCGCGCGGCTCGCTGACCGGCGCGATGCACAGGTAGACGTCACATGTCTCGATCACGGTCATCGGTCAGCCCTCGCCGACCATGGTCACCGGCGCGCCGGTCACGGGCGGCCCGCACGGCGGCCCGTCACGGGCGGCGCAGTCACGGGCGGCCCAGTCACGGGCGGCCCAGTCACAGGCGCAGCGGCCGGCTCACCCTGCCGCTCCGCCGCGAGCACCGACTCCAGCTCGGGCAGCGAGATGTTCGCGCCGGTCTGGATCAGCACCGTGCACCGACTTTGCCAGCTGCTGCCGTACCGGCGCAGCGCGGCGAACGAGGCAGCGGCGGCACCCTCGATGAGGGTGGCCCGGCTGTCGAGCGAGTCGCGGATCTCCCGGCGGAGCTCAGCTTCGCTGACCAGGCACATGTCATCGACGAGCTCGCGGATGACGCCGAAGGCCAGGTGCCCGGGGAAGGGCGTGGCCAGGCCGCCCGCGAACGTCTCGCTCGGCAGCTCCACTACCCGGCCGGCCTCGAAGGAGCGGGTCACCGCAGGCGCAGCGTCGGACTGCACGCCGATGATCCGGACTGACGGCTTCAGCCGCTTGGCGATCAGCGCTATCCCGGCGATCAGATTGCCGCCGCCGACCGGCACCACGATCGTCTCCACCTCGGGCAGATCTTCCAGGATCTCCCAGCCGACGGTGGCGGCGCCCGCCATCAGCGCCGGGTCCTCGCCGTCCTCGACGTAGATGAGCCCCTCGGCGTCGGCGGCCTTTCGGGCAGCCGCGTTGGCCTCGGCGATGTCGGCGCCGCTGATCCGCAGTTCGGCGCCGAGCCCGCGGATTTTCGCCATCTTCAGCGGCGAGCAGCCGGCGGGCACGACGACGACGCTGCGCACCCCGATCCGGCTCGCCGCGTACGCGACCCCCTGACCGTGGTTGCCGGTGGTGGCGGTGATGACGCCCGCCCCCGGCCCGCGGTCCTCCAGGCCGGCCAGCAGCCAGAGCGCACCCCGCCCCTTGAACGACTTGATGTCGGTCTCGTCCTCGCACTTGACGTACACGTCGCCGGCGATGTCCGGGCCGGCGTCGGGCAACCGCCGCAGCGCGGTGCGGGGATGGCAGGACTGCACGAACCGCCGCGCGGCCAGCAGGATCTCCGGCGCTGGGGGCGCGAGTTCATTGGTCGTCGCCGTGGTTGTCATCAGCCCGTCCTCGCTGAGTCGTGATAGCAGAGCACTCCGGTGAGCGGAAGCCGCGCGACCGCGAGCCGCGCGTACACCCCCGCCGCCTCGGCCAGCGGCACGGTGTCCGCGGGAATCGCGCCGAGATCGACGTCGCCGTCGGCGACGAGGCGGAGGAACGCGGCCATGTTCCGGTTTTCCGTCCAGCGCACGATGCTGACCGGGTAGTCCCAGTTGTTCTCCTCGTAGACCGGGTCATACCGGCCCGGCCCGTAGGCCACCGAGGGCACGAAGGTGGCCTGCGCGCCGAACCAGCGATCGCGGTCGGGCGCCATGCCGAACTGGCCGACGCCGACGATGACGCCACCCGGCCGGAGCGCGTCGAGCGCGGCGTTCACGACCGCCGAGTCCTCGGTCGTCACGGTCACGATGACCGCGTCCGCGCCGAACCCGCCGGTCTCGGCCCGGACCCGCGCGGCGAAGTCAGCCTCGGCGCCTGACAGCGCTGCCATCGCGCCGGCACCGAGGGCCACGTCGCGCCGGGCGGGCTCGGGGTCCACCGCGATGACGTAGAGGCCGGCCGCCCTGGCGAGCTGGGTGACGAGGACGCCCAGCACGCCGCAGCCGTAGACGACAATCGTCTCGCCGAGGGTCCGGCTGGCCGCGCCGCAGCGCTTCGAAGCGCGATCGCACCCAGCGTCACAAACGCCGCCTTCTCGGTGCCAGCCCGGCCGGGACCGGCACGGCGAGGCTGCGGGCACCGCCACCCTGGCCGCGTGCGAAGGCGCACTGGCTGCCGGCGCACGCGACCAGCGTCGCCGGGGGCGATGTCGGCGACGTCGCCGGCCACGCGATCACCCCGCCGGCCACGCTGTAGCCGAGCGAGGCCCAGGCCGTCGACGGCGCGCGCGGCAGCAGCAGGTCCTTGCGCACGCCCGCGGACCGGGTCGGCGGCCAGTCCTGGTCGGCGGCCGGGATACTCGTGCGACAGCCAGCCCTCGGTCCTCGTGGCCTCGATGATCGGTGCGCTCGGTCCCGGGGCTGATCACCGAGTGCTCGGTCGCCACTTCGACCTCGCCGCTGCGGAGCGCGGGCTCCGGCGCGGTGACGAGCCGTACCTCGCCGTCGCGAGCGACCACGCGCGTGGTCGGCTCCGCGTGCCTGCCCGCTGGTGCCCGCGGTCATCGCTAGGCCTTCGCCCGGAGCCGGGAACGGACTTCCGGGTTGACCACGAGTCCGTCCAGCCGGTCTCGAACCACTGCACGGTGGCCGTGCACATCTCGCCCGCAGGTCGTCGTCGGCCTCGGGCGAGCTCGAGGCCTCGTGCGGCGTCAGCACGATCGACGGGCACGAGCGCAGCGGACTGTCGGCCGGCAGCGGCTCGGTCTCGAAGACGTCCAGCGGCGCCGGCCACGACGCCGGACTCGACCGCACCGACCAGGGCGGCCTGGTCGACGACGCGGCCGCGGCTGGTGTTCACCAGCAGCATTCCCGGCTTGGCCCCAGCCAGCAGGTCTGGCGTTCACCAGGTGGTGGCTGGGCTCGTTCAGGACGGTGTGCAGCGAGACGAAGTCCGCCTCGGCCAGCAGCTCGGCGAGGCCGGTCATCGCACGCCGTCGGGCGCGACGAGGTCGGTGCGGACGTCGTGCGCGATCACGCGGCAGCCGAAGGCGCCGCCGAGCTCCGCGACCCTGCGGCCGATCCGGCCGAGGCCGACGATCCCGAGCGTGCGGCCGGCTCACCCGCACGGCGCGATCGCGGAGCTGCGCCAGCCGCCGCCGCGCATGGCGGCGTCGCCGGCCGTGACGCCCCTGGTCAGGGCGAGCAGCAGGGCCAGCGCGTGCTCGGCGACGTTCTCCGTGCAGTAGGTCGGCGCGTTCGCGACCGCGACGCCCAGATCGGTCGCTGCGCGCACGTCGATCTGGTCGTAGCCCGCGCCCCAGCGCATCACCAGGTCGCACTCGGGCAGCGCGCTGAGCACGTAGCCGTCCACCGGCGGCACCCACTCCAGCCAGATGACCTCGGCGCCGGCGGCGTTCCTGATCAGCTCGTCCTGGTCCGCGCACCGGGCGGCGACCAGCTCGGCGCCGGCCCGGCCGAGCTGCTCGCGCTCGTAGTCGAGTGGCTCGAGGTCACCGAGTAGTCGGCGTGAAAGACGCGTCTCATCGCTCTCCATCAGGCAGCAGGCCGTTCAGCATGGCGGGTCCGGATGTGCTGGCAACGCCCGTGCCGGCAACGCCCCGGCTGGCCGCGCCGGTGCTCGCTGCAGGGGCCGGGTCGGGGATCGACGCGACCAGCGCGGCCGTGTACGCGTGCTGCGGCGCGGTCAGCAGTCGGCGACCTGCCCTGCTCGCGCACGTGGCCGCTCTCGAGCACGAGCGCCCGGTCGGCGACCGTGCGCAGCACCCCGAGGTCGTGGGTGACGAAGAGCATCGTGAGGCCCTAGAGCTGCCGCAGCCCTGCAGCAGCTCCAGAATCGAGGCCTGCACGGAGACGTCGAGAGCCGAGGTGATCTCGTCGCAGAGGACGACGGCCGGGTCGGCGACCAGGGCCCGGGCGAGCGCCACCCGCTGGCGCTGGCCGCCGCTCAGCTCGGCGGGATACCGGTCGAGCAGGTCCGGCGACAGCCGGAGCCGGCCGAGCACATCGCGGACGCGCTCCCGGCGCTGCGCCGCGCTCAGGCCGGGCAGGAACCGGTGCAGCGGATGGTCGATCAGCGCGGCCAACGTCTGCCGCGGGTTCAAGGAGGCGTCCGGGTTCTGGAACACGATCTGGATCTCCCGCCGTGCCTCCCGACTCCGCTTGTCGCAGCGCCAGGGCGCTGCGGCGGCACCGAAGCTGAGCGTTCCGGCGTCGGGGACGAGCAGCCCGGCGAGCGCTCGCAGCAGCGTCGACTTGCCGCTGCCGCTCTCGCCGACGATGCCGACCACCTCGCCCGGCGCCACCGCCAGAGAGAGGTCTGCCAGCGCCGTCGTGCTCCGGCCCGCGTGCTGGTAGGTGACCTTGACCCCGGTCACCCGCAGCACGCTGGGGTCCGCGTCGTCCCCGGCCGGCGCCTGCCGCGGCACCGCTCGGCCGCGGCGGGCCTGGCCTCGTCCGGATCGGCCGCCCGTACGCACCGCACCAGCCGGGCCGCCGCTGCCGGTCCCGTGGCTGCGGGCACGGCAACCAGCGGCACCGGCACATCACAGCGCGGCTGGTGCATCCGGCAGCGCGGGCCGAACGCGCACGCAGCCGAGCACCACGGCCGCGGGTGGCATCCCGTCGATGCCGCGCAGCGGCTTGTCGTCCAGGTGCCGCGGCACGGCGGCGATCAGGGCGCGCGTGTACGGATGGCGGGCGGCGAAGAAGACGTCGTTCGCCGGGCCGGCCTCGACGATCTGCCCCGCGTACATGATCCGCAGGTCGTCGCAGACCGTCGCGAGCAGCGCGAGGTTGTGGCTGACGTACAGGGCCGCCATCCGCTCGGCCCGGATCAGGCTCGACGATCAGCTCGTTGACCCGGGCCTGGACCGTCACGTCGAGCCCGGTGGTCGGCTCGTCGAGGATGACCACGTCGGGGCCGGGGCCGATGGCCAGGCCGATCGCGATCCGCTGCTGCTGGCCGCCGCTGAACTCGTGCGGGTAGCGGTGCATCGCCGCGTCGGGATCGGGGATGCCGACCCGCTCCAGCATCTCGCGTGCCGGCCGCGAGCGCCTGCTTCCGGTTCATGCCCTTGTGCAGCCGGAAGACCTCGGTCAGCTGGCGGCCGACCCGCATCGCCGGGTTGAGCGCGGTCGAGGTGTCCTGCGGCAGGTAGGCGATCCGGCGGCCCCAGTACTCCGCGCAGCGCGCCTCGGCCGAGCGCGCTGATAACGGTCCCGCGATACCGAACGTCGCCGCTGAGCACTCGCAGACCCGGTCGACCGGTAGCCCGCCAAAACCAGCGCGAGCGTGCTCTTTCCGCAGCCGGACTCGCCGGCGAGGCCGATGATCCTGTTCGCGGGCAGGTCGAGGTCGACGTCGGCGAGCACCTGCTTGATCGCGGCGCCGTCCCGGTAGCCGACCGAGAGCGAGCGCGCGGACAGCAGCGGGCCTCGGTCGCCGGCAGGCCCGGGCTGGCGGAGAGGGCGCTCATCGCATCTGCCCGCTGCGGCCGCCGCCGAAGTACGTCGTCAGGGCGTCGGCGATGAGGTTGATCGAGATCGCGAGCACCGCGATCGCCGCCGCGGGGACCAGCACCGGCAGCGGATCGATGAACAGCAGGTCCCGGTTCTCGGCGACCATGACGCCCCAGTTGGAGCTCGGCGGCTGCACGCCGAGGCCGAGGAAGCTCAGCGACGCGATGAACATCACCGCGAAGGTGAGCCGCAGCGCGACCTCGACCAGCAGCGTCGGCACGACGTTGGGGGCGATCTCGCGGAAGGTGATCCACCAGAGCGAGTCGCCCCGCGCCCTGGCCGCCAGCACGAACTCGCGCGGCACGAGCGTCTGCGTCGCCGACCTGATCACCCGCGTGATGCTCGGCGCGTATACGGCGGCGACCGCGACGACGATCACCGACTCGCCGGTGCCGAACCCGGCGATGATGACGAGCACGAGCAGGAACGGCGGCAGCGCGAGCACGATGTCGACGATCCGGGTCACGATCGTGTCGATCCAGCCGCCGAGGTAGCCGGACAGGAGACCGGCCACGCAGCCGATGACCAGGGCGGCCGAGACCGCGATCAGCGGCAGGACGATGACGCTGGCGCCGCCGGTCAGGAACCGGCTCCAGACGTCGCGGCCGAGCAGGTCGGTGCCAAGCAGGTGGGTGTGCGAGGGGCTCAGGATCGGCGAGTAGTCGATGGCGTACGGGTTGTCCGGGGCGAGAACGGGCCGATGACCGATATCCCGATGATCAGCAGCACGCCGATCGTGCCCGCGAGGCCCGGACGGGATGCGGTAGAAGCGGCGCAGCCCGCCGCGCTTCCTCGTCCCGGCAAGCTGAGCCGCGGCGACCTCGGTCAGCGAGGTGTCGACACTGGTCATGCCGCGCCCGGTGGCTGGGTTGCCCGTGGTTGGGCCGACCGCGGCTGGTTGCCCGTGGTCGGGCCGACCGTGGCTGGGTGGACCGCAGCCGCGGCGTGAGGGCGCGGACACCGAGGTCAGCGACGGTGTTCACGATCACGTAGACGGCGCCGATGATCATAGTGATGGCCTGCACCACCGGCAGGTCCCGGTCACCGACCGCCTGCACGAGCAGCTGGCCGATGCCGGGAAAGCCGAAGACCGTCTCGGTCACGACGACGCCGCCGATCGACCCGGCGAACTGCAGCGCCAGGGCGTTCACGACGGGCGGCGCAGCGTTGGGCAGCACATGCAGGAACGTGAGCCGCTACCCGGGACGCCCCGCAGTATCGCCGCCCTGATGTACGGCTCGCAGTTCACCTCCCTCGCGTTGGCCCGGGCCAGCCGGGTGATGTAGGGGATGATCGTGAGCGCGATCGCGACCGCCGGGAGCACGTAGAGCCGAGAAGTCTCCCCAGGGTGACTCGGAGAACCCGGCGGCTGGTGGAGTTGACCGGGAGCAGGCCCAGCTTGACCGCCGACCACGAAGCAGCAGCAGCAGCCCGATCACGAACTCCGGCATCGCGGCGACGGTGAGCGTCCACGGCCGAGACTGGCCGCGTCGGCCAGCCGCCGGCCCGCGCGCCCGCTCCACAGGCCGAGCGGGACGGCGACCACGGCCGCGATCAGCCAGGCGAGCAGCACGAGGTAGAAGGTGCGGATGAAGCCGCGCGCCGATGACCGAGGAGACCGGCTGCGCCGGAAGCGAACGAGGTCCCGAGCTTGCCCTGCGGCCAAGTCGCTCGATGAAGTGCCAGTACTGCAGGTACAGCGGCGCGTTCAGACCGTGCTGCACCTCGGAAGGCCGCCAGCTGGGCCGGAGTCGCCGCCTTGCCGAGCACGGCCCGCGCCGGGTCACCGGGGATCGCGGCGGTCAGCAGGAAGACCAGCAGGCTGATGACAGCAAGCTCCGAGTACGAGCTTGCCGATCTTCAGCGCGGCCCCGCGCCTCCTCCTCGGGCCGCTGCTCGCACCCGCGTCCCGGTCGCCGGCGGACAGTACTGCCGCCATGCACGTCCTCTCGCCCGCTGCTGTCGGGCGTTATCGGCCGCGGTCGCGCGCCATCACGCTCAGGCGAAGTATGCGCTCTCGAGGAACACCTGCCCGCCGTTGCGAGCTCGACGCCGTGCAGCTTCGACGAAGCACCGTAGAGCTGCGGCTCCTAGCCCGGGATGATCCCCGACAGCTCGTGTCGTTGAGCATCGACGAGCGCGTCCCCGTACGAGGGTCTTCTGCTTCGTCTGCGTCGGTGGTCGCCACGGCCGCGGCGAGCAGGCCGTTGAACTTCGACGAGGCCCAGTGGAACTCGTTCGGCTGCGCCGCGAAGGCCTCCTGCAGAATGACCGAGATGTGCAGGCGCGCCCAGCTGTCCCCGACGAACGGCTTCTTCAGCCAGACCTGCGTCCAGTAGGTGGCGTGCGGCCAGGTGATGACGTTGACGTTGATGCCGGCCGGCTTGCGCCGTCTGCTTGTACGCGAGCGCGTGCGTCGAGCTTGTCGCCCTCGTAGGCGTACAGGGTGAGGTTGAGCCCGTCCCGGTAGCCCGCCTTCTTGAGCAGGCCTTTCGCGTGACCGGGTCGTAGGGATACGCCTTCAGGCCCGACGGGTAGAACGGGTCGCCTGCGGGACGGGGATGTCCGGGCCGGTCAGGTACGCGTTGGGCGCCACGACACTCATGATCTTGGTCCGGTCGGCGGCGTACTTCATCGCCTTGACCACGTCCGGGTTGTTGAACGGGGCGGTGTTGCCCCACGCGGCCAGGTCCACCCAGCCGCCGGCCTTGATCTGCAGCGTCTGCACGGTGGGCTGGGCCTGGATGAGCTTCACGTCGGCGCCGGTGATGTTGTCGACCAGGTCCTCGCTGCCGCCGATCAGCGACTGCACCCTGGTCGAGTCTTCGGCCAGCGTCACCATGTTGACGCCGTCCAGGTAGGGCATCCCGCTGCGCCAGTAGTGCGGATTACGGGTGAACTTGGCGTTCGCGAGCGCCTGGAACTCCTGCAGCGAGAACGGTCCGGTGCCGGCCCTTCGCGAAGCTGGCGGTGCCGGCCGGGATGACGCCGAAGTTCACGCCTGGCCAGGATCTGCGGGAAGAACGCGTTCGCGGCGCTGAGCTGGAACTGCACCGTCTTCGAATCCGGCGTGCTGATCCCGTCCGGCTTGAGGAACGGCGAGATGTTCGACAGCACCGGCGAGGCCAGCTTGGCGTTCAGGATGCGGCTCACCGAGTAGGCCACGTCGGCGGAGGTCATCTTCTTGCCGCTGTGGAAGGTGACGCCGTCGCGGAGCTTGAAGGTCCAGGTCTTGGCGTCCGCGCTGGAGCTCCACTCGGTCGCCAGGGCCGGAGCCAGGTTGAAGTCGACGTCGGCCCGGACCAGCGTGTCGTACAGGTTCGCGGCCATGTAGAGCGCGAACGACGTCATCGCGAGCGCGGGATCCGGGGTGTCGGTCGAAGCACCGCCGGCGACAGCGAACCGCAGCGTTCCGCCGCGCTTGCCGCTGCCGCCGGTGGCAGCGGTTCCGGATGAGGAGGACGGACTGCTGCTCCCGCAGCCGGATAGCAACGGCACAGCTAGCGCGCCGGCCGCAACTCCGCCTCCAAGTACGCCGAGGAAGTTCCGACGGCTTGTCTCAACACTCACGTTCAGCCTCGCCTCCCGACCCGACAGGTCGCGCTAATTCCCACGGAGGTCGCACCAGATTGAATGCGTCGTACTGTATGCAATGTGCAAACATGCTGTCAATGACCGATTGGGTGGTATGTAGGTAACGATGAAGGGCAACCGGATTGGCATGATCGACTCGGTTCCGGAGCGCTCCGGCGCGCCAGCGCCCGAGGCGGAAGATATGGCGTCCGATGTGACGCCGGATCTTCCGCGCTCTCTGGCTCCCGAGTCGCTCTCGCGGCTGCGGCTGGCCAGCGATCCGCAGCTCGCCGCTGACGGCACGATGGCGTATGTGCAGTCGTGGCTCGACCTGGACGCCGACACCACCCGGCGAACCATCGTGCTCGTACCTGGTGCAGCCGGCGTAGCCGGCACCGCCAGATCAACCGCCGACGCCAGTGGTAGCGACTGCGCCGGGGCTGACGGGCTCGCGGGGCCGCAGACCCTGGCACCCGAGGGACCGGGCGCGGGACTGCCGTCGCCGCCGCTGGGCGTGGCCGACGCCTGGTGTCCGCGCTGGTCGCCGGACGGCGATCAGCTGGCGATGATCACCGCGGACGGCGGACTGGCTCGGGTCGCGGTCTGGCGGCGCGGCGCGCAGGCGGTCACCGCACTCGGCGACCTGCCCGGCGACGTCGTCGAGCTGGACTGGTCGCCCGACGGCCGCGCGCTTGCGGTCACTTGTGTCCGGTGCTTCGCCCTGACCGGCGGAGCTTCCATCATCCATCCGGCCGGGACCGGCTACGTGGACGGGTCGGCCGGCCTCATGCGGACAGACCGGCGGGTGTTCGCGCTGCCGGCCGACGGCGGGTCGGCCGAGCCGCTGCTGACCGACTCGCGGCAGCCGCGCTGGTCACCGGACGGGACGCGGCTCGCGTTCTTGAGCACCGAGGGCTGGCTGTGTGTCGTCGACCCGTCCCGCCCGGCCGAGGTCACCAGGCTGGCGGCGGGCGCGGTGGCGTTCACCTGGAGCCCGTCCGGCGACGAACTCGCCTATCTCGCGCCGGCCCCTGGCATTCCGGCCGACATCGAGTGCCGGCTGTTCACCTGCCGGGCGGGCGGCGACCGGCCGCCGGTCGAGCTGGCCGCGGACTGGGACCGCAGCATCGGCAGCACCGTGCGCGGGGACGACGCCCGCGGCGCGAGCACGCAGGCCCCGGTCTGGTCACCGGCCACTGGGCGCGTCTACTTCTGCGTGGCTGACGGCGGACGCGGCCTGATCGGCTGGGCCGGACCAGACCCGGCGGACTGCGGCGTGCTGTGCGACGGCCCCCGTTCCTGTATCGACCTGAGCCTCGGCGGGGACGGCCGGTGGATCGCGTACGTGAGCACGGACCCGGCGGATCCCGGCACCGTGTGCAGCGCGGACCTGCGGACCGGCCTGGAGCGGCGGCTGACGGCGCGGGACCCGGGGCGGCTGGGCGTGACCGGTCTGGCGCCCGTCCGTCCCGTCCGGGCCCGCGCCGCCGACGGCACCGAGCTCGACGGCTGGGTGACCGGGCCGGACGCCGGCCGGCCGCTGGTAGTCAGCATCCACGGCGGGCCGCACTACCCGGTCGGTTACCGGTTCTCGGCCGAGGCGCAGCGGCTGGCCGCGCGCGGGTACGCGGTCCTGACCGCGAACCCGCGCGGCAGCGGCGGCTATGGCCGGGAGTTCGCGACCGCGATCCGCGGCCGCTGGGGGACCACCGACTGGTCCGACCTGACCAGCGTCATCGACGCCGTGGTGACCGAGTGCGGGCTGGACGGCGAGCGCGTCGCGGTCACCGGCGTCAGCTACGGCGGGTATCTCACGCTGCGCGCGATCACGCTGACCGGTCGCTTCCGGGCCGCGATCAGCGAGAACGGGATCAGCAACCTGCTGGCGCTGTGGGGCAGCGGGGCGGAGGACCCTGGCTGGCTGGCGGGCGAGCTGGGCGGAGCGCCCTGGGACCGGGCGCAGGAGTACGTGGCCGCGTCGCCGCTGACGGCGGCGGACCAGATCCGGACGCCGCTGCTGCTCATCCACGCCGAGTTGGACCAGAACTGTCCGGTGGCGCAGAGCGAGCAGATGCTCGCCGCGCTGCGGCAGTGCGGCGGGACCGCTGAGCTGGTCCGGCTGCCGGGCGAAGGGCATCTGGTCAACCTCAACGGCCGCCCGTCCCGGCGGCTGGCCCGCGCCCGCGCCGTCGACGCATGGCTGGACCGCTATCTGCTGGGCCGTGGACAGGAGGACGACAGTGGCAGCTGACCGGCAGACTCCCGGGCTTGAACCGGCGGCCGGGCCGCGGCGCCGGATGCCGCCGACGATCCTCGCCACCTGCGTGCTGCCGTGGGACCGGCGGCTGCGGTTCGGTGAAGCCGAGTTCCGCGAGCACGTACGGCTGGTCGCGGCGAACGTCACCAAGCACATCTACGTATTCGGCACCGCGGGCGAGGGGTACGCGCTGACCGACAGCCAGTTCCGCGCGATCGCCGGGATCTTCCGGGACGAGGCGCTGGCCTGCGGCGTCACCCCGATGCTGGGCGTGATCAGCAACTCGCTCGGCACGGTGATCGAGCGGATCGAGTTCGGTATCGAGGCGGGCTTCCGGCAGTTCCAGATCTCGTTCCCCTCCTGGGGCGCGGTGACCGAGCCGGAACGCGATGCGTTCTTCCGCGAGACCTGCGGCCGGTTCCGCGGCGCGCGGTTCCTGCACTACAACATCCCGCGCGGGCGGCGGGTGCTGACCGGCGCGGAGTACCGCGAGCTGGCCCGCCGCCACCCCAACCTCGTCGCGGCGAAGTTCAGCAGCAGTGACGCGGCCGTCGTGCGCGAGCTGGTCACCGGCTGCGGGCCGGTGCAGTGCTTCCTCACCGAGCCCGCGTACGTGCTGGCGCGCGACTACGCGCGGTGCGGGCTGCTGGTGTCGTTGTCGGGAGTGCGCCTCGGCTTGCCGGGCCGGTTCGCGACCGCGACCGGCGCGGCGCTGCGCGAACTCGGCGAGCTGGCGTACCGGATCGACGACCTGCTGGAGCAGAGTTTCCGGCAGACGAGCCCGCGGGCCCACATGGACGGTGCGTACGAGAAGGTCATCGCCCGCGCACACGGGGCACGGCTGCCGTTGCGGCTGCTGCCGCCGTTCGAGGGTGCGAGCGAGGACGGCTGCCGGCAGTTCCTGGCCGCGCTGCGGTCGCTGCCGGGGCTCGACAGTGATCAGGCGATCGGAGGTCAGGCCGGATGAGCGTGCAGTTGTCGGACGAGCAGCTGGCCCTGCTGCGGCGGATGCGAAACGGGACCCTCGGCACCGTCGGGGCGGCCGGCGGCCCGCACCTGGGACCAGTCTGGTTCTACTGGGACGGGGCGTCGATCCGGATCAGCACCCCCGGCTGGACGACGAAGGTCGCCGACATCCGGGCGGACAGCCGGGTCGCGTTCTGCGTGGACGATCAGGTGTCGGGCGAGTACCTGACGCTCTACGGCCGCGCCGAGATCGTAACCGGCGAGCGCGTCACCGAGCTGACGGAGCCGCTGCTGCTGGCTTACCACCACCCGGACGAGGCGGCCGCGCGCTGGGCCCGGATCAACGCCGACGGCGCTCGGGTCGTCATCCTGATTACGCCCGAGCGGGTGGCTGGCCGGCAGAACGTGCGCTAATAGTCCGCCGCGCCGCCCGGCTGTCAGCGCACGTCCCGCACTTCGAGCACCTTCGTGGCCGGCGCGGCATCACCGAGCCGCTCGCGGTAGGCGGCCCGCTCCGGATCGGCCAGGAAGGACTCGTACCCGGCCCGGCCGCTGAACCGGATCAGGTGCACCTCGGTGCTGGCGTCCGCGGTCCGGGTGCGGCGCTCCAGCACGCCGCCGTGCTGGCCGAGCCTGGCCAGCACGAAGTCCTCATACGTCTGCCCCGCCTCGGCGTGGCCGGCCGCCATCTGCACGATCGCGACCAGCAACAGCGCGGAATCCGGATCGCCCTCGTCGCGGGTTGCCATGGACCGCAGTATCCCAGTACGCGACTGGCCGGGGCTCAGCCCTGGCTCGCGAGCTGGCAGGCGAGGTCGACCGTCGCCGCCCACCGCGGGTCGGGTGACCCGCCGGCGGACAGGAGCCGGTCGGCCGCGATGCGGAAGATGAGCGCCCGGACGAGGTACTGGCCGAAGTCGGCGATGTGGCCGACGGCCCGCAGGAGCTGATCGTCCGCGCCCTCGAACAGCAGCGCGTCCGCGACGACGACCGCCGAGGCGTACGCGGTCGGCCGCCAGTACGGGGAGAGGTCGATGATCGCGGGCGGCAGCTGGCCGTGAAACAGCACGTTGCCGGTCAGGTCGCCGTGGACGAGCTGACTGGCGTCGGTTACCGGCCGGACCACCGCGGCCAGCTGCCGCAGATACTGGGTGTCGGGAACGGCGCCGAGCGGCGCCTCGCCCCAGGCCACGCGGTCGCTCACGGCCCAGGGGCTGGAACGTCCGGCCAGGAATCCCGGCCGCGGGACGGCGCGCAGCGCCGAGTGGAATCGCTCGCCGACGGCGATGATCTCCGGCCAGCGACGCGGTTCGTGACGGCCCGGCACGAACTCGGTCGCAGACCAGCCGTGCGCGCACACCGATCCGTCGGCCGCCCGGCGCGGCCGGGCCAGCCGGAAACCGTCGCCGGTCAGGCCGGCATAGAGCTCCGCCTGCCATTCGAGCTCGGCGAGTTCGGCGTCGGCCGGCTTGAGGACCAGGTCGCCGGCCCGCCAGGACGTGCCCATACCGCCGCCGATCCGCACCGGCGGGTTTCCGGCCACGCCAAACGCGGCGAGCACCGACGGCGGAGGCGAGGACACCGGCCGACACTAACAGCGTCCGGCCGCGGCGAGAGTTGTCGCCTGCCCGCGCGGACGACCGCGACGCCGTCCGGCGCCCGGGCGAGGTCGGGCGCCCCGTTCCCAGCCTGTCCCGCGTGCAGCGGAGATCACGGAGCCGGTCGCAGCCACGGCGGGCTGGTCAGGAGCTAGGTCGGCGGCCCATCCGCGCGTGCACGTTCGTTAGGGCTTCCGGGGATCCCCGGCGGGCGCTTGCGTTAGTCCTCAGTCGGCTGAAATCCCAGCGGCGGATGAGCCGGGCTTGGCGTTAGCCGCGAGCCAAGACGCGCGCATCGGGCATATCCGGCTTATACGCCGCGTCCATTTTCGAGTCTATATCCGTACGGACGGCTCAGGTCGACACCAGATCGCAGACGAAGATGAGGGTCTCTCCCGGCGCGATCGCGCCGGGTGCGCCCCGGTCGCCGTAAGCGAGGTGCGGCGGGATCACGAGCTGACGGCGGCCGCCGACGCGCATTCCCTGCACGCCCTGATCCCATCCGGCGATGACCTGGCCGATCCCGAGCCGGAACTGGAGCGGGTCGCCGCGGTTCCAGCTGGAGTCGAACTCCTCGCCGGTCGAGAAGGCAACGCCGACGTAGTGCACTTTGACCGTGTCGCCCGCGGACGCTTCCGGCCCGTCACCGGCCCAGATGTCGGTCACCTGCAGGTCCGCCGGCGGCTCGCCACCGGGGAAGTCGACCTCAGGCTTTTCACTGCTCATGTGCGCGTCTCCTTAGTTATCGCTGGCCAAGGTTACGCCTTGCGCGGGACCACCCGTGGCGAGACATGCGACGCTGGCATTTCGGGTGATCCGCAACCGGTTCGATGACTTCGGCCCGGCGCGAGCGTTAGACCGTCGGAGTCAGATCAGTCAGGAGAGGTGAGCGACATGGGAATCGGTCCGCTGAGCGACCTCGCGGGTGAATGGGAACTGACGGTCGACCTGCCGGGCGGCGCGGACGTTCGCGGGCACGTCGTGTTCGACGCGATGGGGGACGTGCTCGTGCAGCGAACGACGGTGCCCGTCCCGGAGGCGCCGGATAGCTGCTGCGTCGTGGTCGCGTCCGGCGACAGCGGCTTGGTGCAGCACTACTTCGACTCGCGCGGCGTCGCGCGGCTCTACGCGATGACCTACGACGGCCGCACCTGGACCCTCGAGCGCACCAAGCCCGATATGTCGCCGCTGGACTTCTGCCAGCGGTTCGTCGGCACTGTCAGCGACGACGGCTCGACAATCGCCGGGGAGTGGCACAGCTCGGCCGACGGCCAGCAGTGGACGCGGGACTTCGGCCTGGCCTACACCCGCACCGGGGGCTAGCGGTCCGGCGATCTCGACAACCCCGCCACGGGGGCAGCACAGTACCGTCATGTTGCGGGTGTCGCGTATCCAAGCGGTGCACTATCGCCTGCTCGCGAACAACATCTCGACTCGGCTGCCAGCCGGTTCGTACGTGGCGGCAGCGTACGTCGGGCTGCAGGACACCGGGCCGCGGGACGCGCTGCTGGGCCTGCACGCGCGCGTGGAAGCGTGCGAACCGTCCGCCTGGCAGGCTCCGGGCCTGATCCAGAGCTACAGTCCCCGCCAGGCGGTGTATGTGCTGCCCGCCGACGACTTCGGGGTGTTCACTGTCGGCCGGCTGCCCCGCGATCCGCAGGAGCGGCGGGCCATCGAGGACCTGGCCGAGGCGGCGTGCCAGGCGCTGGGCGGCCAGGAACTGCGCGGCACCGGGTTGCCCGTCCGGGCCGCCTGCGCGACCGGCCGGATCGCGGTCCGCTGGACGGCGAGCGCCCTGTACGTGCGGGAACACCAGCGCCCGTCGATCGATCCGGAAGCAGCCAGGATCGAGCTATGCCGCCGGCACGTGCACGCGTTCGGTCCCACGACGCCGACGGCTTTCGCCTGGTGGGCCGGGATCTCGGACCGCGACGCCAGCACGTCCTTCGACCTGATCGGCCCCGAGCTGACGGCGATCGACCTGGCCGGTCACGACGCGTGGGTGCTGGCCGCCGACGAATCCGCGCTCAGGTCGGCCGAACCGATGCGCGGCGTCCGGCTGCTGGTGGCGTCGGACCTGCGCCTGTTCGGGCAGGACCGGACGCAGCTCTTTGTCGGCCCTGGCCTGAGCGGGCACTCGCCGCTGCAGGACTGGTTTCACCCGCACGGACTCGCGGTCGACGGCTGCATCGTGGGCGCGTGGGGTCGCCGCGGCGGCCAGGTCAACATCAAGGCGGCCGGCCCGCTGACACCGTCGGTCCGGCGCGCCATTCACGCTGAGGCCGCGAGCCTGCCGATACCGAACAAGAAGATCACCGTGTGCCTGACCGAGCACTGACGGGCGACGGGTGCGGCCGACTCGGCGCTATCGGGGCCGATGACCGCGTGTTTCACGGCGGACTGTTCACCGGCGCGGTGGTGTCAGGAACCGCGAGCCAGGCCAGCATGCTGCCCCGCGACCAGCACCGGCCGACGGCCTCGGCGCGAAGATCCGAGTGACCGAACACCGCTACGCCGATGATGCTGTGGCCAGAGGCGCGACGATCGCCAAATGTCGGGATCGCGGGTGCGACCCCGACCCCCTCCACCGACACCCAGGCCACGGCGCGGGCGGTGGCCGCTTCGTCCAGGCGGTGCAGGAAGCGCAGACGGCGCTCAAGCGGGAACTGCGACAGCGCCCACGTCGTGATGACGACCGGCAGGACGTCCGCGGGCACACTGGCGAGGGCGTCGGGCAGCACCTCGACGGCGTCGCCCCGCAGCAGCACTGGCGGGGCCGCCGCCGCCAGTGCCAGCTCCGCTTCGAGCCTCGCGGCCGGCTCCGGCTGATCCGGCCACAGGCAGGCGCGCAACCAGCGGGCTTCATCCGGGTCGGTCACGTCGACCGGATCGCGGTCAACACCCACCCGGCCGACCACCTCGGGTATCGGCCGCGCCGGGACCGGCCGGCCTCCCACGATCGAAGCGGACATCTGAACGGGAGACGACTGGTCGCCTAGCGACTGACCGTTGCTGTAGGTGATGCCGACGCGATCGACGTTGAGGTTGAGCCCGGCCGAACAGCCGACGTCGATCAGCCCGACCGCTTCCGCTCCGACCCGGCGCGCCGCGTCGGCGATGGCCGGATAGAGCACCGGGCAGCGCCCGGTCTCATTGGCCCGCAGCGGCCGGCGAGCGGCGATGGCCACGACCGAGTCGGTCATTCGCAGCAGGGTGTCGATCGCCGCGGCCGCGGCCGCCTCGCCGTCCGCGGCGGCGTAGGCCGCGGCCAGCGCCGGGGCGCGGCCGGCCAGGGCGAGGTCGTGCAGCGCCGCGAGGATTACCGTCGGATGCCGTCTGCGCGCCGGGACCGTCTCGATGGCCCGCAGTGCCTCGTCGGACTCGCTCAGGGCTAGGGCGACACGCTCGTACAGCGGCGAGGTTCCGGCCGCGTCGACCGCACCGAAGTGCCGGTAGACCTGAGCGAGGGTGCGGGCCCTGCCCGCTGGTGCTGCGGATCCCGCGATCGGCGCTGGCATCCCGGCTAGCCAGCGACGGTTCCCTCGGGATCGAGCAGTGATCTCAACAGATCTTCGAGTTTGTCGAAGCTGTCCTCGGTGCCATCGGACGTGGTCATGTGGTCCCGGCCAGCCTGGTCGCGGAAGGTCATCTTGTCCGTCAGCGTCGTCACTCCGTCAGTCTCGCGCAGATCCACAGTCTCGACGGCGGGCGCGTCTGGCCAGCCTTCGAACAGCCAGGTCTGGACGGTCCGGGCCGGTGGCTCGACTTCCAGGTAGGTGCCCAGAAACGAGCACTCGGTTCCGTCTTCGGCCACGAAGACGATGTGGTAGTCCCCGCCCACGCGCAGATCGATCGAGCACTTTGTCACCTCACACGCAAATGGAGCGAACCACTTGCTGACATGCTCTGGCTTCGTCATGACGTCGAAGACGAGGCCGATCGGCGCGTCGAACTCACGGGTGATGACGATCTCGAGATCGTTCGGGTAGTCGATTACTGCCGACCCATGGCGGTTAGGCGTCACTGCCGCTCTCCTTGCTGTAGCTCTTTGAGGTAGTCGTCCATCCGGTCGAGTCGGTCGTTCCACGCCTGCTCGTACTTGGATAGCCACTCGTGCATCGGCCGCAAGCGGGCTGGTTCCAGGCGGTACAGACGGCGACGCCCGTCCGCGCGGCACCTGACGAGTCCGACCTCACTGAGCACCCGTAGGTGTTTTGACACCTGAGGCTGAGACATCGACAGGTCGTCCACGATCGCCCCGACGGCCTTCTCGCCTGCCATCAGCGTGTCCAGGATGTCGCGGCGGTGCACCTCGGCAATCGCGTTGAACACATCCGACGTCGTAGGGGTGCGGGCCACGTCTCCAACATATTCCGTTATCGGCATGTGTCAAGAGCGGCGTCCCGGGCCCGTGCCGACGAGATACGCGGCCGCACCGGCGTCCGGTCTGGCGGCGCGGCCTCGACGTCTCGGGTGAAGGATGCCGTTGGGGCGTCAGCGGGAAAGGACACGACAGTGAAGTACATGATCTTGACCTTCGCATCGCAGCAGGACTACCAGGCGATGACCGGACAGGATTCGGGCCAGCCGGTGTGGACGCAGGATGACTACGCCGCACTGGGTGAGTTCATGCATGCGTTCAACCAGGAGCTGCTCGACTCAGGCGAGCTGGTGGAAACCAGGGGCCTGAGCACGCCGGTGCATTCCAGGCGGGTTCGGCTTCGGGAGGGCGTCCCGGTGGTGACCGACGGTCCCTATGCCGAGTCCGAGGAAGTGCTCGCCGGGTACTGGGTGGTCGACTGCGCGAGCTTTGACCGGGCGACCGAGATCGCGTCCCGGCTGACCAGCTGCCCTGGCCCGGACGAGATCAGGGCGCGGGCTTACGCGGATGTGCGTCCGATCGACGAGCACCAGCCCGACTTCGAGGGCTGAGCTGAGGCAGCCGAGATGGTCAGTGTCGAAGTCGAGGACCTGCTGCGTCGCCTGACGCCGCAGGTCCTCGGCGCGGTAGTGCGCCGCTACGGGCATTTCGACCTGGCCGAAGACGCCACCCAGGAAGCGCTGCTGGCAGCGGCGGCGCAGTGGCCCGCGGACGGGCTGCCGCGCGACCCCAAGGCGTGGCTGATCACCGTCGCCGCGCGGCGATTGACCGACCTGCTGCGCGCGGAGCAGGCCCGCCAACGGCGTGAGGAGACCGTCGCGCAATGGGCGGCGCCAACGGAGGTCGGGCAGCCCGGAGCCGACCAGGACCGCCCGGCGGATGGGGACGACACGCTGGTCCTGCTGTTCATGTGCTGCCACCCCTCGCTGCCGGTGGCGTCTCAGATCGCCTTGACGCTGCGGGCGGTCGGGGGCTTGACCGTTACCGAGATCGCCCGCGCCTTGTTGACCTCCGAGCAGACCATCACCCGGCGCATCACCCGGGCCAAGCAGTCGATCAAGGACAGCGGGGTGCCCTTCGCGCTGCCGTCCGGTGCCGCCAGCCGCCTCGACGCCGCGCTGCGGGTCCTGTACCTGATCTTCAACGAGGGATATGCCAGTACCGCCGGCGCCGAGCTGCTCCGGCTGGATCTGGCCGAGGAGGCCATCCGCCTCACCAGAATCCTGCACGCGCTCCGGCCCGGCGACAGCGAGGTGAGCGGGCTGCTGGCGTTGCTGCTCCTCGTTCACGCCCGGCACCGGGCCCGGACCGGCCCCGACGGATCTCTGGTCCCGATGGCCGAGCAGGACCGCAGCCGGTGGGACCGGACCGCCATCGAGGAAGGCGTCGCCCTGATCACTGCCGCACTGCCCCGAGGGCCAACCGGGCCGTACCAGCTCCAGGCGGCGATCGCCGCAGTCCACGACGAAGCCGACAGCGTCCAGACGACGGATTGGGCGCAGATCGCCGCGCTCTACGGCGTGCTGCTTCGGCTGGACGACAACCCGGTCGTCGCCCTCAACCACGCCGTCGCGGTTGGCATGGCGACAGGACCCTGGGCCGGCCTCGCTCTGCTCCAGGGACTGGAGAGCGACCGCAGGATGACGACCAGTCGCCGCTTCCACGCCGTACGCGCCCATCTCCTTGAGCAGAGCGGCGAGCCGGCGGCCGCGCTGGCCGCCTACCGGGCCGCGGTCCGCTACGCCACCAATACCCAGCAGCAGCGGTATCTCCAGCAACAGATCACCCGGCTGCAGAACCCAACCTGACCTGGTAACACCGGGACGGCGCTGTCGATCAGACGGGCGGATTGGGCAGTAACTCAGCGGCGCTAGGGCTTCGCGCTGACTGCGGGCGTTACGCCCTGGCGATCATGAGCGCTAGCACGGTTGCGGCCACGACGACGAGCAAGCAGACCATCACCGTCACCGCGGCCTTGGTCCCTAGCAAAGCCAACAGCTGCCGTTCAGGCTTCGGCTCCGCTGACTTGTACGGCCTACCGTCGTCACGCGCTAGCAGCTTGAACGCCCGGAAGGGGTCAGAAGTGCCCCTGTCACCGGGCCGGTGAACGTTTGCGACATACGGCGGCTCAACGAAGTTCGGCGGCGGCCACTCCCGCCGTGATCTCTTGGTCATTCGACCTCCCCGAGCCCGCAAGCGCCCCGGTCAGTCCGGTGCCACAGACGCCCTGCCCCGTCCATGAACTCTATGTGCTGTGTGCCTGATCTTCACCTCTTGCACCCGTCGGCCAGTCGAGCCGCGGCCGGCGGGCGCCAGCACCAAGCTCAACCAGATCAGCGGCCGGGCGCGGCGCCACCACGGAAGTCGGGAAAGTCGCCGGGATCGGGGAAGCTCGGCAAGCCGGGCGCCGGGATAGCCGCGTAGATAGCAGCCGCCAGGGCAAGCGTCGCATGTACTTGCGCGGCCGCGGCCGCCAGTTCCGGGCTGATGTGCCCGCCATCTGGCCCAGAGAAGGCGCTCTGCACCGGATACCCGACGAAGCCGCGCACGGCGCTCTGCCCGGGGCGCTCCGGGTAACCCAGTCTCGTCGGTGCGCGGCCGCCCTCAGGGCTTGCCCTGATGCCAGCGGCCTGCGGAAATGCCACACTGCAAGGGTGGAACCAGCCGCTGCGATCCTCGTAGTCGATGACCACGACGGCTTCCGGGTCTTTGCCAGGAGAATGCTCGAGGCTGCTGGCTTCACCGTGGCGGAGGCAGCGACCGGAGCGCAGGCGACCGAGACGGCACGGTGCGTCCGGCCCAGGCTGGTGCTGCTCGACATTCAGCTCCCGGACGTGGACGGATTCGAAGTTGCCAGGCGACTGGCGATGCAGGCTGACGGTCCGGTCATCGTGCTGACCTCGACGAGGGAGGCCGCGGATTACGGCGGCCTCATCGCGGCCAGCCCGGCGAACGGTTTCCTGCCCAAGGACCAGCTGTCCGGCGCGGCGCTGCGCGAATTCCTGCCCGAGGACGAGCGATGAGCGGACGGCTACTCGCGGCTCTAGCGGCGGGTGCGATAACCGCAGTGATCTGCCAGGTCGGCGTCATCTACTGGCAGGGACCGTTCCCGCCGCTGATCACGACCGTCATCACGGTTTCCATCGGAGCATCGTTTCTGCTGGCCGGGCTGGCGGCCTGGCGCAGATGGCCAGGCCAGCAGGCTGGGACTGCTCTTCACGATCACGGGCTATGCCTGGGTGCTACCCAGCATGGCGCACCTCCCGTACGCGCTTCCGTTCACCATCGGCAACCTGATCGCGAACGTCTATGCCGCGGCGCTCGCGCACCTTGCCCTCGCCTGGCCCACGGGAAGGCTGCGATCGCGGTTCGAGTGCGCGGTAGTCATCGCCGTCTACGGCTGGAATGCGGTGCAAAGCCTCGTAGACATGCTGTTCTGGAACCCGGCTGCCAATGGCTGCGGTCCGGGTTGCCCGGCTAACTTGCTGCTCGTCGACAACTCTCCCGCCACCGAGCGAGTCTTCGATGCGATCTCCATTCCTGTCGGCCTTTCGCTCAGCGCCATCGTGCTGTCGGTGATCTTCCGGCACTGGTGGCAGGCTCGCGGCTGGTCCCGGCGGGCCATGGTCGCGCTGGTGTGGATCAGCGTCGCCGTCATCGCGCTGTCGGTGACGCAGACGGTGGCGAGCAATCTGAACCTGGCGGACTCCAGCCTGCTGCTGTACGGCATCGCTCCCGTGATCTTGCTGACCGGGCCGGCGATGTTCGTGATCAGCACACTGCTGGCACGATCGGCGCGCGGTGCGGTCGGTACCGCGATCGTGGACCTGCAGCCGGGAGCCTCGCCGGAAATGCTGCGGGACACCCTGGCCCGCGCCCTGGGCGATTCAACGATGCAGTTGGCGTTCCTGGTGCCGGACGGCTCGGCTTACCTTGATACGGCCGGGCTGCCCGTCAACCCGGACCAGCTGGAGCCAGGCCGGGCGATCACCGAACTGGCCGCAGGCGGCGCCATACTGGTGCACGATCTGGGCCTCCAGCAGGAGCCGCAGCTGGTCCGGCTCACGGCGTCCGCCGCCAGCATGGCCCTGGAGCACGCCCGGCTCCAAGCCGAAGTGCAGGCACAGCTGGAGCAGGTCCGGGCCTCGCGGGCACGGATCGTCGAGGCGGGCGATGCCGAGCGCCGCAGGCTGGAACGGGACCTGCACGACGGTGCGCAGCAGCGGCTGGTGACGCTCAGCCTCGCGCTCGGCATGGCCCGCGAGCGAGCGGCCGGAGCGGACCCGAGGCTCCACGCACTGCTCGAATCGGCGGGCAAGGAAGCCCGGGAAGCGCTGGTCGAACTGCGCGAACTGGCCCGCGGCATCCATCCCGCCGTGCTGACCGAGACGGGGCTGTCCGGTGCGCTTCAGGCGCTCGCTGAGCGCTCAGCGGTCGCGATGACGATCGCTGCGGTGCCCGTCTGTCGGTTCCCGGCCGCTGTCGAGGCCACCGCATACTTCGTCGTGTCCGAGGCACTCGCCAACGTCGCCAAGCACGCGCTGACGGACGCGGCCGTGGTCACTGTCAGGCAACTGCCTGGCCTGCTCACGGTCGCTGTAGCCGACGACGGCGTCGGCGGTGCCAGGCCCGAAGGCGGAACCAGGTCTGCGTGGCTTGGCCGATCGGGTTGCCTCGGTGGGCGGGGTATTGCGGGTCGACAGCCCGGCCGGGGCCGGAACGAGGCTGGAGGCGGACATTCCGTGTCCATGACCGAGCCGCCTGCGCAGTTGCGGGTGATCCTCGCCGAGGACGCTGTGCTCCTGCGCGAGGGCCTGAGCCGTCTGCTGACCGAGGCCGGGCTGGAGGTGGCGGGCACGGCTGCGGATGCCGTGCAGTTGCTGGAGCTAGTGGCCGCGGTCCGGCCCGACGTTGTGCTCGCGGATGTCCGGATGCCGCCGACCCAGACGACCGAAGGGCTGCGGGCGGCCGTCGAGATCCGCCGCCGGTGGCCGGGTACCGCGGTGGTCGTGTTGTCCCAGCACGTGGAGACTGAGCACCTGTTCGAGTTGCTGGCTGACGACCCTCGGGGCGTCGGCTACGTGCTGAAGGACCGGGTCGCCGACATCCGCCAGTTCGCGGCCGCCATTGCCGGGTGGCGGCCGGCGAGTCGGTGATCGATCCGGACGTCGTGGCGAGGCTGGTGGCCAGGCACCGGCGGGTCAACCCGCTGGAATCACTGACCGGGCGCGAACTCGCAGTGCTGGCGCTAATGGCCGAGGGCCGCTCTAATCAGGCCATCGCCGCGCAGCTCTACATGTCGCCCAAGACGGTGGAGACTCACGTCGGAAACATGTTCGCCAAGCTGTGCCTGGAGCCTGCCGCCGAGGATCACCGCCGGGTGCTGGCCGTGCTGACCTACCTGCGCCGTTAGCGGCGGCCGGAGCCGAGGGTCCCGGCCGCCATAGTGCGGCTACCTCAGCGTGAAGACAAGGATCTTGTGGGTCTTGGTGAACGAAACCCGGACCTCGCCGGTCTTGCCATTGAACTTGCCGGTACCGCCGGTGACCGCGAGCGTGGCAGGCTGAGGCTGTCCCGACTTGAAGTGGACCGCCCCCTGGACGGTCAGGCTGCCGCCCGTGACCGCAACCGAGACCACGCAGTTCGCGATCGTCTGCTCCGCGTTCTTCTCCGGGATCCTGGTCATAGTGCAGATACCTGAGTCGAACCCGACGATCGGGTAACCGTGCCCGGCCCAGTGCGTAGTGGTGACCTGATCGTTGAGCACCAGTTCATCGCCCTGCGCGAACCTCGCGGGATTGGACCCGGCCACCGGGATGAGACCCGGGTCGGTGGTGCCGTTGTTGATATCGAAGGCGTAGTACCGGGCAGTTCTGGCGGCAGCCGCCGCGGTGGCCGTCGCGGCCGTCGCGATGCCGGCGATGCCGGCGGCCGCTAGTGCCACGCTGGCGGCGGCGGCGATCGCTGAGCGTCGTGCTCGCTTATGCATCCTGACCTCCATGAGCCGTTGTTGGTGCCTCGGCCAGATCACCACGCCGGCTGTCTTACGCGGATCGGGGCCAGCCCCGTATCGCCTTCCGGGCTAGCCCTGAGGCGCCGCCGGTCGGCCTGAGCGACGGTGGGATTCAGGAACTGGAACACTGCACCGGAGGAATCCCATGACCGCGTCGGACGCCCCAGACCCTGGCCCGGGTCGCATCATGAACGCTCCGGCCGTCCCGCCGCCGTCAGCCTTCGACGCGGAGGCTGACCTGCTGAGTGCGCTATTCTCTCCGGCTGGCCGCTCCGACCCGCACATGATCTTGCGCAATTCAGCGCTACCCGGTTGCCAGTACCTGTTCGTCCGGGATGTGCTGCGCGATCCAAGATTCGCCGCAGCGTCCATCCCGCCGTCGTCCGATCAGGCATTCGAGTTGCTCGCCCGGTGGATGATACGGCTGGACGGCGACCGGCACCGCCGTGTCCGGGATGCCTTCGGGGGCCTGTTCACTGCCCGCCGGGTTGAGCGCTACCGGGCCATCATCGCCAACGAGGCCAACGCGCTGATCGATCAGGCATCCCGCGCAGGCGGCATGGACCTGGTCGCGGACTTCGCCCGGCCCCTGCCGTTCGCGGTGATCACTGAAGTGCTTGGCGTTCCGCTCGACGACCGTGACTGGCTTGCCGCGGCGGTTGCCACGCTCAATCGCGGCTTCGCCCGCCAGCGCGACACCGACCGCACCGCGGTCCACGCCGCCAACGACGCGGCCGGGCAGATGCTGTCTTACTTCAGCGGGCTGCTCGACCAGCGCATCGCAGCGCCGGCCGACGACCTGATGACCACCCTGGCCGCCCGGCGCGCCGAAGGCGACGACCGACAGGACTTGGCGGCAAACTGCATTTTCTTCATCAACGCCGGTCATCAGACGACAGCCACCCTGCTCACGCTCGGCGCTCACCTGCTCTGTATCCACCCCGAGGCGCTCGCCGCATTGCGGGAGGACACCACCCGCTGGCGGACCGCGGTAGAAGAAATGCTGCGGCTGATCGCCCCGACAACCTTTACTGCCGCGACCCCCCGAACCGGCGCCGACATCCACGACATCCCGTGCGCCGCGGCCAGGCAGCGGCTGCTGTTCCTGGCTG
Organism: uncultured Actinomycetota bacterium; assembly: GCA_963726425.1. Taxonomy (GTDB): domain Bacteria; phylum Actinomycetota; class Actinomycetes; order Streptosporangiales; family Streptosporangiaceae; genus JAJYUU01. Next base: position 255,323 of record CAVSCN010000024.1, on the reverse strand, counting down.
CCGCCAACCGCGATCCAGGCATTTTCCCTGACGCTGACCGGTTCGACATCAGCCGTGACCCCAACCCCCACCTCAGCTTCTCCGCCGGCGCCCACTTCTGCCTCGGAGCGCCATTGGCCAGGCTCCACGGTGAAGTCGCGCTGACCACGCTGTTCACCCGGATACCCGACCTAGCAGTCCGCACCCCGCCTGATGTCACGGCTAGCGTCCCGATCCGCCACGTCGACAACTTCCTGGTCACCTGGCAGCAGCAATGACCGGCGAGGCGGGTCGGTGCGCGCGGGACTGGCCTCGAGCCGGGCTAGCCCAGGGCAGAGATGATTGCCCTGGCCAGCGCGACCGACTTGGGAAACGCGCTGCCGGTAGAGCTGGGGTCGCCGCCGTGCACATCGATGATGTAAGTGCCGTCTTCGACGCCGATCTCTGTGCCGCTTCCGGCGGCCCGGTCGCCGACGCCGGTCAGCGTCATGGGCGTCGAGCCACTGTCCTCTTCCATCGTCGCCAACTCGCCCTTCCAGGTGGCCGCATTGGCTCCGGACGTAATGATGATGAACAGGGGAATCGGCGCGGTCGTCGTCTTGTAGCTGCACATTGTCCCGCCGCTGGATTCCGTGGCGGTTGTGTACGTCTGGCCCACGATCGCGGACGCCTTCGACGCGCTCAGTAGCGCGCAGGCATGCAGCGTCTTCCCAGCGCCGCTCGCCGCTACGGTTCCCTGGCCGGCCGAACTGCCGGCCCCGTTCGCCGAGGAAGACGAGCTCGCCGATGGACTGCCACCGCAGCCGGCCACACTGATTGCGGCCAGGCTCGCGGCGGCCACGGCGCCAAGGCCGAGCCGGCCGGCGTGGCGATGGGTCTTGATCATGACAACTATTCCGTTCTCTCGGATGGGCTTCAGCTCGAAGTCCATCCGATCGGCGTAATGGCTGCGTAATGCGCGTCGACCGGCAGCCAGTGCGCGCGGCGCGGAAGTCGCCCTCGGAGTTGGCCGTCCGGTGCGGGCCATGGTGGTCTAGCTTTGGTCGTCAGCGGTACGTGCTGCGCTGAGTACCGGACGACGTCACTTAGGCTTTCCGCTGGCCAGAATCTCTCACCGCCGGACGTGTAGGGGATCCTGACTCCGGTCAATCCTGCCCGTCCGTGGTCATCAGGCGAGTTCCCGGCGGACTAGCCAACGCCGCTTGCCACCACTTCGGCCGACCGTCTGCACGACGCGCTCGAATCCGTGTGCTTCGAAGAGCCCAGTAGTCCCCACGTACGCGGCGGCCTGGTCAACGCGTCCGCCTTCGGGCTCCACCGGGTAGCCCTCAATCACGAATGCGCCGCTGCCGCGCGCATGCTCGATTGCACCGTCCAGCAGGTCGTGCATCAGCCCACGACGCCGGAATCCCACTCGCACTCTGAAGCAGACCGCCGACCACGCCTCCTCGTCGTCAACGTGCGGGATGGTACGAGAATTCACGAGGGCGCGATATGTGCATTTCGGCGCGATCGAGCACCAGCCAGCAACCTCGCCATCCACGAACGCGAGAACTCCTGGACCGGGCTCGCTGCCGCACAGGCCGCGCATGTGCTCAAGCCGGCCGAGCGTGTCGAGACTTCTATTCCGGTACGCCATGCACACGCACCCGCTCTGCGCCAGTAGCGATGCAAAGTGGTCCCAGCGCCCGGCAGCAGAAAGTACCTCGACGGCCATAGCGTCCCTTGGATCTGATTCGACTTCGCGCCCCGGCAGATCCACTGTGGCCCTTATCCCGGATAGCTGCAATCCGCCGGGTGACTCACGGCTGATGCGGATGCTGGCGCTGGTCTACTCAGATCCGACGAGAAGACAGAAGGGATGTCCGGCCGGGTCGGCGAGCACATACAGCGGCTCGGCCACGTCGTCCGTGCGGTCGTAGAGGAGCCTGGCGCCCAGTTCCTCGGCGCGCTGCCGCTGCCGGCGCAGCTCCTCGATGCTGGTCACGCGGAAGTCGTGATGCATCTGTTTCGGTACATCGTGGACGGGCCAGGTCGGTCGCGCGAGGGCCGGGACCTGCTGGAAAGCGAACACGCGGTGTCCCGCCGAGTCGAGCAGGACAAGCCAGTCCGAGTCATCGTCGTAGCCGCTGGCGGGGATCTCATCGCCGGGACGGTACCGGAGACCAAGGAATTGCCGGTAGAACTCCGCGAGACCGCGGCAGTCGGTGGCGTCGATGGCGGTGTGCATCAAGACGGGGTAGGCGGACATCCGGGGCCTCCTGCTCGGAACTACTAGCGCTCTGCTGATCAGTTTGACGATATACCGGGTTCCGATATAAATGAGAACGTGATCCAACGGCATGGTCTCGCCAGGCGCTGTTTGCGAGTATCAGCCCGGCAATCGTGAATGGGAGAGCTGGCCAGGTGACGTCTTGCGCCACCGTGCTGTACACCCGGCTCGGGCCGGATCGATATCAGCCTTACAGCCTCCTTGGCGGTCCTTAAGCCATCTACATCTTCGCTGGTTAGCTGCTGAATCAGCGGCACTGGCCTGGGACGGGTGCTTGTGCCGCCGAGCTGGAGCCTTGGACTGTTCCGCTCATGTTCCGGATCATGGAGCGCTCGGGCTATAACCCTGGCCTCCGCCTTGCAGCGCGCTTCGCGATATCGGTGAACAGCTGAGCGGCTTTGACGGCTGACTTAGCTGCGTCCTTGGCGCTGATGGCCGCCAGAGGATTAGATGCGTTGATGACTCGCATTCCTGGTGGCGGCTGATAGTCGAACGAGACGGTATCTGCCAGCTCGGATACGTTGTCCAGCTCGGTTGTGAACAGCGTCTGGCCGCGCCAGGACCAGGCGAGTTTCAAGGCGATCCCGAGTTCAGCGTCGATCGCGACGTCGATCCGGTCGGCGGCATAGAAGATGCGCGACAGCACGCCCTGCCCGTGAGTGCCTTTCGCGTCATCTAGGCTGGGCCACGACCTGGCAGGCTGGCCGACCGGCAACTGTCACCTGCCCGGCCGAGGTGAGCTGGAATCCATCAAGCAGCCACGCCAGGTCGATGACCTTGCCGAATCCGGCAGGAGGGACGGCCCAGATCGCCCGGACGGCGCGGTCTTTGGATACGTGCCAGCGGCTGTGACCGTCGCTGATCATCTCGACTGGGCCGCGGACGGCCCCGGTGACGATCTCGATCCGGTACATGCCCGGCAACGCCAGGTCGAGCTGAGCGGTCAGGTCGACTGGCTCAAGGTTGTCCGCTGGAAAATCGGCCGCGAAGCCTGGTACGCCACCACGGTCCGGGCCTGTCTCGCGGATCAGAGCAGCAATGGCCTCGGTGTCAGCGAGCTCGTGCAGGACGGCCGAGAACCGGCGGGGCCGGAGCCCTGCGTGATAGAGCAGCTCGATCAGCTCATTGCTGACCGGCTTCGACCAGCTGGCAGCGGCCGTGGATGACGGCCTCAGCGAAGCGGTTGCTGACTGCGCAGCCGGGCTCGCCGGGGCCGAAGCGATTGTGCCAGTCAGCTGGAAGTCGGCCGCGTCGGCGGAATCGCCGTCCCCCACGGTTAGCTGCGTGAATTCAGCGGACTCAGGACGCTGCCCGTTCTTCCGGTACGACAGCAGGATCCCGAGCTCGGCGTCCATCACGACGTCGACGCGGCTTGGCGGCGCGGTGCTGCCATCCCGCATTCCGAGGCCATCGCGCTCATAGCCGATCAGCGCGACGCCATCTCGATCCGCCTGCCTGCAGCTGCCGGTAACCGTGAGTGCGTACTCTGCCAGCAGCCATGCCGGGTGTAGCAAGTCGGTGAACGGCACGATCCCATCCGCTGGCACGCTGAAGCCTGCCTCGCCGTCCTCGACGACCCATACCGACTGGCCGTCGCAGATCTCGAGCCTCCGGTCGCCCTCGTCGTCCACGAGGTCGGTTCGGTACCTGCCCCCAGGCGCGACCCGCAGCTCGCCGCGAAGGCTCCACACCTCGCCGCGATGACCCTCCGCCTGGACCCTGCTGACGGAACCGCTGAGGCTGCGGGAAGGCCAGGTCGGCCGGTACATCAAGCTGGCAATGTCCGCGATCCCCGCCACTGGCTCCTTCTCCCATGCTGCGCACAACTCGTCACGGCCCGAGGACTGACAAGATCAACGTCTTGGATGACCATTCTGGCCCCCGTCTTCCTCATAGGCGCCAAACCCAGGTGAGTGGCAGCCGGGCTAAGGGTCGGAGAAACGGTGCCGGATCAAGGGATCTGGGGAGGAACGTTCCGCACAAAGCCCCGTACCTCGCGGAGCAACCTCTCGGGGGCGTCAGCGAATAGGTCGTGAGCCGCATCCGGCACGGTGATCAGCCGCCCGTCAGCCGGGAGAGACTCGACGGTCGAGGCGACCACCTCCTCGGTCACGAACGGATCGAGATCGCCGAGGATTACCAGGGTCGGGCAGGCGACAGTACGTAGCTCCCCGGTCAAGTCCAGCTTCTGAAACTGCGGAGTGAAATGCTCGTTGACTTGCGTAGTGTGCCGTTGCGTCGCGCGGACAGCGGCGAGGGCGGGGCTCGGCGGCCGTCGCGCCATCAACGGCATGCACAGTCGCTGCATCTCAGCCGTCGCCTGCGCGCTCGGCTGGGCGTGGACGCGCAGCCATGCTTGCTTTGCCGCTGCTCCACCCAACGCGCCCATACGGTGCGCTATCTGCTCGGGCGTCGGCAGCCGGGGCGTCATCGCCGCGACGATCAGACCGCCGGTTTGCTGCGAGTGCCTGACGGCGTGGCGAATCGCTACCCACCCGCCGAAGGAGATGCCGAGCACTATGGGACGGGCCAGGCGCAACTCATCGATAACAGCGGCGAGATCGTCGGCCCACGTGTCCAGGTCCCATGTCTCCGGCGTACTCAGGTCACTCAGACCGTGCCCGCGCTGATCTGGGACGACCACGTCGGCGACATCGGCCAGGTCCGAGAACATCAATCGCAGGCCCGAACCGTCTATGCCCGGACCACCGTGCACGCAGACCAGTGCCCGCCCAGCTCCCTCCTGCCGTCGCACGCCACGATGTACGGTCACATGGATGCCGCAGCCAGCGATGTCGATACGGCGAGCGACTTCCACCGAGCCGCCCGTCTTTGTGTCGTTCATGAATGGTCCTCGCGCTCCCAGTTCTTGCTCTTCATCGATAGTGAGATGATCGCCGCAGCGGCACGGAGGAGGAACTCCGGCGATGACCAAGATCTCCGCAGCAGCCCAGATCAGCGCATCGCCCCAGCACGTCTGGACGATCCTGGCTGACCTAGCCAGCTACCCTCTGTGGAACCCGCTGTTCCGGGAGGCATCAGGGCAGCTCAGGGTTGGAAGTGCGGTGACCCTGAAAGCCGTACGTCCCGGAACCGAGCGCGTTATGACTGTCAAGGTCAAAGTGCCAGCAGCCGAGCCAGGCGCCCAACTCCGCTGGGTATCCAGCCTCCCGGGGATCATCACCGGGGAACACAGCTTTACCCTGACGCCCGCCGACGGCGGCACCCGGCTGGTCCAGACCGAAACCTACCGCGGCCTGCTCGCCCGCATGTCCGCCAAATCCATCAGCCGCACCCAGGCCGGCTTTGAAACCCTCAACCAGGCCATCAAGCAACGAGCGGAACACGACCAGCAAGCAACGCCGGAATAATTCCTAGGCGTGTGAAGGATCAGCTGAAGCCGATCCGTCAAAATCAGTGGAGCTAGGCCGCCCAGGCAGTCCGCCGCTCCTGATAGACGGCCAGAGCCCTCCCTTTCACATGCCGGGCGTATCAGGCGCTCCGGCCTGCCGTCAATAGTTCTCGGGCACTCGCACATCGCGACCACGCAGCAGATCTACACGCACGTGGAGGAGGCCGCCCGCCTCGACGCGATCACCAAGCTGAACAAGCTGCTCAGCGGTGCCTGCTCACCACTCCGTTGCTGGTCAGGATTGGTGGTCAACCGGCTTTCTCACGCTCCGGGCCGGAACGTTTTGCCTGGTGGAGCTAAGCGGGCTCGAACCGCTGACCCCCTGCTTGCAAAGCTATGCCGTTTCGGGCCGCATGCCACTGAGATGCGCCGCTCTTGCCGTACGCCACGAACGCCCTGAGCTTGCGGGAACGGGACCACTTAGGGGACCACCCTTGAGCGTCACCTGAGGGGCGTCGAAGGTAGCTTTTTCGTCCGAATACTTCCTCAGCGCCCAACTCAGGTCTATCTGCCGACGAAGTTCAGAGCAAACGCCGCCGACGCCCATCTGCGGCGAGCGCACCGGCTCCTCGTTCCACGCCACGATCGTGACCGAACGCGCAACGACCGTCCGCGAGCGGAAATCGAGGGCTGCGATCCAGGGTCGCCAACCCCTTCGATGCCGCTGAGGCAAGCTTCGCCCCGGTTACGACCAGCAGTACGGCTCGCTCGTAACGACCGCATCGGCGCCCTCGCGCTCCGTTCAGCCCGTCCGGAGCGATGGCGACGACGTCGACGCTGCCCGTCCACCCGATGTTGACCGGCGCAGCTCGCCGTTTCGATGGCGTCCTCGAGTCGGTCATTAACGTACTGCTCCCAGGCGTCGTATCCGTTACCGCTGCGAAGGGTACGCGACACCGACACTGAGCGTCCCAGCGTCGGTACGAACGATCACGACACCGTCATCTGCCGTACCCGTAACCTCGCCCGAACGCCCCGAACCTGCGGGGATCGGACCGACCGCTTGGGGCACCGCAACCGGCTTCGCCTTCGCGCGCTGGCGCCGCTTCGCCCACATCGGCAACGCGTGGTACCACGCCAACCGGATCGCCGTCGTTCCGCCCCGCACGATCACCCGGTTCGTCGGTCCAGACGGGCGGCAGGCTGCCGTCGAGGTCTGCAGCCTGCCATGTCGTCACATGCCTTCGTCGGCGCACGGCCGGAGGTATGCGTTGAAGTCCCTGATCCTGTCGTCCCACATCAACTCGCGCCTGCGGCCGAGCCGGTCGTCCCAGATCTGCTCCACGAACGCCCGAAACGCGCGGAACGGCCGGATTGTTCCCGAGCCAGAACTACTGCTTGTAGCAGCTTCGTGACTGCTGTCCACCACGGATACAGGTAGGGGCATCAGCAGGTATGGCGGGTCACGGGCCTTCCCGCTCAACGTAACGGCCCGGTAACCGCCGTCCACAACGGATGTGGATTCATACGACGGCAAACACGCAAGGACGGCCCCGCATACCGCCGGGCCGGGAGGAGGGAACCAGGTTGGACGGCAAGAAGCTCGCCTACTCAGTCGAGGAGGCGTGTCAGGCGCTCGGCATCGGCCGGGCGCTCGCTTACGAACTGATCATGAGCGGGCGTATCCATTCGATCAAGGTTGGGGCGCTGCGGCTCATCCGGCGTCGGCGCTCGCGGATTTCCTCGGCAGTGCGGCATGAGCGAGCAAGCCAACCCGAGGATCTACTGGCTTCGCGAGCCGATGGTGATGGAGCACGGCGACGACTCGTGCCGCCACTGGATGAACCCCAGCCCAGGGCCGAGCCGAACCCGCGTTGCGTACTGCAGATGCGGCTGGACCAAGCAGGCCACCAACCCTCAGGTGGCGCACTGCGCCGCCTTTGACCGCAAGGATTCTGTCCATGGCAACCCCCAGCCCTAGCGGCTTCACCCAGATCTGGAACGCGCTGATCGTCGACCGCAGGCTCACCGCTACGGCGTTCAGGATCGCCGCCTACCTCGGCTCCAAGCCCGAAGACTGGACGGCTCGCGAGCATGACATCAGGAATGCCCTCGGCCTCGGGCATGACTCATACCTGGAACAGCGATGCGCCAGCCGGTCGACGCGGGAGATGTCACCCGTGGCAAAACGACACGGGAGCGGGGGCGCATCAGGACCGATGCCCCTCGGCTTATGCGAGCCCAGGTTGTCCCGAAGTCCGGTCTCAACCGACTCCGGTTCACCGGTCTCCGGTAACCCGACCGGTTACCAATACTGAACAACAACATAAGACCTCTCTAGTCGGGAAACCCGACTTCGGCTATGGCCCTGATCTTCCCTCCAAGGCGCCTACTTCCCCTTCCGGGAACTCCACCCCATGGGCCAGCGAGGGCGCGCCACAGCCCGAGCGTAAGAAGACCTTGAAGCCCGTTGCCTCTCCTGAACTCTGCCCCCTGGGCTGCAACACCCTTGTCCCAGGGGACGCCAACCCTGACACCTGGGTCCCCACGCACCTCAAGATCCATCACCCTGAACTCATCGGGCGACAAGAGAAGATGGCAAGTTGACCGATGCGATCTTTTGCCCGCGTGGCCTGAAGACCCCTACCCAGGGTCTGAAGTGCTGAGCGTCATGGCTCGACGCCGACCCCGGTCGCCACGCACGCACGATCTCGTTTCCGAACGCCTTTTTGGGTGCAGTCGGAAGCCGCGCTACGGTCGTGTGACGAGTCCTGCTCCGCGCGGCAGATCCGGATAGGTGGCGAGCCTCAGTTTCGAACAGCCGGGTCGGCCCACTCCCACATAAGGAGTCCCTGCTCGGCGAGCGGGCTCAGCAGCGCCCGAACGCTCGCCGATTGACGCTCGTCAACGATGTCGATCGCGCCGTAACCGAGCATGTGACCGTGAAACTCGGCCAGGCACCCGGCACTCGCGATCGATGCATGAAGCGAGTCGTGACCCTCGTGCCGGAACTTCTCGTCCTGTATCGCGAACCTGATGGTTCGGTGACCAGCCTTGGAAACGATCTCGTACTCGCCGTCGCCGGTCGTCTTGCGAACGACATCACCGAGGGACAGGTCGTAGGTGAAGAAGGGGATGCAGCAGAGCTCAAAGTTGACGTTGTCCTCGGTCCGAGTCCACACCTGCTCGTACCGCCGTGGGAGACCGTCAGCGGCCAGACTGAGTCTCAGGATGTAGTTCGTCCGAGAACGAACCGCAGGCTCGTCGTGCGTCACAATCATCGAGTCGTCAACCACCGGACAAGCATGCCGCATCGCGCTGCGACATCCGCACATCGGCAGGATCGTCATTCCGGACACCGCGCACCGTCCGCAGCATGTGAGTTCGGTGCGTCACTCCGTGCGCTGAAAGTCGTGCAGCAACTCCTTGGCGTCGGAATAGAGCGCGGTTCGGAGCGAGGCGAGTTCCCGGTTCAATCGATCGATCACCTCGGGCGGCAATTCGTCGCCGTTCAGGGAGTGGAACAGGACGTCGTTGAAGCTGCCCATGCCGCCGAAGGCTCCAAGCAGATGAGAAAGCCCGCGTGCGTCGTGAGCCACGATCTGACGCCGTGACTCGGCCATCCAACGAGCCCAGAACTCGCGGTCGTGGTCACGCATTAGCGCCTCGGCGGTTACGAGGTTGGTTACCAGGCGGTCGTACCGCTCGGCCGCTTCGCTGCCCGACATCTCGTGTTGCGCCACGGCCGGAGGTGCAACGGGCTGGCGGCGACGCACGCGCCTGAATCTCCACACCATGACGCCATTCTCGGGCCTGGACCCGCTCGGACGAAACGCCCTCATCTCGGCAGATCCGACGTCCGAGGGCTACTGTCCTGCGGCGAGCAGCTCGCCCATGACGGTCGCGCCGGTGCGCAGCACTGGCCGCAGCTCCTTCCGGTAGACGAGTTCGGTGGTCCGCGTAGTCGAGTGCCCAGCAAGCGCAGCGATCTCCTCGATCGGGACGCCTGCCTCACTGGCGATGGAGACGAACGTGTGCCGTAGCTCGCGTGGCGTCCACGACTCGCCCAGCCCTGCTGCCTTGGTGAGCCGACGCATCGACCGCCTGACGTTGTGCGAGTCCATCTCGGTACCGACAGACGTCGTGAAAACGAGGCCGGTCTCGTGCCAGAGTTCGCGCGCCAGTCCTCGCGGTCGCGGTCCTGCTGGGCCTGACGACGTCGTAGCGCCTCGACGGCTTGCGGTGCGATCTCCAGGGTCCTGCGGGACTTGACGGTCTTGACGTCCCCATGGGCGCGCGTGGACCGCCAGACCTGGATCGTCCGGCTCCGTCTAGGTCCACGTGGTCCCAGCGAAGCGCCCGGCACTCCTCGGGCCGGATGCCGGTCATCACGGACAGGATCAGGTACGAGCCGATGGTCGGGTCGGCTTCGGCGCCTGGACGAGCCGCACGCGACGTCGCGGGTCATGGCCTTCGAGGGCCGTCCGGCCATCTGGCCCTGCGGGCGCTCGGCGAGCGCTGAGACGTTGCGGCCTACGAGGTCGTGCGCTGCTGCCCGCTGAACCGCCCGGGTGAGCGCGTTGTGGGCGATCTGGACGGAGCGCGTCGAGCGTGTCTTGGCGATGGACACGAGTGCCCGGCGTACGTCGGTCGCGGTCAGGTCGCGGAGCGTCCGGCTGCCGAGGATCGCGAGGATGGGGCGCGACCGCTTCGCGGTAGGTCTGCTTCGTCTTGGCGCTGCGCCCGTCGAGCCCGTGAGCGATCCAGTCCTCCACGCAATCCCGCACGGTGTAGGTACCCGAGGAGCGGACGCCTTGACGCTGTTCGTCTAGCTTCGCCTTGAGCTTCGTCTGGGCCTCGGTCTTGGTCTTGGCCTGACGACCTTGACGCGGACCCGCTGGACCGTCGAGTCACCTCGGACGGTCGACGCCCGCCAGAGTCCGGTGCATCCCCGGTGCCACTTCGGGTCCTGGCACTCGCCCCGGTGCTCGAAAGCTGAGCGACCCTTGTCCCCTGCGCCCTGCCATCTCGTGGTCCCTCTCCCGCTGGTCAGGGGGACCACCTAACTTATGGGGACCACCTTGGGGACCACCTACGAGACTTCCGCATCGCGTGTAGTCCGTTTCGCAGCTAAACTGATGGTGGAGCTAAGCGGGCTCGAACCGCTGACCCCCTGCTTGCAAAGCAGGTGCTCTTCCAGCTGAGCTATAGCCCCTCAAAACCGCAGGTCGCGCGGGCAATACGTGATTTTAGCAGTCACGGGCACCTCCAGCACCCGGCCAGTTCAGCGGTGGCTAGCTCCCCGCGGGCGGCGAGCTTTCCGTCCCGATCACAGGCGTGCCAGGATTCGTGGGTGAGCGATTCGGATTTCGATCTAGTGGTCCGGGCCGGGACCGTGGTGACGCCCGGCCATCAGGAGGTCGCCGACATCGGCGTCCGCGATGGCCGGATAGCCCAGATCGGCGGCCCCATGGCGGGCGCGGATGAACTCGACGCCGCCGGCCTGCTGGTGCTCCCCGGCGGGATCGACGCCCACGTGCACCTCGTCTACGCGGCACTCCATGCCGAAGAGGCGGTCAAGGAGCACGGGCCGATCTGGGTGGACGACTTCTGGACCGGGTCGCTCGCCGCCTTTGCCGGCGGCATCACCACGTTCGGCAACATGACGTTCGCGATGCCCGGCGAGCCGACCACGGCCGCGGTGGCGCGGGAGATGGCCGGCGCGGCCGCGGAGGCCGCAGCCGACTGGTTCCTGCACCCGGTCCCCAGCGAACTGACCGAGACCACCGAGGCGGAGATCGCCGCGCTCGCCGCGGACGGGCACACCACCGTCAAGGTGTTCCTGTCCGATCCGAACTTCACCCCGGAGGCGCCGGGGCTGGCTGGCGCCGTCGCAGCGGCCGGCCGGGCCGGCGCACTGACGCTGCTGCACTGCGAGCACGCCGGGATGCTGGAGCGAACCGGCCAGGAGCTGATCGCGTCGGGACGCGGCGCGGTCAGGAACTTCGCCGACGCCCGCACGATCGACGCCGAGGTCGCGGCCGTCGACCAGGCGATCGAGCTAGTCCGGCAGACGCACGCGCCGGTGTACATCGTGCACTTGTCTTCCGCGGCCGCGCTGGATCGGTGCCGCGAGGCCCGCGCCGCCGGTCTCCCCGTCTACGTCGAGACGAGGCCGCTGTATCTGCATCTGACCCGGGAACGGTTCGAGGAGCCCGACGGCGCGAAGTACGTGGGCGCGCCGCCGCTGCGCACCCAGGCAGACCGGGACGCGCTCTGGCGCGGCCTGGCGGCGGGCGACATCGACACCCTCTGCAGCGATCACGCACCCTGGACACTTGACGCCAAGCTAGATCCCGCCCTGAACGTCGTCACTGCCCGGCAGGGTGTCGCCGACCTGGAGACGCTGATGCCGATGCTGTACTCCGAGGGCGTCACGACCGGGCGGATCTCACTGGACCGGTTCGTGGAGCTGACCTCGGGGAACGCGGCCCGGCTGTTCGGTCTCTACCCGCGCAAGGGCGCCATAGAAAGCGGCGCCGACGCCGACCTCGTGCTCTGGGATCCGCAGCTGCGCAAGGTCATCGACGGAGCCGCGATGCAGTCCCGGGCCGGCTACTCGCCCTATGACGGCTGGACCGTACAGGGCTGGCCGCGGTCGGTCCTCCGCCGCGGCCAGGTCGTGCTGCGCGACGGTGTGCTCACCGCCCGGCCAGGCGAAGGCCAGTGGCTGCGCCGCGGGCCAGCCGCCATCGGCCGGTAGCCCGATAGCGCAGCCAGAAATCCGCCGCGCGAACACCTCACGCCGACGTGAACTGCTGACCGCCGTCGATGTCGTAGGTCGCGCCGGTCAGCGCCGTATTGCTCATGATGTGGACGGCGAGCGCCGCCACGTCGGCGGGGCCGACGACCCGGCCAATCGGCAGCTTCGTCCGCAGCTCGTTCCGGCGGGCTTCAAGCTGGTCGCCGAGCAGCGACGCTGACAGCGGGGTGTCCACGAAGCCGGCCGCGATGAGGTTGACCCGGACCGGCGCGAGTTCCAGCGCCAGCTCGGCCACAAACGGCGGCAGCAGCGCCGTGGCCGCGGGGACGATGCCGCTGCCGCGCCGCACCCGGCGGCCGCCGGTGCCGCCCATGAGCAGCAGCGTGCCGCCGGGCCGCATCCGGCCGGCGTTGCGCGCGACGTTGAGCGCCAGGATCACGTGCGCGCTCAGGGTGGTAGTCACGTCGTCGGCAGTCATCTCCAGAAGCGGGCCGTACTTCGGGCCGCCGGCCGTGACCAGCACGTGATCGACCGGTCCTGGCAGCTCCGCGAAGAACTGCGCCATGGCAGCGGTGTCACCGGCGTCGAACGCCGCGGTGCGGTCCACGCCAAGCTCAGCCGCGGCCTGCGCGAGCCGGTCAGGATTGCGGCCGGTGAGGATGACATCCGCGCCCTCGGCGAGCGCGAGTCGGGCGGTCTCGAACCCGATGCCGGCGCTGCCGCCGATGAGCACGACTGTCTGGCCGTCCAGGACCGGTCCCGGCCGGGTGGCCCCGGCGGTGGCTGCACTACTCATGCGCTTCTCCTCCTAAGGCCGGCAGGCGCGCCATCTGGGCGTCCATCGGACTCGCTGGCATCGGCATGTCGGCGATCTGCATGCGGAGTGCATTGACGGCGGCGGCGTAGATTCCGGAGAAGCTCGGGAACGGCTGGATCGTGTCACTCAGCACGTCGAGCGGCACATGGGCGCGGATCGCCAGCGTCGCCTGCTGCATCCACTCGCCGGCTTCGGGCCCGAGCCCGTACGCCCCGGTCAGCCGCTCACCGTCGCTGAGTAGCGTCAGGAACCCGTTGGAATCGGCGTAGGCGTGCGTGTACGTCGCGGTCTTCGGCACATCCGCGAGGACCGCGGTGGCGCTGTAGGGCGCGTCGGTCGCGCCGACCGCCGCGGCCTGCGGATCGGTGTACGTCACGCGCGGGACGGCTTCGTAGTTGGCCGGCCGCAGGTCGCCAGCGATGTTCCCGGCGACCACGTCGCCTTCGTACTCGCCCACGTGCGTCAGCGGCCAGATGCCCGTCACGTCGCCGATCGCCCAGAGCCGCTCGCCGGCCCGCAGGTACTCGTCGACCTTGATCCCGTGGCGGCCGGCTTCCACGCCGACGGTCTCCAGGCCGATGTCCGCTACCCGCGGGCGCCGCCCGGTCGCCACCAGCAGGTGATCGCCCCGCAATTCCGTGCCGTCGCCGATTTGCAGCACGAACTCGTCGTCAGCCTTGTGCGCAGCGGTGGCGTGCAGGCCGAGCACCAGCTCGATTCCGTCCCGTCGCAGGGCCGCGCCGAGTGCCTCGCCCAGCGGCGCTGGCTCGCGCGGGACCAGGCGGTCGGCACCCTCGACGATCACTGCTTCGCCGCCCAGCCGCGCGACGACCTGCGCGATCTCGACCCCGGCTGAGCCGCCGCCCAGGACGAGCAGACGGCGCGGCACGGCCTTCATGCTCGTCGCCTCCCTGGTGCCCCAGACGCCGTCGAGTTCGCGCAGCCCCGGCACCGGGGGCACGACCGGATCTGAGCCGGTCGCCACGACGATGTGCTCGGCGGTGTGCCGCACGCCGTTGACCTCGATCGCGCCCGGGCCGGCCAGCCGGCCGTTGCCGCGCAGCAGGTCGATACCGCGATCCGCCAGCCAGCGCTCCTGCCCGGCGTCAGACCAGTTCGACACCATGAAGTCCCGCCAGGCGAGCGCGGCCTTGACGTCTACCTGCGCGGTGGCTGCGGCTTCGCGCGCCCCGTGCACGGCCTCGCCCGGCCGCAGCAGCGACTTGGACGGAATGCACGCCCAGTACGAGCACTCACCGCCGACCAGCTCCCGCTCGACCACGGCGACGCGCAGCCCGCGGGCCGCGACCGCCGCGGCACAGTGCTCCCCGGGTGCCCCGCCACCGAAGACGATCACGTCGTAGTCACTGCTTGAGTGCATCGCTAACCTCTCTCGGGTGCCGCGGGCGCAGCGCGTGGCCGGGGTACTGGCTGGGCTGGCTCAACCGGACGGAACGACGACGTGCTTCACGCCCGCCATGTATCTGCCCGCAGCGGCGGCTGCCTCGTCCTCATTCTCGCCCCGCTCGCGCGCCGCCATATAGGCCGCGTACCAGTCCCACCAGTTGTGCTTCGGGGCTACCGCTTCGTATGAGCCGTGGTGATCAGCCGTCTCGTGCAGAAGATCGGCTAGATCCGCTATGTCCATTACTGCCATTACTGCCACCTCGCAGCTATCTCGCGACGTTCACTTTGCCCGCATCGAAAAGCCTGTCTGGCGCCGGTGCGACCTGGGCGGTTCCAGTGCCGAGATGGGGTTTTAGGGTTGATGCCCGGTCCCGGCGAGCCGGTAACCGCGGGCCGCGGCCGAATCCGGCCGGCGGACGCCCGGACTGAGAGGCTGGTGCGATGCAGGACGACGCCGAGCTGGCGATAGCCGCAGCTCAGGCCGGAGCGGCCGTCGTCCGCCGGCGGTACGGGGCACCGCTGCGGCGGGTGGACAAGGCCGCGGGCGACTTCGCGACGGCCGCGGACCTCGAAGCCGAGCAAGCCGTCCTCGGCGTGCTCAGGCAGGCCCGGCCCGGCGACGCGGTGACGGGCGAGGAGAGCGGTCACTCGGGTCCGGCCGGGTCCGGGCGCCGCTGGCTGGTCGATCCGCTCTGCGGCACGCTGAACTACGCCGCGCGCACCATGCTGGTCGCGGTCAACGTCGCGCTGCGGACACCGACCGGAACGGCCGCGGCTGCGTCGGCTGACCCGTTCGCGGACGAGGTGTTCTGGACCGACGGTGCGCGCGCCTTCCGGCGCGTCGGCAGCACGGACGAGGAACTGGCGCCTTCGCCCGATTCGCGGCTGGTGGACGTCAACCTGGACCCGCCGTTTCCGAACGCGCCGGACTTCAGCGCGGCCCGGCTGCTGGCCGAGCCGGGATTCGTCGCCCGGTTCCGGCCGCGGGTGGTCTCCACCACCCTGGCGGTGGCGTGGCTCGCGGCCGGGCGCAGGGCGGCCTACGTCACGGACGGCGACCTGGCCGACAGCGTGCATTTCGCGGCTGGTCTGGCGCTCTGCCAGGCCGCGGGCTGCGTCGTCACCGGCATCTACGGGCAGCCGGTGCACACCGGGCCGGGCGGCCTGGTGGCCGCGGCCGACCGGCAGACTCACGCTGACCTGCTCGCGCTGATCCGCCGCCAACCGTCAGCTAAGCACTGACCAGCGCGAGGGCTTCGATCTCCAGCAGCAGATCCGGCAGGACCAGGGCCGTCACCTGGACCGCGGTGCTGGCCGGCAGCGGATCCGCACCGAGCACCTCATCGCGCACCGCCCTGATCGCGGGCATGTACGCGACGTCCGTGACGAAGTAAGTCAGCTTGATCACGTCAGCGAATCCGGCCCCGGCGGCGGTGAGGCAGCGGCGCAGGTTCTCGAAGACCTGGCGAGCCTGGGCCGCGGCGTCGCCGGCCCCGACGACTGCGCCCTCCGCGTCGAGCGCGACCTGGCCGGAGATCGCCACCAGCCTGCCGGTGCCGGTCACAACGTGTGTGTAACCCCGGCCGGGAGCGACACCGTCGGGGGCCGGGATGCGGGTGATGCGCGGCTGCGTCGTCATGCCGTCATCATCTCCTGCCGCCGGTTTGGGCGAAGGGCTTGACCCTGACACGGGGTGAGGCACTAGACCGGAACGGACATGTTCAGCATCGGGGAATTCGCCCGCCACGGCCGCGTCTCGGTCCGGATGCTCCGGCACTACGACGCGATCGGACTGCTGCGCCCGGCCAGTGTCGACCCGGGCACCGGGTACCGGCTCTACGCGGCCGGCCAGCTCGCCGACCTCAACCGCGTGATCGCGCTCAAAGACCTTGGTTTCACGCTAAACCAAGTGCAGGCGATCCTCGCCGAGAGCGTCAGCGCGGCCGAACTGCGCGGCATGCTCAGGCTCCGCCGGGCCGAGATCCAGACTCAGATCGAGTCGGAGACCGCCCGCCTGGCCAGGGTCGAGGCGCGGTTGATGACGATCGAGGACGAGGGCAGCACCGGTGCCGACGGGGTCGTCCGCAAGCAGCTGCCCGCCATCCGTGTCGCCGAGCTCACCGGCACCGCGGCCGGGTTCGAGCCCGCCGCGATCACGCCGGTGATCCAGCCGCTGTACTGCGCCTTGTGGCGGCAGCTGGCCAGTGCCGGGCTCGGCACCGCCGGACCGGCGCTCGCCTACTACGAAGACGCCCGTCGGGCGACGGCGTCATCGTGGTGCACGCCGCCGTTCCCGTCGCCCCGACGACGCGCGGGACCGGGTTCGCGATCGTCGACCTGCCCGCGGTCGACAACGCCGCGACCATGATTCATCACGGGTCCATGGACGACGTGCTCGTCACCGGCCAGGCGCTGGCGCGCTGGATCGACGCCAACGGCTATCGCACCGCGGGCTATGTCCGCGAGGTCACCCTCGAATGGTCATCCCGATCCTGAGCACTGGGTGACCGAACTTCAGCAGGCAATCTACGTACCGTAAGGACAAGACACATGCAGGGAACGCCAGAGATCGTGACCCGGGCAGCGCAACCGTACGCGGCCGTCCGGGGCCAGGGTGACGATGGCGGAGCTAGCCGGGCTCGGGGCCCGGTTCGGCGAGGTCTTCGGCTGGCTGGGAGCCCGCGGCTCGCTCCGGCCGGACCGCCGTTCTTCCGCTACAACGTCATCGACATGGCCCGCCAGCTCGACGTCGAGGCCGGCGTGCCGATCGAGACGGAAGCGACCGGCGACGATCAGGTGCTGGCGGGCGTGCTGCCGGCCGGCCGGTACGCGACGGTGAGCCACGAAGGCCACCCGAGCGAGCTGATCGGCGCGGTCCGGGACTTGCTCGACTGGGCGGCCGGGCAGCAGCTGGCCTGGGACATGTCGCCGGGCGAGGACGGCGAGCACTGGGGCTGCAGGC
The DNA here is from genome assembly GCA_963726425.1 of uncultured Actinomycetota bacterium. GTDB lineage: Bacteria > Actinomycetota > Actinomycetes > Streptosporangiales > Streptosporangiaceae > JAJYUU01. Next base: position 237,771 of record CAVSCN010000024.1, on the reverse strand, counting down.
TGGAGAGCTATCTCACCGACCCGGCCATTGAGCCGGATATGAGCAAGTGGGTGACCGAGCTCAGCTTCCGGCTGGCCGGATAGGCAGGGCGGACTCGAGCGTCGCCTGCCGCGGCACCGTCGCGAGCGCGCCCGCGCGCGAGCACGCCGGGCAGCTGCGCGATGGTCTTGATCACGTGCGTGGCCCCGGCCTTGTGCAGCCGCGCGGCCGGGTGCGGCCCGGTCAGAACGCCCACAACGACGCTCGCGCCGGCCCGCCGGCCGCACTCCACCCCGGCGGCCGTGCCGTGCACCATGGCCGTCTCGCCGACCTCGCCAACGCCGGTGCGCAGCATCGCCGCCAGGGCCAGGTCAGGGAACGGGCACCCGCGCGGCACATCGTCCGCGCACAGCGCGACGTTGACGACGTCATGCAGGCCGCTGGCCTGCAGCAGCGTCGGTCAGCTCGCGCCGCGGCATGATCGTCATCACGCAGATCCGGCAGCCCGCTTCGGCGAACCTGCCGAGCACCTCGCGGACGCCGGCGACCGGACTGGACCGTCCGCCGGTCGACGGTGGCCGCGAGCGACCGGTCAAACGCGAGCTGCGCGGCCTGCGCTCGGGGCAGGTTGTCCGGGAACACGGCGCGCAGTACCTCGGGCGGAGGCTGGCCGCGGGCGCGGTGGACTACCGCCATCGACTTGGCGAACGCGCTCGTCCCGCTCACGACGCCCTGCGTGGCGATCGCCTCGGCGAAGGCGAGCTCGATCGCGCCGTCGTCGGTCACCAGCGTGCCGACCAGGCCGAAGCACGCCAGGGTGATGCCGGAGATGTCGGTCACGCCATGTCCGGCGTGACTACTCGTCGGCCGTCGTGGCCTCGGTCCACAAGTTAAGCTCAGCGCGGTCGGCCTGAACCTTCCGCCACACGGCGACGGCGCTCAGTCCGAGCAGGGCGACTACCAACAGCTTCTTCACGACGGTTAACCCCTCCAGCTTCCGGCTTTAGCGGGACGCAGGCGCTGGCGTCCGGCGTCCCGAGACCTGGCAAGCCTAGCAAGCGCGCGATCAGCGTGGCCTCTGCACGCGAGTCTCGTCCCAGACCGGGCTCGCCGACTCGTACACGCCGCCGTCGGCGCCGAAGACCAGGAACCGGTCGAATGACTTGCGCGAACCACCGGTCGTGCGTGACCGCGAGCACCGTGCCCGCGTACGACTCCAGGCCCTGCTGCAGCGCCTCCGCGCTGGCCAGGTCCAGGTTGTCGGTGGGCTCGTCGAGCAGCAGCAGCGTGGACCCGGCCAGCTCCAGCAGCAGGATCTGCAGCCGGGCCTGCTGACCGCCCGACAGGGTGCCGAACGGCTGCCGCGCGCAGACGTGCAGCTCGTACCGCGGGAAAGCGCCGACATCGCCTCGTTGATCAGCATCGCGTGCTCGGTCATCACGATCTCGACCGGAGTCCGGCTCGCGAGGTCGGGCCGCGCGTGCGTCTGGGCGAACATGCCTGGCACGACCCTGGCCCCCAGCCGGGCGACGCCCTCGTGCACGACGTCGTCGCCGGCCAGCAGCCGCAGGAAGTGCGACTTGCCCGACCCGTTCGAGCCGAGCACCGCGACCCGCTCGGCGTACCAGACCTCCAGGTCGAACGGCCGCATCAGCCCGGTGAGCTCGAGCTGCTCGCAGATGACCGCGCGCTTGCCGGTCCGGCCGCCGCGCAGCCGCATCTTGACGTTCTGGTCCCTGGGCGCGAGCTCGGGCGGTCCGGCCTCCTCGAACTTGCGCAGCCGGGTCACCGCCGCCTGGTAGCGCGAGGCCATGTCCGCGTTGTAGGACGCCTTCTGCTTATACATGAGCATGAGCTGCCGCAGCTTCTCGTGCTCCTCGTCCCAGCGGCGGCGCAGCTCGTCCAGCCGCTCGATCCGGTCGCGCCGGGCCTGCGCGTACGTGGCGAAGCCACCGCCGTGCACCCAGACGTGCCGGTCCTCGACCGTGATGATCCGCTCGCGCGCACGCGCCAGCAGCTCACGGTCGTGGCTGACCAGCAGGACCGTCTTCGGCGTCGCGGCGAGCTGCTCCTCCAGCCAGATCTTGCCGGGAACGTCGAGGTAGTTGTCCGGCTCGTCCAGCAGCAGCACCTCGTCCCGGCCGCGGAGCAGTGCCTCCAGCACGAGCCGTTTCTGCTCGCCGCCCGACAGCGTCCGACCTCGCGCCACTGGCAGCGCTCGTAGGGGACGCCGAGGGCGGCGATCGGTGCACGCGTCGAAGAGCACCTCGGCCTCGTAGCCGCCCGCGTCGCCCCACTCGGCCAGCGCGGTGGCGTACCGCATCTGCGCGGGCTCGTCGTCGCGCTCCATCATCACCAGCTCGGCGGCATCCAGCCGCTCGGCCGCGGTCGCGCACCCGCTCCGGCGACACCGACAGCAGCAGGTCACGGACCGTGGTCTGGTCCCTGATGCCGCCGATGAACTGCCGCATGACGCCGAGCCCGCCGCTGGAACTGGCCGTTCCCGACTGCGGGCGTCGATATCGCCGGTGACCAGCCGCAGCAACGTCGTCTTGCCCGCACCGTTCGGGCCCGACCAGCGCGGCGACGACGCCGTCGCCAACCCGGAAGGAGACGTCATCGAGCAGGACCCGGCCATCGGGCAGCGCGTGACTCAGATGCGCCGCCTCAACGTGACCCATCGCCGTCTCCTGTTCCTATGGCTGGTGAACATGGCCGACAATAGCTGCATGACCCCCCAGGGCTTCAACGAGAATTCCCGGCTCAGGGCCTCCGACGCCGACCGTGACCGGGCCGCGGCTCGGTGATCAACAACGCCCTGGCCGAAGGCCGGCTGACCGCCGAGGAGCACTCGGAGCGGCTGGACGCGATCTACGCCGCGAAGACCCACGGCGAGCTGGTCCCGTACTCGATGACCTGCCCGCGGCCGGCACGGCGCCCGCTCCGGTGCCCGCCTCGTCCGGGCACCGGGCTGACGCCGGCCCGGCGCGGGTCGGCCGGATCGTCGCGATCTTCAGCGGAGCAATTCGCAAGGGGGTATGGCAGCCCGAGCCGGTCATGCAGTGATTACCGTCTTCGGCGGCGTCGGAGCTGGACTTCCGCGAGGCGGTGCTGCCGGGTAACGAGATCGTGCTGCACGCCACCACCGTGCTGGGCGGCCTGGAGATCATGGTCCCGCCCGAGATGCGGGTGATCGACAACGGCGTCGCCATCCTGGGCGGGCGCGAGGTTGCCGGGGACAGCGCCGAGTCCAGTGGCCGCGGCGCGCCGGTGCTGCGCATCGAGGGGCCGTGCGTGCTGGCGGGCGTCGAGGTGAAGCGCAAGCCGCGCCAGAGCGATCGGCCGGATCGGTTCGGGCCGCCGGGTGACCTCGGCCCGGCGGGCTCCGGACCGATCCGGCACAGCGGCACGACGTGCCCGGATGGTGCGGGACCAGCGGCGTCAGGTGCACGACCAGGTCCGGCAGCAGCGCCGCGAGCTGCGCCGCGGCTGGCCGGCGACGACTACGAGTAACGCGCCCGAGCGGCACGGGCAGGGGCGCCGGTCTCCGCCGCAGTTCAGCCGCCGCCGCACCGGGTCGGCGAGCGCCGCGGTCAGATCCTGCAGCGCGTTCATCGTGTGCCCGCTGACGACCGCGTCGCAGTACGGCCACGCCGCCGCCATGCCGCCGGCCAGCGGCTCGTAGGCGGCGCTCTTGGTGCGCGGGTTCACCCACACGATCCGGAACGCGACCAGCGACAGCCGCTCCATCTCCCGCCGCACGACCGCCGGGTCGCCGGTGTCCCAGCCGTCCGAGATGATCAGCACCACAGCGCCCCTGGCCAGACCGCGGCGGCCGTAGGTGTCGTTGAACTCCTTCAGCGACTCGCCGAGCCGGGTGCCGCCCAGCCAGTCCGGCGCCGCCTGCCCGGCCTGCCGCAGCGCCTCGGCCGGGGACGACTTCGCCAGTGCCGGGGTGAGCCGGGTGAGTCGGGTCGCGAAGCTGAAGACCTCGGCGCGCGCGCCGCCGGCCGCGCAGTACAGCAGCTGGATCATCGCGCGGGCGTACGGCTCCATCGAGCCGGAGATGTCGCAGAGCACGACGAGTCGCCGCGGTCGCGTCACCGGCACGCGGCCGATCAGCCGGAACGCCGTCGCCGCCGGTCCGCCGGGCGCGGCGCAGGCTCGCCCGCAAGTCGATGCTGCGGCCGCCCGATCCGGGCCGGTGCCGCCGCGACCTGCGCTCCGGTACGGCCAGCGTGATCTGCCGCATGAGCGCGGCCAGCTCGGCGAGCTCGGACTCCGACAGCTCGGCGAAGTCGGTGCCCGCCAGCCGCTCGACCGGGCTGCCCAGGTACGGACGGCTGACCTCGTCCTCGTCGGCGGGTGGCCCGGCGTCGTCGCCGTCCTGCGCGCGGACGGACTGGACCGCGAGCGCGTGCGCCCTGGCCACGTCGGCCGCGCTGGCCGGTGACTCCGGCCGCTGCTCCTGGCCCGCGGTCGTCCGCGCCGGGTTCGCCGAGCCGCGGCCGCGGCCCGGTGCCGCGGCCGAAGATCTGCTCGAACACCGACCGGAGCAGATCGGCCTGCTCCTTACTCGACACAAGTGTCGCGAGCGCGCAGTCCAGCAGCTCACTGCTGGGTGGCCGGCCGGACCAGCGTCACCGCGGCCGCGAACCGCTCGCTGCGGCCCATCCCGACCGGGAGCCCGGCCCGGCGCAGCGCCGCGCCGAATCCCGCCGCGACCGCGGCGAGATCGTCAGCGACCAGTGTCGTCATGCGGCCGTCGCGTCCATCAGCCTTCGCGCGGGTCATGGCTGACCAGCGCCGCGAAGTCGGCCGTCCTGGCGGTGCGCAGGTCCTCGGCGTACTTGAGCACGGCGCCCGCGGTCTGCTGCGCCGACCGTGCGTCCAGCTCGCTGCGCGCCCAGCACCTCCAGCGCCGTGGCCCAGCTGATCGCCTCCGCGACGCCGGGCGGCTTGGCCAGGTCCATGCCGCGCAGGGTGGCGACGCCGCGCGCGACCTGCCCGGCCAGCCGGACCGACGCCGCCGGGCACCCGGCGGCGGATGATCGCCGCCACCCGCTCGGTGTCCGGGTACTCGATCCAGTGGTACAGGCAGCGGCGCTTGAGCGCGTCGTGCAGATCGCGGGTCCGGTTCGACGTCAGCACCACGACCGGCGGGTAGTCCGCCCGCCGGGTGCCCAGCTCGGGGATCGTCACCGCGGCCTCGGCCAGCAGCTCGAACAGGAACGCCTCGAACTCGTCGTCGCCGCGGTCGACCTCGTCGATCAGCAGCACCGCGGGCCGCGGGCCCGGATGGTCGAGCGCCGCGAGCAACGGCCGTTCCAGCAGGTAGTCGTCGCTGAACAGGTCGGCCTCGCGGGGCGTCTCGCCCCTGGCCTCGGCCAGCCGGATCGCGAGCAGCTGGCGCGGGATAGTTCCACTCGTACAGCGCCTCGGCCGACGTCAGCCCCTCGTAGCACTGCAGCCGGATCAGCGGCGTGTCCAGCACCGTCGCCAGCGCCTTGGCGGCCTCGGTCTTGCCGACGCCGGGCTCACCCTCCAGCAGGATCGGCTGCCCCATCCGCGCCGCGAGGAACAGGGCCGTGCCCAGCGGTTCGTCAGCCAGGTAGCTGGCGTCGTCGAGGGCCGTGAGCAGGGTGGCAACGTCGGGGAGCTGTTCGGCGAGATCGCTCATGAGACCCGCAACCAGGAGGCAGTCGTCATGATTCCATTGTCCACTACGCCCCCGAGTGGGCATGGCCGCGCTTCATCTTGGACCATCGGCTCAGTCCTCGGCGAGGTCGGGGCGGACCGGGCGGCCCTGGATGGCCCGCCAGACCCGGGCCGGGGTGAGCGGCATGTCGGCGTGCCGGACGCCGAGCGGCGCGAGCGCGTCCATGACCGAGTTCACCACGGCGGCTGGCGAGCCCACGGTCGCCGACTCGCCGATGCCCTTGGCCCCGACCGGGTGGTGCGGGGACGGGGTCACGGTCGCGCCGAGTTCCCAGGACGGACACTCCACGGCCGTGGGCAGCAGGTAGTCCATGAACGAGCCGCCCAGGCAGTTTCCGACCTGGTCGAACACGATCGACTGCATCAGCGCGATCCCGATCCCGTCGCACAGGCCGCGGTGCACCTGCCCTTCCACGATCATCGGGTTGATCCGGACGCCGCAGTCGTCCACCGCGATGAACCGGCGCACCTTTACCTCGCCGGTACCGGGGTCGACATCGGTCACGCAGATGTACGCGCCGAACGGGAACGTCAGGTTCGGCGGGTTGTAGACGGCCGACGCGTCCAGGTGCCCGTCCACGCCGTCGGGCAGGCGCAGCGAGCCGTGCGCGGCCATCGCGATCTCGGCGATGCCGCGAGCCTGCTCGGGGTCACCGCGCACCCGCCACGCACCGTCGGCCCACTCCAGGTCGTCCGCCGCGACCTCCAGCATCGCGGCCGCGACGACGCGCGCGCGCTCCCGCACCCGCCGGGCGGCGACGACCGCCGCCGCGCCCGACACCGGGGTCGACCGGGACCCGTAGGTGCCGAGGCCGAACGGGGTCCGGTCGGTGTCGCCGTGCACGACCTCGACGTCGTCTGGCGACAGCCCGAGTTCGTGGGCCACCAGCTGGGCGAACGTCGTCTCGTGCCCCTGGCCCTGGGTCTGCACCGAGATCGCGAGGGTCGCCTTGCCGGTCGGATGGATGCGCAGGTCAGCGCCGTCGTTCATGCTCAGCCCGAGGATGTCCATGTGCTCGCGCGGCCCGGCGCCGACGCCCTCGGTGAAGAAGCTCAGCCCGATGCCCATGTACTCGCCGCGTTCCCGCCGCTCGGCCTGCTCCGCGCGCAGTTTGTCGTAGCCGGCGATTTCCAGCGCCAGCTGCAGCGCGCGCGGGTAGTCGCCCGAGTCGTACTGCCAGCCGGTCGGCGCCGTGTACGGGAACTGTTCGGGCCGCAGCAGGTTGCGCATCCGCAGCTCGGCCGGGTCGGCATCCAGCTCGCGGGCGAGCAGGTCGACCAGCCGTTCGACCAGGTAGACCGCCTCGGTCACGCGGAACGAGCAGGAGTACGCGACCCCGCCCGGCGCCTTGGAGGTGTACACGCCGGTCACCTCGCAGTGCGCGGCGCGCAGATCGTAAGACCCGGTGAAGATGTGGAAGAACCCGGCCGGGAACTTGGCCGGCTGCGCGGTCGCGTTGAATGCGCCGTGGTCCGCGAGCACCCGCGCCCGCAGCCCGAGGATCCGCCCGTCCGCGGTCGCCGCGATCTCGCCGTGCATGTGGTAATCCCGGGCGAACGAGCCGGACATGAGGTTTTCTGACCGGTCCTCGAACCACTTCACCGGCCTGCCCATCCGCATCGTCGCCGCGACCGCGCACAGGTAGCCCGGGTACACCGGGACCTTGTTGCCGAAGCCGCCGCCGAGGTCGGGCGAGACGATGCGGATCTTGTGCTCAGGCAGCCCGGTGACGGCCGCGTACATCGTCCGGTGCGCGTGCGGTGCCTGGCTGGTCACCCAGATGGTGAGCTTCCCGCTCACCTTGTCCAGGTCCGCCACGATGCCGCAGGTCTCCAGCGGTGCCGGATGGGAACGGGGGTACACCATGTCGCAGTCCACGACGACGTCGGCGGCCGCGAACGCGGCATCGGTGGCGGCCTTGTCCCCGGCGCTCCAGTCGAAGATGCGGTTATCGGACCGGCCGGCCAGGTCGTCGCGGATCAGCGGTGCCGCCGGGTCGAGCGCGGTGCGCGCGTCGATGACCGGCGGCAGCGGCTCGTACTCGACCGCGATCAGCTCCAGCGCATCCCTGGCCGAGTACCGGTCCCGCGCGATGACGAACGCGATCTCCTGGCCCTGGAACCTGCACCTTGTCGGTCGCGAGCACGGCCTGCACGTCGCCAGACAGCGTCGGCATCCAGGCCAGGCCCTGCGCCTCCAGGTCGGCCCCGGTCAGCACGGCCTCGACCATGGGGTGCGCCTGCGCCGCGCTGACGTCGACGGACAGGATCCGGGCGTGCGCGTACGGACTGCGCAGGATCGCCCCGTGCAGCATGCCCGGCAGCCGCAGGTCGTCGACGAACGTGCCCTGGCCGCGGATGAGCCGCGCGTCTTCCTTGCGCGGGATCGGCCCGTACGCCGTGCTGAACTTCCCGCTCAGCCCTCGGGGCGCTTCTGGGCGCCGCCCCTCCTGCTCGCTCGCTTTCCCGCTCATCCAGATTCCGCCTGGCTGGCCCACTGCACCGACCTGACGATGTTCTCGTAGCCGGTGCACCGGCAGATCTGACCCGGAGATCGCCACCCGGATCTCTTCTTCGGTCGGCTGCGGGCACGTTGTCGAGCAGCCAGCGCGCGGTCAGCATCATGCCGGGCGTGCAGAAGCCGCACTGCAGCCCGTGGCAAGCGGCGAAGCCCTGCTGCACCGGGTCGAGCTGCCCGTCGCGGCCGAGACCCTCGACGGTCAGCACGCGGCGGCCGTCGGCCATCACGGCCAGCACCGTGCACGACTTGACCGGCACCTCGTCCAGCCACACCACGCACGCGCCGCAGTTGGAGGTGTCGCAGCCCCAGTGCGAGCCGGTCAGGCCCAGCTCGTCGCGCAGGAAATGGATGAGCAGCAGCCGCGGTTCGACGTCACGGCTGTACTCGGTGCCGTTGACGCTGACGGTCAGGCGCATCAGGCCAGTCCCGCCGGGTCCGGCGGTGCCGGTTGGCCGGGGCGGGCCGGTTGGCCAGGGCGGGTCGCTGGACCAGGATGGCGGGCCCGCTGGACGGCGGCGCGCAGCACCCGCGTGGTCAGCTCGCGGGCCAGGTGCTGCTTGTAGTCGGCGGGCCCCCGCTGGTCGGACACGGGCCGGCAGCTCGCCGCGGCGATCTCACCCGCGCGGCTGTAGGTCTCCTCGGTCGCGGGCGCGCCGCGGAGGAACTCCTCGGCCTCGGCCGCGGCGAAGTTCTGCGCGCCGACCGCGGTCGAGCCCGATGCCAGCGTCGGTGATCGTCTCGCCGTCCACCCACACCGCGGCCCCCGCGGCACCTACCGGCCAGTCCCCGACCCGCCTGGCCACCTTCAGGTACGCGCTGCCGCCGCCGGGGCGGACCGGCAGCCGGATCTCGATCAGCATCTCGCCGGGCCCGACCATCGTCTCGTACGGACCGGTGTGGAACTCACGCGCGGACACCCGCCTGCTCCCGTCCGGGCCGCGGATGACCATCGTGCCCTTGAGCGCGGCAAACGCGGCGGACAGGTCCTCAGACGGATCCGCCTGGCAGAGCGAGCCGCCGACGGTACCCCAGTTGCGCACGACCGGATCGGCGATCACCCGCTCGGCGTCGTGCAGGATGGCGAACAGCTGGCCGGCGACGGCGGAGTCGAGCAGCTGGGCGTGCCGCGCGAGCGCGCCGATCCGCAGCTCGCCGTCGTCGAGCGGTGATATAGCCGAGGTCGGCGAGCCCGTTGATGTCGACCAGCACTTCCGGCTGGGCCAGCCGCAGCTTCATCATCGGGATCAGGCTGTGGCCGCCGGCCAGTATCCGGGCCTCAGGCCCGTAGCGGGCCAGCAGTTCCAGCGCGTTGTCGACGCTGATCGCCTTCTCGTACTCGACGTGCGCCGGGACCTGCATCGGACCCTCCCTCCGTGCCTTCGCCGCGGCCAAGCCCGCCCGTCCTGAGTGTACGAGCGATCATCCCCGGCACCACGCCGCTCACTGGGCGAATAATCCTCTTTACGAGTTTTGGGACCTCCGCTGATCGCCGTGACCACTGATCGCCGGGACCGTCGCGCATGGGCCACACTGGAAGGGCTATGACGCTTACTCAGCTGAACGCTTTTGTGCTCGTCGCGAGGCTTGGCTCGGTCACGGCCGCGGCCAACGCGCTCGGCGTCAGCGAGCCCGCGGTGTCCCAGGCGCTCGACCGCGCTGCGGCAGCACCTCGGCGACCAGCTCATCACCCGCGGCCCGGCGGGCATGACGCTGACGGCCGGGCGGCTCCCGGCTGCTGTCCACCGCGTCGCAGATCGTGGTGCTCGGCGCGGAGGCGCACGCCGCGGTCCGGGCCGCCCAGGGTGCGCCCGAGCAACTGCGGGTCGTGGCCACGTCGACGTTTCGCCGAGTTCGTGTGCGGTCCGCTGATGGAGGCGTTCAGCCGCAAGTTCGCCGGGTCGGTCGAGGTGTCAGCCGGACGTCGCCGTATCCGAGGAGACTCGCCGGTGCTGGTCGGCAACCGGCTCGCCGACGTGGCCATCGGCCCCGGCATGATCGAGGACCCGGCGCTGCCGTCGTCACGCGAGCCGATCTTCAAGTACCGGCTGGTGGTCGTCACCGGCGGCCAGCGACAAGCCGCGCGGCACGCCCGGCAGTGGCGCTGGCTGGTCGACCCGACCGGGGCCGACCGCGGCAGCGAGACCGGCGGCTGCTGGCCCAGCTCGGGATCCCCGACAGCAACATCGGCGTGTTCCCGAGCCAGACCGCCGCGTGGGACGGCGGCCGCCGACGGCTCGGGCGTGGCCCCGGCCGTCGAGCACCTGGTGGCGCAGCAGCTGCGGCGAGGCGAGCTGGTCCACGTCGGACCTGCCGGGCGTGCCGATCGAGGCGTGCTGGCACGTCAGCACGGTGCACCGCGCGCTCCGCAGCAACGCGGCGAGCGCACTGCGCCGCTTCCTCGGCACGCCCGGAGGCCATGCAGCTCATGCGCTCCCCGGCGGCTGGCATACCGCCGTCCCGGTTCCGGCCGCCGGTCTACGTAACGATCTGGAGCTAGCTCCGCGCGGGGAGCGCTCTCCGGCGCATGAAATGTCAGCGGGCGATTCTAGGTTTGCGGTATGCCGCCAATGCCCCGGATCACCGGTCGTCAGGTGATCGGGGCACTGGGTGAGCTGGGCTGGATCGTCGTGGTTCAGAAGGGATCTCACGCGCAGCTCAAGCACCCGAGCCGCGGTGGCCGGGTAACCGTCCCGCTACACGTGGGCGAGACGATCGGACCAGCGCTTCTTCGGTCGATCCTGAACCAGGCGGGTATCACCGTTGAGGAACTCCGAGCCGTATTGTGAACGAGATGAAGGCGATGCGCACCTACACGATCGTCGTCGAGCCTGACGACGGCGGCGGCTACTACGTGGCCGTTCCCGCGCTGCCAGGATGCTTCACGCGCGGAAGCAGCATCGACGAATGCAGAGCGCGCGCTGTCGAGGCGATTGAGGTTCACATCGCCGGCCTGATAGCAGACGGCGAGCCCGTTCCCGAAGAAGTTGAAGCGCCGCAGTTGATGGCCATCACCGTTGCTGCGTAACTAGCTGAATAATCGTGGCTTATACCCTAAATCAGATACATCCGACGTACCCTTGACGCCCGGTTTATGGGGTCCAGGCAGCCAACTTAAGCAACCCCTTATTGGCAGGTTGCCAGTCGCCGGATGGGCGCATCGTGCTGATGCACCTGGCAGCGACCGGCCAGTCTGGCGGCCATGCCCTCACATCGGGAGCTGCCGCATGCGGATCGAGTCGAGTGGCCATAGTCAGGGAAATCCGCGCCTCTACGAGCTCATCGAGCACGCCCCGAAGACCGGGAAGAGCCCTACCGTGTGGGCGTGGCCGGAGCTGATCGACTACCTGAAGATCGCCGGGCAGCCGGTGGCGGGCCCGTGGCCGCCGCACCAGGAGCCGCGCCCGGACCCGGACTACGAGTCTGGACCCGTCGCCATTCCCGATCCGCACGTCGACCCCGCGGCAGAGAGCGAGTAGCGCATGTACCCGTCTCGGTTCAGCTACGAGGCACCACGAACACTGGGCGAAGCGATCCAGTTGCTGCACGACGGGGGCGGCGACGCGAAGGTGCTGGCGGGCGGGCAGAGCCTTGTGCCGCTGATGAAGCTCCGATTCGCCGCGCCCGACCCTGGTGGTCGACATCAACAACGTGCCTGGCCTGGCCTACCACCAGGCGGAGGCCGACGGCACGCTGCGGATCGGGGCCCTCACCCGGCACGCCGACCTGGAGCATTCGGACCTGCTACGCGGCAGCCAGCCGACGATGGCCGCCGCCGCGCCGCTGATCGCGGACCCGCTCGTGCGCAACCGCGGCACCCTGGTCGGGCTCGCTGTGCCACGCCGACCCGCAGGGCGACTGGGCGTCGGTCGTGCTCGCGCTCGGCGGCTCGGTGATCGCCCAGGGACCGGCGGGACGCCGGTCCATTCCCGATGAGCGCGTTCGTCTCCGGGCCGTTCGACAACACGCTGGCGTTCGATGAGGTCGCGGTCGAGGCGGTGATCCCGGCCGCCCGCGGCACCCGGTCGGGCGGCTACCTCAAGCTGGAGCGGCGCGTCGGTGACTTCGCCACGGTCGGCGTCGCGGTGGCGATCGAGACCAGCGGACGACACGGTGACGCGGGCCGGCATCGCGCTGACCGGCGTGGGCGGCTCGACCATCGGCGCCGACGAGGCCGCGGCCGCCCTGACCGGCCAGCCGCTGACCGCGGAGACCATCGGCGCCGCCGCCGACCTCGCCGCGCAGGCGGCCCGGCCGCGCACCGATCACCGCGGCAGCGCCGAGTACAAGCGGCACATGGTGCGCACGTTCGTAGAGCGCATCCTCAGCCAACCCGAAGCACGGCAGCACTGGGCATGCCGGACACCGGCGAAAGGGCGGCCTGACGATGACGATGGTCTATGACGATCTGCGGCGACGAGGCCGCTACCGACGTCCCGGTCCGGCGGATCCGGTTCACGATCAACGGCCAGAAGAAGATCGCCGAGGTGGAGCCGCAGGCTGCTGCTGGCCCACCTGATCCGGCAGGGGGTCGGGCTGACCGGCACCCACATGGGCTGCGACACGACAAACTGCGGTGCGTGCACCGTCCTGGTGGACGGCAAGGCGATCAAGTCGTGCACGATGCTGGCCGTCCAGGTCGACGGGCGGGAGATCGAGACCGTCGAGGGCCTGGCCGGCGCCAGCGAGCTGCACCCGCTGCAGGAGGGCTTCCGCGAGGAGCACGGCCTGCAGTGCGGGTTCTGCACGCCGGGCATGATGATGGCCGCCAAGGCGCTGCTCGCGGCCAACCCGGACCCGACCGAGGAAGAGGTGCGCTGGGGCCTGTCGGGGAACCTGTGCCGCTGCACCGGTTACCAGAACATCGTGAAGTCCGTGCTCTGGGCCGCGGAGAAGCTGCGCGCGCAAGCGGCGAGTGACCGAAGGATCACAGATGTCGCAGGCAGTAGACGAGATCAAGATCGGCGGCCTGGGCGCCAGCCGCAAGCGGGTGGAGGACAGCCGGTTCATCCGCGGCAAGGGCAACTACACCGATGACATCGTGCTGCCGGGCATGCTGCACATGGAGATCCTGCGCAGCCCGCTCGCGCACGCCCGGATCAAGTCCATCGACGCCAGCAAGGCGTGGGACATCCCCGGCGTGCACCTGGTGCTGACCGGCGAGATGATGGCGACCCGCAACCTGGCCTGGATGCCGACGCTGTCCTACGACACGCAGGCCGTCCTGGCCACCGACAAGGTCCGGTTCCAGGGCCAGGAAGTCGCCTGCGTCATCGCCGACGACCCCTACATCGCCAAGGACGCGTGCGAGGCCATCGTCGTCGACTACGAGCCGCTGCCGGTCATCGTCAACCCGGTGCAGGCGGTCGCCGACGGGCGCGCCGGTGATCCGGGACGACAAGGAGAACCAGCCCGACAACGTCATCTACGACTGGGAAGTCGGCGACAAGACGCGGGCACCGACCGGGCGTTCGAGCAGGCCGACGTCATCTCCCGGCTGAAACTGCACTACCCGCGCTCGCACCCGTCGCCGATCGAGTGCTGCGGCTCGATCGCGGACTTCAACCGGGCGACGTCCAAGCTGACCGTCTACATGACGACCCAGGCGCCGCACATCATCCGGGCGGCCGTGGCCATGGTGGCCGAGCTGCCCGAGCACATGATCCGGATCGTCTCGCCGGACATCGGCGGCGGATTCGGCAACAAGGTGCCGGTGTATCCGGGCTACGTCTGCTCGATCCTCGCGTCGATCCTGCTGGAACGGCCGGTCAAGTGGATCGAGGACAAGTCCGGCAACCTGATCTCCACCGGCTTCGCCCGCGACATCTACCTCGACGGCGAGATGGCGCTGCGCCGGGACGGCAAGATCCTCGGCGTCCGGATGCACTGCGACGCCGACCACGGCGCGTTCTTCTCCGACGCGCAGCCGAGCAAGTTCAAGATCGGCCTGCTGCACTCCGCGTTCTCCGCCTACGACATCCCGGTCGCGCACCTGACCGCCCGCGGCACGTACAGCAACAAGGCGCCGGGCGGCGTCGCCTACCGCTGCTCGTTCCGGGTCACCGAGGCGATGTTCTTCCAGGAGCGGATGGTGCAGGCGGCCGCCGACGACCTGGGCATGGACCAGGCCGAGTTCCGGCGGACGAACTTCGTCCGCGACGACCAGTTCCCGCACCGGACGCCGTTCGGCTTCCTGCTCGACTCCGGCCAGTACGGCAAGTGCCTGGACGTCGGGCTGAAGGCAATCGACTACGACAACTTCCGGCAGCAGCAGGCCGAGGCGCGCGCTCGCGGGCGGCTGCTCGGGCTCGGCATCTCGACCATGACCGAGCCGCTGGGCGCCGGGAACAGCCGCGAGTACGACATCCTCGGCATCAAGATGTTCGACTCGGCCGACCTCAAGGTGCACATGACCGGCAAGGCCATCGTGCCGGACCGGAGCGAAGACGCAGGGCCAGGGGCACGAGACCACCTGGGCCCAGATCGTCGCCCACGAGCTGGGCATCCCGGCCGAGGACGTCGTCGTCGAGGAAGGCGACACCGACACCGCTCCATTCGGGATGGGAACGTACGCTTCCCGTTCCACCCCGGTCGCCGGGGCCGCGGTCGCCATGGTGTCACGCAAGATCCGGGCCAAGGCCCGCAAGCTGGCCGCGCACCTCCTGGAGGTGTCGGAGGAGGACATCGAGTGGGAGCTCGGCCGGTTCTACGTTCGCAGTGCGCCCGACCGGGGCGTCACGATCCAGGAATGCGCGATCGCCGCGTACGCGAACATGCCCGACGGGATGGAACCCGGCCTGGAGGCCACGGCGTACTACGACCCGCCGAACCTCACCTGGCCGTTCGCGGTGTACATCGTCACCGTCGAGGTCGATCCGGCCACCGGCGTCTGGGACGTGCTCAAGATGGTCGCCGTCGATGACTGCGGCGTGCGGATCAACCCGATGATCGTCGAGGGCCAGATCATGGGCGGCCTGACCGAGGCGTACGCGATGTCGAACATGCAGTTCATCACGTTCGACGCGGACGGCAACTGCGTCGGCGCGAACTACATGGACTACCTGCTGCCGACCGCGTGGGAGACACCCGGGTTCGAGTTGCACAGCGAGGTCGTGACCCCGTGCCCGCACCACCCGATCGGCGCGAAGGGCATCGGCGAGTGCGCCGCCGTCGGCGGTCCGGCCGCGTTCGTCAACGCGGTCATGGACGCGCTGACCGGTACCGGCGTTCGCAACATCGACATGCCGATGCTGCCCGACCGCGTCTGGGAAGCCATCACCTACCAGCGCGACGTATCCGGCGCGCCGCCGGTCCGATCGGACGACTAGCCGATGCCCATGGACGGCTGGGGAATCATGCAGCAGGCCACCGAGCTGGCGCGGCGCGGTGATCCGTTCGCGCTGGCGACCGTGGTCTGGCGGCAAGGGCCCAGCTCCAGCCAGCAGGGCGCGAAGGCGCTGATCACGGCCGACGGCGAACTGCAGGGCTGGATCGGCGGCGCCTGCGCCGAGCCGACCGTGATCCGCGCAGCCCGCGAGGTCATCCAGTCCGGAACGGCCAGGCTGCTGCTGCTCGGTGACCCCGAGCAGTTCGGGTACCAGGCGGCGGCCGGCGAGCTGCCCGAGGGCATGACGTTCGTCCCGATCGCCTGCCAGAGCGAGGGCGCGCTGGAGGTGTACATCGAGCCGGTGCTGCCGGTTCCGCACCTGGTGGTCGTCGGTGACCTCGCCGATGGCCAGCACGCTCGCCGGGCTGGGCCGCGCGCTCGGCTGGCAGGCCGACCTGATCGCCGGGCCGGACTTCACCGCCGCCGACGTGACCGGCGATCGCTGGTCGTGGTGGCCACCCAGGGACACGATGACGAGGGCGTGCTGGAGCGCGCCGTCGCGGCCAGGCCCGCCTACCTCGGCCTGGTCGGCTCGCGCAAGCGCGGCGAGGCGGTGCTCGGCTACCTGGCCGACCGCGGCGCCGACGCGGACGCGCTGGCCCGGGTCCAGGTACCGGCCGGGCTTGACCTCGGCCCGACCACGCACCAGGAGATCGCGGTGGCGATCCTGGCCGAGCTCGTCCGGCTGCAGCGCCGCCAGCGCGGTCGAGGCCCCCGATCCGCCTGTGCTCGATCCCGACGGTGCGACGGCCAGCGAGGAGGCAGGTCACCGAGGCGACCGACCCGGAATGCGGGATGACCGTGACGATCGGTGCCGGGACCAGATCACGCAGCGACGGCCAGACCTACTACTTCTGCTCGGCCGGCTGTCAGCAGGCCTTCGACAAGAGCTAAAGAGACCCGATGCTGATCACAAACGACTTCGACGTCGCCCAGCCGGTGGACCGGGTCTGGCAGTTCTTCCAGGACATCCCGCAGGTTGCGACCTGCCTGCCCGGCGCCGAGCTCACCGAGAGCCTCGGCGAGGACAAATACCGCGGCAAGGTGGCGGTCCGGATGGGCCCGGTCCGGTTGCAGTTCGCCGGCACCGCCGACATCACCGAGCGGGACGAGCAGGCCAGGCGGATCGTCGTGAACGCCAGCGGCGCGGAGGAACGGGGCCACGGCCAGGCCAGCATGGTCGTGACCGCGCAGCTGACCCCCGCGGGCCGCGGGACCAAGGTCGCGGTGACCCAGGACCTGCAGCTGGCCGGCGCGGCCGCGCAGTACGGCCGCGGCATGATCTCCGACGTCACCGCCGTGCTCATGCGCGACTTCTCCGCGAACATGCAGGACCGGATCGCCCGGATCGACCGCGGCGAGTCGGCCGACCAGCTGGCCGCGACCGCGGCGACGCCCGCGAGCGGATTCGCGCTCGGCCTGCGGGCCGCGCGGATGGCGCTGACCAGGGTGTTCCGCCGGTTCTTCGTTCCCTACCAGCACGCGAGCTAAGGAGAGCTAGCCATGGTCTTGTGGTGGATCGGTAACGCGGTCCTGCTGCTCGTCATCCTGCCAGTGGTGATCTTCCTGCTGAACAGGGTGCTGGCGGCCGTCGAGCGCATCCGGCACGCAACCGATGACATTCTGACCGGCGGTGTCGCCCTCGTCGGCGAACTGACCGACGTGCCCGGCGCGCTGGCCACGACCGACGAGACGATGCGAGCCGTGTCGGTCGGTGCCGTGCGGTACGCGGGCTCCGTCGCGAAGCTACTCGGCTGAGCGGCGACCCCGGACGAAAGGAGTACCGACATGCCAGCTGCTGCCTGGGTAACCCTGATCATCTCCGCCGTCATCATCGCGCTGACCGCGGTGGCGCTGCTGCGGGTGATCTTCCATCTGCGCGCGATCAGGCGACGCTGGTCGCCACCACCGGCGGCGTGCGCGCCGTAGCGGACCTCACCAGCACGGTGCCGGAACGGCTCACCTCGGTCAACGCGAGCCTGAAGCCCGTCAAGGACTTCTGCGAGACGGTCTGACCGGAGGACGACACGATGGTTATTCTCACGCTGACCACCTCGCCGTCGCAGCGGACCGAGCAACTTCGGCTGGACCCTCGGCTGGATCATCGGGATCGTCGTCGTGCTGGCGGTGGTCGCGCTGGTCGTGCCGATCCTGCTGCTCGCCAGGTCCATCGGGGATGAGGCGCCGAAGATCAACAGTGCGCTCGGCGACGCGGTGCGCAACACGGCGCCGCTCGGCGCGCTGCGCACCACCATCGAGTACGCCGTCACCATCATCGGCGGCCTGAAGCGCGGCCGCGAGAGGCTCGGAGGTTAACGGCGATGCACACTGTGGCCATGAATCTCCGCTGAGCACACCCGCTGGGTCGTCGCCATCATCATCGGCTTCGTCGTCGTGCTGGCCGTCGCGGCGTTGCTGAGCCTGCTCATCTACCTGATCAAGCGCATCGACCGCCGGGTCGTCGAGGTGCGCGACTCGCTCAAGGCGGCGGCGGCCAACACCGCGGACGCCGCGCTCATTCCGCAGGTAGCCGACGGAGTGGAACTGGTGCTGGCCGAGGGCCTGCAGCACCATCTCTTCCTCGGCCGGGTGCTCGGGAAGGTGAAGTCATGACGACCCTGGTGGTCCTCACCGTTCGTCGACATCGTCCTGCTCGTGGCCGGGCTCGCTGTCTACCTGTACTGGGCCGGCACGCTGCTGACCAGGATCGCCGGCCAACCTGGAGGAGTGCGCCGAGCTGGTCACCACCATCAACGGGCACGCGAGGCTGATCGGCCCGGCGGTCGGGCACATCAACCAGACCGGCGGGGTTGTGGCCGGGGCGCTGCCGCTGCTGTACGGAATGGCCGAGGACATCGTGGCCGACGTCACCCCGCGGCCGGAGGCGCCGGCGACGCCGGAGCCTGCCCGGCCCGCGTCCGGCACCCGCCGGTCCCGGCTGCACGACGCGGTCGGCTACGCGCCGCTGCCGTAACGCAGCCCGCTGCCGGCCAGCTACCGCCGAGGTTCGCAGCCGCCAGCCGAGCACGTGCCCGATCTGCGTGGTCGGCGGGCCGAAGACCGGGCGAGGAACGGCCACCCTCGTGCTCTGCGGCGTCGTCACCGCCACCACGGCGGTCGGCTTCATGGTCGCCAGATCTGCCCGGATCCTGCGGCCGGGCGGGCGATGGGTCGCGGCCGCTGTGCTGTGCGGATGGCGTACAGCAGGTCGACGTAGACGCCGAGCGCGTTCAGGCCGGACCGCCCGGCCCGGCTGCGGCGGCCCGCCACGCCCGGCGCGATGAAGTCGCCGCCGATCATCGTGCCCGGTCTGACCGTAGTCGCCGCCAGCGGATCATCTGCGACGTTCCCGCATACGGGTAGGGCGCGAGCAGCACCCTGGCGTCGGACCGCAGGTGCAGCGCGTCGAACGTCGCGGTACCAGCCCGGCCGGCACGGCGCGGACGTTGGTTACCTGGTACGGGGCGGGCACCAGCGGGAGCAGCGCGAGGACGGCGACGCCGGTGGCGACCATGGCCCCGTCCCGCCAGGCGGCGAACGGCATGGCCGTCGTGCGCGCCCGGTCGAGCGCGAACGCGAGGACGACCGCCGCGGCCGCGTCGGCGAGGATGCACAGCCGGTCCGGCACCATGCCGCCGAGCAGCGGCAGGTGCTGCACGTACTGCCACGGCAGCAGGAATCCCGGGCAGCGTGGACGTGCCCGCGATCATCGGCTTGGCGCCGAGCCCCAGCCACTCCAGCAGCAGGCAGGTGAGCCCGGCGACCCGGATACGTCAGGTCCCGCCAGAACCGGATCACGGCCACGATCAGCAAGATGATCAGCGGCACGCCGAGGTAGGCGAGGTACTCCGGGGTCGGCTGCGGATAGTGCGCCGCCGTGTACGCCGTCCCGGCCGAGTGCAGGAACACCGAGCTCGCGGGCACGACGAACGCGTACGGCAGCGTGCCCAGGTTCGTCATCCGGCCGTTGTACTGAATGATCACCGTCGCGGTGGCGCCCCGGACCGGAACGCCGTGGAACTGCACCCAGAGCGCGCGGGCGCACAGCACGAGCGCGGTCACGGCGCCGGTCCCGATGCCGAGCCAGGGCGGGTGCCAGCCTGGATCTGATCGCCCGAGGCCCGGCAAACGGCGAGCACCGCCAGGATGATCACGGCGGCGATCGCGGCGTCGACCAGCGCTTCCTCGCTGATGAACAGCTGGCACCGCGGTCAGCACGCCGAGCCAGATGCCGTTTCGGACCGCCCTGCCCCGGCCGGTCACGATCCGCAGCAGCCGGTCCAGCAGCAGCGGCGGCAGCATGGCCAGGACGAGCGAGTAGTGCCCGATGCCCGAGTTCACCAGCGCGGGCGAAAAGCCGTACAGCGCGCCGCCGAGCACCGCCGCGATGTTGCTGGCACCCCACCGGCGCAGCACGTAGAACATGGCCGTCGCCGACCCGGCGAACCCGAGCACGAGCAGCATCGTGAGGCTGACCTGCGGGCCGAACAGCAGCGTGACGGGTGCGACCACACACCCGGCAGCAGCAGCGAGGTGTTCCACATCAGGTTGACGCCATGCGGCGCATTCATGGCGGTCGTCATTAGCGCGGGCAACTGGAAATGCCCGCACTGCGGTCGCCGTATAGCGCATAAACCAGGTGGCCTGGTCGACGTCCTGGATGTCACCGGTCTGCCATCGGCCCGACCGGGTCAATCCACAGTCTCCCGGTGACAAAGAATGCGCCAAGCAAGTAGAAGGCAATTGTCAGGACAAAACCTGGAGGCGTTCCTTGTTCTTTACCGACGATCGTCTCCAGCTGCGGTGATGACTCGGCAACCTCGGCCGGCAGTCTCGTTCCAGTCGCATCTGTCTGACACTTATTCACCCCGGATGCGCCGATTGCGCAGAATCCGCACTCACACCACGGCACTAGCGGAATACCCGAGCATGATCGGCAATGACACGGGGATATGTATCGCGGACTTCATGAGGATTTCGAGTGGCTTACCTACGCCGTCTGCTGACCGGTTGCCGGTGAATTTCTTAGCCGGCGGCGGGTCCGCTCCCTGACGGATCGGTCCGCGCTGATCGGCCCGCGCTGAGCATGGCCCGCGCTGATCCGGGATCGCGGCGGGCGACTGGCCCGGTGGTCGGCGCTGAGTAGGTCAGCGATCCACTCGTCCTTCCACGCGTGATCGAACTGCTCGTTCGTTGCAACTCGGCCGGTAGACGGCCATGAGCTCGCGGGCTATCTGCTCGCGATGCGGCCGGGTCGCCGCCCGGCACCTCGAAGGTGGCAGACGTACACGCGCCACTTCGACCCCGCCCGGCGGATCCAGCAGGCGGCGCGCGGATGCTGGAACGGGAAGCGCTCCGTCGTCAGGTCGTCGCTGTGCCCGACGTAGATGACCGCGTACTGCTCCCGGTCCGGGATCCGGCTTGTAGGCGATGGCGTAGACCGCGGCACTGGGCGGGCGGAGTCCAGCCGCCCAGCAGCCGGGGTCCCTCGAACGGGTATCCCGCGAGCGTGCCGAGCCGGATCACGACATCTCGTCCTCGTCCTCGCTGATCGCCTCGGTCCGCACGACCGGGGCCGGCGGGCAGGCCCGCGGCGGCCGCGGCGGCCGCGAAGACCTCCGTCGCCTTGCCGATCGCCTCCTCCCGGCTGACGGCATCGACGATGAGCTGCGCGCCGTAGCGGTCCGAGCCGATCCCGGTCGCGATGCCATTGCACGCGGCCACGGCGTCCGCGAGCTCGACGATCTCCTCGCGGCTGAGCACACGGTCA
Source organism: uncultured Actinomycetota bacterium (assembly GCA_963726425.1). Classification (GTDB taxonomy): domain Bacteria; phylum Actinomycetota; class Actinomycetes; order Streptosporangiales; family Streptosporangiaceae; genus JAJYUU01. The sequence continues at coordinate 216,399 of CAVSCN010000024.1, read as the reverse complement.
CCCTGCGCCTCGATCCCCACGCTCCATCTCAACGCAGGACTCCTTCAGCTCGGGCTCGCGCTAGCTCGAATTGGGGCAGCAGCGCGGCGAGTTCCTCCAGGCTGGCCAGGTCGTGGCCGGACAGCAGCAGGTCGATATGCGGTGCAGCTACCATCATGCCCACCGAACTGGGCCGGAACAGCCGGTTGTTCGCCCTTGTGCGGGTTGAGCCAGACGATGCGATGGCACAGCCTGGACAGCCGTTCCATCGCCGCGGCCAGCACCTCGGGGTCGCCGCGGTCGAGCCCGTCCGAGCAGATCACCACCACCCCGCCGCGGCACATCCCGCCGCGTCCCCAGCGCCGGACAAACGTGTCCAGGGACGCGCCGATCCTGCGTCCCGCCGTCCCAGTCCACTACGGCCCGCGCAGCCTGTTCGAGCGCGCTGTCCGGCCTGCGGTGCTCCAGTTCCCTGGTGATCCGGGTCAGCCTGGTGCCGAAGCAGAACACCTCGACCCGCGCCGCCGCGTGCTTCGCCGTAAACGCGAACTGCAGCAGGTGCCGGGAGAAATCGGCCATCGAGCCGGAAATATCCAGAATCAGGATGAGCGGCCGCAGCTTGACCCGCCGTTCCCGCCAGAACATCTGCGCGGGCTCGCCGTGCATGCGCATCGACTCGCGGATGGTCTTGCGCAAATCCGGAGCCCGGCCGTTCGGTCCCGAGCGGGTGCGCCGGGTCCGGCGGCGCGGCGGCGTGAGCCGGATCCTGGCCATGATCCGGCGCAGGGCGGCGAGCTCGTCCGGCGTGCAGGCAGTGAACGAGCGGTGCTTGAGCGCGTCGACGTCCGAGGCGATCAGACCCATCAGCGTCTGCTCCTGCTGCTCCGGCTCCGGTCGCCGGCTCGGTGGCCGGCAGGCCAGCGTGGCCGCCGCTTCGGCGGTGCTGCGCGGAGTCAGCTCGAGCAGATTGCGCGCGGGCGCGTCCTCGGCCAGGAAGTACGCCCGGAACGTCGCGTCGTAGACGGCAATGTCATCCTTCGCGCAGACGAGCGTGGCCCGGCCGGCCCAGTACAGATCGACCAGGTCGGCGGGATCGAGCAGGCGCCGCGGCCGAGCAGTACGTCACCACATCGCCGGTACCCACGGACACGCCCGCGGCCCGGAGCGCGCGGCCGAAGCCGACCAGGACTCTGGCGAAGGCAGGCTGGTCCGGCACTGGTCAGCCGCCGGAAGTGATCTCCTCGAGCTGGTCGCGCACCAGGTCGAGGTCGTCCCTGTCCTTGATGACCGCGCCGATGGTGTCGGACGCGGCATCCGCGCTGAGGTCGCTCTCGCCGAGGAACCCGAGCGTGCGCGACCCAGTCGATCGTCTCGGCCACGCCGGGCGGCTTGGCCAGGTCCAGCTCGCGTAGCCGGTGCACCGCGGTCACGACCTTGCGCGCCAGGGCCGTGGCGGCCGACGGCTCCCTGGTCAGGACGATCTCCAGCTCACGCTCGGCGGTCGGGTACCCGATCCAGTGGTACAGGCAACGGCGGCGCAGCGCGTCGTGGAGTTCCCTGGTGCGGTTCGAGGTGAGGATCACCGCGGGCGGCGCGGCCGCCTCGATCGTGCCGATCTCCGGGATGCTGATCTGGAAATCAGACAGCACCTCGAGCAGGAAGGCCTCGAATTCATCGTCGGCCCGGTCGATCTCGTCGATGAGCAGGACGGCCTGGTCGCCGGCCCGGATGGCCGCCAGCAACGGGCGCTCCAGCAGGAACTTCGGCCCGAACAGCTGGTCGACCGCCTCCTCGCCGGCCGCCTCCCGCTCGGACAGCGCGCGGATCTGCAGCATCTGCCGGGCGTAGTCCCATTCGTAGAGGGCCTGATTGGTGTCGATGCCCTCATAGCACTGCAACCGGATGAGCCGCCGGCCGAATACCGCCGCCAGCACCTTGGCCAGCTCGGTCTTCCCGACGCCGACCTCGCCCTCGAGCAGCACGGGCCGGTGCAGCGACAGCGATACCAGGACCGACGTGGCCAGACCGCGATCAGCCAGGTACCCGCCCTGGCGCAGCTTCTCGGTTAGCTCACCGACGGTTTGCGGGTACTCCACGCAGCGATTCTCCTCGCCGTCGGCCTGGTCGGATCGGTCCGGCTCAGCGGGTGCCGGAATCGGCCTGACCTAGCACTAGGTCTCGCACCGAGCCGCCCTCGGGCCGGAGCTTGCCCTCCCGGGCCAGGGTCTGCCGCCAGGCGGCTTTCAGATCCGGCGCACCCTCACCAAAGCTCATCAAAGCCGACATCCGTCATGCGCTTGCACGATTTGCCTTCGCCCTCCGCATCCAGATCCGCGGCAGCCTGGCCCTTGCCACGCCACACAGCGCGCAGCACCTCGAGTGCTTCGTCCTGCTCTGCGGTCATTCGGGATCGCCCCTCGTAGCCCCTCGTGCCGGGTGCTTTCTCCTTCCGACTGTAATCCCTGAGCGAAGCGGCCTGCGACACCAGATAAGTGATCTCTTAATTGTCGGTACGCTCCGGCATGATGAGCACCGGCCCACGGCGCAGACCCCAGCCCGGCCGTTGCTACGTTCGCTCACGGCAGGAAGGATGCCCGGATGGACACGATGGTTGCGGGCGGCCCAGGCACAATGGCTCCCGTGCAGGGCATTACGTTCCGCAGCGACATGACGGTAGAGCTGATCAAGCACGCCGCGTCCGACGCCGACGTGATCTGGGCGGCCCGCGTCTCGACGAAGGGCGAGCAGTCCCTCGCCGAGATCGACGCGGATCCAGCCCGCTCGGCCGGGCTGATCAACTACCTGATGCGCGACCGGCACGGGACGCCGTTCGAGCACTCCTCGATGACCTTCTACGTGCAGGCGCCGATCTTCGTGTTCCGCGAGTTCATGCGGCACCGGACGTTCAGCTACAACGAGGAGAGCGGCCGCTACCGCCAGCTCGACCCGGTCTTCTACCGGCCCGGCCCGGCGCGCAAGCTGGTGCAGACCGGCAAGCCAGGCGCGTACGTGTTCGAGGACGGCACCCCCGAGCAGCACGAGCTCGTCAGTCAGAGCGATCGAGGAGTCGTGCCGCCAGGCCTACGCGGCGTACCTGTCCATGCTCGAGGCCGGCGTCGCGCCGGGAGGTCGCCCGGTCGGTGCTGCCGGTCGGGCTGTACTCCTCGATGTACGCGACGTGCAACGCGCGGGCGCTGATGAACTTCCTGTCGCTGCGGATGCAAGCCGAGGACGCGACGTTCCCGTCGTTCCCGCAGCGCGAGATCGAGATGGTGGCCGAGCAGATGGAGTCGCTCTGGGCCGAGCTGATGCCGCTGACGCACGCCGCGTTCGAGCGCAACGGCCGGGTGTGCCCCTAGCTGCTGATCAGTACTGCGCGTCCGGTCGCCAGCGCCGACCTGATGAGGCTGGCCAGTCCCGGTGGCCAGACGTGCTCGTCGGTCGCGTCGAGTCTCGGCCAGGCTCCACCAGCGCCAGGCGGCGATGCCATCCGAGGCGTGCATCGCGTCGACGCCCGCGATCGGCCGGCGCGGCTGGCTGGTCCGCGCCAGGTACAGGCGTTCGTGCTGATTGACGATCTGCGCCGGCGTACTCCATCCGGAAGCTGCGGCGGTACACCTCGCGGCCGAGCGCGATGTCGCGCCAGCCGGTCTCCTCCGCGAGTTCCCTGAGTGCGGCCGCCGGATACTCCTCGCCGTCCTCGACGCCGCCGCCTGGCGTAGACCAGTGCCGGCCGTTCGGCGGCCCGTCGTCGTACCGCATGAGCAGGACGTGGTCGTCCGGGTCGAGCAGGATGACTCTGCGCCGCGCGGACGATCCCGGACTGGTTCGGCCTCCGGTCAGACTACTTGACGGGCTTTGCCGCATTCCGCGCGCTCACAGGCGCAGCCGGTACCGCTGTTCCGGCTTGCCGGTCCGCGCGGTGCGGCGTCGGCTCGCCGAAGGGCTGCCAGCCCAGCCCTCGTACAGCCGGGTGGCCCGGAGGTTGGCGATGTAGACCGACAGCTCCGCGCGGTCGTGAGCCGTGCGGCCGCGAGACGGCGGTGCAGTGTCCGCAGCAGTCGCTCGCCGACGTCTGGCCCCAGTGGTGCGGGCTGACGCCGAAGTAGCATCAGCTCGCGCTACCGGTGCACTGATTGGCTCCACCGCGGCGAACGCCATCGGCATCACCGTGCGCGGTCCTCGCCAGCAGCAGCATCGAACCGGGCGACCGGTCCAGTACGCCCTGGATGATCGGCCGCGAGTCGGCCAGGTCGGCGACCTCGTCCTCGCCGTCGCGCGCGGCCGTGGCTTCGGCCCAGATCTGCGCGGCGGCGTCGATGTCGGCGGCCGCTCGCGTCTCGGTTATCCGCATGCTGCCGCAGTGTGCCCCGGGCGCCCGGCCGGCTCAAGCCACTTACAGCACCGGCCAGCCGGGCGGGGAGTCCTCCCAGTCCTCCTGCCGGCCGTACGGGCACAGGTCGAGGATGTTGTGCCGGAACATCAGCCGGTCAACGCCGCGCCCGGTTGTGCTGTAGGTGCGGTACACGTCCTCGCCGTCACGCAGGAAGACGCTGAGCAGGAAGCCGCCGTCCGTGCCGCAGTCGGCCGCGAACGAAGTCCCGTGCGAGGAAACGAACGGCACGTTCCAGCCCATCCGCTGTTTGTACGACTCGATCTGCGGCAGCGGCATGTTCGAGACATTGAACCAGGTGACGTCCGTCTCGGCCAGGCTGTCCAGGTCAACGATGCCGTTCGTAAACGCGGTGCAGCCGGGGCAGTACTCGTCTGGCCCGCGGTCCATGAACTGGTAGACGACGAGCTGGTCCCGGCCCTCGAACAGGTCGGCCAGCGTTCGGGCGCCGTCCGGTGACTGGAAGACGTAATCGTTGCCCATCTTGACCATGGGAAGCCGGCGCCGGCGCGCGGCGAGGGCGTCGAGCGCGCGGGTGGCTTCCTTCTCCGACTTGAGCAGATCGTCGCGAGCTTCCTGCCACTCTTCCGCCGAGACGACCGGGGGTTTAGCCATGCTCTTTGTCCTTCTGTTGGCGATGCCTCCTGCAGCTAAGACTGCCCGGGGCAGCCGAATTCATCGGGCCCCCGCAGACTGATTTCAGTTGCCTCAATCCAGGATGCAAGGATGACGGCCGTGGAGTTTCCGGGCGACGTGGGCCTGGTCCTCGACCGGCTCCGGGAGGCACTCCTGGCGCGGCGGGATCTGGTGGGCATCTACGTGTACGGGTCGCTGGTCACGGGCGACTTCAGCCTGGCACGCAGCGACATCGACGTAGTGGTGCTGCTCGATCGCGAGCCTGATGCCGCCTCGGTGCGCGCGCTCAGCCAGATGCACTCCGAGGTAGCTACGGTCGCTCCGGCCGCAGGGCAGCTGCACTGCCTGTACGTGGCTGCGGAGCACGCGTCTGATCCGGACCGGCTGTGCACGTACTGGTTCGGGGACCGGATGACGCAGTGGCAGATGAAGATCATGACCCAGGCGGAGCTGACCTCGGCGGCTCTAGCCTTGCACGGGCCGTTGCCGCCGCCGGGTCTGCGGCCGGTTCCGATCACCGACATCCAGGCGGCAGTGGCCGCGGAAATGCGCGGGTACTGGACCCGGTTCGCCCGCAAGCGGCTGCAGTGGCTGCAAGACGACACTGTTGACCACGCTCTCGTCGTCCTGCCGCGAGCTGCGGCCGTGCTGGCTCACGGTGAACTGATCACGAAAGGCGAGGCCATCGAGCGTCTCGCCGATTTCGGCGTTCCGGCGCCGCTGGCGGCGGAGATCCGCAGCCGCCGGGCGGGCCACGAGGTCACGCTCACGACCGGCCGGCGGTTGCGGCGCGCGCACCGCGCCCGGCGGATCATGCGGCGCAGCGTCCGCGCGCTCGGCTCCGCCGGCGCAGTGTCATCCTGATCGGGGCTCCGGATGGGGCTGGTAGAACTGCTCGATGGGAATCCTGGCCTCGTCGAACAGCGCAGGCCCCTCCTGCATGACCACAGGCCAGTCGGATCCCGGATTGAGCGCGCCGAACTGCTCCACCGAAAGCGCGTAGACGACGCGTCCGAGCCCGGAGCGCGCGATGCCGCCGGTGCACATCTGACAAGGCTGGCAACTGGTGTACATCGTGGTCCGCGCGGCCGCCGCGGCATCGAGTTCACGCGCAGCCCAGCGCGCGAGCTTCAGTTCCGGGTGAGCGCAGATGTCGTTGTCGCGCCGGACGGTGTTGTGGGCCTCGATGAGAATCGTGCCGTCAGCGTCAGCCAGCAGTGATCCGTACGGAGCGTCGCCCAGGGTGATGGCGTGCGCCGCGATCGCGATGGCGCGCCGCAGCAGGACCTCGTCAGCGGGATTGATCACGATGTTGTCCTCCAGTGGGTAGCCATGCCGGTCAGTGCCCGCCAGGCCACCTCAGGCCTGTGGGTCTCGTTCGGGTCGCCGTAATAGGGAAGAGCACGACCGTATCGGCAGAGCGTAAACAGGTGGACAGGAGCGACGGGCCGGGGCTCTACTGAGCGCGTAATGAGCTTGCCGGCCGACCGTTCCTGGCTTTCCGCGCATCGACTGCGCGGCGCTCAGGCCGGAGCGCTCATGGCAGTTGCGTCGATGTCCTGCGTCCAGCTCGCGCTGGCCCTGTCGGTGCACCTGTTCGGTCAGCTCGGCCCTGTGGGCGTAGCGGGTCTGCGGCTCGTCTGGGCCGGCACTCCTCCTGCTGATTCTCGTCCGGCCCCGCCCCGGCGACTTCACTCCGGCAGGATCTGCGGACCTGCTGCATCCTGGGCGTCGTGACGGCAGGCCTGATGCTGTTCTTCATGCTCGCGATCGCGCGCATCCCGCTTGGCACTGCCAGTGCGCTGGAGTTCCTCGGCCCGCTGACCGTGTCGATCTACGGTCCCGGCAGCGGACGCAAGCGCTGGACGGTCATGGCCGCCGCGGGCGTCATCCTGCTGACTCAGCCGTGGCACGGCGGCATCGACCCGCCTGGTCTCGCCTTCGCCCTCGCGGCCGGCGCCTGCTGGGGTAGCTACATCCTGCTGACCCAGCACGTCGGCGACCGGGTTACCGGCCTGAGCGGGCTGGCTGTCTCCATGCCCGTCGCCGGCGCCTCCGCGACCGTTGTTGTCCTGCTCGTCGACGGACCGTCCGAGCTCGGCAGAGTGACCTGGCATGTCCTTCTTCATCATGCTGGGCCTGGCCGTGCTCCATCCCGTGCTGACGTTCACCCTTGAATACCTCTCTCTGCGCGGACTCACCGCGAAGGCCTTCGGCACCCTGATGAGCCTGGAACCAGCGATCGCGCTCCTCGCCGGGCTGCTTGTACTCGGGCAGGTGCCGAGCGCTGGCCTCCGCCATCGGCGTCATCTTCGTGGTCATCGCCGGGATCGGCGCTATCCGCACCGGCGGCCGGGTAGCCGCCCAGTCGGCAGTGTGAAGGCGGTCACTCTTGACGGCATCCCGACAAAAGTGATATCACTTTGATAGATGCTTGGCGGGATACGCACTGGCATCACTATCCGCGGGAGGCATCCCATGAACGCACCCGGCGACAGCGCCGCTCCCGCAGGGCTGCGCGGCTGGCTGGCTAACCGCCGCCGCGGCCCGGCCTGCAGCGCTGGATCGCGCCCTGCGGAGTACCGGCACCTCCGGACCTGGGCAGGCATCCGGATCACTGCCGGAGTCGTCACCACCGGCCTCGGGCCTTCGTGATCTCGGAGACCTGGCCGGTCGTCCGTGGCGCGATTTTCGGCGGCGTCACCTGCTGGTAGCGGCGACGGCGAACCTGCAGTTCGCTTACTGGGAGCTGAAGATCGCTAACTCCGCATCCCCGGCCCTGACCTAGCCGCTGGCCAGTGCTCCGTCAGTTCCTTAATCAGGGTGACTGAGGTCCGCTGCCTGGTGAAGCCGGTGTGCTCGTAGAGAGACAGCGCGCCAGTCGGGGAGTCGGCGTCCACGTACAAAGTGGCAACGTCGCAGCCGTCAGCCTGAGCCGCAGCCAGTGCGCGGCGGATCAGGGCGGAGGCGATGCCCTGGCCGCGGGCCGCCGCAGTCACGCCAACGACGGCGATGTAGCACTCGCGACGGCCAGTTGCCTGCCTGAAGGCGTCGTATTCGTGCGCGATGAGCACGCCCACAGGCTTGTCGCCGACGTACGCCAGGAAGCTGAAGGCCGGGCGGAACCGCTCGTGGCCGACGAAGTGCTGCCAGGTCTCGGCCGTGGACTGGGCCGAGCCCCAGTGATCGCGGAACGCCTCGTTCCGGACCTGCCGGGCCGGTTCGGAGAGGTCGTCGGCGTATCCCGCGATCCGGGTGCCGTCGGGAAGCTGGTCGTCGCGCGCCACGCCGGTTAGCTCTCGGCTCATGAAATGGAACCAGCGCGCTTGCTGGTAACCGGCGGCGGCGAGTAGCGCGAGAGCATCATCCTGACCGACCGGGCAACTGGCCGATAGCGCGAGCGGGTAGCCGGGATGGCGCGCCTGGTGCAGCGGCAGTGCCGCCTGCTCGGCCCAGGCCAGCAGCCGCGTGCCCAGGCCGCGGCCGCGCGCCCTGGGATGAACGCCGCCGTGCAGGTCCATCTCATGGCGATCAGTGACGCTCGGGCTGGCCCGCAGCCCGGCATAGGCGATCATGCTCCCCGAGCTGAACGCAGCCATCGTGCCGCACTCGGGGTCGACATTCGGATCGAGGAGATCCTCTACGAGGTCATCGGCGCCGACGATGTCCTCGGTGCCGTAGGACTCCTCAATCGCCAGCACCAGCCGGGCCCAGGCGGGCCCGTCCTCAACGGTGATCGCCCGCCACTGAATTGGTCCGTCAGCAGACACGCGCGTGATGATGCCGGGCCAGCCGCTGATCGCGCAACACCTTTTGGGGCGTCATACAGGTGACTGGCCTCGCGGTGGTCGGGCCTGGCGCGGAGCGCGAAGGACGACGCGGGCAACCCGATCGGCTTCCTGAGCCTCACCTGCGTCTGAGTTGCCGCGTAGCGCCTGTCGACCGTCAGGGTGCGAACCTCCGCCATCCCGCGGATGTCCACCCGGTGACGCTAGCGCCTTTGTGGGAGTGGGTTAGCCCCGCGACTCTGAGTCACCTTCGTCGTCAGGCGCGTACGGACCTAGGCGGCGCAGCGTCCACCGCTTGTAGGCCTTGATGGGATGTCTGACCGAGCGGCGCCAACCCAAGTCGACAGGGCCATACCAGTCAACCGGGACGCCCAGAACGCGCTGCGGCTCCTCGCCCTGCGCGGCATGTGGATCGGCCCCGCGTGGCATGCCGAAGACCTTGTTTCGTTCCTCTCGGTCATTCGCCACTGGACAACCTCTCTGCGGCCCAGGAGTGACCTGGAAGTGGGTGAGGCTCCGTCTCCTTTTGCGGCTAACGAGTTCATCTTGCCCGTCCTCGTTGATAGACGCCAATTCCGTACGAGTGAGATGGCCAGCTGTTCGCCCGGCTGATCGACGGCGACCGTGGCGGCTACCTCGGATACGCCATGTGGCGCCGGTGTCTCAAGCTCGCCCAGGGGTTTCCGCCGTCTGTATGCCTACGAGTAGCCTGGCGATGAAGACGAAGAAAACGGCGCATAAGTGCGCGTGACCCTACTGACTGTAGGGATTGCGGGTGAGACGCCGTAGGGGCTGACCCGCTTTGAGCTGGGTGGGCCTGGGAGGACTTGAACCTCCGACCTCTTCCTTATCAGGGAAGCGCTCTAACCGTCTGAGCTACAGGCCCGCGAGGGTTGCCAGGCAAGCAATGCTATCTGGCACGCCGGGCTAGGTTACCGCAAGCTGGGACTAGCTGCTCAGTCGGATTCCTTGAGCGTGACCTCGATGCCGCCCGCCAGCATCGTGACGAGGTTGTACAGCACCGCGCCGATGGTCGCGAGGGCGGTGAACAAGATCACGTTAACGGCTCCGACCAGCATGGTGTAGCCGAGGACGCGCGACGCCTTGAACCAGCTGGCCGCGTTGGAGCCCGGCTTGCTCTTGCTCGTGGTCACCAGTCCGACGGTGTGCTCGATGCTGGTGAACACGCCGAGCTTGGACAGCGTGAAGTAGAGCAGCGAGACCGCGATCAGCAGCACGACCCAGCCGACCAGCGAGATCAGGAAGCTGAACTTCATGACCGACCAGGGCTCGATCCGATCCAGCTTGAGCTGGGCCCGGCGGGTCTGCTGGCCGGTCATCGGGCCCGGCGTCAGCCGCGCCTGCGGGCGGACGCCCGTCTCTGGCTGCCCTGCGGCCGCGGCGGCGCGATCGCCCGGCGGCCGCTTGGCCTGCGGCGGCGCCGGCTTGGCTTGGGCTTGGGCTTGCTGAGCCCGGAGAACGGGGCCGACACCTTCGCGGCCAGGCCGCGGGCCGCGCCTGCGGCGCTGGCCAGCGGCGTCGTCGGGCTGCCGACCCCGGCCGGTGCGGCCGGCGGAGCGATCAGCGAGGGCGGCGGGGTAGTGCCAGGCCGTTCTGAGCGACACCGTTAGCAGACGGCGGGCTGCTCGCCGCGGGCCGCGCCCACGGGTCGTCGGCGTCGGCCGCCTGCGGCGTGCTGCTCACCGCGCCCACGGGTCGTCACTGTCAGCCGCCTGCGGAGGCGCCGTTCGCGCGCGACCGGGATCCTCGGTCGCGGCGGGCTCGGCAGGCTCGGCTGACGCTGGTGACTCGGTGCGGTCCTGGGAGTACCGCGCTCGGTGCCTTCGGTGTCCGGGGTGGCGACGGACTCTGCGTCGGACTGCTGGTCCTGGCGCCTTGCTTCAGAACCTCCGTCGGGCACCCAGGTAGGCGCCTCCACGCGGTTGTCCACCCCGTCCTCCTCCGCACCGTCTACTGACACGAGGTTATCCCCAGCCAGTCCGGTCTGATTCGCTCGAACCAGATCCACTTCCACGGCATCTGCTAAGACGCCCGAGATCGGCCGATCGTTGCCCCGTTCGGCGTGCCCCCGGAACTATCCATTTTCGGTAGTACTGCCCTCGCACGATACACGGTTCCGTCGCGACGGCTACCAGGGAAGATCTCAGACCGCAACCGGATCGGAGCAGCTAGCGATGCCCGGCCCGGCTCACTCGGAATCGTCGTTCTCGACCGGCTCGGCGGCCTCGCCGGCGAGCGACCTCGTCCCTGCCGGAGGCGAATACAATCTCCGCCGGGTCGATGCTCGGATCCACCGCGTCCTCGACCCCGGCCGCAGGCTCGCTGGCCTCGGCATTCCTTGCGATGCCCGACCAGGCTCTGACCCTCGCCGAGGTTCACCAGCCGGACCCCCATGGTCTGGCGGCCGGACATCTTGATCTCGCGCCGCTGCGGTCCTGATAACGCCGCCTGCTGAGGTGATTGCAAAAACTTCGTCATCTGGGTGCACCATCAGCGCGCCGATCAGCTCGCCCCTGTCCTCGGTGATCCTGGCCGTGACCACGCCGAGGCCGCCGCGGCCCTGAACCGTTGTACTGGTCGGCGGTCGTCCGTTTGGCGTAGCCGCCGCTGGTGGCGACCAGCACGTCCGCGCCCTCGCTGACGACGTGCATCCCGAGCAGCTGGTCGCCCTCGGTGAATCGCATCCCGATCACGCCGGAGGTGGCCCGGCCCATCGGCCGGAGTGCCTCGTCGGTGGCCCGGAACCTGATCGCCTGGGCGTGCTTGCTGACCAGCAGCAGGTCCTGCTCGGCGCGACACCAGCCGGGCGGCGATGACCTCGTCGTCCTCGCGGAGGTTGATCGCGATGATGCCGCCGGTGCGCGGCGAGTCGAAGTCGGTCAGCCGAGACTTCTTCACCAGGCCGGCCCGACGTGGCCAGCACCAGGTACGGCGCGACCGTGTAGTCGCGCAGCGCCAGCACCTCGGCGATTCGCTCGTCCGGCTGGAAGGCCAGCAGGTTCGCCACGTGCTGGCCGCGAGCGTCGCGGCCGGCATCGGGCAGCTCGTACGCCTTGGCCCGGTACACCCGGCCCTTGTTCGTGAAGAACAGGATCCAGTGGTGCGTCGTGGTGACGAAGAAGTGGTCGACGATGTCGTCCTGGCGCAGCTGCGCACCACGGACGCCCTTGCCGCCCCGCGCCGCTGCGCCCGGTACAGGTCGGTCTTCGTCCGCTTGGCGTAACCACCACGGGTGATCGTGACGACGACGTCTTCCTCGGCGATCAGGTCCTCGACGGACATGTCGCCGTCATAGGCGATGATCTCGGTCCGGCGGTCGTCGCCGTACTTGTCGACGATCTCGGCCAGCTCGGTGCTGACGATCTCGCGCTGGCGCTCCGGCGAGGCGAGGATTGCCTCGTACTCGGCGATCTGGGTCATCAGCTCCTCGTACTCGTCGACCAGCTGCTGGCGCTCCAGCGCGGCCAGCTTGCGAAGCTGCATGTCGAGGATCGCGCGGGCCTGAATCTCGTCGATGTCCAGCAGGTCCATCAGGCCCTGCTGCGCCGCAGACGCCGATGCGCTGGCCCGGATGAGCGCGATCACCGCGTCGATCTGGTCGATAGCCTTCAGCAGCGCGCCCACGATGTGCGCCCGCTCCTGCGCCTTGCGCAGCATGTACCGGGTGCGGCGGACGATGACCTCGATCTGGTGGGCGGTCCAGTACCGGATCATCTGGTCCAGCCGCAGCGTGCGCGGCACGCCGTCGACCAGGGCGACCATGTTGGCGCCGAAGGTGTCCTGCAGCTCGGTGTGCTTGTACAGGTTGTTCAGCACGACCTTGGCGACCGCGTCGCGCTTGAGCACGATGACGAGCCGACGCCCGACCCGGGCGCTGCTCTCGTCGTTGCACGTTGGCGATGCCGGGGATCCGGCCGTCGTTGGCCAGTTCGGCGATCTTCTTCGCCAGGTTGTCGGGGTTTACCTGGAACGGCAGCTGGGTGGCGACCAGGCAGGTCCGGCCCTTGCGGTCTTCCTCCACCTCGACGACCGCGCGCATGGTGATCGAGCCACGGCCGGTGCGGTAGGCCTCCTGGATTCCGCGGCGCCCGACGATCTGCGCGGCCGTCGGGAAATCAGGCCCCTTGATCCGCTCGATCAGCGCTTCCAGCAGTTCCTCGTCGGTCGCCTCGAAGTTCTGCAGGTACCACTGCACGCCCTCGTTGACCTCGCGCAGGTTGTGCGGCGGGATCTTGGTGGCCATCGCCACCGCGATGCCCTCCGACCCATTGACGAGCAGGTTCGGGAACCGGGCCGGCAGCACCACGGGCTCAGCCGAGCGGCCGTCGTAGTTAGGCCGGAAATCGACAGTCTCCTTGTCGATGTCCCGCAGCATCTCCATCGCCAGCGGAGTCAGCCGGCACTCGGTGTAGCGCATGGCCGCGGCCGGGTCGTTGCCCGGCGAACCGAAGTTGCCCTGGCCGTCGACCAACGGCATCCGCATCGTCCAGTCCTGGGCCAGCCGGACGAGAGTGTCGTAGATCGCTGAGTCGCCGTGCGGGTGGTAGTTGCCCATCACCTCACCGATGACGCGCGCGCACTTGAAATAGCCGCGCTCGGGCCGGTACCCGCCGTCGTACATCGCGTACAGGATGCGGATGTGGACGGGCTTGAGGCCGTCCCGCACGTCCGGCAGCGCCCGGCCGACGATGACGGACATCGCGTAGTCGAGGAAGCTGCGCTGCATCTCGACCTGGATGTCGACCGGCTCGGTCCGGCCTCGTCCCTCGGCCGGCGCCTCTACGTCAGGCACTTATTCGTCCTTCCTTGAACCCTGAGTACATGCGGTGCCGCGAGCGCGGGCACCCCCGCGTTCCCGGCTAGATGTCGAGGAACTTGACGTCCTTCGCATTGCGCTGGATGAACGAGCGCCGCGCTTCGACGTCCTCGCCCATCAGCACGCTGAACATCTCGTCGGCCTGCGCGGCGTCGTCGACCGTGACCTGCTTGAGCACCCGGCGGGCCGGGTCCATCGTGGTGTCCCACAGCTCGTTCGCGTTCATCTCGCCCAGGCCCTTGAACCGCTGTACGCCGTCGCGCTGCGCGTCCTTGCGGCCGTCCTCGATGCCCGGCCTCGATCACCGTGTCCCGCTCCCGGTCGGAGTAGGCGTAGCCGGGCTGGACGTTGCGGCCTTCCCACTTGATCTTGTAAAGCGGCGGCTGGGCCACGTACACGTGGCCCGGCCTCGATCAGCGGCTTCATGAACCGGAACAGCAGCGTCAGCAGCAAGCGTGGTGATGTGCTGACCGTCCACGTCGGCGTCCGCCATCAGGATGATGTGGTGGTAGCGCAGCTTGGCCGAGGTCGAACTCGTCGTGGATCCCGGTGCCGAGCGCCGTGATCATCGACTGGACCTCGTTGTTCTTCAGCACCCGGTCGATCCGGGCCTTCTCGACGTTGAGGATCTTGCCGCGGATCGGCAGGATCGCCTGGAACCTCGAGTCCCGCCCGCCCTTGGCTGAGCCGCCGGCGGAGTCGCCCTCGACGACGTAGATCTCGCACTGCTGCCGGGTCGCCGGACTGGCAGTCGGCCAGCTTGCCGGGCAGGCCCGACGCCGCCCATGAGCGCTCTTGCGGGTCAGGTCCCTGGCCTGCCGGGCCGCGATCCGGGCGCGCGCGCTGCCTGGATGCCTTCATTACGATGCCCTTGGCCTCGCCGGGATTGCGCTCGAACCAGTCCCGCAGCTGGTCGTTGCAGACCTTCTGCACGAACGACTTGGCCATCGGTGTTGCCGAGCTTGGTCTTGGTCTGGCCCTCGAACTGCGGCTCGGACAGCTTCACGTGGATGATCGCGGTCAGGCCCTCGCGGACGTCCTCGCCGAGCGAAGTTGTCGTCCTTGCCTCCCTTGAGCGTGCCCTGGTCCCGGGCGTACCGGTTGACGATCGTTGGTCAGCGCCGACCGGAAGCCCTCCTCGTGGGTGCCGCCCTCGGCCGTGTTGATCGTGTTGGCGAAGGTGTGCACAGACTCGGAGTAGGACTGCGTCCACTGCATCGCGATCTCAACCGAGATGCCCGGCGGTGTCCTCGTCGCCGAACTCGATCACGGTCGCGTGTACCGGGTCCTTCGATCGCGTTGAGGTAGCGGACGAAGTCGGCGATGCCGCCCTCGTACCGGTAGGTGACGACGTGCGGCTCGCCGTTGATGTGCTCGGGCCGCTCGTCGGTCAGCGTGATCGACAGGCCGCGGTTCAGGAACGCCATCTCCTGCAGCCGCCGGGACAGCGTCTCGAATGACCACTCCGTGGTCTCGAAGATCCTGTCGTCCGGCCAGAAGGTGATGATCGTGCCGGTCTCGGTCGGTCGTCTCGCCCTTCACCAGCGGCGCGGTCGGCTCGCTGTCGGCGTACGACTGCCGCCAGACGAAGCCGTCCTTGCATGATCTCGACGTCGAGTCGGGCTGGACAGCGCGTTGACGACCGAGACGCCGACGCCGTGCAGGCCGCCGGATACCGCGTAGGACTGGCTGTCGAACTTGCCGCCGGCGTGCAGGGTCGTGAGCACGACCTCGACCGCGGGCCGGTTCTCGCCTGGATGGATATCGACCGGGATGCCGCGTCCGTTGTCGATAGGTGCGAACTCCGCCGTCGGCGAGCAGAGTGACCTCGATGGTGTCGGCAAACCCGGCCAGGGCCTCGTCGACCGCGTTGTCCACGACCTCCGTGGACAAGGTGGTGGAGGCCGCGCTCACCAGTCGAGCCGATATACATGCCCGGCCGCTTGCGGACGGCCTCAAGGCCTTCCAAGACCGTAATCGAACGTGCATCGTAGGACAAAGTAGAAGCTCCTCCTGAAACAGGACACTCGCGCGGGACTGCTGCCCAATCCCGCGGCTCCCCCCGCCGCTGACGCGTGTCCTGGTGCGCACCTCCATTTTACCTGCGCACCTGCCCAGACTCAGCCGTACGTGTCACGTGGCCCGCGACTGCCGCGCACCCGCCATTCACCGGGTTTTCGGTCGGTCGTCACTGGTCCGCGGACTTTGACCCGCTGGACCGTGCCCGGGCCGAGCTCGGCGTTCAGCCGGCGCACGAACTGGGCCGCGAGCAGGCGAAGCTGGGTGGCCCACGCGGTCGAGTCGGCCTGCACCGTCAGCTCGCCGTCCCGGAGCGAGTCCGGCCGGGTGTGCCCGGCGAGATCAGGTCCGACAATCTGGGCCCACCGGCCGAAAACGGACCCGGTGGCCGCGGCGAGGTTCCAGCCCTCGTCGTTGAGCAGGCCGCCGATGGCGGAGCTGAGCTGCTGCGGGTCGTCGCGCCGGACCCGCCTGGCCGCGCGTGTCGGCTGGGCGGGTACGTCGGCCCGCTGGGCGACGGCCGCCGCATCCGGGTCGGCGCCGTCGGAGGATGGGTTATCCGCTGCGGGCGAGCCGGATGCGTCGCCTGCGCCACCGGACCGCCGCGCCCCCGGACCGCCGGACCGCCCGCGCCACCCGGGCCCTGGCCGGGCCGTCGGCCGCCGCTGGTACGGCCGGCCGGGGCGGGCTCCGGCCGCGGCCCTGGCCGCGGCGAGCGCCTCGCGGGCCCTTGCTAGCTGCTGCTCGCTGTCGCTGCCGGGCCGGCGGCCGCGGCCTGACTCGCCGGCGCCGGGTCCGGCCGGGTCAGGCACTGGTGATCACGCTTCCGGCCACCTCGTACCTGATCCCGGACAGGCCAGACGGCACATCCTCGGGTACCGCCGCGGTCACCAGGACCTGGTCCGCGTCCCGGACGAGCTCGGCCAGCCGTTCCCGGCGCTCGCTGTCCAGCTCGGCGAACACGTCGTCCAGCACCAGCACCGGATCCTCGCCGGCCGAGCGCAGCAGCTGATAGGCAGCCAGCCGCAGGGCGAGCGCCAGCGACCACGACTCGCCGTGACTGGCGTACCCACGCGCGGGCAGGCCGCCGATGTGCAGCTCCAGCTCGTCTCGGTGCGGGCCGACGAGGCTGACGCCCCGTTCCAGCTCGGCCCGGCGCCGGGCGGCCAGCGCCTCCCGCAGCAGCTCGGCGATGCCCGCCTGGTCACCGCCGCCGATGCTTGTTCGCCTTCGCCGGGATCGCCGGCGGACCGATCGACGCCATCGTCGCCGGCCGCAGCGGCGCGGCCGCCGCCACGGCGGGCAGCTCGGCCGAACCGGCTTGTCTGCTGGCCGAGAGCACGTACCGGACAGTTGTGTCCCGCTCGGTCGCCGGACACGGCGCTGTAGCAGCGCGCCGAGGAACGGCTCGATCTCGCTGACCAGCCGCAATCGTCCGGCGGTGAGTTCAGCGCCGGCCGCGATGAGGTGGTCGTCCCAGACCTCCATCGCGCTCGGCGGAACGCCGCCGCGGGTCTTGGCCGACTTCAGCAGCGCGTTGCGCTGGCGCAGCACCCGCTCGTAGTCGGCCCGGACCCCGGCGTACCGCGGCCTGCTGGCGACCAGCAGGTCGTCGAGGTAGCGGCGGCGCTGCTCCGGGATCGCCCTTCACCACGGCCAGATCCTCGGGCGCGAACAGCACGCACCGCAGCACCCCGATGACCTCGCGCGGTCGCGGCGCGGGCGCCCGGTTCAGCCGGACCCGGTTGGCCCGGCCGGAGTTGATCTCGATCTCCACCAGGCTGTCCCGGCCCGCCGAGTGGATCCCGGCCCGCAGGATCGCCCGCTCCGCGCCCTGCCGGATCAGCGGCGCGTCGGTCGCGACCCGGTGGCTGGCGAACGTGGCGACGTAGCAGGCCGCCTCGACCAGGTTGGTCTTGCCCTGGCCGTTCGCGCCGGTGAAGGTCGTCACACCTGGCTCCAGCGTCACGTCGGCGGCCGCGTAGCTGCGGAAGTCGGTCAGCGCCAGCCGGGTCAGGTGCACGCCTGCTGACATTAGCGGCTGTCGGCCCGCGAGGTCGCGCGGCCGGTGCGGGCGGCCGCACCCGCGAGCGGCTGCGGCCGGGGACTGGACCTCAGCCGCCGAGGCGGATCGGCATCAGCAGGTAGCGGAACTCCGGCGTGCCGTCCGGCCCGGGCTTGCCCGGTGAACAGGGCTGGCTTTCCCGGCTCGGTGAACGAGATCCGCACCGTGTCCGAGTCGATCGCCGACAAGCCAGTCGAGCAGGTACTGCGGGTTGAACGCGATCGACAGGTCCTCGCCCTCGAACTCGGCCTCGATGATCTCCTCGGCCTGGGCCTCGTCGCCGGTGCCGGCCTCCAGCATCAGCTGTCCCGCGCTGAACGCCAGCCGGACCGCGGTGTTGCGCTCGGCCACGAGCGCGACGCGCTTGACCGACTCGGCCAGCAGGCCGGTGGACAGCTGCGCGGCGGCGTTGACCGCCGACGGCAGCAGCGCCTGGTACCGGGGGAACTCGCCGCTGAGCAGCCGGGTGGTCGTGCGCCGCCCGGCGCCCTCGAAACCGATCATGCCGTCGCCGGCGCCGCCTTCCTCACCCGGCAGCGCGAGCGCGATCGACGACCTCGGCGCCGTTGGTCAGCGTCCGCGCGCGTGTCGGCCAGGGCCCTGGCCGGCACGAGCACCGCGGCGGACAGTTCGGGCCGGGACGGGTTCCACTTGAGCTCCCGCACCGCGAGCCGGTACCGGTCGGTGGACACGAGCGTCAGCGTCTCGCCGTCGATCTCGATCCGCACGCCGGTCAGCGCGGGCAGCGTGTCGTCCCGGCCGGCCGCCGTCGCCGACTGGCTGACCGCGGTGGCGAACGCGTCGCTGCCGATCGAGCCGGCCGCGGGCGGCATCTCCGGCAGCGCCGGGTACTCCTCCTCGGGCATCGTCAGCAGCGTGAACGTGGCGCTGCCGCAGGTGAGCACCGCCCGCCCGTCTTCCGCGGTGATGTGCACCGGCTTGGCGGGCAGGCTGCGGCTGATCTCGGCGAGCAGCCGGCCGGAGACCAGCGCGCTGCCCGGCCTGCTCGGTCGCTACCGGCACCGTGGCCTGCGCGGAGACGTCGTAGTCGAAGCTGGACAGCACGAGGTCGTCCGCGGCCTGCAGCCTGATGCCAGCGAGCACCGGGACGGCGGGCCGGGCGGGCAGGGCACGGGCGGTCCAGGCGACTGCGTCTGCGAGGACGTCACGCTCGAGGACGATCTTCACCGGTCCCCTCCTGTTCTGATGAGGTCATGGTCGCGCCGGCAGCGCGGCGAGCGAGCCTTCTTGCAGTGTGGATCTCGCTGGAAATAAAGAGAGGTAGTCGTCATAGGGTCGGTGGATCCCGGGGATATCCGGCATCCGCGCAGGCTAGCACGGCAGATTGTCCGTGCACAGCGGCTGTGGCCGGCCCGGGTGCGGCGGCGGCGAGGCTGTGGAGAGCCGACGCGACGGGCGCCGGTTACCCCCGCGTTACCCCCCGGATGTCCGGAGTTTTCCCGCTGCTGTCCCCAAGGACATCCACAGACTTATCCACAGCCTGTGTGCGTACATTGCGTGCGGGGCGGCAGTTTGGGGCGTGCGGCAGCGCCGATCGCGCCCGCGATCAGGTCATCTGAGCCGGGCCCCGACAGTGCTCATCTCGGACAGTGCTCACCCGGACAGGGCCTGCTGCTTGATCCGGTTGGTGAGCTCGGTCACCTGGTTGTAGATGGCGCGCCGCTCGGCCATCAGCGCGCGGATCTTCTTGTCGGCGTGCATGACCGTGGTGTGATCGCGGCCGCCGAATACCTGGCCGATCTTGGGCAGCGACATCTCGGTGAGCTCGCGGCACAGGTACATGCCGATCTGCCGCGCGGTCACCAGCACGCGTGACCGGGAGGTGCCGCACAGGTCCTCGATCGACAGGCCGAAGTAGGCGGCGGTCTGGCCCATGATCGTCGCCGCGGTGATCTCGGGCCCGTGCGCCTCGGGGATGAGGTCCTTGAGCACGAACTCGGCGAGCTGGAGGTCGACCGACTGCGCGGTTCAGGCTGGCGAACGCCGTGACCCGGATCAGCGCGCCCTCGAGCTCGCGGATGTTGGTGGAGATGCGGCTGGCGATGTACTCGAGCGCCTCCGGCGGCGCGTTGAGCCGGTCCTGCACCGCCTTCTTGCGCAGGATCGCGATCCGGGTCTCCAGCTCGGGCGGCTGGACGTCGGTCTGCAGGCCCCACTCGAACCGGCTGCGCAGCCGGTCTTCGAGCGTGACCAGCCGCTTGGGCGCCCGGTCGGAGGAGATCACGATCTGCTTGCTGGCGTTGTGCAGCGTGTTGAACGTGTGGAAGAACTCCTCCTGGGTGCCTTCCTTGTTCTCCAGGAACTGGATGTCGTCGACCAGCAGCACGTCGACGTCGCGGTAGCGGCGCCGGAAGCCGTCCTGCTTACCGTCGCGGATCATGTTGATGAAGTCGTTGGTGAACTCTTCCGAGCTGACGTACCTGACCTTGAGGCCCTGGTAGAGGCTCTGCGCGTAGTGGCCGATCGCGTGCAGCAGGTGCGTCTTGCCCAGGCCTGAGTCGCCGTAGACAAACAGCGGGTTGTAGGCCTTGGCGGGCGCCTCGGCGACGGCGACCGCGGCCGCGTGCGCGAACCGGTTGCTCGAACCGATGACGAACGTGTCGAAGGTGTACTTCGGGTTCAGCCGCGCCTGGCCGGGCCGGGGCACCGCCTGGCCGGGCCCGTGGGCAGTCCCGGCCTGATGCAGCGGCGGCAGCCCGGCTGCCCGTCTGTCGTCACTGTGGCCCGGCAAGGGCAGGCCGAGTCCGGCGGCTTGCCCGGCGCGGCCCAGGTGCGGGCTGCTGAGGCCCGCGCCCCTAGATGGGAACGGCTGGTGCCCCAGGTCACTGGCGCCGGGCTGCTCGATCGGGTCCTGGCTGGACCGGGATGCCGTAGCCGTTGCCGTGGCCGTTGCCGTTCGGCCCTGCCGGGGGGCCGCCAGGCCGCCGGGGCCGAGGTTGATCGGGCCGGTGATGTCGTCATCGGCGTTGTCGGTCCGGCCGATGTCGGTCCGGCCGACGGGGCGGCTGGCGGGCTGGCTGGGCTCGGCGGTCGCGGCCGGATCGACGGTCACGGCCAGCTGGATGTTGCGGGACGAGCTCACGGGACAGCGCGTTGGTGATGAGCGCGCGGAGCCTCGTTTCGAGCTGTTCCTTCACGAACTCATTCGGGGCCGCGATGAGCGCGGTGTTCTCGACCAGGCCGAGTGGCCTGGTCAACTGGAGCCATGCCCGCTGGTGCGGCTCGATCTGCATCCCGGCCAAATCGGCTAGGGATCGGGCCCACACGTCCGCGAGGTCGTCTTCGCTCATTGGCCGGTCACCCGGGTCCCCCACATGTGATCAACAGGTTTTTCCACAGCATGTGCACGTTGCAAGGCCGGCCAGCCGTCTCGCGCGGCCATCGGCCGTCCGTCCGCTCAACCGGAGGGCGCTACCGCTGGTGCCGGACCAGTCTCCGGCGACCGCTTGTCCACAGCCTAGGGCCGTAGTTCACGGTGCGTTCGGAAAACCGGACAGTCCTGCGGGGCGGTGCGTGGAACTTGGTGGCCGGAGATGCTATCGGGATCTAACGGCCCGGCGCGAGTCCCAGTCGGCCGGGTTAGCCGCTATCCGGCGGTCCGCCTGGCGCGTTTGACCGACTCCGCGGCCGGCGCGTAACGTGTATTGGTCCGGTAACCCCGGTGCGGCTTAAGCGCGGCCTCATTCCGATCGGGACTGGCTTCTGCGCCGCCGTTTGAGCACCACCCACAGACCTGAGCAGAGACCTGCCGCCATCTGGAGTCCCAGTGAGCAAGCGTACGTTCCAGCCGAACAACCGCCGTCGGGCGAAGACGCATGGCTTCCGGCTGCGCATGCGCACCCGTGCCGGCCGGGCCGTCCTCGCGGCCAGGCGCCGGAAGGGCCGCGCCCGCGTCAGCGTCTGAGGACGCCCGCGGCAGCGGCTAGTGTCATGCTCCCCGCAGCGGCGCGGATGCGGCGGCGGGCCGACTTCGAATCCGCCACCAGGCGCGGCAGCAGGGCGGGGCGATCGCTAGTGTCCGGGCACCTGCTGGTCGACGCCGGACCATGACCGGCCGGCCCTGGTGGGATTTATCGTGAGCAAGGCCGTCGGCCCGGCCGTAGCGCGGAATCGGGTCCGGCGGCGGCTGCGGCATCTGGCCCGCGGGTATCTGGGCGCGCTGCCGGAGGGTAGCCTGCTTGTATTGCGCGCTAGCCCGCGCGCCGTAATGGCCTGCCAGGCGGATCTTGCCGCCGACCTCGACCTGGTAATCGGAGCTTTGCTTCGGCGGCAGGGTGGGAGGCCGAGCGGATGACCGCAGGGCCGGAACGCGTTGCCAACCAGAAGGCGTTAGCGTCGGGACACGGCCGGAGTGCTGGTGGTGTTGCTGATCGGCTATCGCAGGTTCGTCAGCCCGCTGCTCGGGGCCCGGTGCAGGTTTTACCCTTCGTGCAGCGCCTACGCACTGGAAGCCGTGCAGCTGCACGGCGCGCTGCGCGGGTCGTGGCTGGCGATACGTCGTCTGAGCCGGTGCCATCCGTTCCATCCGGGGCGGACTCGACTTTGTCCCGGGCTCGCCGCAGGCCCGCGGATCGGGCGCGAGTGGAAGCGGTTCACGCGGCGCCGGACGTTGACTGTGAAGTTGCGGTTGAACTAAGGGCTAGGAGCTAACAGGGTGAACCCACTCAACGCGCTGTATGAGGCAGTCGGCTGGGTGCTGACGCACATTTACTACGTGCTGAAGCCAGTCTTCGGCCCCACGAGCGGCTGGACCTGGGCTCTCACCATCGTGATCCTGGTCATGTTTATGCGGCTGCTGATGGTGCCGCTGTTTATCAAGCAGATGCACACCACCAGGGCGATGTCGTCCCTGCAGCCACAGATGGCGGCGCTGCGCAAGAAGTACAAAAACGACAAGCAGACGCTGAACCAAGAGACGATGAAGCTGTACCAGGAGGCGGGTGTGAACCCGCTGATGGGCTGCCTGCCCGTTCGTGCTCCAGCTGCCGCTGTTCTTCTCGCTGTTCAGCGTGCTGCGCGCGATCGCCGACTATCACGGCGGGACGCCGAGCTACGGGCTGCCACAGTCGATGGTGGAGAACGCGCGGTCGGCGAAGATCCTGGGCGCGACCCTTTACGACAAGGTGCTGTTCACCGGGACCCTGCACGTTCCGCTCGAGTCGAAGACTCATCATTGTCCTGGCCGTGGTGATCAGCATGGTCACCACGTTCCTGACGATCCGGCAGAGCCAGAAGCGCGGCATGATGCCCGCCGCGACGCCGGACAACCCGATGGCGTCGTCGCAGAAGTACATGACCTACATCATGCCGTTCTTCGCGCTGACGGGTCTGTACTGGCCGTTCGGGCTGGTCCTGTACTGGTGCACGACGAACCTCTGGACGCTGGGCCAGCAGTACATCCTCGGCCTGCGTTACCCGTACACGCCGCCGGCGCCCGTCGACGCAGAGCCAGCCGCCGAAGGTCGGCGGCCGTACGGCGACCGCGAACGCGCTCGCGCCGGGCTCTGGCCGGGCTCAGCGGGCTAATGGCAAGGTGGGCGGGCACCGGCCGGGCCGGGTCGAACGGGTCGGCGGCCGGGTCGCGGTCGGGCGGCAACAGCGGGATGCTGCGAAGGCTGGCGAAGGGCAAATCTGAGCCTGAGCCGCCGCCGGCCGAGCCGGACGTGAAGGTCGTGCGGCATCAGACCCAGCGGCAGAGTCGCAGTAAGCGCACGGGCAAACGCTGACGTCCGGGCTGTGGCAGGGTTTGGTACGAGCGATGAGGCACGGACTGAGGGAGGACCTGGCATGAGCCAGCAGGAAGACGTGATGGCGCATGATGCCGGGCACCCGGATGACGTCGGCCTGACCGAGTTCACGGACGCGGGCGAGCTGGACACGGAGGAGAGACGGGCCTGAGGACGAGTGCCGGTCCGGTCCGGCCGTCGGTCGCGGACCTGGAGCTCGAGGGCGAGGTCGCGGCCGACTACATCGAGGGCCTGCTCGACGTCGCTGACCTGGACGGCGACATCGACATGGACGTCGAAGGCGACCGCGCCGTGGTCTCGGTCGTCGGCGCGACGCTGGACGAGCTGGTCGGCCGGCGCGGTGAGGTGCTGGAAGCGCTGCAGGAGCTGACCCGGCTGGCGGTGCACAAGCAGACCGGGAGCCGGACCCGGATGATGCTGGACGTCGGCGGCTACCGGCAGCGGCGGCGGGCGGAGCTGGCGGCGGCGGGCCAGGACGCGGCGGAAGAGGTCATGCGCACCGGGCGAGCCGAAGCGGCTGTGGGCGATGAACCCGTTCGAGCGGAAGATCGTGCACGACGCGGTGGCGGCGGCCGGCCTGCGCAGCGAGTCGGAGGGCGAAGAGCCGGACCGGCGCGTCGTCGTGCTTCCGGCCTGATAACTGGCGGGCTCGTGACCGGGCCGCCGGGCGGAGCCGACGCGATATTCGGGACGGCCTTTCCGGGCGCTGCCCGGTACGCGGAACTGCTGGCGGGGCCGGGCGTGGAGCGAGGTCTCCTCGGGCCGGCCGAGGCCGGCCGGATCTGGGACCGGCACCTGCTGAACTTGCGCGGCGATCGCCGAGCTGGTCCCGGCTGACGGCCTGGGTCGTCGACGTCGGCTCGGGCGCCGGGCTGCCGGGAATCGTGCTGGCGCTGCTGCGTGCCGGATGCCCGGCTGACGCTGGTGGAGCCGCTGGCGCGGCGGGTTGTGTTCCTGGACGAGTGCGTCGCGGAACTCGGCCTGGCCAACGTGGAGGTGCGGCGGGGCCGGGCCGAGGAGCTGGCCGGCGAACTGGCCGCGGACCTGGTGACGGCGCGCGCGGTGGCGCCGCTGGCGAAGCTGGCCGGGCCTGTGCGCGGCGCTGGCGCGGCCGGGCGGCGCGGTGGTGGCGATGAAGGGCAGCTCGGCGGCGGCGGAGCTGGCGCCGCGCGCGACCGGGCTGGCCGAGCTCGGGGTGACCGACGCCGGCGTGGCGGCAGGTAGGTAGCGCGAGCGGTCCGGCTGCTGCGACAGTGGTGATGTTCACGGTGCGCTGGCCCGGCGAGCGAACGTGCGGTCCGGCGGAACGGCCGCGCGGCCGCGGCGGCGGGTTCGCGACGGCAGCGCGCCGCGGTGCGGGCGGGCGGCGAGGCAGGCGGCCGGCACAGGTTGCGGGCATCGGACTGGTCGGAGCGCTACGCAGGCGGTCGTGGAGGAACTGACGGATGGAGTGCGAGCTCGGGCCGGGCCTGGGCTGGCCGGAGCCGCGCTTGGCCGGGCCTGGCGGCGATCCTGCCGCGGTGCTCGGAGCATCGCGGCCTCGGCTGGCCTCGGCGATCGGGCGCGCGGGAACGGCCGCCGAAGCTGCGCTCGGCCCTGGCCGCTGTTTCACGTGAAACTGTGCTTGCGCCCGCCGGTGCCGACCCGACTGGTGAGCCGGCCGCCGAGGCCGTCGAGTGGAGCCGAGCCGGTGGCACGACGACCCGCACCCCCGAAGCCGACTCCGCCGACCCGGTGCTGGGGACTGCCGTTCCCGTGGTCGCTGGGACCGGGGTTGCTGATGCGGGAGCGGGCCGGCAGCAGGGCTTCAGGCGGGATGCGGACGACGCGACCGCAGATAACGTAGGCGGGGCTGACGTCGGGTCGGGCGAGAGCGAGGTTCAGGTGGCTGTTCCATCCGTGCCGGATGCGGTAGCGGACACGCCCATCGCGCGGGCCGCGCAGGCGGCGGTGGTGGCCAGGTCGGGCGGCGTACGCTGGCCGCGGCCCGGTTCGTGCCGGGTGATCACGATCGCCAATCAGAAGGGCGGAGTCGGCAAGACGACGACCGCCGTGAATATGGCCGCGAGCCTGGCGATGCACGGCGCACGGGTCCTGGTGGTGGACCTGGATCCGCAGGGGAACGCGTCGACTGCCCTGGACGTCGACCACCGGTCCGGGATCTCGTCGGTGTACAACGTGCTCGTGGACGGGCTGCCGCTGGCGTCCGTAGTGCGGCAGGTGGCCGGGTACCCGCAGCTGTACTGCGTGCCGGCGTCCATCGACCTGGCAGGCGCAGAGATCGAGCTCGTCCCGCTGGTTGCCCGCGAGGCGCGGCTCGCTCGCGCGCTGGGCGCCTACGACGCGTCCGACCTGGACTACATCTTCATCGACTGCCCGCCCTCGCTCGGGCTGCTGACCGTGAACGCGCTCGTGGCGGCGCCGGAGGTGCTGATCCCGATCCAGTGCGAGTACTACGCGCTGGAGGGACTGGAGCAGCTGCTGAGGACGGTGGACCTGGTGCGCAGCCACCTGAACCCGGACCTCGCGGTCACGCACGATCCTGCTGACGATGTACGACGGCCGGACCCGGCTCGCCTCGCAGGTGGCCGACGAGGTGCGGGAGCACTTCGGCGGCGTCGTGCTTTCGCTCGGTGATCCCGCGCAGCGTCCGGGTGTCCGAGGCGCCGAGCTACGGCCAGTCGGTGATGACGTACGACCCCGGCTCGACCGGGCGCGCTGGCGTACCTGGAAGCCGCGCGGGAGCTCGCGGAGCGCAGCGTGGCGCTGGCGCTCGCTGACGCCGATGTCTTTCACGCGGGATCGGCCCGAGGCGAGGGGAGCGACAGATGCCGCAGCCAAAGCGCGGACTAGGTAAGGGCCTCGGCGCGCTGATTCCCGAGCGGGCCGCCTGCGCTCGATGCCGGCACGCCGGGGAACCAGCCCGCGGCCGGGATGGCCTTGGGCCGGACGCGGCCGCCGTTCTCGGGCGCCTACCTGGAGGAGGTTCCGGTCGGCGCGATCACCCCGAACCCGCGGCAGCCGCGGCAGATCTTCGATGCCGACACGCTGGCCGAACTGGCCGAGTCCATCGGCGCCGTCGGGCTGCTGCAGCCAGTCGTCGTGCGGCAAGCTCGGCCGCCGGCCAGTACGAGCTCATCATGGGCGAGCGCCGGTGGCGGGCCAGCCAGCTGGCCGGTGTCGACGTCATCCCGGCGATCGTCCGGGACACCTCCGACGACGACATGCTCCGGGACGCGCTGATCGAGAACCTGCACCGCGAGCAGCTGAACCCGCTGGAGGAAGCAGCGGCGTACCAGCAGCTGCTCGACGACTTCGCCGCGACGCACGAGGAACTGGCGCGGCGGGTCGGCCGGTCGCGGCCGCACATCTCGAACACCATCAGGCTGCTGAATCTGCCGCCGGCGGTGCAGAAGCGGGTCGCGGCCGGCGTGCTGAGCGCCGGGCACGCGCGGGCACTGCTCGGGGTGGAGGATCCGGTCGCGCAGGAGCAGCTGGCGCACCGGATCGTGGCGGAGGGCCTGTCGGTCCGGGCGGTCGAGGAGCTCGTCGCGCTCGGTGTCCGCCCGGCGAAGGGCGCCGCGCGCACCGGCGACGAGGGCGCCGGTGGCGCCGGGGCTGAAGGACCTGGCTGACCGGCTCTCGGACGTATTCGACACCCGGGTCAAGGTCGAGCTCGGCCAGCGCAAGGGAAAGATCGTCGTCGAGTTCGCCTCACTCGATGATCTCGAGCGGATCGTGTACGCGATGTCGCCCGATCTGAACCCCGGACGGCGCGGCTAGGCGGAGCGACGGCCGCGGCGCTAGGCTCTGGCTCGTGCTGAACCCCACTCGCAAGAGCTTCGGTAGCGACAACCACGCCGGCGTGCACCCGGCCGTCATGGCGGCGCTCGCGGACGCTAACGCAGGTGACGCGATCGCCTACGGCGACGACGACCTCTCCCGCCGGTCGATTGACCGCATGCGCACGGCGTCGGGCGCGGCCGACGTGTTCCTCGTCTTCAACGGCACGGCGGCAAACGTGCTCGGCATCAGCCTGCTGCTGCGCCCGTACGAAGGCGTCATCTGCGCGGAGTCGTCGCACCTCAACGTCGACGAGTGCGGCGCGGCCGAGCGCATCCTCGGCACGAAGCTGCTCACGGTCGGCACGCCGGACGGCAAGCTGACCCCGGAGCTGATCGCCACCCGGCTGACCGGCCGCGGCGACGAGCACCGGGTGCAGCCGCGGGTGGTGCAGCTCGCCCAGGTGACCGAGACCGGCACCTGCTACTCGCTCGCCGAGCTGCGAGCCGTCCGCGACTTCTGCGACCGCGAGGGGCTCCTGGTCTACATCGACGGTGCCCGGCTCGCCAACGCGGTCGCGCACCTCGACTGCGCGCTGGCCGACATGGCCGCCTGCGCGGACATCCTGAGCTTCGGGGGCACCAAGAACGGCGCCATGGGGGTCGAGGCTGTCCTCGTCATGACGCCGGGCCTGGCCCGGCTGGCCGGGCCGTTCCACCGCAAGCAGCAGATGCAGCTCAGCTCGAAGATGCGCTTCCTGTCCGCTCAGCTGCTCGGGCTGCTCGAAGGCGACGTCTGGCTCGCAGAACGCCCGGCACGCGAACGCGATGGCGGCCAGGCTCGCGGCCGGCGTCACGGACGTGCCCGGCGTCCGGATCGCCTACCGGACCGAGAGCAACGGCGTGTTCGCCGAGCTGCGACACCGGGCGAGTCCGGGCGCTGCAGGCCGACTGGACCGTTCCACATCTGGTCCGGCGGCGACAACGGGCGCTGCGTCGTACGGTGGATGACCGCGTTCGACACCAGCGAGGCCGACGTGGACGCGCTGGTGTCCGACGTCAAAGCGCAATCGTGATTCACGTGAAACCTGCGGGGTCGTACGGAGCGATCAAACAAGCCATCCGGCAGGACTGCGGCGGGCCTGCCCGGGTACGATGGGCCCCGAGGCCAGGCACGCGCCGGTGCGTTCCCGGCCGTCGGGCCGTCGGTACCGATGACCCGATCCAACCTGGCGCCGAGTCGCAGGGATACGAACGTGTCGCGCCGTCTTGCGAGCATCACCCTGGACAATCTTGACGACCTGCCGCCTCGCTGCCGGAAATGTGTTTTCTGGGAGCTTGATCCGGTCGGTCAGGCCCGCGCCCTGGAGGTCGGCGATCCGGCGCTCGAGAAAGAAGCCTGGATCTCCTCGGTCTGCTCGAGTGGGGCAGCTGCGGCAAGATCATCTACGTCGACGGCGTGCCCGCCGGATACATGACCTACGCCCCGCCCAGCTACTCACCGCGCTGCGTGACGTTCCCGACCAGCCCGGTCAGCGCTGACGCGGTGCTGCTCATGACCGCTCACGTCATGTCCGAGTTCGCCGGCGGCGGCCTAGGCCGGATGCTGGTCCAGGGGCTCGCCAAGGACCTGACCCGGCGGGGCATCCGGGCAATCGAGGCCTTCGGCGACGTCAAGTGGACCGAACCGTCCTGCGTCGTGCCGGCCGACTATCTGCTCGCGGTCGGGTTCAAGACGGTGCGCCCGCACGCGCGGTACCCGCGGCTGCGGCTGGAGCTCAAGACCGCGCTGTCGTGGCGTGAGGACGTCGAGGTCGCGCTCGAACGGCTGCTGGGCTCGATGTCGCCCGAGCGCGCGCTGCGGCTCGCGTAGCGCTCCTGAGCGCCGCGCTACCGCGGCCCGCGCGGGCGCAGTGGTGACCGGTCGCCGACTAGCCAGAGATGGCCGAACGGGTCGACGAAACCACCCTGCCGGTGGACGCCCCACGGCAACTCGTGATCACGCAGCTCGTCCCCGCTGCCGGCTGCGCTGGCGCCACGGCCCGCTCGATGAAGCCGTCCGGATCGTCGACGAACACCTCGACCCGAACTGTCCGGGAGCCAAGCGCAGCCGGAGTGTCCCAGCCATTGTTCTCCGGCTCGCCGAGAAAGAACGGCGCGCCCGCGACGCTCAGGCCGACCACGCCCCCGAGGTTCCACAGCTCGGTAGCCCCGAGTGCGCTGGCATACCACCGCGCGGCGGCCGACGCGTCGGCCACGGCCAGCATCACGGAGATCAGCGGCGGCGAAGGCTGACTGGTCACGGTCAGGAGCCTGCCACATTGATGTCGTGGTCGGCCGGGAAACTCTGACCGCCTGAGGCAGAGACAGGGCCGAACTTAGTCCATCGAACATAGGTTAAGCTGGACTACGTGTCGTACATCGAGATCCTGATCCTGCGCCATCTGACCAGGCGGCCTGCCCACGGCTACGAGCTGCGCAAGCGGGTGGAGTCGGTGACCGGCGTCGTCCTCAACAACAACGCGCTCTATCCCGCGCTGCGCCGGTTCGAAGAGGCCGGCGCGGTCGTCAGGACCGCCCACGAGCAGCAGGCCGTCCGGCCCAGCAGGTCTACGAGCTGACCGACGTCGGGCACGGGCTGCTGCACGACATGATCGCCGACCTGCCGCCGGACGCGGCCCAGGACGACACCGAGTTCATGACCCGGCTGGGTCAGTTCGCGCTGCTCAGCGACCAGGAGCGGATCGCCGTGCTGGACGCCAGGGACGCGGCCCTGGCAGACCGGCTGAGCCGTCTCACCGAACTCAGCCAGCGATCGGCGAGCGAGCGCTGGAGCACGCTGGTGACGGCCGAGCTGATCACGCGGACCGAGAGCGAGCGGCGCTGGCTGGCCGGGCTGGCAGCGAGCCGCCGAGCCGCCGGAATGACCGGACCGCCTCGCCCTGCGACGCGTACACCGACGAGCCCGAGCGAGCCGACGCGGCGCGGCGCCGTCTGGACTGAGGAGCGGTGTTTGCGACGAGGGAAGACGGTGCCTCGCAGCGCCCCGGCGAGCGAGCGGGAAAGCAGAGAGGGAAGGCGCCACCTTCAGGCGCCCCGGTGGCGAGCGGGAAACAGATCGCCCCGAGGGATGAGCGCGCAAGCACAGTACGCGCTGCTCGCCGGGCCGCTGCTGTCCATGCTCGACTCCAGCATCGTCAACGTCGCGTCGCGCCCATCGCCCGGGACCTGCGCGCGAGCCTGCCAGCTGGTGCAGTGGGCAGTGAGCGGCTACCTGCTGGCGCTCGGCACCGGCCTCGCCGCCACCGCCTACCTGTCCCGCCGCTTCGGCACGCTCGCCGGTCTACCGGGCCAGCGTGGTCGCCTTCACGCTGGCGTCCGCGGCGTGCGCCGCCGCACCTGACGTGCGCGTGCTGATCGCGGCCCGCATCCTCCAGGGCCTGGTCGCGGCCCCGCTGGTGCCGCTGGCCATGAGCATGCTGTTCGGCGGCAGCGACGCGGTCAGATCCATGCCGGCCACCGCCGGCCTGCTGCTGTTCCTCGGGCCCGCGCTCGGGCCCAGCGTCGGCGGCGCGCTGATCGGCGCCGTCGGCTGGCGCAGCATCTTCCTCGTCAACGTGCCGTTCGGGGTCGCCGCCGCGATAGCGGTCGGCCGCATCCCGGCGGACATGGCCGCACCCCGCGCCGGCGGGCGCGGCTGGACCGGGTCCGGCTTGCTGCTGCTCGCGTCGGCCTTGCGGCTCTGCTGCTCGGCGTCAGCCAGGCGCCTGCCCGGGGCTGGGCGTCCGCGGTCCGCGCTCGTGCCGCTGGGGACCGGCGCCGCGCTGCTCGCCGGCTATGCGCTCGGGCGGGGCGGGCCCGCCAGCCCGCCCTCGATCTGTCCCTGGCCCGGACATCCGCCGGTGCGCTCGCGCTCACCCTGTGCGCCGTGGCGCCTCGGTGGTCACGTTCGCGGCGGTGTTCCTGCTGCCGGTCTTCATCCAGGAAGTCCAGGGCCACAGCGCCGCTGGCGGCCGGCATCGCGATGCTGCCGCAGGGCCTCATCACCGGGCTGTCGACCACCCTCGGTCAGCGGGTCCTGAAGCTCGTGACCGTGCGGACCACCGTGCTCGCGGGCTTTGCCGTGCTGACGGTCGCGAGTCTCGGCTTGCTGGCGCATCACCGCGCGGACACCGCTGATCGTCACCTCGGGGCTGCTCGCCGCCAGGTCCGCATCGATCGGCCTGGTCATCACGCCGCTGCTGGCCGTCCTCACCGAGCCGCTGCCGCAGCACCAGCTGAGCGACGCGAGCACGCTGTTCAGCATCTGGCAGCGCATCGCCGGGTCGCTCGGCGTCGGGCTGGTAGCAGCCGTATTCGCGCAGCAGTCGGCGGCGCGCGGGCCAGTGACCGCGCTGCACGTGGTGGGTGTGCTGATCGCCGCGATCGCGGCCGTCGGACTCGTCGCGGCGCCGTTCCTGCCGGCCCGCCGCAACGTCGCCGTGTACGCGCGCTGACCCCGGCGAACCTGCGATTACCCGCCTGCCGCAGCCGCGGCTGCGGCAGGCGTTCAGAGTGCGGCTCAGATGAACTCGGCGAGCTCGCGCAGCAGCGCGGACTTCGGCCGCGCGCCGACGATCTCCTTGACCGGCGCGCCGTTCTGGAACACGGTGAGCGTCGGGATGTTCATGATCCCGTACTTCTGCGCGGTGCCAGGGTTCTCGTCCACGTTCAGCTTGACGACCTCGATCTTGTCGCCGTGCTCGGTGGCGATCTCCTCGAGTACCGGCGCCACCTGCCGGCACGGCCCGCACCACTCGGCCCAGTAGTCGACGACGACTGGCTTGCTCGCCTGCAGTACCTCGGCCTCGAAGGTCGCGTCGGTTACTGCCTTGGTTGCGCCCACGTCCAGGACTTCCTTCCGTCTTGTTGATTCGTGCCGCCGCGGGTCAGCGGCGGTCAGCTTCTGCTCGCCGGGAGCCGGTCAGTCCTCGTGATCGGCCAGCCAGCGCTCGGCATCGAGGGCAGCCGCGCAGCCCGTACCGGCCGCGGTGACCGCCTGCCGGTAAGTGCGGTCCACGACGTCGCCCGCCGCGAAGACGCCGTCGATCGCCGTGCGGGTCGACGGGCTGTCGACCGCCAGGTAGCCATCCTCGTCGGTCTCGAGCTGGTCCGCGAACAGCTCGCTGCGCGGGTCGTGCCCGATCGCCACGAACATGCCGCCGACCGGCAGCGTGCTCTCCGCGCCAGTCTGAGATTGCGCAGTCGCAGGCCGGTGACCCGGTCCGCGCCGAGGACCTCAGCCACCTCGCTGTCCCAGACGAACTTGATCTTAGGATTGGCCGAGGCGCGGTCCTGCATGATCTTCGAAGCGCGCAGCGTGTCGCGCCGGTGCACGATCGTCACGCGTCTTCGCGAACCGGGTGAGGAACGTGGCCTCCTCCATCGCCGAGTCGCCACCGCCGATGACGGCGATGTCCTGCTCGCGGAAGAAGAAGCCGTCACAGGTGGCACACCACGACACGCCGTGTCCCGACAGCCGCTTCTCACCCTCGACGCCCAGCTCGCGGTAGGCCGACCCGGACGCGACGATGACCGTCTTGGCCAGGTAGGTGTCCTCTCGACCCGGACGACCTTCGGAGTGGCCTTCAGGTCCACCTCGGTCACGTCGTCGGCAACCAGCTCGGCGCCGAACCGCTCAGCCTGCTTGCGCAGGTGGTCCATCAGATCCGGCCCGAGGACGCCGTCGGGGAAACCGGGGAAGTTCTCCACGTCCGTGGTGTTCATCAGCGCACCACCGGACGTGACCGAGCCCTCGAACACCAGCGGGCGCAGCCGCGCCCGGCCGGCGTACAGAGCGGCGGTATAGCCCGCGGGCCCCGACCCGATGATGATGACGTCCCGAACGTCGGTCACTTGTGTCCTGCCCCTCTCGGCTAGCACCGGCATCAACCACCAGGCAGGTACAGAGATTCCCGCCCGGGTCAACCCCGGATGGTAGCGGCCCGGGCCTGGTCCGCGCCCGTCAGCCGGGCCCGGCCAGGTGGCTACCCGGAGCCGGGCCCGCCAGTCATCGCCGCCGCGTCAGTGGGATGGCGACGGCAGGGCCGCTGGGCGAACATGTCCTTGTCCGACGCCGAGCAGCGCCACCGACCGCGTAGACGATGCCGGGGCCACTCGGGGCCGTCCCGACCACGACGATCGTGGCCGGCTTGAGCTGGTACTGGGCGATATCCACCAGCAATACATCTCGCCCGGCGGCGATGTTGCTGACGCACTTGGTCAGCGCCGCGGGACTGCCGGTCGCCGCGCCATTGGCCTGCGGCAAGCGGGCTGCCCGCTGCCCTGGATGGACTTGAGTCGGCTAAGCGCGCGGCCTGGAGCGCGGCCTCAGCCTGGGCCTGCAGGTGGTCCGGGAGGAAATTGGTCTGTGTCACTTCCGAGGAGACAGACCGGGCTATGGCCGGACTGCTGGAACTGGACGGACGGGCCGTTGACGGGTCTGGCCGGCGAGCCTGACGACGCGCGCGGAGCGCTCATCGGCGGCGTGCGCCGACGTGCCCGCCGAGCCGGGGGTAGTGCTGCCGAGGTGGCGCGCGATCTCGTAGCCGCCGCCAGCGATCACGACCGCGGCGCCGACCGCCGCGAGCGAGCCCGCCAGCGGCGAGGAAAAGCCGGGCATCCGCCACCCCGCCGTGGCTGGCGGCGGCGGCGGACGGGCAGGTCGCGGCGGCTGGCCTCGCCGGAGACCACCGCGGCCGTGACGTCCGGCTCGCGCTGAGTTCGGTCGTGACCGACTGACCGCCGTCCGAGCTGACGGTCACCCTGGTGATCGACTCGGCGACGATCGCCATCTCGATCCGGTACGACGAGGTTGTCCGGGATCGCCGGGAACGCAGTCGCTGGACAGCAGGACCGGGACCTGCTCGCAGACCCTCGCGCGTTGCCGGTGCAGCGCGAGCACCCGGCGAGGTGAGACGCGATTCTCGAAGCCTTGCGCGGCCGGAGCGCACCCTCGACGTAGAAGGCCAGGATCTTCAGGCTCGCGTGCCTGCTCATGACGCGTCGTCACCCCCCTCCTCTGCTGGTACGACGCGCGGGCTCGCCGATCGGTTCCGCTGTTCCTGGCTCGGCGGGCCAGGCCGGCGCAGATGGGCCAGCCGGGGCAGCAGCCGGGCCCGGCCTCTGGCGGCCCGGCTCTTCACCGTGCCCTCGGACACCCCGAGCACCTGCGGCGGCGTCCGCCACCGAGTAGCCCAGCATGTCCACCAGGACGAGCGCTGCCTGCTGGTCGGGCACCAGGTGCCGCAGCGCGTCCAGCACGTCGAGCTGGGTATCCGTCGCGCCGGACGGGTCGGACACCGGGCTGCGGCTCACTGGCCAGGCTGTCCAGCACCTCCTCGTCGCCGCCGACCGTCGGCCGGGCCGACCGCCTGCGCATCCGGTCCAGGGCCGCGTTCACCACGATACGGTGCAGCCAGGTGGTTACCGCCGAGTCGCCACGGAAGCTCCCGGCCCGGCGGAACGCCGAGATCATCGCGTCCTGAAGCGCATCGGCGGCCTCCTCGGGATCGCCGAGCGTGCGGATCGCGACCGCCCACAGCCGGTCCCGGTGGCGCGCGAACAGCTGCCCGAAGGCCTCCGGGTCGCCGTCGATGTGCGCCTGGAGAAGATCGGCATCGGAAGGCTCGTCGCCGCGGCTCCTGGTGTCCGCGGGGCGGCGAGGCTCGGGCAGGAAACCGCTGCCTGCAGCCCGGTTGTCAGGCTCCGTGGCAGATCCCCTCCCCCCGGCGAGACGGTACTGCTAGCAGCCGGGCAGACCGTCAGTCGGTACCGCGGATGATGATAGTGAAGACCTGTGCCATGTACTGCCGTGGGCATGCGCGACGCGGCGGCAGGTTCGTGAACCACACGACCAGGTACTGGCCAGCGACTGGCCTGGCGATCGTGAAGGTGTGCGGCCCCGACGACACTGTCGGGCCCGAGACGGTCGTCATCGACTCCTCGTTGGCCGCGCTGCGGGTGCTTGGAGTCACCCACCTTGAGCTCGACGTCGGTGCCCGGCCTCCGCCGAACTTGATCTGAACGAGCTGACCTTGACCGACTGACCCATATCCAGGATCAGGCCGCTGCCGGACTTCAGATTGCCGAACTTCGAGCTGCCGTAGTAATGCTGCGTCTGCCAGCCGGCCGCGCTGTGTCGATCAGGTTCGGGGCCAGACTAGCTGTTCTCGTCGGTCGGGTCCTGGGCCGTCGTGTGGAGCGCGTCGAACCCGCTGGCCACGACCGGCGTCAGCACGACCGTCTGGGCCACCGGGGTGGTCGTGTGCGTGCTGGACTGTCCGCTCTGCCGGGTGACCCGAGCTGGGCGAGTCAAGTACTTGAACGCAGCCGCGCTGAGGCCGACGATGGCGACCAGCGCAATCACGGCAACGACCGCGACCCCGCGGCCCGGCCGCCCGGCGGTCGCGGGCGGGACGGTAGCGCTCGGTCGCGAGCGGGCGATCGGAGCTGTCCCAGTCGTCGTACGGGTCGGCCGGGCCGACGTCGCGCGGCTCGACCTGCCGGGCGAACGTCCCGGCGCGACAGCGTCCGGGCCTGCTTCGCGTCGGGCTTGCGCCAGGGCAGGCGGGATCGGCGTCGGCGGGATGACCGCGACCAGGGCCTGGGCCAGCTCGCGGGTCGAGGTGAACGGCTCGCGTCCCGGCCGGCGATGCCGAGCGCCCGGCTGGCGATGTCGTCCAGGCGCCGAGGGCACGCCCGCCCGGACCTGGCGCGGCCGCCGCGGCTGCCCGTCGGCAAGCGGCGCGGCGGGCAGGTACGGGTGGTCCGAGCCGGGCCACATGCCGGTCAGCACCGCGTAGAGCAGGCTGCCGAGTCCCATGGTGTCGGTCAGCTCGGGATCCTCGGCCGTGATGCCGGCGAGCGCGGCATCGATGCCGAGGCCGGTGAGCTTCAGGCCGCCGCCGGTCGGTCCAGCGCACCGCCTCGGGCTGCAGGCACAGGTGCGCGATTCCGGCGGCGTGCGCCCCGGCGATGGCGGTGGCCACCTCGGACACGATCCGCACCCCGGTCGGTGCCTCGATCTTGCCGGCCGCCAGCAGGTCGGTCAGCGTATCGCCGACCGGCCACTCCAGCACGATGTAGGGATGCTCCCAGCTGTCCTCGACGTCGAATACCTGGGTGAGCCGCGTGTCGGTCAGCCTGCTAGCCGCGCGCGCCGCGGTGACGACCTGCTGCAGCCGGGGAAAGCCCGGCGCGAACGTGATGACGCTGACCGGCCGGGCGAGGATCTCGTCGATCGCCTTCCAGGCAGACCAGCCTCCAGACGCGGCTAGCCGGTCTTCCAGACGGTACCGGCCGCCGAGCCTGGTGCCCGGTTCTGACGTGAACGTGCTCATGTGTCACGATTCAAAGGCGCCGACCCTCGAACCTCCCCTCGCGGGCGTAGGTGCTCAAGGCTCCCAGATACGACAATGATGCTTCCCACCATGCTAGGGGGCGATGCTACCTGCTGACAGGCATGTGGACAGGGTGACGCAATCCCGTTACCGGGAGTTACCAGAACCTTCCGCCGGGCCGCACCGGCCGAGCCCTGGACCGTGCCGCCCGGCGCAGCCCGGTCAGTTCGGTGATCCGCAGCGAGCGGGCGAAGAGCACGTAGACCAGGAACGCGCCGCCCCGCCGAGCACGATCGTGATGAGCACCGCCGCGGCGTGCGGGCCGGAGACGACGTTCTCGCACCAGCAGGCTGACGAAGAGCGCGAGCAACGCGGCCGGAATGGTGGCCGCGTACATCCGGCCGACCGTGCTGGCGATCGTCCGGCCGTCCAGCCCGCGCATCCGCCGGCTGAGGATGCGCCAGGCGACGATCATGCCGAGCAGGTTCGCCAGGCCGAACCCGACCCCGAGCCCGCGACCAGGTCGGAATGCCGGCAGCATGCTGGCCGCCACCAGGTTGGCCGCGATGTTGACGGCCATCGTCGCCGAGGCCGATGAGCGCCGGGGTCTTACTGTCGTGCAGCGCGTAGAACACGCGCAGCTGCAGCTGGAAGATCATGTACGGCAGCAGGCCGAGACAGAACACGGCGAACACGATCCCGATCTCGTGGCCCTGCCCGGGCCGGCGTCGCCGGCCGTGCGCCAGGAACAGCACCGCGAGGCCGGGCCGAGCACGGCGAGCACCAGCGAGCACGGCACCACGATCGCGGCGGACGAGCCGGATGCCGGTCGAGAAGTCGTCCCGGACCAGGGTCAGCCTGCCCTCGGACGCGTTCGTGCTCATCCGCGGCAGCAGCGCGGTGATCACCGAGATGCCGACGACCGCGTACGGGAGCTGGAACAGCAGCCAGGCGTAGTTGTAGTCGGTGATCCCGGACGTCACAGTTGCCCGCGATCTTGGTGGTGACCAGGAACGCGACCTGGGTCGCGGCTGATGTAGCAGAACATCCAGCCCGCCATCCGGCCGATCTCCGGCGACCTCGGCGCGCTGGAAGTCGGTCCGCGGCTGCCAGCGGAAACCGGCCTTGCGCAGGGCCGGCAGCAGCGCCGCCGTCTGCGCGACGATTCCGAGCGTCGTGCCGAGGCCCAGCAGGACCGGACTCACCGCCCGAGACCGTCCCACGCGTCTTGTGCAGGCCGACCACCGCCGCGAACAGGCCGAGCACGCGCGATCACGACGACGTTGTTGACGATCGGCGTCCACATCGGCGCCGCGAAGCTGTCGCGAGTGTTCAGGACGGCGCCGATCAGCGAGCTGACCCCGTAAAAGAAGATCTGCGGGATGAAGAAGAACGCGAAGATCACGGCCAGGTGGTGCACGTTGCCGGTGACCGTGCT
Organism: uncultured Actinomycetota bacterium; assembly: GCA_963726425.1. GTDB lineage: Bacteria > Actinomycetota > Actinomycetes > Streptosporangiales > Streptosporangiaceae > JAJYUU01. Next base: position 178,314 of record CAVSCN010000024.1, on the reverse strand, counting down.
GCCGCTGTACAGGTCCACGATCGGCACCGCCGCCAGCGTCGCGACCACGGTGACGCCGAACAGCAGCGCCGTGACCAGCGTGAACATCCGCTGCTCGTAGGCCTGGCCGTGGTCCGCCTCGCGCCGCTTGGCGTTGACGATCAGCGGCACGATCACGCTGGTCAGGATGCCGCCGAGGGCGAGGTTGTAGACGACGTTGGGCAGCGTGTTGGACAGGTTGTAGGCGCGCGCGACCGGCAGCGCGCCGAGCGCGACGGACTGGGCCGTCGTCCGCAGCACCCCGGTCGCCCTGGAGCCGAGCGTGCCGACCGCCATCACGCTGGAAGAGCGCACCACGGAGATCGCGCCGATGCCGGTGATCTCGCCGGGCAGCGGATCGGCCGGGCTGGCCTCCGACGCGTACGGGGCCGGCATCATCGACAGCGCCAGCGTCGGGTTCGGCGGCACGCGGATCGGCGGCGCTGCGGCTGGCGCGGCAGCGGCTGGCGCGGTCGCGGCTGGAGGTCCGGTTGCAGCGCGGGCGCCGGCACCGGCGGTGCCAACTCTGACTGGGTTAGCTGATAGTCCTGGACGCCGCCCCTGGCCTGCGGGTAGTCCCGGTAGGTGACCGGATCGGGGTGGCTGTAGCGGGCGAGCGGGCTCGTGCTCTCCGGGTAGTCCGCGGGGCGCTCCTCCCGGCCCGCGACCGGATGGCTGTACTGCGCGAGCGGGCTTGAGCTTCCGGGTAGTCCGGCGCCAGGCCCGGTCCGGCCCCGGACTGCCGGGCGTGCCGGCCTGGCCCGCCGGTCGTCCGGCCCGCCAGTGCGGTCGGGCCGTCCGACTGTCGTCCGCGCGCCGGTCTCGCGGGTGGGCGGGGGGCTCCCCGTTCCCGGCAAAGGGCTGCTCATACCGGAACGGGGAGTTACCGGCGTCGGCCGGCCCGGACAGCTGGTCTGGTTCGTACTCGGGTTGCCCCGGGCTCGACCGGCCCGGGCCAGCCGAGGCAGCGTCGCGGGGCTCGGACAGATCGAGGTGCCAGCCCGTGTCGGAGTACAGCGGGCCGGTGTACCAGTCCGACTGGTCGCGGCCGTTCCAGCCGGAGCCGGGCGGCTGACTGGTCAAATCCGTCTCCTTCGTCACAGCCCGGACGTACCGGCTGTTCCTATCTCACTGCGCTCAGGGACGACGGTATCGGGTTCGGGCCTGGATCGCGCTCCCCTGCGCGGCATCCGGATCCGGGGGCCCGGCCGCACCAGAATCGCCCGGTGGCGGCGGATCCCGGCGACGGGCGCCCCGGATTGCGGACGCGATCACGAACAGGCCGAGCACGGCGGCGAGGATGATCATCGCGACGTTGCCGAACTGGGTGGCCTGCACGGTCACGGTCTGGTCGGCCCCGTTCGCCGGCACCGGCGCGAACTTCTGGGTGAGCAGCCGCACCGAGAGCAAAGTCGAACCGGTCTGCGCCGCCTCCACCCGGATCCGGACTGGCTCCTGCCCCTTGGCCGGCACCGTGATGACGCCAGAGACGTTGGCGGTCGCGCCGGCCCCGCCCGGCGGGGATACCTTGAGACCGCCGCCCGGCGGCTGCTTCCAGCGCAGGGCGACGCGGACGTTCACCGGATAGTCAAGCCGGTTGTCGATCAGGACCGGCACGATTGCCCTTGAGGCCGCCGAGGATCACGCGCGAGGTCACGCGCACCGAGACGCCGCGCTGCTGCGCGTGCAGGTAGGCGACCAGCGGGCTGATGTGCGCCCGCTGCGTCTTCTGACTCAGGCGGTGCCAGGCCGACGACTCCAGCGCGGTCGAGGCCAGGTAGAAGTGCTGGTTGGTGGCCTGGATCGCGCTGATCTGGTTGATCAGGCCGTCGACGACGCCGAACTGGTGCACCACCTTGCGGCTGAAGCGCTCCGCGTTCGGGATGTGCGACGGGAGCGCTCAGCTTGCTGGTCGCGTGCTGCTCCAGGCTCTGCAGCGGCGCCGGCTTCAGCCACGGCGCCTGCGCGGTCCGGGCGAGCACGTCCGCGGCCAGCCCGGCCGGCGGCGTCCAGCGTCGCGGCGGCGCCACGATGATCGCGCCCGGCGTGCGGGACTGGGCCAGCAGCGCCGTCTCGGCGAGGTAGTCCTGCGCGGCGGCGAAGCCCGAACCGGGGGAGTTCGTGGCGGCGCCGAGCACGCGAGTACAGCGAGCTCGGAGTAGAGCAGCACCCGGGCCGTGCCGCCGTCGCTGATCGCGGTCTGGAACGCGTTACCCGGTCCGGAGTCGACCAGGTCGTCGTTCAGCAGCAGCGTCTGGACGTCCTCCTTGGCCGCGAGCGTCCCGAGCGTGGAGCTGTCGGCGGTGCCGCTCGGCGGCCAGACGGTGCCGGTGATCTGGGCGCCGTCGCCGGTCGAGTCCAGGTCGCGGCGGCTGAGGATCTGCCCGGCCAGGGTGCGGCCGAACGGAGAACGCCCGCTGGACGTCGGTGGAGTGGCCCTGCCCGATCAGGCGTCAGCTCGATGTCCGCGTACGGGGTCGCGAACATGCGGCTGGGTCTTGGTCGTCGATCTGGAAGGTGGCGAGCCACGTGCTGGCCGTCTTCGCGAGGCCGGGCGCGTGCTGGCAGCGCGACAGGGACCGGACGTCCTCCAGCAGGGCCGGGTCGACCGCCCAGGTCAGCTTGATCCTGCGCGGCGTACTGGCGACCCGCCGCCAGCAGGTTGGCCAGCCGCCCGCCCTGGGGCGAGGCTGGCGGCGAGCGCGGTCGACCTGGCCGCCCGAGCAGACCCGCTGTCCCGGCCGAGCCGATCAGCGGGTAGTCGATCATGCGGCCAGACCCAGGCGATCTGCTTGCGGGCCGGGATCGACTTGGCGTACTTGGTGTGCTGGGCCGGGCACGTAGGGCAGGAACGTATAGGCGTAGTCGAGGGTCGGGCCGAGCGCGCCCAGGTCGGCGTTGACCTGGGCAATCAGCGGGTAGACGCCGAAGGTCGTCAGCCCGGCCGCCTTCGCCGGAAGCTGATCGTCCAGTGCGCGGACTGGCCCGGCTTGAGCTCGCCCGGAGATCTGCTGCTGCCTGGTGACCGCGCTGCCGCCCAGCGGGTACGGCTGGCCGAGGTAGTGCGTCGAGCACGCTGGCGCTGCTGAAGGCCGAGTTCGACGCGTCGAGCTGGACCGACAGGTCGGTGATCGACTCGTTCGAGACGTTGGTGACGTGCCGGTGACCGTGACCGTGGTCTTCGCCGTCGCCCACTGCGGGGTCATGCCGGTGATCGCGACGCTGACCAGCGACCCGTCGCCCTCGGTCCTCGCTGTGGCCTGGGTCTTCGCAGCGGCGCGCGCCGGGCTCGCGGTTGCCGCGAGGGCGGGCGCCAGCGCGGCGGGCAGCGTGACCGCGCCAACCGTGAGCGGCGGCCGCGATGGCGAAGCGGGCCTTCGTCAAACCTTGCCTCACCCGCCGATCGCTCTCGTGCTGACCTGATTCCGCTGCCGAGAATGGTATTGCGGCGGGCTGAGTGCCCGGCGCGAAGCCTTGGCCTCGGCTGCCGCCCCGGACGGGCAGTATCCTGCGTGCGTCACTCCTGGCTGCCCCCGGCCACCTTCAGGTTACGCGCAGGACCTACTCTCAATGCCCGTGCCAGATCCAGAACCGCTCAACGAGCGCCAGCTGCAGGCTGCGGCCGCGCTGCTTGCCCGCGTCTCACGACCGGCCACCGAGCTCGGCGACATCTTCACCGCCGCCGGGCACGAGCTGGCCCTGGTCGGCGGGCCGGTCCGGGACGTCTTCCTGAACCGCGTTTCCGGGGACCTCGACCTGACCACCGATGCCCCGCCGCAGCGGGTGCTGGAGACTCGTGCAGGGCTGGGCCGATCAGGTCTGGACGATCGGCATCGAGTTCGGCACCGTCGGGCTGCGCAAGGACCGGACCGACGTTCGAGATCACCACATACCGCAGCGAGCGGTACGACCGGACATCCCGCAAGCCGGTGGTCGAGTACGGCACGTCACTGGCCGATGACCTGGCCCGGCGGGACTTCACCGTCAACGCGATGGCGGCCAGGCTGCCGGGCTACCGAGCTGGTCGATCCGTTCGGTGGCCTGGCGCGACCTGCTGCGCGCCGGGTACTGCGGACGCCGGGGCGGCCGGAAGAGTCCTTCACCGACGATCCGCTGCGGATCCTGCGCGCGGCCCGGTTCACCGCCCAGCTCGGCCTCACCGTCACGGCGGAGACGGCGGCGGCCATGACCGAGCTCGCCGGCCTGGTGGCGCCGCCGAAGGTCTCGGCCGAGCGGATCTCGGCCGAGCTGTCGAAGCTGCTGATCTCGCCGCGGCCCGGCGGCCCGGTCGCGGGCATCGCGCTGCTGGTCGACACCGGCGTCGCCGACGTGGTGCTGCCGGAGGTGCCGCAGCTGCGGCTGGAGTCCGACGAGCACTACCGGCACAAGGACGTCTACCAGCACTCGCTGACGGTGCTGGACCAGGCGATCGGCCTGGAGTCGCGGTACGGCCTTGACCAGGACCTGGTGCTGCGCCTGGCCGCCCTGCTGCATGACATCGGCAAACCGCGCACCCGCCAGCAACTGCCGGGCGGCCGGGTCGCGTTCCATCATCACGAGGTGGTGGGCGCGAAGATGGCCCGCACGCGCCTCTCCGAGCTGCGGTACGGCAAGGACGTGATCGCCGACGTGTCCCGGCTGGTCGAGCTGCACCTGCGGTTCCACGGCTACGGCGAGGGCGAGTGGACCGACTCAGCGGTGCGCCGGTACGTCACCGACGCGGGCCCGCTGCTGTCCCGGCTGCACGCGCTGACCCGGGCCGACTGCACCACCAGGAACAAGGCCAAGGCGCTGCGGCTGGAGCGCGCCTACGACGACCTGGAGGCGCGGATCGAGGTGCTGGCCGCGCAGGAGGAGCTGGCCAGGATCCGGCCGGACCTGGACGGCAACGAGATCATGCGGATCCTGGGCATCGCGCCGGGGCCGCTGGTCGGCCGGGCCTACAAGCACATGCTGGAGCTGCGGATGGAGCACGGTCCGCTGGACCATGAGCGCGCGGTTCAGGAATTGCTGGGCTGGGCCGCGTCGGCCGGGCTGGAGGTTCCGCCGCCCGATCCGCCCGGTCCGGCGGCCGAAGCGACCGGGTCCGGCGGACTGACGCGGCGAGCAGCCAGTAGCCGCCGGCCGTGACCGGCGTACCCGATCGCGACGAACGCGATCAGCCCCGCGGACTTCCCGTTCGCCGGCATGAACGGCAGGCAGATCAGCACGCCCGCGGCGAACGTGATGTTGAACATCATGTCGTAGTAGGAGAAGGCCCGGCCGCGGTAGTCATCGGGCAGCTGCTCCTGCAGCACGGTGGTCGCGCAGATCGCGGTCGCCTGCCCGGCCAGCCCCAGGCAGAAGGCCATGAAGATGTAGGCGACCTGGTCGAAGGTCTGGCCGAGGACCCCGATCAGGACGGCGCTCGCGGCCAGGGCGAGGGCGATGACGGCGGGCTTGCTGAGCCGCCTGGTCACCGGCGGCGTGAGCAGCGCGGCGAGGAAATAGCCGACGGCCCCGGCGGCGGCCAGGTAGCCGAAGTGCGTCTCCGCCGTGCTGGCCTTGGCGCCGTGGTAGAAGAAGTTCCGGTACAGCAAGATCGACATCAGGAACAGGATGCCGTAGCAGAACCGGTTGCCGCCGATCGCGCTGAGTGCGGCCGCCGGGCCGCGGCGCCGCACCACGAACCGCACGCCGCTGGCCAGGCCGGCCGCGACTATGCGCAGCTCGGTCAGCAGCCGCCCCGGCGCGCGCTGGCCCGGCTCCCTGGCCGGGCCGAGCGAGTCCTTCGGCATCGTCCGCGCGACCAGGCTGGCGGCGACGTAACAGACGCCCGCGACCAGCAGCGTGATGGCCGCACCACGCTCGGTGTCGCCGGTGCCGGCGTTCACGCCGACTCCGACGAGAGCACCGATCGCCGCCAGCGTGCCGCCGGCCGTTGGGGACACCGAGTTACCCATCACGAGCTTGTCCCCGGCCACCACGTGCGGCAGGGCGGCCGACAGCGAGGCCAGGAAGAACCGGTTGACGCCCAGCACCAGCAGGACGGCGATGTAGAGCGGCAGCCCCGAGGTTGCCGATCGCCATCAGCGCGGCGGTGAGCACGACGAAGGCGGACCGCAGCAGGGCCGAGTAGCTCAGGATCTGCCGCCGCGACCAGCGGTCGATGAAGACGCCCGCGAACGGTCCGATCAGTGAGTACGGTCCGTACAGCACGGCGAACGCGGCCGCGGCCTTCGCCGGGTTCGGGTAGGTCGTGGCGTTGAAGAAGACGTACGTGCCGACCCCGGCGGTGAAGATGCCGTCGCCAGTCTGCGAGATCAGCCGGGTCGAGAGCAGCCGCCGGAAACCATGCTCGGCCCACACGACCCGCAGATCGCGCCAGAACGAGCCGGACCGCGGCGCGTCGGCAGGCGACGGGCCGGCGGGCGGCCCGGTCGGCTGGCCGTCCGGCGACAGACACGGCCCCAGCCTATTGGGGCTCACCCGAGCCCGGGTATATCAGGGATCAGTCAGCCAGAATGATCTTGGCTCGGCCGGCCGCGCGCTCCGCCACGGTGACAGCGGTCGTCGATCGCCACGGGCACGCGACGGAGACTTCGGGCTCGGTCGGAGCCCGAAGTCTGCGTGGTGCGTGTGCTAGCGGTCGAGTTCGCCGCGGATGAACTTCTCCACCGCGTCCCTGGCCTCGTCGTCGCTGTACTGCTCCGGCGGCGACTTCATGAAGTACGACGACGCCGACAGCATCGGGCCGCCGATGCCGCGGTCCTTGGCGATCTTCGCGGCGCGGACCGCGTCGATGATGACGCCGGCCGAGTTCGGCGAGTCCCAGACCTCGAGCTTGTACTCCAGGTTCAGCGGGGTGTCACCGAAGGACCGGCCCTCCAGCCGGACGTAGGCCCACTTGCGGTCGTCCAGCCACGGCACGTGGTCGGACGGGCCGATGTGCACGTCGGCCTTGGCCATCTCGTGCGGGATCTGCGAGGTCACCGACTGGGTCTTGGAGATCTTCTTGGACTGCAGGCGCTTGCGCTCCAGCATGTTCATGAAGTCCATGTTGCCGCCGAAGTTGAGCTGGTAGGTGCGCAGCAGCTCGACGCCGCGGTCCTCGAACAGCTTGGCCAGCACGCGGTGCGTGATGGTGGCGCCGACCTGGGACTTGATGTCGTCACCCGACGATCGGCACGCCCGCGTCGGTGAACTTCTGCGCCCACACCGGGGTCGGAGGCGATGAAGACCGGCAGCGCGTTGACGAACGCGACGCCCGCGTCGATCGCGCACTGCGCGTAGAAGCTGGTCCGCCTCCTCCGAGCCGACCGGCAGGTAGGACACCAGCACGTCGGCCCGCGACTCCCGCAGCGCCTGGACGACGTCGACCGGGCGCGTCGTCCGACTCGGTGATGATCTCGCGGTAGTACTCGCCGAGACCGTCCAGTCGTCGGGCCGCGCTGCACGGTGACGCCGGTCGGCGGCACGTCACAGATCTTGATCGTGTTGTTCTCGCTGGCCACGATCGCCTCGGCGATGTCCCGGCCGACCTTCTTGGCGTCGACGTCGAACGCGGCGACGAACTCGATGTCCCGGACGTGGTACGGGCCGAACTGGACGTGCATCAGGCCCGGTACCCGGCTCGCCGGGTCGGCGTCCTTGTAGTACTCAACGCCCTGGACGAGGGAACTGGCGCAGTTCCCGACGCCCACGATGGCTACGCGTACCGAACCCATGAGGATTCACTCCTTATCTTTTGCGACGCAGCGATGGCTAGACGATGACCGTCGCCCCGCCGCCTTCAGTGGTTTCCCCGTCCGCTCTCGGCGGCACGGCAGCGCCCGGCTCGGTGCCTGACTGCCGCTCGGAGGCGATGAGCTCGTTGAGCCAGCGGACCTCGCGCTCGACCGATTCGAGGCCGTGCCGCTGAAGTTCGAGGGTGTAGCTGTCGACGCGCTCCCTGGTCCGCGTCGCGGCGGCGCGGAACGCCTCGAGCCGTTCCTCGAGCCTGCTGCGCCGGCCCTCCAGGATGCGCAACCTGATGTCGGCCTGGGTCAGGCCGAAGAACGCGAAGTGAACGCCGAAGCCGTCGTCCTCCCAGGAGGCCGGGCCGGACTGCGCGAGCAGGTCCTGCAGCCGCTCCTTGCCGTCGGCGGTCAGCCGGTAGACGATCTTCGAGCGGCGGGGCCGGTCCAGCGGCCGCGCCGGACCGGCGGCAGCAGCGACGTCCTCGGCGATCAGCCCCTTGGCCAGCAGGTCCTTCAGCGCCGGGTACAGCGACCCGTATCCGAACGCGCGGAAGGCGCCCAGCAGCGAGTTCAGCCGCTTGCGCAGCTCGTATCCGTGCATCGGAGTCTCGTGCAGGATGCCGAGGACAGCGAGCTCGAGCACGCCAGTTCGCTGGTTGCTCATACCCGGCCTGTCCTCCCAATCCGTACGCTGAGCTAACATTCGGCGACGAGGACGCCATGCGCTATCGGCGCGACATGTCATCTCGATGTATCGAGTTGATACATCACAACGATACGTGCTACGCTTGATGTGGCGCAAGCCGGCCCTATGGTGCGGCAGCGAGATCCTGGTCACAGCGCCCGGCAACGAGCCGAAGACAGGTCAGGTCTGCAGTCCCGGCCAGTTCCGTCGTAACCTGTCGGGCATGAGACGTTCGGTGGTCGACTACGGACTGGCACGGCGGGCGACGCTCGCATCCGTGCTGTCCGGGCGTACCACCGTGACCGACGTATGCGACGCGCACCCGTACCTGCTGCGGGCCGCGAAGTTCCACGGCGAGCCGACCGACCTCACGTGTCCCTATCTGCAGGAACGCCAAGCTCACGCACGTGACCTACGTGTACGGGGACGAACTCGGCCGGTACGAGGGCCGGGTGAAGCGCGGTCCAGAACTGGACGAAATGGCCGCGGAATATGCAGAGTTCCAGGTCTACGTCGTCGAGGTCTGCCAGAGTTGTGCGTGGAACCACCTGGCGTCCTCGTACGTGCTCGGCACCGGCGAGCCGACTTCGCGGCGCAGTCGCCGGGCCAGAGCGGGCGAGTAGCTGCCGGGGTTAATTCAGGATCGCGGGCCGCTGAGCAGTCCGGCCTGCGGTGCCGGCGCCTCAGTGCAGTTGCGGATAAGGCGTCAATAAATGCCGGGATGGTCGGAGAGCGCCAGGTAACGTGTGATGCCGGGCGACCCGATCGCCGCGACAGCTGTAGTCCCCCCGACCAGCGAGGACTCGTGAGTAACCCAGACTGGCACGGGCCGTACTGGCAGGACGATGCCAGCGCCGGCCGGCGCGGCGGACAGATGATCTGTCGCAGCAGTCACCATGGGAAGACGCGGGCTTCTGGCGCGACGGACGAGCGCCGCACCGGCCGCGCTGACGACTGGCAGCCGCGCGACGGCAGCGACCGGGGTTCGCGCCGCGCCGTGGCTCCGGCGCTCGCGCCGGGTTCCGACGGAAGACGGAGGGAACGGCAACGGCCGCGACGAACGGCGGTCGCGCCGCGCCAGCCGCGGCCAGGACGGGGACGAAGGCGCCGCCAACGGTGGCGGGCGGTTCGGCCAGACGGCGACGACCTGAAGAATCGCCTGGGCCTGCGCGGCTCGCTGCTCGAACCGGGACCGCGGCCCGGGTCGGGGATCAGGCGACCGACGCTGACTTCTGGGGCGAATCCGGGCGCGCGGGCGGCCGGACGCAGGGCTGGCGGCAGAACGGGGCGGGCAGTGCAGCAAACGGCCGGGCCGCAACGGCCGCGGCGCCACGGCGGGCGCGGCAACGGCAATGGCGCGAACGGCAATGGCGCGAACGGCCACCGCAACGGCTCGGGCGGTTACCGGGGAACGCGCCGGGCTAACGGTGCGAGCGCGGCGTATGGCGAGGACGGTGCCGGGCAGGAGTGGTCGGGCCGCACTGCGCTGCGGGACCGGATCCAGGACGGCGTGCGCAGCCGCACGGCGACGCTGCAGCGCGGCGGCACCGGGTGGGCCCGGTGGCCGGCGGCGGTGGCGGCGGCTGGGACGACGACGGACCGTCGGCGGCGAACCGCGGAACTGGTGGCAGCGGTTCAAGCGCTACATCCGCAGCGGGAACTGGTGGCGGCACTGGACCTGGAAGAAGTTCCTCGGCCTCGATCGGCGGCGGCATCGCGGCCGTCGTGCTGCTCGCGGCGCTGGCCATCTTCATCATCTACGAGCAGACGCCGATCCCGACCGCGTCCGAGTTGACCGCGAACTGGGCAGTCGTCGCAGGTCTACTTCAGCAATGGCAAGCTCATCGGCACGTTCGACGACACCGTCAACGGGGTCAACGTCAACCGGACGCTGCTCACCGAGAGCCAGATACCGCCAAGTGATGACGGACGCCATGACGGCCGCCGAGGACCGCGGTTTCTACACCGAAGGCGGCATCTCGGTCACCGGGCTGCTGCGGTCGGCGTACGACGACGTGTTCGGCAGCGGCGGCCTGCAGGGCGGCTCGACGATCACGATGCAGTACGCGAAGAACTACTACGCGGGCGTGAACACCGGCCAGAACGCGAGCACGAAGATCAAGGAGATCTTCATCGCGATGAAGCTCGCGCACAACAGTCCAAGCAGTGGATCATGACGCAGCTACCTGAACACGGTGCCGTTCGGCCCGACCACCTACGGAGTCGCGGCGGGCGCCGAGAAGTACTTCGACATCAACCTCGACCCAGGGCGGGACGCTCACGATCTCGCAGGCGGCGATGCTCGCGGCCATGCCGAACCAGCCTGGCTTCCTCAACCCCGACCCGATCGTCGGCGCGCCCCGTACCAGGCGCTGACAAGCGGTGGAAGTACGTCCTGAACAACATGGTCCGGGACGGCAACATCACCGCGCAGCAGGCCGCAGGCGCGATGTTCCCCGCGTGCGCACCCGCCGCGAGCAGACCGGGTACGTCCGGCTCACCGGTTACCTCATGGACATGGTCCAGCAGGAGCTGGAAGCCAGCGACGGCCTCGTCTACCGAGCAGCAGATCGACACCAAGGGCTACCGCATCACGACGACCTTCAGCCAGAGCAAGATCAAGGCGCTGGTCAAGGCGGTGGCCCAGGAGAAGGCGGTCCTGAAGCAGCAGGCGGCCCTCGGCGCGGGTAGCACGCTGCCCTACTACGACCACATCGGCGCAGTGCTGGAGGACGCCGAAGACCGGCGCGATCATCGCGATCTACGGCGGGCCCGGCGATTCCCTCAAGCACTAAGCAGTGCAACCGGTCGACTGCGACAGAACAACGCGGAGATTCCGCAGCCAGGTCGGCTCGTCGTTCAAGCCGTATCGTGCTCGCGACCGCCGTCTACGAGGGCATGAACGTCTTCACCAGCAAGCTGAACGGCGATCGTCCCGATGTACATCCCGACTAACCCGCCGACACCACCGCCACCGAACTGGCGCTGTCGGTCAGGGGTCCGGTGCCGGGCGCGACCAACATCACTCCGACGAGTTTCGACGCGCCGAACGGGACGTACTACTCCAAGATCAAGGCCGGCTGTGACAGCGCGAGCGTGTGCACGGCGCTCCCGATCAACGTCGCGACGGCGACCTCGTCCGACCCGGCGTTCATGGACCTCGCGCACCGGGACGGGATCACCGACGTGATCAACATGGCCCGGCGATGGGGTCGGAGTCAATCCGTTCCTGTACCCGCACCGGGTGCTCCGCGGCCGACAAGTCGGGCGTCACCTACGCCCAGATACTCCAGCACTGCAACGACTTCAACGGGCAGAACGGCATCCAGACGCATGTTCAGCCCGAAGCAGGGCCTGTACAGCTCCGGCCGCAACGTCAAGCAGACGCCAGGATCGCCGCCGATTGCGCTCGGTGAGGCGCCGCTGACCCCGATCGAGCAGGCCGCATGATGGCGACGCTCGCCGATGACGGCACGTATCACTCGCCGCACGTCATCGCCGCCGTCACGAGCGCGCACCCAGGGCCGCTGAAGATCGCCCACCCGCCAGGTGCTCAGCCCAGCCGGGGCCGCCGATGTCGACTACGCGCTGTCGTTCGACAACACCTGACGGCGCCGACGGCATGGCACCGTTACCTTCCACCCGGCGGCATCATCGCCAAGACCGGCACGCTCGGTAACGGCGACAACTACTTCGACGCGTGGTTCGTCGGCGGCGTCCCGAAGGAGCTACGCGATGTCGGTCGACCTCTACACCAACGACCCCAACAAGGAAGTCCTGAACAACCTGCCGTACGCACCGAGCTGGCTGCGGGGCTCGCAGGGTGGTGCGTGGCCGGCCTCGATCTGGAACAACTACTTCACCAGCCTGTGGGGCGGGCAGCAATACCAGAGGTGGACCAGGTGTTCCAGCCAGTAACGGCTATCCGTTCCAGACCTGGATCCGGCCAAGCCGAAAGCCAAGAAGGCCAAGCTGCAGTTCTGCAAGGTCGCGTCAGAACCAGAACTGCAGCCGGTCAGTGCCACGGCGGCCGGTTCTTCGGCGGCGTGCCCCGGCGGGAACCCGACCCCGAGCCCCACGTGCTCGTTCCCTGGTCAGCAGAACTGCACCAACCCGACGCCTAACCCGACGCCAGACGTGCTTCCCGCCCGGTCAGTGCAACAACCCGCTCGCCGACGCCGTCACCGTCGACCAGCACCTGCTGCGCCGGGCCCGTGCAAGACAACCACGGCCGCCGATACGACGGTCAAGACCGCCGCTAGACCGACGGCCGTCACTAAGCCGGTGACGGTTGCGCAGGATACGTATGCCTTCTTGCGCGGGCACGCTGGCGAAGCTGGAGCGACTGATCCTGATCTCATAGCCGGGCCCGGCTGCAGCGTCCGCCGCCGAGCTGGCTGCGGAGCCAGCGGAGATCCGGCGCCGGATCGGGCGTCTCACAGATCGCGGCAGCGGCACCCGCGGCCCTGATCACGTCGACGAGCTCGCGCCGGATCGATCTGACCCGACTCCAGCGGAGCGTGCCGATCCCGGCCGGAGCCGAACTCGTCCCGCGAGTTGTTGCAGTGGATGAGGTCGATCCGGCCGGTGATCGCCTTGATGCGGTCGACGATCCCGGCCAGGTCCTCGCCGGACGAGTACGCGTGGCACGTGTCGAGGCAGAAACCCACATTCCCGTCGGCGTCTCCGGCGACGGCGTCCCAGAGCCGCGCGATCGCGTCGAAGCTGCGGGCCATCGCGCCGTCGCCGCCGGCGGTGTTCTCGATCAGCATCGGCACCGGGCGGTCGATTCGCTCGCACCGCCTTGCGCCAGCTGTCGTAGCCCTCGGCCGGATCGGTGTCCGCGGTCACGTGCCCGCCGTGCACGATCAGGCCCTTGGCGCCGATCTTCGCGGCCGCCTTGAGCTGCTGGTCGAGCAGCTTGCGGCTCGGGATCCTGATCCGGTTGTTCGGCGACGCGACGTTGATCGTGTAGTACGCGTGCACGTACGCGTCGATGCTCGGTCGCGTCGAACGCGGCGCGCAGGGCGTCCGGGATCGCCGCCGGGAAACGTCGGGCGCTTTCCAGCCCTGCGGATCACCGAGGAAGAACTGGACCGCGTCCGCGCCGATCGCCTGCGCGGCGGCAACCGGGTCGTCGTCGTTGAGATGTGCACCGATCCGGGTCATCTGCCGAGCGTAGTCCGCCGGCGCGCCCGGCTCCGCGGGGGACTTATCCGAAGCCGCCGTGGGCGATGCCGAGGCCCATGCCGACGAACCCCGCGACGATGCCCGACATCAGGAAGATCCGTTCCTCCCTGGTGGCGGAGAACAGCTGGCCGAGGAGGCCGCCGCCGAAGGACGCCATCCCCAGGATCGTCGCGGCCAGGTGCTGCTGGACGATCAGACCGAGCACGAAGGAGAGCGACTCCGGCAATAAGCGTGAATGCCGCAGCGGCATTCAGTATCGGGTGGCGCTGGCCATCGCTGTTCAGGCTGATGCGCGCGGGGCGGCGGGCGGAGGGTGCAGCTGTGGTGCGTCCGCTCACGGTCTCGGGCATCGGCTACCCCCATCGCCAGATCAGTGACTCTGTGCTGGGTCTGCTGTGTACTAAGTGTGTTCCCGTCCGCCTCGGAAGGGAACCATTTGCGGCGCGAGCCGCGAGCTGCTGGCAGGTGCTCGCGCGGAGCCGCCGGCCTGAACCGAGCGGACCAAAACTGTCCGCCGAGGCTGGTAAGCTGGCCCGGCTGCGCAAACAGGCCGCGTTATTGCGCGCGCCGCGCGGCTCCTCCTGTCACGGAAATACCGTGACCGCCAGAGTCCAGAGGAGGCAGGTTACCCGTATGCGCCAGTACGAGATGATGATCATCCTCGATCCATCGCTGGAAGAGCGCACCGTCCAGCCGTCCCTTGATCAGTTCCTCAAGGTCGTCACGTCGGCCGGCGGGAGCGTCGACAAGGTCGACGTCTGGGGCCGGCGGCGGCTGGCCTACGAGATCGACCACAAGTCCGAAGGCATCTACACCGTCGTCGAGCTCAAGGCAGAGCCGGACACGGTCAAGGAGCTCGACCGTCAGCTCAACCTGAACGAGGCGGTCATACGGACCAAGATCATGCGGCCGGACCAGCATTGAGCCCGGTCACGGCTGCCCGAGCTCGACCGAACCCACCCCGAGCGAGCGGGAGTACCCGATGGCAGCAGGCGATACCACGATCACGATCATCGGCAACCTTGTCGGTGATCCCGAGCTTCGCTACACCCCGACCGGCCAGGCCGTGGCCACGTTCCGGGTCGCGTCGACGCCTCGGTTCATGGACCGGCAGACGAACGAGTGGAAGGACGGCGACTCGCTGTTCCTGTCCTGCAACGTGTGGCGGCAGGCCGCGGAGAACGTGGCGGAGAGCCTCCAGCGCGGGCATGCGGGTGATCGTCTCCGGGCGGCTGCGGCAGCGGTCGTACGAGACGAAGGAAGGCGAGAAGCGCACCGTGTACGAGATCGAGGTCGACGAGGTCGGCCCGTCGCTCCGGAACGCCTCCGCCAAGGTCACCCGGTCCACCCGGTCCGGCGGCGGTGGCGGCGGCGGTGGCGGCTTCGGCGGCCAGGGCGGCGGCGGCGGCGGCGGTGCTACGGCGGCGGGGCGCCTCGGGACGTCCCAACGATGACCCCTGGGCCAGCGACACGGGCGGCGGCGACAACGGCTTCTCCGACGAGCCGCCGTTCTGAGCCGCGACACACCACTAGTTACTAACTCCAAACCGACCATCCCCGCCGCAGGCGGGGCTCTGCTAACCATCCCGGCCGGTCGCCGGGAGTGCGAAGGAGCACCACGATGGCCAAGCCACCGATCCGCAAGCCGAAGAAGAAGGTCTGCCTTTTCTGCCAGGAGAAGGTGACCCGGGTGGACTACAAGGACACCGGTCTGCTGCGGAAGTTCATCTCTGACCGCGGCAAGATCCGCGCGCGGCGGGTATCCGGCAACTGCACGCAGCACCAGCGCGACGTCGCCACGGCGATCAAGAACGCGCGCGAGATGGCGCTGCTGCCCTACACGAGCACGGCTCGCTGAGGCCGGGGGAGGTTACTGACGCCATGAGCGGTAAGCCGATGAAGCTCATCCTGACCCAGGAAGTCTCTGGCCTGGGTACCCCCGGCGACGTGGTCGAGGTTAAGGCCGGCTACGGCCGCAACTACCTCGTCCCGCGCAGCCTGGCGATGCCGTGGACGCGCGGCTCGGAGAAGCAGATCGAGATGATCAAGCGGGCCCGCTCGGCGCGCGAGATCCGCAGTCTCGACGACGCGAAGGAGGCCGCCCAGCGGCTGGCCGGGCTCAGGGTCCGGATGCAGCAAGCGGGCTGGCGGCGGCGGCCGCCTGTTCGGCTCGATCTCGACGGCCGACATCGCCGAGGCGGTCCGGACCGCCGGCGGGCCGACGCTGGACAAGCGCAAGATCGAGATGCAGAGCCCGATCAAGACGGTCGGCTCCCATCAAATCGCCGTCCGGCTGCACCCCGAGGTGAGCGCGAAGCTCGAGATCGAGGTCTCCGGCAGCTGAGGTTGTAGCGGCCGACGCCGCGCCGAGGACCCGGGCAGCCAGCACGGAAACGGCTGTCCGGGCCTCAGCGCGTCGTCGGCCTGCACTGCCGGACTACTGGCGGGAATGTCCTATTCTCGGGGGGCGCTCGTTGGAGCGCAGGACCGTTTGGCGTCGCTCGTGAGGGGACTCGGTTTATGCCTGGCCGCTATGACGTTGTGGTGATTGGCGGGGGGCATAACGGGCTGGTCGCGGCGGCCTATCTGGCCCGGGCCGGGCAGTCGGTGCTGGTGTGCGAGCGGCGGGAGGTTGTGGGCGGGGCCGCGGTCAGCGAGCATCCGTTCGGGCCGGACTACACGGTGACGTCGCTGTCGTACGTAGTGTCGCTGCTGCCCGCGGATCTGGTGCGCGAACTGGACTTGGTGCGGCACGGGTATCACGTGTTTCCGCAGGGGCCGTATTTCGCGCCGCGGGCAGATGGCCGGTACCTGGCGCTGCCGCATGAGGCGGGCCCGCGGCACGCGCAGATCGCGAAGTTCTCGGCGCGGGACGCGGCGAACTATGCGCGGCTACGAGCAGCACATGGCGCGGATGGCCAGCGTGCTCGCGCCCCTGCTGAGCGAGATCCCGCCGCGGCTCGGGTCGCGGCGGCCGCAGGACCTGCTGCGGCAGGGGCTGTTGCTGCGGCATCTGCGCAAGGTCGACACCCGGGTCGCCGTCGATCTGACCCGGTTGCTGACGGGGAGCATCGCCGACCTGCTCGACGGCTATTTCGAGAGCGACGCGCTGCGCGGGCTGCTGTCGGTGTCGGGCGTCATCGGCACCTGGGCCGGGCCGCGGCTCGGCCGGCAGCGCCTACGTGACCCTGCATCACCACATCGGCGACGTGGACGGTCAGGCCGGGGCGTGGGGCTTCCCGCGCGGCGGTATGGGCGGCGTCACGGCGGCGCTGGCCGCAGCGGCCCGGTCGTTCGGGGCGGAGATCCGCACCGGCGCCGAGGTGGCTCGTATCCGCACCGCGGGCGGCCGTGCGACCGGCGTCACGCTCGCGACCGGGGCCGAGATCGACGCGGCCACGGTCATCACCACCGCGCACCCGAAGACGTCGTTCCTGCACCTGCTCGATCCCGCCGAGCTGCCCGCTGACTTCGTCGCCGATATCCGCGGCTGGCAGTCGCGCAGTGGCACCGTCAAGATCAATCTGGCGGTGGACCGGCTGCCGGTGTTCGCCAGCCATCCCGACGTCGACCCGCAGATCCACGGCGGCACGATCGTGCTGGCGGAGAGCCTCGACGACATCGAGTTCGCGTACCAGGACGCGGTCGCGGGCCGGCCCTCGGCGGTGCCATTCGCTGACATTTGCATCCCGAGTGTGCTCGACGACAGCCTGGCGCCGGCCGGGCAGCACGTGGTGTCGATGTTCACCCAGTGGGTGCCGCACACGTATGCCGATCAGCCGGACGAGGCGGCCATAGCCGCCTACGCGGACCGCGTGATCGCCCGCGTCGACGCCGTCGCGCCGGGCTTCGCGAGCTCGGTCCTGCACCGGCAGGTCATCGGCCCGCACCAGATGCAGGAGCAGTACGGGCTAGTGGGCGGCAACATCTTCCACGGTGAACTCACACTGGGTCAGATGTTCCACGCCCGGCCCGCGGCCGGTTTCGCGGACCTGCGCACCCCGGTGCAAGGGCTGTACCAGGCCGGCTCGGCGACGCACGGCGGCGGGGGCGTGACCGGCATCCCCGGCCGGAACGTGGTGCACCAGGTGCTCGCGGACCGGCGGGCCGCGCGGTGGCACCGCCGCGGCCGGACCGCCTAGTAACGCGCCGTCTTCACGCCCAGCAGGCAGGCCGGATCGGTCAGTAGCGCGCGGTCCGCTCGGCCAGCTTCGGGTCTGCCTCCGCGATGAGCGTCCAGGCGGCCGCAAGCCGCGCCGCCACCTCCTCGTCCGACGGCCCGTCCCCGCTTGCCGCGGCCGCGGCGGCTGCTGCGGCGACCTCGTCGATCACGCTGCCGAGCCTGCTGGCGAGGTCTGCGGGGGGCTCATTCGAACACATACTCGAACACTAGCGAAGGCTGGCCGGCCGGGACGGCGGAACAGCGGTATCGGCGGAAGCCGTCGGCGCTCGCGCCAATCTTCCTTGGTGACGTTGGACGTCAAATTCCCAGTGTGGATAACTTATGGCCCTCGTGCGCGTTCTCCCGGGTCCGGAAAATCTTCTATGCACACCCTGGGCAGAACGTTCCTGCAGGCTAACGGCACTGAGCGCTGGCCCGCTCAAGCAGAATCCACAGGCACATCCCCAAGCTGCGCACAACGCATCCGGCGTGTCTGCACATGCTGTCCACAGACCTGTGCACAGCATGAATCGACGCGTAGCGAGAGTCGCTAGAGACTGTCACAGCCGTTCGATAGAACAGCACGTGAGGTTCCCGCGTGACGTTGCGGCGGGAATGGCGGCGTGACAGGGGGAGGTACGCCAGGTGAGCGTTGCGGAGATCGCGCCGCGCGGCGGTAACGAGTTCGAGCGGACGCCTCCGCACGATATCGCCGCGGAACAGTGCGTCCTCGGCGGCATGATGCTGTCGAAAGACGCGATCTCCGACGTACTCGACGTCATCAAGGCGCACGACTACTACCGGCCCGCGCATCAGCTCGTGCACGAGACGATCCTCGACCTGTACGGACGCGGCGAGCCCGGCCGACGCGGTGACGGTGGCGGCGGAGCTTACCCGGCGGGGTGACATCGGCCGGATGGGCGGCGCGCCGTATCTGCACACGCTGATCGCCTCGGTGCCCACCGCGGCTAACGCCGGCTACTACGCGCGCATCGTGCGCGAGCGGGCGATCCTGCGCCGGCTGGTCGAGGTCGGCACGCGCATCGTCCAGCTCGGCTACACCGGCGACGGGGACGCCAACGAGCTCGTCGACCGGGCCGAGGCCGAGGTCTACGGCGTCACTGACCGGCGGATCAGCGAGGACTTTCTCCCGCTGTCGGAGATCATGCCGGGCGCGCTGGACGAGATCGAGGCGATCGGCTCGCGCGGCGGGAACCTGGCGGGCGTGCCGACCGGCTTCGCCGACATGGACGCGCTCACCAACGGCCTGCACCCAGGCCAGATGATCATCATCGCGGCACGTCCCGCTATGGGCAAGGCGCTGGCGCTGGATACTCCGCTGGCAACCCCCACGGGCTGGACAACGATGGGCCAGGTCCAGGTGGGTGACCAGCTCCTCGGGTCAGACGGGCGGCCGATTACGGTGACGGCCGCGACCGAGGTCATGACGGATCGCCCGTGCTACGAGGTCGTCTTCGATGATCAGTCCAGGATCATCGCGGACGCCGAACACCAGTGGGTGACCACTACCAGAGCGCACCGTCGGCTTGCTCACGCCCTTCAGGCCGGTAGCAACGGCCTGTACGAGAGCGTCTCCCTAGCCGGGGTCCGGACCACCGAAGAGATCGCCCGAACCTTGCGTCGGGGGGACGGGCATGGCCACAACCATGCGGTGGCAGTCGCAAGCCCGCTTGAGCTGCCAGCGGAGGAGCTACCTGTTTCGCCCTATGTGCTGGGCTTGTGGCTAGGCGACGGCTCAAGCTCAAAGGCAGCCTGCACGACTGGTGACGCAGAGATGGCCAACCTCGTGCGAGCCGAGGGACTCGTTGTTAAGAAAAGCAGCACGCTGCCGCCGATCTTCCGGAAGCTAGGTCTGCTGCGGAACAAGCACATCCCGGTTCAGTATCTGCGCGCGAGCAAGGAACAGCGGCTCGCGCTTCTCGCCGGTCTTCTGGACACCGATGGGACAGTCAACCGAACCGGTTCAGTTCAGTTCACCAGCACCTCGCCGCGGCTCGCTGCTGACGTCCGGGAGCTAGTGGTGAGTCTGGGCTATCGGTGCGGAATGTGGCGCAAGCGGGTGCCAGGCCGCAGTGACGCATCCTCCGTCGCTTTCACGATCACGTTCACCACAACCGACGAGGTCTTCAGGCTCCAGCGCAAGCGCGACATGCATGTCCAGCGTCGGCCTGCGCAGACCACGGCGCGAGTTCATCAGCGGATGATCGTCGACGTCCGGCCAGTGCCCAGCGTGCCGGTGCGATGCGTTCAGGTCGACGCTGCGGACAGCCTGTATCTGGCCAGCAAGTCCATGATTCCGACGCACAACTCCGCCCTTGCCTTGGATGTTTGCCGGTCGGCAAGTATTCAGCACGGACTGACCTCGGTCTTGTTCAGCCTGGAGATGAGCCGCAACGAGATCACCATGCGGCTGCTGTCCGCCGAGGCGCGGGTGCCGCTGCACGCGATGCGCACGGGCCAGCTCGGCGAGGATGACTGGACCAGGCTGGCCCGGCGGATGAGCGAGGTCGTGGACGCGCCGCTGTTCATCGATGACTCACCGAACATGTCGATGATGGAGATCCGGTCCAAGTGCCGGCGGCTCAAGCAACGGCACGACCTCAGGCTCGTCGTCGTCGACTACCTGCAGCTGATGAGCTCGCCGAAGCGGGTGGAGAACCGGCAGCAGGAAGTCTCCGAGCTGTCCCGGTCGCTGAAGCTGCTCGCCAAGGAGCTGAACGTCCCGGTCGTGGCGCTGGCCCAGCTCAATCGCGGCCCGGAGATGCGAACGGACAAACGCCCCTTGCTCGCAGATCTACGCGAAAGCGGATGCCTGACCGCATCAACCAGGGTCGTCCGTGCTGACACAAACGAGGAGGTCTCCCTCGGAGATCTGCTCAGCAGTGGTGAACATGACATCCCAGTCTGGGCGCTGGATGAGCGCCTCAAGTACGTACCGGCGAAGATGACCCACGTGTTTCCTACTGGCCGCAAGGACGCGTACCGCCTGAAGCTCGCGTCTGGAAGACAGATCGACGCGACGGGGAACCACCGCTTTCTGACTGTAAG
The DNA here is from genome assembly GCA_963726425.1 of uncultured Actinomycetota bacterium. Classification (GTDB taxonomy): domain Bacteria; phylum Actinomycetota; class Actinomycetes; order Streptosporangiales; family Streptosporangiaceae; genus JAJYUU01. Next base: position 157,472 of record CAVSCN010000024.1, on the reverse strand, counting down.
CGGTTGGGTGTCGCTCGCCGAACTGCCCGTCGGATCGCGGATTGCCGTGCCGCGGATAGTGCCCCCGCCGCTGCGCACGGAAAGCTGGCCCGACGAGCGCATTGTCATGTTGGCGCACCTACTGGGCGACGGGTCGTTCGTTAGAAGGCAGCCGATTCGGTACGCCAGCGTGGACGAGATGAATCTGGCTTCTGTCGCTGCTGCAGCTAGGCATTTCGGAGTCACTGCAGTCCGCGATGATTATCCGCAGGCGCGGGTCACGACGCTGCGACTTCCGGCACCGGTAAAGCTCGCGCGCGGGCGCCGCAATCCGATCGCGAGCTGGCTCGATGAACTGGGCCTGTTCGGGTTGCGCTCGCATGAGAAGTTCGTTCCCCCCGCGGTCTTCCAGCTCTGCGATGAGCAGGTCGCCTTGTTCCTCCGGCACTTGTGGGCCACAGATGGGTCTGTGACGGTCTCTGCAACAGGGCGGGGCGGCCGGATCTACCTCGGTTCCACCAGCAGGCGCTTGCTTGACGACATTGCCGCCCTGCTCCGCAGGTTCGCGATCAATGCGCGAATTCATGACGTGACCGCAGGGCCGCACCGGCCGCAGTTCACACTCGATATCTCAGGCCGGGAAGATCAGATGATCTTCCTACGAAAGATTGGTTGTCACGGCCTTCGCGCCGAGGCATGCGCGCGGCTCGCGGCAATCTTGGCTGAAGTTTCTCCGAATACGAATGTCGACACGATCCCAGCGGAGGTGTGGCGGCGCGTTCGGGACGCGCTCGCGGACCGGCAGATGACCCACCGTCAGTTCGCCGCGCCGGTCGGCACGCAGTTCTGCGGTAGCACGCTCTGGAAGCACGCACCCAGCCGGGCCAGACTCGCGAAGGTGGCAGCCGTACTGGATGACGCCGAGCTAGAGCTTTTGGCGACCAATGACGTGACGTGGGACGAGATAGTCGGCATCGAGTCGCTCGGCGAACAGGACGTTTTCGACGCCACCGTCCTTGGGCTGCATAACTTCGTGGCCAACGGCATTGCCGTCCACAACAGTATCGAGCAAGACGCGGACGTCGTGATCCTGCTGCACCGTGAGGATGCTTACGAGCGGGAGTCACCCAGAGCCGGGGAGGCCGACCTGATCGTGGCCAAGCACCGGAATGGCCCGACCACGGTCGTGACTGTCGCGTTCCAGGGTCACTACAGCCGCTTCGTCGACATGGCAAGACTGTGACCCGGTGGCGCCGATCTGAACCGAGGGCGGTCAGGCGGTAACGCCGTCGATGAGATGATCGAGAACCTCGATCATCTCGCGGCGCGCGCGCGGGCGGTCGGCCGCTTCGGCGACGTACAGGGCGGCCTCGTCGCCGGCGCCCATGAACACGTGCGCGAGCGGCCCGACGGGCAGCGCGCGAATGCGCCCTTGTTCGATGCCGAGCCCCAGGAGCGCCTGCACCAGCCCGAAGACGTGCTTCTGGCATACCTCCCGCCAGTGCGTCCAGCCCAGGACCGAGGGCCCGTCGATGAGCGCGATGCGGTGGATCTCCGGCTCGACGCAGATCTCCAGCCACGTGCGCACCGCGTGCCGCAGGGCCTCGACCGGATCTGTTATCCCGGCGGCCGCCGCCTCCTGGGCCAGCCGCCTGGCGATATCGGCCTCCACCGCCTCTAGCACGGCGTCGAACAGCGCGGTCTTATCCGCGAACTGGTGATACAGCGCCCCGCGCGTGACCCCGGCCGCGGCGACGATGGTGTCGGTGGCCACCTCGGCGAACCCCTGCGCGGCGAACAGCCTGCGGGCCGCCGCCACCAGCGCGTCCCTGGTCGCGGCTGACCGGTCGGCCTGAGTGCGCCGCGACCGCGACGGGGCCGAAGTCTGCGATGGCATGCTCCGATTCTCCACATCCTGGCAAACCGCGTCATGCGGTGTCGACAAACATACGTACTGTATGTATGTTACTTGCATGGCTACTTATTCCGAACCAGCCAGCCTCGCGCTGGCCGACCTGCCACCGGGCAGACTCGCCTACCGGGCCGCCGGGCCTGCTACGAGCTCAAGGCCGCCCGTCGTGTTCGTGCACGGAGTCCTCGTCGACGCCCGGCTCTGGGACGGCGTGGCTGATCGGCTCGCCGCCGAGGGCATCCGCAGCTATGCGCCGACGCTCCCGCTCGGCGCGCACCAGTCGCCGATGAACCCCGGCGCCGATCTGTCCCCGCGCGGGATGGCTCAGCTCGTGCTGGACTTCATCGCCGCGCTCGACCTGGCCGACGTGACAATCGTGGGCAACGACACCGGCGGGGCGATCTGCCAGCTCCTGCTCGATGCCGACACGAGCCGGATCGGAGCCGCGGTGCTGACCAACTGCGACGCGCTGGGCACCTTCCCGCCCCGGGCCCTCGCGCCGCTCTTCCGGGCACTGCGTCATCCCGGCCTGGTCGCGGGCATGGTCCCGGCCCTTCGGCTGGAGAAGGTGCGGCACGGCCGCCTCGCCTACGGGCCGCTCAGCAGCGACCCCATCGACCCTGAGCTGACCAGCGCCTGGATACAGCCGCTGGCCAGCAAGGAGATCCGCCGCGACCTCGCCAGGTTCGCCCGGGGCGTGCACCCGCGCCTGCTCCTCGATGCCGCCAGCCGGTTCGGCGAGTTCACCGGACCGGTGCGGATCCTCTGGGGCGAGGATGACCCGTTCTTCCGTACCGAACTGGGACGGCAACTAAGCGAGGCGTTCCCGCGCGCCACTTTCACCGCGGTGCCGGGCGGCCGGACCTTCCTGCCGCTGGACCACCCCGATGAACTCGCCCGCGAGATCATGGCGGCGAGCCGCGAGGCTGCGCCGCGAGAGGCATAGGCCGCGGGCAGATCCGGCGCAAGGGAACGCTTCGCGTCAGGCGCCGAGGTACTTGAGCACGGCGAGCACCCGACGGTGATCGGTACTGGTGGGCGGGAGATCGAGCTTCGCGAAGATGTTGGTGACGTACTTCTCCACCGCGCTCGGGCTGACCTTCAGCAATTCGACGATCCCGGCGTTGGAACGTCCCTCGGCCATCAAACCGAGCACCTGCTGCTCCCGCGGCGTCAGCCTGCTCATCGGGTCGTCTTGTCGTCGGACCAGCAACTGGGCGACGACGTCAGGATCAAGCGCTGTGCCGCCCGCGGCTACCCGCCGGACTGCGTCCAGGAAGTCGCCGACCCGGGCGACCCGGTCCTTCAGCAGGCGCGCGTGCTGCGCGCGGAGTGGACCAAGATGCGCACCCAGCCATCCGCCTACTGGGCGCTGCTGGCCGCGATCGTCCTGGTCGTCGGCTGCGGCCTCGGGTACAGCCTGTTGCGAGTGGCCAGGCCGCCGCACGGGGCTGCGATCGCGTCGTTCGACCCAGCCGCGATCAGCCTGTCCGGCGTGGAGCTCGCCCAGATCGCCGTCGGCGTGCTCGGCGTCCTGGTGGTCACCAGCGAGTACGCGACCGGCCTGGTCAGGACCACGTTCGCCGCGATCCCGCGGCGCCTGCCGATGCTGTGGGGCAAGGCTGCGCTGCTGGCCGCCATGGTGACCGCGGTCAGCCTGCCCGCGGCATTCACCGCCTTCGCGGGCGGTCAGTCGATCCTGAGCCGCCAGCACCTGTCGGTGCCGCTCAGTCAGCCGGGCGTGGCGCGCGCAGTCATCGGCAGCGCGCTCTACCTGGCGCTGGTCGCGCTGCTCGGCATCGGCCTCGGCGCCCTGCTCAGGAACGCGGCCGGCGGGATCGCGGTGCTGTTCGGCCTGCTGTTCGGCCTTCCGCTGGTGGCCGGCTTCCTGCCCGGCGGACTGGCTGCCGACGTGACAAAGTACCTGCCGACCGGGGCCGGCCAGTCGGTCACGACCGTGCAGCCTGACCCGACCATGCTGCATCCGTGGACCGGATTCGGCGTGCTGTGCGCCTACGCCGCGGTCCTGCTGGCGGTCTCCGCGGCCCGGATGCGACGCGGCGACGCGTAGTTCCCCGTGCGAGCAGACCGACTGTTCCGGCCGCCGTCACAGGACGGCGGCCGGAACAGTCGGCGCTGGCGGCGGCGAGCACCACCGGCCGTGGTGCCGTACACTTGCCAGGTCCACCTAGCGCTCGTAGCTCAACGGATAGAGCACTTGACTACGGATCAAGAGGTTGGGGGTTCGAGTCCCTCCGAGCGCGCTCAGGCCCTGCCCCCCGAAGGCCGGTCACCCGCTGCGGGACCGGCCTTCAGCGTTGCTGACCAGGTGATTCGCCCCACCTCACCGCACCCGCCTGAGCAGCCCGCGACGTGCTGACCGCCCGGCTCGGCCCGCGCCGCCCGGTTAACAATCAACCAACTGCCTGGTGAGATGCCTCACAAGAGACCATTGCCTCCGTGCCGATGCTGGGGATACCGTCTAGTCGGCATGTAGTCATTCCGGCACCCACATCCGGTTCACAGCAAGGAGGACCGTATGACAGCAGCCACTGCGGATCCGGTATCCGGGCAGCGAAGTTTCTTGTCCTCGCTGTACCGGCGGCAGCTGGATTCGTATCCCAATACGGGCCCCCGAGTCTTCTACCTGGCCCTCACCGTCCTGGCCACGGTCATGCTGTACTACGAGCTGTACGTGGGCGGCTCGGTGTCGACGCTGATCCTGACCAACCTGGGCATGACGTTCACGTTCTACGTGCTGACGCTGGCGTTCGGCAACCTGCATCGGCGCGTTCGGCTCGCTGTTCGCCGGGCTCACCGACCGGTACGGCCGGGCCAACCTGGTGGTCTTCGGCCTGCTCTTCACCGGCCATCTTCGTGGCGTTCATCCTGCCGGCCGCGACGAACAAGTGGATCTTCACCATCGAGGGCTTCGTCGTCGGCGTCGTCGAAGGCATCTGCCTGGTGGCGACCCCGGCGCTGATCCGCGACTTCTCCCCGCAGGTCGGCCGCGCGACCGCGATGGGCTTCTGGACCAGCGGTCCGGTGCTCGGCAGCCTCATCGTGGCGGTCGTCGGCACCAACACGGTCCCGGACGTCGTCAACACCACCCGGTTCTGGACGCACGAGTACCACATCTGCGGCTACGCCGGGATCGTCGTGTTCGTGATCGCGCTGATCGGGCTGCGGGAGCTGTCGCCGCAGCTGCGCGACCAGCTCATGGTCACGATGCGGGACCGCGCGCTGATCGAGGCGCGGGCCAAGGGCCTCGACATCGAGGCGGCGCTGAAGAACCCGTGGCGTCAGCTGCTCAAGGCCGACATCATCATCTCGGCCGCTCGCGGTGTCGATCATGCTGCTGATCTACTACACCGCGGTCGGCTTCAGCGTGATCTACCTGTCCGACGGTGTTCGGCGTGACACTTCAAGGACGCCAACGGCCTCGGCAACTGGAACTGGGGATTCAACGCCATCGGCGTGATCCTGATCGGGGTGATCTCCGACCGGTTCCGGGTGCGCAAGCCGTTCATGGTGATCGGCGGCGTCCTCGCCGCGGTCATGATCGTGCTCTACCTCGATGCAGGCCGGCAAGCACCCCGGCTACTACACGCTGGCGATCATGCTGGCGCTGCTGGCGCTCGGGCTCGGCATCGCCTACACCCCGTGGATGGCGAGCTTCACCGAGACCGTGGAGGACCGCAACCCGGCGCTGATCGCGACCGGCCTGGCGATCTGGGGCTGGATCATCCGGGTCGTCGTCTTCCTCGCCTTCCTGCTCATCCCGCGTCGTGATCAACTCGGTCACGCCGCTGGTGAACTACGGCGGCACGGTCGGCGGCGGACGTGGCGCAGTACCCGTCGCTGGTCTGGGCCGGGTCGCACGGCAAGATCGTCGCCGACGCGACGAAGTACAGCGCCCCGCTGGGCTTCGCGGCCGCCAACCCGACGGTCGTCGCGCAACGCGCAGAAGTACGCGGTGCAGCTCGGCAACGCGGTCGAAGTTCGCTCCTGAGCTGGCCGTGATCCAGAACAACGCCGGCGCTGTTCACCCAGGCGGCGAAGTTCCCGCCGGGCAAGGTCCCGGCGCGCTCTGGCGGCCAAGCTGGTCAAGGCGGCCGGCGGCGGCAGCAAGGGCCTGGCGCGTGCTCGGCACGATCCAGGCGAACCAGGCCGCGATCAACGGCGTCATCGCGGTGGCACCGCAGTTGCAGGCGCTGGCGCCGTACGCTACCCAGCTCACCGCGCTGTCGAAGGTGCCGGCGCCGGTGATCCAGGAGGTCTCGGCGCCGGGTGTCGGCGCTGAGCTGGCGGCGCTGCAGAAGGTGCCGCAGTCGGTCGACGCCTACATGGCGGCGCACGCGGCCGACGTGACGGCCGCGGCGACCAAGACCGTCGGTCAGTGGAAGACCTGGTACTGGATCTGCTTCGGCGGGATCGTGTTCTTCCTGCTGAGCATTCCGCTGCTGCGCGGCCGCTGGCGGCCACGCGACGCCCGGGCGGACGAAGCCGACGCACGAGGCCATGGTGCAGGCCGAGCTGGCGAAGATGCAGGCGCGGCTGAATCCGTAACTAAACCCGATAGGTAACAAGCAGGTGGCGGGCCGTAATGATGCGGCCCGCCGCCTGCGTTCCCGGCAAAACCCGATTCCGTACCTGGCCGCCGAAATTACACAACATCAGCACATCGACAGGACGGTGTGCGCAGGCATACCCTCATCCAAACCAGTCGCACTGGCGGACCGGAAAGGTGCTAGCGATGTCCGCGACAACTGAGGCTCAGCACGCAGCGCCCCGCAGGATCGGGCTGATCAACCGTCAGCTCGACTACTATCCGGCCACCGGCGCCAGGATGCGTTACCTGGCGATCACGGTGCTCGCCACCATCACGCTCTACTACGAGCTCTACGTCGGCGGCTCGGTCTCCACGTACATCCTGAACAACCTGCACGCCTCGTTCACGTTCTTCGCGGTCACCACCGCCCTCGGCAGCCTGGTCGGTGCCTTCGGCTCGCTGCTCGCGGGCCTGGCCGACCGGTTCGGCCGGGCCAACCTGGTGGTCTTCGGCCTCTTCTTCGCCGCGGTATTCATCGAGTTCATAATCCCGCTTGCGACCAACAAATGGACGTTCGCGATCGAGGGCTTCATCGTCGGTTTCGTCGAGGGCATCTGCCTGGTCGCGACCCCGGCGCTCATCCGCGACTTCTCCCCGCAGGTCGGCCGCGCCACCGCCATGGGCTTCTGGACCAGCGGCCCGGTGCTCGGCAGCCTGATCGTCTCGATCGTCGGCACCATCACCATCCCGACGATCGTTCACGACACCCACTTCTGGACGCACGAGTACCGGATCTGCGGCATCGCCGGCATCGTCGTGTTCTTCGTCGCGTTCTTCGGCCTGCGCGAGCTGGGCCGCAGCTGCGGGACCAGCTGATGGTGACGATGCAGGACCGCGCGCTGATCGAGGCCCGGGCCAAGGGCATCGACATCGAGGCCGCGCTGCGCAACCCGTTCCGGCAGCTCATCAAGCCGGACATCGTGATCTCCGCGTTCGCGATCTCGGTGTTCCTGCTGATCTACTACGCGGCGGTCGGCTTCCTGGTCATCTACATGACGACGGCGTTCACCTTCAGCGTGAACGAGGCCAACAGCCTGGCGAACTGGGAATGGGCGATGAACGCGGTGCTCGGTGATCCTCGTCGGCGTGCTGCTCCGACCGGCTCCGGGTGCGCAAGCCGTTCATGCTGTTCGGCGGCATCGCCGGCGGCGTGATGACGGTGATCTTCCTGCTCCAGTTCGGCCACCAGCCGAGCTACGCCACGATGGCGACGATCCTGGCCATCTCCTCGATCACGCTCGGTATCGCGTACGTCGCCTGGATGGCGAGCTTCACCGAGAACATCGAGGCCCGCAACCCGGCGCTGATCGCGACCGGCCTGGCGATCTGGGGCTGGATCATCCGGATCGTCGTGTGCGTGTCCTCCCTGCTGGTGCCCGTCGTCATCACCTCGGTCACCCCGCTGGTGAGCTACGGGACGACCGTCGCCACGTACGCCGCGCAGTACAAGACCGAGCTCGCCTTTGTGCAGTCACACCCGAAGGTCGTCCAGGCGGCGACCCTGTACGCGCCGCAGCTCGGCTACGCCACGAAGTACGCGCCCGAGATCGCCTTCCTGGTGAAGAACGGCGCGCTGGTGGCCAGCAGGCCTCCAAGTACCCGCAGGGCGCGGTCCCGCCGAAGCTGCAGGCGCAGCTGATCGCGGCGGCGGGTGGCGGCACGACCGGCGTCAACGCTGCTGACCACGCTGAACACGCACCAGAAGGAGATCACCGCCGTGATCGCCAGTGCCGGCGCGCTGGAGAAGCTGCAGCCCTACGCCACCGCAGCTGACGGCGCTGTCCAAGATCCCGCCGAACGTCAGCGCCTACCTGACCGCGCACGCCAACGACGTGATCAAGGCAAACGGCGAGGCCGCCGGTCAGTGGAAGCACTGGTGGTACGTCTGCCTCGGCGGCATCGTCTTCTTCATCCTGAGCATCCCGCTGATGCGCGGCCGCTGGTCGCCGCGCGCGGCCCGGCAGGACGAGGCCGACCATGAGGCGATGGTGCAGGCTGAGCTGGAGAAGCTCGGCCTCGGCCGACTGAGGCGCAAGAGGCCTAACGGTCACGCGGAAGCCGGCGATGCTCGACCGAGCACCGCCGGCTTCGCTGCGTGCGCCGAGGCAATCAGGCCGGCCCGTACTCGTCCTGCCACTCCGGCGGCGGCCCGATGGCCGAGGCCTCCGGGCCGAACGCGCCGACATAGTGCGGGTGCACCTCGCGCCACCGCTGCCCCTCGGGAACCGGTTCGGCGCCGCCGTCGAGCGCGCCGGCCAGCAGCTCCAGGCACACGTGCCACCCGGCCGCGTCCCGCGCCGCCTTGCCGATCTCCGCGAACGTGGCGGTGAATGCGAGCGCGGTGCCCGCCTCGTGCGCGTCCAGCTCGAACCGCAGGGTCTCGTCGTCCCAGGTGAACTCCAGCAGCTTCGGCGGCTCGCAGCTGATCACCTGCCCGCTCATCGGCGGCACCGCCACCTTGGTGAACCGGAACACCAGCCGCGCTCCCGGCGTGAACGCGCCGTCGATCGTGGTCGGGAACCACGCCGCGAGGTGCTCGGATTCGGTGAGCGCGCGCCAGACTTTCTCCGGCGGGTGCGGCAGCAGCCGGGTGAACCGGACCGTGACGGTGCCGTCACCCCGCTCGAGCGTTCCGTAGTCCTGCGCCGCTGTCATCGCGATTCCTTCCTGTCGACCTCTTCGTCCATCGCCTCCAGGTGCCGGGCCAGGCCGTCCAGGCTCGCCGCCCACAGCCGTCGGTACGGCCGCAGCCAGTCGTCCAGCGCGGCCAGCGGCTCCGGGTCGAGCCGGTACACCCGCCGCTGCGCGTCGGTGCGGGTGCGCACCAGGCCGGCGTCGCGCAGCACCCGCAGATGCCGCGACACGGCGGGCTGGCTCACGGCCAGCTCCGCGACCAGGTCGCCCGACCGGTCGCTCGCCGTCGACCAGCAGGTCCAGGATCCGGCGCCGCGTCGGCTCGGCGATTACCTCGAACGTGGACTCCATCCTGCTAATATAACGCTGCTCACATATAAAGCAACCCGCATGTAAGGGAACGGCTGGTGCCCGCGACCCAGGCTCGCCCGCGGTTCGCCCGCGTCCGCGCCCCGGCGTGCTGGCCTCGTGCTTCCGGCCGCAGACCGCCGCTCAGTAGCTGGTGTGCATCAGCTTGCGCACCGCGTGCAGGGTGGCGTCGGTCAGCAGCCGGGCGCGCTCGTTCCCGGCGGCCAGGACGTCTCGCAGATAACCGCGATCGGCCGCCAGCTCCGTCCGCCGGGCCCGGAGTCCGGCGAATCGGTCGTTGAGCGCCGTGGTCACCACGGCCTTGAGCGCCGCCGCGCCGCCGCCGCCGATCGCGTCGGCTACTGCCTCGGGCGGCTCGTCCCGGCACAGCGCCGCCAGCAGCACCAGGCTGGAGACCTCGGGCCGTGTGACCGGGTCGTAGCTGATGCGCGGGTCCGAATCGGTGACCGCGCGCGCGACCAGCCGTGCCGTCTCGTCCGCGGTGGCGCGCAGCGGAATCGAGTTGCCCAGGCTCTTGCTCATCTTCCGGCCGTCGAGCCCGAGCAGCAGCGGCGCCGCGCTCAGCAGCGCGGCCGGCTCGGCGAAGAACGGCGCGTCCGGGCTGTAGCGATCGTTGAAGCGGCGGGCGATGACCCGAGTCAGCTCCAGGTGCGGCAGCTGGTCCTTGCCGACGGGGACCAGGTTGGCCTGGCACGCGAGGATGTCGGCGGCCTGGTGCACGGGATAGGCGAACATCAGCCCGCTCATCACGTCCGAGCCGGCCACCGCCATCTCGTCCTTCACGGTCGGATTGCGGCCGATCTCGGCGACGCTGACCAGGCTGAGGAACGGCAGCAGCAGCTGATTCAGCGCGGCGATCTGGCTGTGCGCGAAGATCGTCGCCTGGTCCGGGTCGACGCCCGCGGCCAGGTAGTCGGCGACCAGGCCGAGCACGATACCGGGCAGTCCTGCGGACGCGGTGCGGTCGGTCAGCGCCTGGTAGTCCGCGATGAGCACGAGCAGCTCGACGCCGGCCTCCTGCAGCCGGACGCGGTTGGCGATCGAGCCGAAGTAGTGGCCGACGTGCAGCGGCCCGGTGGGCCGGTCGCCGGTCAGGATCCGGAACGCGCCCGGATCACGGGCGATGGCCTGCTCAAGCTCAGCACTGCGCTGCTGACTTGCGACCACAGCCGGGGAATCGGTCGTAACTGACATTCGGAAGTCCTCCTGATCTGAAAGAGCCCGCCAGGAGAACCGCCGCGTTCCCATAACAAAACGGCGCTCCCTCAGCGGGCGCGCCGTCGGAAATCGTGCAAGGACAGGCGGCCGCTAGCGCGGCCACCACCAGCAAGTGCGCTGACGTCGTTGCATGGCAGCAGTGTACCTAACGCGCGCGCTGCAGGTCATCAGCGCTGAGGTGGCAGCCGGGCAGGATCAGGTCGGCGGCCTGCGGCCGGCGGCCAGTCAGGATCCACTGGCACAGGCCCGCGAGCTGGTAACTGATCAGCGGCGGGACCGCGTCGCCGAGGTGGCGGTACATGTTGGCGAGCGCGCCGGTGAGCCGGTAGTCGCGGGGAAACCCCTGCAGGATCGAGATCTCCCGGACCGTGCACAGCCGGTCCTGCTCGGGGTGCGCGTACCGGCCGTTGCCGACGTGGCCGCACTCGCGCTTGATGGTCACCGCCGGGCCGGTCCCAGTGCAGCCGGCCGTAGATGTCGGGATGGCTGCCGAAATCGCCGCGAGCGGCCCGGCGGGTCATGGCCGGCGGTCAGCAGGTCGCCGCCTGCCGGGCTGCCGGAGCAGGTCCGCCCAGCTGCCACCGTCGGGCGGGATGGCGGCGAGCCGGCTGCTGGCTGACGGCGGCCCGGAACGCGGGCGACACGTGCAGCCGGTCAGCCGGGTGCGCGTGCCCGGCCGGCCACCGGCGGCAGGTCCCAGATCGCCCGGCGCACGTGGGTCGCTTTGGCGTCGACCTGCCAGCCGTCCCACAGCGCGCGCAGGTCGCGGGCGGGCAGCGGCCGCCTGGTCGCGACGACGATGGCCCGCTCGCGTCGTTGCGGCAGGCCGAAGTCGCTGAGGAAGTAGGTCCCGGCCGTGACCCGGTAACCGAGGTCGGTCCAGCCGCCGTGCCAGTCGCTGCAGGTGCCCGGCGAACCGGCCCATGACCAGCTCGCGCGCATTCTCGACCAGCACGACGTCCGGCCGGAGCAGCGCCACGTAGTCGGCGACGCGTTCGACCAGGCGGTTACGCCGGTCGTCGCGCAGGTGATTGGCCGCCATCGTGCGGGAGAAGCCGGTGCACGGCGGACAGGCGGCGAGCACGGCCGGACGTCTGTCCGGCCGAGCCCGAGGGCCTGCGCAGACCTCGGCTGGGTCGCGGACCGCGAGATCGGCAGTGACCGGGTGCGATGCCGATGGCGGCCGCGTAGCTGGCATTGCAGCCCAGTGAGCCGGGGGCCGCGCTCGGCTTGCCGATCTGCGCGTCCGCCGCACCGATGACGCAGAAGCCGGGGTGGCGCTGGAACCCGCAGCTCATGCCGCCCGCGCCGGAGAACAGGTCCACCACCGGCCATTGATCCGGCATGTACCACCCCTAGCCGCGCGCTCGTCGCGCCCAGCCTAGGTGTTAGCCGCCGAGTTCCGGCCTGCCGCCGGCAGGCCGGCGCAGCTCGGATCGCGTCGCTATGCCCCGGCGACGGCTTGCGGACCTTGTCGTCCAGCAGCAGGTTCAGCAGCCAGCCGACGATGCCGATGATGATCGCGCCCCAGAACGCGGGCCAGAACCCGGTGATGTGGAACGGCAGCGTCAGCTTCCCGGCGATCCAGCTGCACAGCCACAGCAGCAGGCCGTTCACGACGAGGCCGATCAAGCCCAGCGTGAGGACGTAGAACAGGCACCCGATGGTCTTGATGATCGGCTTCAGCACCGCGTTGACAACGCCGAAGATCAGCGCGACGACGATCAGCGTGAGCGCCTTCTTGCCAGCCGGAACTGCCCGTCAGCTCGATGCCATGGATCAGCTCATGCGCGACCCAGAGGGCAACGGCAGGAATCGATGATGCGGAGGAGCAGCTTCACGGCCGCTATCCTGCCATATCACGGTGAAAAGCCGTAATCTCGCCAACAAATCCGTTTCGCCAACGGCGCGCCCGGCCTGGGCGCGTCCTGGCCTGCCGGATGCCGGGGTGTCAGCATCGCAGCGGAGACCGCCGACCTGGCCGCGATCGGCACCGACTGTTGCCCGTCGGCGGCTCGCTCGGGGGAGCGGGGGCATGGGTTTCGCGTGGGCGCCGACGGATGAGCGGCAACCCGGCGTGCTGCCCGAGACGCTGCCCTGGCCGCCGCTCGGCGCGTGGCCCGCCGCAGGCATCTGGACGGCGGCGGACATCTGGCCCGCGGCCGGCCGCGGCGCGGCCGGGCGGCATGCGACAAGGCGGCCCGCCCGCACGCGGACCGGCCCGCGCAAGTACGGCAGGCACGCTCGGCCGACCGGCTAGCGCAGCACGTCAGAACCAGGCTGGCCCGTGGTGGGTGTATGGCTCTTCGAGTGAGCGGGTCTCGTCGTCGGTAAGGCGCAGGTCCAGCGCGGCGACGGCTTCCGGCAGGTGATGGGGCTTGGTCGCGCCGACGATTGGCGCGGACACGAAGGGACTGCCCAGCACCCAGGCCAGCGCGACCTGGGCCATGGTGGCGCCGCGGTTCTCGGCCACTTGCTGGACTGCGTTGACGACCGGTTCATCCAGGGGCGAGTCGAACGACTGGACGACCTTGTCCACGGTAGAGCGGTCTGATTGCTCGCCCCAGGGCCGGGCCAGCCGTCCCTTGCCCTGGGGCGAGTACGGCACGGCGCCGACACCCATGTCCGCGCACATCGGCAGCAGCTCGCGTTCGTCATGGCGGCGCAGCAGGTTGTACTGGTTCTGCATCGCGACGAACTGGGTCCAGCCATTCATCGCAGCGGTGTGCTGGAGCTTGGCGAACTGCCACGCGTACATGGACGAGGCCCCGAGGTAGCGGGCCTTGCCGGCCCTGACGATGTCGTGCAGGGCTTCCATCGTCTCCTCGACCGGGGCATCGGGATCGAAGCGGTGAATCTGGTAAAGATCGATGTAGTCGGTGCCGAGCCGCGTCAGGGAGGCGTCGACCTGTTCGAGGATCGCCTTGCGGGACAGGCCCTGGCCACCTGGGCCGTCGTGCATCCGGCCGAACACCTTGGTCGCCAGGACGATGTCCTCGCGGCGGGAGTAACGCCTGATCGCCCGGCCGACAACTTCCTCGGACGTGCCGAGCTGGTAGACGTTCGCCGTATCCCAGAACGTCACCCCGGCCTCGACGGCCTGGCGGAAGAACGGCTGCGCATCGTCGTCATCGAGGGCCCAGGTGTGCGCCCCGGGCGTGGTCGGATCTCCGTAGCTCATGCAGCCCAGCGCGATCCGGCTGACCCTCAGCCCGGTTTTGCCGAGGCGAACGTTCTCCATCGGAGTCCCTTTCCCCAACCTCAGGGGCTTGCTGCTGGCGGACTGAGAAGCACCGCAGGCCTTGGCGGGCCACTCGATCAGCTCGTACCAGGATGAGCTCAGATTGGTGGCCGGCTCTCGACAACATTCTGGCTGGGCCGGTCCGCTCACCTGCGCCGCGGTGGAGCCGCCGGGCCAGCGCTCAGCGGGTGGAGCGCATATACTCGTCGATGGTACGGAAGATGGTGTCTGGCCCGCCATCCCAGGCAGGCTTCGGGTCGGGTTGCCCCGGAGCGGGCTGGTACACCCACCAGAGATTGCCCCACGGGTCCTCGATGCGAGCAAGCGTCAGTGATCCGTAGAACGGTGTCGGAGGGGTCACGATCACCGATCCTCGATGGGCGGCGCGACCCAGCATCGTCTCGACGTCGCGGGTCCAGATCTGGAACATGCCGGAGTGTGTCCGCCAGCCTTCTTGCGCGTCGGCAAGCAGCACAAGGGAGTCGCCGATACGCAGCTCAGCGTGAATCAGCTTGCCCGTCGGCGTCGGGATTCGTGCCTCTGCGACTTCACGGGCGTCAAAGACCTCCTCGGCGAACGTTATGAAGCTGGCCGCACCCTCCAAGATGATGAACGGATTGAGCGTGTTGCCGCGCCCCGTGATGGTGCCGGCGTCGAGTGTGATCTGGTCTTCTGCCATGCACACATGCCTACCAGGTAGGACCGACACGTAGGCGCTGCCCGCTGGCCGATTATCCGCATCTCGGGACGTGCGCACGACCTGCGCTGCAGACGACGGGAACGGGGCCTTACTTCCAGCGGAAGTGGACGAAGACCCGGCCGAAGTTCTTGGAGTCCTTCTCGACCCGGTGATAGAGCGCCTTGATCTCCCGCTGGTCGAGGAACCGCAGCACCTGCTTCTTGAGCTGACCCGACCCCTTGCCCGGGATGATCTCCACCAGCGGCGCCTTGGTCCGGATCGCCTCATCGATGACGGCCCGCAGCGCCCGGTCGATGTCCTGACCGCGGTTATAGATGTCGTGCAGGTCGAGTTTCAGCTTCATCGGATGTCTCCGGTCCGGATGCGTCCAACGCTACCGGGCGTCGCGGGTCCTCGTCCCGGCTGGCTGATGGCCGGCGGCCGATGAGAAGTCACCGGCCGGAAAATCGGTCATACTTCATCTGCACGGCAGCCCCCGCTCGTCGCCGTGCGCTTTCACCCCGAGGAGACACCAGATGCGCGTTGCCGCGGCTATCGCCGCGGCTGGCAGCTCGGCGCTGCTGGCCGGGTTCGCGGCCGGAGCAGCCGCGGCCGGGCCGGGGGTCGCCGGGCGGCTGCGCCCGCCACGCCGGCCGTCCGATCCGGCCCGCCCTCGTGCATCTGCACGGCGCCCTGCAGGGACCGCCGAGCACCGCGCTTCTGCGAGCAGAACTTCAAGATCGCCTGCTACACGGCCCGGCAGATCCAGCAGGCGTTCAACCTCGGCCCGCTGTACGCCGCGGGCACCACGGGCAAGGGCGAGACGATCGTCATCGTCGACTCGTTCGGGTCGCCCACGGTGGCGCACGACCTGGCCGTCTTCGACAAGGGCTCGCACCTGCCCGCGCCGCCGAAGCTCACGATCATCCAGCCCGCGGGCAAGGTCCCCCGGTACCGGGCAGAACGGCAACCGCGAGGGCTGGGCCGGCGAGACCGACCTCGATGTCGAGTACGCGCACGCGATCGCTCCCGGCGCGAAGATTCTGCTGGTCGAGACCCCGACGTCGGAGAACGAGGGCAGCACCGGCTTCCCGGCGATCGTCAAAGCCGAGGAGTACGTGATCGATCACCACCTCGGCGGAGTCATCAGCCAGAGCTTCAGCGCGACCGAGGAGAGCTTCGCCAACCCCGGCCGGCTGCTGCGGCTGCGCGGCGCGTACACCGACGCCGCCCGCAAGGGCGTCAGCGTGCTCGCCGCCTCCGGTGACAGCGGCGCCGCCGACGTGGCGTACAACGAGGTCACCTACTTCCTGCACCCGGTTACGTCGTGGCCGGACAGCGACCCGCTCGTCACCGGGATCGGCGGCGCGCAGCTGCACCTCAACGCCGCGGGCCGGGACGTCGCGCGGGCCGACGGTGTGGAATGACAGCCACAACAAGCCCACGCTGGAGTACATCACCGGCAGCAGCGAGGACTCGCCGCTGGCCGGCGGCGGCGGCAAGTCGGTGCGTCTTCCGGCGGCCGTCGTGGCAGGACGGCGTCGCCAGCGTCGTCGGCAGCAGCCGGGGCGTACCGGACATCTCGATGAGCGGCGCGTGCAACGGCGCTGCCGACATGTACCAGAGCTTCCCCGGCCAGCCGGCCGGCTGGTACCCGACGTGCGGCACGAGCGAGGCGACACCCGAGTTCGCCGGCATCGTGGCGCTGGCCGAGCAGCGGGCGGGCCGCCGCGCTCGGCCTGCTGAATCCGTACCTGTACGCGATGTCGAAGTTCGGCGCGCCGGGCCTGGTGGACATCGTGTCCGGCAACAACACGGTCAGCTTCAAGCAGGCGGGCAAGTGGCACACGGTGACCGGCTTCACCGCCCGGCCCGGCTACGACCTGGCGTCCGGCGTCGGCACGGTGAACGCGGCGCTGTTCGTGCCGGAACTGGCCTGCCTGGCCCGGCACGTGCCCGGTGCGAATTCGGCCCGGCTCGCGGCGCTGGCGCTCGGCCCCTGCCTGAACCATTGAGCAACCGGCTCGCTGAGCCGCCGGACCGCACGCGCAGAATCTGGTGGGCGGGCGCGCCGGCACCCATCCGGACGGGGCTTGCCCTCGAATGGTCAGTATGAGCTCACCGGACATGTCCGCGTCGGGTCGGCTGCGCAGCTCAGCGGGGGGCAGCGGGCCAGAGCCAGATCTCGACGCGCTGCTCGGCCGCGTCGCCCGCGGCGACCAGGCGGCGTTCGAGGCCGTCTACGACCGGCTGGCGGGCCCTGCCTACGGCCTCATCCGCAAGGTGGTCAGGGACCCGGCGCAGTCGGAAGAGGTCGCGCAGGAGGTGCTGCTGGAGGTCTGGCGCAGCGCGGCCAGGTTCGACCCGACCCGGGGCAGCGCGATGACGTGGGCGATGACGATCGCGCACCGCCGGGCGGTGGACCGGGTGCGGTCCGCCTCGGCCGAAGCCCAGCGGGATCACAAGTCCGCGGTCGGCGCCGCCAGCATCTCGACCGACGAGGTGGCCGAGGAGGTCGAGGCAACGCTCGACCGGGAGCGGGTGCGCCGGTGCCTGGACAGCCTCACCGAGATCCAGCGCGAGTCGGTGACGCTCGCCTACTACGGCGGCTACAGCTACCGTGAGGTCGCGGGCCTGCTCAGCGTCGCGCTCGGCACGATCAAGACCCGGATCAGAGACGGCCTCATCCGCATGCGTGACTGCCTGGGGGTGGTGTCATGAAGATGCCCTTGCGGGAGCACATGCACGCCCTGACCGGGGTGTATGCGATCGATGCGATCGACGCGGCCGAGCGCGAGCGGTTCGAGCATCACCTGTCCCGCTGCCAGGCGTGCGACAACGAGGTGCGGGGACTGCAGGAGACCGCGACCAGGTTCGCGCTGGCGGTCGCGGCCGCGCCGCCGGCCGGGCTGCGGGAGCGCGTGCTGACCGCGGCGGCCAGGACCCGGCAGCTGCCGCCGGTGCCGCACGTGCACAGCGGGCAGCCCGAGCCCAGCGCTGGCTGGACGAGGAGGGCCTGGGCCCGGCGGCTGGCGCTGCCGCTGGCCGCGGCCTGCCTGGCGGCGGTCGTCGTCCTCGGCGTCCTGCTGGCCATGTCGCGGAGCCAGCTCGGCACCGCGCGGACCGAGCAGCAGCAGGTCGCCACCGTGCTGAACGCGCCGGGCGCCAGGCTGGTGAGCGTCCGTACCTCCCTCGGCGGGCACGCGACCGTGGTGGTGGCGAGCCAGCTGCACGAGTTCGTGTTCACCTCCGCCGGCATGCCAGGCCTGCCGTCCTCCAAGGTGTACCAGCTGTGGATCATAAAACCCGACGGCAGCGCGACGTCGGCCGGCCTGCTCGCGGCCGCCAGGAACGGCAGCACCGCGCCGGTGCTCGCCTCTGGGCTCGCGCACGGCGACCAGGTCGGCGTCACAGTCGAGCCCGCCGGGGGCACGACTAAGCCGACAACCACCCCGATTGTGGTTATTTCGCTGCCGTCCTGACGAGGCACAAGAGGCACGATTAGCCATGTGCGGCGTTATGTGTCTGCCGCGACTGCCGGGGTACGAACCGGATACGCCTAGCGGCAGCCCGATAGGAAGCTGCCGCAAAACGTCTTCATGGCGGGCGTGGATCGGGGGATCAGATGAGCAGCTGCCTCAGAGGGACGAGCCTGGCCAGTCGGGCGGCACCCAGCAGGGCGCTCGTCCCGGCGAATGGAACGAGCCAGGCACCCAGCAGGGCACGATGCCCGGCCAGCAGGGCCATGGCCAGGCGCCCGGCAGCGGCACCCCGGGCCAGCCGGGGAGCTACCAGGGCCAGCAGGGCGAGCAGGGCCACGGCTACGAGGGCCAGCAGGACCAGTACCAGGGCCAGCAGCAGCCGGCCAGCAATACGGCGGGCGGCCGGGCTCGGTCAGCCCGGTCAACGAGGCAGAGACCCGGGTCACCGGGCGCCGCGTCGTCCAGTACCTGATCGACGCCTTCCTGGTCGCGCTCATCCCGTCGCTGGTGTCGATCCCATTCGACAACAGCAGCCGGACCAGCCTGCACATCATCGGCGGGATCATCGCCTTCGCGCTCTTCGTCCTGATCGGGATCTGGTACTGGATCATCAGGCCGCACTCGCATCACGGCCAGACCTTCGGCATGCAGCTGCTGGGCCTGCGCGTCATCAGCAAGGACGGCGGGCCGGCGAACATGACCCAGCTGTTCATCCGCTGGATCTGCCTGATCTTCGACGCGATCCCGTACACGTGGCCGTTCACTGGCCTGGTCGGGTTCATCGTCATCCTGTGCTCGCGGCACCGGCAGCGGATCGGCGACCACCTCGCCCGCACGCTGGTGATCTCCACCGGCACGCTGCAGCCTCGTCAGCGCGACTACGCCGAGGCGAGCGCGCCGGGCACGGGCCAGCGGTTCGACTAGCACGACGCACAGTGCGGGCCCGGACGGCGCTGCCGTCCGGGCCTGTTCTATGCGCCGGGAGCGGTCAGCACGTACCGCTTGACGCCGTCGGTCACGGCGCTCGTCGCGGCGCCTTGGGCCACGAGCAGGTCCAGGTGGTAGGCGGTCTCGCAGATCGCGAGCATCTTGTTCATCGGGTCCATCTCCGCCAGGTGCCGCTGGCGCGAGGTCCACGGCACGTGCGCGGCGACCTGGTAGGCGGTGACGCCGTCGCCGCCGGCCAGCACCGCCGCCATCGCGGCGAGCCGGTCAGTCGTGGTGCGCCGATCAGCTCGTCGACCCGGCTCGTGCGGCGCTCGACGTCACCGGGCCGTGCGCGGGCAGCAGCATCATGTCCGGCATCCGGCGGACCACGTTCAGTGACTCGAGATAGTCGCGCAGCGGCAACTCCGGCGGCGCCTCCTCGAACGCGATCGACGGCGTGATCTGCGGCAGGACGTGGTCGCCGGCGAACAGCAATCCCGCGGCCCGGTCGGCGAAGACCAGGTGCCCGCGGGTGTGGCCGGGGGTGGCGATCGCCTCCAGCTGCCGGTCCCCGAGGTCGAAGACGTGCCCGGCGGTGATCCACTCGGTCGGCTCGCCGTAGCCGATGCCCTCCGCCGCGCATGTCGACGTGCTCGGTGCCGAACATCGGTCAGCAGCTCGGCCGACGATCGACTCCGCGCCGGCCAGGCCGAGCTGGATCAGCTGCGCGTTCAGCGGCCGGTGCGTCCCGCTCAGCAGCCGCCCGATCGAGTGCCGCTCCTCCGCGCCGAGGGCGACCGGCGTGCCCAGTTCCCTGTTGATCGCGACCGCCTGCGTGAAGTGGTCCCGGTGCAGGTGCGTGACCAGGAACATGCGCACGTCGGGCAGCCCGGCGCCGAGCTTGCCGAGCGAGCGCTCCAGCAGGTCGCGCGAGTTGGCCAGCACCCAGCCGGAGTCGATCAGGATCAGTCCGCCGGCCGCCTCGATCGCGTACACGTTGACCGCGCGCAGGCCGTCCATCGGCAGCGGCAGCGGTATCCGGTGCACGCCGGGCGCGACGAGGTAGGTGCCCTGCCTCGGTCCACTGCAGGCGATCAGTCAAGGTCAGCCTCTCGTTCGCAGGGCGCGGATCAGGCCGCGCGCGCCGTCCACATGCCGACGCCGTCGACATCCGACTCGGCGGCCAGACCGCGGGCCTGCAGCTGGCGCAGGTGCGACAGCACCTCGCCGACGGCCGCCTGCCGCTGGAACGACGCCAGGTCCGACCAGGCCCGTGACCACGTCACGCCGGTGGCGACCTGCCACGCGGTCAGGCCCGCCGTTCCGGCCAGGATGTCCTCGGTCTCGGTGAGCCGCTCCTCGTGATGCTCGGTCAGGTCGTCAAGCCGGGAGTCCAGGTCGGCGAACCGGTACTCGTGCGCGGGCAGCACCTCGGCCCGGCTGGATGTCCCTTCAGCTTGGCCAGCGACGCCAGGTAGTCGTCGAGCGGGTTGGAGCTCATGTCGTACGAAGACACGTTCGGCGTGATCCGCGGCAGGATGTGATCCCCGGTCAGCAGCAGGTCCCGGCCCTCGTCGTAGAAGCACAGATGGCCAGGCGTGTGGCCGGGTGTCCAGACCGCCCGCAGGCGGATGCCGGGGGCGTCGATCAGCTCGTCGTGCTCGATCAGCCGGTCGGCCCGGACCATCGGCGCCGACTGGCCCTGATGCGGCCGGCTGGCGGTCAGCTCGCGCAGGTGGCTGTCGGGCGCGCCGCACCAGCGCAGGTACATCTGCATGCCGTCGCGCATCATGCCGCGGTCGCCGCGCAGCTCAAGGAAGGCGTCCTCGCGCGGGTGCATCGCCGACCCAGGCGCCCGAGTGCTCGCGGACCACGCCGGACTGGCCGTGATGGTCCGGGTGCACGTGCGTGACCAGCACGCCGGTCACCGCGGTCATCGGGATCTCGCACGCGGCCATCCCGGCGCTCAGCGCGCGCCAGCTGTCCGGGTGGTTCCAGCCGGGGTCCACGAGCAGGAAGCCCGCGTCGTGCTCGATCAGGTAGCTCAGCACGTACCGCAGCGGGTTATCCGGGATGGGAACCGGCACCGACCAGACGCCGCCCGCGACCTTCTCCACCGGCGGGAGCTCCGCCTTGAGCCAGGCCTCCCGCTGCCGCGTCCCGGTCACCTGCATTCGTTTCGGCGTCCTTCCGGCCTGCGCGGAAGACCGCGCGACCTCACCCAGGCCCTGGCCGCGAGAGATCAGGACGCTCTGGTTGACATGGGATCTGGCACCGTGCTTCGCTCGGAGCCACACAAAGAAGTATAACTGATTTCAGTTTTTCGGCCTGTCGGGTGGCACCGGCAGTAACGAGAGGTGTGCCAAATGAGCGAGGACTTCCGCGCCCGGGCACGCGCGTGGCTGGAGGCCAACGCGCCGCGCCGGGCGTCGGCCGACGACGAGGCCGAAGCCGAGACGCGGGGCCAGGACGCCGTCATCGCGGAGCAGAAGGCGTTCCAGGCCAAGCTCTACGACGCCGGATTCGCGGGCCTCACCTGGCCCGGAGGAATACGGCGGTCAGGGCCTGACCAGCGCCGAGCAGATCGCCTGGAGCCAGGAGTCGCGGGACTACGACCTGCCGACCGGCGTCTTCTTCATCGGGCTGAGCATGCCGGGCAACACGATCCTGGAGGTCGGCACCGACGCGCAGAAGCAGCGCTTCCTGCCGAAGATGCTGCGCGGCGAGGAGATCTGGTGCCAGCTGTTCTCCGAGCCGGGGGCCGGCTCGGACGTCGCCAGCCTGCAGACCAGCGCGGTCCGGGACGGCGACGAGTGGGTGCTGAACGGGCAGAAAGTGTGGACGTCGGGCGCCCAGTACAGCGACTACGGCGCGATCCTGGCCAGGACCGACCCGGCCAAGCCCAAGCACGAGGGCATCAGCATGTTCATCGTGGACATGCACGCACCCGGCGTCACCGTGCGCCCGCTGAAGGTGGCGACCGGCCACTCCCCGTTCAACGAGGTCTTCTTCGACAACGTCCGGCTGCCCGCCGAAGCGATCATCGGCGAGGAGAACAAGGGCTGGGCGGCGGCCGTGGTGATGCTGCGGCACGAGCGCATCGCGATCGGCACGATGGGCTCGTCACGGACCAGCCCGCTTGCCTTCGACTCGCTGCGCGACCTGGCCGCGGGCCTCGGCCGCACCAGCGACCAGGGCGTACGGCGCGAGCTGGCCGAGCTGTACGCGCACGGCCGGGCCATGCAGCTGTTCGCGCTGCTACTGCGGCAGGAGACCCAGGCGGGCAGGCCGCCGGGTGCCCGCGGCTCGATCGCCAAGCTGGCCGGCTCGAGCTGAGCAGGTTCGCCGGAAACATCGCAGCCGACGTGCTGGGCGATCAGCTGGCCGGATTCGACTCCGAAGACCTGCAGGCGGTCAGCACCTCGATCGTCGCCGCGCCCGGCAACTCGATCGCGGGCGGCACGGCCGAGATCCAGCGCAACATCATCGGCGAGCGCGTGCTCGGCCTGGCCAAGGACCCGGGAGTCGACCGGGCGACCCCGTTCAACCAGCTGCGTGTCGGCACGCAGCGCCAGCACTGAGACAACCAAGGAGCCTGGATCGATGGCACTGATTCTGACCGATGAGGAGCAGGCGCTTGCCGACTCGGTACGCAAGTTCGTCGCGGACCGCAGCCCGCTGACCTCGCTGCGCCAGTTGATGGCGTCCGGCCAGCCCTACGATGCCGATGTCTGGAAGCAGATGACGGCGCAGCTGGGGCTCGCGGGGCTGACCATCGCGGAAGAGCACGGTGGCGCGGGCGCCGGTGCCGCCGCGCTGTCGGTGGCGCTGACCGAGTTGGGTGCCGGGCTGGTCGCGTCGCCGCTGCTCGGCTGCGTGCTCGCGGCCGAGGTGCTGCAGCGGCTGGACGACGACGCCGCGAAGAGCGAGCTGCTGCCGCAGATCGCGGCCGGCGAGATCATCGCGACGCTGGCGCTGACGAGCGGCTTCGGCGGGCACGTGACCGTCGGCGGAACGGCGGCCGCGGTCACCCTGACCGGCTCGGTGTCCCCGGTGCTGAACGGCGCCGAGGCGAGCGTGCTGCTCGTTCCCGCCGAAGGCCCCTCCGGTCTGGCCGTCTATCTGGTGGACGCCGCCGCGGCGGGCCTCACCCGGACGCGGCTGACCGCGGTGGACCACAG
The DNA here is from genome assembly GCA_963726425.1 of uncultured Actinomycetota bacterium. Classification (GTDB taxonomy): domain Bacteria; phylum Actinomycetota; class Actinomycetes; order Streptosporangiales; family Streptosporangiaceae; genus JAJYUU01. Next base: position 134,238 of record CAVSCN010000024.1, on the reverse strand, counting down.
CCGGTCGCTGGCCAGGATCTCGCTGGCCGGCACGCCGGCCCGCGCGCTGGCCGGGCGACGCGGCCGCCGCCCTCGCGGCGGCGCAGGATCTGGGCAACCTCGCGATCGCGTCGGAGTCGGCCGGGCGCGATGCGCGCGTGCATCGAGATGACCAGCAGCTACGCCAGGATCCGGGTGGCCTTCGGACAGCCGATCGGCGCGTTCCAGGCGGTCAAGCACCGGCTGGCCGACATGGACAAGTCGTGGGAGCTCGGCTATGCCGCCCTGCGCGACGCCGCCAGAGCAGCCGACGAGGATCCCGGCCGGTTCCCGGCCGCGTCGTCGGTAGCCCGGGTGCTGCTTTCGGCCGCGTACTCGGACGCGCGGTCGACACCGTGCACCTGCACGGCGGCATCGGCTTCACCTGGGAGCACGACGCGCACCTCTACTACAAGAACGGCCTGTCGAACAAGGTGCTGCTCGGCGCGCCGGGCGAGCAGCTCGACCGGCTCGCGGACGCACTCGGGATCTAGCGGCCGGGACTGAAAGCAGAACGGATTCCAGAAAGCGGGTCAGCGGTGCCACAGGCAGGACCGGCGATTCCGTCGACTGCCGCGCAACACGGCAGGCACGACCGGATCCTGGCTGCGGCCACCGCGATGCTCGAAGCCGGCGGTGAGGACGCGCTCCAGATGAAGGAGCTGTCGCAGCGGGCGGGCGTCTCGGTGGCGACGCTGTACCGGTACTTCCCGGCCAAGGATCACGTGCTGCTGGCGATCCTGCACAGCCGCTACTCGGCCGCCCTCGGCCGCGTCACCGGGCAGGCTGCAGCGCGGCGCGCACCGCGCGCGAGCGGGTGACCAGCCACCTGCTCCGCGAGTTCCGCGCGGAGCAGCGCGAGCCGCGGCTGACCGCGGCGCTGGTCCGGGTCATCAGCGAGACGAGCCGTAGCTACAGTGAAGTCCTGGAGCGGACCGAGCAGCTGCACCTGCAGATGCTGGAGCACGTGGCCGGCGGCGGGCAGCCGCTCAGCGAACAGCAGCGCAGACTGCTGCCGGTGGTGCAGGCGATCTTCGGCGCGGCCACCCGGCGGTGGCTGTCCGGGGTCGCCTCGCCGGCCCAGGCGCGGTTCGAGATCAGGGCCGGCTGCCGGCTGCTCGACCTGGCCGACGAGACTGTCTCCGCGGACCTCGCGCTCGCGGGGTCGGCTGGCTGATCGGTCGCCCGCAGCCGGATCAGCGACGACACGAGAGCGAGGCTGCAGGTGACGGTGGACGGCGGGTGGACAGAGCGGTCGACGAAATCGCGGCCGGTTCGCGGCGCGCGGCGGCCAGCCGGGGCTCGCCTACGGGTTAGTCGCCGGCGGCGAGCTGGTGCACGCGGGCGGCATCGGCGCGGCGTTTACCGGCGGCCCGGTGCCACACGCGGACACGGTCTTCCGGATCGCGTCGATGACCAAGAGCTTCACGGCCTCGGCCATCATGCTGCTGCGCGAGGACGGCGCGCTCCGCGCTGGACGACCCCGCGCAGGTCTACCTGCCGCAGCTGCGCGGCCTGCGGCTGCCGGCCGCGGACTGCCGCCCGCTGACGATCCGGCGGCTGCTCACGATGACGGCGGGTTTCCCCACCGACGATCCGTGGGGCGACCGGCAGCAGGGACTGCCGCTGGCCGACTTCGACGCGCTGATCGCCGGCGGCGGCGTGCGCTGTTGCTGGGCGCCCGGCACCCGGTTCGAGTACTCCAACCTCGGCTACGCGCTGCTCGGGCGGATCATCGCGACGGTCACCGGGCAGCGCGTACGAGGACGCGATCCGGGAGATGCTGCTCGCCCCGCTCGGCCTCGACCGCACCGGATTCGAAGCGAGCGAGTTCAGCGCGGACGACCTGGCCCGCGGCTACCGGCGGGACGACAGCGGCTGGCTGGAGCTGACGCCCGATCCGTCCGGCGCATTCGCCTCGATGGGCGGCGTCTTCAGCTGCGTCCGCGACCTGGCCCGCTGGGTCGGCGGGCTTCGCGGACGCCTTCCCGGCGCGCGCGGGCGACGGGCGGCCGTCATCCGCTGGCCCGGTCGGCTCGGCGGGAGATGCAGCTCGCGCACGTCGACATCCCGGTCGGCGGCGGCACAGCCCGGGATCCGCTACACCGGCCCGGCCTCCATCAGCTACGGCTTCGGCCTGTTCGCCGAGGACGACCTGGCGTACGGGCAGCATCGTGCAGCACAGCGGCGGCTATCCGGGCTACGGCAGTCACATGCGCTGGCATCTGGCGACCGGCGTCGGCGCGATCGTGCTGGCGAACGGCACCTACGCGGCCGCGGGCGCGCTGGCCGGCGAGCTGCTGGCCGCGGCCGCGCTCGCAGAGCCGTCCCGGCGGCGGGCTACCGGATGCGCGGCCCGGTCCCGGTCGCCGAGGGCACTGAGGCCGACGGCGCTGGCGCGGATGGCACTAGCACGGACGCGACTGGCACGCATGCCACTGGAACGGACCGCACCGGCGCGGCCGGGCCGTGGCGCGACACCCTCGCGGCGCAGGACGCCGTCAACGGCCTGCTGCAGGACTGGGACGACGAAGTGGCCGGCCGAGCCTGTTCACCGCCGAACGTCGCGCAGGACCGGCCGCTGGCGCAGCGCCGGGCCGACATCGCCCGGCTGCGCGAGCGGATCGGCGAGTTCGCGCCGGATCCGGACCGGGCGGCCGAGTTTGACTCGCCCGCGCACTGCCGGTGGTGGCTGACCGGCCCGCGCGGCAGCGCGAGCGTGCAGATCAAGCTGGCGCCGCTCACGCGAGGCGCGGGTGCAGCAGGTGGTCCTTGCCGTCCCGCCGGCACCGGATTCGGCGCTGGCCAAGACCACGGCGGCGGTCATCGCGACGATCAACGCCGGCGCGGCGGAGTGGCCCGGCCGACCTGGCGGTCGCGCCGGGCGCCGACCTGCGGCAGCTACGGCTAGCCGCGGCCTGGGCCGGCGCAGTGCCAGCCGGGCGGCTGGGCGGCCGGGGACGGCACCAGCACCGCGACGGTCGAGCTGACGGGCTCGACCGGGCAGGTCGTCCTGACCGTGGAGGTGTCTGGTCCGGGTCAGCAGCTGCAGCGCGCCGAGGTGACGCTGCTGCCTTAGCTCGCGGGCTCGTCCAGGATGACGACCGGGATCTGCCGGGTCGTCTTGGTCTCGTAGTCGGCGAAGCCCGGGTAATCGGCCTTCTGCGCCGTCCAGATCTCCGCCCGCTCTTCGCCGGACGCCACCCGCGCGTTGAAGGGCAGGGTCTGCGTCCCGATTTCCGCGGTGACCGCAGGATTGGCCACCAGGTTGTGGTACCAGTCCGGGTTCGTGGGCGCGCCCGGCCTTGGAGGCGAACACCGCGTAGCTGTCCCCGACCTGGCGGTACATCATCGGGTTGACCCGCTCCTGGCCGGTCTTGGCGCCGGTGGTGTGCAGGAGCAGCAGCGGCGCACCCGCGAAGTTGCCGCCGACCTTGCCGCCGCTGGCGCGGAACTCGTCGATGATCGTCGTGTTCCAGTCACTCATGATCCGTCTCCCGCTGGGCGTCAGGACGCGCGCTGGCCGCGCACCTCTAGGTGGTCAAGCAGATCCCTGGTGGCCTCGGCCACCGTCGCTACGGCTCGCTCGAACGCCTCGGCGTTGTGCCCGGCCGGGGCGCGAAACCCGCTGATCTTCCGGACATACTGGAGCGCGGCGGCGCGCACGTCCGCCTCGGTCACGTTCGGTGTATACGGCTCACGGAGCGTCTTGATGCTGCGGCACATACCGCCGACGTTACGCCCGCCGGCTCCCTGCCGCACGCACCGGACCGGCATCTACCCTTGCCGCTATGACGCCTGATTCGGAATTTGAGCTTGCCGCCGACCTGGACGTGCTGCGCGTCTACCGCAGCGGCGCCGCCGCCAAGATCGAGCTGCACCGGCCAGAACGGATGAACGCCTGGAACGGGGCGTTCGGCATCGCGCTGCGCAGTACGGTCGCGGACCTCGGGGCTGATCCCGCCGTCCGCGCCGTGCTGGTGACCGGGGCCGGCCGCGGCTTTTCCAGCGGCGCCGACCTGCGGGACCGGCCCGCGCCCGGCGAGGCCGGGCACTCCGACACCTACACCCGGCTGACCGAGCTGTATCACCCGATCATCACCGGTATCCGGCGGATGCCCAAGCCGGTCGTGGCCGCGGTGCACGGCCCGGCCGCGGGCATCGGATGCTCACTCGCGCTGTGCTGTGACCTGATCATCGCGGCGGAGTCGGCGTACTTCCTGCTGGCGTTCGTCAACATCGGCCTCATCCCCGACGGCGGCTCGACGGCGCTGGTGCCGTCGCGTGTCGGCCTGGCCAGGGCCGCGGAGCTGGCGATGCTCGGTGAGCGGCTGCCCGCGCCGGCGGCGCTGGACTGGGGCCTGATCAACCGCGTCGTGCCGGACGAGGAACTCATCCCGCGGGCGCACGAGCTGACGCTGCGGCTGGCCGCCGGGCCCACCCGGTCCTACGCCGGCGCGAAGCGGGCGCTGAACGCGTGGGTCTACGGGCGGCTGGACGAGCAGCTCGAACTCGAAGCGCAGCTCCAGCAGGAGATGTCCGGCTCGGCGGACTTCGCCGAGGGCGTCGCGGCGTTCGGGCAGAAGCGCCCGCCCTGGTTTACCGGAAGCTGAGTCACTGGCAGCTGATCACTGGCCGGTCCAGGCCCACTTGCGCATCATCTCGATCCTGGACCGGATCTGCCCGGCCGACGCCTGGCCGAGGGCGGGCCCGCCGCACGCGCGCCGCAGCTCCGCGTGAATGACGCCGTGCTGCTGCCCGGTGCTGTGATGCCGCGCGGCCACCAGCCCGTTCAGTTCCTTGCGCAGCGCGGTCAGCGACTCGCCCGCGGTGGCGCGGTCCGGCTCGGCTTCCGGTTCCGCGGCGGCCTGAGCCGGCACCGTGACCGTGGCTCTCCGGCTGCGCAGCAGGACCGCTACCTGATCGGGCGGGAGCAGCCCCGGCAGCCCGAGAAAGTCCTCCTCCTCGGCGCTGACGCCGAACTCCGCGCCGTCGTACAGCACCCGGTCAAAGTGCGCCGACGCCTCCAGCGCCCGGAACTCGGCGGCCTCCAGGTCGTCGGCGGTGTCGCGCTCGCGCCTGGCCGCTTCCAGCTCGGCGTCCTCCTCCGCCGGTGCGCCGTGCCGCTCGAGCACGTGGTCGCGCTCGGCCTCAAGCTCGGCGGCGTACCCGAGCAGCGGCGGGATGGACGGCAGGAACACCGACGCGGTCTCGCCCCGCTGCCGGGCGCGTACGAACCGGCCGACGGCCTGGGCGAAGAACAGGGCGGTGCCGACGCTCGTCGCGTACACGCCCACCGCGAGCCGCGGAATGTCCACGCCCTCGGACACCATCCGGACGGCGACCATCCACTGGTCGCCCGACGCGGCGAATCTCGCGATCTTCTTGCTCGCCGCCGGGTCATCGGACAGCACGACGACGGGTCGGGCGCCGCTGATCTGCTGCAGCAGCCGCGCGTACTCGCGGGCATCCGCGTGGTCGCTGGCGATGACGAGCCCGGCCGCGTCCGGCATGCCGCGCCGCACCTCGCTGAGCCGCCGGTCGGCGGCCTCCAGCACGCGGGCGATCCACGCGCCGCCCGGGTCGAGCGCCGTCCGCCACGCGTAGCCGAGCTGATCCGGCGTCATCGGCGCACCGAGCGTGCCGCCGAGCTCGTCGCCGGCCCGGTTGCGCCAGCGCATCTCGCCGGAATAGGCGAGGAAGATGACCGGCCGGACGACGCCGTCGGCGAGCGCCGGGCCGTAACCGTAGGTGTAGTCGGCCGTGCTGCGCAGCGACCCGTCGGCGTCGCGGGCATAGGTCACGAACGGGATCGGGTTGGTGTCGCTGCGAAACGGCGTGCCAGTCAGGCCGAGACGCCGCCGGGCCGGGTCGAACGCGGTGCGGGCCGCCTCGCCCCAGGACAGTGCGTCCCCGGCGTGGTGGATCTCGTCGAAGATCACCAGGGTTCGACGGGCCAGCGTGCGCTGCATGTGCAGCGCCGGATGGGCGGCGACCTGCGCGTAGGTGACCGCGACGCCATTGAAGTCGGCCGCCGCCCTGCCCTGCGCGTTGCTGAACGCGGGGTCGATCGCGATTCCCATCCGGTGCGCGGCCCTGGCCCACTGATGCTTGAGGTGCTCGGTCGGCGTCACGACCGTTACGGCAGCCACCTCACGCCGTGCCAGCAGCTCGGCCGCGAGGGTCAGGGCGAATGTCGTCTTGCCCGCGCCGGGCGTCGCGACCAGGAGGAAGTCGCGCTGGCTGGCGCGGAAATATGCGTCGTACGCGGCCCGCTGCCAGCTCCGCAGTGGCGGCAGCAGATCCGGCCTGACCGGGGCTGAACATCGGGCGCGAGTCGGCTGCGGCAGCCGGGGCGGGGATGGTCACAAGGCCGAGAGCCTACCTGCGGGCGCCGACAACCCGACGGCAGCGCCAGCGTGTCCCCGGCCGGTGGCGCAGGTACGGCCGTGCCCTCCCCTCCGCAGACACGGCCGGACCCATGTGCGCGCACATCTGCGCTACTACAGGCTGGGGCATTCCGATTTGCCGGCACTGTGCTGGCGCTTTCCGCGCTGGCCCGGGGCGGCCTGGATCTGGCCGGCACCGGTACCGCGAAATCCGCTGGCGCGGCGGGCCCGGAGTTGCGGCATAAGACCGTTCCGGCCGCCCCTCGTGCTGGCGCTGGCCGGCATTGCGGTCTGCAACTTTCGAATGATTGGGAGGTCTGGTGCCCTCCGTTACCGGAACTACACACTAAGTCAGGAGATTTATGGGGCGTTATTAGGCGGTTCAGTCCGTTTAGACTTTAGCCATTATTTCTTTGGCGATCATGGTCGGCGGCGTGGCGGCCGACCTGATGGAGCGGATGGTCACCGTCGAGGCGGCCCGCGCGGCCGGCTGAGCCCGCCCCGCGCGGTCCGGTGCTGCGCGGGGCGGGCGGGTGCCAGGCCATTATGCAGCCGGCACCTTGTCGAGGAAACCGAGGACGAGCGCTAGCCGCCCGTCCTCGTCGCGGCGGGCCACGTCGAACCCGACGACGACGGCGTCGGCCCCGTCCGGGGCCAGTTCCCAGGTAAAGCGCGCCTGGTCGTGGTGCGCGTCCACTGGTCCCGCGAGCCGGAACCGCAGGCCGGGGAACTGCGTCTGGACCGCACCGATCAGGCCGTCGATCTGGCCGGGCCCGGCGACGTCGGCCAGCGGGTCGACGTACCGGCCGTCGCTGGCCCAGATCTCGGCGATCAGGTCGCGCCGCGGGCCGGCGTCGGTCTCGTTCCAGGCCTCGATGTACTTGCTCACCAGGTCACTGAAGTCACGCATCCTCGTACTCCTTCCAGCGCTGGCCGGTCCCGTGCCGGGCCCGCGCCGTGAGTACGAGACTCGCCGCGGCGGCGGCGCTGGTCGATTACGTCCCGGGTAAGCGCGCATGACCTGGCAGGTAATCGCCGGGCCGCGGTCACGTTGCCTAGAGTGCAAGGCGTGACGATCGCCGAGCAGATCACCGAGCCGGCCGGGGTGGGCCGGCTGCTGCGCCAGTGGCGGGAGCGGCGCAGGCTCACCCAGCTGGACCTAGCCCTGCGCGCCGAGGTATCGGCGCGACACCTGTCCTTCGTGGAAACCGGGCGGTCGCGGCCCACGAGCGACATGATCCTGCGGCTGGCCCGGCATCTTGACGTCCCGCTGCGGGAGCGCAACCTGCTGCTGCTATCCGGCGGCTATGCGCCGGCCTACCCGGCCAACGACCTGTCCGATCCGCCGATGTCGGCGGTACACGACGCGATCGAGCGGGTGCTCGCCGCGCACGAGCCGTTCCCCGCGGTCGTCATCGACGGCCAGTGGGAGCTGATCGCGGCGAACCGGGCCGTCGTGCTGCTCACCGAGGGCTGCGCGCCGGCGCTGCTGGAGCCGCCGGTCAACGTGTTGCGCCTGACCCTGCACCCGGACGGCATGGCGCCCAGGGTCGCGAACCTGCCGGAGTGGCGTGCGCACCTGCTGGACCGGCTGGAGCGGGACATCGCGGCGAGCGCGGACGCCGGCCTGATCCGGTTGCGGGACGAGCTAGTCCGATATCCCTGCCCGCCGCCAGCCACCCGCCCGGACACCAGGCCGATCCTGGTCCCGCTGCGGCTGCGCGTTCGTGACCACACGCTGTCCCTGCTGAGCACGACCACGATCTTCGGAACGCCGCGCGACGTGACACTGGCGGAGCTTGCCATCGAGTCGTTCTACCCGGCGGACGCCGCGACCGCCGCGGTCTTGACGTCCGCGGCCTGAACCCCGCGCATACTGGGTTTCGTGACAGCTGAAGCGGGGCGAATAGAGATCAACGGTGCGCCCGCCGACGACGAAGCGGCGGCGCTGCTCCGGCACCAGGGCTGGGGTCACTTCACCGCCATGCAAGTGCGGGATGGCCGCACCCGCGGGCTTGATCTGCACCTGTCCCGGCTGCGGCACGGCGCACCTGGAGATCTACGGCAGGCAGCTCAGCGGCGATCTGGTCCGCGAGCGGATCCGGCACGCGCTCGCCGGGGAGCGCGACGCCAGCGTCCGGGTCTACGGCTACTGGGCCGGGCTGATCGTCACGGTCCGCGGCCCGCAGCAGCTGCCCGCCCGGCCGCACTCGATGACCGTGCAGCACTTTCAGCGACCGCTGGCCCGGCTCAAGCACGTCGGCAGCTGGGGTCACGGCCGCTTCACCGAACTGGCTATCGCGGCTGGCTTCGACGAGGGGCTGCTGACCGACGAGGCCGGCGTGATCTCGGAGGGCACGATCACGAACGTCGGGTTCTGGCGGGACGGTACCGTAATCTGGCCCGACGCTCCGCGGCTGGACGGCATCACCATGCTGGTCCTGCAGCGCGAGCTGAAGTCAGCCGGCGTGCCGCAGGCGGCGGCGACAGTGCGCGTGCAGGACCTGGCTGGTTACGACGGCATGATCTTGTGCAACTCTCGCGGCTGGGCGCCAGTCGGGCGCGTGGACGACGTGCCGATCGCGCCGGACGCCGCGTACATCGCGCTCATCGAGGCCGCGTACGACGGCTGCCCGACCGACGAGATCTAAGGGGGCGCACGCATGAATCGAGAGGAACGGCGCCAGTTCGTGTACGACCACCGCACCTGCGTGTTCGGCTATTCGCGCCGGGCGCACGGGCCGGCGATGACGATCGTCTACTACGTCGTCGAGGGCGACGAACTGCTGATCTCCACGATGGCCGGCCGGAGCAAGCCCAAGGCGGTCGACCGGGACGGCCGGATGAGCCTGTGCGTACTGGACGAGCACTGGCCGGTGACCTACCTGCAGGTGTATGGCAACGCGCTCGTCGACCGAGACCCGGACCTGGCCGCGGACGTGCTGACGCGGGTCATCGGCTTGATGGCCGGCGCGGAAGTGCCGCCGGAGCGCCAGCCGCAGATCGCGCAGCTGGCGCGGGACGAGGAGCGGGTCGTGATCCGGGTCAGGCCGTACGCGACGTTCGAGACCCCGCCGCGGCACGTGTACCAAATGAGCGACATCGACGGCCTGTCTCACTCCGTCAGCACGTCCCTGCCCTGGTAGCGGAGCGATTCTGGCCCGCTATCGGGACGCTGGGGCCGGAACCGGAGGGCTTGACACGATCGCAGACTGATGGTTACGTAAGCGGTTAACCAGAGTAAGCGCTTAACCAAGACGCGCCTACCCCAGTGGCGTCAAGAGGGTCGCAACGTGGCGGACCGGTCGACGATCTACGAAGTCGCTCAGCGCAGCGGCGTATCCACCGCGACGGTGTCGCGGGTGATGGCTGACGGCAAGGGCTTCTCACCCGCGACCCGAGACCGCGTGCTCGCCATCGCCGCCGAAATCGGCTGGGTGCCGAGCGGTCCCGCCCGCGGTCTCGCCTCCCGCCGGGCCGGGATAGTCGGCCTGCTCTTCCCCGATCTCGGCGCCTCCGGTGAGCTGGAAGAGGAATCCGCGCTGTACGTGGACCAGGTCATCCGTGGCGCTGAGCGGGCATCGACCGCCGTCGGTGACGCTGTCCTGATCGCGGCCACCCGCAGCGCGTCCGGCCGCCAGCTCGCGTTCTCGGTGGCCGGGAAGGTAGACGGCCTGGTCGTGATGGCCCGCAGCCTGCCCGACGACGACGTCGCCGCGATCGCCCGCAGCGTGCCGGTCGTGGTGCTGGCCAACAGCAGCGCGCGCGGCGGGCTGGACTTCGCCGGCGCGGACAACCGGGGCGGCGCGCGGGCGATCACGGCCCACCTGATCGGCACGCACGGCTACACCGACCTGGCGTTCGTCGGCGGCCCGGCGGACTCGCCGGACTCGCAGGATCGGTTCGCCGGTTTCTGCGCGGCGCTGGCCGAGGCGGGCCTGAAGACGCCCGCCCGCCCGGCCGCCATCGGCAACTTCACCGAGACCGGGGGCCGGCAGGCGGTCGCGGAACTGCTCGCTCGCGGCCCCGCGCCGCGGGCGATCGTCTGCGGCAACGACGAAATGGCCATCGGCGCGCTGCTCGCGCTACGGTCGGCGCAGCTGCGGATACCGGCGGACGTCGCCGTCACCGGCTTCGACGACATCGCCGCGACCCGGCACCTGCGGCCGGCGCTGAGCACAGTGCACCAGCCCATGCGCGAGCTCGGCGAGCGGTCGGTCCAGCTACTGCTCGACCGCATCGCCGATCCCGGCGCCAGCCCGAAATCATTGATCCTGCCGACGCGGGTAGTGATCCGCGGCAGTTGCGGCTGCCGCAGTGCTGCCGCGTCCGGCCAGCGGAGGCACGCATGAGCGCCCGGGCAGGCGGCAGCAGGCCGCACCCACCGGTCCGAGACAGCGACGTCAGGGCCGACTGGGAAGAGCGGATCTACCGTCGCCTGCCCGGGTCAGACCTGGCCGCCGCGCCGGAACTGCCGGCTCCCGCGCAGCTGCGAGCCACCTCCGGGGCCGGGCACATCCGGCTGAGCTGGGATCCGGTGCCCGGCGCGGCCGGGTACGTGATCGAGCGGGCCAGCGCGGACGGCGACGCGCCGCAGATTCTGCGGCATGGCGGGAGCGACGTTTCCGCCGTCGTCGGGCCCCCGTTCGCGGACACCGGCGTCGCCGACGGCACCGACTACTCCTATCGGGTGGCCGCGGTGGCGGAGCCCGAGCGCGTCCCGAAGGCCTGGTCAGCCCCTGCCATCGCCAGTACGTCCGCCGGTCCGCCGGGTGTCGTCCGCGTCGGCGTGGACGCCGCCACGGTGACCGGGCAGCTGGACCGGGTGTGGCGAATGGTGGGGGCCGAGCGGCTCTCGCAGTTGCGCCTGGACGGCACCGCGGCCAGCGAGGCCATTGCCGCTGAATTCGCCGCGGCGCTCGAGTTCGCGCGGTCCGATCTCGGCGCCCGGCTGGTGCGCGCCCACGCCATCTTGCACGACGACAACGCCGTCGTGCGCCGGGACGCGGCCGGCCGCCTGCATTTCGACTTCAGCCGCGTGGATGCCATCTACGACCAGCTGCTCGGGCTCGGCCTGCGGCCGGTAGTGGAACTCTCGTTCATGCCGGCCGCGCTGGCCTTGGACCCGGAGCAGACCGTCTTCACCTACCGCGGCATCATCTCGCCGCCAGCGGACTGGGCCGAGTGGCGGACCCTGGTCACCGAGCTGACCGCGCACCTGGTGGACCGTTACGGCCTGCACGAGGTCACCCAGTGGGCGTTCGAGGTATGGAACGAACCCAACCTGGCCGTGTTCTGGCCTGGCAGTCAGCAGGACTACCTGCGGCTGTATGCCGAGTCGGCGCTAGCGGTCAAGTCGGTCGACTCGCGCCTGCGGGTCGGCGGCCCCTCGACCGCGGCGGCCGAGTGGATCGAGCTATTGGCCGAGTACGCCAGCGACAGCGACCTGCCGCTCGACTTCATCTCCACGCACACGTACGGGAACCTGCCCGCTGGACTTCCGGCCCGCGCTGCGCCGGCACGGACTGGCCGGGATACCGATCTGGTGGACCGAGTGGGGCGTCGGCTCGACGCACTTCGGCGCCGGTGCACGACAGCGCCATCGGTGCTCCGTTCGTGCTCAGTGGCTTCCTCAGCGCGCAGGGCCGGGTGGAGGCCCTGGCCTACTGGGTCATCAGCGACCACTTCGAGGAACTCGGGCGGGCGCCGCGCCTGTTCCACAACGGCTTCGGTCTGCTCAGCGTCGGCAACCTGCGCAAGCCCAGGTACTGGGCCGTGCATCTGGCGGCGCACCTCGGCGATGAGGTGCTGGACACCACGCTCGAAGGTGACGGCGCGGAAACGCTCGTCCAGGCGTGGGCGACCAGGCATCCGCGACGGCGCCGTCGACGTGCTGGTCTGGAACGGCACCATCAACGCCGCGCTCATGGCCGGCGATCAGCGGCTGGACAGATCTGTCCGGGTCACGATCGCCGGGCTCGGCGGGGCCACCCGCCCGGCCTGGCTGGCCCGGGTGGATGACCATCACTCCAACGTCGCCGCCGTCTGTCCCGCCGACGTCACGTGGCCGGACGCGGCTCTGTGGGAGCGCCTGCGGGCGAGCGACGGCCTGCAGGAGGAACAGCTGCGCGACGTCATCCCCGAGGACGGCGTTGTCCGATTCGACTTCGACCTGCCCATGCCGGGCGTCGTCCGCATCCGCGTGGGCGCCGGGCGCGGCACCGCCTGGCGGTAGCAAGGAGAACCACGATGAGATACCCCCCCCATTCCCACTATCCGCACCCCCGATTTACTGCGCTAGGCGTCGCCGTCGCGGCCGCCGTCGCGATCGGCGCGAGCGCCTGCTCCGGCGCGAACGTCCAGGGCGGCGGCACGACCCAGGGCACCGGCAGCGGCACGCTGACCATCCAGGGCGACGCCGGCAACCCCTCGCTGGTGGAGAACTTCAACCCGTTCCTGGCCGCGACCGAGCTGCACGGCGGGTACCTGATCTATCCGCCGCTGGAGATCCCGAGTCCGGTTGACGGCAGCTACACGCCCTACCTGGCGACCGGCTACCAGTTCACCAACCCGACGACCCTCGTCTACACGCTGCGATCCGGGGTCAAGTGGAGTGACGGCAAGCCGTTCAGCGCGAGCGACGTCGTCTTCACCTTCAACCTGCTGAAGAAGTACCCGGCCCTGGACGGGACCGGGGTGTGGTCGCAGATCAGCGCCGTCTCGGCCAGCGGCAACCAGGTGACGTTCACCTTCAAGGCGCCGAACGTGCCGTTCGCGGGCACGATCGCGCAGGTCCCGATCGTGCCGCAGCACATCTGGGCGTCGATCCCGGATCCGGTGAAGTTCACCAACACGCACCCGGTCGGGGCCGGGCCGTTCAAGCTCGGCTCGTTCGCGCCAACCCAGTACACCCTGGTCAAGAACCCGGACTACTGGGCGGCCGCGCAGATCGCGCCAGCCAAGGTCGTGTTCCCGGCCCAGGCGACCAGCCAGGCCACCAACCAGCTCGCGGTCAGCAGCGGCCAGTTCGACTGGGCCTATACGTTCCTGCCGGACGTGCAGAAGACGTACGTAGACCGTGACCCGGCGCACAACGTCTACTGGTTCCCGCCGGGCGGCACCATCGCCCTGTTCCTGAACCTCATGAAGGCGCCCAACAACAACGTCAGCTTCCGCCAGGGCATCTCGGCGGCGCTGGACCGGACGACGATCGCCAAGAAGGCGGTCAACGGGTACATGCAGCAGGCCAGCCTGTCCGGGCTCATCCTGCCGAACCTGCAGAAATGGCTGGACCCGAGCTTGCCCGACCAGGGCCTGGTCAACCAGAGTCACGCGGCCGCGATGGCAGCGTTCGCGAAGGCCGGCTACACCATGCACGGTGGCAAGCTGGCCACCGCCAGCGGATCCCAGGCCAGCCTCACCATCGTGCTGCCGAACAGCTTCAGCGACTGGGTCGCTGCGGCCACCGAGGTCAAGAACGAGCTAACGGCGGACGGCCTGAAGGTCAACCTGGACCTGCCGCAGTACGCGCAGTACTCCGCGCAGACGCAGGCGGGCAACTTCGACGCCGCGATCGGCGGCTTCGGCGGCACCGGCAGCCCGTACACCGACTTCAACAACGCTCTGAACAGCAGCTACGCGGCGCCGATCAACACGCCGACGGCTAACAACTTCGAGCGGTACAAGAGCCCGGCGGTGAACCAGGACCTGTCCACGCTCGCGTCCGCGACGAGCCCGGCCGAGCAGCAGCAGGCGACTAGCAAGCTCGAGACGACGATGTACAGCCAGGTTCCGATCGTGCTGCTGTACTACGGCGGCAGCTGGGGCCTGTTCTCGACGAAGAATTTCGTCGGCTGGCCGTCGGCCAATGACCCGTACACCCTGCCGACCAACTACAACAACGCGCTCCTGACCGTCGTCACGCACCTGCGGAAGGCCTGATCCGGCCCGGGGCCGGATTCCAGGCCGGGCAGAGGAGGTAGCCAGGGATGAGGTATGTCCTGCGCAAGGTGGCGCTGTTCGTCATCACCTTGTGGGCGGCGGTCACGCTCAACTTCATTCTGCCCAGGCTGATGCCCGGCTCGCCGGTCGACGCGGCTCTCGGCAAGCTCGCGTCGGCCGGCGTGCCGATCACCAACGCCGAGCGGCGGGCCGTCGAGGTCCAGCTGGGTGTGCCGCACACCGGCCTGCTGGCGCAGTACGGCGAGTACCTGCGGAATATCGCGACGCTGCGATTCGGCACGTCCTACTCATTCCCCACCGAGACGGTCGCGCAGACCATCGGCAACGCGCTGCCGTGGACGCTGGTGCTGGTCGGCACGACCACGATCATCGCCTTCGTCGTCGGGACGCTGCTCGGCGTGTTCGCCGGCTGGCATCGTGGCCGGGCGTCCGATTCCTCGATCACCGTCGGGGCGACGTTCTTCGGCGCGTTCCCGCCATTCTGGCTGGGACTGCTGCTGCTGTACGTGGCCGCGTTCAAGTTCGGCTGGTTCCCGCTCAAGGGCGGCTACAGCCCGGGTACGGCGCCGAATCTCAGCTGGCCATTCTTCACCGACGCGCTGCATCACAGCGTGCTGCCCGCCGTCACGCTCATCGTCACCACGATGTCGGGCTGGGTATTCGGCATGCGCAACAACATGATCAACACGCTCGGCGAGGACTACGTGACGTTCGCCGAGGCGAACGGCCTGCGCGGCCGGACAGTAGCGCTGCTGTACGCGGCCAGGAACGCGCTGCTGCCGAACGTGACCGCGTTCGGGCTCTCGCTCGGCGCGGTCGTCGGCGGCGCGGTACTGGTCGAGGGCGTCTTCAGCTATCCGGGCGTCGGCGGCCTGCTGTTCATCGCCGTCACCAACCATGACTTCCCGCTGATGCAGGCGCTGCTGCTGGTGTTCACCGTCAGCATGCTCGTCGCGATCTTCATCGTCGACCTGGTCTACGTCCGGCTCGATCCGCGGGTACGGCGGTGACCGCGATGTCGTCGGCAGCTAGCGCGGTACCAGCCGACACGGGGCCAGCCGACACGGGGCCAGCCGACCCAAGGGGCGCGACATGACCATCATCACCTCGCTACCGCCGCCCGAGGTCCCTGGCACGGCGGCGAGCGTACCGACGGGCCCGGCCCGGATAGCCGTGCCCGGACCGCTGCGATTCGTCGGCCGGGCGCTGCGCACGCTATGGAGCAACGGCAAGGCCAGGACGGGCCTGATCATCCTCAGCCTGATCATCCTGGCCGCGGTGTTCGCGCCGCTGATCGCGCCGCACTCGCCGACGGCGACGTCGTTCAGCCCGTACCAGGGACCCGACTCGGTCAACTGGCTGGGCACCACCGGCAACGGACAGGACGTCTTCTCCCAGCTGATCTACGGCGCGCGCATCTCGCTGCTGGTCGGCCTCGGCGCGGGCGCGCTCGCGACGCTGGTCGCGGTCACCATCGGCCTCATCGCCGGGTACCGGCCGGGGCTCATCGACGAGGTGCTCGGCTTCGTCACGAACCTGGCGCTGGTGATACCCAGCCTGCCCTTGATGATCGTCCTGGCCGCGTACCTGCAGGGCCACTCGGTCTGGACGATCGTCCTGGTCGTCGCGTTCACCGGCTGGGCGACCGGAGCCCGGGTCATGCGCAGCCAGACCTCGACCCTGCGCACCCGTGAGTTCGTGACCTCCGCGGTGTTCTCCGGCGAGCGGCTCTTCCGGGTCATCTTCCGGGAGATCCTGCCGAACATGACCTCCCTGGTCGCGGCCAGTTTCTTCGCCGCGGCCACAGCGGCTGTGCTCGCCGAGGCGAGCCTGGAGTTCCTCGGCCTGGGCAACCCGAGCACAGTCAGCTGGGGGACCATCCTCTACTACGCGGAGCAGCAGAACGCGCTGCTGACCGGCCAGTGGCTGATGGTGCTGACGCCGGGTCTCGCGATCGTGCTGCTGATGGTCTCGTTCACGCTGATCAACTTCGGCGTCGACGCGCTGTCCAACCCGCGGCTTCGGGAGAAGTGATGGCACTGTTGGAGGCCCGCGGCGTCAGCGTGGTGTACCAGCCGAATCGCGGTCAGCGGATCTGGGCCGTGCGGGACGTCGACGTGTCCCTGGATCAGGGTGAGTTCGTCGGGATCGTCGGCGAGTCCGGCTGCGGCAAGACGACCCTGGGCTACGCGCTCACCCGGATGCTCCGCCCGCCCGCTCGGCTGGACGGCGGCGTCATCCGGTTCGACGGCACCGACATTGCCAGCCTGACCGGCGAGGAGCTGCGCCGGCAGCGCCGGAACGGGTTCGCGCTGGTGTTGCAGAGCGGCATGAACGCGCTGAACCCGGTGCGCACCGTGGAGCATCAGCTCGGCGACGTGCTCAAGGCGCACGCGCGGCCGGACGACGACGTGACCAGGGCGGGCATCCGCCAGCGCGGCACGGAACTGCTCGAAGCCGTCCGGCTCGAACCCGAGGTGCTCGGCCGCTTCCCGCACGAGCTGTCCGGCGGCATGCGGCAGCGGGTCTCGATCGCGCTGGCGCTCGCCCTGCAGCCGAGGCTGATCGTCTTTGACGAGCCGACCACGGCGCTGGACGTCATCGTGCAGCAGGCGGTCATGCAGACGATCAAGGACCTCCAGCGTGATCGCGGCTTCACCGCGATCCTGATCAGTCACGATCTCGGCGTCGTCCTGGAGACCACCGACCGGGTCATGGTTATGTACGCCGGCCAGATCGTCGAGGACCAGCCGTCCGGGGCGATCGCCACCGGGCCGCACCACCCGTATACCGAGGCGCTGCTCGACTGCTACGGCGATCCGCGCGCGGACGTCGTCCAGCTGTCCGGCATCCCCGGCACGCCGCCGGATCTGTCCCTTCCGCAGCACGGCTGCTCGTTCGCGCCGAGGTGCCCGCTGGTCGAGGAGGTCTGCCGAACGGAGGACCCGGCGCTGACGCCGCTGGGTCGCGGACTCGCCGCGTGTCACGTCCGGGCCCGGGCGGCGCGGGTAGAAGTGGAGGCCGGTCATGTCGGCTGAGCCAGCTCCCGTACCGGCCGCGCCGGTGCCCGCGGAGGCCAGTCAGCGCCAGCACGGCCACCGCCAGCACGGCCACCGCCAGCAGCGTGCCCGAGCTGACGGTCAGCGGCGTGTCGAAGGTCTACCGGGCGCGCGGCCAGGCCCGGCGCAAGGTCGCGGCGGTCGACGACGTGTCGTTCGCCATCGCGCCCGGTGCGGCCGTGGGCCTGGTCGGCGCCAGCGGCAGCGGCAAGAGCACGCTGGCACGCCTGATCACCGGCTCGGAGCGGCCCACGGCCGGCTCGATCACCTTCGGCCCGACCGATATCGGCAAGCTGCGCGCGGGCGGGCTGCGCAACCTGCACCACCAGGTGCAGATGGTGTTCCAGGACCCCTACGGCGCGCTCAACCCGCTGCACACGGTCGAGTACACGGTGAGCCGGCCGTGCCAGAACTTCCTGCACATGTCGGCGGGGCAGGCGCGACGACGGGTCGGCGACCTGCTGGAGACGGTGGGCCTGGTCCCGGCCAGCCAGTTCGCGGCCAAGCTGCCGCATCAGCTCTCCGGCGGCCAGCGCCAGCGCGTCCTGATCGCCAGGGCACTGGCCTGCGAACCGGGACTGATCGTGGCGGACGAGCCGGTCTCCATGCTTGATGTCTCGCTCCGGGCGGGGGTCCTCGATTTGCTCGCTGAACTGCGCCGGGAGCGCGGCCTCAGCCTGCTCTACATCACGCACGACCTGCTCAGCGCGCGCGTGATCACCGACGAGCTACTGGTCCTCTACCAGGGGCGGATCGTCGAACGGGGACCCACCAGGCAGGTGCTGCAACACCCGCAGCACAGCTACACCGTCCGGCTGCTCGACGCGGTCGCGAACCCGCTTGCGGCGTCGGCTGCGGCCGTCCCGGCCAGCGTCACGGCAACGCCCAGCCCAGCGACCCCCAGCCCGGCAACCCCCAGCCCGTCCACAGACAGGGGCAGATCATGATCTCCGCACTCAGGCGCACGAGGCTCAGGTACTGGCTCATCCTCGCGGCTGCGCTGCTCGCCGCGGCGCTCGTGCCGGCGGCGCAGGCCAGCGCCGGACAGTCCGCTGGCTTCCCGGTCGCCGCGTACACCAGCCTGACCCAGGCGCAGCGAGCGAACCTGCTGTCGATCGCGCGCGACACCTGGAAGTTCTACGCCGCCGACGTCGACTCCGCCACGAACCTGCCGATGGATAACGTCACGTTCGCCGGCGGCTCGCCGAAGCCGACCAGCTACGGCCGGTATACCTCCGCCGCCAACATCGGCGTGTACCTGTGGGCCGTGGTCTCCGCCAGGGATCTCGGCCTGATCGCCGCGCCGCGGGCGGCGTCGCTGGTCCGGGCGACGCTGACCGAGGTGTCACACCTCAGACGCTTCGACGGCTTCCTGTACCAGTGGTACGACACGACCAACGGGTCGGTGCTCAGCAACCCGGGCCAGCCGGACTGCGACCCGACCGCGGCGCCCGCGTTCACCAACTGCTCGTTCGTCTCCAACGTCGACAACGGCTGGTACGCGTCCGGCCTGATCGTCGTGCGGCAGGCCATTCCCCAACTCGCGCACCTCGCCGACACCCTGATCGCGCCGATGAACTTCGGCATCTTCTATGACAACCGGGCCGAGACGCACTGCAATGTCAACCCGGCGATCCAGGGTAACCAGCCGACCGGCCAGATGTACGGCGGGTATTACGCCGGACTGCCGCCCGACCAGGGCAGCAACTGGACGCAGTACTACCACAACGGCGCCTTTTACAGTGACCCGAGGATCTCCGCCTATATCGGCATGGGGCTGCACCAGATGCCCGGCAACGTGTGGTGGCGCAGCTGGCGTGAGCTCCCGCCGCCGGCCCCGTTCACCGACTGCCAGGCCACCGATCCGGACTTCTCCTGGCAGGGCCAGTGGCCGATGGGCGGGTCCTGGCAGACCTACACCGACCCGCAGTCAGGGCAGAAATTCGACGTCTGGGAGGGCCACTACACCTACCCGGGCACGAACCTGACGTTCATCCCGACCTACTCCGGCGGCATGTTCGAGGGGCTGATGCCGAACGAGGTCGTGCCGGAGACCAGCTGGGGCACCCGGAGCTTCGGGCTCGCGGACGTACGCACGGCCGACGTGCAGATCAAGTACGCCACCCAGCAGCTGCACTACCCGGTGTGGGGCATGTCCCCGGCCAGTACCCCGGACGACACCGGCGACTACTCCGGCTACGGCGTGGAGGGCCTGGCGTTCCCGTATAACGGGACCGGCGCCACGGCGAGCGATCCGAACGAGGGCCTGTCCCAGTGTCACGGCTGCGCGACCGAAGATGTCGTCGCTCCGCACGCGTCGTTCCTGGCGCTCGACGTCGCGCCGCAGCAGGCCTACGCGAACCTCCAGCAGCTGCGCACGCTGTACCCGGGCCTTTACGGCGTCGACGGCTTCTTCGACTCGGTCGACCCGACCACCGGCGCCGTCGGGCACCGGTACCTGGTCCTGGACGAGTCGATGATCATGGCCGCGCTGGACAACGCGCTCGACAACCGGGCCATCCAGCGCGACTTCGCCCGCGACCCGGTGTCCTGGGCCGCCCACACCTACCTGGAACTGGAGACCCTGTCGCTCGGGAAGTAACTGGCTGACTAGGCCGGGCCAGGGCCGCAAGGATCACCCTGGCCCGGCCAGCGGTCAGGGGCGGCGGGCGACGCCGCAGTACAGCCACCGTGAATCGTCGGTGTCCGCGGCCACCGGATCCTCGGCGCCCCAGACGCCGACGTAGCTCACTGCCGCGGGCGCACCCGGGTAGGGCGGCTCCAGCTCAAGCCCGGTGAAGAAGCGCTCGACCTGCTCCCTGGTGCGGAAGTACAGGCCCTCGGTGGCGCGGGCGTAGACGTCCTGGCCGGTCTCGACTGCGCGCGTCGGCTTGCTGTCCGAGGTCAGGTGCGAGAGCACCAGGTAGCTGCCGGAAGCGAGGGCGGAGACGTAACGCGCCACCAGGCCCCACGGGTCGGACCCGTCCGCGACGAAGTAGAGCACGCCCGTCATCAGGAAGCCGACCGGCCGGCTGAGGTCGATCAGGCCGGTCAGCCCCGGATGGGTGAGCACGGCCTCGGGGTCGCGCAGGTCCGCCATGACCATCTCGACGCCGGGGACGCCGTCGAGCAATGCGGTCCCGTGCGCCAGCACCATCGGATCGTTGTCGACGTAGACCACGCGTGCGTCCGGCACCGCGGCGCGGACCAGCTCGTGCGTGTTGCCCTGGGTGGGCAGTCCCGCGCCGATGTCGATGAACTGGTCCAGGCCGCGCTGCGCGGCCAGCCAGGTCGCGGCGCGCTGATGGAACGCCCGGTTCGCCCAGGCCGAGTCGCTGACCTCAGGGACCAGCGACCTGATGCGCTCGGCGAGCTGCCGGTCCACCTCGAAGTTGTTGCTGCCACCGAGGAAGTAGTCGTAGAGCCGGGCCGGGGTCGGGACGTTCGGGTCGACGCCCGGCGGGATCTGGTCAGCGGTCATGAGCGGGCTACTCACTAACGGTCGGCGCGTGGATTGCTGCGCTATTGGCAGGAAATGGATATGCAGCGCAGTCTATCGCCGGGAATGGTCGGTGCCCGGCGGGCGGGCCGTGACCCAGGCGGCGATCTGCGCGCGCGATCGCACGCCGAGCTTGCGCCGGATGTTCTCCGCGTGCGACTCGGCGGTGCGCGGGGCGATGCCGAGCCTGGTCGCGATCGCCTGGTTCGTCAGGCCCGCCGCGACCAGCTCCGCGACTTCGAGTTCCCGGCTGGTCAGGGGTGACGCGGCGGCCTGCGGGCTGGTCAGGAAGTCCAGCGCCGCGGCCAGCACCGGCTGCCACTCGTTGGCGTAGAACAGGTGGCCCGAGCCGGGCAGCGGGATCAGCTCGGCGCCAGGGATCAGCGCGGCGACCTGCCGGCCGAGCTCGAACCGGGTGGCGGTGTCCGCCTCCCGGTGCAGCACGACGGTGCGGGCCGTGATCGCGGGCAGCAGCGGCGTGACGTCGGTGCGGTAGTACTCCGCTAGCAGGCTCGCCGCGGTACTGCTGTCCGCGCTCTCCCGCTGGAACCGGGTCATGGCCGCGACGTCCTGCGTGCTCCGGCTCGTGCACGAAGATGCCGGTCATCATCTTGGAGCCGAGGCCCCAGTGGGCGCGGACCACGCCGACGATCGAGTCGCGCACCGCCGGCGGTGCCAGCGCCGACCCGTCCGCGCACGTGCCGTAGAGCGACAGAGCGGTGACGCGATCCGGATGCGCGGCCGCGAGGGCCGCGGCGAGATGGCCGCCCTGGGACGCCCCGAAGACCGCGAACTGGCCGGCGCCGGCCGCGTCGGCGACCGCGATCGCCGCGCTGACCTGGGCTGGGAACGTCAGGTCCGGCGTCACGCGATCAGACAGTCCGCAGCCGGGCTTGTCGTACCGCAGCACGGTGAACCGCCTGGTCAGGCCGCCAGAAAGTCCCGGTAGCGGAACAAGTCGAGCTGACGGCGCAGATGGGTGACCCAGCCGGACTCCAGCAGCAGCACCGGGCCCGCGCCCGTGATGGTGAACGCGACCTTACCCGCCTGGCGTGTCGCAGTACCTGATGGCCGGGGGCATTGCTCAAGGCTGCCATCGTCGCTGCCCGGCAGTAAACGGTCACGGGCGGGTATGGCCGGGCCAAGAAAGCGACAGATCATCTGAACCGGGCATTGCGCTTCGGTAGTGTCGGTCCGGTGACCGGACCAGCACGAACAGCGAATACCGGCGTGCACCGCCACCCACGGCGCGGGGCGTCCTCGGCCGGCGTCGGACCTGTGGGTGCCGGTGCTGTTCGTGGCCTCGGGTGCGGCGGGCCTGATCTACCAGGTCGTCTGGACCCAAGACCTGGTCCTGATCTTCGGCGACACCACGCTCGCGATCGTCACGACCGTGACCGCCTTCCTGGCCGGTCTGGGCATCGGGGCGCTGGTCGGCGCTGCCATCGGCGCCCGGCTGCGCCGTGCGCTGGCGGTGTACGGACTGCTGGAGATCATCGTCGGCTGCCTGGCGCTGCTGATGCCGCTGGCGTTCGACGTCATCGCGACGCTTGTTCCGGTCTGCCTACCTGTCGCTCTCGCCGGTGCAGGTCGAGCCTGATCCGGTTCGGCCTCGCGTTCCTGGCGCTGACGCCGGTGACGCTGCTCATGGGCATGTCGCTGCCGGTGCTGACCCGGCACCTGGTCCGGCGAGAACCCCGATGTCGGCAACCGGATAGCCCGGCTGTACGGGCTGAACACGCTCGGCGCCGTGCTGGGCTCGGTCGGCCAGCGGCTACCTGCTGATCGAGCTGCTCGGCCTGCGCGGCACCGCGCTGATCGCGGTCGCGCTCAACCTGTGCGCCGGCGGCGGCGCGATCCTGATCTCCCGATCCTTCGGCCGGGCCGAAGACTGGCCGAGGTCGGGCCCAAGGCCGAGCGACGCGATGCCGCTGCGGCCCCGGCAGCGGCTCATGCTGTCCGTCACCTTCGTCTCCGGCCTGGTCAGCCTGGCGCTCGAGGTGCTGTGGACCCGGATGATGCTGCAGGGCACCGGCTCGTCCATCTACGTGTTCGTCGCGGTCGTGGCCGTGTTCCTGACCGGCATCGCCGGCGGCAGCCTGGTCTACGAGCGGCAGAAGCGGTACTGCCCCGAGCGTCGCCGACGCTCGGTGCACTGCTGGCGATCGCGGCCATGCTCTCCCTGTGCCGATGGTCGTCAGCAACCTGAGCGGCCCGCCGCTGCTGCCGCTGGCGGTCGTCTGCATCCTGCCGGTGACCGGCGATCCTCGGCTTCACGTTCCCGCTCACCGTCCGGCTCTTCGTCGACAGCGCCGGAGAAGCCAGCCGCGGGCGTGGGACTGGTCTACGCGGCCAACACGGCCGGGTGCGTGGCGGGCACGGTGCTGGCCGGCTTCGTGCTCATCCCCGCGCTGGGGACGAGCGCGGCGATCATGACGGTCTGTCTCGCGCTCAGGCCGTGACCGGCAGCGCGCTCGCGGTCGCTATGTCGCCCCGGAGTGGGCTGGCTGCCCGCTGCCGCGCTCACCGCCGCCGGTGTCCTGCTGCTGATCCTGTTCATCCCGGCGGCGAAGCTCACCTACATCCAGCGCGAGGTCGCCAAGCACCGAGGCGCCGACCGCGCACTTCGAGGACAGCGTCGCCTCCGTCGACGTGACCGGCGGCCCGGCTCGGGCCCGGAACCTGTTCATCAACGGCGTGGGCATCACCAAGCTGACGATCGACACCAAGATGCTGGCCTACGTGGCGAAGGCCGCCAGTCCGGACGCGACGACCATGCTGAACATCTGCTTCGGCATGGGCTCGACGTTCCGCTCGTCGATCCTCCAGGGCCTGCACACGACCGCCGTCGAGCTGGACCCGACCGTGCCCGCGGTGATGTCACTGGTTCTACCCGACGCGAGCAAGTACCTGCACAACCCGCTCGCCCACGTCATCGTCAGCGACGGGCGCAACTACGTCCGGCTCTCCGATCAGCACTACGACCTGATCACCGTTGACCTCCCGCCGCCGGTCTGGAGCGCCGGCGCCGTGGTGCTGCTGACCAGCAGTTCTTCCAGGAGGCGCGCCAGCGGCTGACGCCCGGGCGGCGTGCTGGCGACGTTCATCCCGGTGGAGAAGCCGCGGCTCGAGAAGATGATCCTGCGGACGTTCCGGAGCGCGTTCCGGTACATGACCGTCGTCTACGCGCCGCGGCCGTTCGGCACGTACGTGATGGGCTCGCAGTCCCCGATCAACCTGACCTCCAGCGCGATCGCGAAGGTGCTCGGGTCCCCGGCGCGCGCGCTGACCTGCGGCGGGGCGCCCGACTTCAGCGCGCATCTCGACCGCGGCCTGGACCGCGCTCGTGCGCCGCAGCGTCTGGCTGACCAACGATCAGGTCAACGCGTACACCGGCTCTGGCCCGATGATCACCGACGATCACCCGCTGATCGAGTACTTCCTGCTGCACGAGTCCGGCGAGGGCTTCGCGCCCGCCGCGCTGCAGCTCTCGCTCGTGGTCACCGCGCCTCGTGGCCATGCTCATCATCGGCGCCGCGGCCGACACGCTGTCGCAGCGACGGGCCCGTCGTCGGCCCGGCTGAACCGGGCTGATCGCCGGCGGTCAGCGGCCGAGCCGCGACATGAACGTGCGGCTCACCGTGGCCAGCTCCCGGATGTGCAGCGCCCTGGCGGTGAGCACGTAGGCCACCAGCGCGCCGCCGCCGCCGAGCACCAGGGTCGCCGCCGCCGCGAGGAACGAGCCGGTGCCGATCACGTGGTCGATCAGGAACGCGACCAGGACCGCCGGCAGCGTGGCGACGTGCATCCGGGCCAGCGACTGGCCCACCGCGTAGCCGTCCAGGCCGCGCATCCGGATGCTGAGGATCCGCCAGGCGAGCATGGCGCCGAGCAGGTTCGCCAGCCCGAAGCCGAGCCCCAGCCCGGCGACCAGGTTGGCGCTGTGCCGCAGGAACGCCAGCGCCAGCAGGTTGGTGACGATATTCACGGTCATCGTGGCCAGGCCGATCAGGGCCGGGGTCTTGCTGTCGTGCAGCGAGTAGAAGACCCGCAGCTGCAGCTGGAAGATCATGTAGGGCAGCAGGCCCAGGCAGAAGACCGCGAACACGACGCCCATCGTGTGCGCTTCCGCGGCCCGGGCCGCGCCGTGCGCGAAGAACACCCGGGTGACCGCCGTCCCGAGCACGGCCAGCACCAGCGAGCAGGGCACGACGATCGTCGCGGCGAGCCGGATCCCGGAGGAGAAGTCGGTCCGGACCAGGCTCAGCTGGCCGGCCGAGGCGTGCGCGCTCATCCGGGGCAACAGGGCGGTGATGACCGAGATGCCCACGACTGCGTACGGGAGCTGGAACAGCAGCCAGGCGTAGTTGTACTCGGTGACGCCCGCGCTCCGCGGCACCACCTCCGCGACCTTCGTGGTGATCAGGAACGCGACCTGGGTGGCGCCGATGTAGCACAACATCCAGCCGGCCATCCGGCCGATCTCGGAGACCTCGCCGCGGCGGAAGTCGGTGCGCGGCTGCCAGCGGAAGCCCACCTTGCGCAGCGCCGGGACCAGCGCCACGGTCTGCACGACCACGCCGAGCGTGGTGCCGATGCCGAGCAGCCGCACCTGGCCGGGAGTGATGGTGGACGGGAACTTGTGCAGGCCGGCCACCGCGACGTACAGGCCGAGGACCGCGATCACGACGACGTTGTTGAGGATCGGCGTCCACATCGGCGCGGCGAAACTGCCGCGGGTATTCAGCACGGCGCCGATCAGCGAGCTGATCCCGTAGAAGAAGATCTGCGGGATGAAGAAGTAGGCGAACATGACGGTCAGGCGCTCGGTCGCGCCGGTCACCGAGCCGTCGCTGTACGCGTGCACGATCGGCACCGTGGCCACCGTCGCGACCACCGTGACGGCGAGCAGCGCGGCCGTGACCATCGTGAACATCCGCTGCTCGTAGGCCCGGCCCGAGTCGCGGTCCCGCTTCTTGGCGTTCACGATGAGCGGAACGATGACGCTGGTCAGGATGCCGCCGAGGGCGAGGTTATACACGACGTTGGGCAGCGTGTTGGACAGGTTGTAGGCGCCGGCCACCCCGGCGATGCCCAGCGCGTAGGACTGCGCGATCGTGCGCAGGAAGCCGGTGAGCCGCGAGCCCAGCGTGCCGACGGCCATGACCCCGCTGGACCGCAGCACCGAGGACGACGATGACTGCCGGATCGCGGTGAACTGACCGGTGTCCGAGGGGTCGACGGCGCCGCCGGCCGCGGGCAGGACGTCCGGCAGTTCCAGCCGCCGGGTCGGCTCGTACCGGGTCTGCTGCGGCCAGTCGGGCGCACCGCGCCAGCTGGGGGTCCGCGTAGACGACCGGCTCGGGCTGGTCCCCGGTAGGCCCAGTAGCCGTCCTCATCGCGGGCCCCGGTCGTTCCGGGCGCCGGATCGAGCCTGCCGCCCGGCGGACGCGGGCGGTGGGCGGCTCGAGCTCGCCGTCCGCCGTCGTGCGGTGGTCCTACCGAGCGCGCCGCCGTGAACCGCGTACGCCCCGTGCGGGCGGCGCTGACCCGTATCCTCCGCCGCGCCCTGATAGGGCTTGCCTGGTAGTCGCCCGGTCCGCCGGCCGCGCGGCCTGGGTCCGGTCTGGCCGGCCTCGTACACCGCTGTCGCCGCCCCGGTGCTGGCCGTCGGCTGGCCGCGGATAGCCGAGTGGCCGGTCCGGGACGGCGGGCTGCTCCGGCGCGTCGCTGGCCGGGCATAGCCCTGCTGGTCGTCGAGCGCGTACCGCCGGGACGGGCTGGCCTGCTCCGCGCGCGGGCGGCCGCTGTCCCGGTACCAGCTGTCGCTGAGGAACTGGTCCTCGCCGCGATCGCCGCCGGGTCGGCGCGGTGTACCCGGCCGGGCGGCTCGGCTGGGCGTAGCCGGGCGGCGGCTCCGCCGCGGTCGGCACCGCGGTCGGGCCTATCGCGGTCGGTATCCGGTCTGGCCGGCCGGGTCGGTGCTGCCGGGGTAGCCGCGGGCGGGCCGCGTCCCGGGATACTGCCCCGGTCCCTGGTACCGCGGTCCCCGGTCGCCGCCCCGGCTGGCTGGCGCCCGGTCGTACTCGCCGGCCCCGGCGTCGGGTGTCCGCGCCGGGCGTCCGGCGCCGTATGCCGGGCTCGCGTCGCGCGGCCGCCTCACCGGCCGCGCGGTCGGCCGTCGGCTGGCCGCGCGGGCTCGTATCCGTCGGGCCTGGCCTCCGGCTGCCGGTCCCGGCGCTCCCGGCGCCAGGCTGGTCGGCCGCTGGCCCTCCTCGCGCGATATCCGGGCGACCGAGCGCGATCGCGGGCGATCGTCGCCGTACGGGTCTCCCGTACTGTGCTGCCTCGTACGGGCGGCCTCGTTGTACTGCGTCTCGGCGTACGGATCGGGGCCAGCGTCGCCGGGTCCATGCCAGCCAGCCCCGTGCCTTGCCCGGCGGCGGCCAGGATCCGGGGGCGGCGCGGTCACTGCTGTCTCCTTACTCATCCCGGCCGGTCACCGGCGCTCAGGCTCGCTTACGACGGTATCCGGTGCGCGGCGTACAGGCTCCGCAGCTCGATGTCTCTTTTCCGGGCAGGCCGGGCTACCCGTCGAGCTGGCCCCGCTCGGCGGGCTAATGTCCGCAGGGGCGCTATTACCGGCGACCGTCACCAAGCTTGTACTATTCGTCTTCTTGAGTAGTTCGTATTAAGGAAGGTAGGGTCTGGCCGAGATGACCGCACTGCCGACTCCCGACCACCGCCGAGGAACTGCGCGACGCGGGCCTGCGGGTGACCGCCGCCGGGTCGCGCTGCTGGAGACCGTCCGGCGCGGCGACCACCTCGGCGTCGAAGCCTCGCCGCTGGCGTGCGGACTCGGGTCGGGCATGTCTCGCTGCAAGCCGTCTACGAGGCCCTGCACGCCCTGACCGCGGCCGGGCTGGTCCGCCGGATCGAGCCGGCAGGCAGCCCGGCCCGGTTTGAGGGACGCGTCACCGACAATCACCACCACGTCGTCTGCCGGTCCTGCCGCGTCGTCGCCGACGTCGACTGTGCGGTCGGCGAGGCGCCGTGCCTGACCGCGTCCTACGACCACGGCTTCTCGATCGACGAGGCCGAGGTCATCTACTGGGGCCTGTGCGCCGACTGTTCCGCCGCCCGCAGCTCCTGGGCACCGTGATCCGACTATTCCGGAAGGATTCCCCATGTCTGAGAACCATGATCCAGTAGTCGTCGAAGGCGCGACCCCGGAGAGCGGGGAATGTCCGATCGCTGCCCGGCCTGACGCACCCGACGATGGGTGACGCCAACCGCGACTGGTGGCCGAACCGGCTGAACCTGAGGATTCTGGCCAAGAACCCGGCCGTGGCCAATCCGATGGGCGAGGACTTCGACTACGCCGAGGCGTTCAGCTCCCTTGACCTCGCCGCCGTGAAGCAGGACATCTACGCGGTGCTGACCACCTCGCAGGACTGGTGGCCGGCCGACTTCGGACACTACGGCCCGCTCATGATCCGGATGGCCTGGCACAGTGCCGGCACGTACCGGATCAGCGACGGCCGCGGCGGCGCGGGCAGCGGCCAGCAGCGGTTCGCTCCGATCAACAGCTGGCCGGACAACGCCAGCCTGGACAAGGCGCGCCGGCTGCTGTGGCCGGTGAAGCAGAAGTACGGCCGGAAGATCTCGTGGGCCGACCTCATGGTGCTGGCCGGCAACGTCGCGCTGGAGTCGATGGGCTTCAAGACCTTCGGCTTCGGCGGCGGCCGGGTGGACGTCTGGGAGCCGGACGCCGACGTCTACTGGGGTCCGGAGACGACCTGGCTGGGCGACGAGCGCTACTCCGGCGACCGCGAGCTCGCGGAGCCGTTCGGCGCGGTCCAGATGGGCCTGATCTACGTCAACCCGGAGGGCCCGAACGGCACTCCCGATCCGCTGGCCGCGGCCAGGGACATCCGCGAGACGTTCCGGCGGATGGCGATGAACGACGAGGAGACCGTCGCGCTGATCGCGGGCGGGCACACGTTCGGCAAGACGCACGGCGCGGGCCCCGCGGAGAGTGTCGGCCCCGACCCGGAGGCGGCTCCGCTGGAGCTCCAGGGCCTGGGCTGGAAGAGCAGCTACGGCACCGGCAAGGGCGGCGACGCCATCACCAGCGGCATCGAGGTCACGTGGACGGCCGACGCCGATCACCTGGGACAACAGCTTCCTGGAGACGCTGTACGGCTATGAGTGGGAACTCACCAAGAGCCCCGCCGGCGCCAACCAGTGGAAGCCGAAGGACGGCGCCGGGGCAGGTACCGTGCCCGACGCGCACGACCCGTCGAAGCGACACCCGCCGACGATGCTCACGACCGACCTGTCGCTGCGCATGGACCCGGTGTACGAGCAGATCACCCGGCGCTTCCTGGCCAGCCCGGCCGAGTTCGCGGACGCCTTCGCCCGCGCCTGGTACAAGCTGACCCACCGCGACATGGGCCCGATCGTGCGCTACCTCGGACCCGGAGGTGCCAGCCGAGACGCTGATCTGGCAGGACCCGGTTCCGGCCGTGACCCACGAGCTGATCGACGGCGCGGACATCGCGAGCCTCAAGCAGCAGATCCTGGCCTCGGGCCTGTCGGTGTCCCAGCTGGTGTCCACCGCGTGGGCGGCGGCCTCGTCGTTCCGCGGCAGCGACAAGCGCGGCGGTGCCAACGGCGGCCGGATCCGGCTCGAGCCGCAGAGCGGCTGGGAGGTCAACGACCCGGCGCAGCTCGCGAGCGTGCTGCGCACCCTCGAAGGGATCCAGCAGTGCTTCAACGCGGCCAGCGGCCGGCGGCAAGCAGATCTCGATGGCCGACCTGATCGTGCTCGCGGGCGGCGCGGCGGTCGAGAAGGCAGCGGCGGACGCGGGCTACGAGGTCGAGGTCCCGTTCACGCCTGGCCGGGCCGACGCCTCGCAGGACCAGACCGACGTGGAGTCGTTCGCCGTGCTCGAGCCCAGGGCGGACGGGTTCCGCAACTACGCCGGCAAGGGCAACCGGCTGCCCGCCGAGTACCTGCTGCTCGACAAGGCGAACCTGCTCACGCTCAGCGCACCCGAGATGACCGTGCTCGTCGGCGGCCTCCGGGTGCTGGGCACGAACTTCCAGCAGGCGCCGCTCGGCGTGTTCACCGCGACCCCTGGCGTGCTGACCAACGATTTCTTCGTGAACCTGCTCGACATGGGCACGACCTGGGCGCCGACGTCGGAGGACGCCACGGCGTTCGAGGGCCGCGACGCCGGCGGCAACCTGAAGTGGACCGCCAGCCGGGTCGACCTCGTCTTCGGTTCGAACTCCGAACTGCGCGCGCTCGCCGAGGTCTACGCCAGCGATGACGCGAAGGAGAAGTTCGTCCGCGACTTCGTCGCCGCATGGGCCAAGGTGATGGACCTCGACCGGTTCGACCTCGCCTGATCTGACCAGCTCGAACCGGTGCCACCCGGCCGGCTCTGGCCCGAGCCGGCCCGGGTGACCGCCCAGGTAACTCCGTGGGCGGCGAGACGATCGGAGCCGCACCCTGGCGGCCGGCCAGGTATCGCACTCGCAGGTCACGCACCGCGATCGTGAGCGGGTCCGCCGGACCGAGGGCGCGCTCGCAGTCGCGCAGCGCCCGGTCGAAGTGCGCGCTCGCGCGCTTGAGCTGGCCGGTCGCGTGGTAGGCGTGCGCCAGGTTGGCCCGCGCCGCCAGGGTCTCCCGGTGTCCGGGGCCAAGAAACTGCTCACAGCCGTCGACCGTCGCGGCTCCCAGCTCGACCGCCTCCGGCAGCCGGCGCGCCTTATGGTAGGCAGCGGCCAGATTCCGCCGGGCCCCGAACAGCTCCGGGTGCGCGCCGCCGCGGATCCGCTCAAGGTCCTTCGCCGTGCCCTGGTAGAGCTGGATCGCCTCCTTCAGCCGACCGCTCTGGCAGCAGATGGCGGCCAGGTTCGCCCGGGCCCGGAGCGTGCTCGCGGCGTCGCTGCCAGGCACCCGGCCCCAGTCGGCGAGGGCGCGTTCTAGCGTGGTGACCGCCTCGTCCGGCTGCGCCGGCCTGGTAGTAGCCGACCGCCAGGTTCTCCCGCGCGGTAGCCGCGTCCGAGAGTGCCGCCGGCCGGCTGCCGCTAGCTGGCCGAACGCGTCCTGGTACAGCCTGATCGCGTCCTTCCCGCGTCCGTCGCGCCGGTAGGCGTGCGCGAGGCTGTGCCTGGCGGCGAGCGTGTCGGCGTGCATCAGGCCGAGCGTCTGCGCGCGCAGGGCCACGCAGCGCTCCAGCGCTCCGATCGCGCCCGAGTACTGCCCGGCGGCGTCGTACGCACGGGCCAGCTCACACAGGATCGCTGTGGTCAGCGCGTGCGCGGGCCCGAGCATCCGGTCGCTGTCGGCGGCTATCCGGTTGCCCAGCCCGATCGCGTCGCTGAGCCGGCCACCCGTCCGCAGGGCCCGCACGAGGGTCTGCCGGGTCGCCAGCGCCTGCGGGCTGGCCGAGCCGGCCGTGTCGTCGATGTCGGCGGCGAGCTGCTCCAGCAGGCCGACGGCCTCGTCGGCGTGGCCGGCCGCCAGCGCCGCGGCCGCGTGCCACTCCCGGACCTGGAAGGTGACGGGGGACCGTGCGCCTAGGTACCTGCCGCAGCGGGCGGACAGGTCGCGCCAGTAGCTGAGCGCGGTCTCCGCCATCCCGCTCTCGTCCAGGTTCTGGCCGATCCGGACCAGCATCGGGTGCCGGCCCGACATCCACAGCGCCTGGTCGTCATGCCGCCAGACGCTCATCGCGGACTCCCGGAGTGCCTGCTGGAGCCGGGGCTGGGTTCCGCCGGCCGGCCAGACCTGGCAGATCGCATCCGCGGCCGCGTGCACGGCCCCGCGGATCTCGGCCGGGCCCATGACCTGCCGCACCGATGCCTGCAGCGCAGCAGGCATCCGCACCGTGCGGGTCTCGTCGGCTGGCTCGATGGCGACGAGACCGACCTGCTGCAGGTTGCCGAAGGTGGCGCGGACGCCGGCCTGGTCAGCGCTCGTGACGTCGTTGCGGCCGGTCAGGTAGGCGCAGGCGGCGTTACTGGTGAGCACGGCGCCGGGGATCCAGCCAGGGCCGAGCACCGCGGCCAGCTTGAGCGCCGGCCAGACCAGTTCCGTCGGCGGGAACTGCATCGCCCGCTCGGCGGCCAGCATCCAGGACGCGGCCAGGCTGGCCTCGGTTTCGCCGGCGTCCGCCCGCCGGTGCCGGTCCAGGGCCAGCCGGTACTGCCGGCAGTCCTGGCCGGTATCCAGGAGGTAGCTCACCGCCAGCGCCAGGGCGATCGGCATGCACCGCACGGTCACGGCCAGATCGAGGGCGCCCGCTGACCGGTACGGGTCGTCGTTGAGCCGGTCGGCGAGGAAGTCCAGGGCCTCGCGGGGGCTGAAGGCGGGCACGCCGATCCGCACCACCTCCGGGGCCGCCCCGCCCCGCCCCGCGCCGGGCCGGCCGCCGGGGCCGGCCATGATCCGCCCCGGCCGCAGGCCCGCCAGGTCCGTCGTGACGACCGTCTGCCCGCTCGGTCCGTGCGGCCAGAGCCCGTCGGCGTCGTCCCGGCCGGTCAGCCCGTCCAGCACGACGAGCCAGCGTCTGCCGGTCTCGGCCAGCCAGGTCAGGAAGCGGGCCGCGGCGGCCTCCGGCCGGCCGGGTGGCCCGGCGACCCTGATGTCGGTGAGCGCCTGGACGTAGCCCGCGAAGATCGCGTCCCGGCTGCCCGCCTCCAGCCAGACCAGCAGGTCTATGTCGCCCGCGGCCCACATCCGGGTCGCGAACGCGGCCGCCAGCCGGGTCTTGCCCGTCCCGGTGGCGAGCGCCGTCGCCGCGCTCCCGGAGTCCGGGCCGAGGATGACCGTCGACCCGGGGCGCAGCGTCTCCCACGGTCCCGACCCGGTCTCCGTCCGCCGGGTAAAGGGGTCAGACTGGAACGGCACGACCCCGGATACGACCGGCCAGCGGCTTGACTGCGAAAGCATAGGATCCCTCAATCGTCGAGCATCTCCAGGTCCAGCAGCTCGTCGTCTGGCTTGGCGCGCAGCCCGATCACGGTGAGCAGCGCCGCCAGCAGCGCGGCCGACCCGCTGAGGATGAATCCCAGCGAGTAGGCGTGGCCCAGCGCGTCAAAGGCGACTGGTTGCATCGGGTTGAACGGCAGGACCTGACCGCCGGGCTGGGTCAAGGTGGCGGGCACCGCGTTGGCGCCGAGCGGACCGGACTGGACCGCGTGCACGGCGGCTTCCAGCGCGGATCGCTGCGCCTTGGGTGCGCTGGCCGGCGCGGCGACGAACGCGGCCAGCGCCTTCCGCAGCACGGCGCTGCCGGCCAGCTGCTGCTGGATGAGGTTCGCCGCCCGGCTGAGCGCGACCGCCCCGATGAGAGCCGGGCCGAGCGTGAAGCCGAAGTCACGGAGCATGTTGGTGGTCCCGCTCGCCATCCCGGCCAGGTGGGTGGGCGGCGTGTTCACCGCGATCGTCGACAGCGCGGACAGCGCCAGCGCGAAACCGATCCCGACGAGGATGAACGACGGGATGACCGCGAGCAGGGAAAACTCCGAGACCGGGACCGATGCTGTCCACATGGCACCGGCCGCCATCAGGACCAGCCCGCCGCAGAGCGGCCACTTGGCACCGTACCGGCGCAGCAGCCGGATGGTCACCGGCAGCAGGACCAGGGCCGTGCCGTTGAGGCAGGCGAACGCGATCGCCGTCTTCAGCGGGGTGAAGCCCTGGATCGCCGAGAGCCGGATACTCGTCGAGTACGCGATGCCGAGGAACGCGAACATGCCGATGACGGTGACGACGGAGGCCACGGCGAAATTGCGATCGCGGAAGAAGTCAAGGCGCAGCAGCGGCGCGCTTGACCGCCGTTCCACCAGCAGGAAGAGCAGCAGACAGCAGGCGGCGACGGCAAACGCCAGCAGCGTGGACCCGGCCAGCCAGCCGCTCGACGGCGCCTGCACGACGGCGTAGAGCAAGGCGAACAGGCCGACCGCGATGGTCACCTGACCCGGCCAGTCCAGCGACCGGCCCTCGGGCGAGGACGAGTCAGCGGCGGCGACCACCGACACGACGGCGCTCGTCAGGGCCAGCGCGATCACGACCAGGAACGCCCAGCGCCAGCCTGCGAGCGGATCGGACCCGAACGGCTCCCGCGCCGCCAGCCCGCCCAGAATCGGCGAGCCGCAGTTGCCGACAGATAATGCCGCGGCCCAGATCGACACCGACCGGGCCCGGTCGCGGGCCGTGTGCGTGCCCGCCGCGACCATCGCCAGGCTGGTCGGGAAGATCGCGCCAGCGCCGAGCCCGGCGATCGCCAGGCCGGTCCACAGGACCAGCAGCCGGGTGCTCGTGCTCACCCCGGCGCCAGGGGTCAGCAGCACGATGGCGTCGCCGCAGGCGAGCACCAGCGCGCCGCCGACCAGGAGCCGCTTGCGGCCGAACAGGTCGCCGAGGACCCCGAAGCTCAGTTCCAGCACGCACACCGGGACCAGGAACGCGTCCGAGATCCAGGTGAGCTGCGCTGAGCTCGGTGCCGAGGTCCTGCTGGAACAGGCCGTTCAGCACGGCCGGGATGGCCAGCGCCATCTGGGCCACGAACACCGCGAGCACCACGGCGAGCAGAGCCCGTGGCCGGAGCACGAAGGCACCCGGCGCGATGTAAGTCCTGGTTCGAGCTGTCTCGACAGCTTCCACGGAGTCACCGCCCAGCAAGAAATGGCCCCCGGATTTGAAGTAGATGCTGGCACGGCTACCGCATGCGATGCCCAGGTTTCGCCGTGATTGGGTCGCCATCCGATACTCCGCCGCGCGGTGGCCGCCTCTTCGTACATACGTCAGCTGACGGATGTCTTGCGCTGCAAGTTGCATGAGACTTTCTGTGCAGGTTCTGCCGCCAGGATCCAGCGGAGAGGGAGGCGGAAGAGAGTTGGATGTCGCCCGGCTGCGGGAGAACTTCGCCGACGTCGCCGCGCATGGCGACGAGGTGCCGCTGTTCTTCTACTCGGATCTCTTCATCAAGCATCCTGAGGTGCGCGACATGTTCCCGATCTCGATGGAGGCACAGCGCGGCCACCTCGTCGACGCGCTGGCGAAGATCGTCTCGAACGTGGACAGCTCCGGCGACCTGACCGTGTTCCTCGCAGGGCCTGGGCCGTGACCACCGCAAGTTCGGCGCGTAGCCGAGCACTACGAGGCGGTCGGCGCCAGCCTGCTGGCCACCCTGCAGTACTACTCCGGGCCGTCCTGGACGCCGGAGCTGCAGTCCGACTGGAAGGCGGCCTACGAGGTCATCGCGCCGGCATGGTAGCGGCGGCGCAGCGCGGACGAGGAACTGCGGCCGGCCTGGTGGCACGGCACAGTCGTGTCGCACGAGCGACGGTCGTTCGATGTCTCCGTGCTGCACGTCCAGCCCGAGCCTGCGCTTGAGTACATCGCCGGGCAATCGGTGGCGATCGAGTGCCCGAGCCGCCCGAGGCTCTGGCGCTACTACTCGATCGCAACGCGCCGCGGGCGGACGGGCTGCTGGAGTTCCACGTCCGGCTGATCGACGGCGGCGCCGTCAGCATGGCCCTGACCAGCGACACCGTGCGGGCACCGAGGTGCGGCTCGGACCGCCCATCGGCGTGCTCACCCTCGGCCAGCCGGTCGCGCGACCGAAGCCTGCTGCTCATCGCGGGCAGCACCGGGCTCGCACCGCTCAAGGCCATGGTGGACCAGCTGACGACGCTGCCCCAGCCGCCAGCCGTGCACCTGTTCTTCGGCGCGCGCAAGGCGGACGGGCTTTATGACCTGGACAGCCTGGAGAAGATAGCCGCCGAGCACCCGTGGCTGACGGTCACGCCGGTCGCCACCGCCGACCCCAGATTCGAGGGCGAGACCGGCAGCATTCCCGACGTGGTGGCCAGGCACGGCGACTGGTCCGGACACGACGCCTACCTGGCCGGCCCAGCCAGATGGTGCACGACACCGCGGCCCGGCTGGCCGCGACGGGCATGCCCAAGGATCAGATACACATCGAGGATTTCGGGTGGAGCGAGCCTTGACCACAGCATGGTTCGACGAGCAGACCAGGATGAGTCCCGAGGAGCTGCAGACCGTCACCTTCCCGGTATCGCGGCGTGGCCGGCGCGGCTACGACGAGGACGTCGTCCGGCAGTTCCTGCACGCGGTGCATGCCCAGTACGTGCGCGTGCTGAACGAGCGGACGTCGCTGTGGCAGGAAGTCCAGCGGCTCCGGCGCCGGATCATCTCCGGTCAGACCGACGGTGACGCGAACGGCGCCCAGTTCGGTGACTCCGAGGGACACGTGCACGCCGTCCGCGATCCTCTCTGCCGCGCAGGTCACCGCCGACCGGTACGTCGCCGACGCGCAGGCCTACAGCAGCCGGCTGACCGAGGAGGCCAGGCGGCGCCGGGACGAGATCATGCAAGAAGCCCAGCGCTACTCGGACATGGTGCTGGAGGAGGCGCACTAAAGGGCCCGCGACGCGGCGGTCATCGCGCTGAACACGGCACCGTCACCGCAGACGTATCAGCAGCAGCAGGCCGCGCGCGCGGAGCTGGCGTACCTGCGGACCTACAGCGACGTGTACCGGGCGCACCTGCGCGCTTACACCGAGGGCATCCTGCGCGGCATCGAGGACTGGGAGCGGAAGGAGTCCTCGTTCGCCGACGAGGTACCGCCCGCCTCGCCGATGGCCGAGTTGCCGATGCCAGACGGAAATTCGTATCACGCACTGAGGTTGCTTATCGACGCGTTAGTGGCACTTATTCTGGTGGCGCCCGCAGACGTACGGTTTCGCGGGCGACGATTGACGCCGGGCGAATAAATTGACGGCGCCGGCTAATCGCAGCCGACGCCGCAGTAATGCCCTTCCCGGATAGATTGCGCCTTGCTTAGTCCGACCAGAATTACCTGTTGTCGGGAATTGACAGCGCGCGCTCAGGGCCCTGGAGCCCCCGTATTCCCGGCACCGAACATACGACATCTCGCGTTGCTGGGTGGCCGCAAGAGGGGCCGCCTGGCAGCATCAGCGAGACGTCGCAAAGTCGTCAGGATTCAGTACATCCACGGAGTATTCGGAATGTACTTGGCCCCGGTCAGACTGTGCGCGGCCCGGTGGCCGGACGCGGTGTGCCCCGAGAGGCTGCCGCCGAACCCGCGGCCAGGCCGCGATCAGCAGGGCAGTGAAGAAAATACGGCGCGTGGCGCGGCGGTAATTCGGTGCGCGGCCCCTTCGCGTGCCGTCCGCGAAGAAGCTCCGGCCCGTCCTGGTGGCATGCGTCATCTGACTTTGAGTCTGCATCGGTGCGATTCCCTTTATCGGCGATTAGGTCGCTAGTTTCTGCGCAGAGTCTACGGAGAAAGACGCTACACCATTAACTGGCCCGCAGATGCGCTATTCGAATAGATCAGGCCGGGTCAGGATGAACCGCAAAAAATTGTCCAACTTCCAGGCTACGCCCGGTACAATAATGAAAATGATCACGCGAATGGCCCGTGCGCCCGTCCGGCGTGCCCGGCGGGCGCCTCGCCCAGATGTGCAGTCGCACGACGGAGCGGAGAGCTTGCGGTGAGAGTTGCGGTGCACTTTGGCGAAATGCCGAGACCGTTTCCCTGGTGCGCAAATTGTCTTAGGCTGCACAGAAAGGGTACGCGCAGCAACTGCCGCTCGGCACCGGCGGGAGATGTAGGGCGATCATGGAGTTCCGGACGCTCGGGCCGATTGAGCTCTGGTCGGCTGGACGTCAGGCACGACCTCGGGTCGGCCAGGGCGCGATCGCTGCTGGTCATGTTGCTGCTGACGCCACGGCACGATGGTTCCGGTCGAGACGCTCATCGACCGGCTGTGGGATGACGCGGCCGCCGCCGAAGGCCAGGGAGAGCCTGTCCGTCTACATCGCCAGGCTGCGGGCGTCCCTGCGCCAGGCGTTGGCCGACGACGTGCGGCTGATCGGACGTAACTCGGGTGGCTACGTGCTCGAAGTCGATTCCGAAACGGTCGACGTGCACCGGTTCCGCCGGCTGCGGCGGCAAGCCGCGGCGCTGAGCTGCGAGCGGCGCGCACGAGCACGCGGCCGCGCTGCTGCACGAAGCCGACGCGCTCTGGCGCGGGCAGCCGCTGGCCGGCATCAGCGGTGAGTGGGTGACCCGGATGCGCGACGCGCTGGAGGAGGAGCGCCGGGGCGCGATCATCGAGCGGATCGGGTGCGAGCTGGAGCTCGGCCGGCACGCCGACCTCGTGGGTGAGCTGCGCCATCTGCTGGCCAGGTACCCGCTGGACGAGATGCTGGTCGCACACCAGATGACCGCGCTGTACCGGAACGGCAGGCAAGCCGACGCGCTGAGCCTGTACCGCGAGACCCGCGGCCGCCTGATCGACGAGCAAGGCGCCGAGCCGGGCGCGATGCTGGCGGAACTGCAGCAGCGGATCCTGGCCGGTGACGCGGCCCTGAACCGCAGGCCGACCGCGCGCCCGGCGGTCCAGGCA
Source organism: uncultured Actinomycetota bacterium (assembly GCA_963726425.1). Taxonomy (GTDB): domain Bacteria; phylum Actinomycetota; class Actinomycetes; order Streptosporangiales; family Streptosporangiaceae; genus JAJYUU01. The sequence continues at coordinate 95,830 of CAVSCN010000024.1, read as the reverse complement.
GCGCCGTCCGATACCTCTGCCGGCGACACGCCGGACTTTGTCGGCCGGGACGCGGAACTCGAGCTGCTCACCGGCGAGCACGACCACGGGCCCTGGGTAGCGGTCATCGAGGGCATGCCCGGCGTGGGCAAGACCACGCTGGCGGCGCGCGCCGCGCGGGCGGTCGCCGGGCAGTACCCGGACGGGACGTTCTACCTCAACCTGCACTCCCACGATCCGCAGGCCCGCCGCTCGACCCGGCCGAAGCGCTCACCACCTGCTCCAGATGCTGTCCGTGCCGGCCGCGCAGATACCGAGCCCGCCGCCGCGCGCGCGACGCTGTGGCGTGCGCACCTGAGCCGCCGCAGGCGGTCGTCATCCTTGATGACGTCGCGGGAGCCGACCAGATTCGTCGCTGCTCCCGTTGTCTGGCCGCAGCATGGTCCTGATCACCACCCGGCGGCGGCTCGCTGTCGCCGGCGCGCACACGCTGACCCTCGACGTGCTGTCGGTCGATGAGGCGGTCACGTTGTTCCGCCGGATCGCCGGCGAGAGCCGGGCGATGGACAGCGATCAGGTCGCCGCGACCGTCGGCCTGTGCGGGCGGCTTGCCGCTCGCGATCCAGCTGACCGCCGGCCGGATCGCGCAGGCAGGCCCGCCCGCCCTCGACCACCTGATCGACGAGTGGCCGCACAGGTCCCGCGTGGCTCGGTGGCCCGGGCGCGGCGAGTCCCGAGCTGATCGCCGCCTTCGACCTGTCGTATCGCGCGCTCGGACCCGACGCATCAGCGGTTCTTGCGGCGCCTCGGCGCCAGTCCGTGCGCCGACGCACAGCTCTGCAAGCGCCGCCGCGCTGGACGGCTGTCGCCCCGCGGCGGCGGAGCAGGCCCTCGGCGTGCTGCTCGACTGCCACCTGCTGACCCAGGGCCGCCGACGGTCAGTACCGGCTGCACGACCTGATCCGCGGCTACGCGGCCGGCGCTGGCCGGCCGAGACGACCGGGAACCGAGCCGAGGCGAGCGCCATCGGCCAGGCTGCTGCGACTACTACCTGGACGCCGCCGACCAGGCCGACCGGCTCCTGCACCCGTTCCGGCGGCGGCCCGGCGTGCAGGTGCGGCAGCCGGTCCGCTGTCCCGGAGCTGGCGACGCCGGAAGACGGCGGCCACGCTGGCTCGACTCGGAGTGGCGCAACATCCTGCTGGCCGCGACCTACGCGGGCCGGCGCGACTGGAAGCGGGAGTGCGCCGATCTCAGCCACCTGCTGGCGGAGTTCCTGGACATCCGGGCGTACTGGGACGAGGCGATCGCGGCGCACACGCTGGCGCTGCAGGCGCAGTCGCTACCTGGCCGATCCGGCTCGGACCGCGCGCGCGTCGCTGGCGCTCAGCGTGGTCAGCCAGCAGACTGGCCGGCACGAGACGGCGATACCGCTGGCCGAGGAGGCCGCCGCGATCTGCCGGTCGCTGGCGGACCGGAGCGGCGAGGCCGAGTCCCTCGACCAGATCGGCCTCGCCCATCAGCGCACCGCCCGGTCCCGTGAGGCGCTCGCCTACTTCCGGGAAGCACGGACCTTGTACGACGCGGCGGCGGACCCGCGCGGGGTGGCCGCCACCCTGAGCCACGCCGGGATCGCGAGCTGGCACCTGGGTCGCTATCCAGAAGCGCACGATCACCTGCGCGAGGCGCTGGCGCTCTACCGCGAAGTCGGGGACCGGCGCGGCGAGGCGAAGGCCCTCAACAACCTCGGCCGGGTGCACCTGTACAACGGCGAGCACGCGGCAGGCGCTGGAGGCCTACCAGAAGTCCCTGCAGATCTTCAGGGAGATCGGCGGACCGCAGAACGAGGCCATCCTCTGCCAGGCGATCGGCAGCGTGCACCGGTTCCGGGGCAGCCACGAGGAGGCGCTGTCTGCCTACCGGCAGGCGCTGCGCCATCTACCGCGAGATCGGCGACCTGCCGGACGAAGCCGATGCGCTCAACGACATCGGCGCCATCTATCAGAGCGTGGCGTGCTATGACGAGGCGCTCGTGCACCATCAGAAGGCCCGGCTGATCGCCGAGGAGATCGGGGACGTCTCCCAGCAGCTGATCGCGCAGCGCATGGTGGCCGACATGCACCGCGGCACCGGCCGGTCGGGTGAGGCGCTTGAGGACTATCAGTCGGCGCTGAAGCTCGCCAGGGAGATCGGCGACCCGTACGAAGAAGGCAAGATCCTGGCCGGAATCGCCGAGCTGACGCTCTATACGCAGCGACGCGACGCGGCCCGGATCGTCTTCCGGCAAGCGCTGGACATCTTCGAGCGTCTCGGTGTGCCGGAGGCTGAGTCCGCCCGGGTGCGGATGGCGGCCCTCGACCCGGCTGTCACCGCGCAGGCCCGCTAGCGACACCCGACCCGCCGCCCGCCCCGGCCAGCGGGTCTGACCTGCGGTGCAAGGTTCACATCAAGGTGACGGCAAGACGAGCGGCCAGGCTGGCACTGAACGAAACCAGGGTGCTCGGTCAAGCCGGCGGCTCGTCGCTGGCCTGCCGGGCGCGTGGCTCAGCCTGGCCGGGAGGTCTGCGTGAACCTGAACCACAGTCGGATCGCGGTGGGCCTGCGATGGCCCGCGGTCGACGCTGCTGACCGGCCCGACGTCAGCGGCTTGCTGATCAGCGCCGAGGGATTCATCCGGCAGTTCTACGCCGAGAACTCGCTCGGGTCGCCCGAGCTGCGGCTACGCAGCGTACGTCGTGAAATCGAAGCATCGGGCACGTACTGGCACGTGCCGGAGGAACTGGCCTTCGGGGCGCGGGTCGCCTGGCGGAACAGCTCGCGCTGCATCGGGCGGCTCTACTGGCGGAGCCTGCAGGTCCGGGACCGGCGCGACGTCGATACGGCGCCGGCCATCGCCGCCGAGTCGGTCGCGCACCTGCGCGAGGCTGCGAACGGCGGCCGGATCCGGCCGGTGATCACCGTGTTCGCGCCGGACGCGCCGGGCCGGCCGGGGCCGCGGATCCTCAGCTCGCAGCTGATCCGGTATGCCGGCTACCGGACCACCGGGGACGCGGTGCTCGGCGATCCGGCGAACGTCGAGCTAACCCGGCTCGCCGCCGGACTCGGCTGGACCGGGCCGTCGTCGCGCGGCCGGTTTGACGTGCTCCCGCTACTGATACAGGCGGCCGGCGCTCCGGTGACGCGGCACGAGATCCCCGCTGACGCGATCCTGGAGGTGCCGATCGAGCACCCGGAGTTCGACTGGTTCGCCGGGCTGGGGCTGCGCTGGTACGCCGTGCCCGTGATCAGCGACATGTATCTAGAGATCGGCGGCGTCCGCTACCCGGCGGCGCCATTCAACGGCTGGTACATGTGCACCGAGATTGGATCCCGCGACCTCGGCGACGCCGCCCGGTACGCGCAGCTGCCGGTCATCGCCGCGCACATGGGACTCCCGCTCGGCAGCGACAGGAACCTGTGGAAGGACCGCGCGATGACCGAGCTCAACGTCGCCGTCCTGCACTCGTTCGGCGCCGCCGGGGTCACGATCACCGACCACCACACTGAGTCGGTCCGCTTTCTCCAGCACCTTGACCGGGAAGAACGGCACGGCCGGGCGTGCCCGGCCGACTGGACCTGGATCGTGCCGCCCGCGACCGCGTCCGCGACCCCGGTCTTCCACCGCTACTACCGGGACTTCGATCAGACGCCGAACTTCTACCGGCACCCGGCGCCCGCCAGGCTGGAGCCGGGCTGCCCGCACCGCTATCACCTCGTCGAGTAGGGCGTGTCCCGCAGGGCCAGTCCCTCGCGAGGGACGACCCGGAGGGGTGGATCGCCTGCCTGCGCGGCCGGGGGCCCGAGCGGCGCTGGGCAGGCTGACTACCCGCGGGACGCGCCCGATGTCAGCTGGCTGGCCCGGTACCCGCGTCCGGCTCACTCCGGTTGCCTCACGAACAACCCGGATCAGGGGGACGCCGGCTGCGTCGCCGTGCTGGGCAACCTGCACCAGTCCTCCCTTCGGCCGCGGTCACCGCCAGCTGACCCGCAGGGCACGGCGCACGGCTTAGGACCCAGATAAGCCGCGGGGCAAGGGAAACGCGCACGTACCGCGGGCTTGCAGGGCAAGTCTCATGCAAGTTGCGGCTGAGAGACATCGGTCAGCTGACGGATATCCCGCGCGGCCGTCGTACTCCCGCGCGCCGCCGCCTAGCCGTGTTGCTAGGCAGGGGACGCCTCCGCAGGCAGCATCAGGTGCTTTCCGGACCAGCCCGATCATCCGACCACATTGATTTCGCGGTTTCGATAATGAGCGCCCTGGAGTCGGCCGTATCCAGTGATGCGCCGACCAGCGACTGAAACACGAGCCTGTGCAGATAGGTCTCTTGCTCGCCTTCGACGGTAAACACGGTCTTTAGCTGCTCGCTCGCGACCACATCCTGGAGCACCGCGTCGGATCCCGAGTCAAAGTGGAAGATCACGAAGGCCTGCCCGAGCACCGTGTGCTGCGCGCCGAGCGGCAGCACCAGGATTTCGATGTTCGGTCTGGTCGCGAGCTCGGCAAGCTGCATGAGCTGGTCATACATCACATGCTCGGCGCCGATCCGGCGACCCAGGATCGACTCGTCGAGCACCACCGACAGCTGTACCCGCGGCTCGCGGGTGAGCACGAGCTGGCGCTGCATCCGCACCCGTACGAGCCGCTCGATCAGTCCCGGCGCGATGGGCTCAATCAGGCCGTAGTTAGTGACAATGTGCCGGGCGTAGGCCGGAGTTTGCAAGAGGCCGGGAATGACCTCGACGTGCCAGATATCCACCGTGCTGGCTTCGTGCTCGAGGCCAATGTACTGCTGATAATCGGGCGACAGCTCGTCGGCGTAGTCTTCCCACCAGCCTTTACGAGCGGCATCCGCGGCCAGGCTCAGCAGGTATTCGCGGTGCGGTCCGGTCACGCCGTAGTGGTCGAGCAGCCGCTCCACGTCGTCCGGCTTCAGCCCGGTGCGCGCGAGCTCATACCGGCTGATCTTGGAGGGCGACCACTTCAGCGCGGCGGCGACCCGGTCCGCGCTTTTACCGGTGGCTTCCCTGATCGCCCGCAACTCCGCCGCCAGCCGCCGTCGCCGCACAGTGGGGCTCCCTGGCATGCCCATCGCGGCATCCCTTCTTCCCGCCGGTGCCTGAGAGTCTCATTGCATCTCTCCGTGCGAGTTGGCGCAACCTGAGACCCGCGCGGGGCACGGCATGATCGCGTAGAAGTCCGTCAGGCTGAAGCTGACTTTCTCGACAAGATCATGGGGCAACTGGGCGTCAGCGTAGGGCCCTGCGCCCGCGCCGGGCGGGCAGCGGACGTCCGCGCTAGCCGCATCGCAGCGGAGCAAAGGCGACCGCAAGAAGTACCGGCAAGCCCGTGCGCTGCCCGCACCCGGCGCCAGGAGCCGGGCGGCCGGCAGAACTGTCAGCCGTAATAGTAAATAGAGGGCGTCATCGACGCGCCATGCGTGGCCACGTGTGCACTAGCGACCGGCGCGGCTGCTGCGGGTATCGCGGAACCGGCCACTACTGTCCCGGCTGCGCTCAGCGCCAGAATTGCGGGGATAAGAATTGCTCGCCCGATGCGCATGAGTCCCTCCATGGCATTCCCCGAGGTCAGCAGGTGCCTGCTGGGCGCAGCGAACCGGGCGCGGCTGCCTGCTTCGCTAAGCCGAAACCGTTTCCCTCATACCGCCATTATGACTCCGGTACATGCCATTAGTGGAATACTGAAACGAGACTGATTCTTGCTCTTGTGCCGGTCATGGAATTCGCATTGAAAATGTCGGCATGCGTGTGCTGCAAGTGACTGTGAAAGTTTCATTCAAGGCCGTTCCGGTCGGCTAGAGCGCAGTTACATCGCAAATGCGTCGGAGGTTTAAACCGATAAGCCACTTGTTGCCCGAATCTTCGGAGAGTAAAGTTCGCTCCGTGTCCACCACGACCATGGCCCGTGCGCTGGTCGGCCGCGACAGCGAGCTAACCGCGCTGGTCAGGCTGATGTCGGGTCTCGCCGGTGGACGCGGCGCCGCCGTCCTGATCGAGGGCGAGCCAGGCATCGGCAAGTCAGCACTCATGCGCGCTGCCGTCGCCGAGGCGGAAGATCTCGGCTGCCAGGTCTTCTGGGGTGCGGGGGACGAGCTGGGGCAGGCCCTCCCGCTGCTCCCGCTGCTGGACGCACTACGGGTGCGCGAGCCGTCGGCGGACGCCAGACGAGCGACGATCGTCAGGCTGTTACGCGGCGAGCTCGCGACCGGTCAGGGTGCGGATGTCTCGGCTGCCATCGGCGAGCAGATCCTGGCCCTGATCGCAGAGCGCGCCGCGGCCGGGCCGGCCGTGCTGGTCATCGACGACCTCCAGTGGGCTGACCATGCGACCGTCACGCTGTGGGGGCGACTGGCGCGGTCGGTGGCGCAGTTGCCGTTGCTGCTGGTCGGCACCATGCGCCCGGTGCCGCAGCGGGAGGACGTGGTGGCACTGCGCCGGGCGGCCCCCGACACTCTCCGCTTCCGGCTGCCTGGCCTGAACGACGCGGCGGTAACCGAGCTGGTGACCTCGCTGGCTGGCGGCAGGCCAGGCGAAACGCTGCTCCGGCTGGCCACCGGCGCCGCCGGGAACCCGCTCTACCTGACCGAACTGTTCGCGGCGCTTACCCGCAGCCGCAGCGTGACCGTCACCGAGTCCGGCGCGGCCGAGCTGACGAGCAGCTCCGCACCGGACTCGCTGTCGGCGGCGATCGCGGACCGGCTCGGCTTCGTCTCCGGTCCGGTGCGCGAAGTGGTGCGCGCGGCGGCTCTGCTCGGTGTCGACTTCGCCGTGCCCGACCTGGCCATCGTCCTCGGCCGGGGCGTCGCCGATCTGATCCTTGCGCTGGACGAGGCGCGCGCCGCCGGCGTGCTGGCCGAGTCGGCCAGCGGCCTGGGGTTCCGGCATCCGCTGATCCGGGCGGCCCTGTATGAGGAGATGCCCCGGTCGCTGCGGGCCGCCTGGCACCGCGACGCCGCCAGGGCCCTCGCGACCGCGGGCGCGCCCGCCGACCGGGTGGCCCGCCAGCTGCTGTGGGCGGTCGGCGGAGCCAGCGGCCCGGCCGATCCGATGGACGACTGGATGCTGACCTGGCTCGCGGGCACCGCCGAGCTGCTGATCGGGCGAGCGCCGCAGGTGGCCGCCGACCTGCTGCGCCAGGCCGTGGCGACCGGCACCGATGATCCGCATCACCACCTGCTGGTGGGACGGTTCGCCGACGCGCTGTTCCGGATCGGCAAGTTTGAGGAGGCCGAGCAGGTCGCGAGCCGGGCCCTCACCCGGACCGAGGACCCGGACCTGGTCGTCGACCTGCGCTGGACGATCGCGCAGAGCCTGCTCCTGCGGGGCCTGTCCGCCGAGGCGATCGCCGATGCTTAAGGACGCGCTGTCCGCGACCGGGATCTCCAGCCGGCACCGGGCCCGGCTGCTGGTGCTGACAGCCCGGATTCACAGCAGCCTCGGTGAGGTCGAGAACGCCGGCCAGCGGGCTGCCGAGGCGCTGGCGGCGGCGTCGGACGCGGACGACACCTGGGCGACCGGCTGGGCGCTGATGGTGCTCATGAACGTGACTGCCGTCCAGGGGAACGTGGCGGCCGCCCTGCCGCTGTCCGAGCAAGCGCTCGCGGTTACCGAGGCTGATCCGACGCTGACCGACCTGCGCATCCTGCTCCAGATCAACCAGGCGGTGATGCTGGGCGACCTGAATCGCTATGCCGACGCGCTCGCGGCGGCCAGGCAGGCGCGCCAGCTTGCCGACCAGGCAGGCACTCTGATCCGGCTGGCCCAGGCTCACAGCGCGCTCGGCCAGCTGCTATTCGAGACCGGGCAGTGGGACGACGCCCTCGCTGAGGTGACGGCCGTTCCCGAAGACCTCAAGGAACCGGCCTGCGCCTGCGCTGACCTGGGCGCCGCGGCCGTGATCTGCTTCCACCGCGGCGACGTCAGCGCAGCGCGCGGGCACCTGGCGGCGACGGCGCCGCACGACGGCCGGTTCGGCAGCCGGGTCATCCCGCCGCTGACGCAGGCTCGCTGCCTCGACCGCGAGCAGGCGGGCGCGCTCCCGGAAGCCCTGGCGGTGCTGACCGCCGTGTTCGGGCGAGACGCGGAGGAACTGGAGGAGATCGAGGACCTGCTGGCCGACGCGGTGCGGCTGGCGACCGAGGCGGGCGACCTGAGCACCGCGAAGGTGCTCGCGGGCCGCGCGGAGGCGCTGGCGGCGCAGTCCGACGTCCCGCGCCGCCAGGCGAACGCGCTGATGTGCCGCGGTCTGGTCGACCGCGACGCCGCCCGGTTGCTGGCGGCCGCCGATCAGTACGCGGCCGCGACCCGGCCGCTGCTCAGCGCGCAGGCGCGCGAGGCCGCGGCCGACTGTTTCGCCGCCGCGGGCGACCGGGACCGCGCGCGTGCCGCCTTCACCCGGGCGCTGGAGCTGTACGGCGCGCTCGGCGCGGCCGCGGACGCCGCCCGGTTGCAGGCGAAGTTCCGCGGCCACGGCATTCGCCGCGGCCCGCAGGCGAAGCACCGGCAGGTGCGCAGTGGCTGGGACAGTCTCACGCCCACCGAGACGAAGATCGCCGGGCTCGTGCAGGGCGGCCTGTCGAACCCGGACATCGCGGCGAAGCTGTTCCTCTCCCGCCGCACCGTCGCCACGCACGTCTCGCACATACTGAAGAAGCTTGACGTCCAATCGCGGACGGACATCGCGCGCGAGGCGGCGCTACGGACCATCGCGAAGAGCTAGCGTGCCTCGTCCGGGGCTAGTCCGGGTCGGTCAGGGCGAGGGTGAAGCAGACGACCTTGCCGGCCGAAGTGCGGTGGCAGCCCCACTCAGTCGAGAGCGTGTCGACCAGCATGAGGCCGCGGCCGTCCTCGGCGTCGGCCGGTGCGGCCAGCGGCGCCGGCCACTCGGGCGACGTGTCGTGCACATAGACCCGCAGGTGGCCGCACGAGCAGGTGACGAACAGCCGGACCGACGGGCCCGAGTACCTGATGGCGTTCGTCACCAGTTCGCTCGTCAGGAGCGCGGCCACATAGGGATCGGCCGGTACCGCCCAGGACTCGATCGCGGTCCGTACGCAGCGCCGGGCCGCGGCCGCCGCCACCGGCCCGGCCGGGAGTAAGACGGAAACCGAGTGCTGTACCGGTGGGCGGGCTGGCGCCGTCTTGTTCATCGGAACTACCTCGTTGCTCGATTGCACTAGAAATAGTGCTGCAACTTTCACGTAAAGACATCGGTCGGCTGACCGATATACGAACGTGGCGGTATTACCGGTGCGCGGCGTCGCTGGCTTCCGGCTGCCTGGCCTGGTCGCCGGCCACGGCCGCCGCCGTTCGCCGGCTGCGGATCGCGGGCACGACGAACGAGGCCAGGAACGCCGCCAGGGTCAGCACCGCTGCCGCCTCGAATGCCCTGGCGTAGCCGTCGTCGAGCGCGGTCGCCGTCGCGCTGCTCCCGCCGCGTCCGGTAGCCAGCAGCGCGTGGGTGCGGTCGGTGGCGATCGTGGCGAGGATCGCCAGCCCGAGCGAGCCGCCGATCTGCCGCGACGTGTTCAGCACGCCCGACGCGAGGCCCGCCTCGGAGAACGAGACGCCCGCCGTGGCCGCCGCGGCCAATGGCGTGAACAGCAAGCCGAGCGCCAGCGCGATGAGGAAGCCGGGCCCGAACACGTGCTGCCAGTACGAGGAGTCCAGGCTCGATGCGGGACAGCCAGGCGAAGCCGACCGGCGCCGAGCGCGCGTACCGGTCAGCAGCAACGGCCGGACGCCGGTGCGCGGCAGCAGCCGCGCGCTGGTCTGGGCGCCGAGGATGATGCTGACGGCCATCGGCAGGAACGCCAGGCCCGCTCGCAGCGCGCTGTAGCCGAGGACGTTCTGCAGGTAGAGCGACAGGAAGTACCACATCGAGAAGAACGCGGCCCCGACCAGGAACATCACCGTGTTGGCGCCCGGTCACCGAGCGGGACCGGAACAGCCCGAAGCGGGACCAGCGGCGTGCGGGCGACCCGCAGCTCGATGACCGCGAACGCGGCGAGCAGGACGGCCGCGACGGCCAGCAGGCCACAGCGTGTAAGCCGATCCCCACGGATGGGTCTCGGTCCCGACGATCGCGTAGACCAGCGTCCCGAGCCCGAGCGTCACCGCGACGGCGCCGATGACGTCCAGCGCGGCCGGACCGGGCGCTGCCTGGGCGGCCGCGCCGTCAGCTGGCTGCGGGACCCGGTCGCGCGCGCGACTCGGTCAGCCAGATCAGGCCGGCGGCGATCCCGGCCAGGCCGATCGGGATGTTGACGAACAGCACCCAGCGCCAGGACAGCGCGGAGGTCAGCACGCCGCCGAGGATCGACCCGGCGGCACCGCCGGCGCCGGCGACGGCGCTCCAGATGCCCGAGCGCCCAGGCCCGCCGCTCGCGGCGCGAACGTCGTCACGATGATCGTCAGCGTGGCCGGCGACAGCAGTGCGCCGCCGACGCCCTGGACCGCCCTGGCCGCGGTCAGCCAGGTCGAGTCCTGGGCCACGCCGCCCGCCAGGCTCGCGACCGTGAACAGGCCGAGGCCGAACAGGTACACCCGGCGGCGGCCGAACAGGTCCGCGGCCCGCCCGCCGAGCAGCAGGAAGCCCGCGAACGTCAGCACGTACGCGTTGACCACCCATTGCAGCCCGGACGGCGTGTAGTGCAGGTCGCGGCCGATGGAGGGCAGGGCCACGTTCACGATGGACACGTCGAGCACGACCATGAACTGCGCCACGCAGGCGATCGCCAGGATGATGCCGTCGGGGACGTGCCGGGCGGCGCTCCCGCGCCGGGCCGCGGTCGGCTCGAAATTAGACATGAACCATGTCTATCATGATTAACGGCTATCGCGCCACCCGGTTTAAACTGCCGCCATGCACGCGGACGCCGTCGGCCCCGATCCGGAGCTGATCCCGCCTGCCCAGCTGACGTTTCAGGCCAGCACCTGGTACCTGCTGGCGCTGGCCGGGGCCCGGGCCCGGCACCTGTGGGCGGACATACTCGCGCAGCGGCAGCTCAGCCCCAGCCAGTTCAAAGTGCTGCAGGCGCTCAACGAGTCCGGCCCGCAGGGTCAGCACCAGCTGGCTGCCCTGATCGCGGTCGATCCGCGCAACGTGGTACCTCTCGTCGATGGCCTCGCCGAGCGCGGGCTGCTCGACCGCGAGGTCGACGCCGCCGACCGGCGCCGCCGGGTGCTGACGCTCACCTCGCGCGGGCAGCGGCTCGCGCGCGAGATGGCCTCCGTCGCGACCGAGATCGAGACCGACTTCCTCAGCCCGCTGACCGGCCCTGAGCAAGGCGCGCTGCGGCAGATGCTGCTGTCGCTGCTGCGCGCGGACCGCTAAGAGGCCCGGAAGGTCCGGCGATAGCTCTCCGGCGGCACGCCGAGCTGCTGGCTGAAGTGGCGGCGCAGCGTGGTCGCGGTGCCCATGCCCGTCCGCGCGGCGACCTGCTCCACGCTCAGGTCGGACAGCTCAAGCAGTTCCTGGGCCCGCCCTACCCGCTGGGTAAGCAGCCAGCGCAGCGGCCCCATCCCGGCCACCGCGTGGAAATGCCGGGCCAGATTGCGCGGGCTCATCCCGGCCTCGCGCGCCAGGTCGCGGACCGTCAGCGGCTGATCGAGGCGGTCCAGCGCCCACGCCATGAGGCCGGCGAGGACATTGCTCCGGCCGTGCGCGACCGCCGCAGGGATGTACTGAGCCTGGCCGCCCGGCCGGTGCGGCGGCACCACCAGCGTGCGCGCCAGCGCGTTGGCGACCGCGGTGCCGTGATCGGTCCGGACCAGATGCAGGCAGAGGTCCATGCCCGCCGCCTTGCCGGCCGAGGTCAGCACGTCGCCCTCGTCGATGTAGAGGACGCCGGCGTCGACGCGGACCGCGGGGTAGCGATCGTGCAGCGTGTCCGCGTGCGCCCAGTGCGTGGTCGCGCGCCGGCCGTCGAGCAGCCCGGCCGCCGCCAGCACGAACGCGCCGGTGCACAGCGACGCCACCCGCGCGCCGTTGCGGTGCGCGGCCCGGACGGCGTCCACCAGCGCGGGCGATGGCGGCTCGGCTACGTCCCGGCAGGACGGCACGATCACCGTGTCCGCGTCGGCGAGCGCGGCCAGGCCGTGCCGCAGGCCCGCCCGCAGCCAGCCGCCGACCTGCGGCGCCGTCCGGACCGCAGATGGCGAAGTCGTACCACGAATCGGCGAGCTCCCGGTCGACGCCGAAGACCTCACAGGCCGCGGCGAGTTCGAACAGCGGAGTGCCGTCGGTGACGGCGAGCGCGACCGAGTGCATGTCCGAAACTGTACGGCACTCGTCGTTTCGGACGCTGGTCCAGACTGGCCGGCGTCGCGCGAGGCTGATCACCATGAACAACCGAGTCGCCGTCGTCGGCGCCACCGGCCACACCGGTGCCTTTGTCGTCTCCGAACTCCAGCGCCGCGGCCTGACGCCGATCCCGTGCGGTCGCGGCACCGACCTGGACGCTGCCTTCGCCGCCGCGGCCGCGGTCATTAACTGTGCCGGTCCGTTCGCGGCCACTGCCGTCCCGGTGATCGAGGCCGCGATCCGGGCCGGGATCCCGTATCTCGACGTCACCGCTGAGGTCGAGGTCGTGACGGACACCTTCGCCCGGTACGCCGGCGCCACCATCCCGATCGTGCCGGCGGCCGCGTTCTACGGCGGGCTGCCCGACCTGCTCGCCACCGTGGCGATGGGCGACTGGCTCGCCGCGGACGAGGTGACGATCGCGTTCGCGCTCAGCAGCTGGCACCCCACGGCGGGCACGAGGGCGACGGGCCGGGTCTCCGCCCGGCGCCGGAACGGGCAGCGGATCGCCTATACCGGCGGCCGGCTGCAAGTCGTGCCCGGCCCGGCGCCGCGCACCGAGTGGCGGTTCCCGGCGCCGTTCGGTTCGCGTCCGGTCACCGGCGGGGTCACGATGGCCGACAGCGCCACCATCCCGACGCATCTCAACACGCCCGAGATCGTCACGTACATGTCCAGCAACGCGCTCGACGATCTGCGGGCGGACGACTCCGCCGGGCCAGTCGGGGCCGACGAGAGCGGCAGGTCCGCGCAGACGTTCCTGGTGGAGGTCGTCGCGCGGACGGGCGCCGCGCAGCGCCGCGCGACCGCCACGGGCCGGGACATCTACGCCGTTACGGCGCCGCTGGTGGTCGAGGCCACCAGCCGGATTCTGGCCGGGGAAGGGAACGCCGCGGGCGTCGCCTCGCTCGGTGCTCGCTTCGATGCGGCTGATTTCCTGGGCGCCCTCAGCCCCGAACATTTGACACGCGTAAACCACTGAGCATTGCCTTCGCGTCTCAGTGTGGTTAGTGTCCGCATAATGCCTGCTAACGCAAGCATTCTCGTGGCGAAGAAGCGCGAAGGAGTTTAATGTATGAAAGCTGCCCGATTGTGGGCCCTGACGGGGTCAATAGGGCTGGGGGTATCGTTCCTGGCAGCTGCCGGTTCCGCCGCTGCGGCCACGCACCCTTCAGGGCGGGTCGCCCTGCACGGGTCGCTGGCGCCTGCGTCAGAGCGGGCTCATCCGGCTGGCCGCGTGGCGGCGAACGCCCGCGTCAACTTCGACCTCACCTTGAAGGTGCGGAATGCCGCGGCCGCGCGGAAGCTCGCGCTCGCGGTCTCGACCCCGCGCTACAAGCAGTTCCACCACTACCTCACCACCGCGCAGTGGATTGCCCGGTTCGCCCCGTCCAAGGCCGAGGTGAACGCGGCCGAGCGCTGGCTGCGGAGTGAAGGCCTGACCGTCGGCTCGGTCCCGAAGGATCGCCTGTTCATCACGGCGCACGGATCGGCCAGCAAGGTCGAGCACGCGTTCGGCATCCAGCTGGGCCTCTACAAGGTGAACGGCCACAAGCTCCGCCTGGCCAAGAGCACCCTGTCTGTTCCCAGGTCGGTAGCGGGCTCGGTAGCGGGCGCAGTCGGGGTCAGCCAGGCCCTCATGTCGACGTCACTGAGCAGCACTCCGACCGCGGCCGCGGCTACGCCGAAGGTTTCCGAGCCGGGCCCGCCCGCAGGCTTCCGCCAACCCGCAGCCGTGCTCGGCCTACTGGGGTCAGAAGACCGACACCGCGGACTCGCCATTCGCTCTACGCGCCCTACACCGCGCCGCAGGCGTACGACATCTGCGGCTACAAGCCGGCGCAGATGCGCAGCGCCTACGGGCTGGGTCGCTCGGTTCGCCGGGGCAACAATGGCCACGGCGTCACGGTCGCGATCGTCGACGCGTACGACTCGCCGACCCTGTTTGCTGACGCGCACCATTACTTCCGCCTCAACGACCCGGCGCACCCGCTGCGGGCGAGCCAGTTCACCAACGTCCAGCCAACCGCTCGTCGCCAACGAGGACATATGCGGTGGCAGCGGCTGGTACGCCGAGCAGGCGCTCGACGTGGAGTCGGTGCACTCGATGGCGCCGGGTGCGCACATCGAGTACGTCGGCGCGCAGGACTGCTTCGACAACAACCTGCTCGCCGCGCTCAACACGGCCGTGACCAGCGGCGCGTCGGTGGTCACCGACTCCTGGGGCGACACCCTCGGCGACGTCTTCGAGGGCGCCGCCGATGCAGACCGCCTTCGACACCGACTTCGAGATCGCCGACTCCACTGGCGTCAGCGTGCTGTTCTCCAGCGGCGACGACGGCGACAACTTCGCCGACTTCGGCTTCGACGTCCCGACTACCCGGCGACCGAGCCCGCTCATCACCGCCGTCGGCGGCACCACGCTCGAAGTGAACCGCTTCGGCTCCGACATCGGCCAGTTCGGCTGGTCGACGGCCAAGCAGACCATGTGCGCCGGCGTGCCGACGACCAACTGCGGCTCCGCGACCACCCCGGCGGGCGCGCTCGCCTGGCAGGCCGGCGGCGGCGGCGGCACCAGCTTCACCTACGCCGAGCCGTCCTACCAGGTCGGCGTCGTCCCGGACGCGCTGGCGAACCGGCAACGACGCGATCGAAGGTGCGGCTCGGGTCGAGCCGGACATCTCGATGGACGCTGACGCCCAGAGCGGCATGCTCATCGGCGCTGACCCAGGTCTTCCCGACGGCACCCACTACGGCCAGTTCAAGGAGGGCGGCACCAGCCTCGCCTCCCCGCTGCTGGCTGGCGTCATCGCCGACACCGACCAGGCCGCCAAGGCGCACGGTCACGCGGTGCTCGGCTTCCTCAACCCGGTCCTGTACGGCAACTACCACAGCGCACCCGACCGCGTTCGACGGACATCGTGCCGCCGTTCAGCCCGAATGCGACCTCGGTCGTCCGGGTCGACTTCGCCAACACGGTCGACAACACCAACGGCTTCAACGTGAGCCTTCGGGCGATCGACTACGCGGGCCCGGAGACCTTCTGCGACGGGACGGGTAACTGCGCGACACGCCCCGTCACCCTGACCGCCGGCACCGGGCTTCGACAGCCTGACCGGCACTCGGGTACGCCGGGGCCGAATTTCGTCACCGAGTTCTCAAAGTTCTAGTCTGCTGAAGGTCTAGCACCGCTTCTCGGGCGGGAGTGCCGGTTCGCCCGGCGCCCCCGCCTGCGTCTGCGCAAGGGCCTTCAGCCCAGTGACGGACTAGCGGAGCCCGGTGCGCCGCACCTGCGACTGGCAGAACGGGCACGCGACCTGCTCCGCGCTGGCCGGCAGCGTCATCGTCGCACCGCAGGCGGCGCACGGGATCTCCGCACCGCCTAGCTCGATCCGGCGGCCGCACCGGCTGCAGATAACGGCCCGCGCGCCGGGCAGGGCCGCGAAGTCGGCGCCGCAGCCGCCGCAGTGCCGGGACTCACCGTCCTCGTCCCGCACCGGAACGTACTCGTTGGTCAGCCCGGCCCGGTCCAGCAACTGCGCGGCGGCGTCGGCCGGGAGCAGGCCGAGCCAGCCCTGACAGAACCCGGACCAGGCCAGCTTGCCGGTCAGGTGCTCGGCGGAATCGGGATCGAGTCCGGCGAGTCCGGCCGTGCGGTACAAGGCCCGGCTGGACTCGATCTGCCGCTCCAGCGTGTCCGCGACCGGCCAGAAGGACTCCGGCGCGACCGTCGGGGACATCATGTCGCCGGTGTACCGCAGGCCCATCACCCGTTGCCTCATCTCGGCCTCGAGGGCCCGGGCGTGCGGGTCGAAGGCCCGTACGGTGGCCGCTGCGGCCATGAACTCGACGTAGGCGGCGCGGTAGTCAGGGTCGTTCCTGGCCCGGTGCGAGACAGCCATCGGGACGTGCAGCACGTAGGCCTCGTAGACGCTCCGCTGGAGCGCGCGATAGCGCTCCTGGTCGGCGGCCGCGATCGCCGCCTGGGACGCGGCGTGCGCGCTGTTCACTGCCGCCGCGTATGCCGGTCCGACGGCCGTGTCCCCTTCGCTCGCCTGGCGCAGGTCGAAGTCGATCAGCGCGGCGCAGTAGTCGCAGTAGATGTACGCCGTCACGGCTGGCAGCTTCTTGGGCGCGCCGCAGACTACGCACGTGCAGCGCTTGACGAAGCCGGGCTGGGGCGGGGCGAGGACGGCCATGACCTGGCGGGCCCAGGCCGCCGACCCGGTCTGCGCGCCCGGCGTCGCGCGCCCGGCCCGCTGCAGCGCCTGCGCCTGTTGTAGCGCCTGCGCTTGCATCGCCTGCGCCTGCCGGATCAGCGCTGCCCGGTCGGCAGGCGCAGGCTGGCTCGCGGCGGGCTGCTGCGGCTTGCGGCTGAAGATTCCCATCGGCTTGTCTCCTGGTGGCCGCGGTCAGACAGCAGGCGCTGGCTGCGGGCCGCGGATGAGCCGTCCGGGCAGCGCTTCGGTCGGCACTCCGTCCCGGTACGTCTCCTGGCCCGCCACGATCGTGTGCCGGTAGCCGTCCGCGCGCTGCAGCAGTCGCCGGCCGCCGGCTGGCAGGTCGAAGAGCATCTGCGGCGGCCGGAGCCGGAGCGCGGTCATGTCGATGACGTTGATGTCGGCCCGGTAGCCAGGCGCGAGTACGCCACGGTCGCGCAGACCGACCGCGCGGGCGGTATCGCGGGCCTGCCGCTGGATCACGAACGGCAGGGTCAGGCCGGCCGGGCCGCGGTCTCTGGACCAGTGCTCCAGCAGCGTGGTCGGGAAGCTGCCATCGCAGATCGTCCCGACGTGCGCGCCGCCATCCGACAAGCCGGGGATGCTGTACGGGTGCGCCAGCATCTCCCGCACGGCGTCGAGGTTGCCGCGGGCATAGTTGGCGAAGGTCAGGTACAGCATCGCGGCGCCGTCACCGGCGGCCAGGAGGTCGTAGGCGAGTTCCGCGGGCGGCACACCCAGCCGCTGCGCCCGCGCCGCGATCGAGTCGGCCGGATCCGGCTCGTACACCGGCGGGTCGGACACCTCGTACATCAGCTCGTACTTGTGGATGAGGATGCCGCCGAGGCGCTGCCGGTTCTTGTCCCTGGTCTGCGCGGCGAGGATCTCGGCTCGCACCTCATCGGCCCGCATCTGCCGCGCCTGCTCGGCCGCGGGAAGGTCGGCCAGGTGCTGCCAGCGCGGGTTCTCCATGAACGGATGCAGCGTGTTCTGCAGTCCGAGCAGCAGGCCCACCGGCCGGGGCGCCACCTGAGCCCGGATGGCCAGCCCCTCTTGCTGGCAGTCGGTGATGAACGCGAGGACGTCACGGTAGCTGTCGGGCGCCAGGTTGGACTGGACCAGGGATACCGACAGCGGCAGCCGGCCTGCCCGCATCGCGCGCCGCAGCATCGCGAACTCGGCCTCGGCGTCGGTGAAGTCGGAGACGACCTGCATGACCCCGCGTCCGGTCTGGCCCACCGCACGGGCGATCGCGACGAGTTCGTCCTCGGCGGTGCCGTAGGACGGGGTCAGCTCGCCGTCGATGCTCCGGTGATTGAGCGTCCGCGAGGTCGTGAAGCCGAGAGCACCCGCGGCGACTGCCTCGCCGGCCAGACGGGCGATCTCGGCTGCCTCGGCTTGGGTCGCCTGCACCTGGGCCGCCGCCCTGGCGCCCATCACCTCGACCCGCAGCGCCGCGTGCGGCACCTGGGCGGCTACGTCGATGTCGTACTGCCGCCGAGCGAGCACGTCGAGGTAGTCGGCGAACGACTCCCAGTTCCAGGTCAGTCCTTCGCGCAGGGCCGAGCCAGGGATGTCCTCGACCCCCTCCATCAGCTCGACGAGCCGGTCCCGGTTCGGGGGTTGGACGGGCGCGAAGCCGACGCCGCAGTTGCCCATGACGACGGTGGTGACCCCGTGCCACGAGGACGGCTGCAGCCTGGAGTCCCAGGTCGCCTGCCCGTCGTAGTGCGTGTGCACGTCGACGAACCCAGGCGCGATCACGGCCCCGGCCGCGTCGATCTCGCGCTCCCCGCGACCGGACACGGTGCCGACCGCGGCGATCACGCCATGATCGACGGCCACGTCACCGGGAAACGGCTCGCCCCCGTTCCCGTCTACCACCGCACCAGAGCGGATGATCAATTCGTAATCACTCATGGCCAGCCCTTACCGTGCGGTTTCTATCCACATCATGACGCGGGGCGGCCCGCCAGCGGAACTGGCAGGCCGTCGCGATACGGGGCGGTGACCGGCTACCCCTGCGGGGTGAAGCGAACGGGCAGGCTGCGCATCGTGTAGATCCCGGTCGGTGTGCCGAAGACGGGCTCGCCGTCGGGCTCCAGGCCGCGCATCCGCGGCGCGAGGAAGGTCAGCGCCTCGATGATCTCGGCCCTGGCCAGGTGCGAGCCAGCGCAGAAGTGCGCGCCGAAGCCGAACGTCACGACCTGCGCGCCGCCGCGGTCGGCCATGATGTCGAACCGGTCCGGGTTCGTGTACGTCTTCGGGTCACGGTTCGCGGTGGCGGCGCAGACGAACAGGACCGTGTTGACCGGGAAGACGATCCCGTCTAGCTCTACTTCCTCCCGCACCAGCCGGGCCGTGAACGGCGCGATCGGCTCGAACCTGAGCACTTCCTGGCAGGCCCGCTCGGCCAGCGCCGGGTCGTCGCCGAGCTGCCGCCACTGGTCGGGATGGTCGGCAAACAGCCGCAGGCCGTGGGCCAGCTGCGACTCGGTGGTGTCGGTGCCGCCCGCGATGACCGAGGACGTCAGCGACACGATCTCGGCTTCGGTGAGCCGGTCGCCGTCCTGCTCGTGATGCACGAACGCGGACAGCAGGTCCTCGCCCGGCCGCTGCCGACGCTCCTGGCACGCAGGTCGAGCACATAATCGCGGACTTCCTCGTGCGCCGCCTCGATCTCGGCCCGCTTCGCCGTCATGTCCATGTCGAACACCGCCTGCAGGCGGCCCGACCACACGGCGAGCTGAGCGGCGTCGGCGGGAACGCCCAGCAGCTCGGCGATGGCCATCGAAGGCAGCGGGCGGGCCAGCGCCGTGACGGCCTCGCACCGGCCGGCCGGGGCGATCTGCTGCCAGAGGCCGGCCAGGTACTCCCGCAGCCGGGGCCGAAGCCGCTCGACCTGGCGCGGGGTAAAGGCCGCGCTGACCAGGCGGCGCAGCCGGGCGTGAGCCTGGCCCGACTGAGCCATCAGGCCCCTGGTCGTGCCGTCGTAGACGATGCCGTCGGTAACTCCCTGCAATTCCAGCAGCTCAACCGAAGGGAACGACAACCGCCGGTCCTTGAGCAACGCCATGCCTTGCTCCCGGCCGAGCACCAGGTACCCCAGGTCGGAGCGGACGAGCCAGCTTCGGCTGGCCAGATCGTCGACGACCTCGTGGAACCGGTCGCCGGCCAGGGCCGGGTCGTCGTGAGTGAGCAGCGGCAGATCCGCGTCGTCGGCAAGCATCGCAGTGAACCTCCGGCCAGTTACCGCTGTGATGATCTGTCAGGATATGCCAGCCACGGGCGCGCGCACTTGGCGGCTCCGCGCCTGGTAGCGGGCGGGGCCGAGTCAGCGCGGCGGGTATTACCTGTATGTTCGGTGGGGTTCAGAGGAAGAGGTCAAAGACAGGAGCAGGACCATGCCACTGACGATCGGGGACACTGCCCCCGACTTTGAGGCGCAGACGACCGAGGGCACCATCCGCTTCCACGACTGGATCGGCGACGGGTGGGCGGTGCTGTTCTCGCACCCCAAGGACTTCACCCCCGTCTGCACCACCGAGCTCGGGTATATGGCCAGCATCAAGCCGGAGTTCGACCGCCGCGGGGTTAAGATCATCGGCCTCTCGGTCGACCCGGTCGACAAGCACGAGCGGTGGGCCGACGACATCGAGGAGACGCAGGGGACGCGTCCGAACTACCCGATGATCGGGGACTCCGACTTCAACATCTCCAAGGCGTACGGCATGCTCGGCGCCGACGTCTCCGGGGATCCGGCCGACCGCACGGCCGCGCAGAACCAGACGGTGCGCAACGTGTTCGTAGTCGGGCCGGACAAGAAGATCAAGCTGGTCCTCGTCTACCCGATGACGACCGGCCGCAACTTCGACGAGGTGCTGCGCGTCATCGACTCGCTCCAGCTCACGGCGAACCACAAGGTCTCGACGCCCGCGCAGTGGACGCAGGGCGGGGACGTGATCATCGCGGGGTCAGTCTCCGACGATGAGGCGAAGGAGCTGTTCGGCAGCTGGGAGGCACCGCGGCCCTACATCCGCATCGTGCCTCAGCCGTAGTGTCGTCGGCCGACGCGCCGGGTCCCAGGCGCGGAGCGCTAGGGGCCCGGCCCGTTGCCGACCAGACGTTCCATGGCCGGGATCCGGGCCAGGCGGCGGCGGGGACCATCTGCGCGGTGTCACCGACCGGCTGCCAGGCGCGGACCCGGCTCTACCGTGGCGGGCGACTCGAGCTTGAAGGCTTTCCGGTGGCCGACATCAGCGACCACCTGGCCGATCCGACCGCGACTATCTGGCTAGACCTGCGCGGCCCCGATCACGATGACCTCGCCGTGCTGAGCGAGGAGTTCGGGCTGCACCCGCTCGCCGTCGAGGACGCGGTGCAGCACCGCGAGCGGCCTAAGCTCGACCGATACCCGACGCACCTGTTCGTCACCGCCTACAGCGCATGGCTCGACGTCGGCACCGGCCAGCTGGCCACGAGCGAGCTGGCCGCGTTCATCACCAGCCAGGCGCTGATCACTGTGCGCAAGGACGATGGGCTCGACATCGGCGCCGTCGTCGAGCGGTGGGACGCCAGCCCCGACTTGGCCAGCTACGGAGTCGGGTACCTGCTCTACGGGTTGCTCGACTACATAGTCGACGGCTACTTCGACGCGGTGCAGGCCCTCGACGACTGCGTCGAAGAACTCGAAGACCGGCTGTTCGCCACCGTCCCGCAGGGGATTCAGGTCCAGCGCCGCAGCTTCGACCTGCGCAAGAGCCTGGTACTGCTCCGCCGGATCGTCATCCCGATGCGCGAGGTCGTGAACTCGCTGATGCGGCGCGACCTGCACGTGATCGCCGACGACCTGCTGCCGTACTACCAGGACGTCTACGACCACGTCCTGCGCGCCGCCGAGTGGACCGACACCCTGCGGGACCTCGTCACCAGCATCCTGGAAACCAACCTGACTATCCAGGGCAACCGGCTGAACGTCATCACCAAGAAGGTCACCGGCTGGGCTGCCATCATCGGCGTGCCGACGTTCATCACCGGCTACTTCGGCATGAACGTCCCCTACCCCGGATTCAGCGAGACAGCCGGGTTCATCGCCTCGGTCGGGATCATCGTCGTTGCCGCGGCCGCGCTCTACCTGATCTTCAAGCGCAAGGACTGGATCTAGCGCACGGGCTCGGTCACGTAGGCGGCATGGCGTGCTGCGGCAGCGGCTGGCGCAGCAGCCACTGCAGGAAGGTGCGCCGTGGCGGGCGCACCACGACGTTGCCGCCCCTGACCTCACCAGATATCTGCACCGTGAGGATTGTCGATGCTGGCGGCCCGGTGGCCGGGCGGACGGCCACCCGGCCGCCGACGGTCGCGACCTCGTTGGCGTCGACGACGACGCCTGGCTTGGTGATGATGAGCAGCCGGCCGCCGCGGACGTGCGCGTCGACCGTCAGTGTGGGCTCGACGATGACCGCCTCGGTGAAGTCGAGCCGCACGTTGCCGCCCGTCACCTCGGCCTCGATCCGCTTCGGCACCACCCAGTGACCGACCTGGCGGACAGAGCCGCCCCGGTGCTTGAACCGCATCACGTCCTTGGGCTCGGCGGCGGCCAGTCCGGCCGCCGGGGTCCCCGCGGCGGGCAGGTCCGCGGTGAGGACGGCCAGCTCGCGGTAGGTGCGCGCGGTGAGCGCGACGCCGAGCCGCTCGTCCAGTTCCGCCGCCGTCAGGCGGCCGTCGCCCGCGGCGATCCGAAGCTGCTCGACCACCCGGTCGCGGTCTGCGTGCGACGCACGCAACTCGAACCGGGTGTCGTCGGGCTCGCCTGCGGGGGACAATTGGTCATTCACGCGGCATACTCTATGCTTCCGCTCGCCATTCGTGGTCGCGTGAGATGTATCTGTTGCCGTGCGGTCTGCCCGCTGTCACAGTCCGGCCGGCCCGCCCGTCTATGCGATATGAGAGCCGACTGGGATGTAGTCGTGATCGGAGCGGGTCTGGCGGGCCTGGCAGCCGGGGCCACCGCCACCAGGGCCGGGTTCGCGACGCTGGTGCTTGACGCCCATCTGCCGGGTGGCCGGGCCCGGGTCAGCAAGCGGGATGGCTTCGTCTTCAACCGGGGGCTGCACGCTCTGTACCAGGGCGGCGCGGGCTGGGAAGTCCTGCGCGGTCTGGGGATCGAACCGCAGGGCAGTCCGCCGCCATTAGATCGCTACCGGGCCCTGGCCGCCGGCGAGTTGCACCCGCTGCCGATGAGCCTCGGGTCGCTGCGGCGCACCACCCTGCTGCGCCCGGAGGACAAGGACGCGGTTGCCGCGTTCCTGACGCGGCTAGCCGGGCTGCGCGCCGACCGGCTCGCCGGTACCTCGGTGGCGGACTGGGTCGCCGGGTCCGGTCTCGGGCCAGCAGCCGCGGCCGTCATCACCGCGCTGATCCGCCTCACCACGTACACCTCGGACCCGGACACGTTCGCCGCCGACGCCGCGGCCGCCCAGCTGCAGACTGGCCGCCGGCGGGGTCGTGTACCTGGACGGCGGCTGGGCCCAGCTGACCGACGGGCTGGCCGCCCGCTGCCAGGTGCGCACCGGGACCAAGGTCAGTGCCGTCGCACCCGCCGCCGGCCGGGTCGAGGTGGCCACGAGCGACGGCCGTCTGGTGGCGCGGTCGGTGATCATCGCTACCGGCCGCCCGGCGGCGGCTCGCCGGCTGCTGCCCGCCGACCCGGGCTGGGGCGACCTCGGTCCCGAGGTGACGGCCGCCTGTCTCGACGCTGGACTGCGGCGGGTGCCCGACCCGGGTTACGTCCTCGGTGTCGATGTCCCGGCCTACACGTCGGTCCAGGCGCCGCCCGCCGCCCGGCAGGCGCCTGCGGGCCACGCGGTCGTCGCGGCCGTCCGTTATGGTGCGACCGACGCCAGAGCGGACCGGGCCGTCCTCGAATCCCACCTGGCCCGGGCCGGTGTCCGGGAGGAGGACGTGGTGACGAGCCGATTCCTGGCCCGCATGGTCGTCGCGGGGGCGGCGCCGATCGCGGCCCGCGGCGGGCTGCATGGCCGGCCCGCGGTCGACGCTACCGGGCTGCCCGGGGTCTACCTGGCCGCCGACTGGGTCGGGCCGACGGGGCTCCTCGCCGACGCCGCCCTGGCCAGCGCGCGGGTCGCCGCTCTGCGCGCGGTCCGGCCAGCCCCGGTCCCTTCAGCCCCGGTCCCGACGGCGACGTGAGCCAGGATCCGTTCGAGGCGGCCAGGCCGCGGATCCGCGGCCTGGCCTACCGGATGCTCGGCACCCTCGCCGACGCCGACGACGTGGCGCAGGACACCTGGTTGCGCTGGCAGGCAGCCGGCGGCGAGCACATCGCGAACACCGAGGCCTGGCTGGTCACCACCGCCACCCGGCTGTGCCTCGACCGGCTCCGCTCGGCGGCCCGGACCCGGGAGATCTACCCGGGCCCGTGGCTGCCTGAGCCGATCGTGACCGAGCCCGGCCCGGAAGGTGCGGCCGAGCTAGCCGACTCGCTGACGCTCGGCTTCCTGGTGCTGCTCGAGCAGCTGGCGCCGGTCGAGCGGGCGGTGTTCGTGCTGGCGGACGTGTTCGACGTGCCGTACGCGGAGATCGCCGCCACGGTGGGCCGGTCTCCGGCGGCGTGCCGGCAGATCGCCAGCCGGGCCCGCCGCAGGCTCCGCCCGGACAAGCGGCCGCACCAGGCGGCCGCCGCCGACCGCGAACTCGTCGACGGCCTGCTCCGCGCGCTGGCGGCCGGTGACGTGGCCGAGGTCGTTGCCCGGCTGGCGCCGCAGGTCGTGTGCGTCACCGACGGTGGTCCGCAGAAGCGGGCCGCTCGCCGCCCGATGGTCGGCGCCGGCCTGGTGGCCCGCTTCCTCACCCACCTGCCCGCCGGTTCCGGCACGTGGTGTCCCGGCCGGCCGTCGTCGGCGGCTCCGCCGGGGCCATCTTGTCGGCTGGTGACACCATCGAGCAGGTGCTGGCCGTGACGTCGGCGGACGGCCTCATTACAGCCATCTACTTCGTCGGCAACCCCGACAAACTCCGCTCGGTCGGCGAAGCCCCGTTCCTGGCCTGAGACGACGGCCGGTGCTGAGCGGTCAGTGCCTGAAGGCGATCCACAAGAGCAGGATTAATACGACCAGCACGACGCTGCCCCGCAGCAGCATCTTCCGGATCTCGCTCCACATGCCCTTGATCTGGCCCTTGCGCGAGCGGATGCCGAGCCGGGCCTGATTGGCACGGGTGAAATGCCACACCAGGTAGCCGGCGACAAGGGCGATAACGATGGTCAAGGCAGCAAGCCGATCTGGGGGGTTGGACCGGGTGCGTCTAGCTCATCGCGCCTTGCTACAGCGTGTCAACTGATACTGCGGCGTGTCAGGTAATCCGGAATGACCAGAGTTGGCTAATTGCGTCGAAGTGACACCAGATTTCGGAGCCGGCCTGGCGGCTCAGAAGCCGATGGCCGCCCGCAAGAGCAGCACGGTGCCGCGGCCGGGTTCGGGCTCGGCGTTCAGGATGAGCACTCGGTTGACGGCGCTGGGCTGACCGTAGGCCTTCAAGGCGCGGTCAGTTTCCAGCGGCAGGCAGTGGTCTTCGACCCGGCGCAGCGCGGTGCTGAGGTCGGGCACCACCTTCTGCGCCCCGACAACCCAGATCGCGCGAGCGGCGGCGCCGGCGTAGCCGGGCAGCTGGCTGCCGCTGGCCGAGGCGATCACGAGGGAACCGATCTCGGTGACCGCGGCGACGCTGCCCACGATGACGTCGGGGGTGGACAGTGCCGCCCAGATCTCGGTCCGCTGGGTAACGCGGTCCATCGGCGGCCGTGCCTTGAGCGAGTCGTACCGCCCGCTGCTGTTGATGTCAGCGTCGATGCCGGACAGGCGGAGGGTCTCGCTGGCCCCGGTGAAGACGCTGGCGCCCGCCGGGATCAGGTGCCTGATGCGGGTACGCGCCGCGGCGGCGTCATCGAGGATCTCGACGGCGAAATTCTTTGCCGTCAGCGCCGCGGCTACCCGCTCCAGGCGCTCGGCCGGCGCCGGGTCGGTGAACGATGTTGCCTGAACCGGGGTAGTCATGGTGGCTCCTGAGCTTGGTGGTGTGTTTGCCTCAGGAGTACGACCAGGCAGGCCGCCGGAATGTGACGTGAGCGGCGTCGCCTCACGTTCTGGCCCGCTGCCTGGTCGAACTGGTGACGGTGATGCGATGGGAGGGCGGCGAGACCATGAGCAGCCAATCAGGGCCAGGACCTCGCGGGCCTGAGCCTGGCGTGAGCGCGATCATGAGCGAGCGGCGACGGCTGATCAACCTCGCCTACCGGCTGCTGGGGTCCATGGCCGACGCCGAGGATGCCGTCCAGGAGACCTACGCCCGCTGGTACGCCATGACCCGGCCGCAGCAGGAGGCCATCGAGGTCCCCGCCGCCTGGCTCACGACAGTCGCCAGCCGGATCTGCCTCAACGTGCTGAGCTCGGCCCGGGCCCGGCGCGAAACCTACGTGGGCGAGTGGATTCCCGAGCCGCTGCCCTCGTCCGCCGAGTGGCCTGGCGGGGCGCCCGGCGACCGGACCGCCGACCCGGCGGACCGGGTCACCCTCGACGAGTCGGTCAGCATGGCCTTCCTGGTCGTGCTCGAATCGCTGACCCCGGCCGAGCGCGTCGCGCTCATCTTGCACGACGTCTTCGGCTACCCCTTCGCCGAAGTCGCCGAGATCACCGGCCGGACCCCGGCGGCGTGCCGCAAGCTGGCCTCCTCAGCCCGGCACCGCAGCCGCGCCGCGCGGATGCCGGCGACGCCCGCAGTCCGGCAGGCCGGGCTCGTGCGGGACTTCAAGGACGCCTGGGAGGCAAAGGACATCGACGCCCTCATCGGCCTGCTCGACCCGGCCGCCACCGTGACCGCTGACGGCGGCGGCCTGGTCAGCGCCGTGACCGAGCCGGTCGAGGGCGGCGAGCAGATCGCGCGGGCCTGCGTCGAGCTGGTCACCGCGGCACCCGGCATGGTCATCCTGGAGCGCAGTGTTAACGGTCAGCCTGGCCTGGTGACGCAGCAGGACGGCGGCACCGTGGCGGTACTGGCCTTCGACATTGCGCACGACCGGATCAAGCACATCTGGGCGGTCCTCAACCCGGAGAAGCTCCGGCCGTGGGCCGCGGGCTGATCCATGCTGAGGGCTCTGGACCGGGACTGGGAGTCCGGTCCAGAGCCCTGAGTTCAGCTGATCGCGTCAGGTGCTCGCGCGCGCGCTGCCGGCCTTTGGCTGGTGGAGCGGCGCGCTCGCGGTCGTGGCCGGCGCTGAAGCCGGGCTCACGAGCGAGCTGCCGTTCGGTCCGGCCACGACGGCCTCGCCGGTCGCGCTGCCCTTCAGCCACTGCGACCAGGACAGGAACCACTGGGTCCAGCCGTTCCCCGGCGTACCGGCGGCCGGGCTGCCCATGACCGTGACCGGATCCCCGGGCTCCGCCATCTTGTAGAAGGTCTCGGCGTGCGCGGGCGAGGTGTTGAGACAGCCGTGGCTGACGTTGACCGAGCCCTGCTCGCCCACCGACCAGTACGCGTCGTGGATGAAGTCACCGCTGTAGGTGAAGTCCACCGACCAGGGCACCAGTTCGTCATAGCCGGGGCCGATCATCCGCTGCGGGTTGTTCTTGAACGTCGTCAGGTACGTTCCGTCCGGCGTGTCCATGCCCGGCCGGCCGCTGCTGATCGCCCAGTGGCCGAAGAGCCGGTTCTTGTAGTACACCCGCATGTAGTGGGTGCGCGTGCTGGCGACGACGATCAGCGACGGCCCGATGGAAAACTTCAGGCTCGCGTCGCGGCCGTAGACGCCGGGCGCACCCTCGACGCCGTCGAGATTGGCGTTGACCGTCACCGTGGTGTACTGCGGCCAGTACTGCCGCGGCCGGAAGATCACGGTCTTGTCATCCTGCCAGGACCAGGCGCCGACGACCGGCTTGGACGTGCGCAGCTCGATGGCCCGCTCCACCGCCGCCTTGTTGCTGATCGCGCGGCTGAACATGATCGTGATGGGGATGCCGACGCCGAATTGCCTGGCGAGGATCTCGGAGGAGATGTTCTCGTCCGTACCAAGGGTGGTGATCCTGGCGCTGAAGGTCTTGCTGGGCGTGAACGTCTGGAAGGTGTGCGAAACGGTCACCCTCTTGGCGTTCGCGCCGATGGCGGTCGCGGTCACGGTGTACTTCGTGCCGGTGGCGAGCGGCTCCAAGCTGCGCCAGGTGCCGTCGGCCGCGAGCTGACCGCGGACAGCACCGGCGGCCGTCGTCACGGCGACGTCCCGCAGCTTGCCGTGCTTGGTGGCGACCACGATGGGCGCTCCGGGCATGACTTCCTGCGACCCGTCGGCCGGGGTGATGGTCAGCCTCGGTGCCGGCGTCGGCGTGGCCACCGCGGCCGAGCAGCCCATCGCGGCCAGCGCCGCCACTGATATCTCGATCGCCAGCGTCAGCACCTTGCGCACCGGCCGAATTGAATGTCATCTGGCGCACCGCAGCGCGCTCCCTTCCCCCGATGGTCTCCCCGCCACGCCGGCAATACCCGGTCAGGGGCAGGCCACGCTGGACCCGGCACAGCCTTTACTGATCGCGGCGGAAACGAAGAGACTCGGCCGGTCAGCCGGAGCCGGTCCCTTGGTTCGACGGCACGGGCGGGGTAGCCGTGCATCTGAGCCGCGTGTGCTCAGGCACGAGGCTGACGTGCAGGCCTCCGCCGTCAGGGACGGCGAAGTAGCCGAGGCTCAGCTCCTCTCCGGCCGGGATCGCGGCCGGCGTGATGACGGTGACGCTGTGCCCGTTCCGGCCGGGAGAGCGCGAGATGACTGCGGGCAGCCCGTCAGAGAAGCTGCCGGGCACCGTGCAGACGGAACCGACGGTGACCACGGCGGGCACACCGGCCCGGGCGAGTGCGTGCTCCATGGCGGCGGGGTCGAAGACCTGGCCCTGGGTCAGCGTGAGGGTGACGGTGCCGGCCGGGCTCGTGTCCACGGAGAACGCGGCGACGTGGATATGCACCTGCGCGCTCGGATTCGCGCCGGGACCGCCCGGCCGGGTGGGGCCGGGCGCGGGCGAGCCGCCGCCGGCGGCTTCGATTCCCAGCGCGGCGATCGCCACGGCCGCGACGGCGGCGACGCCCGCCACGGCGTATCGGGTGCGCCGGCGGGCCACCGCTGGCCGGGAGTCGTCTGTCCGGGCGGTGTTCGCTCGGACGGCGGTCAGCAGGAAGTGCTCCAGGTCCTGGCCGAACGTAGGCACGGGCGGCGGCACTGGCCGGCGGTCAATGGTGAGCATGCGGCACCTCCTGGGCGTCGGTCGGGTGCTGGTCAGCGGCCGATGGCTCGTCCGAGCGGGCGAGCGCGTCGCGCATCCGGGCTCGGGCCCGGGACAACCGGAGCCGGGCCGTGTTCGGATTCATCCCGAGCACCGCGCCCGCCTGGGCCGGTGTCAGCCCGTCGGCGCTGACCAGTTCGAGCAGTTCGCGGTCCTTGGCCGCCAGTGTGCCGAGGACCGCGGCCAGCCGCGGCGCGAGCCGGGCGGCGTCGATGGCAGCGTCGACCGCCGCCGCCTCGTCCGGGCAGAACGTGGGGAGCGCCTGCAGGCGTCCCGTCAGCCGTTGCCGGCGCACGAAGGAGCGTCGCTGGTGGGCCACCACGTGCCGCGTGATCCCGAGCAGCCATCCGACGGCGTCGCCGTCGCGGTCGGTGAATCGCGACGCGGAGCGCAACGCGGCCAGAAAGGTCTCGCCGATCACGTCTGCGACGTCGCCGGCGTTAGCGCAGTGCGCCAACGCATAGCCGAGAACCCGCTGTTCGTGGCGGCGGTAGAAGCGCCCGAATGCCTCCGCGTCACCCTCGACGGTGGCGGCGAGCAGTTGCCCGTCGGACTCGTTCTCGTCCATACCAGGGACTGCCCGCACCCCGCCGAGCATGTCACGGTGACGTACCGCCGGTCACCTGGCGCACACCCTGCGGCCATCTGCCGCACACCTTCCTGCGTCAGGCTTAGCCGTCGAAGATCACGAACCGTGGGGGACAGGCAGGTCATGAGTGTTTCGCGAGCCGCGGCAGGCGGGGCGACGGGTCTGCTCATCACGCTGGCCGCCTGCAGCAGCGCGGCCCCGACGAGCGGTTCGGTGGCCCGTTCCTCGTCCGCCGCGGCCGGGCCCACGGCATCTGCTCAGCTGACGGTCGCGCAGGCGTACAGCGCCTTCACCGAGTTCCTGCCGCAGTTCAGCAACCTGCCTGCCCATCCCGCGGACATCGGCCGGCTCACGACCGGACCGGAGGTCGGGGTCGTCACAGCGTCAAAGGGCTCCGTCGGCCCTTCGGTCGGCGACGTGACCAATACCCGGATCCTGGTGCCTGAGCTCACCGGCTACCCGCGCTGGTTCATCGCGGCCGGCACCAACAGCACCGGAGAAGGAGTCCTGTTCGTCCTCGTGCAGCACGACGCCGGAGCGCCGTGGCAGGAGACGGCCGAACTCTATGACCTGGGCCAGGCGCAGATCCTCCCCGACCTGACGGCGGCAGGGTTCGGTGCCACGGCGACGACGCCGGCCGTGCCCGGCCCCGGAGTGACGCTCGCGATGCAGCCCGCTCAGCTGCCCGCCGCCTACGCGCAGTACCTGAACGGCAAGGGGAAAGGCGCACAGCGCGGCACGTTCAAGGCCGGTAGCGACACGACCGGGCTGATCAGCCTGGAGCGGGCCTCGGCCGCGGGTGCTCCGTCGGCCGGGTGGAAGTACACCGACAGGCGGTCGGAGGCCGGCCTGCCGCAGTACGCGCTCCGCCTGCCCGGCGGGGACGGCGCGGTCGTGATCTTCTTCACCATCGACACGGCGACCTGGACGGCGTCGTCCGCGCGGGCGCGCATGCCAGCGGCTAACTACTCCGGCCTGGCGGAGCCACCGCTGCCGATCCTGCAGGCGCTCGGCGTCACGTCGGTGCACGCAGGCCTGCGGGTCTCGGTCGAGGCAGTCGACGAGAACCTGGCGTTCATCGGCCCGCCCGGCACGAAGGGCGTGACCATAGCCGCGAACGCCGGCCGGACCTTCAAGCTGGACAAGAACTAGCGCCCCGATCGGGCCGAGAATCGCGGCGGCACCAGCCGCCGGGGGCCGTCAGCCGCCGGCCGCCGCGGTCTGCTCCTTGCGCAGGATCACGTGCGCGAGCTGACCGAGCTGCCGGAACGGATCGGTGCCGCCGAGCCGTTCCTCAGCGTCGAGAAGCGCGGCGAGCTCGCGAGGATCGGATGGCGGCGGCGGATCGAGTTCGGCCATGTCGACGGCGATCCGGACGCCGTACCAGTTCTCCAGCGTCAGCCCGTGCCTGGCCGCGGCGCCGGTGAGCGCGCCGAGGTCGTCGGCCCGGGCCGGTGCGCCGATCTCGTTCAGATAGCGCACGTCGCGCCCTTCGGCTCGGGCGAGTTCGTGTTCGTCGAAGGCAGCGAGCGCCGCGTGCCAGTCCTGGCGCGCCGCCGGACGCCAGAGCGC
Source organism: uncultured Actinomycetota bacterium (assembly GCA_963726425.1). Taxonomy (GTDB): domain Bacteria; phylum Actinomycetota; class Actinomycetes; order Streptosporangiales; family Streptosporangiaceae; genus JAJYUU01. Next base: position 64,777 of record CAVSCN010000024.1, on the reverse strand, counting down.
GGAGATGGTGGTGCGCGCCGCCAGCGCGACCAGACCGCCCGGCGCGACCCGCGCCGCCAGCTCGGCGATCACCGGTTCGCTCGCCCGCAGGTACATCAGCACGCCAAGCAGCAGCACCGCATCGTAGACCTCGCCCTCAGTCACCGCGCTGAGACTGCCGACCGAGCCCTGGCGCAGAGTGACGCGGCGGCCGACCTGCGCTGGCTCGCGGTCAAGAGCGGCCTGGCAAGCGGCGCGCATGGTCGGATCGGGCTCGACCGCCAGCACTTGATACCCCGCGCGCGCCAGCCGGATGGACTGCGTCCCCTGCCCGGCGCCAACGTCGAGAACCCGCGCGGGCGGGGCCGGAAGATGATGGCCGAGCTGCCGCGAGATCATCTCCTGCCGCACCACGTTGCGCACGTTTCCCAGCCCGCCGAGCCAGCCCGGCCGACCGTCATCGAACGTGCCGTCGGTGTCTGACTCGAGGCGCCGGGGATCGTGCGAATTCACCACGGCGACGATACCGCCCGGCCACCGGCCTCCCGGCCGGCTGGACCCGAGACAGTGTCACGCGTTCCTGATCTGGTCCAGGACCCCGTGCTGGACGAGCTGGCCCGGAACGGTGTCGGGGCCGGTAATGAACCCGACGAGCAGCGGGAAGACCTCAGCGTCCATGCTCGCCATCCGGTCACCGACGAACGTCCGCCTGGCCATGCGATTGTCGGCGTCCTCGGTGAAGGTCACCGACACGACGTCGGCAATCAGCCGGAGCTTTCGCATCCGCTCGGATCGCTCTCGCCCGTACGCAGCGAAGTCGGCTGGCGCGCGGCCACCGTCGAGAATGACATCCCGGACGATGCGAGCGTCGCGCATCGCGATCGACAGCCCCTGGCCGACGATCGGGTCGTTGTGGCCCGCGGCGTCGCCGATCAGGACGACCCCGTCGGCGAAGGGGGTGTCGGTCCACGTATCGTCGCCCGGGTAGGTAGCACAGGGCCCGGCCGGGCTGGCCGCTGCTACGAGTTCGGACAGCGGGTAGCAATCAGGCCGCCACGCCGCCATGAACTGCGCGGCGCCGTCGGGCCCGGCGAAGCGGCGCTGACCAGAGCGGCCCACGGCTACATAGAGCCGGGCCCGTCCGCCACCTTGGTGGAACATCAGCAGGAGCTCGTCGCCGTCGCCGATCATCACGTCGTGATCGGCCGGAATCCCGGCTAGCCCGTCCACGAGCAGCCCGGCGATGTAGTTGATCGGATCGTCGCGCTGGAGGGTGATGCCCGCCTGCCGGCGAACCGTCGACGAGCGGCCGTCCGCACCCACGACCAGGCGGGCGTGCAATTCCCGCGCGCCGTCGGCGGTGTAGGTGATGACGACATCTTGCCCTGGGCTCAGCTTGACGTCATGAACGCCGCGCACGACTGCGGCCCCGGCGGCGGCGGCCGCGTCGATCAGCGCCTGGCACGCGTCCGGGTGGCGAAGGTTGAGGGTGCCAGGAATCCCTTCGACCATCCCCGCCATCGGGGCAATCATGGGCTCGTCGCCCCCCTCGAAGTACTGCATCCACAGCTGAGCCACGTGCGCTCCGGCGTCGAGCAGGATCTGCTCGACCCCGAGATTGCGGGCTTCGCTGACGCCCCAGGGCATCATGGCTTCACCCCGGACCCGGTCCTCGTATTCGGTGCTCGACTCCAGGACCGTCACGCTCCGCCCCTGCGACGCCAGGGCGTAGGCGAGGGCGGAGCCGGCGATGCCACCGCCCACGATCGCTATGTCGGAAATGTCGCCCATGACCAACCCCCTCCGTGGTTAATCGAAACGTTAGACGCGCGCGGCCTGCGCCGCATCAGGTCGCCACCCAGTTCCCGCAAAAGCCCGGAGCGTTCTCCGGCGGGCCGGTGGGGTTAAGCATCATGACCCGGGGTGGGATCACATAACCGCTCAGACCGGCTGGGCGGGCCGGGATCTTTCGTCTCAGCCGCATGCCGGTCAGGACGCGATCGGCATCACGATCCGCGGCCTGCGGGCTGGCTTCCAGGAGCGCGACGTAGCCCGGCTGGCCAGGCGCCAGGCGCCGGCCAGCCCGTCTTCAGGCGATGACAGGTCAGGCGTCGAGGACGGCGGCTTCGGTGCCGCCCTCCTCGCCGAGGATCGAGCCGATCTGCGCGACCGAGTCAGGCCGGGCCGCCCGCAGCCACAGCAGCGCGGCGACGCCCAGGACCAGCCAGATGCCGGCCACGACCGGAGTCCACTTGAGGAAGCCGGGCGGGGCCGGGTGGATCGAGCCGTACAGGGCAGCGCCGAACACGATAACCCCGACCAGCGGGACGCCGACGTGCACCAGCGGGTTCCAGTTCCGGGTGCCGCGGGTGTTCCAGAAGTACACGATGCCGCCGATGCACAGCAGGATGTAGACGACGATGACCAGCAGGGTGCCGGTGGTCGCCCAGAAGTAGTAGTTGGACAGCGGCTGCCCGAACGCGCTGTCTGACAGCGGGTAGCCCACCAGCAGCGCCATAACGACGGCGATCACGGTGACCGCCAGCGTCGCGTTGACCGGGGTGCTGAACTTCGGATGGGTCTTGCCGAAGGCGCCCGGCAGCACGCCCTCGCGGCCCATCGCGAACAGGGTGCGGGCCGCCGCGGTCGCGCACGCGACGCTGACGATGAACGCCGCGCACATGCCCCCGATCTCGGCCAGCGTGCCGAGCCAGGAGCCGACGAACGTGGTCGCGGTCGTCTTCAGCGCGATCGGGTCGGCGCCCATCTTGGCGCCGTTGTTCACCCCGTAGCCGATGGTGATCGAGTAGGTGGTCCACAGGTACAGGACGATCGCGAACAGCGTCGCCGCGATGACGGCGATCGGGATGTACCGCCGGGGTTGTGCCGTCTCCTCGCCGAAGTCGGCGGCGGTCTCGAACCCGATGTAGGAGGTGACGCCGAAGATGATGCCGTAGAAGACGCCGTTGAAGCCGCCGGAGTTGGTGTGGCTGAAGCTGAACGCGCCCAGCGCCTGGCCGTGGCTGCCGCCCTTCGCGGTGGTGATCAGGTCGATGAGCACGATGATCGCGACCGTGATGATGCCGACGACCAGCTGCACCCGGGTGGTGACCTTGATCCTGATCACCGACAGCACGACGAACAGCACCATGCCGATGAAGAAGAACAAGATCCACAGCTTCGGACTCACGCCGAGCAGATCGGCCGCGAGGTAGCCGACCCCGGACATGGTCATCGGCACGAAGCAGATGAAGCCGAAGAAGTACAGCCACCCGGACATGAACCCGGCGTCCTTGCCCAGGCTGCGGCTGGCGTAGGTGTAGGCGTAGCCGGCCGAGGCCATCCGGCGGGTGAAGCCGATGACCACGAACGCGAGCGCCAGGCAGGCGACGCCGCCGAGCAGGAACGCCAGCGGGGTGGATCCGCCGGCCACCGCGGAGACGCCGCTGACGTTCAGCAGCATCGCCATGCCGGGGGCGATCACCGATACCGAGATCGCGATCGCGTCCCACAGGCGCAGCGAGCCGTGCGCGAGCTCGCCGCTGCCGGCGCCGGTAATTAGGTCGGGACTGGCCTTGGCCATGGCTCCGGTCCTCTCTCTCACTCGGGCATGAGCACCGTGTGGTCATCAAGCAGATAGTCGAAGGCCAGCGGCGTGCAGTCGCGTGCCACCAGCCAGTCCAGGAACTTCAGGTGCACCGGGTGCACCCGGTAGGCGTTCATGGCGTCCACATCGGGAAACTCGGTGTACAGCAGGTAGCCGTAGCCCCGGTTCCTGGCTCCGGTCAGGTCCGGGCCGAGGCGGCATTTGGTCATCAGGCCGATGTTCGCGGGCCAGGACGTCACCATGTCCCGCATCTCCGCGACCTCAGCAGCGCTGAGGTCACGCGGAAAGCTGAACAGCACGATGTGCTGCAGGCTCATGGCGGCGTCCTCCCTGGGCAGCGGGTCGGTAGCGGCAGGTCAGTGGCGGGCAGGTCAGTAGAACTCGAAGTACTCGTGCATCTCCCAGTCGGTCACTTCCAGCGCGTCCGCTGGCGGGTTATCGGCGATCGCCGCCTCGTACCGGCCCACCTCCGATCGCTTCATCTGCAGCAGGTAGTCGACCAGTGTGTCGCCGAACGCCTTGCGGAAGAAGGTGTCCTGCTCCAGCGCGGTGATGGCGTCGGCAAGCGACGCGGGCAGCGGGGTGTTCTCGGTCACGTACGGATCCGCCTCGACCGGCGGCGGCGGCGTCAGTTCGCGCCGGATGCCGTCGAGCCCGGCGGCGATGTTCGCCGCCATGTAGAGGTACGGGTTCGCGGCGGGCTCGCCCATCCGCATCTCCACATGGCTGTTCGCGTCGCCGGGCGCGCCCTGGACCCGGACCAGCGCACCCCGGTTCTCCAGGGCCCAGCAGATCCGGTCGGGTGCGAACGAGTACGGCCGGTACCGCTTGTATCCGTTGACGGTCGGCGTGGCGAAGACGGCCATCGGCAGCGAGTGTTCCAGCAGGCCGGCCACGAACTGCCGGCCACTCGCGGACAGGAAGTCGTCCTCGCAGGCGAACTCGTTGCGGCCGTCCTGCCGGGACAGCAGCGACTCGTGCAGGTGCCAGCCGGAGGAGAAGAAGTTGGGTAGTGCTGGCCGGCACATGAAGGTCGCGAGCAGGCCCCGGCGCTGACACATCTGCTTGACCGCGGACCGGAACAGGACGACCGCGTCGGCCGCGGCCAGCCCGCCGATCGGGCTGAAGCTGAACTCCATCTGGCCTGGCCCCCACTCGTCCTCCATGGAACGGGGCGGCAGTCCGACGGCGGCCAGGCCGTCGCGGATCACCTCGAGGGTGCTGGAGACGCTGTCGAGTCGCACCTCCGAGAGGTACTGGTAGCCGCGTTGGAAGATGCTGACCGGCGGGGGCGGCGCGATGAAGCCGGCGTTCTCCGGCGTGATGTGGTCCGAGTCGACCTTGACGATGTAGTACTCGACCTCGATGCCCGCCAGGTAGTCGTAACCGGCGTCGGCGAGATCCGCGAGCATCCGGCGCATGAGCCAGCGACCGTCCAGGGGCATCGGCGCGCCGGAGGAGAAATAAACGTCGCACAGCATCCAGCCGGTCCGGTCGGCCCAGGGCAGGATGCGGAACGTGGACGCATCCGGCACGAGGACGACGTCCGGGAACCCGGTGAACTCGTCGATGCCGAACCCGCCGCCCGCGGCGAAGGCCGGCACGAACACCTGGTTGCCGGTGTCGAGGCTGTAGATCGCGCCGGAGAAGTCGAGGCCGTTGGACATGGCCGCGATCGCCACCTCGGGCGACAGCGCCTTCGCTCGCGGCATGCCGTGCTGGTCCACCACGATCAGCCGGACGGTCCGCAGGTCGCGCGCGCGGATCTCGTTCGCGACCGCCTCGGCCGCCGCGGCCTGCTCGGCCGTGTACAGGCCGTGACGGGCCACGAAACCTGGCTGGCCTACGCCGCTGACATCGTGCTGGCTGGTTGTCACCTGGTCGTCCTCCGATCCGGTGGGGGGATCCGGCGGCTGAAGGTCGCCCGCGCGGCGGGGCCGCGCGGACAGTCTCAGCTCTTCTTGGCCTCGCTGCGGCGCTGGGTCATCTGCTCCAGCAGCGCGGCGGTGAAGTTCTCGGGCTCGGCGTCGGCAAGGGACAGGAAGGTCTCGGTCCGCTGCACGCCGTTGATCTGGAAGATCTCGGCGAGCAGCAGCTCTCGCAGGTGGGCGTGGTCCCGCACGCGGAGCCGCACCAGCAGATCCAGGCCGCCGGTGACCACGCTCATGTCCTGCGCCTCGGGTAGCGCATGGATCGCTTTGATGATCTCGCTCAAGTCCATGCCGGGTCCAGCGGTGACCGCGAGGTAAACCACGACCGGGTAGCCGAGCGCCGCCCAGTCGACGTCCACCCGGTAGCCGCGGATCGCGCCGCTGCGCTCCAGCCGGGCCAGCCGGTCGGCCACGGCGGGCGGCGACATCTCGACCTGGCGGGCCAGGGCCCGCTGCGACTGGCGCGCGTCGGTCGCGAGCGCGCGCAGCAGGGCGAGGTCGAGGTCGTCCACGTCAACCTTGGGCCCGGCCGTGGAACAGACCTCGCTCAGCCGCGCGAGGGGCGCTGAGATGGATGCCATATGCCAGCCAACCAGTCGTCGGGGATCGTAACTTGAGCTATGCTGGGCGATAGAATGTTTACTTGTGTAAACCTGGCGTGACAGGATTCTTACATTTGTAAGATCGGACTGTCAAGGGACGGAAGCGACAATGACGTCAGCGATTGACCACAGTCACACGGGCACCGCCGAGAGCAGCTCAACTGTCGAGCCTGATGCCGCGCCGGAGGATGCGGCGACCGGACCGCGCGACTGGGATTCCCGGCTGGCCAGGCGCACTCAGACCCTGGGCGGCGGAGAGATCACGGCGATCCTCGCTCTGGCTGGCGCCTCCGACATCATCACGTTCTCCGGCGGCTTCCCGGATCCGGCCACGTTCCCGACTGGTGTGCTCGCGGACATCGCGGCCAGGGTCATCACGAACGATCCGGGCGTCGCGCTGCAGTACTCGGCCACCGAGGGGATCGCCGGGGTCCGTGACTTCGTCTCCGGCCGGGTGGCACGGCGCGAGGGCCGCGAGCCGGGCGCCGGCGAGCTGATGATCACCAGCGGCGGCATCGACTGCATGGAGCTGGTCGCCAAGAGCTACGTGGACACGGGCGACGTGGTCGTCGTCGAGGCGCCGACCTATCTCGGCGCGATCATGGCGTTCCGCGGCTACGAGGCCGACGTGCACGGCATCCCGATGGACGACGACGGCATGCGGGTCGATCTGCTCGCCGAGCAGCTGGCGGCCGGCCTGCGGCCCAAGATTCTCTACACGATCCCCGACTTCCAGAACCCCACCGGCCTGACGATGAGCGGGCCGCGGCGGCACGAGCTGGTCGCGCTGGCCCGCCGGTACGGATTCCTGATCCTGGAGGACGTCGCGTACTCCGAACTCGGCTTCGAGCACGCGCCGCCGCCGAGCCTGTGGTCGATGGCGCCCGACGTCGTGCTGCAGGCCGGGACGTTTTCCAAGATCTTCTGCCCCGGCACGCGGATGGGCTGGGCGGCCGGCCCGGCGGAGATCATCAGCCGGCTGGTGGTGGCCAAGCAGAACTCCGACCAGTGCGCGGGTGCGCTCGGGCAGCGGATGCTGGAGGAGTACGGGCGCGGCGGGCACATGGAACAGCAGCTGGTCGCTTCCCGGGCCCTGTACGCCCGCCGGGCCCGGCTGATGGCGGCGGCGCTCACCGCGCACATGCCGGCCGGCACGACCTGGACCACTCCGCAAGGCGGGTTCTACATCTGGCTGACCGCGCCGGATGGTGTGGATACGGTGGCGTTGTCCGCGGCGGCCAGGGCGCGCAAAGTCGCGTACGTGCCCGGACGGCCCTTCTATCCGGGCGCCGACGGGACCGCACAGATCCGGCTCGCCTACAGCCGGGTCGCCGATGAGCTCATTGACGAGGGCGTCCGCCGAATCGGCGAGGTGCTGCAGACCGCACTGGAGGAACGGTGAGTGAGGTTGACGGGGCGGCCGCTGAGTCGCTCGGCGACGCCGAGAGTCACTTCACGACGGAGGCGCTGGGCGAGCCGACCGCTCCGGGCCGGTACGTGAACGTGGACTCGATCAAGCCGGTGGAGTTCCTGCCGGGGCTCGGGTTCCGGCCGGTGCAGGGTGAGAAGGCGATGACGAACTTCGTCAGCTTCGAGCCGGGGGCCGAGGCGCCGCGGCACGTGCACGAGGAAGAGCAGATCGTCATCGTCCTGGAGGGCGAGCTGGTCTTCGACCTGGACGGCGACGTGCGCACGCTGCGCAAGGGGGATGTCGCGGTCATCCCGTCGTGGGTGCCGCACGGCGCGTGGACGACGGACAGCCACTGCCTGGAGGTCGACGTGTTCTCCCCGCCGCGGCAGAGCCTGCTCAAGCTGGCGGCGGCGCAGGAAGACGCCGCGGCCGCCGGCCCGGAGGCGCCGGATTCGCCGGTGCGCGAGGCGTAGATGGACCTCGGGCTGGCCGGTCGCCGGGCGATCGTCACCGGCGGGTCAAAGGGGCTCGGCCAGGCTATCGCCGCCGAACTGCTGGCCGAGGGCGCGTCGGTGGCGATCTGCTCCCGGCACGCTGACGAACTCGAGGCGACAGCGGCCGAACTGGCCAAGGTAGCTCTTGCCGGTCCGTTCGCGTCGCCCGCGATCGTGGCCATGACGTGCGATGTGACCGACGCGGACCAGGTCGCGGCGTTCACCGAAGCCGCGGTCACCGCCCTGGGCGGGCTGGACATCCTGGTCAACAACGCCGGCGGGGCCCGGCCCGGCCGGTTCGGCACGCTGACCGATGACGACTGGCACGCCGACATCGAGGTGAAGCTGTTCTCGCAGATCCGGTGCACCCGGTCGGCGCTTCCGCACCTGCGGCGCAGCGAAGCCCCGCGCGTGATCAACATCAACGCGGTGTACGCGCGCTACCCGGACCCGGCGTTCCTGGCGTCGTCAGTGAACCGGGCGTCGTGCCTCAGCTTGTCCAAGGCGCTGTCGATGGAACTCGGCCGGGACGGAATCCTGGTCAACAGCGTGAACATCGGCCTGGTCGAGACGCCGCAGTGGCAGAACATTCACCAGCTGCGGGCTCCGGAGCTGCCGGCCGAGCAGTTCTTCGGCCAGCTCGCGGCCGCTGAGGTGCCGCTCGGGCGGTTCGGCCGGCCCGACGAGGTCGCCGGGCTGGTAGCTTTCCTGGCCAGTGACAGGGCCAGCTACATAGCCGGCGCGTCGATCGACGTGGCCGGCGCGATGGGCAAATTCCTCTAGGAACGGAGTCGGTGTGTGCCGGTTGCTCGGCTACTGCTCGGGTGCTGATGCGTCGCTGGAAGACCTGATCGGTGTCTTTGGCCTGAGTTCCTTCATGGGGCTGTGCGCGCTGCATGGCGATGGGTGGGGGATGGCGTGGTACGAGGACAGCTCGCCGGTCATCCGTAAATCGACGGTGCGCGCCGATGCTGAGCCGGAGTTCGGGACGCTGGCCCGTTCGCCGGTCGGCCACCTGGGCCTGGTGCACCTGCGCTGGGCCACGCCGGGCCTGAGCGTCATCGACGCCAACACTCATCCGTTCCGGCACGGGTCTTATGTGTTCGCGCACAACGGCGCCATCCATCCGCAGGACCGGCTGCCCTCGATGCTGCCGGGGGAGCTGGAGCGCTCGCTGGGCGGGACCACCGACAGCGAGCGGTATTTCCTGCTGATCATGTCGCAGCTGGATGCGAACGGCGGGGACATAGTTGCGGCGATCGCGGCCGCCGCTTCCGACATAAGCGAGAGGTTCGAGCCGAACAGCCTCAACGCGATCCTGCTGTCGCCGGACAAGCTGTACGCGGTCTGCTGGTACTACCCGGAGCGGATCCCGGCGGCCAAGCTGCGGCAGCTCGGGCTCAGCTCGGCCGACGAGATCGACGCGTACTTCGACCTGGCCTATCAGGCAACCGGCGACGCTGTCGTGGTCGCCAGCTCCGGCTGGCCGCAGCCGGGCTGGACGCCGCTGGAGAACCAGCACGTGCTCGTGGTCGACCGGGAGACGCTCAAGACCGAGGTGCTGCCGCTCACGCAGCCTGCAGGCGGGCGAGCAGCCGGCCGAGGTCAATGATGGCGAACCGGACGGACGAATCGCTGCAGCCATAGGGCAGGACGAGGTTGCCGCCGTGAGCCATGGCGCCGCAGGAGTAGACCACGTTGGGGACGTAGCCCTCGCGCTCTGACTCGGCCGCCGTCAGCAGCGGCTCGGGCAGAGCTCCGATCAGCCGCTCCGGCTCTTCCAGGTCGAGCAGGACAGCCCCGATAGCGTACTCACGCATGGGCCCGACGCCGTGGGTGAGGACCAGCCACCCCGCCGGGGTCTCGATGGGAGAGCCGCAGTTGCCGAGCTGGATCAGGTCCCATGGACGGGCCGGCGCCTGGATCGTGAATGCCTCGCCCCAGCGGCGGCCGTCGGCTGAGTATCCGACGGCGTTGGTCTCCCTGTCCCACCGCGACAGCGCGGCGTAGCGGCCGCCGATCCGGCGCGGAAACAGCGCCATGCCCTTGTTCCTGGCGGCCGGACCCGACAGCTGCGAGCTGGTGAACGTCCGGAAGTCGGTGGTCTCCAGCAGGTGCGGCGCGACTTGGGAACCGTCGAAGGCCGTGTAGGTCGCGTAATAGATCGCCTCGCCGCCGTCGGCGAATCGGACGAACCTCGCGTCTTCCATGCCATGGCTCTCAGCCGGACCAGTCGGCCACAGGACTCGCTCGGATAGCGCACTGCGCTCGTCGAACTCGACCGCGTAGCTGGACGCGGCCATCCACCTGAGTGTGTCGGCCAGGGCCACGGAGTCCTGCCGGGTGACGCGCTGCCCCGCCAGATCGGCGAGAGCGTCGTTCAGTTCGGTCGCGGTGAAGATCAGCGGGAGCCTGCCCCACAGGAACCGGGCGTTCTCATCCTCCGGAACGAGCTCGGCGACCTTGCTCCGGAAAAGCTCGCGATCGTAAGGAACGGACTGCGTGCGGCCGGTGTCGAGGAACCGGCCCGGTGGGTCGAGCCGGATGTCGGTTGCACCGACCGTGCCCGTCCGGAACTCGATGCTCGATAGGTGCCCTTCGCCGACGGCCCGCAGACTCAGGATGAACGGGTCTCACCGGGCGGGCAGCCCGTCTGGTCGGGATGCACGACCATCGACGGGTTGGATAGGGCCGCGGCCTCGATCGCGTATTCCTGGGTGAAATACGCGCCGATCAGCTGCCGCCGCACGGGCCCTACCTGGATGCGGCCGAGTCGGTGCGCGACCAGCTGGAAGTTGCGCTCCAGCTTCCGGCCAGGTCGCGGTGCCGGCGGAGTACCTGGCCAGCGTCCGGGCCAGGGTGTCTGCTGCCTCCGCTTCGGTCAGGCCGAGGACCCGGTCGAGCACCGCCATGGCCCGCGATTCACCGCGGATCAGGGCCTCGTTGCCGGGCACGAAGAGCCTGCACAACGTCCGGGAGGGATCTGGGTTCAGGTGGTGCTTGGTGTGCGCCGCGAGCCCGCTCGCGGACGGATCGTCGGTCACGGTGGCGCCGGTCACGGTGGCGTCGGTCACGGTGGCGCCGGACACGGTGGTGTTGCCGCCAGCCGGCCGGGGAGCTGCAGGACGGAGATCATGGCGAGCGTCGACTCGGCGCCCTGGTTCCGGCTGCGACCATCTCGGCTGAGGCCGTCGCTGCCGCCGCCGGTCCGGTCGTCAAGCAGCGGCACTCTGGCGTCGTTGTCACCCAGGAACCAGGACACGCTCATCTCCAGGCCGGCCAGCCAGCCACTGTCGCCCGTGACCGTCGCCGCGCGCAGGCACGCATCCGCTATCGCGGCTACCTCGATGGGCTGCTGATCGAAGGCAGGCCGGGCTTCGCCCGCTCCCCAGCCGCCGGCCCGGTACGACCGACAGGTGGCCATCACGGGTCTCGACGGTCAGCAGCCACTCCAGCATCCGCAGGCCGTTCCGCAGCACCCGGTCCCGGCCGAGCCGCCAGCCGGCCACGATGACGGCCTCGGCGATGGCGGCGTTCGCGTAGGTCAGCCGGCGGCCAGGCCATGGCCAGCCGGGGTCCGCGGACGGCTGGCCGATGATGGCGCTGGCCTTGTCGAGCAGGGTGAGCGCGCCCGGATGGTCGTCCCATCGGTCGAGTATCTCGGCGGCGCCGAGGGCTGCGAATGCCATCGCGTGCGGCCACGCTGACGACACCTTCGCGCTGCGCTCGAACATGCTCGCTGACTCCTCGCGGATTCCGGCGGTCGGGCCCCGCGCCGCCGCCGTGCCGAGGCCCCATAGCGCCCGGCCCCAGCAATCCTCCGTTCCCGGCTGGTCCTGCCAGCGTCGGTCATAACCGAGCCGGTTACGGCACCTTCCGTCCGGTGCCTGTGCTTGCGCGATGAAGTGGAGGTAGCGGCGCCCGGCGGTGATGAGTTCTGGCGGCGGCGAAGGTTCCCGGCACACCACCACCAGCCCGCGCGCGACGTCGTCAAGGCAATAGCCGTGTTCATGCCGTGGCACGATGCCCTCGGCGTGCTCCAGCAGGCCGACGTTATCGGTCATCCGCAGCAGATGCTGGAACGGAGGGGCGGGATGGGTCATGCTGCGGCTCCGGCAGTCGCCACCCGAGCGGTCAGTGTCGCGGCAAGACTCCGATATGAGTTGGCAACCGCGGGCCACAGCAGACCCGGCGCGAGTTCGGCCGAGCACCGGCTCATCCGCGCGGAGAGGCCGGGCTCGGACAGCACCCGTTGCAGTGCTGCCGCCATGCCGGCCGCGTCTTGGCGGCCGACCAGAAGTCCCGCGCCGCCGCCGAGAAGCTCGACCGCGTGCGGGAAACCCGTCGACACGAGTGGCTTGCCTGCGGTCACTGCCTCGATCAGGACACCCGAGGTGACCTGCTCCTGTGAGTCGTACGGCAGCAGGACGACGTCGGCGGTGCCAATGAGCTGGCTGAGAGCGCCTGCGGGCAGGAACCGGTCGTCGAAACGCACTCGGTCGGCCACGCCCCGGTCGCGGGCCCGGATCTCAAGCTCCCGTCGGTAAGTCTCCCCGTCGCGCGCCAGCACCCGCGGGTGAGTCTGGCCGGCGACTACATAGTCGACGCGCAGCCCGCGGTCGCGCAGGATGCGCATCGAGTCGATCGCATGCTCGATTCCCTTGCCCGGTCCCAGCAATCCCCAGGTCAGGACCTTGGGCCGGCCAGCTGTAGCCGGCCCGAGCGGAACCCGGTTGTCGGCCGCGCCGTGCGGTATGACGCGTACCTTCGCCGGGCTCGTGTGATAGATGTCGAGCAGCCGCGTCCGGGCTGTCTGGGTCATCGTGACGACAGCGTCAGCGCTGGCGATCACTTCGTGCAGGATCGCGCGCTGTCGTGCGGTGGGGTGCGCCAGCACCGTGTGCAGAACCACGATGGTTGGTACGCACAGGGCGTCGAGCACTGACACGACCTCCTGCCCGTCCTGGCCGCCGTAGATGCCGTACTCGTGCTGGACGATCACGACATCGAAGCTGTTCAGCGTCTCGACCGCAGCCGCAGCGCTGGCGGCCGAGCCCGCCACCAGGTCCTGCACGACATCGGTGCCAGCCCGCGCCCCCGGCTCGTCGAGGACCCGCACGACGCAGGCGCGGTCGCCTGACTGACGGAGCTGAGCGAGCAGGGCCGCAGTGAAGGTTGCCAGCCCGCACTGCGTGGGCGGATACGTGCTGAGCAGGGCGTAAGACCTAGACATGAAGCGGCTCTCTGTCGTCGCGTACCGCGATGCGAGTTGCCGCGCGGCCGAGTGCGTTAGCTGCGCCTGTACTCGTGGCGCAAACGGCTGTCCGGGCGCGCGTCCGCGGACCGGCCGCGCAGACCGGAGTATCGCCAGCGAGGGAGGCTGGCCGACGCCGGGTGGCCGCACCGTGGCCCGCAGGACTTCGGGGCTGACTTCGATTGCGATCCGCCACTCGACAGTAGCAGCAGATGTCTGACCGCAAGCCTCGGTGCAAGCCGGCGAGGCCGGGCCAGGCTGGGCTCGTCCGGGCAGTCCGGGCGCGGCACCCCAGCGCCCGCCACCTGGGTGAGAGCCCGCGCGGCCGGCCACGGGCGCCACCACGTCAGCGGCGCGACCGTGGCCGGGACCCGGCGGAATCACGGGTGACCAGGTGGTAGACGAGCAGCAGGACGGCTGCGCCGATGATGGCGGTGAGCCAGGTAGAGAGATTGAAGAAGCCGTGCAGGGTGTGAATGTGGAAGATCTTCGTGGCGGCCCAGCCGCCGCCAAGGGCGCCCGCGATGCCGATCAGGCAGGTGAGGATGAGGCCCTGTTGTCTCTTGCCGGGGATCAGCATGTTGGCGAGCAGGCCTGCGCCTAGCCCGAGAATGATCCAGGCGATTATGCCCATGACAAACTCCTTAGTGGTGCTGTGCGTGGTGTTGGAGCGGCCTATGGCCGGCGATGCTCGGCCGGTCAGGGTGCCTGTGCGCGCCGCCGGTCCCGGCGCATGATCTGCCGCAGCTGCGTGATCCGCGCGGTACCAGCGGCAGCCATGATGAGAGCGCCGGCGATCACAGCGAGGATCAGTGCCACGGCCAGCGATAGGCGCAAGTGGGCGCCGAGGAAGCTGATGCTGACCGCGTGCCCGTTCTGGATGATGAAGATCATCACCACGACCAGGGCGACGAAGCCAGCGATGAGGCTGGTCCGCAGGCCACTGATCCGGGTACGCATCCGCCGGGACCCATGGCGGGCGGGCGCGGCCGGGAGCTGGGGAGAATTGCCGTTGGCTGACTGCGGCGGCAAGGTAGTGGTGGGGCCTTGGGAGGGTGGTTGCTCGGTCATCGCCGGGTGTCCTTCGCGAGTGAGAGCGGGCCGCGGAAGCCGGCCGGGCGCCTCACTGAGTGACCCGGCCTTGTTGCGGCCGTCGGCAGCTGACTGTCCGGATCTGTCCCGAGTCTATGCATGAACTCTGAAACTAGCAATGTATTTCTAGAATCGAATGTTAGGCTTCTGAGTCTGGAGCACTGGAGTCTGCCCGTCGCGCGCGAGTGCCGCTCGGCCCGGAACCTACGGTAGCGTAAGGTACGGCTACGTCAGCCTCATCGTGTTGGTCCCGGACCCGGTCGATGCGGAGCATTCAGCCCGACATACCCCATCGACGAGCGAGGTTCCATGACAACTACGACGGACGCCGCCGTGGCCCGAGCCGACGGCGAACTCACCCCGCGCACTGTGGTCAGGCCGGAGATCATGCCCGACCGGAGCAGCGTCGTGGACCGAGTGCTCGTGGGCGTGTTCGTGGCCGTGCCGTTCCTGGCGCTACTCGCCGCGGCGCCGCTGGCGTGGGGCTGGGGCCTCGGCTGGCACGACATCCTGCTGGCCGTCGCGTTTTACTACCTCAGCGGGCTCGGCGTCAGCGTAGGCCTGCACCGCTACTTCACCCACGGGTCTTTCAAGGCCAAGCGCGGATTCAAAGTCGCGCTGGCGATCGCCGGCAGCCTCGCCATCGAGAAGCCCGTGATCACCTGGGTAGCCGATCACCGCAGGCACCACAAATACAGCGACAAGGATGGCGATCCGCACTCGCCGTGGCGGTTCGGAACCGATGCCAAGGCCCTGGCCAAGGGCCTGGCCTTCGCCCACGTCGGCTGGATGTTCGAGGGTGACGTCACCTCGGAGGAGAAGTTCTGCCCTGACTGGCTGGCCGACTCCGATATTTCGGCGATCTCCCGCTGGTTCCCTGGCCTGGTGGCCGCCTCGCTGCTCGCACCTCCCCTCATCGGCGGCCTGTGGTCCATGTCCTGGCAGGGTGCTGCGACGGCTTTCTTCTGGGCCACGCTGGTGCGGATCGCGTTCCTGCACCACATCACCTGGTCGATCAACTCGATTTGCCACACCTTCGGCAAGGCCGAATTCGAGGTCCGCGACAAGTCCAGGAACGTTTCGTGGCTGGCCATCCTCTCCTTCGGCGAGTCCTGGCACAACCTGCACCATTCAGATCCGACGTGCGCACGGCACGGCGTGCTCAAGGGCCAGATCGACATCGCGGCCAGGACTATCTGGCTGGCCGAGAAGCTCGGCTGGGTCTATGACGTGCGGTGGCCGGATGAGGCCAGGCTGACCGCGAAGCAGGCCCGCAAATCCAGGAAGCTGGGCTCGATGACCAGGCGGATGACTGCCGGGTCGGGCCGCTGACCTGGCGGGTTTGCCCCGGCACCCGGCGTGACCTTCGACCGTGTTAGCTTGAAATAACTGCTGCTCCGGACCCCGGCGGCCGTGCCTTGACGCCAGCTGCCGAGAGTTCCGGGAGCGTAGATGCTCAGATTCGCTAAGGCCAGAGCGGGCCGTGGCTTCGCACCCGAGACCGCGGACAGCCTCACCGGCATAGACATCTACGACCGCTATGCCGGCAATCTGTACCGGCAGGCGTTGTTCACCCTCGATGACCGTGGACTGGCCGAGGGCGTTGTCAGCGACGTCATCGCCGAGCAGATCCTCAAGCCCGCGGCGACAGTCCGCGACCAGCATGCGGAGGTTCGGCTGGCGGTCGCTGCCTACTGGCGGTGCATGGAGGTCGCTGACAGCAAGGGTTGGGGATCCCGAGTCCCGGCGCATGGCCTCGAGGCGGACACCGGCTGGGCCGGGCTGTCCCGGCTGACCGCCAGGGAGCGGGGAGTGCTCGGCATGGTGCTGTTCGGTGGCCTGAGCTACCAGCAGGCCGGGGTCGGCCTGGGCCTATCTGCGGCTGAGGTGGCGGCGTTGCTACGGACCGTCCTCTCCAAGGCCGCGGGGCCGCAGAGCCGGGCCGCCGGCCCGTGGCAGCCTGCAGGCGGCGTCGCCATGTGGGCGCAGGCCGGCACACCGAACGGATTATCAACCGGAGGGGACCGACTGATGACCGAACAACACGGACAAGACCGGTGGAACGTCGCCGAGTGGCACGGCAAGATGCTCGTGGACCGCAACGGGGAGAAGATCGGGAAGCTGCAGGACGTCTACGTCGACGTGGAGACCGACCGGCCACAGTTCGCAACCGTCAAGGAGGGACTGCTCACGCGGCACCTGACGTTCGTGCCGCTGGGCGGCATCCAGATCGGCCCCGAGGACCTGCAGGTTGTTGTGACCAAGAAGCAGGTCAAGGACGCCCCTGACATCGAGATGCACGGTGACGAACTGTCTCAGGCCGATGAGTCCGCCCTCTATCACCACTTCGAGCTGAATTACGCGCCGCCGGACATTCAGAGCGGCCGCCGCCTGGCCAGGCGGTGACACGAGCCGTCACGCTGCTCGACGAGGGCGCTAGACGATCAGGCCGCGCCAGTCAGTGACCGCGCCTCCGCGGGGCCGACTACGAGATTGTGAAGGTCGCCGCCCACTTCGAGCCGGCTCGATTGTTCGATCCCGCCGGCCCTCGCCGGCTCGAAGCCGGCCGTCCGGATCAGCCGCTCGACCTCCTCGCCAGCCCGGTCGTCGTCGGTCGCGTAGAACAGGACCGCCGGGTCCGGCGAACGGCTGGCAGCGGATTCCAGCAGATTGACCGACAGGGTCCCGAACGCCATGGCCAGGTGCGCCTCGGCCGGCAGCCACCCGGCCACAACCTCGCCAGACGACTGCCCGTCCCGAAGCACCCGGAAGACGTTCCCCTGTGCGTCGGTACTGAGCGGGTTGCTCGGCACGACCACGACCGTGTCGGTCAGCGAGCCCGCGATCTCGGCTATGACGCCCTTCAGCACGGTGAACCGGAGCGCGAGGACAACGGCGCCGGCGCCCTGCACCGCCTCGCGGTTGCCGGCGGCGACGACCGCGGTCCCGCCGATCTGTGCCGCCAGCGATCGGGCCGACCCAGCGTCGGCGTTTGCGAGCCGCAGGTTCTCGCCGCCCGAAGCGAGCTGACGGGCAATGACCGAGCCGAGCCCGCCGGTGCCGATGATCGCAGTGGTCATCGCCCGGACCTCCTCAGCGGTCCGCCTCGGCACTCACTCGGAGTCGCCGAAGCGCGTGCTCGGTGGCCAGCGCGCGGGCGTCCAGTCGCCCTTCGGGTCCGTGGTCTGCCCTACTTCGATCAGATGACCGTCGGGATCGCGGATGTAGCAGCGCTTCTCGTACTGGTGCTGCTTCGGCGGCGTCAGGAACTGAGCACCGCGGCCGCTCCACTCCGCGTACACCGCCGTCGATGTCTTTGACCCGGATATTGAGGAAGCTGCTGACCCGGTCGAGATCACGCGGCGCCTCCAGGGTGACTGTCGGCTTGTCATCGGTGGGTCCGCCGCCGACGTTGATGATGATCCAGGTATTGGCCAGTGCGACATACGTCACGTCGCCGTCGAACACCACCCGACCGCCGAGTACTTCGCTGTAAAACCGCCGAGAGCGCTCGACATCGTCGGAGACGATGAAGTGGGCCAGCACAATTCCCTCTGGCGGCGGGAGCTCGGCCATCTGGCACCTCCACTTGGTTGGGTCGCACGACCGGTCTGCGGCGTGTATGGGTATAGCCGCTGAATGCCAGGGTGTAACGCCGTCTAGTCCTCGATCCATCAGGTGAACGCGCGTTCATCATGATGCATCGGCCCAAAGCGAGCAATCCGCTTCGTCCCGCACTAGGCGGCGGTCCGCGATGCGATCCGCCGGGCGCGGACGGGAACGCTCTCGAAGCCGCGCAGTATGAGCAGCGATCGGCGGATCGGCGGGTCGGCCAGCTCAAGCGCCGGGTACCGCCGGGTCAGCTCCTCGAAGGCAATGCGGCTCTCCAGCCGGGCTAGCGAGGCGCCGAGGCAGTGATGCGCGCCGAGCGAGAAGGACAGGTGCCGGCCGGGATCAGGCCGGTCGATCCGGAACTCGTCGGGCTGCTCGAAAACCTCAGGGTCGCGGTTGGCGCCGCCGATGGACAGGAGCACGGCCCGGCCCGCCGTGATGACGCTGCCGCCGACCTCGACATCCTCGGTGGCCACCCGGACGGTCAGCTGAGCCGGGCTGTCGTAGCGGAGCATCTCCTCGATCGCCGCGGGTACCAGGCCCGGATCCTGGCGGAGCCGGCTCCAGCCGTCGGGATCGCCCAGCAGGGCGACCGTGCCGTTCCCGATCAGGTTCACGGTGGTCTCGAACCCGGCGATCAGCAGCAGCAAGGCCGTGCTGACCACCTCGCCGGAACTCAGCCGGTCACCCTCATCCTCGGCCGCGATGAGCGCGGACAGGATGCTGCCGTCGGGGTTGGCCCGGCGCTCGCGCACCAGGTCCTGGAGGTAGCCGGTCAGCGCCAACTCGGCGGCGCGGGTCTGCGCCCGCGCGGCCGCCGCCGTCTGGGGGTCCAGGGTGGCGGCTACGTCCTCGCCCCACGCCCGGAACTGCTCCTGATCCTCAGCCGGCACGCCGAGCAGATGGCAGATGACCGCGATGGGGAGCGGGAAGGCCAGCGCGTCGATCAGGTCGAAGCCGGCTTCGCCGTCTGCGGCGGTCAGCAGCCGGACCGTGAGATCGCGGATCCACGGCTCGAGTCCGGCGACAGCCCTCGGAGTGAACGCGCCGGCCACCAGCCGGCGCAGCCGGGTGTGGTCGGGCGGATCCATCGAGAGCAAGTTCGCGGCCGGCAGTTCGGCCCGCGGGTCGCCCGGCGGATAGGACGGCGGGCGGTAGCCTGGCTGGTGCACGGGCGAGCTGCTGAACCGCCGGTCCCGCAGGATGCCCGCCACCGTGGCGTGGTCGGCCGCGGCGAACAAACCGAGCGGGCTGCGCACCAGTCCACGCTGCCGCAGCTGCGCGTACAGCGGGTACGGGTCCGCCTTCGTGGCGGTGAGCATAAGCCGGGCGACCGGATCGCCTCGCCACTGGCATAGCCGCAGCACGACCGGCTCGACGACGTGGCTCTTGACGCGCTCTCCGAGGCCCATCCCGCACACTCCTTTGCCGTGCAGCCGGGCCAGTCGCGCCGGTCCAGGCCATCACCATCTCGGATACTGCTAGTATCTGAGTTCTGAAGGTATCTGGGTGCTGTCGGTATGTCAATGTGGCAGCATGAGGGCGTGGCCAGGGTGACCAGAGCGGAGTCCAAGGAGCGCACGCGGCAGCGACTGCTGGCGGAGGCGCGGCGGCTGTTCCGCGAGCGCGGCTACGCCGCGACGTCGCTGGAGCAGATCGCGGAGGCGGCGGAGGTGACCAAGGGCGCCATCTACGGGCACTTCGCCAGCAAGGAAGAGCTCCTGCTCAGCGCCATCGAAGCAGGCCGCGACACGACTCCCGACTACGTGGCCATGCTCAACGACCAGTCGCGGCCGCTGCGCGAGCGCCTGGCCGAGTTCGGCCGATCCGTGGCGGTGGAAGAGCCCGATGACGCGGCCGAGATTGCGATGTTCCTGGAGTTCTTCGCCGCGTTGCTGCGCGCCCCGGACGCGCTGCAGCGCTACAGCAGCGGGCTCGAGCACCGGCTCCGGGAGCTAGCCGACGCCGATAGCGACCAGCCTTCGGCCGGGAACACCGCCGCGCAGGCCTGGGCCATCGGCCACGCACTGGTGGTCGGCCTGCAGATCTACCAGCGTCTGGCCCCTGGTCTCGTCACGCCGGAGGTGTTCGAGCGGGCGCTCGGCCTGCTGGCCGATCTGTACCAGGAGCAGTAATGCCGCGGCCCGTCGGCGGCGACGCGGTCCGCGCCTGTGACCTGTTTAACTGGGCCAGGACCGATCTGCCGCGCGGATGCCGCCCCGTTCCCCCGGTGAGCGAGATCTGGTGCATCCGCCGCAGGTGCACGGGCGCCTGACCGACCGCGAGAGGGAACCGTGATGGACAGCTTGCCGATCGGCGAATACGCGATGCTCTCGGACTGCCGTTCCGCGGCGCTGGTCAGCCGGGACGGCTCGGTGGACTGGCTTTGCTTTCCGCGCTTCGACGGGCCGTCGGTCCTCGGCCGGCTGCTGGACCCGGCCGGCGGCCATTTCGCGATCCGGCCCGCGGACGAGTTCCAGGTCAGTCGCCGGTACGTGGATCAGACGCTGGTGCTGGAGACCACCTTCACCACCACGAGCGGCACCGCGGTGCTCACCGATGCCCTCGCGGTCGGCCCCGACGAGCGTGGCCATCAGCTGGGCGCGCACTCCCCTGGGTATGCTGCTGCGCTCCCTGACCTGCACCGACGGTGAGATTCAGGCGGAGATCAGCTATGCGCCCCGGCCGGAGTACGGACTCGTCCGGCCCGCATTAGTTTCTGTGCCCGGCGGACTCGCGGCCGAGGGCGGCGACAGCCGGCTGCTGCTGTCCGCGTCGTGCGGCTTCGACGTGGCTGATGGCACCGCGACCGCGCGGGTCGGGCTGACTGCCGGGCAGGTGGCCGTGCTCGCGCTCGGGCACGGCGAGATGACTGGCCCTGCGCTTGTCCCGTGGACCGCGGCGGAGATCACCGGCCGGCTGGACGACACGGTCGAAGGCTGGCGGTCCTGGTCTGCGATTCACCAGAACTACGAGGGGCCGTGGCGGGAGCTGGTCCGCCATTCCGGGCGCGTGCTGCAGGGCATGACGTTCGCGCGGACGGGCGCGATCGTGGCGGCGCCCACCACCTCGCTGCCGGAGGTGGTCGGCGGGGAGCGGAACTGGGACTACCGCTACACCTGGGTGCGGGACGCCAGCCTGACCATGGAGGCCCTCTGGGTGGCGGCTTGCCCGGACGAGGCGAACAAGTTTTTCGCCTTCCTCGCCGACGCGGCTACCTCCGGGCCGCAGCACGGCGCGGACTTGCAGATCATGTTCGGCGTCGGCGGCGAGCGGGACCTGTCTGAGCGGGAGCTGCCGCAGCTGGCGGGCTGGCGGGGCAGCCGCCCGGTCCGGGTCGGGAACGGCGCCTGGCTCCAGCGGCAGCTCGACGTGTACGGCGAGCTGCTCGGCGCCGCGCAACGGCTGGTCGACCAGCTCGGCGAGCTCGACCCGGTGACCAGGCGGTTCCTCGTCACGGCCGCCGATACCGCCGCCGCCCGCTGGCAGGAGAAAGACCAGGGGATCTGGGAAGTTCGCGGCGAGCCGCAGGACTTTCTGTATTCGAAGCTGATGTGCTGGGTCGCCCTGGACTGCGCGATCACTCTGGCCGGTCATCTCGGCGCCGCCGACCGAGTAGCGGACTGGGAAACCGGCCGGGCCGAGATCCGGGCGGCCATCCTCGCCCGCGGCTGGAGTGAGCAGGCGGGTGCCTTCACGCAGGCGTTCGGCAGCGAGGACCTCGACGCGTCGAGCCTGATGCTCGCCATCACCGGGTTCCTGCCGGCCGATGACCCGCGGATGATGGCAACCATCGAGGCCATCGCGGGGCGGCTGACCGACGAGCGCGGGCTGGTGTACCGGTACGTGGCTCGCGACGGCCTGGCCGGTCAGGAGGGCACGTTCCTGCTCTGCACGTTCTGGCTGGCGCAGGCGCAGGCACTCGCCGGCGACGTCGAGGCAGCCACCGCGACGTTCGAGCGGGCCGTCGCCGCCATCAACGACGTCGGCCTGCTGGCCGAGGAGGTCGATCCGCGCAACGGCGAGATGATCGGCAACTTCCCGCAGGCGTTCAGTCACATCGGCCTGGTCAACGCTGCCTGGGCGATTACCGAGGCCGGGCAGCGTAACCAACGGTCTTGACGCTGTGAGCACGACGCCCTCGGGCCTGGGAGCCGCGACCTGGCAGCGTCCGGGGCATGCGTCGTCTCATGTTCGCGGCAGCGGCGGTGGCGGCTCCAGCGGGATCGGCGGCGGCTGTGGCGCCCCGAACGCAGCCTCGGCCGCTGACATGCCGCCGTAGTCGGTCGCAAGGTTGGCGTAGATCGAGTAGATCAGCGTGATGAAGATGCCGAGCTTTACCCACAGCTCGGGCGTGAAGAAGAACAGGCAGCAGATCAACGGGAAGTTGATCAGCCAGTAGATCGCACCCCACTTGTGCACCTTGTACTGGGTGTGCGGGTTGGTAGACAGATCTTTGAAGAGCAGCTGCATCCAGCTGTGCCGGTTGTGCATCGCAACGTGAAGTCGGGCCACGTCGGCGCGGAGCAGGCGGACCTCGGCGATCAAGGACTCGGTCTCAGTCATAGCACCAGTATCAGCGCATTCAGACCGATGAGTACGACGCCCGCGAGGCGGTCGTCACCGCGCGATCACCCTGGCTCAGACGCCCGCCGAGCGGCCACCCCAGGCCGCCGGGCCGCCCGGCCGGGTCTAGCACTCTGACCATGGCTGACGGGTACTGAACCGAGCCTGGACTGGCTGCACGGGCAGCCGCGCGGATGGCCCGCCGATACACCGCCTCGTAGCGGGCAGCCATTACCTCGACGGTGAAGTTCTGCTCCACGTGTTTCCGGCATACCCAAGGGTCAAGGCGCCGGGCTGCACCGATCGCGCCGGCCAGCTCGTCCGGGTCATCGACGATCACCCCGGTCTGACCGGCCATGACGATCTCCGGAACGGCGCCGCGGCGCAGGGCCACCACGGGAGTTCCGCAGGCCATCGCCTCGATCATGACCAGGCCGAACGGCTCGTCCCAGCAGATAGGGAAGAGCAAGCAGGCAGCGCGCGATAGCAGGTCGCGCTTGGCGGCGGCATCGGCGATGCCGAACATGGTGGTGTCCGACCCGAGCCTGGGCTGGACCTCGCGGGCGAAGTATGCCCGTTCGACCGGCTCGGAGCATTTCCCGGCCAGCACGATTGGCAGCCCGACGGCGCGAGCTGCGTCGATGGCCAGGTGCGGAGCCTTGTCTGGGTGGAATCGGCCGAGGAATAACGCGAACTCGTCCTTGCCTTCCCGGAACGGGAAGGTGTCGGCGCGGATCGCATTGTGCACGGTCGCGGTCCAGGCAAGTTCAGGCGCCCATGCTCGCTGCGCGGCGGAGATCGCGACCAGGTTGATCGTGCTGCCCAGCGAGCAGTAGTAGGCGCCGAATTCGCCGGTAGCGGGGCCGTGATTGGTAACCACTGTCGGGGTAGCCCGGCCACGAGCCAATAACGGGCCGGCCAGCGTGTGATCGTGCACGACGTCGACGTCGAGATCCTCAAGCAGCCGCGCGACCTTGGCCGCGTGCACGACCTCGGGCATCGCCTCGCCTAGCTGGTCCGCGGGCTGCCGCTGGTAGGTAGCGAGGAATCGCTGTGCCTTCGTATGATGCCGCCCGGCGCCGATGAGAGTCACGCGATGCCCCCGGTCGACCAGTCCGTCCACGAGGTCGGCCACAACTGCCTCGACTCCGCCGTAGCCTGCCGGGGGAATGTCGAAGTATGGCGGCGCGATCATAGCCACGTGCACCGGCCGACTTCCGGCGACTGCCGCCGGAAGCTTCCTTAGAGTCGGGGCGGGCGGGGTCACTGGGTATCTCCTTCCGCAAAAGGGCATGGTGCGACTTGCACTACGCCCCAAGCATCCACCGCTCCGCCAAGAGATTATCGGTCGCCCGGCTGGAATGCTGCCGTAATGGCGCCAGGCGCCGGCCCGGCGAATCCGAGCTGTGATGAGTGATGTCCCGGTCTGAATGGCTAGACGTCGTAACTCTACCTAAATAGAGTTACTGCCGTGACTTCGAGCCGGTCGCCAGCAAGCGCGGATCGCGGCTCGGGCGGTCCCGTGGACCGGCTGCAGCCGGCTGGCGGCTGCAGTCCTGCGCCGGTGCGCCCGGCTGCTGCCGGCTGGGCGCGCGGAATGGGCCGAGGCGATCCTCGCGGAAGCCGAGGATGTGCCGGCCGGATGCCAGCGGCTGGTGTGGCTGGGTGGCGGAATGCGATTGGTGTCCAGGGAGTTGATGATCATGCGGAAGGCGGGCGCGATCTGCGCCTTCGCCGCGGCAGCCGGATGCGTCGCGAGCTTGAGCTGGCCACGGTCGCCGGTGAACCGGGTGACGGAGGCCGACAGGGTCAGCCTGGTCGTGACGGTGGCACTGCTGGCAGGCCTTTGGGTAGCCGGGCGTCTGCTTGTCGGTCCTGTCGGCGCGGGACGCACGCAGCGGCTCGTCCGGGCCGGAGGCTACGTCGCGGTTCTCGCACTCACGCTGGGCAAGGCATCCGTGGAGCGCATGCGCGATCCGGCGAGCCTGGGACCAGGAGCGGGCGGCGCGCTGTGGACCGGAGAAACGCTGTTCCTGCTGGTGATGGCCATCTTCACGACCGTCGTGATCGTGGCCACCGCGCAGCGGTCGCCGGTGACGACGGGAACCCTGCTTCGCGGTATCGCCGCGGGCCTGCCGGTCGGTATTGCGGTGTTCTTGTTCCTGCCGCTCGGAGTGATTCGGTATCAGGCGAGCCGGGTGCTCCCGGCAGTGCCCCAGAGCGTCCTGGCAGCGGTTGCCTTTGCCGCGGTGCTCGTTGCGCCGACGGCGGCCGCAGTCCTCGCCGCGCGCCGCTTCCCGTCCGGCCGGGCGCTGCCGAATGCGGCGGGTCCGGCTTCCGGTTTCAGCGCCTGGCTGGGGAAGGCGTTCGCCCTGTCCAGGGCGGGCACGGACAGCGAGGCGGGCATCCGCCAGGGCTTTACCGCCGCGCTGGTGGCTGGCCTGACTGGTGCCATGCTCGCGGTGTTGCTGGGCACCGCCACGATTGCCCTGCTACCGCACGACAGCCAGTTGTTCGGCTGGCTGTACCCGCACCTCAGCCGCGCGGCCACCTTGCCCGCGGAACAGGGCGCTGGCGGCAATGCCGCGGGTTACCTGCTGCTCCTGCTTGTTGTTCCGTTCGCCGGCTTCGGCGCCGGATCCGTTGGCGTGTTGATGGCTACTCCGGACCGGGCCCAGCCGCCGGGCGGCGGCGGCCCGGACCGAGACGACCCGCCCGCATTGCCACCACCGCCCGACGGTGGCGCGGACCGCAGCCCCGAACCGGTGGTCTCCCTGGCCTGATGGACAAGCTGGTCAAAGGCGCGTTATCGGATCTTGACCCGGGCGTGAGCAAGGGGACGCCTGGCCGGGCGTCTACTAGTAGCGGAAGGCTCACTTCAGCCACTCATGTCAATGAATGGAGAGCCATGTCTTGTTTGCCGCGACTGGGTCGGGAGCCGCGAGCCGAGGCGGGGAGCACACCGGCCCGGCCCGCTCTTGGCCGGATCGCCACGGGGATAACTGGTGCGGTCGCTACGGCCAGTGTGGTGCTCGGGTTCTTATTGGTCACCCCGCCATCGAGGGCGCAGGCTGCAATGGCGGGTCATTCGCGAGCAGGCGGTATCGGGGCGCCGGCCGGGCACGGATTCCGGGGCCATCAGGCGTGGGCAGGCTTTGCCGAGAACGCGCAGCACACGGCCGCTACCAGCGTGCGGCCTCAGCCCCTGAGCCGGATCCGCTGGAGGGCCAAGGTCGACCTCGCTCCCAAGGTGGAACAAGGGGGACTGCCGATCCACTACGGGTCCCCGATGATCACGGCCGCGAACACGGTGCTGGTTCCGACCCGGGTAAGTACCAAGGCCGGGTTCGAGGTGGTGGCCTACTCCGGGACCAATGGCATGCGGCGCTGGTCGGTGCGCACCGACTACCGGCTGCCCGCCTTCAGAGGTCCCACCTTTACTGCTCCGCTGCCCGCCGTCCTGACGCGCGCGACCCTCGCGGTCGCCGGTGCTGGCGGGACGGTCCTGCTACGCAGGCACGTCAACCAGCCGGTCGGCAGGGTGCAGCGGCTGGTGTTCTACGGGGCGGCTCAGTGGAACGCGCACCGTTCCGTCTATGACCAGGCGGTGAAGATCACCACTCCGCTGACCGCCGGACCTGACGGGTCGCTGTACTTCGGATTCACCGTGACCGGCGCGACACCGGCGCACTTGTCCAGCGGGATCGCCCGGATCGATACCCGCGGCCATGCGACCTGGATCAGCGCCGCGGCGGTCTCCGGCAACCGGAGCTTCACTGGCGTGGCACCCAACTGCGCGCCGGCCCTTTCCCGCGACGGCCGGATCGTGTACATCACCGTCGTCACCCGAATCGACGCCACTAGCCATGGTCACGGCATCCTGGTCGGGCTTGACGCCGCCACCCTCAGGCCACGATTCCGCACCGCCTTGAAGGACCCGGTGACCGGCCAGGCCCTGATCTCGACCGGCTCGACCGCCTCGCCGACGATCGGCCCGGACGGAGACGTCTACTTCGGCGTCCAGGAGAACCCGAACTTCGGTCACGACGGCCGCGGCTGGCTGCTGCACTTCAACGCCACCTTGACCCGTACGAAGATTCCGGGATCTTTTGGCTGGGACAACACGGTCTCTGTGCTGCCGGCGCGCGCGGTGCCCGGCTACCACGGAACCTCGCCCTACCTGCTGGTGTCCAAGTACAACAATTACTTTGGCGCCGGGCCGCACGGAGACGAGCCGCAACAGGGTGGCCGTGCTCGACCCCAGGTCGAGCCAGAAGGACCCGTATGCGAACGTCCAGACCATGAAGGCCGTCCAGACCATACTGTCGCCCGTCCACTTCCCCGGCGAGCCCGCTGGAGCACGGTACGAGTGGTGCGTCAACTCGGCCGCGGTGGACACCGCCGACGACTCGGTGATGGTCAACAGCGAGGACGGAATTCTCTACCGCTGGGACCTGGCCAGCAACACCCTGGCCGAGAAGATCCGCCTCAACCGCCCGCGGCCCGAGGCCTACACCCCCACCA
Organism: uncultured Actinomycetota bacterium; assembly: GCA_963726425.1. Classification (GTDB taxonomy): domain Bacteria; phylum Actinomycetota; class Actinomycetes; order Streptosporangiales; family Streptosporangiaceae; genus JAJYUU01. The sequence goes on along the minus strand of CAVSCN010000024.1, from coordinate 37,705 downwards.
TCATCGGCCCCGACGGGACGGTCTACGCGATCAATAACGCCACCCTGTACGCCATCGGACGCTAGCTGGCCATCGGCGCCTGGCGCTTGACGATGACTGAGCGGCTCAGGCAAGGTTGTTCATGGCGGCGACCGGTCGCCGAGCTGCGTGGAACATCCGCCTCAGCCCGGGTTCCATTCGCGAAGGGGATTTGCCCTCTCGGTCGTCTGCATCACAGGCCATCTTCCAACACCGCGTCGCTGGGGGACGAGGGTGTCAAGGGGAGGCTTGTCCATGACCAAGGACGCCAGCTTCAAGAAGGTTGTCCGGCGTCACGCCGATGAGACTGGGCAGCGCTACACCGAAGCGCTGACGGATCTCAAGGGTCTGGGTGCGCGAATGCACCACGAGCCAGTCCCGGAGCGGCTACTCGCGCATCTGCGGGATCGCTACGGCATTGATCCGGTCGCAGCGACGAAGCTCAGTGTGCACAAGACCTACGTGTTCCGCATCGACCGCAATGACGGCGGCGCGTGGGTCGCCCGCGCGTTCCCGCCAGCTCGGCCGCGTGCCGGTGTTGAGGGCGACGCCGCAATCCTCAGATTCCTGGAGCGGCAGGACTATCCGGCGGAGCGCCTGGCCGTCGACGATGCGGTGTCTGACTTTGACGGCAGCGCGGTGCTCGTGACGCGGTTCGTTGCAGGTGGTCAGCTCCCCGAGGGTGCCGCGAAGTTCGCCATGATGGGTGAGCTGCTCGGACGGCTACACGCGCTGCCGTACGACGAGTCCGCCGCTCGGCCGGGTGGAGCGAGTGGTGAGGACCCGGGTCGTGAGGGCACGCCGCGTCAGGATCTGCTGGCGGCCCTGTCGTTTCTCGATGCCGTTGACATGAAGGTCGCGGCCGCCGAGCGCGAGCGATTCGAGCAGCTCCGCGACCAGGTACGCGCGGCCGACGACGGTCACGGCCTGCCGGAGGGCTTGCTCCACGGGAACCTCCTGCACGCGCCCGATCACGCCGTATTGAGCGAGCAAGGGCCAGTCGCGATCAACTGGAAGGCGTCCGGGCGCGGGCCCCGCCTCGCCGATTTCGCTTACCTGATCTGGGGCACGGGTTCGTGGAACCCGCGCGGGCCGAATCAGGAGTGGATCGACGCCGCCGTCAACGCCTACCGCCGACACGTAGAACCGACCGACGACGAACTCGCCCGGCTCGAGGCGGTCATGTATATCCGGACGCTCTACCTGACCTGTTTCGGCTACCGGCGCGCGCGCACCAACGGCTCGACATTCAATGAGTGGGGCTTCATCGAGCCACCCGGGTACTTCAGCGCCACCGCGGCCGCTACCCGGGCCGCGTTCCGCCGGTAGATCGCGCGCGTGCATGCAGGACGGGCGCATAGAGCTGGTCAGACCAGGCGGGGCACTGTGCCGTCGGGCCAGAACGTGAACGTGTCGCTGGAGGTGATGCTCCCGCCGGACTCCTGCCGCTCAACCCAGATCGCCATCTGGAGCGGCGATCTGGGTGGCGAGTAGTCGGGCAGCGGCTAGGCACCCCGGGCATATGCCCGATGTGCTGGGCGCCCGCCGACTTGGACAATGCCGTCCGGGACTAGGGGAATGGGAGGGCATTGTGTTCTGGAATGCCATGATTCGAAAGCACGTGCAAGGACTGGCCCGCGGGCGCATTCGGGTCGCGAGACTTCAGGTGCCTGCGCGCACACCTCGCGGCCTGCACGCCTTTGGGTCGGCTGGCCGCCTCCGCGTCACGGTGGCCGCGATCGCTCTCGCGAGCGGCTCAATACTGGCCGCGAGCGCCGCGGCTACGCCTGCACTGGCCAGCACGCCCTCGCCGCTGGTGGTGACCACGACGTCGCCTCTGACGGCTACCGCGGGCTCGTCCTACCTGGCCAAGCTCGATGCTGCCGGCGGCACTAAGCCCTACTCCTGGTCGCTGGCGGGCGGGACATCGTTGCCAGCAGGGCTGGTGCTGCACGCCTCGACCGGTCAGATCACCGGCACGCCTGTGGGCCCCGCGGGCACCCTCAACTTCATCGCCGAGGTGACGGACTCGGAGAGTTCGCCGGCCTCGGCCACCGCACTCGAATCCATCACGGTGATAGTCAATCCGCTGATGGTGACGACCGTGGCGCTGCCACCCGCGACAGCGGGCGTGGCGTATTCGGCGACCTTGGCGTCCACCGGTGGTGTCGCTCCTTACAGTTGGTCGATCCCGGTGGGATCGCTACCGGCTGGGCTCAAGCTGCACGCCGCCACCGGCCTGATCTCGGGTACGCCTGCAAACGGAGGCAACTTCACCTTCACGGCAGAAGTTACTGACTCCGAGGCTACGGCCCAATCTGCCAGCGCCTCCGAATCCATCACGGTAGGCGTCTCAGGACTTGTCGTTACCACCGGCAGCACCCTGCCCACAGCCACCAGCGGCGTGCCGTATTCGGTCAAGCTCAGCGCGGCGGGCGGCATCACCCCGTACCAGTGGTCGTTTGCCTCAGGATCCCTTCCTGCCGGCCTGAAACTAGCCAAGGCCTCGGGTGCGATATCTGGCACCGCCTCCGCGACCGGCCTGGACAGTTTCACGGTGCAGGTCACCGACTCCGAGGCTCCGGCCGTATCGGCGACCGAGAACGTATCCCTGTACGTGGTCACTCCCATGGTGGTGCCAGGCAACCTGCCAGGCGCGAGTCTCAGCGAGTCGTACGACACGTCGCTGCAGCCAGCGGGCGGGCTAGGTCCGTACAGCTATGCGATTACCGCAGGATCGCTGCCCTCAGGGCTAACCCTGCAGCCCGACGGCGAGATCACTGGTCAGGCGTCTGCGGACGGCACTTCCTCTTTCACCGTCTCGGTGACCGACTCGGAGAACCCGTCGGCCACGGTCACCCGGGCCGAGTCCATCACCGTCACACAACCCGTCATCTATGTGGCAACCGATGGCTCCGACGGCAACGCAGGCACCCAGGCGGCGCCGTTCCAGACGATTGGAGCTGCGCTCACCCTCGCTGGTGCGTTCACCAATCCGGTCATCGATGTAGCGGGCGGTAGCTACGACGAGGGCTCGGGCATCTCCCTGATCAGCGACGTCACCATCAACGGCGGATACAGCGAAGGCGCATGGACCCAGACATCAGCGCAGCCGACAACGATCACCGGCTCTCCGCAAGCGGCTCTGGCTGACGGGGTCACCGGCGTCTCCATCAGCGATGTGACCCTCGCACCAGTAGCCCCGGCAGGGGCCGGCTCGAGCGTGTACGGGTTGCGCGCCATCAACGGCTCGTCCGTCGCCCTCGCAGATGTCACCATCGACACACCGGATGCCGCGCAAGGTGCAAATGGTGCACCTGGAACATCCGGTCGCGGCGGGGACATCGGGCAGTCCGGCCAACCGGGATCAGTTTGCACCGTGAGCACCAACGTCCCGACTCCCGGTGGCACGGGCGGAGCACTCGTGAACGCAGGCGGGACAGGCGGGACAGGCGGCGCTCAATCTGACGGGAGCTGCGGCGCCTTCGGCAGTGCCGGTGCGCCAGGAGCGGGCCCGACCGGCGGCCCGGGCGGCTCAGCGGGTGCCGGTGCTCTGGGAGGTTCCGGCGGCGGTGGCTTCCGAGGCAACGATGGCGGCGCTGGTGCGCCTGGTCCAACTGGTCCTGCTAACACGTTCAGTCCGGCCTTGGCTGGCACGACGTGGGCGGGACTCCCGGGCAATGGCGGCGGGAGCGGCCAGAACGGGAGCGGAGGCGGCGGAGGCGGCGGAGGCGGCGGCGTTGGCTGTGGGAACTTCTTCTGCGTCAACCCGCTAGCTACGGGCGGCGGAGGCGGCGGCGGAGGTGCTGGCGGCGCTGGCGGGACTGCTGGTAACGGCGGCGGCGCAGGCGGCGGCGCATTCGGCATCTTCCTGTCGGGCTCGACCGTCACCCTTGTCGCCACGACCATCCAGGTGGGCAACGGCGGGACCGGCGGACTCGGCGGAAACGGCGGGCCGGGCGGCAACGGCGGGCCTGGCGGGTCCGGCGGGGCAGGCGGCAACGGCGTTGGCGGCTTCGGCGGCGTTGGCGGCTTCGGCGGCGTTGGCGGCGGCGGCGGCAGCGGGAGCGGCGGCACCGGCGGCCCAAGCATCGGAATCTTCCGCGGCACCGGGTCAACTGCATCCGTGGATGGTGCGTCCGTGATCACCGTCGGCGCTGCCGGCGCAGGCGGACTAGGTGGCACCTTCCCGATCGCGGCCGCTAACGGCGGGCCGGGGCTCGCGACCGCGATCTTCTAGGCAAGCTCGCCCGCGAAATACCAGGGCCGGCGGAGGTTCAGGTCTCCGCCGGCCCTGGCTTGTAAGCACGAGCTGATGTGCCTGGTCCAGGGCGGCGTTGAGCTGTACCTGTGCCGCACGAGTGCTCCTGTCGTGCGGTGCCTCAGACGATAGGCGGCGGATCCTCTAGCGCCGCGGTCTTGTCGGGGTTAAGCCGGACCCAGATAGCGGTGATCTGGCCACGGACGGCCTCGCCGGTGATCACGATCGGCCCCTCGGGCGTGTCCAGCACGAGCGAAGGGCCCGAGTTGACCTCAAGAACGCGTGCGGGGGGCCGCCCGTCCGGGCTCAAGCCGGTCCTGAACCCGAGAAGTCTCCAGCTGCCCATGAGGAGCTGCCGCACCCGCTCGGCACCGGCAACTGGGTGCCTGGCTGCCCGCCGGGCGGGGCTGGCGTCGGATATGAGCACGACGTCGGGGTGGAGCAGGGCCAGGGTGCGCTCTTCGTCGCCCGCGAGCACGGAGTCCATCAGCTGCTCGAGCAGTTCGGCCGAGGCCGGGGACGGAGGGGGAGTCTCGGCGCCTGGCCGGGCCGAGTGCAGCTTTCGCCTGGCGCGCGAGACGAGCTGCCTGCACGCCGGCTCGCTTTTTCCGAGGATCCCGGCGATTGCCGTGTAGGGCTCGCCGAACACGTCACCGAGGAGGAAAGCGACTCGCTCGTACGGGCCGAGCGAGTCGAGCAGGATCAGGAAACTGAGGGTCAGCGAATCAGCGAGCCCGGCGGTTTCCCCGCCGTCCCGAGCGGTGGGCACCGGGTCGGGAAGCCACGGTCCGACGTACACCTCCCGCCGCCGGCGCTGGGCTCGCAGCCGGTCGAGGGCCAGGCGGGAGGTGACGGTCGTCAGCCAGCCGGCCGGGTTGTCCACCGTGGCAGCGTCCTGGGCGGCCCACCGTATCCACGCCTCCTGCACCACGTCTTCGGCGTCGGCCAGCGAGCAAGTGATCCTGTAGGCCAAGCCGGTCAAGCGCGGGCGCTCACCCTCGAAGGTGTCGACGCCGCCCGGTGCCGATGCCGCGTTCATGCCGCCCTCGGATAGGTGCGATCCTCCGCGGGCACCCCGGCGGCGAGCAGGCCGGCCCGCTGGCCGCTGGCCATGGCCGCGTCCGACAGCCACCCTGTCGGCCCCACCCAGTCGCCGGCCAGGTACACCCCAGGGGATCCGGGCACCGCGACTGGCGGCCGGCCAGCCAGGCCGTCTTCGGGACCGGGAAGCACGTGGGTGACGACGTGGACCGCCAGGAACCTCTCCTCCACTATCTGATCGTCGGTGATTCCCGCCAGGGCGGCGAACCGGTGAAGCTCGGCGCGGTCCAGTCCCGCGTCGCGGGCCCCATACCGCATGACGTGCACCACGGACCCGCCGGCGGGCGCCAGGTCACCCGGCGGGCAATGACACGCCAGGTACAAGGGCTGGTCGACGCTTATCACCACCGAAGGGTGAGGCCCGCGCAGTCCCAGGTCCAGGCAGGCGGCCGTGACCGGGCGGCCGAGCTCGGGCCAGCCCGGGTCGGCCGGCAGCAGTTTGCGGGCCGCGGCCGGGCCGCCAGCGGCGATGATCACCGCGGCCGCAGGCAGCACCTCGCCGCCGGCCAGCGCGACTTCCCATCCGCCCCGGACGGCGCTGATACCGGCGGCGGCCTGGTGGGTTCGTATGGTGGCGCCGGCCGACGATGCTGCCGACGAGAGGCCCTCCGCGAGGCTCCCAAATCCCGCGTCGAGATACGAGACGCCCCGGCGGGCGCCCTTCAGCCGGGAGATAGCAAAGTCGGCGGGCATGCCTCCTAGGTCGGTCACGTAGGTGGTCACTCGTATCAACATTCGGGCCAGGTCAGACAGGTCACGACTTCCCCGCAGAGATTCCACCCACTCTTCCGCGCTCCGGCCCGCCCATCTCGCCGCAGATACCGTCAGCAGCCTGGCGACCAGCGAGCCCAGCTGACCTACTGGTACCCCTGCCAGCTTGCCGTCGCGCACGACGCGGGCGCCACGAAGCGGTGGCCGGTGGCCGCGATGAGGCACTCCCAGGTCGCGCAGTATCCGCCAGGCCTCGCCGCCCTTGCCGAGGGCGTGCGGGCCCTGGTTGAGTCGGTAACCGCTCAGTTCGTCGGTGCGGGCCCGGCCTCCGGCGGTGTCTGCCTCCACTACGACCACTGGCTTCCGCGCCCGGGCTGCAGTTGCCGCAGCCGTCAGCCCAGCCAGCCCCGCGCCGATCACCACCACAGTGTCCCTGTCGTGTTCTCGCATGCATATATGACGCCACCGCCCACGCTCCTGTGACATGGCGCTGGCGCCATCGTGCTTCATGTCCGTGGGGCGAGTTGAACCATCTGCTTACAGCGGCGTGCTGTCCGCAGACGTCACGTTGGCGGCACGGCGTGACCGGGCGAGCCGACCGCTGGATCCGGCGATCGTTCGCCTCCTTCGAGGCCGGCCTGGACGAAGCGAATCACCCCGTCCACGAGTTTGAGGAGTTCGGCGGCGCTCGGGGGAGTCGCCAGGGCCTGGGCTTCATCGCTTTCGTAGAGCTCACGCAAGCCGGCGACGGCTGACAACGCCGCTATCCGCGTGATCAGGCTGTTTCCGGTCTGGCCGAGGTCGTCGCCAATAGCCTCGGCCAGAACGCGCTCGAAGGGGTAGTAGCTGGCGCGGGAGCGACCTCGGAGCTCGGGCTCGTTGTTGATGATGTGCGCACGCAGGGCGCGCCGTTCCCAGAAGCGCCCGTCCAGCTCGGACGCGCTGGTTTCAACCGCCGTCATCGTGGCTGCCATCCAGTCGCGCAGTGCCTCCAGCGCGGATTCGTGCGGTCGTCGCGCCGAGAGATGCTTGCTCAGGCTGTCGAGCGTAAACGGCTCGGCATCCAGCAGCAGTTCCTCCTTGGCGGGGAAGTGCACGGTCACAGTTCTGGGCGCGACTTCGGCCCGGTCGGCGATGTCGCTGATGGTGGTATCGCGGTAACCACGCTCGGCGAAGAGCTCGAGCGCGGCCTTCTGGATCGCTTGCCGGGTACGCCTCTTTCGTCGCTCCTGCCGGTCAACCACCTCTGCGGTCATGGCGCCATCCTACTTGACAAGCATTATTGCTAGCATAGCATTATTACTATAATAGCAACAAGGAGGCACCCATGCCAGGCTTCATCTCCGACAGCCCGCTCGCCCGCGACCTGATCCGCATCGGCGACCAGGCGATCGCCCGTGCGGACGACGCCGCGCTCCGCGCTTACTTCGCTGCCGACTACGTCTTCCACGGGCCCGGCGCCGACCTGAGCTTCGATCAACTGCGCGCGTACTTCGCGTCCTTGCGCGCCGCTTTCGCTGGCCTGCGACTCGTCCGTGAGCAGATCATCGTGGACAGCAGGTTCCTGGCGGCGCGCACCACGTTCTCCGGTGACTTCACCGGGGTCTTTACCTACTCGCCCATCGGTCCAGTCGAGCCCACCGGTCAGCACCTCGAGTGGGAAGTGATCGGTACCTTCAGGTACGACGACGAGGGCCGGCTCGCCGAGGAATGGGTGCAGACCGACTACCGCAGCTTGCTGACCAAGCTGGGCGTGACCACGGCCGAGTCCACCCGGCAGGGGGCGTAGCCGTGCGCGCATCACCTTTTACGGGCCAGCCCCAGTTCTCCACCCGGCGAGACATGGTGAACAGGGCGGGAAGCGCCACCCCGCGCGGCGTCGTCAGCGGGCGAACTTGTCGATGGCGGCCTGGGTGACGGGGGTGAAGAAGTTGACGAGGTTGCCGTCGGGATCGCGGAACAGCAGCGACCGGTTGCCCCACGGCATCGTGGTGGGCTCGTTGACGAAGTCCTCGACGAAGCCGGCCAGGTTCTGGTGCACGCCATCGACGTCGTCGACGAGGAACTCGATGATGACGGTGCTGTTGTCGGCTGGCCGGGCGGCCCCAGGAGCGAACAGCGGGACGGTGCGGGTGCTGGCGATCGCGAGAGTGGCGGAGCCGGTGGTGAGCTCGGCGAAGTTCTCGTTCGACCAGGTCGCCTGGACGCCCGTGGCGCGCTCGTAGAACCCGGCAAGCCGGGCGACGTCGTCGGTGATGATGCGGATCGAGACGAATTCCATGGTGATCTCCTTGTCAGCGGGACCGTCCTGCACCCCACGCTAGAACTAATACCGGGCAGAATCCGCCCGGTATAAGTGAGATACTTGCGACCATGGCCCGGCCGACCGCACGCGTTCTGTCCCTGCTGGAGCTGCTGCAGTCCGGCGGCGTCCGGACGGTGGCCGAGCTGGCCGGCCGGCTCGGCGTCGACGAGCGCACCGTGCGGCGGTACGCGGACCACCTGATCGACCTCGACGTGCCAGTCGAGTCGGTCCGGGGCCGCTACGGCGGGTACCGGCTCGGCTCCGGCTACCGGATGCCGCCCCTCATGCTCAGCGACGACGAGGCACTGGCTGTCATGCTCGGCCTGGTCGCGGGCCGGCGGACGGGGCTGGCGACGACTACGGGCACTGCCAGCGAGACGGCGGCGGCCAAGATCCGCCGGGTCCTGCCACAGCGGCTTGCCCGCAGGCTCGACGCCGTGCTCGTTTCGCTCGCCTTCACCACCCCGCCCGGCCAGGCTCCGGCCCCTGACACCGGGGTCCTGCTCTCGGTCGCCGACGCAGTGCACCATCACCGGCCGATCTCGATCCGGTACACCGCTCGCGACGGCCGGCGCAGCGAACGCACCCTGCACCCGTACGGGCTCGTCGCCCACTCCGGCCGCTGGTACGTGACCGGCGCGGATCCCGGCATCGGCGAGGACCGGACGCTGCGGCTCGATCGCATCGCCGACGCCAGGACCCTGCCCGGCTCGTTCGAGCCGCCCGCCGGATTCGACCCGGCCCAGCACGTCCTGTCCGCGCTGGCCACGACCCCGTACCGGCATGAAGTGACCCTGACCATCCAGGGCACGATCGAGCAGATCCGCGCCCGGCTCCCCGCCAGCGTCGCGACCGTCGAGGAAATGTCGCCGGCGGGCGGCGCCGACCCGCAGACCGGCCGCTGGTTCCGCGTCGAGCTGCGCGCCGAACGGCTCGACTGGCTGCCCCCGCTGCTCGCCTCGCTCGACCTGCCGTTCGCCGTCCAGCGGCCCGACCAACTCCGCGACCTCGTCGCCGCCCTCGCCAGCCGGCTCGCCGCATCCGCCCGGCGGGATGCGCCAAGTCAGTAACGCTGGACCTGCGGGCCCAGGCCGGCGGGCACCCGTTCCGGTTCATGGACCTGTGCGCTCACGGTTGCGGTCCGACGTCGGGATCGACCGGGCCGACCCCGTTTATTCCCTGATGTGTCCGCGGGCCTGACGATGGATTGACCTGGGCTGCGCGCCAGAAGCTTCAGCCGGGTGCTATCTCGGAGTCCATATCGGCCGCGCTGACGGCTTGCGGCCGAGGGAATTGCGCCTGCAAGAGCGGATCGGGAATCCGGTCGCCGAGTCGCAGCAAGCCGGCTCCGATCAGCGCTGCCGCCAAGGCGCCGCCCCACCAGACGGCGTCGGGTGACGTTGCGAGCAGAGCGCCGCCAACCGCGGGGCCGAGGGCCACGCCTGCCGTGAAGGTGAGGCCGTAGAGCGACATGTAACGGCCGAGCAGATGCGGCGGTGCGAGGTCGGCGACGATTGGGCCGAGCACGATGAACTGCGCGCACTCACCGACGGCGATCACGATCGCGACCCCAGCCAAGACGGTGGTAGCGGTGAACGTCGAGCTGGTTAGCGTAGCGAGCAGGACCGCGAGCAGGCCGAGTGCAAATAGCGCGCTGGTCGCGGCAAGAGCGTGTGTGCGGCGCATCCGCTTGACGACCCGTGTGGCTGGAATCTGGGCGACGACGATGAAGAAGGTGTTGATGAAAATGACGACGCCGATCTCGCCCGGCCCGACCGGCGTGTGCGCCCTCGCAAACGGCGCGAGGATGTTGGAAAAGAGCGCGCCGCCGGTCATCACGAGCACGATGTTGGCGGCGATCAGAATGAGGAAGAGCCGATCGTGAGCGACTGCTCGGAAGCCTGTTCCCCTGTCGCTCGCCGACGCAGCATTCGCAAGGCGAGGATTCGGGATCCCCACGAGCACAACGAGCGCGAAGACAGCGAAGGTGACGCCGTCGAAGAGGTAGAGCGCCTGGAACGCGCGGAGGTCATTGGCGGAAGCGACGATGAAGCCCGCAACCGTCGCGCCGCTGCCGAGACCGAAGTTGCCTGCGACTCGCCGGAGCGCGATCGAGGAGGCGCGCTGCTCCGCTGAGACTAGGGTCAGGCTCAGAACCTGGTTCGCGGTGTTCGCGACTCCGAACCCGGCGCCGCCGACGGCCGCGCAGACGAAGGCTTGCCAGGGACGGTCGACGAATGCGAAGCCCGCGTAGCCCAGTGCGCTCGCGAGATTGCCGGTGATCAGGATCGGCTTCGCACGGAAACGATCGAGCAGCGCACCCGAAGGGAGCGTTACGACCGCCGCCGTGCCCATGACCGCCGCCAGCACCAGCCCCGCAATCGCCGTCGGGAAGCCGCGGGCCTGGTGCAGGTAGATGATCTCGAAGGGGAGGATCAGTCCAGTGCCGAAGTAGTTGACCGCGGTCCCAGCCTGAAGAACGATGACAGGCCCCGACAGGCCCGTCCGCCAGCCGCCGAACACACGAGCGAGCCTCCTGGTCACTTGCTTCCTGCGGTTAGCTGCTATCCCGTGCCTGCCTGAGACTCGCACGTTCATCAGCGCCCGCGGCGGCGGCGATCGAGAACGGCGAACGCCACGGGCCTGGCGGGTGCGGGCAGTTTCATCGTCGGCCTTCCGGGGTTGTTTCGGGTTGCTGCGGCGCGGTCGGGCGGGCGGGTCGCCGGGGTGGCCGGTAGTGGATACACCGGGGCGGCGGGGAAGTGGGCGGCCGCGGGCCGCCCGGTTCGCGCGGCGGGCGGTGTATATACCGGGCGGAGGCGGGGCGTGGCGGGGAGGGAAGGAGCGGACGATGGTGACTGCGGATCTGCTGTCGCGGGCGCGGGCCGGGGACGGGGAGGCGTTCGCGGAGCTGACCGGGTCGCACCGGCGGGAGCTGCAGGTGCACTGCTACCGGATGCTCGGGTCGGTGGCCGACGCCGAGGATGTCGTCCAGGAGACGATGCTGGCGGCGTGGCGGGGCATCGGCGGGTTCTGTGAGGAACGCGCGTCGCTGCGGACCTGGCTGTACAAGATCGCGACCAGCCGGTGCCTGAACGCGCGCCGGGCGGCGAGCCGCCGCCCGGTCAGGGAGCGGGATATGTCGCAGTTCGAACCGCCGGTGCCGACGCCGCGCGACGAGGCCGCCTGGCTGCAGCCGTTTCCGGACGCCCTCCTGGAGGGCGCCGCCGGCGGGCTGGCCGGGCCGGAGGCCCGCTACGAGCAGGCCGAGGCCATCTCGCTGGCGTTCGTGGCCGCGCTGCAGCTGCTGCCGCCGCGCCAGGTCGCCGTCCTGATCTTGCGTGACGTCCTCGGATTCCGTGCCAGCGAGGTCGCCGGCATGCTGGAGGTGACCGCCGGATCGGTCAACAGCACCCTCAAACGAGCCCGCGCCAGCCTGCAGCGCCGGCGCCAGCCCGCCGCTGGCGACCCGCCGCCGCCCGCCGCGGGCTCGCCCGCCGAGGACACGATCGTGGCCAGGTTCGCCCGCGCGTGGGAGTCGGCCGACCTCGACGCGCTGGTGGCCCTGCTCACCGGCGACGTCTTCCTCGCGATGCCGCCCGAGCCCTACGGATACGAAGGCCGTGACCTGGTGGCCCGCTACTGCGCCCGCCAGCTCGCCGGCAGGCCGCCGGCTCGACCTCGTCGCCGGCCCGGGCCAACGGCCAGCCCGCGTTCGGGGCCTACCTGCGCGTCCCCGCCGGAATCCGGCACGCCACCGGCTTCTACGTGCTCACCCTGGCCGGCGACCAGATCTGCGCCATCACCCGCTTCGACACCAGCGTGCTGCCCTGGTTCGGCCTGCCCCGCTCACTCCCGAGCCGGTAGCCAGCACCGGCTCGCCAGCCGGGCGGGCGACGGCTGAGCCGCCGCACACCGCCTACTCCTATCCGGAAGGTGCTTGCTGGCAGAGTCCCGGTCCGGCCGCCGCGGCGGGCTCCTGCCTTGGGTGCTGCTCGTGGCGGGCAGCGTGGCCAGCCTGGCCGCGAACGTGGCCGGTACAGCCGCCTGACCGCTCGCGGAAGCAAGCAGTGCAGGGTCTGGACCCAGAAAACTGTGTCCGTGACCCGGCCATCCGGGCACTCCGGTGCGGCACTAGACTGTGTCAGTTTAGCTTGACACCGGTCGTCAGTTTGGATTGACACAGCTCGGACGTCAATCTAAACTGACAGGCATGGACATCGAAGAACTCAGCGTGAATCTCTCGTCGGATGACCCGGCAATCGGGCTTCGCGCCTCGCTGGCGCTCCATCGCCTGGCTGAGCGGGTCGAAGCGAACCAGGTCGCCTCGGCCCGGCGAAAAGGCTGGTCGTGGCAGCAGATCGGAGACGCCCTGGGCGTCACCCGCCAGTCCGTGCACACCAAACACAACAAGGAGTCATCATGACCACCGAATCCGCTGCGCCAGAGGCGCTTCACGCCTGGGCCGTCTATCTGCGGGCCAGCGAGGAGGCTCGTCGCCGGGGTGATCGCCGAACCGGCACCGATCACCTCTTGCTGGCCCTGCTGGAGGATCCCTCGACCGAAGCCGTGCTGGGCGTGAACCTGCAGCAAGCTCGCCAGGCCCATGAGTCACTCGATCACGAAGCCCTGGGTGCCCTGGGCCTGGCGCCCGGCACCGACGCTCCCGCACTGCCGATGCGCGCCGTCCCGAAGAAGCCGAGGCTCAGGGACGTCGCGACAAAAGATCGCTTCCGCATGACACCCGCGGCCAAGAAAGTGCTTGAGGACGCGGCCAGGCCCAACCGCCGGGGGCTCCAGATCACGGCCCAGCAGGTGCTGGCCCAGATCCTCACTCTCCAGCCACCAGATCCTGCGGCGGCGCTGCTGGGCGCTCTGGGCCTGGACACGCCCGAGGTTCGGCGCCGACTGGATACGAGCACCCCGTTCAACGGACAGGCACGCGGATGACGGCGTTCGTCGAAGCCGAGTCGCTGACCAAGCGCTTTGGTGAGGTCTCAGCGGTCACGGATCTGTCATTTGCGCTGGAGGCCGGGACGATCACGGGCTTTCTCGGCCCGAACGGCGCTGGCAAGACGACGACGCTGCGGATGATCCTGGGGCTGGCGGCGCCGACGAGCGGGCGAGCGCTGGTGTTCGATCATCCTTACGCGGAGTTGCCGCGTGCCGCACTGCGGATCGGTGCCGTGCTCGAGGCGACCGATTTCCATCCCGGCCGTTCGGGCCGCGATCACCTGCGGATGCTCGGGCAGGCCGTCGAGGTTCCTGACTCACGTGCGGACGAGGTGCTGCGCCTGGTGGAGCTGGGTGACGCCGCCCGGCGGCGGGTGAAGGGATACTCGCTGGGGATGCGTCAGCGACTGGGGCTCGCCGCAGCGCTGCTTGGCGACCCGGAGCTGCTGATTCTCGACGAGCCGGCCAACGGGCTTGACCCGGAGGGCGTTCGCTGGCTGCGGGACTTCCTGCGCAGGCTGGCCTCAGAGGGCCGCACGGTGCTCATCTCAAGTCATGTGCTCGCCGAGATCGCGCAGACGGCCGACCGGGTGCTCATCATCAGTGACGGGCGGCTCGTGCTCTCGTCCCCGCTGGCGGAGCTGACCGCCCGTGCCGGCGGCGCGGTCCGCGTCCGCAGCGGAGATCCGCAGCAGCTCACCAAGGCGCTGCGTGATGAGGCGCTCCAGGTGACGACGGGTACCGACCACGCCCTGCTCGTCCAGGGCGCATCGAGCGAGCGGATCGGCGAGATCGCCTTCGCCGCCGGCGTCCCGGTGCACGAGCTGGTCAACGACGCAGGCTTGCTGGAGGACATCTTCCTCGAATTGACCTCGGGGGCATCGGCATGATCGCGCAGATCAGGGCAGAGCTGCTGAAGATTCGCACGACCCGGACCACGATCGCACTTATCCTCGGGATGGTCGCGCTGATCCTGCTCATCACGCTGCTGACCGGGCTGCTCACCCACCCAAGCGGGCTTGCCAGCAAAGAGGATCAGCGTCAGCTGCTGAGCGTGAGCAGTCTTACGGGCGTGTTCTCCGCACTTGCCGGGGTGCTGCTGGTGACGAGCGAATACCGCTTCGGCACGATCCGTCCGACGATCCTGTTCAACCCGGCGCGCTCACACCTCCTGGCCGCCAAGGTCGTCGCCGGCGCACTGGCCGGAATCGCATTCGGGCTCCTCGGCGAGGCAATCAGCTGGGCGATCGGGTACGCGATCCTCGACGGGCGCGGCATCACCGTCGTCCTGAGCAGCGGCGACATCCTGCTGATCACGCTCGGCGGGCTCGTCGGCGCGGCCCTGTGGGGCGCGATCGGCGCCGGCCTCGGCGCGATCATCCACAACCAAGTCGGCGCAGTCATCGCACTGCTCGCCTGGGGCCTCGTCGTCGACAACCTCCTGTTCGGCCTCGCCCCTTCGGTAGGGCGGTTCATGCCAACCCGCGCCTCCGACGCACTCATGGGCCTGCGAGTCGATCACCTGGTCTCGCCAGGCGCCGGCGCGATCACCTTGATCGCCTGGGCCGGCGCACTGGCGGTCGTCGGTATCGCCCTCACCGTTCGGCAGGACATCAACTGACTCCCCCCTGAGCAGCACCGTCGGACTGGGCGGGGTCGTCACAGCCGCGGGGCCGCGGTGCCCTTGCGGGACACCGCGGCCAGCTACCGGCGCTGTCGGTCAGCCGACCAGCTCTGGCTGCCTGCCCGGCTCCGGCTCGCCCGCCGGGGCCACCTGCACACCGCGGAAGAACCAGGCGCTGAATCCGGCCGCCAGCAGCATCGCGATAGCGGCGCCGACTGCCGCGGCGTTCAGTCCGTGCGTGAAGGCCGTCCGCGCGGCCTCGATCAGGTCGCCGCCGACCGGGCCGGGCAGGTGCCCGGCCGTCGCGATGGCGCCGCCGAGTGTGCTGCGAGCGCCGGCCAGTGCGGCCGCAGGAAGGTGGGTCGGCGCGTTCGCGGCCAAGCCGGACCGGTAGACCGCGACGCCGATGCTGCCGAGCACCGCCATGCCCAGCGCGCCGCCGAACTCCGATGAGGTCTCTACCACGGCCGCGGCCGTGCCTGCCCGCTCGGGCGGGACTGCTCCCATGATCAGCTCGTTGCCCACCGTCATCGCTCCCACGGTGCCGCCCGCGTAGACGGCGACGCCGATCATGACAAACCACAGATGCGAGTGCACCTGGATCTGGCTGAGCAGCAGGTACCCGAGCGCGGAGATGACCAGCCCGCCCGCCGCGATGTAAGCACGGTCGACATTCTTATGCACAAGCAGCTGGCTGAGCGGGACGGCGGCGCCGGTGCCTGCCATCGGCACCAGCGACCACAGCGCGGCCCTGAACGGGCTCATGCCGAGGACGGACTGCAGGTACTGCGTGGCGAAGATAGCGAAGCCGACGAGGGCGAACATGGTCACCAGGTTGAGCGCGACCGAGCCAGTGAAACCCCGGCTGCGGAACAAGCGCAGGTCGATCATCGGCTCGCGGCGGCGGGCTTGCCTGAGCGCGAACGCCGCCCCGACGGCCAGGCCGGCCACGATTGCACCGATCCGCACGGCGTCCGCGCCGCTGGCAGCGATCTCCTGCATGCCGTAGATCACCGGCAGCACCGCGCCGAGTGACAGCATCGAGCTGATGAGGTCGAACCGCCCCGCCTGCGGCGGGCGGAACTCAGGAACGAGGGCTGGCGCCAGCGCGACGAGCATGACCATGAACGGGACGTTGATCAGGAACACCGAACCCCACCAGAAGTGCTCGAGCAGGAATCCGCTCAGTACCGGGCCGAGAGCTATGCCGCTCATCGTCGCGGCCGTCCAGACGGCGATGGCAGTCCGGCGCTGCTTCTCATCGTGGAACATGTTCCGGATCAGCGCCAGAGTCGACGGCATGAGCGTGGCTCCGGCGATGCCCTGCACGGCCCTGGCCGCGATCAGTTCGCCGGCCGAATGCGAGTACGCGGCCCCGAGCGAGGCGAGGCTGAAGGCGAACGCCCCCATCAGCAGCAGCCGACGCCGGCCGATGCGGTCACCGAGCGAGCCCATGGTGATGAGCAGGCCGGCCAGCACGAACCCGTAGATATCGAAGATCCACAATTGCTGAGCGCTGCTCGGCTGCAGGTCGCGGGAGATGAACGGGACGGCGAAGTAGAGGACGGAGACGTCCATGGAGACGAGCAGCAGCGGCAGGAGCAGCACGGCGAGGCCGGTCCACTCGCGAGCTCCTGCCCTCGCAACCGCCGGACGGGTGCCCGGCCCCGGACCGGACGCCGGTCGTGCTGTTGACGGGCTGGTCATCGCAGATCCTCCTGGTCTGGCGCGGGTCCGGACTGAGCTCCGGCGCCCTGGCCATCGATAGTACAGACGTATAAGACAGACGTGCAATACGTTTGTTCAAGACAGTTGTTCAAGACAGCGAGTATCCTGGTTCCATGGGTAATCGCGAGGATCTGATCAGCGGCGCAAAGCGCTGCCTGCTCGAGAAGGGCTACGCCCGGACGACGGCCCGCGACATCGCGGCCGCTTCCGGCGTGAGCCTGGCCGCAATCGGCTACCACTTCGGATCGAAGGACGCGCTGATGAACCTGGCCGTCTTCGAATCCGTCGGCGAGTGGGCGGACGAGGTGCAGCGGACGCTGGCCGGCGGTGCCAGTGACCTGCCTCCGCTGCAGCGTTTCGAGGCGATCATGACCCAGACGCTCGAGTCCTTCGCGGGGCCCGGGCGCGGACTGTGGGCCGCTCAGCTGGAGCTGATGAGTGCAGGTCAGCAAAGCGACGAGCTGCGCGCCTTCCTGGCCAGCATTCAGAACTTCGCGGCCGGCGGACTGGCGGAGCTCTATCTCGACATCAACCCGGAGAAAGACCCGGTGACGGCGCGGAACGCGGGCGGCGTGCTGCACGCGCTCTTCATCGGCATCCTGGCGAAGTGGTTCATGGACCCGGCTCAGGCGCTGACGGCCAGCGAGCTCGCGGACGGGCTGCGGATCATCAGCGACACCATGACCGGCGCGCATGTGAGCGCGCTGGTCAGTCCGGAACCAGGAGGCATGACGACAACGGGTGACGGAGGTCTCGGTCGTTGACCAGGTCGATTACGACCACGATCTGGTACTCCTGTTCCGGCGCGCGGAGGCCGGGGCGAGGCTACGGCCTGACGCTCAGCGTCAGGTGATAACCACGGACCAGATCGCAGCCCGGATAGCGCAGATTGGTGATATCTCGGCGCTGGCGGGTGCCGAACCGGAGGACCGCGCCGAGCACTACGGCCAGCTTGGCCTCACGATGACCGACGATCCGGCCGCCTCAGCAGTCCAGGTGGTGGCGTGCCCGCTGGCGAATATGTACGTAAGAACGTGTCCGAGGGGGGACTTGAACCCCCATGCCCTTTTGGGGCACTAGCACCTCAAGCTAGCGCGTCTGCCTATTCCGCCACCCGGACGTGGGACTCGGGCATGTTGCCGAGCGGCCTCACGATAGCAAATCTGGGGCGCTGCCGGCGACGTCGCTGCTAGCAGGCTCTCCGCCGGTGTACCGAAACCGCAGCTCGTTGAGGTCGGCTATTACCTCGTCGATCAGTGCCCAGTTGGAGGGCCAGCGCCGCATGAGGCTCTTGCTGTACAGCGTGCACGAGATAACGGCGCCTTCCTTCAGCCGGACGAATAGACCATCCTTCCGTTCGGCCAAGGGATTCTCCAGGTACACCCCCGATGGCACCGGGCCTGGCCTGAAGATCTCCTCGACCTCGCGCCACGGGATGCGATGCGTGTTCCGGAAGTTGCGGATGACCAGGCAGTCGGGCGTGGCCACGACAGCCAGCCGGAGCGCCCCCCAGCCCAGCAGGACCAGGACGAGAATGGCGAGGCAAGCCAGGGCCTTCGCCCACCCGGGGATGCCAACGGATACGGCGGCACCGAACAGCAGGAACGCATAGAAACCGAGGACCAGAAGATAGATCGCTTTCAGGCTGGGCCGGGTGAACCGCGCCTTGGGTTTGCCGGGCCTGCGCAGCCCGCCACCAGACGCTAAGCGCGCCCTCGCCGAGGAGGTGCCCCCGCCTGCTTGCTGACTCACGCACTCATCCCTCGGAGAACCACCTGACCAGGTCATATTAGGCAGCACGGGGCACCCCGCGATAGGGCCGCGATTGCCGCGGGCCGGCCAGTCCTGCCGGAGCCGTCACCGAGGTGCGACGATGGCGAGATGACCGAGAACCACACGCTTCGCGGAACCGCAGCCCAGGATGAAGTCGCTTCTCTGGCCAGCGACCTGATCAGGATCGACTCCACCAATCCGGGGGATCACTCCGGGCCGGGCGAGCGGGGCGCGGCCGAGTACGTCGCGGGCGTGCTGAGCGACGCAGGCCTGGCTCCCAAGATCTATGAGTCACACGCCAAGCGCTCCAGCGTGGTCGCCCGGATCGAGGGCGCGGACTCAACCCGTCCGGCGCTGCTCATCCACGGTCACCTGGACGTGGTGCCCGCTGATGCCGCCGACTGGCGGGTGCACCCGTTCTCCGGCGATGTCGCCGAGGACTGCGTCTGGGGTCGCGGTGCGGTCGACATGAAGGACTTCGATGCCATCACCCTGGCGGTGGTCAAGCAGCGGCTGGCCGAAGGGCGCAAGCCTCCGCGCGACGTCGTACTCGCTTTCCTCGCCGACGAGGAAGCGGGCGGCACGTGGGGAGCTCGCTGGCTGGTGGACAACCACCCCGAGCTGTTCGAGGGCGTGACCGAGGCGATCGGCGAAGTCGGCGGGTTCAGCGTCACCATCGGCGGCAAGCGGCTGTATCTCCTGCAGACCGCCGAGAAGGGCATGGCCTGGATGCGGCTTTCCGCCCGCGGCACGGCCGGCCACGGTTCCATGCTCCAGCCGGACAACGCGGTCACCGAGATCGCCGAGGCGATCGCCAGGATCGGCCGGCACGAGTGGCCAGTCCGCGAGACCGAGGCGGCGTTCGCCTTCGCCAGAGCCGCCTGCGAGGCGCTCGGCGTCGACTTCGACCCGGCCGACCCGGCCGGTGTGCTCACCAAGCTCGGCCCGATCGCGCGCATGGTCGGCGCGACGATGACCAACACCGCCAACCCGACCATGCTGTCGGCCGGCTACAAGGTCAACGTCATCCCGCAGGTCGCGCACGCCCAGGTGGACGGGCGGTTCCTGCCCGGTCACGAAGACGAGTTCTTCCGGGAGATCGACGCCCTGGCGGGGCCAGGCGTCCAGCGCGACGCGGTCCATCAGGACATCGCGCTGGAGACCAGTTTCGACGGTGACCTGGTCGACGCGATGCACGCGGCGCTGGCGGCCGAGGATGCCGAGGGGCGGATGGTGCCGTACTGCCTTTCCGGCGGGACGGACGCCAAGTCGTTCTCGCGCCTCGGCATCCGCTGCTTCGGTTTCACCCCGTTGCGGCTGCCGCCTGACCTCGATTTCGCGGGCATGTTCCACGGCGTCGACGAGCGGGTCCCGGTCGAGGCGCTGAGGTTCGGCACCCGTGTCCTCGACCATTTCATTGATCGTTGCTAGGCCATTATTCGAGGTCAAGGCACATTGCCGGGCGATGGTGTGCGAGCCCGGACGTGTCATGACGCGGGTGTCTTATCGTTTATTGACGCATGCACGTTGAGTAGTGCTATCGTGACTCCCTGTGCGGGGCCGAAACCCCGGGGCGCAACCCCCAATTCCTAAGCGCACCGGTCCAGGGTCTCGCGCCGTGGCGGGCCGCAGGGAGGAAGCCTCCCTGACGGCGACGCCAGCCGGCCGATTAGGAGGGTCGCCTGTGTTGCCGGAACAGGGTCAGAGCCCAGGTTCGCTGGTCTGCAGCCGCGCTTCCTCGCGGCGGCACGGCGCCGCGACCAGCAGTGCGCGGGCCTGTCGCCTGGGTTACGTGATCCTTTCGGCCGGTTGCGGGTACTCGCCCGCTCCGGTGGCCACGGCTCAAGGTGCTGCCGTACCGGCACGCCTGGCCGTGGCCACCGCTCATGCCTTCAGCAAGACCGGCGTCCGCTCGCGCCGGTCCTGTCAGTTATCCCGGTAAGCACGCCTATCCCCAGGCCAATCTCCGCTGGTAGCTAGCTGCCCCAGAAGAAAGGCAAGGGCGGCCCAGCCAGCTCCAGAGAAGTAACGCTTAGTAAGTGCTCAAACACGCAGAGCGCTTACGACCCCAAGCGCAAGCAGCCTCGGCACGCGGCACCGCCCAGCCGCTTCGGCTCGCGGCTGTCCGGTCGGCTGCCAGTCTTCCCGCTGGCTCCGGCCCGAGGCTAAGCCAGCGGCCTACGCCCCAACGCCCCCACTAAGCCCCGGCGCCTCGCGAAACCGCGCGGAGACGACGCCCTGGCGCCCCTTAGACCCAGTCAGGCCCGCTGACTGAGCCGACAGGTCCGGCCACCATCTTCACGGGGCCTGTCGGCTCAGCCCTGCGGGCTTGACTCGTCAGCTTAGAGGCGGGCCACCGGCAACGCGGCCGGACTGCGACTCTGACGGATAATCTTGCGCCGTAGTGTAGCCTTGCGGCTTCCGTCCGGATACATCCGCAGCCGCGACAGTTCCCAGTGGCCGTACTCGGCATGATCAGTCAGCAGCCGCCGGGCCGCGTCCCTGGTGGTGCTGCGCGATATATAGAGCACCAGGTATGAGTACTCCGCCATCAACTCATTGTGCGCGTCTGGCGGGATGGTTCAATCACCTTGAGAGAATCTGCGGCAGCCGACCCGGTTGCGCAGACCTTGCGGGAACATGCTGACGCACGCCGTGAGTTAACCGTCCTGTGAGGGAACGGGGTATGCACCTAGTTAGTGGCAGCGCTATGCCGATGCAGTTATCCCTCGGCGGAAACGCCAGAGCGTCGGGTCGCTACCGGCTTACCTGCGGTAGCCTCCTGGGCGATTGCTGGATGTAAAGGTGGGAGAAGTGGCAGCAGGCACCGAGGAATCTACGGGAGCCCCGGCCGGGTCCAACGGGGGCAACAAGCTGGTCATCGTCGAGTCGCCCCGTAAGGCGAGGACGATCGCCGGCTTCCTCGGCAAGGGCTACACCGTTGAGTCCAGCATCGGCCACATACGCGATATGCCGGACAAGGCAGCCGAGATCCCGACTAAATACCGGAGCGAGCCGTGGGCTCGCCTCGGTGTCGACGTCGATCACGACTTCGAGCCGTTGTACGTCGTCAACTCCGACAAGAAGCAGCAAGTCAGCAAGCTGAAGGAACTACTGAAGCACGCCGACGAACTGCTGCTCGCGACTGATGAGGACCGCGAGGGCGAGGCCATTGCCTGGCACCTGCTTGAGGTGCTCAAGCCGCGGGTCCCGGCCAGGAGAATGGTCTTCCACGAGATCACGCCCGAGGCCATCGCACACGCGGTGGCCTCGCCAGGTGAGGTAGACCAGGGCAAGGTCGAGGCCTACCAGACCCGCCGCGTGCTGGACCGGCTGTACGGATACGAAGTGTCGCCGGTGCTGTGGAAGAAGGTCATGCCGCAGCTGTCGGCCGGCCGGGTGCAGTCGGTCGCGGTCCGCCTGGTCGTCGACCGGGAGCGGGAGCGCATCGCGTTCCGGCCCGCGCAGTACTGGGACCTCGAAGCCGACTTCGAGCCGCAGGACGCCGCAGCCGCGACTGAGGTGCCGTTCTTCACCGCGACTCTCGTGTCCGTCGACGGCAAGCGGGTCGCGCAGGGCCGCGACTTCAGCTCGGTCGGCGAGCTCAAGGGCGCCGAGCAGATCCTGCACCTGGACGGCGCGGCCGCGGCCGCGCTGGCCGGCCGGCTGTCGGGTGCGTCGTATCTCGGTGAAGTCGGTCGAGCGCAAGCCGTACCGCCGGTCACCGTACGCCCCGTTCCGCACGACGACGCTGCAGCAAGAGGCCAGTCAGGAAGCTCGGCTTCTCGGCCAAGTACACGATGTCCGTCGCGCAGCGCCTGTACGAGAACGGCCACATCACCTATATGCGGACCGACTCGGTCACGCTGTCGCAGACCGCGCTGAACGCGGCCCGCGGCCAGGCCCGCCAGCTCTACGGCGCCGAGTACGTGCCGGACAAGCCGCGCGTCTACGACAGCAAGGTCAAGAACGCGCAGGAGGCGCACGAGGCGATCCGCCCGGCCGGTGACGCGTTCAAGACGCCGGCCCAGTCCGGCCTGAACGGCGACGAGCTGCGGCTGTACGAGCTGGTCTGGAAGCGGACCGTCGCGTCGCAGATGAAGGACGCGACCGGCGAGTCGGTCTCGGTCCGGGTCTCGGGCGCGTCCAGCAGCGGCGAGCAGGCCGAGTTCGGCGCGTCCGGCAAGGTCATCTCGTTCCACGGGTTCCTCAAGGCCTACGTGGAGGGCTCCGACGATCCCGACGCCGAGCTGGACGACAACCAGCGCAGGCTGCCGCCGTTGTCCGAGCGCGACGGCGTGAACGTGCTGCGGATGGACGTCGAGGAGCACGCGACCAGGCCGCCGGCCCGCTACACCGAGGCGAGCCTGATCAAGGATCTGGAAGACCGGGAGATCGGCCGGCCGTCGACCTACGCCTCGATCATCGGCACGATCCTGGACCGCGGCTACGTGTTCAAGAAGGGCAGCGCGCTCGTGCCGTCCTTCGTCGCCTTCGCCGTGGTCACGCTGCTGGAACGGCACTTCATGCACCTGGTGGACTACGAGTTCACCGCCCGGATGGAGGACGCGCTCGACGAGATCGCCAAGGGCGAGGCCGAGCGGGTGCCGTGGCTGCACCGCTTCTACTTCGGCTCCGACGGCGAAGAGGGCCTCAAGGAGATGGTCAGCGACCTGAGCGAGATCGACGCGCGCGACGTCAGCTCGTTCCCGCTGGCCGGGACCGACATCGTCGTGCGGGTCGGCCGGTACGGCCCGTACCTGGAGCGCGACGGCCAGCGGGTGAACGTGCCCGAGGGCACCGCGCCGGACGAGCTCACGCCCGAGTACGCGAAGGAACTGCTGGACCGGCCGAGCGGCGACAAGATCCTCGGCACCGATCCGGAGACCGGCAAGACGATCGTCGCGAAGGACGGCCGGTACGGCCCGTACGTGACCGAAGTGCTGGAGGAGGACGCGCCGCGCTCGGCGCAAGCCGCGGACCGCCTCGCTGTTCAAGTCGATGGACCTCGACAGCGTCACGCTGGACGACGCGATGCGGCTGCTCACCCTGCCGCGCACGCTCGGCGAGCTCGACGGCGAGCCGGTGACCGTGCAGAACGGCCGGTACGGGCCGTACGTGAAGAAGGGCGCCGAGAGCCGGTCGCTGGAGTCCGAAGAGCAGATGTTCACGATCACGATGGACGAGGCGCAGGCGCTGCTCGCGCAGCCCAAGCCGCGCGGCCGGGCCGCCCGCGCGGCGGCCGCCCCGCCGCTGAAGGAGCTGGGCCAGGACTCGGTCAGCGGCAAGCCGATCGTGCTGCGTGAGGGCCGGTTCGGTCCGTACGTCACCGACGGTGAGACGAATGCCTCGCTGCGCAAGGGCGACACGATCGAGTCGATCACGCCGCAGCGCGCGATCGAGTTGCTCGCCGAGCGCCGGGCGGCCGCGCCCGCGCCGAAGCGGCGCCCGGCCGGCGCGAAGACGGCGACCAAGGCCAAGCCCGCGAGCAAGAGCAAGGCCACCGCGAATGGCAGGTCCGGCAAGTCGGGCAAGTCCGGCGGCTGAGTCGGGCGGACTCGGGTGTTCGCCAGCGTGGCCGCCCGCGCGCTGTGGAGACCCGAGTCCGGTAGCTCCCCGTTCCCAGATCATTACTGCCAGCGGCTTCGGGGCAGTGCACGCCGTGTTCCGGCTCCGGACCTATACGCTGGCGCCGTGAACTTTAGATCCCCTTTGGGCGGCCGTGGCTCCAGGCGTGCTGTCGATCACGCCGTTCCGGCGCCTGTGGATCGCGCTCTCGCTCGCCAGCCTGGGGGACTGGCTCAGCCTGCTGGCGCTCTCGGCCATCGCGGCCAAGATCGGCGGCCCGAAGAACGGCGCCTACGCGGTCAGCGGCGTCTGGCTGACGTCGCTGCTGCCGTGGCTGATCCTCGGCCCGCTCGCGGGCGCAGTGGCGGACAAGTTCGACCGCCGGCTGAACATGATCATCGGCGACCTGGTCAGGGCGGCGCTGTACATCACCATCCCGATCGACCTCTCCCTCGGCTTCGTCAACCGCCTGACCTGGCTGTACCTGGTTCAGTTCCTGGCCTCGGTCGCGTCGCTGTTCTGGATCCCGGCCAAGGACGCGTCGGTGCCGAACCTGGTGCCGCCGGACAAGCTGGAGCCGGCCAACCAGCTGAGCCTGTTCGCCACCTACGGCACCGCGCCGATTGCCGGGCTGCTGTTCTCGGGGCTGGCGATGCTCAGCACCGCCCTCGGGCACCTCTCGCACTACTTCTCCACGAACCAGGTCAACCTTTCGCTGTACTTCCGGACGGCCATGTACCTGGTGTCCGCGCTGACCATCTACATGCTGAAGGAACTGCGCCGCCGCCCGACCGACAAGATCTCGCAGCCGGCAGTGCTCAAATCGATCTGGGAAGGCTGGCGATTCCTCGGCCGGACCAAGGTGGTGCGCGGCATCGTCATCGGCATGACCGGCGCGTTCGCGGCCGGTGGTGCCGTCGTCGGACTGGGGCCGTCCTACATCACGGACGTGCTGTCGGGCGGCAGCGCCGGGTGGGGCGCCGCGTTCGCGGCGATCTTCTTCGGCCTGGCTATCGGCATGTTCCTGGGCCTGCCCGTCTTGCGCGGGTTTTCCCGGCGGCGGCTGTTCGGCGTGTCGATCATGTTCGCGTCGGTGCCGCTCGCGGTCACCGCCCTGATCCCGAATCTCGTCGTGACGATCATCCTGGTCATCATCATCGGCGCGTGCGCGGGCGTCGCGTACGTGACCGGCTACACGGTGATCGGCCTGGAGGTCGACGACGACACGAGGGGGCGCACATTCGCGTTCCTGCAGTCCGCCATCCGGGTGATCCTGTTTGCCGTCATCGCGATCGCGCCGGTACTCGCGGGCGCCTTCAACGCGCTGATCGGCTCGGGTGGTGCTGTTAACCTGCGCATCGGCGGCCTCTACTACGGCAACATTGGCTACAACTTGGTCCTGTTGCTGGCCGCGCTTGTCGCGCTGCTGCTCGGACGTCTTGCCTACCAGCAGATGGACGACCGCAAGGGCGTACCGCTGATGCGCGACCTGGGCGCGGCGTTCCGAGGGGAGGCGCACAGTCAGATGCCGGCATCGAACGGTGCCACCGCAGCGGAACCGGTCCGGCGCCCGCGGCCTGGGCTGTTCCTGGCGCTGGAAGGCGGCGGAGGGCGCGGGCAAGTCGACGCAGGCCCGGCTGCTGGCCATCTGGCTGCGGGACCAGGGCTACGACGTCGTGGCCACGCACGAGCCGGGCGCGACGAAGATCGGCATGCGGCTGCGCGCGCTGCTGCTCGACACCGCGCACACCGGCCTCGCGTCCCGGGCCGAGACGCTCATGTACGCCGCCGACCGGGCCGAGCACGTCCAGGCGCTGATCCTGCCCGCGCTCGAGCGCGGTGCCGTCGTCGTGACCGATCGGTTCATCGACTCGTCGCTGGCCTATCAGGGCGCCGGGCGTCAGTTGCCGGTCCCCGAGATCAGCGCAGGTCAACGAGTGGGCTACCGACGGGCTCATGCCTGACCTGACGGTGCTGCTCGACCTGCCGCCGATCGAGGGCCTCGGCCGCCGCCACTCGTCGGCTGACCGGCTGGAGGCCGAGCCGATAGAGTTCCACCAGCGGGTCCGGTCCGGCTTCCTGTCGCTGGCCGCGGCGGCACCCTTCGCGGTACCTGGTGCTGGACGCCAGCCGGCCGGAGAGCGAGATCAGCCGGGCGATCCAGGCGCGGGTGAGGGACCTGCTGCCCGACCCGGTGCCGATGGCGACGGAAGAGAACACCGGCAGCTTCCCGGCGGTGCGCGACTGACGTGGCCGCGGATGTCTTCTCGGAGCTGATCGGCCAGGAGATCGTGGTCGATCAGCTTTCGCGCGCGGTCGCCGCTGCCGCTTCGGGTGCGGGCGCCATGCACGCGTGGCTGTTCACCGGGCCGCCCGGGTCCGGCCGGTCGGTCGCCGCGCGCGCGTTCGCGGCGGCGCTGCTGTGCGGCCGGGATGGCTGCGGCGAGTGCCCGTCCTGCCGGCAGGTGTACGCGGGCACGCACGCCGACCTGCTGCTGGTCCGGCCGGACGGACTGTCCTACGGGGTTCGTCAGACTCGGGATCTGGTACTGAAAGCGGCGGCCGCCCCGGTGTCCGGCCGGTGGCGGATCGTGCTATTCGAGGACGCGGACCGGGCGACCGAGCAGGCCGCGAACGCGCTGCTGAAGGCCATCGAGGAACCCGCGCCGCGGACGATCTGGCTGCTCTGCGCGCCGTACGCCGACGACCTGCCGACGACGATCCGGTCGCGGTGCCGGCTGGTCACGCTGCGGATGCCGCCCACCGCGGCGGTGGCGGCGATGCTGGAGACGCGAGGGGATCTCGCCCGAGCTCGCGCTGACCGCGGCCCGCGCGGCGCAGGGGCACGTCGGCCGGGCCCGGCGGCTGGCTACCGACCCCGCGGCCGCTGGCCGGCGAGCGGACGTGCTGCAGGTGCCGGCCGACGTCGGCTCGATGGGACAGGCGTTCAAAGCGGCGGCCGCGCTCGTCCGGGCTGCCGAACTGGAGGCCGAGGCGGTCACCGAGGAACTCAACGAGCCAGAAAAGGATGCGCTGCGCCGGGCGTTCGGCGAAGGCTCGACCGGCAAGGGCGTGGCCACCGCGCTGCGCGCCGGGGCCGGGGCGATGCATGATCTTGAAGACCGGCAGAAGTCGCGCGCGACCCGGCTGAAGCGGGATTCGCTGGACCGGGCGCTGCTGGACCTCGCCGGGTACTACCGCGACATCCTCGCGGTGCAGCTGGGCGCGGCGGTGGAGCTGGCAAACGCCGGGCGGGCGGATGAGCTGGACTCGCTCGCGCGCTCATCGCGGCCGGCCGACACGGTGCGCCGGATCGAGGCCATCATGCGGTGCCGGGAGCGGCTCGAAGCCAACGTCGCGCCGCTGCTCGCGGTCGAGGAACTCACCCTGTCACTGGTATCTCACTCGTCGTAGTCGGCGTCTCAGTTTCCGGCCACGTCGCAGAGTCCGGGTCGGCCGGGGGCAGACAATGATCGTGATCTGAACGTAATCTGGCCCAATGGGCATGATGATGGCAGTGAGTTTCCAGCGCAGCGGACGGCTCTACTACCTGGATCCTGGCCCGTATCAGCCCACTGTCGGTATGAAGGTGCTGGTCCCGACCGACGCCGGTCCCGAAGTCGCCGAGTGCATCTGGGCACCGCAGTGGGTCGAGGACGAGATCTCCGGGCTCCCGGTCTGCGCGGGCCTGGCCACCGACCAGGATCTCTCCCGGGACGAGACGAACCGGAGCCGCCGCGCGGAGGCCGGGTCGCCGCTCGCCGGCTGGTCCGCGAGCACGAACTGCCGATGAAGGTCATAGCCGTCGACTACGTCGACAAGTCCAACACGTTCACGGTCTACTTCAGCGCGCCGCACCGGGTGGACTTCCGGGCTCTGGTGAAGGATCTCGCCGGGCGGCTGAAGGCCCGGGTCGAGCTGCGCCAGATCGGCCCGCGGGATGAGGCGCGGCTGCAGGGCGGCATCGGGCCGTGCGGACGCGACCTGTGCTGCGCGACGTTCCTTAAGGACTTTGAGCCGGTCTCGGTCCGGATGGCCAAGGACCAGGATCTGCCGGTGAACCCGCTGCGCATCGCCGGCGCCTGCGGCCGCCTGATGTGCTGCCTGAAGTACGAGCACCCCCTGTACCAGAATTTCCGCGCCTCGGCGCCCAAGGTCGGCACCGAGGTCGAGACGCCCGACGGCCTCGGCACTGTCATCGCCCACAGCGTTCCCGCCGACGAGATCGTGGTCCGGCTGGCCGAGGACGGCCGCCGCACCAGCTGCCCGAAGGCCAGCGTCTGCGGATCGCGGAAGGCCTACGAGGCCATGCACCACGGTGCGCCGGAACCCTCCGCCGACCGGTAGACTCCTGTCGCTCCTGTGGTTCCCTCGCGGGCGCGCCGCCTTAGCTCAGTCGGCAGAGCGATTCACTCGTAATGAATAGGTCATCGGTTCGATTCCGATAGGCGGCTCCACCTGACCAGCGGGAATCCCCGCGAAGCCTTATGGATCATGGTCCTTCGTATCAGTTTTCGTATCAGTTTCCCCGAACAGAGCCCGGCCGACTCGGGCCGCCGCATCCTGGGCCAGCAGTGACGAGACGTGGGTGTAGCCGCGGGTGACGCGGATGTCCGAATGGCCGAGCATCTCCTGGACCACGGCCAGGGCGATGCCTTCGTCCAGGGCGATGGTGGCGGCCGAGTGCCGCATCGTGTGGGTGCCCGCGTGGGGAATGCCAGCGTGAGCCAGGATGGCTGACCACTCGCGCAGATCCGCCGAAGGATCGATCAGGCGGCCGTCCTCGCAGGCGAACACCACGCCGTGGTCCTGCCACAGATTGGCTGCCGTCTCACGTTCGAGGTCCTGGACATCGCGGTGAGCCTTGAGGACGGCGACGAGCTCGGGCGGCAGGGCGACGGTCTTCCGGCGCCGCTCCTTGATCTCCCGGAAGACCAGACCGCCGCCCTGGCGGTCGGGACAGGTAGCCGCGTGCCGGGTGCAGCCGGGCGGGCAGATCCGGGGATCGCTAGCGAGGATGCAGACATGCGGGCGGCCGGACTTACGGAGGGATTTGGGGCAGCGGCGCGGGCACGGTCGCCGGTGCCGATGTTCGGTGCAGGCCGCTATGTCGGAGCAGCCATGCCGCCAGGGCAAGCGCTGGAGCTGGAACCAGACGCGCAGTTCGCCGGAGTCCAGGTTGACGTACGGCCAGCGCAGCCCGAGCGCCTCGCCCTGCCGGAGCCCGCACGCCAGCCCGACGGACCACCGGGCGGAGTTGCGACGGTCGGCTACGACGTTCAGGACCGCGCGAGCCTGCTGCTGGGTCAGGGCGGCCTTCGTGGGCTGACCGAGCCGGGGTGGCTCCACGAGCTTGCAGGGATTGCGGGCGACGTTGCCGCGCCGGACCTCGATTTCGTAGGCGCTGGAAAGGATGGCATGGACCTTACGGATCGAGGACGCGGCCAGGCCGCCAGCCGCATTTCCGCGCAACCGTCCTCGAGCTGCTCCGGCAGGAGCCGGTCGATCCGCTGTCCGCCCCAGCGCGGGTAGATCTGGTTCTTACACAGCGAGCGGTAGCCGATGATCGTCTTGGGCGCTCGTTCGCGCTGCGGTAGCACGACGTCCAGGTGCCGGTCGAGCATGTCCTTGATGGTCCGCCTCAGGCTGACCAGTACTGAGCAGCGCTGAGATCCTTGACCGTAGATGCACCCTAGCCGCCTCCGGGTTGGCCATGATTTGACCGTGGCCCCCGTCGAATGTTCAGTCACTTGTACGCTGGCGAGCGTGGCGGCGTTTCCCGACGATCTCAATCGCGAGTCAGCCAGAAACGCTATGGCATCCCTCTCTCGACTTGAGCGCGTCGTCTGCGGTCCGCTGATCCGGCGGCAGCTCGATCGCAACCCCCGGATTGAACAAGACCTCGAGAAAGATGGTCCGGCGGCTATTGCGCGGTTGTGCAGTGCGAGGGCGTTGCTTGGCTTCGAACTTGTCCTCGTGGTAGTCGCAGCTGTACTTGCCGTATCAGGCTCTGGCGCCGCCGCGTCAGTTTTCGTTGGCCTGTTCTTGCTCAACGGCGCGCTAGGGATCATCCGGGCGATCTCTGCCACCACAGCGCAGAAGAGGTGGCGATCTGAGCACCAGGCCATCCAGCGGGACGGCATCTGATCTCAGCCGAGGCAGAACGCGTCACTGCCTCGCCGGGTGGTTATCGGGCAGGACGCAAAGTTCAGTTACACCTCCCTGCTCATATCCCAGGGAACGCCGGTCGTGGAGATCACCCGCACCGCCTACGCCGCGGACGGAACGCCCGTCGAAGTCAACGAGATGACGGCCGACGCAGGCTCGTATGTCTTCGGTACGAGTTCGCCGCTGCAGGATGATTTAGCGGACTCGGGAATACCTCGACCGGATTCACCGCGAGTCTGGGCGTTGCTGCATTTCAGCCGATCGGGAGGTCCTTGGCAGCGAGACGCTCGCCGATACGGGCGAGTGCCGCTGCAGCGCATCCTGGCTCCTCGATCCAAGGCAGGTGCCCGGCGGCTGGAATGATCCTTAGCTCGGCTTCAGGAATCAGGGCAGCGGTCCGCTCGCCCTGCCGGACCGGGAGCGGGCTCTGCTCTCCGAGGACGGAAACGACCGGCATCGCTATAGTGCTGAGCGTTTCGGCGAAGCCCGCTTCCATATGCTCGAATGCCGAGTCCATCGCGGCCTCATTAGCCGCGAGGCAGACCCTGCGGTCCCCCAGTGGCGGGGCACTGGCCGGGTTGGTGAAGTGGCTGGGCCATAGCTGCCGGAAAATCTCGGCGTCCTGCTCGTCGGTGGGCTCTGCGCCGCCAAGCTGCTCGGTCAGCTCCCGGAACCGGGCGGCGGCCGCGGGGAGCATTCGCGCCTCTAGCTCCTGCCCCATCTCGTCCAGTTCCGCCTTGAGCTCGCCCACGCAATCGCTGCCGATCACCCCGAGGCCGTCGACGAGCAGCAGTCCCGAGACCCGGTCTGGGTGGGATACCGCCAGGTGCAGCGCCAGATGCCCGCCCCACGAGTGCCCGACCACGACGGCCCGATCCACGCCGCGGGCATCCAGCACGGCGACCGCGTCCGCCACGTTCTGCTCGACTGTGTACGGCCCGTCCGTCGTGGAGGGTGTCACGGCGCGCTGCTGGAAGGTGATGAAACGCCAGCCTTCCGCCTCCGGCGCGAATAGCCCGGAGTACTCGTTCACGCCTGGACCGCCGTGCAGGAATAGCAGCGCGGGGCCGTTCCCGCTCTCCCAGCCCGCGATCGCGGCTGCCATAAAGGACGTTTTAGTCATTAAGAGAATATATCAGGATCGTCAACAACATATCGCTAAGGCGCTTGTGACGCGATGACTTCATTCACAGCGGCTAGGCCGCCGTACTCGGCCGCAACCGCATCGCATGATCGAGCCCTGCGAGCCGAAGACGTGACCGGACGATCTTGGGGAACTGGTCACCAACTTGCCGTAGACGTCACCGGCGGCAAGCTCCGCGTCAGTTTGCTCGGGCTGGGCCGTTTGGCAGAAGATCACAGCGCGAAGGCCGCGTGACCAGCGGACGGCGGCCAGGCTGCGGGCGGCGCGGGCGTACTGCATCCCAGATCTGCCGGTCGCGGGTGTCGCCGCTCTGGTAATAGTCGGCGAGGATCTGGAACGGGGTGCGGCTGCCGGTGCGGCCGGTCTTGAGGTCACCGCGGGAGATTTCGTCGGCGGCTGTCCAGTCGCCGCCCTTGGCGATGTAGCCACGAGCGGCGGTGCCGGAGACGTTGGGGTCGATGCGGACAGCGTGCAGCTGGTCGGGCTGCCGCAGGCCGTGATTGCGGCAGGCGACTGTCAGGCGCGAGTCGATGTGGGCGTGCAGGGCGGCGATGGCGGCGGCGTCCAGGTCCTGGTCGTGGACCAGCAGGACGTGGTAATGCGGGTGCCAGCCGTTCTCGTCCCCCCAGGTGAACTCCAGGGCGATGATGTGCCCGGCGATACCCAGGCGGTGCGAGCCGCTGCCAGGCGGGGTAGCCGGGTGTTCGGCTCCGGCACCCCGGTCAGCGCGGCCAGGGTGTTTAGGAGTAATAACCCAGACTCTGTATTATTTTGTCAGCAATGACGCAACTAGGGGGTTCCCAGCCGCATCCGACCGGGGTGGGGTTCGCCGCGCGCGGCACCGGCCGCCCGGCCACCGGCAAGTCGCACGGGTGGCGGCCTTCGTCAGGCAGCACCGGATCTTCGGCGCCGTCGTGCTGGTGGCGGCCGCAGTCCGGTTCGTCGCCATGCTGGGCTATCCGGGTCCGCTGCTGTATCCCGATACCAGCGGCTACGTGACTACCGCCCTCCACCTGGCGCCTGCCGGCGCTTCGGCCCTTCGGCTATTCCGCGATGTTGTGGATGCTCGGCTGCTGCACAGCCTGGCAGCGGTGATAGTCATCCAGCACCTCATGGGGCTGGCTATTGGCATGCTTGGCTATGCGCTGCTGCGGCGCCGTGGGCTACCCGGCTGGGGCGCCGCGCTGGCGATGGCACCCGTGCTGCTGTCGGCCTACGCCATCCAGCTCGAGCATTTCCTGCTCAGCGACACCCTGTTCGCGCTGCTGGTGATGATGGCCCTGGTTGCGATGATGTGGTGGCAGGATCCGCCGCTGTGGGCGTGCGCGCTGGCCGGGCTGCTGCTCGCCGCGGCGGCCATCGTCAGGACACAGGGCACGCCGCTGCTCATCGGCTTCGCCGTCTGCATGCTGATCCGGTTCGCCGGGTGGCGGACTCTCGCCAGCGTCGCTGTCCTCTGCGTAGCGTGCGCCTGCCCGCTGGCCGGGGGGACGCCGGGTGGTTCGACTACGACCATGGCTCGTTTAACCTCACGACAGGCGACGGCGCGTTCCGTACGCGGAGGTCACGACGTTCTCCGACTGCGTCATCATCCGGCCGCCAGCTGACGAGCGGTTCCTCTGCCTGAAGGTGCCGGTGAGCGAGTGCCCGAAGGACGCTACCTACTACCTGTTCAGGCGCAACCCTCTGCGCAACGAGGATGGCGGGATAGACGGCAACAGCGCAAACGCAGTCGGCACTGACTTCGCTATCCGGGCCATCAGGGCGCAGCCGCTGGACTACCTGCGAGCTGTGGGAGAGAACTTCGCGGAGAGCTTCGCGCTCCACGGCGGGAACGACCGCCCCCACTCGATCACCTGGGAGGGCGCCCAAAGCGAGCTGGGCTACATGTTCCCGGTGGCGCGGCAGGTCTGGCCGTTGAGCTACGACGACAGGTTCTTCCGCCAGTACGACGGCGCGGTCCCGGACGAGCGGGTGCTGCACCCTTACTCCGGGTGGATCGGAACCTATCAGCGCTATATCGTCGTATCCGGGCCATTGCTCGGCGTGATAACGCTCATCGGCCTGGCTGGTCTTGTCGCAAGTTGGCGCCGACGCGGTGGTCCGGCGCTGCTGCCGTGGCTCACCGGCATAGCCCTGCTGGAGCTGCCGCCGTGCTGTGGGATCTGCGCTTCATCGTCTGCGCTGTCCCCCCGCTGTGTGTCGCTGCGGCTCTCGGCGTGCAGCAGCTGGCCGGGCATCGAGGCTTGCCTGGCTGACGAGCCCTTTCACGGCAGCCGGGCCGCCGTATTCGGTGGCGACCAGCACAGCGTGATCGAGCCCTGCGAGCCGAAGACGTGACCAGACGGCGAGCGGGAAGGTGGTCACCAGCTCGCCGTTGATGTTCTCGGCGGCTAGCTCCGCGTCAGGTCTTGCTCGGGCTCGACGGCGCGGGCCGAGGACCACGGCAGGGAGGCCGCGTGACCTAGCTCCACTTGATGGCGACACATCGGCTTCGCTGGCGCTGGCGTACAGGTCCCGAGGTGTCGGTGGTCGGTGTGTCGCCTTGGGCGGTCGCGAGGTTCCGGGACCCGGGCTCAGCGTCCGGTCGAACATTCCGGGCGCGGCGCGGGGATAATCCGAGGCGCCCACTGGATCCGGGATTGCCCGCTTCCAGCGCATCAGCACGACCTCTGCCCGCTCCGGCCTTGGCCTGACCGTACTGGTCCACGACGTCGGCGGACCCTCGTCGTGGACAACGGGCGCTGCTCGAAGTCGCTCCAGGAGTCCCGGGCCGGTCGTGGGCCGCAGGAAGTCCCGGAACGGCCCGCTTGTGCCGCGGCCCGCTCGCCGACTTCCACACGTGCCCAGCTGCTCGCCCGCCACCCTCTGACCGGGGCGAAGACCAGTTCGGGCGCGGGCGCAACGGCGTGGGCTCCAGCGATGCGCGTGGCTCGGGCCGCAATCGGAAACCTACTCCTGAGTGAAGCGTCCGCGGATCGGTCTTCAATCAGAGCTCGCGGCTCGATCTGGATATCCATGCAGTCTTTGGCGTCCAGCCCCGGTACGGCCGCGGATCGGCCGCGCCGGCTCACGCCGTGTCGCGCTGACTGCCCGAGCCGCATTCGGCGATTCTTCGTGTGAGGGCCGCAGTCCCTCGCCGGCCGCCAGCGGCGATCGCAGGCGATCGCAGCGCAAGACGCACGTGCGCAGCTCATCAGGGAAGCGGCGCCGCGCAAGCCCAAGCGCGCGGGCGGCTCGCGTCATCCAGAGGCAGCGTCAGCACTGACCGGCACCGCAACGGGACTCGGCGTAACCCGATGCAGCCGCTCGACCACCGATCGTGGTCGGGACTCAGGGCCTCCTGCTAGATGATCTCGTGCGGTCAGGGTACCCGGGTCGGGTTGGACAACCAGGGTTAGCGAGGTCAGGAGCGTCGGCAGCCCGCGGGGAGGGTGTCTGCCCAATCGGCGGGTTCGGCCGTGACCCCGAACCGCTGCACTGTCGAAATGCCGGTGCGGCCGAACTGCGAGGGCGGCTAGGGTGCGGGGATGAGGGTGCCCGACCGTTGCCTGGCGGACCTGCGGGAGCGGGGTTACCTGCTCTTCGACGGTTTCCTCGAGGCTGACGAGCTGGCCGCGGCCCGGGAAGCTCTGTGGCTGCACTACCCGCGGCCCGAGGTGTATTTCGCCGACCCAGCTGCTCATGCGTCGTTGGCGACGGACCAGTGGGCCGGCGAAGTCAGCGGACCGTGGCGATCCTGGAACCTGAACCGACTGGCCTTCCACCCGGACCTGCTCGACCTGGCGGAGCGCTTCCTGGGCTCAGCCGACCTGCGGCTCTACGAGGCGTCGCTGTGGGCCAAGTACGCCGGAGCCGTCGACTACGACCAGCGCCACCACCGCGACTTCGTCAACCACAGCCTCGTCGTGCCCAAGCGCTCCGAGCCGGCCACGCAGATGTTGAGCTGGATCCTCCTGTCCGACGTAGGCGATGAGGACGGCCCTACCAAGATCGTTCCGCTGTCGGTCGGGCAGAGCGTGCCGTACTGGCCGGTCCCCGGGCATCACGACATCACGAACTACCTCCCCGAGGCGATGTTCGCCGAGGAGGAGGTCTCGATGACCGGTCCGGCAGGAACCCTGTTCGCTTTTCGGTCCGACGTACTTCACCGTGGGTCGCGCATGACCGGCGAACGATCAACCCGCTTTGCGCTCCTCGCCGACTACGATGTGTGGGGCACCGCGCTGGACCGGCCGGGTCGCCTGGGCCGAGCGCGCGACGCGGTCAGACTGGTTCGAGATCGTCGAGCGGGCCTCTCCCCGGGAGCGGTCGGTGTTCGGCTTCCCAGCTCCGGGCGATCCGTATTGGGACGAGCAAACCTTGGCCGACACCCAAACGCGCTACCCCCGGGCCGATCTGACGCCCTACCGCTAGAGGACCGGGCAGCTGAACGCATGCAGCTGTGCGGGCTCTGCGGCGACACCCCCAGCTGGTGCGCGACCTCAATAACCCGGTCCCCGGACTGCACCGCCAGCACGGCCCAGTACCGGAGTCACCCTCGATATGACGATCAGTGCCAAATAGCGGATCCTTGTGCCGGGTGACGCTGACGCGGGGGTTCTGGTTCGCGACCTTGAGTCGGGCGATGGGTTTGGTGGTCGTGCGGCCGGTCTCGGCCAGCAGCTGGTCGCCGTCGTTTACCAGCGCACCCAACAGTGCACCGCCTGCCTTGACACCCCGGCGCCGCCGCGAGCCGTCTAGTCCCACCAGAGAGCTCGCCGAAGTGCGCTGGGTCACCCTTGCCGAGGCCGACGAGCTCATGCGCCCATATGGCATGTGCGGGCCAGTGCGAGAACATCTGACAAAGGCACTTCACTAGCTCTGCTGGGCCAGCACGGCTGTCGAAGCGAGCCGTACATTCTGACCATGACTCTTGCCGACGTGACGGCATCGGGTGTGCATGCCGCGATAGCCGAGTTTACCGGGCAGGCAGAGACGCCTTCCTCCTGTCGACACGGCTAGGCCGGGCAAGGACGTGCATCCTAGTGCCGCGTGATCCAACGTTCGCCCTGTCGCCGACCGGCACATGCGTGGCACGATCGACCCGCGTCGAGGAGGATGGGTTCGCCGGCGGATCCTCCGTCGGGTGCGCTGGCGGGCCATTGCCATGACCGGAATCGGAAGCTTCGACCTCTCCCCCTGCCTTGCCGCGCTGGTTCGGACCTAGAGCCAGCCGTAGATGATCCGGCCGTCTCGGCCCTGATCGACCGCGTCGCGCGCGGGGCCGGATGGGCAGACATCGGCGGTGGATTCAACCTCAACCTGCGGATAGACGCTGAGCCGCCGGTTGTCCTCCGGGTTCACAGGCCCTGGGTCCGCCGCGGGCGAGTCGCGGGACTGCGGCGCTTGCGGGAACGGCTCCAGCGGACGCAAGTCCGCGTCGCTCGGCCGATTCCGATTTCCGGCTGCGACCTCCTGAGGGTCGCTGATCGTTGGGCTGAGATTGAGGAGTTCATCGATCACGTGCAGCCACGGACGGACGAGGACTCCTACGTCCGCCTATTCGAGGAGCTCGGACGCGTTCACACTGCGCTCAAAGCAGTCTGGGAGCCCAGTCCGCCCAGAACCCCTCGACGACCACAGAACCTTCGGCCAACTGCGTTACTCGGTCGGCTTCACACGCCGCAGGCTCGGACCCGCAGCGAGCCGGTCGTGCATCGGATGCGCCAACTGACTGGCGAGCTCTCCAAGCTCCGGGAAGGAGGTCGAACTGCCATGCGCTCCGATTCATGGGGACTACAAATTCGGCAACGCCGGAGAACTGTCAGACGGCTCATGGGCCACCTTCGACCTGGATTTCGCGAGGGTCAGGGAGCGGCTGTACGACGTCGCGGCCAGCCTGCACCACGTCGCACCGAGTGCGGCGAATTCGCTCGAGCCGCGACGACTGGTCGACGCCTACGAAGGCACGGCTCCGGAACCGTTGACTCGCGACGAGCACCGTTGGCTCCCCGGGGCTGTGGCTCTTATCCCCTTGCACTGGGCTGCCACCGCAGGGCTCGTGGGCGACGGCATCCGGCGCAGGCCGAAAGCGCGATGACCGCCGCCGAGGCCTGGTGGTCGCGCCGGGCTGAACTCTGGTCGTAGTCCGGCGGCCGCGCTAGGGGGACTGGAGTTCTGAGGCTGTAGCCCTGCCGGTGACCCGGAGGAGATCGTCACTCAGGGTCGGATGATGCGGCCAGGCCCTTGCGGATCAGCTCCACCAGGGGCTGTCCGCTCTTTCTGACGGCAGCGGGGTCGCGCCGTCCAGGTAGACGCTCGTCTTCTTCTGCGCGATCTCGGCATCAGGGGCAAGTAGGGAGAGCGCTT